>NZ_JBDSFX010000020.1:0-51830 GCF_039919315.1 Dyadobacter sp. | reverse complement strand
CGTCATAGTTCACGGCAAAGTTCAAAGGCATCTTGCCAAATATGTTTTTGCCATACGCGAAAAAGGGTTTATCATAATGTAAATAGCCCAGTACCGATGGCAGAATGTCAATCTGCTGGACCAATGTGGTACGATCAATACCATTCATTGTGGTGTCGCCCGGTGCATAAAAAAGTATCGGGACAGAGAAATTCCCCGCGGCTGTCTGGTACTCCGGGTAATGCGCAAAGGTGGCCGAATGATCAGCAGTAATGACGAAAAGGGTATTCTTAAACCACGGCATTGTTTTCACATGATCAAAAAACTTCCGCAATGACTGATCGGTATAGCCCATTGTTTCATAGATAGGTAACACTCCTTTGGGAAACTTTCCTTTGTACCGCCTAGGAACTTTATAGGGGTCGTGGGAAGAAACGGTAAACAATGTACTCATGAAGGGCTGTTTGAACGTATTCATTTTATTACCCCAGAATTGCAAAAACTCTTCATCCCAAATACCCCAGATGCCATCGTAATCCGCATCATTATGATACTCGGTTTTTCCATAGTAATTTTTTACGCCGATCAGGTTTGTAAACGCCTGAAAACCCATTGATCCGTTGGGAGCTCCGTGGAAAAAAGAGGTGTTGTATCCTTTCTCCTGCAACATTTCCGGCAGGCTCGGTAGCTTGTTGTCCGTGTACCGCGTCAGTACAAATGGCTCGACCATTCCAGGTATACTAGTGAGCACCGACGGGATCGCTTCGATAGATTTGGCACCATTTGCAAACGAATACCAATTTACCTTGCTATGCAGCATCAGCGAATCAATGAAAGGCGTGTAACCCTCATATTTCCCATTTTCAAGGTGATGATTATAACTACCTACCATCTCCTTTCCAAAACTCTCCCATATCAGGATGACCACATTCTTAGGCTGAAATGGCTGACCGTTAGTCTCAGGGGTGTGGACGGGCGTGTAGATACGGTTCAGTTCATCATCGTCCGTAAAAAATGTAACCCGTACGTAATCTGTTTGTTTTAATGTTTTATAAATACAAAAAGGCGTGTTCAGAACAATGAACATTTCCTTCGGCTTATTCACATATTCACCTGCATTACTCAATGTAATAGGTCGGGTACTGTGCAAAAATCCGCCTCTTACCCCTCCTATAAAAAGAAAAACGGATCCCGCCATCAATACGCTGTGAATCAGGAAGACCTGCCAGGCGGGTTTAGTAGGTCGGTCAGTAACCTTCCACTTTTTGGTAAAATAAATCACCACGATGACCAGCAAAACCCATATCACGAAAACATACCAATAATTAAACAGGAAGCCGAGGAAAAGCTTGAAAAGGTTGCTTTCATGTGAAAATTCCTGTAAAACCGTCCAGGTACTTCTTTTGATCGTAAAGCGGTAGTAAATAAAGTCGGCGCAGTTAGCGAGCAGGGCAATGCTGTTGGTCCCGATAAAAAGGTAATCCAGTACTTTCTGATATTGTCTCCTGAACTTGAAAGTAAAAGGAGCGAGCATTAAAACGATGTAGAGAATATTGGTGTAAAGTACAGCTACAGTGTCAAAACGCAATCCTCCAAGCAATAACCTAAGCGCCTGACTAGCGTCAATCCCGGGAAAAAAGGAAATGTTAAACCAATAAAACAGAATCCGGCAGACCGTAAATAAAATCATGATGCCAAGCAGCCTGATCAGCAGCACCTGATGCACACGCCACCCGTAACCGGCAGCGCTAAATTGAAAACTCATATGTTGATGTCAGAATGTTAGAGTCGACTTTCTAATATTTTTTTACAAAAATAGTTGTTTTCTTCAAAACAAATGTTGTATGTTTGCACTCCAATTCAACGACACCGCGGGATGGAGCAGTTGGTAGCTCGTTGGGCTCATAACCCAAAGGTCGCTGGTTCGAGTCCAGCTCCCGCTACACAGAAAAAGCCTAATTAGTTATTTATTAACTGATTAGGCTTTCCTCTTTTTACCCGTTGGACGGATTTTTGGAGGATTGCCAAGACAAGAAGAACTACTCCCCTCTAAATAATCAAAATAATTCTACAAATTATCTACAACAAAAGCCACATTCTCGTATCTTTCGGCCGTATTATGACGAAAGCACGAAAATGACTACCACCACAACCTCATATTTTTCCGGATTTGAACATGGTGCTGCTCAGATACAGAAATTTCTACAAACTCAAAAAACATTCACCCTGGTGCTCTCCGAGGGAAAAATCGTCCATTACAGAATGGAAGATGACATGCATTTTCGCAATTGGCTCATCAATAATCACATTGAAGACATGCGGGAATCGTTCTACAAGAACTACTCAGCACTAGTATTTCCATCCGCATAACAATTCTTCCTCCCGGACGACAACCTTCATCTTTTTAAAAACAAAATCTGATTTAACCGTCTAATTTCAATACGAACCGTTCAGTCAACCGACTGATGAATCGCGTATGCTTGCGGGGCAAAACTGCTGTCATTAGAAATAAATGTTTTAAGTTTGACTATCGTCCTGACGTCAGAAATAGAAACTTTTACTTATGATCAATTTGTCCTGGTTTGAAAATCCCGGCAACAAACAAAAGTTGCTTGTAACGGCTTTTGTTGTACTTCTTTTGCCTTTTGTGGGAGTCTCATTCTTTACTTTTCCAACCACTGACGATTACTGTCACACGCTCGCTGTGAAGGATCTGGGGTATTGGGGCTACCAGCAACATTACTGGAAAACATGGTCAGGCCGCTACATAGGCACACTGATATCCTCCACACAGCCACTCGCATACGACTCTTACCTGGGTTACAAAATTGCGCCGATCGTGCTGCTGCTGTTATACGTGCATGCCTTTTTTTGTTTTGTAAAAGCACTGACATTGAACAAATTTTCTGCCTGGCAAACAGGGCTTTTTGCATTCCTTTTACTCTTTGTAATGCTTGCCGAAATGCCTGCCATTTCAGGATATTTTTATTGGTATACCGGCTACTACTACACCGTTGCCGACATTGGTACGCTCTACTTTTTCGCCTACCTTTTCCGACATTACCCTACACTCAGCAGTAAAAATGTCGTCCTAATATCCCTGGGACTCATTTTGCTGATCGGTATGAATGAATACACACTGGTTTGGCTGGTAATACTTTCAGGCTCTCTTTTCTTTTTCCGCAGTATAATCAATAAGAAATTGCAGACTAAGGAGTTGCTTTTCAGCATTGTTACACTGGCTTTTGGCGTGTTGTCCGTAACGGCACCAGGTAATGGCGCCAGGGCTGAATCCGGACTGTATCCTACTCCGCTCAAATACAATCTGATCTTTTCGCTAAAAAACAGCCTGGTGTGGGGTATTCATAATTTTTCAAAAATGGCCCCGACTTTATGCGTGCTGACATTGGTACTGATCCCTTTGGCCGCACAACTTTATCATTCCAGACAAAAAGGAGAGTTCAAATTTTTGTCGGTTAACCCCATACTTTCGTTGCTCATTTTCGCAGGATGCCTTTATCTAAGCTATTTTCCCTCCTACTGGTCCATTGCGGAGCCGCCAAATCTTCGCGGGCAGTGTGTGATCAATTTTTGGACGCTGATCGGCTGGACTTTCAATGTATTTGTACTGACTTTCAGGGCAATGGAAAAACCTAATGTGAAAATCGCCACCAGTCTCGGCGTCCTCGGCTGGGCTGTCGGACTATATTTTCTGACGGTTTATGCAAGTAATTTCAATTATCGCTCGGCCTGGTCCGACCTCCTTACCGGTCGGGCTTACCGCTACAATCAGGAAATGGTGGCCAGAACGGCACTCGTATTGAATACCAAAGAACCACAGGTTTATGTCCCCAAATTGAAGAATATGCCCTACACTATATTGTCCGTTACCGACCTTTGGGACCCTGCGTGGGCGTCCATGGAAGTGAATAACGGCTGCGCAGAATGGTATTTCAAGAAGAAGTTTTTCTATAAATGAGGCCTACAAGCATATATTTTTTAAAATTCGAGTTAAACATTGACTTAATTTAAATATTTGTCTACCTTTGCAAGCCAAAATTACGGGTAGAAGAGATTTATATCGCAATAATTTGATACTGAGATGAAACGTACCTTTCAACCATCGAATCGCAAGAGGAGAAATAAGCACGGTTTCCGTGAAAGAATGTCCACGGCAAACGGGCGTAAAGTAGTTGCCGGTCGTCGCAAAAAGGGCCGTTGGAAACTGACGGTGTCTGACGAAAAACGTCATAAGCAATAATCAGTGTTTGAAAGTTTAAGTAGAGGACGTTAGTCTGAGACGCATAGTCGGGGACGCATAGTCTTTTCATAGTCTGACAAGTTCGATCATATTCAAACTTGTCAGACACTTTTTTCTACAAGGACTTGAAACAAACATTTGGTAAAAAGGAACGTTTGTGCAGCCCCCGTCTTATCGGAAGGCTTTTCCAGAGAGGTAGTGCGGAGATTCATACGTTCTACCTTTTTCCTTTTAGAGTGCTGTATATCTATGACATGCAGTCTCCTCCCCCCTTTCCACAAGTGCTCTTTTCTATTTCCAAGAAGCAGTTCAAAAGAGCTGTTGACAGGAATCTGGTACGCCGCCGTTGCCGCGAATGCTACCGCCTCAACAAAGCATCTCTGCTTGCATTACCCACGGAATCAAGACCTTCATACATTGCTTTTTTGTATCTTGCAAAAGAAATAACATCTTACGACGTTATTGAAACGGCCATGAAACAATCGCTCAAAAGACTTGAAAGATTGCCTGCGTCGCATCCGAAAAAATCAATCTAATTTCCTGAACATAGATGAAAAAGTATTTTCGCTCAATCTGGTTGGCCATACCAGTTATTGCAGGTCTTGCATTTGTATCCTTCCGGCAGGACGACCGCCTGTTCGAAATTGCGCGTAACCTCGATATATATGCCACTTTGTTCAAGGAGCTGAATGCCTATTATGTCGACGAAATCAACCCTAATCAGCTGATTAAGACTAGTATCGATAACATGCTGCGGTCGCTGGATCCTTACACCGTGTATTATGCGGAGGATGATATTGAAGACTATATGACGATGACCACCGGGAAATACAATGGTATTGGGGCGATGGTTAACTCTGCGGAAGGAAAGCATACAGTAATGATGGTATATGAGGATACCCCTGCACAAAAAGCGGGATTACAACTTGGCGACGAAATCACAAAAATCAATGGAATAGACCTTTCGACCAGAGAAGATTTTGATACCGGAAAACTATTAAAAGGCCAGACCCAGACCAGCGTTACCCTGACGGTAAAACGTTACGGGATTACCAAACCACTCGAAATATCGCTCAACCGCGACATCGTGAAAGTGACCAATGTTCCTTATTATGGCATGATCAGTGAAGATGTGGGGTATATTGACCTGAAAGATTTTACGGCTACGGCATCCCGCGAAGTTCGCAATGCATTTCAGGAGCTGAAGGGAAAAGGGATGAAATATGTCGTCCTCGATCTCCGTGACAATCCGGGAGGTTTGCTGAATATGGCCATTGAAATTTCAAATATTTTTATTCCAAAAGGTCAGGAAATCGTTTCTACCAAAGGTAAAGTGAGTGAATGGAACAAAACCTACACGGCCTATAATCCTGCATTGGATACCGAAATTCCGGTGGTTGTACTGACTAATAACCGCAGCGCTTCCGCGGCAGAGATCGTTTCAGGGGTTATTCAGGATTATGACCGCGGCGTGCTGATCGGGCAACGTACTTACGGAAAAGGTTTGGTACAAACTACCCGCGATCTTTCATTTAATACTAAGATGAAGATTACAACTGCCAAATATTACATTCCCAGCGGCAGGTGTATTCAGGCGATCGATTATAGCCACCGTAATGATGACGGCAGTGTCGGTAAAATTGCTGATTCATTGATGACTGAATTCAAAACGAGCAACGGGCGCTCGGTATTCGATGGCGGCGGTATCCTGCCGGACATTATCACAGAAAAAGAGACTTATTCACCATTAGCTACGTCTTTGGGCCGTAATCGCCTGTTCTTCGATTATGCCGTGAAATATCATTTTGAACATCCTACAATTAAACCTGCAAAGGAATTTCACTTGTCTGATGCCGAGTATGCAGCATTCGTGAAATGGTTGGGAGACAAGGAGTACGACTATACCACACAGGTTGAAAGGGACCTGAACAATCTGGAAGCGTCTGCGAAGAAAGAAAAGTCCCTGGAAGTGATCGAGGATCAATTGAAAGCGTTGAAATCCAAACTTACGCACAGCAAGGACAACGATTTGCAGATTTTCAAACCAGAGATCAAACAGATTGTGGAAGAGGAGATTATCAAACATTACTACCTTGAAAAAGGAATGCGGGAAGCTTCCTTCAATGAAGATGCGGAAGTGAAAGCTGCTCTTGCCCTTTTTAAAGACTCCGCCCGCTACAACGAAATCCTGAAAAAGAAATAACATTCCGCCCGTCACTAACCTGACGGGCTTCTCTTTTTATGCTCTTATTAAGTATTGACACATCGATCCGCGGATGCTCCGTGGCGCTTCACGGAGATACCGGCTTACTCGCATCCTACGATCTTTATACCGACAAGTCATCGTCCGCCATGCTGACCACGCTTATAAAAAATGTCGTTAAGGACGCTGGTTATAGCTTATCAGACCTGGATGCGATCGCGATCGCGAAAGGCCCGGGCTCGTATACAGGCTTGCGGGTAGGCGTATCCACCGCGAAAGGACTTTGCTATGCATTGGAAAAACCATTGATCGCCATAAATACTTTGGAAGCAATGGCGTTACAGCTCTCTCCTTTCTATGCAGGACATTTGCTTTGTCCGATGATCGATGCGCGTAGAATGGAAGTTTACTCAGCTGTTTTCAATGATCAGAATGAATTTGTACAGCCAACGCAGGCCGTTATCATGGATGCCGATTCTTTCCAGGGCTTGCTGAAAGAGAACAAGGTTGTGTTTTTCGGTGATGGAGCGGCTAAATGCAAACCATTGCTTTTCGATCATCCCAGTGCTGTATTTCCTGACCAGAACATCCGGCCGTCTGCCAGAACGATAGGAAGCCTGGCTGTCAGGGCATTTGAGAATAGCCAATTTGAGGACGTGGCGACTTTTGAACCTTATTATTTGAAAGATTTTATGTCTCCGGCGCCCAAAAAGGCTAAAATAAATGCCTGAGAAAATTCATTTTCAGCCCGCGGACAAACAATCTCTATCTTTTTGTTGTTAGCCTTTTGAAAAACAAAGTTTAAAGATGGAAACAGAGGAAATTGTAAACCGGGTTGCAGGCAGTGGCATTATTTCATTGGATCTGGAAGAACTATATCACCCCGGCGAGCGTGTACTTTACGATATCAAAGATAATCTCTGGCAGGGAATGATACTCCGGGAAAAAGATTTCCGCGAATTCCTTAAAGCCCATGACTGGGCACAATATCAAGACCAAAACATCGCTATTATTTGTTCAGAGGATGCAATAGTCCCTACCTGGGCTTATATGCTGCTCGCGGTACAGCTCGAACCATTTGCTAACACCATTGTTTTCGGAGATTTGAATGCATTGGAAGACAAGCTCTTCACAAACGCTATTCAGCAAATTGATCCTGAGGAATACCGGGGAAAAAGAGTGGTAGTAAAGGGATGCAGCAAGGTGGAAGTACCCATATCAGCCTATGTTGAGATCAGCAGGATATTAAAGCCTGTGGTTCAAAGCCTCATGTTCGGGGAGCCTTGCAGTACCGTTCCGCTTTATAAAAAACCCAAATCTTCCGTCGCTTCTTCCGCCGACTGATCCAGTTCTTCTTTTAACAATTTGAATGTCATGCGGTGATATGGGCAAGGACCGTGTAGGCCGATGGCTTTCCTGTGATGTATGGTAGGATAACCAACATTATGCTCCCAGCCGTAATGCGGAAAATGTGCAGACAGGTTGGACATCAGTTCATCGCGGTAATTCTTGGCCAGTACAGATGCCGCTGCAATGGACAGGTAATGTGCATCGCCTTTGATGATGCATGTATGCGGGATCATCGGATACGGCGTAAACCGGTTTCCGTCCACAAGCAGATGTTCCGGCTTCTTTCTCAGCTTGTCAACCGCACGGTGCATGGCCAGAAAACTGGCTTTCAGAATGTTAATTTTATCAATTTCAAGATTATCCACTTCTGCGACAGCCCACGAAATCGATTCACGGATTATTTCCTTTTCGAGTTCAAGGCGCTGAATTTTCGTGAGTTGCTTGGAGTCATTCAGAAATGAATGCTTGTAATCTCTTGGCAAAATAACAGCGGCTGCTACAACCGGACCGGCCAGGCACCCTCTCCCCACCTCGTCCAGGCCAGCTTCAACTACATCAATGTTATAATAAGATTTCAGCATTAATCTTCCAGAATATTCGACATAAAGGTACTTTTTGTCCCAATCGCCAGGAGCAGGAACAACACTGCCCAGTAAAGATAAATTCTGTAAAAGTCACTTACATCCCGCGACAACACGTCCCGCGACTTAACTTTTTCCAGCTGGTCTATTTGTTTAAACACTGTTTCAAGAGCGGTATTATCGGTAGCACGAAAATACTTTCCATTGCCCAGACCTGCAATATTTTGTAGCTCCCCTTCATCTACTAACGCGCCTCCAACACTAATACTGTCTGTCCGTGCACCTTTTTTGGCTCGGCCCACAGAAATCGTATACACTTTTACGCCAAATGCATTAGCAAGCTGCGCCGAAGTCGCCGGCCCCAGATTACCTGAGGTATTGTCGCCGTCGCTGATCAGAATGGCCACCTTACTCTCTCCCGGTGTTTCTCTCATGCGGTTCACGGCCACGGCCAGCGCGCTGCCTATTGCGGTTCCGGCAGTAGGGATCATGGCAGGGTTAATTTCATCCAAAAAACCATAAAGCAATTCATAATCCGTAGTAAGCGGGCAAAGCGACACTGCCTCCCCAGCAAAAATGATCAGCCCGATCCTGTCCTGCAAACGTCCTTTAATGAATTGCCTCGCCACTCTTTTCGCCGCTTCCAGCCGATTAGGGTTTAAATCTTTTTCCATCATGGAATCCGAAATGTCCAGCAATAGCATAATATCAATGCCTTCTGAATACTGGTCCCTGCGCTCTGAAATGACCTGCGGCCGCGCCAGGGAAACCAATATAAGACAAATGGCCAATCCTACGAAAACAGGCTGAACGAAGCGCAAAAGGGTAAGCCAGCTTCTGAGACCATCTACCGAAGTATAAGTAATGGTGAGCCGCTGCTTGTGATTGCGATGAAATGCATTTCGCAGCCAGAACAAGATAGGAACTAACGGCAGCAGGTATAAAAAATATGGGTACACCCATTCGTATGAGCGCAGCGCCTCATAACCAAACCATTTGGGTGAAAACCATGGGTCTATCATAGGAAATTATCAGGTCATCTGGGTATCGAGGATGAATCTTCTTTTGGCGCGGTACAGTCGCGTTGCACCGGTTTTCAGCACTTCGAGGTACACATCCATGTTTTTGGATTTTTCCTGTCCATACACAATGCCGTCCATATTTTTCAATGCGTCGGCCAGATCATCGTCGGGCATATTGTCCATAATCTCGCGGGTAGTATAGGTTGCAAATGGCTTTTTTTCAAGTCGTTCCAGGTAATTTTTCCAGACAATAATTGCCTTTTCTGCATCCTTAATATTGCTTCTCTCCCTTGCATTCCGCATCAGTCTGTTGAATGACCGCAGGTATTCCAAATGTCGCCGCTGCAATTTCACAAGCTGCCACTGCTTGTATATATCTTGTCCGAAAACCCAATAAATGCTTCCCACTACGCCGATGATCAATGCTATCGAGCCAATCAGCATAGAGAAATTGAATTCTCTGCTTAATGGCGACAGGCCTGTTTCGGCTTTTAAGACCGGTTTTTCCTTCGAATCCAGTATGTTGCTTTTGATCAAAAAAACAGAATCCGGCACGGTAAACACAGCAGTACAGTCCTTTTTCTGAAAAATATAAACCGGCATTCTGAGTGCCTGTACTTTGGCAACATCAAATGACACTAGCTGATACACTGCACTGTCTAGCGTTCCCCTGTCATCGGTGACTGAAACGAAGCTTTTCAGCGATATGATTTCGAAAGGCGAGAAATTGTAAGATGAGTCAGGAAAGAAAACCTCAACCTCTGGCTTGTGACGGGCAATGAGCGAAAAATAGACTGGTTTTCCTACCTCAACACTATCCGAAAGGAAAATTCCCGTGGGCTTAATCCGCTGAGCTGAGGCAGTTTGAATGTTCGATGCGAAAAGACAGATCAGCCATATTCGAAGATAGAAAAAAGCTATTTTATCCATTTCACGACTGGGCATTACTTTTGGTATAACGCCTTACTTTAAACAAATGGATAAGTGCAGGCACATAGTCTTCCTGTGTATTGATCGAAATGTAGTCTGCCCGGTTTTGGTGGCAGAGCCTTTTTAGCTCCGAGCTTCTCACGTCGAATCGGGTTGCCATTTCTTCACGGTATTTCTTTGAAGATGTATTGACCCATACGGTACTTTGCTTTTCGGCGTCGTATAGGGGAATAATACCAAGTCCTGGTAAATTCACTTCCCGGGAGTCGTACAAATGAATGACAATGAGGTCATGCTTTCTTGCCAGTGCTTTCAGGTTGTGCTGGTAATTGCTATCGATAAAGTCGGAGATCAGGAATATAAGACTACGCCGTTTCAGCACATTCAATGTGATCAGGATTGCTTCGGCTATGTTGGTTTTGGTTGACTCAGGGACTAATTTGTACAATTCCGAAATCACCCCGTACCCGTGTTTCATTCCGTCGGAAGGCCTGATATAGCGCTCATTCCGATCGGAAAAACACAGCAAACCTACCCGTGTTGCTTCCTGAATGGCTGATAGCGCCAAAACTCCGCAGATCTCTTTGGCAATGTCAATTTTGAGCCTGTTCACTTCCCCTACCTGCTGGGAAGCACTCACATCCAGCATGAAGAAGGCGGTCTGCTCTTTGTCCTCTTTGAAGATCTTAACGAATGTACCGTGTCCCTTCGCAGAAGTGTTCCAGTCTATGGCCCTGACGTCGTCCCCATACTGGTAAAGCCGGAGATCGTCAAATTCTAGGCCCGAACCTTTGAAGACCGAATGAAAATTGCCGTGACGTTCACTGGTCACCGCTTTCCGCATCCGGATTTCATACTTTCTAAGCTTTCCCAAAAACTGCTCAAACATAAGTTTTCCGAAAAAATTACCACCTTTGTTACCAGGTGTACCTTAACAAAGATATGCATTTTGAGAGTTATGCTGCGTCCTACTATGAATTTCAAGAATGAAGTAATCCTTTTTCTCTTCTGTTGTTTGCTTTTTTCAAGCTGCGTAGATGAAGAAAAACCACCTAAAAATACACTTTCAGAAGAGCAGATGGCGACCATATTAACGGATATCCATTTGGCGGAATCGCGGGTGAACAGGCTTCAATTGAGATCCCTGGATTCGTCTTTAATGATTTTTAACCAACTCAAAAACGATATCTGGAAAAAGTATAAGGTGGACACATTGCTTTACAGAGAAAGTTATTCCTACTATATGACGCATCCGCAGACTATGACACGCATTTATGAAAAAGTGAACAAGAAAATTGAGATTCGGGAGAAAAATAATAATATTAAGCTTTGAATCGCATATATCCTTCTATATCACACATTTAACTTCTAACCATCATTTGATTGTGAACAATTGTATTGTAGTAATCCCCACCTACAACGAGATTGAAAATGTTGAAGCCATCATACGAAAAGTATTTAGCTTAAAGCATAAGTTTGACCTTCTGATTATCGATGACGGATCTCCCGACGGCACCGCCGCAGTTGTGAAGGAATTAATGAAAGAATATGACGGCTCCCTCCATATCGTAGAAAGAAAAGGAAAACTGGGTCTCGGTACCGCCTACATCCATGGTTTCAAATGGGCCCTGGAAAAGGGTTATGAGTATATTTTTGAAATGGATGCGGACTTCTCCCATCCTCCTGAGGACCTCATCCGCCTTTATCATGCTTGCGCCACGGAAGGTCACGACGTAGCGATCGGGTCGCGTTACATTACAGGCGTTAATGTCGTGAACTGGCCGATCAACAGGGTTTTAATGTCTTATTTTGCTGGCTATTATGTAAGGATGATCACCGGGATGAAGATCATGGACCCTACCGCCGGCTTTATTTGCTACACTGCAAAAGTTTTGAGAACCATTAATCTGGACAACATCCGGTTTATCGGTTACGCATTCCAGATTGAAATGAAGTTTAACTCCTGGAAATTCGGATTTGACATTGTGGAAGTACCGATCATTTTCACCGACCGGACCAAAGGTGCTTCGAAAATGTCAAGAGGAATATTTAAAGAAGCTATTCTGGGTGTGATCAGCCTGAAAATCAATAGCTATTTCAAACGCTATATTTCTAAACACCCAATTCAGAAATAGCCAGCCAGCCCATGAGTCCGGTTGAAATTTCCAATGCGCTCTCGTCAATATCGAAGGTAGGCGTGTGCACGCCGGATATAATTCCTCTTTCTTCATTGCGGGTGCCGAGACGATAAAAGCAGGAATCTACAACCTGTGAGTAGAATGCAAAATCCTCTCCGGCCATCCATAGATCCAGGTCGATCACGTTCTCTGCGCCTACATAACCGGTAGCGGCCGTGCGTACGCGTCTCGTCAGTTCGGGATGATTTTTGAGAAATGGATATCCTTTCACGATCTCAAAAACACAGCTTCCGCCCATGGCTTCTGCGATATTTTCGGCCATTTTTTTCATTCTTTTCAAACCGTCTTCCCGCCATTCTTCGTCCATACAACGCCATGTTCCCTGAATCGTGACTTCATTAGGAATCACATTGGTAACGCCGTCGGCAATGAAGCGACCGAAAGAAAGTACCGCTGGGTTGGCAGGATTGCGGTTACGGCTGATGATCTGCTGCAACGCCACAATGATATGTGAAGCCATCAGTACCGGGTCAATTAGCTGGTGTGGGGCCGCTGCGTGACCGCCTTTTCCTTTAACTGTCAGATATAATTCATCCGTACTGGCCATGTACATTCCCTCACGGAAACCTATTTTGCCAACCGGAATATTAGGAGCTACGTGCTGTCCTACCATGCTGGCAGGTCTGGGGTTTTCCAAAACACCCTCTTTAATCATGAGTGATGCTCCGCCTGGCGCTTTCTCCTCTGCGGGTTGAAAAACCAGTTTTATAGTTCCTTCAAACTCCTCTTTCAGCCGGTTCAAAATGCGTGCAGTACCCAGCAACGAAGACGTGTGCACGTCATGTCCGCAGGCATGCATTACGCCCGGAACGGTAGATTTGTAAGGTACATCATTGGCTTCCAAAATGGGCAACGCGTCCATATCGGCCCGCAGGCCAACGACTCTTTTTTCAGGATTCCGCCCTTCAATAATCGCCACGACACCAGTACCCGCAACGCCTTCTTCCGGTTGTAATCCAATGGCTGTCAGCTCGGAAGCTACATATTTAGCCGTTTTAAATTCCTCAAATGACAATTCCGGAATACTGTGAAGGTGACGGCGATGGGCAATGATATCTGCTGACTGTTCCTTAGCAAGCGCTTTTATTTTTTCCTGAAGCTGAGACATATTGAACTGAAATCTTTACTGACTAATGTTTGACTTTACAAATCTTTCAAAGGTAAGCATAAAGACAATAACGTTATCCTTTTGCTAAGAAGCCGGTAAACATTGAATGTTGTTCCAAAGAAAAAAAGTAATTTTGACCAGTATGAATCAATCAGCAAAGCACAAATGAATCAAAAGGAGTTTTTAGAATCGTTGGTTTGTCCGCTTACAGGAACAGCATTAACAATAGCCGAAGACGGCAAAAGTCTTACCAGTGAAGACGGTACCATATATGAAGTGGGTGATACAGGGATCGTCAATATGCTTTATCCCAAAGAATTACTGCCCGAAGATGCTCGTGAACAATATCTTTACGATCAGGCTTTCCTTCGCTATGATAAAGGCGTTTCCTGGGTTTTTGAAACGCTAAACCATTCGGATGAAGCAGCCACAAGAAAATTCTTCATTGATCTGATGGAGCTGAAACCCGGTATGAAAGCGCTCGAAGTGGGCGCAGGAACAGGTAAGGATTCAGCGCTGATACTGGATAAAGTAAGACCAGGCGGAACTGCGGTACTTTCCGATCTTTCTCCTAATATGCTTAAACTGGCCCAGGAAAAGCTTTCCACTGAAGACATTAACGTGCATTACTTCCTCGGCAACGGTTCTTACCTTCCTTTCCCCGACGATACATTCGATGCCGTTTTCCATTTTGGGGGAATCAATACCTTTTCAGAACGCAAAAGAGCCTTTGACGAACTGACCCGCGTGGTGAAACCGGGCGGAAAAGTGGTGGTAGGAGACGAAAGCGTTGCGCCGTGGCTACGGAACACGCCTACTTATGCTACTTTATTAAAAGCAAATCCGCTTTTCCGCGCGGAAGTGCCTTTGGAAGATGTTCCTGCTAACATTGAGAATTTCAAACTGCATTATGTATTTGGAAATGCCTTTTACGTAATGGAATACAGAGTTACTGCCAAAGCACCGGAGGTTGATGTTGATCTGCCAATTCCGGGAAAAGATTTCGTTGATAACTGGCGCATCCGGGCCGAAAAAGCTGTCGACTAAGTTTTAAGCCTTTGTTCAATCACTAAAAAGCAGTAATCCATGTGGGTTAAAAAAGGAGTTATTTACAAACCTGACGGAAGTTTGGCCCACAGCCTGACCCACGCACAGGTTCCATTTGCATATAAACACAAAGATTTTCTCCGTATCTATTTTTCGTCGCGTGATGCCAATACCCAGTCACGGCCTACTTTCATTGATGTAGACTACGACGATCCGAAGAAGATCCTTTACGTACACGATAAATCCGTCCTCGAACTGGGTGGCCCGGGAGAATATGACGAAACGGGCGCAATGCCAGCCTGGTTTGTAGATCGTCCCAATGGTGATATATGGCTTTATTATACCGGCTGGAACCGTACTTGGAATTCGTACAGGCTTTCAATGGGACTCGCTGTGAGCCACGACGGCGGATTAACGTTTGAAAAAATGTTCCGCGGACCGATTATGGACCGAAGCATTCAGAATCCATTGTGGGCAGCACAGCCTTCCGTGATGCTTGAAGACGACGGTACCTGGCGGATGTGGTACATATCGGGGCACAAATGCGAGTATATTCATGGGTATCCTGAGCCATACTACCGCGCTCAATCAGCCACTTCCAAAGATGGTATTCACTGGGAGATTAGCGACATTCCGACGCTTGATTTTGATGATTTTCTGCATGCAGTAGGTCGTCCAAGTGTTTTAAAAGAAGATGGCATTTACAAAATGTACTATTCCTACCGCCATTCCCGCGACTACCGCACAGACCGTAACCAAAGCTATCGTCTGGGTTATGCAGAGTCATTGGATGGTACCACCTGGGAACGTAAGGATCATTTGGTAGGAATTGCGAAATCTGAAAACCCGGAAGACTTCGATTATCAGATGATCGATTATGCCAATGTTTACACACATAATGGTAAAAAGTATCTGCTTTACAACGGAAATGGTTTCGGGGCCGCAGGGTTCGCTTATGCGGTTTGGGAAGATTAACGTCCTGAAAAAGTCTGATCTAAATCATTCTGTTGATTTTAAAAGAGTGATAAATTTGAAAAAATAAACATCACAAAAGTGATCCAACAATGAGTACACTTCAGGAACAATTTAACAGAGATGGATATGTCCTTTTGAGAAATCGCCTCGATAAGGATGTGATCAGCAACATATATCAGGACGCCCGCAAAATTTTCGCGGCTCAGATCAAACGTGTTACCGGCAAATCGGTTGACATTGATGATCGTGATGCATTTGAAAATGCGATGTTCGAATTTTTCGAGAAAGATTTTAATGCATTTGTCAATACCGGTAAAACCGTTCAGCATACATTCTCGCTGCACAGGCTGGGAGTTGATCCTGTGATCGAAAACCTGTTGAAAGAGGTTGGTCTTGCCAATCCTATCATCGGCGCACGTGCAGCAATGCAGTTCAATAGCCGGTTTTTGTCCAAAGACGGCAGCAAGCATTGGAAACTGGACGCGCATCAGGATTGGCGCACTGGCCAGGGTTCGTTGGATAGTACCGTGATATGGTTTCCAATGGTGGACGCCGGTGCGGACATTGGTGCTTTGCAGGTTATTCCAGGCAGCCATAAGATCGGTTTGCAGGAATCGACAACGTCGGGCTACCAGGGCGGTATCACTTCTAGTTTGAAAGAAGAGGATTTTGTTCAAACTGAGTTCCAGGTAGGAGACATTCTGGTGTTCTCAGCATTCCTGATCCACCAGTCCGGCAACAACATTACCCGTAACATTCGGTGGTCGGTACAGCTTCGGTATAACAACCTCGACGAACCTACATTCGTCGATCGCGGCTACCCGATGGCTTACATTTACAAACCGGAAACTGAGCTGGTAACGCCTGACTTCCCCACAGTCGAGCAGTTGAAGGAGGTTTTCAGTTAAGAATATGAAACTTTCCGTTTGCGTGCCTGCCTATAATCACGAGAAGTACATTGCACAAATGTTGGATGGCGCATTGATGCAGCAAACTGATTTTCCTTTCGAAATCGTGATTGGCGATGATGCTTCAACTGACCGTACTCCCGATATCATTCGACAATATATTGCCCGGAATCCAGGAAGGATCCGGGCATTTTTGCATACTGAAAATCAGGGCCCTAAGGAGCCCAGAGAATTTGCTGGACGAAATAATGTACTCCAACTACTGAAAGCCTGCCAAGGTGAGTACGTCGCGATGTGTGAAGGTGACGACTATTGGACCGATCCTTTGAAGCTTCAAAAGCAGGTTGACTTTTTGGACAAAAATCCTGATTTCGCTATTTGCCATCATAATATGCTGGTTACCTATGAAGACGGCTCTGATTCGCATTCATTCAATGCTCCCGATCAAAAACAGGTGTCCACCATTGAGGACATTCTGGAAGATAAGTGGTTTATGGCTACTGCCAGCTGGGTTTACCGCAACCACTTTTTAAACAACGACTTTGCCGAATGGCATGCGAAAGCGGCAGCGGGAGACTGGGCAGTAATGATACAGCTCGCTGCTCAGGGCAATATCGGCTACATTCCAGAAACAATGGGCGTGTACAGAAAACACAGCGCGGGACTCAGCAATGTTCATTCTCAAACCAACCGGAATTTCTTATTGAACCGGAAACAAATGTTTGAAAATGTAGATCAATGGTTGAATTATCGTTATCACGAAACAATCGAAAAGACACTGATTAAATACGAGAGGCAACTTTCGGACTTGGAAAAAATTGGCAGTTCGAATTAATAATCTTTAATTTGTACTGTTTTCAACAACTCACATCTATGAAGCTAAGCGTCGTAATACCCGCCTATAACGAGGAGGAATCTATTACTCACACACTAACATCGCTGCACAGCACATTAAATAAGTACAATATTCCTCACGAGATCTGCGTAACAAACGACAATTCGAAAGACGGTACGCTCCGGGTTTTGGACGAGCTTTCTCTCGAAATTCCAACATTGGTTTATTACACAAACCCGGGTCCCAATGGCTTTGGCTACGCGGTAAGGTATGGTCTTGAACGTTTCAAAGGTGATTGTGTGGCTGTGTTTATGGCTGATATGTCTGACGATCCTGAGGATCTTGCGAAATATTATTTCAAGATGCTGGAAGGCGATTATGACTGCGTGTTTGGCTCTCGTTGGGAAAAAGGAGGAAAAGTGATTGACTATCCTGCGGTGAAAAAGCTGATCAACCGTGTCGCGAATTTCATCGTGCGCATTTTGATGGGAATCAAATACAATGATACTACCAATGCATTCAAACTTTACAAGCGCGAAACGATTGAAGGTATCAAACCTTTTTTGGCACCTCACTTTAACCTTACCATTGAACTTCCGCTCAAAGCAATGGTAAGAGGCTACAATTATGCGGTAGTTCCGAATAGTTGGACAAACCGGAAATATGGCGAATCGAAGCTCAAAATCAAGGAAATGGGCAGCCGGTATTTCTTCATTTTAATGTATTGCCTCATTGAAAAATACTTCTCGCAAGGCGACTTTATGAAGAAATCAGTTGCTCCAAAGAAAGAAGTCAGCAGGTAATTGCAGGCTATTTGATCCAGTCCTGGATAAAATGTACTTTGTGGGCAATGTAAGAAATACCCAACCCCCACAAAATCGCACTAATTGACATCCAAAGGAAAATTGAAGCGCGCGGTACTTTAAAAGCTACCGCCAGAATGGGACCGAATATTGGAGTAAACAGCGGCGGCGTAAGAAATGCGATGCCGATAATCCCGAAACGTTTCCAGATATTGACCGCAATACGCGTTGTTCTCGTAAATTTTTTAGGTGGAGACTTCCGGTGCTTTTTAAGTAATGCCTGAATTCCGCCGCCTACATACGTCAAAAGGAGAACGGTGAACATCATGCCGACCGCTGAACATATAGCGGTTTCTATCCAGGTCAATTTAAGGATAACGCCGGCAATGGGCCCTCCAAAAAATTTAAGTGTACTAGCAAGAGCAACAGATAAGTACTTCAACAAGGTGGTTTTCATTTATGCTTTTACCTGGATCATTTCAGAGGCAAATCTTCTGGCTGCCTCATTGGTGTGAACGTAATCGGAATATGAAGGATTCCCCACATATTCTATTTTAGCAAGGGTCTCAACAATTACGTCCGAAATATCCAAAAATCCTATCTTATCATGAAGGAATGCATCAACGGCAATTTCGTTGGCAGCATTGACAATACAAGCGGCATTTCCTCCTTTTTCCAGCACTTCGTATGCGATGGCAAGATTCCTGAAAGTATCCAGGTCGGGCTTTTCAAAAGTGAGGCTGGGGTAATCGATAAAATTAAAACGGGGGAAAGCTGATTTTAGCCGGGAAGGATAATGCAATGCATATTGGATCGGCAGCTTCATATCCGGCAGCCCCATTTGCGCCTTCATACTCCCATCTTCAAACTGTACCAGTGAGTGGATAATGCTCTGCGGATGCACGATGACGTCTATTTGAGAAGCTTCCAGGTCGAAGAGCCACTTGGCTTCTATCACTTCCAGGCCTTTGTTCATCAGCGTTGCGGAGTCGATCGTTATCTTCGCCCCCATAGTCCAGTTAGGATGTTTCAAAGCCTGCGCCTTGGTGACATTGGCCAGAAAAGCACGGTCTTTTCCTCTGAATGGCCCGCCCGATGCCGTCAGAATAATTTTTTCCACCGGGTTATTTTCCTCCCCTACCAAACATTGAAATATAGCTGAATGCTCCGAATCGACCGGATAAATACTGACATTGTGCTGCTTGGCAAGTCCGGTGATCAGCTCGCCGGCCACTACCAGTGTTTCCTTATTGGCAAGAGCGATGGTTTTTCCCGCCCTGATGGCGTGGATAGTAGGCAACAGCCCGGCATAACCGACCATAGCCGTCAGTACAATGTCAATGGATTCCGATTCTACAACCGAAACCAGCGCCTCAGCTCCTTGATAGACTTTGATCTGAAAAGAAGAAAGCGTCGATTTTACTTTTTCAAAATGCTTTTCGTTTCCGATAACCACCTCTTTCGGAAGGAATTTGGCAGCCTGCTCGATGAGCAAATCGGCATTGTCCTGCGCTGTGAGTACCTCTACCGAAAAAATCTCTGGATTCGCTTCTATGACTTCCAATGCCTGGGTACCAATAGAACCGGTGGAACCCAAAATGGCTATTCTTTTTTTCATTTTACAATCGCATTAAAAGTCCCGGCATTATGACCGGTTAATTCTGACAAGCTCATCGGCAATTTTTCGGTCATTGGATAACCTTGGAACCTTGTTTTGTCCGCCCAGTTTCCCATTCGCCCGCATGAAATCGATAAAGGTATTTTTACGTAGCGGTACCAGTTCGAGGCGACGTAAAATATTGCCTTTGATCAGATCCAGGTAATAAATGTTCAGTTCCGTGAGACGTCTGTCGATGTCCTCCACAAATTTTTCCTGGTCATAGGGCAATGTCGCAAACTCTACTAACCATTCATGATAAGGAAGTCCGCCGTGCTCCGAATTTACCATCGGGGCCACCGTGAATTCTATTACCTCTACTTCGGGATGCCGCTCCATCGCATAACGCAATGCTTTTTCAATTTCCTCGCCAATGACATGTTCTCCAAATGCAGAAATAAAATGCTTGATCCGGCCGGTAACCAGTATTTTGTAGGGCTGCGTGGAAACGAACCGAATGGTATCACCTAGCGAATAACCCCACAGGCCAGCATTGTTATTGACGATGACGGCGTAATTACGACCTGTTTCTACTTCACTGATGGACAACCGTTTCGGGTTTTCATCAAAGAAATGCTCGACTGGAATAAATTCATAAAAAATACCCGTATCGAGCAGCAGCAGCAACCCTTCATCAGCCTGGGAATCCTGATAGGCGAAAAAGCCTTCCGAAGCGGGATACAATTCAATAGAGTCAATCTTTTTCCCTATTGATTCAAATAACTTGGCACGATATGGTTCAAAATTCACCCCTCCATAAATAAAGAGAGAAAAGTCCGGGAATACGTCTTTGATTTTTTTACCAGTACGTTCAGTGATCCTGTCAAAATACATTTGAACCCACGGTGGAATACCGGATATGAGCGACATTGGCTGATCTATCGTTTCGTCAATGATCTTGTCCAGCTTGGTTTCCCAATCTTCTATACAGTTAGTTTCATAGCTGGGCATCTGGTTGGCCCGCAGATAGGCGGGTACGTGGTGATTGGAAATACCTGACAAGCGACCTGTCAGTACCCCGCCGGTTTCCGTCAGTATCGGGCTTCCAGATAAGAAAATGAGCTTGTTATCCAGGAAAGCCGCTTTTTTAGTCTCCGCTATATACGTCAAAATGGCATTGCGGGCCGAATTGATGTGGTTGGAAATAGAATCTTTGGAAATGGGAATGTACTTCGTACCAGAGGTAGTACCTGATGTTTTGGCAAAATAGAGTGGCTTACCTGGCCAAAGCACATCACTTTCGCCCGTTTTGAGCTTTGCAATGTAGTCTTTCAGATCCTCATAATCATGAACCGGAATGGCTTCCTTAAAATCTGAATAAGAATGAATGTCCTTGAAAAAGTGGTCCTTACCAAACTGCGTGTTAGCGGCCTTTTCAACCAGCTCTTTTCGCCATTTCTCCTGGACTTCTGTACTTCGGCTGATCCAATCCTGCTGTTGTTTTACAATGTACCGAGCCAGCGGCTCACTCAAAATTGCTCTGATTCCCATAGTAAAACAAAGGTACACAGGTTTTGTAAATTCCATTCTACACCGTTGTCGAACTGCCCGTTTTGGGTCTGAAAACGCTATATGCCGAATTTTTTTAAATGCCTTTGTTTGTGGTTATTTATCTGTAATTTTGCCATCCTGAAATCAAAGTGAGCGAAAATTTTAATAAATTATATGGGATTGTTTGATTTTTTGACGAGCGATATAGCGATAGATTTAGGTACTGCAAATACCCTGATCATCCATAAAGATACAGTAGTTGTTGATGAGCCTTCGATCATTGCCATGGATAAAACCACCGGTAAAGTTTTAGCAATCGGACACACAGCTATGCAAATGCACGAGAAGACGAATGAGAATATCAAGACAATCCGTCCGCTCAAAGACGGTGTGATCGCAGACTTTACCGCTGCGGAAATGATGATCCGGGGGATGATCAAAATGATCGATACAGGAAGCCGGTTTTTCACTCCTTCCCATCGTATGGTAGTATGTATCCCTTCCGGAATTACCGAGGTAGAGAAACGCGCTGTTAAGGATTCTTGCGAGCATGCAGGTGCGAAAGAAGTTTACATGGTGCACGAGCCCATCGCGGCTGCTATTGGTATTGGTATTGACATTACCCAGCCTAATGGTGTCATGATCGTCGACATTGGCGGTGGGACTACTGAGATCGCGGTAATTGCATTGTCAGGCATTGTATGCGAGCAGTCGGTACGTATTGCTGGTGATGTTTTCACCAGGGATATCGTAGACTATATGCGTCGCGAGCACAACCTGCTGATCGGGGAACGTTCTGCTGAGCTGATCAAAATGGCCATTGGTTCTGCTTCTCCTGAACTGGAAGTTCCTTTGGACGACTACCAGATACGCGGTCGTGACCTGATGACAGGTATTCCAAAAGAGATTCGGGTCACATACAGTGAAATAGCCTACTCTCTCGATAAATCCATTTCGAAAATTGAAGAGGGTGTCATGAAGGCACTTGAAATCTCACCTCCTGAGCTTTCTGCTGATATTTTCAAAAACGGAATTTACCTTACCGGCGGCGGTGCACTGATTCACGGATTGGACAGGCGTATTGCCCAAAAAACCAAATTGCCTGTTCACATTGCCGATGATCCATTAAAAGCGGTGGTGAAAGGCACAGGTGAAGTCCTTAAAAATCTTGAATTATATAAGCCGGTACTGATATCGTAGTATTGGATCGTTCACAGTTCATCAATCGGCGCACGGTACGTAGAAAAGATTTTTGATTGATGAACTGCGCATGAACATTTTAGCCCATGCTCCAACTCGTTGATTTCGCTGTCCGGAATCGTTTCTTTTTGGTATTTGTTTTGCTGGAAGTACTCAGTGTATGGCTGATCGTGCGCAGCAACACATACTGGGGCGCAACCTATTTCAATACTTCCAATTATTACGTCGCCAAAACACTGGCCTTTTCCAATTCTGCGCGAGAGTTTACCAAGCTGGACGAAATCAATGCGGACCTGGCGAATGAAAATGCACGCCTGCACGCAATGGTGACTGCATTGAATCAGAAAAAACCTGTTGATTCCCCTACCGGCTACATTCCCGACTCCGTTTTCGCGTCAAGATTCACTTACACCGTTGCGAAAGTAGTTGATAATGAAACCAATAAAACGAACAATGTCCTGACGATAGACAAGGGTACGGCACACGGTATAAAGCCGGGTATGGGTGTAATATCCGCTACCGGCGTAGTAGGCAAGGTCCGGTTCTGCTCGGAAAATTATTCGGTAATTACCTCCATTCTGCATTCGCAGTTTATGGTGTCTTCGAAACTCGTACGGAGCAAGGAGATCGGTTATGCTAAATGGCAGGGCAAGGATCCCAATCTTGTGGATATGATCGATGTTTCGAAGTATACCAAAATTTTCAAAGGAGACTCCGCTGTTACTTCTGATCAGAATTCTGTTTTTCCGCCGGGTATCATGGTTGGAAAGGTAGAAACAGTCACTGTCAACCCAAATCAGACCTTTTACAATATCGTTTTACGCCTGGCTACCGATTTTAGAAACCTCTCTTATGTCTATGTGGTGCAAAATCAACAACTTGGGGAGCAGGATAGTCTTAAATTACGTACAGTAGAAACCCGATGAGCTTACGAGAAGCAATACAATATTCCCTGATGATCCTGCTCTACCTGTTTTTGCAGATCTTCTTCATGCGGAATATCGTCATGTTCAACTACGCTTTCTGCTTCATATACATAGCAGGGGTACTGCTGCTTCCCGCCGACGTTGACAGGATGTATCTCTTGCTGATCGCCTTCGGAATAGGTTTTACGGTGGACGTTTTCTCCAATACCTTTGGTATGCATGCCTCGGCTACTGTCATGATCGCGTACATCCGTCCTTTCCTGATCCATTATCAAATGAAATCGAGAGGTGCGGAGCGGGCGGAGGTAGGGCTTCGTGCGCAGGGTTTCGGTGCATTTTTGGCTTACATTCTGCCGCTTATCCTGCTGCATCATGCGATGCTTTTTTTCATGGAGATGAATCATTTTGGAATGATCCTTTACACATTGATCCGAATAGGCGCGAGCACGCTCTTCACTACCCTCTTAATTATACTATTGGAACTTTTTTCCAAGCGTTAACATGACATTTTGACGCAAATTATTTTTTGGCTCGAAATTTGATGTTGTTACATGTAATAACATCAACATTTGATTTTATCTTGAAATAATGGCGGTTAAAGTGCTTCAATAAGCCATTCATCAAATTTTAATTTGTACCATTTGGAGCTGTTGTTAATCTTTGTAAATTCAGCATTCCTATGTTAGTTGCCATGTCAGAAACGCTCACTACTAATGAATACACGGATGACCTTCGTTATGAAGTTTTTAACCGTGAGTTCATGCCTCACATTGACTCCATGTACAACTTCGCTTTCCGCCTTACCATGGATGAAGACGATGCAAATGACCTGGTACAAGACACATATTTAAAAGCTTTCCGTTTTATTTCTTCTTTTGAACAGGGTACCAATGCGAAAGCATGGCTTTTCCGGATTCTTAAGAACAGTTTTATCAACGATTACCGTAAGAAAAGCAAAGAACCATCCAAGGTCGATTATCAGGAAGTGGAAACGACCTATAATTCCGAAGAGGCTTCTGACACTACTTACACTGTTGATCTTCGTGCCGACGCGGTACAGGAACTGATCGGCGACGAGGTAGCCAATGCATTGAATGCATTGCCAGTGGACTTCCGTACCGTAATTATTTTGTGTGATATTGAAGGATTTACTTACGAAGAAATGGCCAAGATCCTTGACATTCCGATCGGTACAGTAAGGTCCAGATTACACCGTGCGCGTAACTTATTGAAAGAAAAATTGAAGAGTTATGCTAGTTCAATGGGATATGATTCGTAGGTTGTGAAACTTTTTTTACAATCTATACGGTTATAGGGTACAACTGTACATATTCCATTATTCTTATTTTCATTGTTCATAATGAATGCATCTCTTTCGACGCCTTCTGTAACAGAAGAAGCGCAAAAACCAACCATGAAGCATACCTGCGAGCACCATGTTGAGTGCATGAAGATCATTCAGGCCATACTGGATGACGGAGCCACGGAAGCTGAAAAAGATCATTTCCGCGAAAACATGGATAAATGCATCCCTTGTATCGAATCGTATCGTTTGGAAAAATGCATCAAGGATTCTCTCAATTCTAAAATTGCGAAAAAGCCCTGCCCCCAAAGCATTTTGGATACAATCATTTCAAAAATAAACAGTTAATCTGTTAGTGAACGGTAAGCTTATCATATTTTCTGCTCCTTCCGGTTCTGGAAAGACTACCATTGTAAGACATTTATTGAAAAAATTTCCGGGTCTTTTGGCTTTCTCAGTCTCGGCATCGACACGGGAACGGCGCGATCATGAGATCGATGGGAAAGATTATTACTTTTTGCAAAAAAAGGATTTTCGTGAGCGCATTGCCAATAATGAGTTCGCCGAATGGGAAGAGGTGTATGCTGGAAATTATTACGGCACTTTTAAAACAGAGATCGAACGCCTCTGGCTGGCAGGAAAGCATGTTCTTTTTGACGTGGATGTCAAAGGCGGTTTGAAATTAAAAGAAATCTACCGGGAGAGTGCGCTCGCTATTTTCGTGAAAGTTTCTTCCGAGGCCGAAATCATCCGCAGACTGGGCGAAAGAGGGACCGAAACGCAGAAATCGCTCGAAACCCGATTGGGAAAAGTACATTACGAGCTTAGCTTTGAGGATAAATTTGACATCACCCTGGTCAACGACGATCTTGACGAAACACTTCGCAAGGCGGAAGAGATCGTGATGGAATTCATCGCTTCCTGATCAAATGAAAATCGGCCTCTTTTTCGGATCCTTCAATCCCATACATGTCGGCCATTTAATTATAGCCAACACCATGGCCACTACTACTGATCTTGAACAGGTTTGGTTTGTAGTAAGTCCGCAAAATCCATTTAAGAAAAATAATAGTCTCCTGCACGAATTTGACCGCTATGATCTCGTTCAGCGGGCCATTTCGGATAATACGCTTCTGAAAGTAACGGACATTGAGTTTCACATGCCCAAGCCGAGCTACACCATTGATACGCTGATCAGGATGCAGGAAAAATTTCCCCAGCACGAGTTCAAACTCATTATGGGTGAAGATAATCTGGCTCAATTCCCTAATTGGAAAAACCACGAAAAAATACTAAAATATACTGGGCTATACGTTTACCCGCGCCCCAATTCCAAAGCGCATTCATTTGGAAACCATCCCGCTGTGAAGTTTGTAGAAGCTCCTTTGCTTGACATTTCTGCTACCTTTCTGAGGGCTTGCATTAAAAATGGCAAATCCATCCGGTATATGGTTCCCGAGCCGGTGGAGCAGCTAATCAAGATCAAGAAGTTTTACCTGTAAGCCGGAAAGTTCATGTCAATTTTTTGAATTCGTCGATCATAGCCGGCCTGCGGGGATATTTTAATTTGAGCAACTCCGCTGCTTCCAAAATTTTGCTCCGACTTTCCGGAATTGCCTTCAATACTTTTTTCATTTCTGAAACGAGCTGCGCGTAGTGCGACCTAGCGCTTGCCTTCTCCCCCGATTTTATCAAGGCGGGAACGAGCAAATTAGTCATTTCTGTGCCAAAATCGGGTGCCAAATACTGCATATAATGTAAAAGCGAAGGCATCGCTGGATAAGCTTTCACTACACCAAATAGTAGATCCCATTGTTTTTCTTCCTGGTAAATCGGGCCAAGGATAAGCAACAAAGTGTACTCTTTCGACCACCAGTTTTGACCCTGATGTTTCTTCGCATCTTTGTTTATACCATCAGTTATTCGTGCAATTAATTGTGCATATTCATCCCCCCATTCCCGAGCATTGAATGTTGTTTTCCACCTCCGGTAATAGTCTGGGTTGAAGCCACCATCAAAAGCAAAATACAACGTATACAATCTAACCGTGTCCAGATCTCCTTCCAGTTCGGCGATTTTTAGAAGTACCTGTTTCCATTGGGATACTGTTCCGCGGTGACCATTCTTCTCCACAATTAGCATTCCCTCATTGACCAACTTTTTAGCTAACGCAAAGTCGCGGTTCAGAATCGCTTCATCTACAACAATTTGTCTAATCCGGGCAATACTTATGTTTTGAAGAGCGAGTTCATTCGCACGCTGCCGATCGCCGGTCTCCTGAAAAAATTGTATTTTTTGCCTGACGAAAAACTCCTGCTGATAGGAGTCGGACGACTTTTTCTGTTCCTCCCAAATTCGGGAGTCGGCAAAGCGCATAAAGTCCTGCCCCTTTCCCAGAAAAACAGCCAGACCACGGTAAACTTCGAAGAGTTCGTAACCATAATCGCCGTAATCAAAATAAACACGATCGGTAAGTTCCTTATCCAGGAAAGTGAACAAATTTTCTTTCAACTCCCTCGAACAAAGTGGAGACTCTTCCACGGCGCGTAGCAATCCTATTGCTTCTGCGATTGTATCTCCTAGTTTTCCGCTGGAGTCATCGCAGGAAGGAACAACTTCTTTCACCAAATGCTTCAAAACCACTTTTCCAATGGTCAAGCCGTCTTTGAAATTATCGGAATGGACACATTCTGCCGCTTTGGAAATCATTGAATCCATCTCGCGGGACAACGCATTGGTGGAATGATAATCAACAAAACCACGGCCAGAGAAAGCGCGGATTGTCATTTTAACCAGGTCTGTATATTTTTGTTCAAGGTCAATCCGCTCGTCCTTATGTGCAAAATACAATTCAAATTGCCTCTTGAACTTTTTATCGCTGCCCGCATAAGCTTCTACGAAAGCCTGTAATTCCGACCGCGTCACTTTTCCGGCCAGCTCAGTAAATGATAGCTTTTTGGCTTGCTTTCCCGGTTTGATCCTGGCTGACTTCTTTTGTTTCTTCAACGTGAACAAGACTGCAACGACATGCTTGCAAGCCTCCCCATTAAATGGACAATCGCAAAACAGGGTTTCTATTTCTCCGTCCTCTTCGATCGCCACCTCAACTGTATAAACCTCAGTCCCCTCAACTTCGGCGGTCCACAGTCCCGGGTTATTCTCTTCAACATGCAGAACTGCGCCATTTTTGTAAATTTGCTTTCCCTTCTGCCGGATAGCAGAAGGTATATTTTGTTCGAAATCTTGCAGGTTCATGTGCTAACTAAAACAAATGATACTAATAACTATATGCTTACAACTCAGACAAAGGGCGGTCCTGGTAAGTGATCTCAGACAGTAAACCAACCGCATTGAATTTCAGGATCACCTTGGGCGCTTCCGACTTCAACTTCATGTCTTCGCATTGCGGCCCTTTTTCGAAGTAGTAAACGTAGAATTTAACATTCCTTTCTCCCAACTGGTGAATGTCGGGCCTGCCCAGTAATTCACCGATATCGTCTGCGAATTTACCTTTCAGCTGCGCTTGAACGGCCTTAAAATCCTTTTGAAGCGTCGAACGCACATTATTGCAACCTCCGCGGTCACTGCGCCATTTATTAAGGTCCAGAGCGCCTATCTTGTCGGGTGGAGAAGAACAGGCCATTAATCCTGAAATCAGTAATATTATCAAACCTCGGGTCGTCATTTTGGTCATTGCAGCAATTACTAAATGTCTTGTGTAAACGGATGGCCGAATTTACTCATATAATCCCGGGCTTAGAAAATGTTTCATGTCAAATGCATGACGCCTTTTAATGTACGTTTACATGTTAAATTCTTTTCTCATACCTTGCGCCGGTACACTTTAAAGCACATTATCAACACATTCGGATGAAATTCATTGGATCGCTTATTATTCTTTTTGCCTGCATTTCACCAATATGGGCACAAACCAATGCTCCGATACCTGTTGACGGTACGGACTGCTCCAACCTGTTTTTCAAAGCATTATCGGAAGAAGATGCGAATAGTCTTGGAAGTCTTCTATCCAATGATTTTAACGCCGTTGGCTTTAATGGCCGTATCATCGACGGAGAGTCGCTGCGACAGGGCATTGCACAAGGATACATGAACATTGAGTCCGGACAGCTCTCAGGCACGCGCACGCGCACTTACGGGGATGTGGCCATTGTATCCGGGCAGTGGAATGTGCGGGCGAAGATTGAAAACAACAACTTTCAGGGAGAAGTCGCCTATATGACAGTATGTGTGCGGTCGGGAGGTAAGTGGAAAGTCACTGCCGCGCAGCTTACCCCCATTCAATAAACCAGAAGCATTGACCAACAAAAAAGAGAACCTGGGAAGGGTTCTCTTTTTGCTATACATTCAAATCTTTTCTAAACATTCATCAATGATTCACGACGGCGCATTTTGCCGGCAGGAATTCCAAACATCATTTTGAAACGACGGCAGAAATAAGCTGTGTCTTTGTAACCTACATCAGAACCAATCGCACGAATGCTCTTTTTAGAAGTACGTAGCAAGTCTACTGCTTTTTCCATACGCTGGTATTCAATGTAATCCTGAGGATTGATACCCGTCAGCATTTTGAAATACTGGCCTACATAATCTTCCGATACGTTCGCAACATTCGCGAGCACCTTGTTCGAAAGGTCACCGCCCAGGTTATCCTTGATATAAGCAAAGATATCGATCAGTCGGGGATCCTTGAAATAAGTACTGTTCGTAACAAGCTGCTCAACAAACAATTTGTTTTTCAGGATATAACGAATGATCTCGATCACCACCTCTTCGGTTTTGATCTTGATGATACGTCCTTTACCAGGGGTATCAAGCATATCTTCCGTCAAGATCTGGTTGATCGTAATGGCGATCTGGTCATCTCTTTTGATCAGGAACGGAGGAACGTCCAGAGAAGTAAAGAAGTTAACCGTATCAAAAACTTTTGCTTCAAATGATATTAACCCAAATGAGTTGGGCAACTTTCCGATCAGAGCAGGATCGTGGCCAGCCTCGATATAGTTATCACGGTTGGTCATGAACTCTTCATTGGATACCGTCTTCGCAGTCTGCGTATTGCCGTATGTTACCGTCGCGTGCTTGCCTCCCGGAATGAAAAGCATATCCCCTTCCTCAACCTTATGCGATTCCTCAGATCCGAAAGAAACTTCTCCGTCGTACAAAATCGTCAGCGAATTTTGTACGTCATAAAAGTTTTTAATAGTAATCGGTTGCAAAATCCGGATATGACGCGCCTTCACGAATTTCACCCCCAGCGACTCAATAATCTTATTATAGTCTTCCATACTTGATATATTTAAGGGTCCTTTTGACCATTGTTCCAATTTTTGTACAAATCTAATAAATTGTACAAAACTAATACAAGTATATATTGACAAAAAAGTGAAAAAAAGTGATATTTTTATATCATTTTAATCCAAGATTTAGAATAAAACCGTCCTGACAAGGAAAATCGATTCATTTCAGGAGCTCGCGGGCTATCACAAGTTTTTGGATTTCAGAGGTACCTTCATAAATCTGAGTGATTTTTGCGTCCCTCATCATACGTTCCACATGATATTCTTTCACATATCCATAGCCTCCGTGAACCTGGACTGCTTCCGTTGTAACCCACATGGCAACATCGGACGCATATAATTTGGCCATGGCCGCTGCTTGGATATAATCCTTTCCCTCATCTTTCGTACGTGCCGCCTTGTAAACGAGCAACCTCGCAGCTTCGATTTTAACAGCCATTTCCGATAACTTAAACTGTATCGCCTGGTGTTCACTGATTGGTCGGCCGAAAGTTTTTCTTTCCTTGGAATATTTCAAGGATAATTCAAATGCGCCCGCCGCAATCCCCAGTGCCTGCGCAGCTATCCCAATCCGGCCGCCATTTAATGTACTCATCGCAAATTTGAAACCGAATCCATCCTCCGCGATACGATTTTCCTTAGGTACCTTCACATCTGAAAACATCAGGGTATGCGTGTCAGAAGCCCTTATACCCATTTTATCCTCTTTTCTTCCGATCGCAAATCCCGGCAGCCCCTTTTCAACTATGAATGCATTGATGCCCCTATGCTGTTTTTCCGGGTGCGTTTGAGCGATGACCAGACATACTGATGATGTATTACCATTGGTGATCCAGTTTTTGGTGCCGTTCAATAAATAATGGTCGCCCATATCTACAGCCGTAGTATGCTGTGAGGTAGCGTCAGAACCCGCCTCTGGCTCTGATAAGCAGAACGCACCAATGATCTCACCTGCTGCAAGTCTGGTCAGATATTTTTGCTTTTGTTCTTCACTCCCATATTCTTCCAGTCCCCAGCAAACCAGGGAATTATTAACCGACATCATCACACTCGCCGATGCGTCGACTTTGGAGATTTCTTCCATCGCAATGACATAAGAAAGTGTATCCATTCCGCTTCCACCGTATTCAGGGGCGACCATCATGCCCAAAAACCCCAGCTCCCCCATTTTTTTGGTCAGTACCGGATCAAACTTTTGCGTATTATCTCTTTCTATGACCTCGGACAAAAGTTCGTTCTGTGCGAAGTCACGCGCAGCTTCCTGAACCGCCAGATGTTCTTCGCTCAGATTAAAATCCATTCCAATTAGTTGAGAAGCAATTGACATAATTAGCAACGATTACGGTGGATGACGTTTATCAAAAATATGATTAAGATAAAAGGTATGCAAGCATACAATTTTCTAACCAATTAAAACTTTGGGTTTTGCTGCTCATTTTCAAGAAAAGTTGTCTTAAGTTTGCGCCTTTATCACTGCATATCACACATGCCGATCCTTACGATTTTTTATATAAAGCTCCTCATCAACCTTGGATTAACGATTGGAATCATCTGGACCATCAGCAGATCCGACCTCTTTGCCCGATGGCAGGCAGAGAATGAGAAGCTGATCTTCGGCTTGGGGTTCGTTTTACTTCGGCTGATTCCGTGGATTGGCATTTTCCTTATTATTAACGAAGATCCGCGGGGCGATATTCCTTTCTTTTTTTATAAAGCCGAGGCAGCTAAAAAAGGTGGCTTTGTTTACCGGGATTTTTGGTCGTACCACGCTCCTTTATACGCTTACATTATCAGTTTACCCATCTGGATCTGGCATAATTCGCGGGCCATTGTTTTGTTCATGGTCCTGATGGAAAGCGGCATTCTCTGGCTAACTTACCAAACTTATAAGAAAAGGACCAGCAATGCTTTGCAATTGGCAATAATCTATTATATGCTGCCGGCTGCATTCATGTACATTCTGGTAGATGGCCAGGAGGAAGTGTGGTTCTGGGGTGCCGCATTACTAATATGGCGCTTTACGATCAAAAAACCAGTGGATTACGAAGTCGGGGTTGGGCTGCTTTATGCGCTGGCTTTGCTTACGATCAAGGTAACATTCATTTTCCTACTTCCTGCATTATTGGTTGTGGTCAAAAAACCAGTGAAAATGCTTCTCGTAATGGCAGCGGTGGGTTTGCCGGCAGTTGGTTTTCTGTACTGGCAGATCGGCGACCTTTTCCTGATGCCCATTCAGCACACGGAACAATTAATGACGCCAAACCTCTTTTCCATCACCAGGCCATTTGTTGAAACCATTATTCACATCAATGAGAAAAAATCAACATTGATCAACTGGTTCGGACTGCTGTTTACCGTTTTCATTCCTGCTTATATGGCTTTCAAGGCGCGCCACCGGCACATTAATGAAATCCTGCCCGGTATATTCATTGCCTGTTTTGTCTGTATGATGATATTCCAGGCCAGCGCAATGGGCGCCTACGTAATCGCCTACTTGATGGCCGTACTTTTTGAAGTCATTGATATTCGCAAATCCATTCATGTCATTGTATTACTGGCTGTTAACTGGCTTACCGTTGTACAGCCTTTTGTTTGGGTCTGCATTAAACAGCCGGCATATACGTCCTTAGGAATGTTCGGAAACCCCGCGTTTCTGTTTGAATATGCCCTGCAAATATTGAATGTGCTTTGCTTTTTCTGGATCCTGAGGGAAACCTACCGCAAGGTGGTGTATTCTGAAAACCTGGCAACGGCATGAGCATAGTCTTCGCCAAACTGGCTATCAGTCTACTGGCTTCATTACTGGTGATTGCAATTCTCTTGAAAAAAGATGCATTAACCTTGTGGCTGGAAAAAAAATCCGTTAATGCTACATTACTTATCGGCTGGGTTTTATTGCGGCTGTTACCATTCATTGCCATTTACCTCATTGCCGGGCAAGAGCCCACTTCCGACGTCAATGGATTTTGGGATGAAGGCAGCAAAGCGTCGCTCGGGCAAATTGTCTACCGCGATTTCTGGTCACCCTATTCGCCTTTATACGCTTATTTTCTGGGCTTTTGGTTGAAATTCTGGTATAGTCCCAAAATGATCGTATTGACCATGGCCCTCATGGATGGCGTGGCGATACTGGCTTCTTATCATTTCTTCAGGCCTTTTCAGTCAAAAGGTGTTTTTCTGTTCAAATCGTTGCTATATCTGTTACTGCCGGGTTCATTAGTACTCTGCATCATCGGTGCGCAGGAAGATGTTTGGATGTGGCTGTTTGTCATATTGGCCTATCTGATCCGGGAAAGGACGCTGCGGGTTGCATGGTATGCTATCATTCTCGCGATTGGGCTGCTGACGACGAAAGCGATTTTTGTGTTGATACTCATTCCCTTATTCATTCTAGAGAAACAAAAAATACGTCTGCTTATTCCGATGGTCATTGTTGGAATGATATCATTGGCCATACTCTATCCATTAGTAGGCTGGGAATTCACACAACCGCTGGACGAAGCCAAAACATTGCGCGCACCTAACATTCAATCTATCCTTAATCCACTGTTTCATAACCACATTGGAGTAGGTGAAAAATTCTGGAACTGGATTGGGCTGGCTATTTCTGTCGGTCTGGCGTGTTTAGCTGCATTGAGATTGCGTCATGCTGATTTCAGGGTAATGTTGTCCCGCGTCTGGATCGTGCTTTATGCTACCATGATGATCGTCCAGCAAAGTGCGTACAGTAATTACATTTTCCTCTTCCTGATCCCGCTTGTTTTTTACGTGATCGACTGGAAAAACAAGACGCAGATTGCGTTACTCTTGATTTTTAATGTGCTGTGCGTTGTGCATCCGTCTTACTGGTGGCGGCTGGGCATGCCCTGTTACATGACGCCGTCTGATCCTACTGCATCCACCGAGCTGCTCATTGACTACCTCATGCAGATTTGCATTGTCGGGCTCACAGGTTATTTCATCTGGCTGGCATTTCCCAGAAAAGAGGAAGTTTAACTTTATTTAACGCACCAACTTTACCACAGCTTTTTACTTTTGAGAATATCCTAAATTCTCAAAATGCATCCTGTTGATCATCATACGCTACTTGAATTGCAGATCATTGCGGAGAGTAACCGTTCCGTCAGCATTCTCAATTTTTTTGATCAGACCAAAACACCAGGCGGCAGAGATTGTCTTAAAGCAATGCTCAGCAAGCCCAAAAGCACCTTTTCAGAGCTGCTATCCCTGCAAAAGCTCCTCAAAACCATTCAGGAAGAACCGGGCTTTTGGGAAATTACCATTCCAAGGGCTTACATCATGGCTGTCGAAGGCTACTATGAGTTAAGCGTCGCACATTCCATGTCAAACGATGTGTTCCGACATTGGTTTGATACTTTCATTTATTTTCTGAAAAGCCCCGAAGAATATTACAGGATCCAGAGCGGACTGTTCGCCACATTCAGGTTTATCAAAGCCATTAAGAATACATTGATGGCACTGCAAGACGAAGACATTCCCGAGGAAATAGCTAATGAGGTAACTTTTATGCGGAAGTTCCTTTTGTCCGGTACCATTAAATCTTTCCTGAACCAAAATGAAGACAGGCTCTCAAACCGCGCTGTTTTTCGCATGGATTACTATTTCAGGATCTCACATAAGAAAGTATTGCGCCAGCTGCTCGATATTTTCTATCGCTTCGACGCCTATTTGGCCATCATCAAAACTGCCTCTCAGCATTCCCTTACATTTCCCCGATTTGATAAAAACATAAATGAATTCAATGCTGTGGCAATTTGGCATCCGCTCATTCCAAATGCTGTTCCGAACAGTTTCGTACTCGAAAATGAGAGCCCCGTCTGTATCCTGACCGGCGCTAATACCAGCGGCAAAACTACTTTTTTGAAAGCTTGCGGGATCGCAATTTACCTCGCGCACCTCGGCTGCCCGGTACCTGCAAGGGAAATGAGCCTGCCATTCTTTGACCGCCTTTATACCTCCATTCACTTATCGGATGACCTGTCAGCCGGGTATAGTCATTTTTATAGTGAAATGATGCGGATCAAAAACATTGCGGAAGCGCTGCATGCGGGAGACAAATGCTTTATCATTATCGACGAGCTTTTCAGAGGTACTAATCATGAGGATGCATTACACTGCTCCAAAACAGTGGTGGATGGATTTTCCCGAAGCAACGGCTCACTATTCCTGGTCTCCACGCACCTGATGAAGTTAGTCAATCATTATCGGACATCGTCTCAAATCGCCTTTCACTGTTTCAGGACACGAATTGTAGGAAGCCAGTTTGAAAATTCATTTCAGATCGAACCCGGAGTTTCTTCCGAAAAGGTTGGGCGGCTCATTATGGACCAAACCGGTATCACATTGCTTTTTGAAAATCCAAAAAGGCCCCCAAATGATTGAGAGCCTTTTTACTAAAATCTGAAATTTAATTTACTCAATCACATCAAAACCGCAATACGGTACCAAAACGGCAGGAACCTTCACGGTACCATCGGCCTGCTGATTGTTTTCAAGCAATGCGGCCACAATCCGTGGTAAAGCCAATGCTGAGCCGTTTAATGTATGTAGCAGCTGCGTTTTCTTGTCAGCGTTCTTATATCTCAATTTCAAACGATTGGCCTGGTAGGTTTCAAAATTTGATACAGAACTACATTCCAGCCAACGCTCCTGGCCCGCAGACCATACCTCGAAATCGTAAGTCAATGCGGATGTAAAGCCCATATCTCCTCCACAAAGCCGTAAAATCCGGTAAGGTAGTTCCAGCTTTCCAAGCAAGCTTTTGACATGATCGACCATTTCATCCAATGCCTTGTAAGAGTCTTCCGGCTTGTTGATCTGAACGATTTCAACTTTATCGAACTGGTGTAACCTGTTCAAACCTCTCACATGCGCGCCCCAGCTACCCGCCTCGCGACGAAAACAGGGCGTGTATGCGACATTCTTAACCGGCAACTCACTTTCCGCCACGATCACATCGCGGTACAAATTCGTTACCGGAACTTCCGCAGTCGGGATCAGATACAGATCGTCGGCAGCATCGTGGTACATTTGGCCTTCTTTGTCTGGCAACTGCCCTGTAGCAAACCCTGAGTCAGCATTTACAACAATAGGAGGCTGTATTTCGGTATACCCTGCCTTGCCGGCTTCATCCAGGAAGAATGCGATCATCGCACGCTGCAACCGTGCAGCTTTGCCCTTATAGACCGGGAATCCAGCCCCGGAAATCTTATTTCCCAGTTCAAAATCAATGATAGGCGCCTGGTTCTTTCCCAATTTCCTGATCAATTCCCAGTGAGGTAATGCTCCTTCCGGCAACACCGGCTTTGCCCCAGTTTCCAGCACATTTACATTATCCTCGGCTGTTCTGCCTTCGGGAACACTAGCATGCGGCAAATTGGGAAGCTTAACAAGCTCTTCCAGCAGCAATGCTTCAACAGACTTATGCTCTTCATCCAATGCTTTTGAGCGTTCTTTTAAAGCTGCGGTGTCTGCTTTGGCTGCTTCTGCCTCTGCCTTCTGGCCAGCCTTCATCATCGCACCGATCTCCTTGGCTTTGTTGTTGGCCAATGCAAGGGTTTCGTCCAGGTTTTGCTGCAACTCGCGTCGCTTCTGATCCAGTTCGAGAATCCTGTCAACTGCCGCCTCAGCGTCTTTGAAATGTTTCTTTATTAATCCCGCAATCGTCAGATCCTTATTATCACGGATAAAATTGGTTTGTAACATATAGGGGATAGCTTATGGTGCTGTAAAAATATCTCTCATGGCATCCTCATAGTAAAACAGTCGCTCATTCAACACATTAAGCGCTTCTGCTTTGTATTTGGAGTGAATCAATAACGAAAGATTGTGTTCCGAGGCACCATACGAAATCATTCGTATAGGAATGTGCTTCATGGCGTCCAGCACTTTTAAAGCGATACCTTCTTTATCCGCACTGAAATTACCTACGATACAAATGATGTTCTGATCACGGTCATGTTCCTCTAAATCAGCGAATTCTTTCAATTCTGCACTGATTTTGTCCAGGTTTTCGGAGTTATCAATCGTGACCGATACCGACACTTCCGATGTAGTGATCATATCCACCGGTGTTTTATATTTCTCGAAGATTTCAAAAACCCTACGAAGAAAGCCGTAAGCATTCAGCATACGGGTCGAATGGATGTAAATCGCCGTAATGTTGTCTTTGGCGGCAATCGCTTTAATGTCGCGGTCAGATGTTTGATTGGCGATCAATGTGCCGGGAGCTTCCGGCTGCATAGTGTTTTTCAACCTAACGGGAACGCCTCTTAATTTGGCAGGGGTAATGGTGCTCGGATGCAAAATTTTCGCCCCGAAATACGCCAGCTCCGCAGCCTCCTCGAAAGTCAGCTCGCGAATAGGAAATGTACGTTTCACAATCCGGGGATCATTATTATGCATTCCGTCAATGTCGGTCCAAATCTGAATTTCATCCGCACGGATCGCTCCTCCGATCAGGGATGCGGTATAGTCAGATCCGCCTCTTTTCAGGTTATCTACCTCTTCACGGGGGTTGCGGCAAATGAAGCCTTGTGTGATGATCGTCTGCTTGTCTGTATATTGATTTAAAATCGTGACCAGCTTTTCCTCAATGGTAGCGAGCTCAGGTTCACCGTCGGCATCTATACGCATAAAGTCCAGCGCAGGAAGCAGTACGGAATTTTCTCCATTTTCTTCCAGATACGACTGAAACATTTTGGTACTCAGTATCTCGCCTTCCGCAACCAGTTCCTTTTCTTGTTTAATGGTAAATGGTTTGATACCTACCAAAGATTTGATAAACCCAAACTCATTGTCCACGATCGTCTGACCATTCGCTAGGCCTGCAGGCGTAGCATATAGTTCTTTGATGAACAAGCCGTAATGTGTTTTCAGATCTTCGATCAAAGCGGCAGCTTTGGCATCGTCAAACGCCTTGGCTGCTTCACCGATGGCGATCAATGCATTGGTAGACCCTGAAAGTGCTGATAGTACGACAATTTTCCGGCTTGGATCGCTATTAAGAAGTTCGCGAATCGAATGCATGCGTTCAGGCTTTCCAACCGAAGTGCCGCCAAATTTCCAGACTTGCATATTTTAATTTTGAATTATGAATTTTGAATGAGTGAATGTTGGGTGGTTATCCCTGATTGATTTGTGCTTTCAAGCCTAACATTTTGATGGCTGTCATGGCTGCCTCGTCTCCTTTATTTCCGTGTACACCACCCGATCGCTCCAAAGCCTGCTCCATATTATTGGGTGTCAGTACCCCGAAAATTACCGGCTTGTCTGTTTTTAGGCTTACATTGGTGATACCTTGTGCCACAGCATGGTTGATGTAGTCATTATGCTTTGTTTCTCCCTGAATCACTACACCCAGTGCGATCACGGCATCAATGTCGTTGCGTTGTGCAAACCATTGAGCCCCTAATGTAAGTTCGAAGCTTCCGGGCACATTACCTCTCACGATATTGGCAGCAAGGGCACCATATGTAATCAATGTCTGAAAAGCTCCCTCAAAAAGCTTCTCGGTTACCTCACTATTCCATTCCGCTACGACGATTGCAAATTTGCGGGCACTAATGTCCGGAAGGCCTTCGGTTGTAAAAACGCTTAAATTCTTATCCGCACTTGACATAATAATTGATTTTCAGAAATCTCTATTGGAAATATGAATGTTGAAAAAATAAAAAAAGGATAAAACCTTTGTCGGCTTTATCCTTTTTCAGAAACAGAAATGGTTAACCATTATTTGCCGACCTGTCCCTCTAATAATCCCATGTATTTCTTAGCGTTAACCACTTCCGATGAAAGAGGAAACTCATCAATAACACGTTTATATGTCGCAACAGCATCAGGAGCCTGGTTTGCTTTTTCCTGAGCGATAGCTAGTTTCATTAAATATACCGGCGTAAAATATTCGTTTTTTTCGTAGTCAGCAGCTTTCTGGTAGTAAGAAATAGCGTCAGCTGGCTGGTTTTTTTCAAGATATGCGTCTCCGATCAATGATTGAGCACGAGCGTGAACCAACAGGTCAGAAGAACTGAAAGACTGAAGGTGGCTGATCGCGTCATCATATTTACCTTGTTTGAGCAAAGCAACACCTGCGTAGAAGTTAGCAAGGTTGCTGGCATCAGTACCTTTATAACTGTCTGCAATGGACAACAAGCCTTCGTTTCCGCCGCTACCGTTCAATGCTTTTTGCAGAGAATCTGCTTCAAAATCATAAACTACACTTGCAAGCGCATCCTGAGCTGTTCCTTCCTGGCCGTCAATGTAAAAACGATACCCGGCAAACGCCACAACGGCAACCAGTATCGCTCCACCAATCCCTAAAACTATCTTACGATTTTTTATAAAAAAAACCTCTGCTTTATTGATTTGGCCAGCTAGTGCTTCCGGAGTTTCAATAATTTCAAGCCCGGACTCATCCGTGTTTTTCTTGCTCATATCAATTAATTCGATTTTGGAGTGCAAAGTTATGAAAACTTTATTAAGTCAAAACAAGTTAGCGCACAATTCTTTAAGATATAGACGTTCTGCCTTACATTGTCTGTAAACAAAAACTGCGTGACAGCAGGGCCATCACGCAGTTAACGTATTTTATAATTTATCAGATATATAACGGATACTGCTTCATCCAGTTATTAACTTCCTGTTTAACAGCAGCAATTTTAGCATCTTGATCATGGTTAACCAGTACTGTGTCCAATAAATCAACGATACGCTCCATATCCGTCTCAACCAAACCACGAGTGGTCATAGCAGCAGTTCCTACACGAATACCTGACGTGACCATCGGTGATTTGTCATCAAACGGCACCATATTTTTATTAATGGTAATATCCGCCTTAATCAATGTGTTTTCGGCTAGCTTACCAGTCAGTCCTGATTCGATTCCGTTTTTAGTGCGAAGGTCGATCAGCATTAAATGGTTGTCGGTTCCGCCAGAAATGATGCGGTAACCCTTATCAACAAATGCTTTTGCCATAGCCTGCGCATTTTTCCCAACCTGGGTAGCGTAGTTGTAATAGCCTTCGCTCAATGCTTCACCAAATGCAATCGCTTTTGCTGCAATGATATGTTCCAATGGCCCACCTTGCGTACCCGGGAAAACTCCTGAGTCCAGCAATGAAGACATGGTACGCAGCTGGCCTTTTTGTGTTTTGATACCAAAAGGGTTTTCAAAATCATTACGCATCATAATCACACCACCGCGTGGGCCACGCAAAGTTTTGTGTGTTGTAGTAGTTACAATGTGGCAATGATCGAACGGATCATTCAAAAGACCTTTTGCAATAAGACCGGCAGGGTGAGAAATATCTGCCATTAACAATGCGCCTACCTGGTCAGCAATAGAGCGCAGACGCTCGTAGTCCCAGTCGCGGCTATACGCGGAAGCTCCGCAGATCAATAGTTTTGGACGCTCTCTTACCGCAGTTTCTTCAACTTTATCCCAATCGATCAAACCGGTTTCTGCCTCAACGCCATAAAATACAGGCTGAAAATATTTTCCTGAAATGTTAACTGGCGATCCGTGAGTCAAATGTCCGCCGTGGGCAAGATTGAAACCCATTATTTTGTCGCCCGGATTCAGGCAGGCAAGAAAAACAGCAGTATTAGCTTGTGCTCCTGAATGCGGCTGTACGTTAGCCCAGGTAGCACCGAAAAGTTCTTTCAGACGGTCGATGGCGATTTGCTCGATCTCATCTACTACTTCACATCCGCCATAGTATCTTTTTCCTGGCAATCCTTCGGCGTATTTGTTGGTCAGTACACTCCCCGACGCTTCCATTACCTGTTTGGAAGTAAAGTTTTCAGAGGCAATCAGCTCGATACCAGATTCCTGGCGGTGCTTTTCTCTGTTAATCAGATCAAAAATGGTAGTATCACGTACAACGCTTGTGAGTGTAGACATGGGATTTATCAGAAAAAAATGGTGTGATGTTTTCGTAGAATAAGCCGCAAAAATACGAGCAATTCTTTTGGAATAAAATAATTACACTTACTTTATCTCTCCATGAATGCCGCTCTACAATTTCACAAGCCTCGAAATAGCCGCATTTGAAGTAAAAAGAGTAGTTTTAAGTAAAAGTTATTTTTTAAATTTTTTTAATAATATTCGTTTTGAGTTGTACTTTTGCACAACCGAATTAGTCTTGCGTGATCGAACACTCAGGCATAAATCCAGTAATTCACTGCTCCGTCTATTCGCAAACTCTTAAAATAAATTCAAGCAAATTATGAGCCAACAAACGGTGAGTCCCCAAACAATTTTGATGCAAGCCTCCGCTAACGGAAAAGGCACAGCCGGTACCATCGGCCAGCCTATTACCTACGAGAAAATACCTACGCAGATATTTGCCGATTCAAAGGAAGCTTCCAATGCGGTTGCGAAAGAGATCGCGGATTTGATCCGTCAAAAGCAAAAAGAAGGTAAGCCTTGTGTTTTGGGACTTGCAACAGGGTCGTCTCCCAAAACTGTTTATGCGATTCTTGTGAAGATGCATAAAGAGGAAGGCCTGAGTTTTAAGAACGTGATCACCTTTAACCTGGATGAGTATTATCAAATGGAGCCGGAATCCATTTATAGCTACCACCGGTTCATGAAAGAGCAGCTGTTCGATCATATAGATATTCCAAAAGAAAACTTTTTCCTTCCCGACGGAACGGTACCTCCTGCTATGCTGCGCGAATACTGTACTTCCTATGAGAACAAGATCAATGCAGTAGGCGGACTGGATTTCCAGTTGCTGGGTATCGGTGGAAACGGCCACGTTGGTTTTAATGAGCCAGGGTCGCTGATCAACTCCCGCACCAGACTGATTACACTCGATCATTCAACACGGGTTGCAGCCGGAATGGAATTTGGCGGCTTGCATAATGTGCCTCGTAAAGCGATTACATTGGGTGTTGCTCCTATTTTGAATGCACGTCGGATCGTTTTACTTGCATGGGGTGAAAGAAAAGCTGCGGTGATCCGCGGCGCTGTGGAAGGACCGGTTACCGAACTCAACCCGGCTTCTTACCTGCAGGCGCATCCGGATGTATCATTCGTTGTAGACGAAAGCGCCGCTACCGAACTGACCCGTATCAAAACACCATGGGCGGTTGACTCGGTGATCTGGGATAATAAAATGATCAAAAAAGCGATCACTTATCTTTCCAGTGCATTGAACAAACCGATCCTGAAACTGACAGATAAGGACTATAATGATAACGGGATGAGTGATTTGCTGGCCCAATATGGTTCAGGTTACGAGATCAACATTAACGTTTTCAACCAATTACAACATACTATTACCGGCTGGCCGGGTGGCAAGCCTAATGCCGACGACACACATCGTCCGGAAAGAGCGCAGCCCGCCAAAAAGCGTGTATTGATTTTCAGTCCGCACCCGGATGATGACATTATCTCCATGGGCGGTACTTTCCAGAGGCTTGTAGATCAGGGCCATGAGGTACATGTTGCGTACCAGACTTCCGGTAACATTGCCGTAGCCGACGACGAAGCATTGCGTTTTATCGATTTCGTGGTTGATTTCAATAGTGGTTTTGGAATAAACAGTCCTGATGCAAACAAACTGTTCCTGGATGCCAAAGAATTCCTGAAACATACCAAAGACAGTGAAATTGATACGCCTGAGATCCGTAAGGTGAAAGGGTTGCTGCGAAGGGGAGAAGCGAAGGCTACTTGTCGTTTTGTTGGAATCCCAACCAGCCAGGCTCATTTCCTTGATATGCCGTTTTATGAAACGGGTACTGTTCAGAAAAAACCGATCGGAGAGGAAGATATTAAGATCATCGAAAACCTGATCGAAGAAATAAAACCACATCAGATTTACGCTGCGGGAGACTTTGCCGATCCACATGGAACACACAAGGTTTGCTGGGATGCGATCGAGGCTGCATTACAGCGCTCGAAACATAAAAATTTCATGAAGGACTGCTGGGTATGGCTTTACCGTGGTGCCTGGGCTGAATGGGATATTTATGAAATCGAGATGGCGGTTCCAATGAGCCCGGATCAGGTTTTGAAAAAACGCCAGGGGATTTTCAAACATCAGTCACAAAAAGACGGTGTGGTATTCCAGGGAGAAGATTCGAGGGAATTCTGGCAACGTGCCGAAGAGCGCAACCGCGCAACTGCTCATTTGTATGACGAGCTGGGACTTGCCGAATATGAAGCAATGGAAGCTTTCGTGAGATGGAAATTCTGAAAGCAGTAAATAAATAAAGCAAAAGCGCCCGGAAAGTTTCCGGGCGCTTTTGCTTTTGTATAAAACCTGATAAAATCGAATTTCAAATTATAACTCCATATCCATCCACATTCTCTGCGCCATTTTCTCGACCATAGTCAGTATACCTTGTAAGGCTCCGAATATGATACAAAGAGGCAATATTACCGGCAAAAATATAAGCCACTGTAATGCCATAGTAAAATTGAATCTTTTAAAAATGGGTGCTTTCATGTCAGGATCAGGTGATTAAGTAGGGAGTTTAGTATCCCAAGATATACAAAATATTTAAGGTCCACAAAAACTTGTTACAAAAATGTTCTATTATTCTATAAGATTTCAATAAATAATGTAATTATTTCGATTGAAATAAAAGTAAAAGAAGTCTCCCGCTCCTTACTACCCGCCAAATTTAGCCCGGCTGTTAAAAAATTTTTGTTTATTTGTTATAGTAAAATAAATACCAATCCGCACATGCCGTCTTTCGACATCATACAATTATTACCAGATTCCATAGCCAATCAAATCGCCGCCGGGGAGGTCGTTCAAAGACCCGCTTCTGTGGTAAAAGAGCTATTGGAAAATGCGATTGATGCGAAAGCAACGCATATTCAGGTCATACTCCGCGAGGCCGGACGGACACTGATCCAAATCATCGACGATGGTACCGGAATGTCACAAACTGATGCGAGAATGTCTTTCGAAAGGCATGCTACATCGAAGATCAGACAATCGGAGGACCTGTTCAGAATCCGTACGATGGGTTTCAGAGGTGAAGCGCTTGCTTCAATTGCCGCTATAGCCCAGGTTGAATTGCGTACGAGGCAGGAGTCGGATGAGCTTGGTAGCCTGATACGCATTGATGCCTCTGAAATCAAAACACAGGAGCCTGTGGCCTGTTTGAAGGGTACCAATATTTCGGTTAAAAACCTGTTCTTTAATGTCCCTGCGCGTCGGAATTTCTTAAAATCCAATTCCGTCGAAATGCGTCACGTGCTGGATGAATTTCAGCGCGTTGCCCTGGCACATCCTGAGGTAGCCTTTTCATTACACCATAACGACACTGAGGTTTTCAATCTGCAATCCGGAAAACTCGTGCGCCGGATCATTGATATTTACGGCAAAAGCTATCGTGAGCAACTTGCTTTCTGTCAGGAAGACACGTCCTACATTTGTGTTCGCGGCTACATTGGTAAGCCTGAATTCGCTAGGAAGACACGCGGGGAGCAGTTTTTCTTTGTAAACGATCGCTACATCAAGCATAGTTACATGCATCATGCGGTGATCAGCGCATTCGATGGTACTATCCCGGAGGGAAGTCATCCGTTTTATGTGTTATTCATTGAAATTGATCCTTCCCACATTGACATTAATATCCATCCCACCAAAACGGAGATTAAATTTGACGATGAGCGATCGGTGTATGCTATCATTATGGCTGCGGTAAAAAAAGCAGTGGGCGTATATAATCTATCTCAATCTATTGACTTTGATGATAATATCAATTTCTTGAATCCGTCGCCGTCCGATCAGAACCATAATCTGATACCAAGGACAGTTATGCCCGACTGGGCCGCCCAGTCCAGAAAAGATGAAGCCGGTCATTCAAAATCCAATCTGACTAACTGGAACAAGTTATTCGAAGGGTTACAGAACTCGGAGGACAGGAGCCGCGAGCTCGCTGCTTTTGAAATGAATACCACTACTGTTTCCAGACCGGCTTATCAGGAACAGGCCAAAACGGTGGCGAGTAAGGTAAACAGAATGGCTTCTGAAGTCATTTCGGCTCCTGAAAGTGATGCGGTCCTTTTTCAACTCCACAACCGGTACATTCTTTCGCAGGTCAAAGACGGGATCATGCTCATTGACCAAAAAGCCGCCTACGAGCGAATTCTCTACGAGCGATATCGTAAAATGCTTACTAACCGCAATGGTGCATGTCAGCAGCTACTGTTTCCGAAAACGATCCGGCTGACGCATTCCGATATGCAGCTGGTGCATGAAACTAAAAAGGAGATTCGCAGTCTCGGCTTTGAATTCGATGAATTTGGCTCCAATGAATTAATCATAAGGGGTATACCCGCTGATTTGCCCGAAGAAAGCGAACAAGACTTGTTCGAAGAGTTGATTGAGCAGTTGAAGCAAAGTTATTCCGATCTGAAACTCAATAAGCCCGAAAGTCTCTCACGATCGTTGGCAAGACGGTTTTCGGTACGCTATGCCGTCAAGCTCTCATTCGTTGAGATCCACACGCTCATTGACCAATTGTTTGCATCTACCGACCCAAACCGTACGCCTAGTGGTGAAGCGATTATCGTTTTATTGACTATGGACAAACTCAGCAGCATATTTAAAAACTAGGAAACAAAAATATGCAGCAAGCAGTTATTGAATTCTAATCCTTGATTTTAATATTTTATATGTTAGCCATAACCCCAACTGTCAGAAACCTACTTATCCTTAATATCCTTTTTTACCTGGTCGACTCCAGTGTCATGAATTTAAGTGAGGATTTTGCCCTCAGATCTTTGTTGTCACCTCACTTTCACATTTTCCAGTTCGTAACGTACATGTTCCTGCATGGCAGTTTGGGCCATTTGTTCAGTAATATGTTCGGGTTATTCATGTTCGGCCCATTGCTGGAAAGAATGTGGGGGCAGAAGAAGTTTCTGTTTTTCTACTTTTTTACGGGAATAGGCGCGGGCCTTCTTTTTTCAGGAATTGATTACTATGAGAACAGCCAGGTACGCCATGCTGTTGAGATATTTACACAAAATCCTACACCCGACGGGCTGGCAGAATTCATGAGCCAGCATGCAAAAGGCATTTACGAATCCAGTCTTGATTTTTTAAATAAATTTGAAGGAAATCCAACTAATACCAGCTATATTCAGGATAGTGTAAATTTTGTCAATGCTTATTACGAACGTTTGATCAATACGCCAATGGTAGGGGCTTCCGGAGCAATTTTCGGCATCCTTATGGCGTTTGGATTATTATTTCCAAATACTGAGCTTTTCCTGCTATTTGTTCCTTTTCCCATAAAAGCTAAATATTTCGTCGCTTTTTACGGTTTGTACGAATTGTATTCAGGGATTCAAAACGCTCAATCAGATAATGTTGCGCATTTCGCACACATTGGAGGAATGCTATTTGCATATATATTGTTGCGTTACTGGGGTACGCAAAAAACAAATTTCTATTGAAAGATGAGCAATATTGTTGACGACGTTAAAAGGGAATTCGCCAAATCAGAGAATGCACTGATAAAAATAATCTTGATCAATACCGCAGTATTCCTTGTATTGCTGCTTTTGAAAATTATACTGACACTCTCTCAGTCCTCGAATGTATACCTGGCAGTTATTAATTCCCTACAGCTTCCCGCTGCTACTAATGAGTTTCTATACAAGCCCTGGACGCTTATAACCTACTTTTTCACACACGACGACATATTTCATATTTTGTTCAATATGCTGTTCCTCTATTGGTTTGGAAAGCTTGTGGACGAGTATTTGGGTGCAAAAAGGGTGATCGCATTGTACATGTTGGGCGGTATTGCCGGTGGATTGATCTACATTGTTCTTTACAATATACTTCCATATTTCCAGGCTCATATTGTTGGATCAAGAATGCTGGGGGCTTCCGCTGCTGCATTTTCAGTGGCTGTAGGCGCTTCCACATTGCTTCCTAATTATACTTTCAATCTGATATTTTTAGGTCCGGTAAGGATTAAATTCATTGCGTTATTTTACATTATTCTTTCTTTGGCTCAAACAGTAGGGCCCAATGCAGGTGGCAACCTTGCGCATTTGGGCGGCGCGTTTGTTGGCTATGTTTTCATCAAACTATTGCAAAGTGGTACAGATCTTGGCAAGCCTCTGTATGCAGTAATGAATGGTTGGTCGAGACTTTTCCGAAAGCGGCCGTCGATGCAGGTAACTTATCGCGAAAGACAGGTGTACCGTAGTAGCAGTGTGTATTCTTCATCGTCTTCGGGAACTATTGAAATGCCGGATCAAATGGAAATAGATTCCATTCTTGACAAAATCTCCAAGTCTGGTTATGAAAGCCTTACCAAGGAAGAAAAGCAAAAGCTGTTCAAAGCTAGTCAGCAAAAATAAAAGTCAGATTTAATACCCATTTGCTTAATTTTGTTCATATTTTGAATAAAAACGGTTGCCGAAATCTGATTAATAGTCCACGACATGCTTATAACACCAGGGAAATTATTAGCTACAATTGATTCTCCAGAGGACTTACGTAAACTTGACAGTTCGCAACTTCCCCAGGTATGTAATGAATTACGTCAGTTTATAATCGACAATGTTTCTGTTTACGGAGGTCATTTTGGAGCTAGTCTTGGTGTGGTAGAATTAAGCGTTGCGCTTCACTACGTTTTCAACACACCCGACGACCAGCTGGTATGGGACGTGGGGCATCAGGCATACGGCCACAAAATACTCACCGGACGTCGTGATAATTTCCATTCCAACCGTACATACGGAGGGCTTTCGGGCTTCCCTAAAAGAAAGGAAAGCGTATATGATGCCTTTGGAGTAGGACATTCTTCTACTTCCATTTCAGCAGCCCTGGGTATGGCGGTGGCATCCGCATTGGAAAAGAATTTCGAGCGACAGCATATAGCCATCATTGGCGACGGCGCTATGACAGCCGGAATGGCTTTTGAAGGCATGAACCACGCAGGAGCAACGGATTCTAATCTGCTGATTATCCTGAATGATAACTGCATGGCCATTGATCCCAATGTAGGTGCATTAAAAGAATACCTTACCGACATTACCACTTCTCAAACTTATAATAAGTTCAGGGATGAGGTTTGGAACCTGCTAGGTAAGATGAGTAACTTCGGTAAAAGTGCTCAGGAGATTGTATCTAAGGTGGAAACGGTGATGAAAACCGCCATACTTCGTCAAAGCAATCTTTTTGAATCCTTAGGCTTGCGATATTTTGGTCCGATCGACGGTAATGATATCAGCCATCTGACAGAAGTTTTAAAAGATCTTAAAAGTATTCCCGGTCCCAAGCTGCTACATTGCCTTACAGTAAAAGGAAAAGGCTACGGCCCGGCCGAAAAGGACCAGACCAAATGGCACGCGCCTGGTGTTTTTGACAAAATAACTGGTGAAATAAAAAAGAAAATCTACGATACGCCTCAAGCACCGAAGTATCAGGATGTATTTGGTAACACGATTGTAGAATTGGCCAAAACCAATCCCAAGATTGTTGGAGTGACGCCGGCAATGCCGTCTGGATCTTCTCTGAATATCATGATGGAGGCCATTCCGGATCGTGCATTCGATGTCGGGATAGCAGAGCAACATGCTGTTACTTTCTCGGCAGGAATGGCTACTAGGGGAGATATTGTTTTTTGTAATATCTATTCCACGTTCATGCAGCGATCGTACGATCAAGTCATTCATGACGTTTGCATTCAAGAATTACCGGTTATCTTTTGTCTGGATCGTGCGGGATTAGTGGGAGCAGACGGACCGACGCATCATGGTGTTTACGACATTGCGTTTATGCGTTGCATTCCCAATATGGTTGTGGCTTCTCCGATGAACGAGCAGGAATTGAGAAATATGATGTATACCGCGCAATTGGACTCGTTCCAATCCGGTACACATGCTTTCACTATTCGCTATCCAAGAGGTACAGGAGTAATGCCGCAATGGAAGACACCGTTTGAAGAAATCAAGATAGGTAAGGGCAGATTGATTCGTAAAGGTTCCGACGTCGCAATTCTTTCATTTGGACCACTTGGTAACTTCGCTCAGCAAGCCTGTGAACTGTTAGAAAAACAAGGTATCTCTGTCGGCCTATACGATATGCGCTTCGCAAAGCCCTTAGATGAGGCTCTGCTTCACGAAATATTCTCTTCCTTTGACAAGGTCGTGACATTAGAAGATGGTTGCTTACAGGGAGGTTTTGGTAGCGCCGTTATAGAATTCATGACCGACAACGCCTATTCTTCTCAGGTGAAGCGACTAGGAATTCCTGATTTCATCGTAGAGCACGGTGAACCGCATGAGTTGTATCAGGAATGCGGTTTGGACACTCCAGGTATTGTTAATTCAGTCAAAGAACTGATATCAGCCAAAGCCATTCGGCCAGCTTTCTATTAGATTTAAGTTTCTTGATAGTAAAATCATCGTACTAGGAAGACCGGGGAGTGGCTCTAAATGGTGGAAACTCTACTTTCAGCCTTCTAAAAACCAGGGGGAGCTCAGTTATAATAAATCTAATACATAAATTTGTTCAACTTTTTGGTACAGTCCAAATGTATATTGGTCCATAGGGTTGTGTTAGTAGCTGTCAATAGTTATCCTTACTTGGAGTGGTTGTTTGCCCAATTTGATGGTCATGTGGAGAATATTGAGATTGTTTCAACGTTTTTGGAAAGCCAGAATATTTGAGGATACCTTCGGGCAATACGAACTGGCCTACGGGTAGATAAAACTCTCGCAATGTATTATCAATTGATTCAAGGCAAAACAACTACTTTTTTAGCTTGCCCCCAACTTTTCGGACTGATCCCAAGAAACTCTCCAAAACTATGCGGTCTGATTAAAAGCACAAACCTAGATAAATCATATCCAGGATCAAGTGGAATTCTTGGGGGAAGTTAAGCATAGATCTTCGAGAGCCTGAATAAGAAGAATGAGATGTCTCTCATGCCTCTTGAAGACGACCTAAAAAACTTGATTTTAGCATTGAATGACTCAGCCGAAGCGTTGGTGCTCCTAGTTGTCAAAATAATTGACAATAGTTTTGTCATGATTCTCAATTGATCGGGCAACAGTGATAGTTCTTCTTGCTGCGTCTGGTCGGTTCCCAGTTTAAACAGATTGATCTGGTTTACGTCCGTATGTATGCCGGCTAGTTTCTCATTCTTTTTACCAAATATATACCGCTTGTATTTATCAAGTTCAAAGTTCAGGGCCTGGATCTGTTCATCTTTCTCGGAGATCAATTCCAGCGACTTTTTATGTTCAGCAATCGCCTGCTCATAAAGTAATTTATAGTCCGTCGCTGTATCTTTCATAACCCGAAGATACGATACAAAACCAGCTCAGACAAGCTTTAAGGTGCTTTTTGGGCAGAGTTTCCCTGTGAGCCTCACATCTGTTTTGTATGCTGATAACGTTTTCTAAGGCGAACCGAATCCAGCATTACACCCTGTAAAAGAAGTGTTAACTGCTGACTGGTGATGGATATCCCTTCTTCCTTTGGCCATTCAAAAGTGCCTTGTTCCAGCTTTCTGACATACATCGCAAAACCGTCCCGATCCCATTGTAAGAGCCGGATCTGATTAAGTCTTTTGCCCAGAAAAACAAATACATCACCACTTGACGGATCAAACCCCAGTTCATTGCGTACCAGTCCGGCCAAACTGTAAATACCATACCGCATGTCCGTTGGGCTCTGGTACAAAAAGTACCGGCAGCAGTGAGATAAGCCAGCATATTAAAGAATGATCCTCTTGATAAATGAAGCGTCGAGAGATCCGAACAGCTCTATACGCGCTCCAGATGGAAAAGTAATGGCTGCCAGCGCCTGTTGATTTTGCTCAATTACATCCGGTAGTTGAACCGGTGTCTGGCTGAAACCACCGGTCGATACGACAGGAGTGGAATTCTTGCTGCGGATTTTTTTAACCCAGTAATTGAATTTATGGTATCCCATACCATTCCGATTGCAAAAAGCCTGTTTGCTTATGCCTTGCGTTCGCCACTGATCATAAAGTTCACGCATTTTTTCTGCTTCATTTCTCATGAAACAAGATTACGAACTATGCGGATCTGTTAAAATATCGTTTTATCAGACGCATACGTTTAATGCGGATTTCTTGCAATGCTTCAATTGGCTAATCCTTGCACGTGAAAACGTTCTGTGACGCGGGTAGCCTTAGGGAAACAACGTTGGCGATCATGGTCATGCTGCCAGCCATATCAAGCGTAATTTCGGACACTTTCTTGCGCAGGGATTCCGGGATTCTGCGGAGGACCTCAATGATAGTTTCGGCCTTGGTGCCAGCCATAATGGCGGCTATACTCCCGCAGCGGCGGCCGCCTTTACCGCCCTTTGCAGCTTTATTTGTAAGAATAAGTGTAGAGCTCACCACGGGAGAGACTGGTTTCATCTATTGATAGCTGTGCCCCAATTTTCAGGGTAGAGAAGCCACTTTTTCGCGTACCCTCTTTGATTCCAATCTTTAAATCCGCTCTGAAAATCCCGATACTGCCGTAATAAATCCTTGCCATTGACACCATAAAAACGGCCAATACTCCAAACATCATTAGCCCTCTTTCAGTTCGACAAATATTGATCCCGCATTCTGAGCGATTGTGCTTTGATTAAACGCAAAAACGCCATCCCTTATCAGGACGGCGTTTTTAATGGTATTGTGGCGACTACCTACTTTACCAGGTTTGATCCAAGTATCATCGGCGGTTCTGGGCTTAACTTC
>NZ_JBDSFX010000019.1:0-14698 GCF_039919315.1 Dyadobacter sp. | reverse complement strand
ACTTTCTGCCTCTTTTTGGAAATTGGAAAAAGAATGATCTTCCTGAACAAAAGATTTGATAACCCGTATCCCTGAAAAAGCTTCCTGAACGTATGTTGAAAGTCCTGAGAGTTGTTTTTGGATTTCCTGAGAGCGTTTCATAATGATGCTGTTGACCACATAAACGCTGATCGACAGCACAGGCAAGGGCAGCAATACGTAAAATGTCAGCTTGGTGCTGACAGATGCCATATAGGAAATGACGAGGATGAAAAGCACAATGAGGTTAATGCCGTACATCAGCGCTGGCCCAACATATATCCTGACATTGCTGACGTCTTCGGATATGCGTGCCATTAAATCGCCGGTGTTGTGGCGTCTGAAAAAACTGGCCGGTAACGTCTGGTAATGTTGGTAAATGTCATTTTTTAGCTCAAATTCAATGTGCCGCGACATCACAATGATGGTTTGCCGGACGAGGAACAGAAAAATTCCTTTCAATAAAGCCATCAGCAAGATCAGCAGGCCATACAGCAAGATACTGAAAGCAAAAATATCGTACATCCCGCTTTGAAGGGAAGCTCCATTGAAAAGGTAATAGATATCGAGGGTTTCAATTACCAGATCGAGGGCGTAGCGCACCAGCTGTGCAGGAATGATGCCAAAAAGATTAGAAATAATGGTAAAAATGATTCCCAAAATGAGATACCACTTGTATTTCCATAAGTACTGGTTGAGGTACTTTAATGCTTTCACTCGATAAAACTTTTAGGCCTGAGATTTCAAACAGATGCGGGGCTGTCACAAACCAACATCCTATTCCTTTAAAACGTTGCAAAATTAAAAGGCGGTGTTTCATTTTTTCGATTCTAAACAAAATAGTCTAATTTTGCGGTCAATTTTAAAACAAATGCGGGGTATACTAAATGAATAACCTTGCTATACATGCAAAAACGTTCTTTGATTTACTGTACCTTTTATCCAATTAGTGTTCGGGCTTATGCTGAATAGAAGATTATTAAGAACCAAGGCGGTCCAGGCGCTTTACGCAAGACAACTAACGACAGACGCCAACCGTTTGCTCGCATTAGATCACATTGATGAGGCTTTTGCACCGGATCTCAACTCCATGCAATTTCAGGACCGGCAGAAATTGGCGGAAATGAAACGTCTGGCAGGAATTGCGCTGGATGAATTCATTAAGCATGGAAAACTCAATGAGGATGAGGAACTTCCGGAGCGAGTTATAAAAGTTGCCCGCAGCGCATTTCAGGCCTACAGTCGGCAAACTGCTACGGATGGAGAGAAAATGGTAAGGAGGGTATTGAATGAAACAGAGTCGATCCATGTAGATTTTGTACGGGTTCTTTCAATGATCATTGAAATGGCGCATCAGTCAAAAATTGACCGTGAAAGAAGATATGACGATCCTGAATTTCCTTTTCCAAAGGACTCAGGATTAGACACAAACAGAGTTTTGCGGGTGCTAATAGAGGATAAGAATCTCGAAGAAGAGATTATCAGGAACGGCATCAACTGGAGTAACGAAATGAACCTCGTGAGGAAAACATATCGTGAAGCGCTAAGGAAAGATGCGGAGTACGAAGCTTATTGCAGACAAACTTCGCACACACCGGAAGAGGATCAGGCCATTGTTCAATATATTTTAAGACAGGTTATCTTAAAGCACGAAGTTCCGCTGGATTATTTCGAGCAGCGTGACCTCTATTGGAGCGATCATAACGAACTGATCCGCAGCTTGGCTATTAAAACATTGAAATCAGCAGATAGCAGTGAAACTTTTCATCTGGCCCCTCTGACCAAGGATTGGGAAGAAGACCGGTTCTTCGTTGAAGAGTTATGCCGGATCGTGGTCGCTGAAAGTGATCAATACGATATGTATCTCGACGATCAGCTTAAAAACTGGGAACTGGAAAGGGTTGCTCTTGTAGATTTGATTATACTGAAAACTGCATTGGCGGAATTGATCCATTTTCCGGGTATTCCAGTGAAAGTGACGATTAACGAGTTTATTGAAATTGCAAAAAGGTACAGTACCCCAAAAAGTGGTAAGTTTGTAAATGGCGTCCTGGACGTGCTTTCTGTGAAGCTGGCGAAAGAAGGAGTGATCAGAAAGAGCGGGCGCGGATTGATTGATAATAAATAATAGCTTTTGAAAGTTATACAGGTTTTACAGCATGGAATAATTTTTGAGAACTAAACAATATCAAAAAGGCTGATGGCCGCAGCAACAGCTAAAACTTAACAAATCATGAGTAAAACCAGTAATAGTTTAATCGCATTTGTGACAGGTTGTGTCACAGGCGCTGCATTGGGGATTCTTTATGCACCCGACAAAGGGAAAGTTCTTCGTACCCAGCTGACTTACAGATTGTCCAAATACAGAGAGAAATTGGAAGGTGTGATTCAGGATATGGTTGATAAGAAAGACCAACCTGACAGTTTTGCCAGAACGGAAGGCGAGCGCGTTGTTAGTGATGCCCGTGAAAAGGCGGAAAAGCTGCTCGAAGATGTAGACCGCCTGATGGCTCAGATCAAAGGTCAGTCCAATTAATTACCGATATGAAAAAAATATCCATTTGTGTTTTGTTAGGAATCGCATTGGTTTTTTCCGGTTGCTCCAAAAAAGAAGATAACAATGAAGCGAAACAGGCAGATTCAAAAATGCCTGTTTTTGCTTTGATTGATAGCGCCTCTTTTGATTTTGGTACGATTCAGGAGGGAGCCATTGTTGAACATAATTTCAAATTTCGCAATGATGGAGCATATCCGCTGATCCTGAACAACATTACCTCTTCTTGTGGCTGTACCACGCCAGAATGGCCCAAAGAGCCAATCGGTCCGAAACAGACATCGAGCATTAAAGTACGTTTTGACAGCAAGCACAAGTCGGGGCCGCAGGTGAAAACCATTACGGTTTATGCCAACACGGAGCCAGCTTACTCGGAGCTGAGGCTCAAAGGAATCGTCAATTCCACACCAACAAAATAAACTTTCTAATCTATCTCTACAATGAATTTTTCGTTATTAGCACAAGCAGGAGCAAGCGGCTCACAAGGTATGATCTACCAGGTTGTGATGTGGGTCGGTATCATCGGCGTGTTTTATTTTTTCATGATACGCCCGCAGCAGAAAAAGCAAAAAGATCAGAAAGAACTGCTTAATAATCTTAAAAAAGGCGATCAGGTGGTTACGATCGGAGGGGTTCATGCCCGCATTTATACGGTTGAAGAAGCGACAGTTACATTGGAACTGGATAAAGGAGTAAAGTTAACAGTTGATAAATCAGCTATCTCGCGTACTATTGCAGGATAAATTCTCGTAATGAATATTTGTTCGTTACTTTGAGATCGCTGTTTAGTAATGAATAAATAATTTATGAACAGCATACATCTTCGGATGTATGCCCATTTTAATTTGCTGTGAGTAACGTACCGTCAGGCCAGAACAGGATCAAAACATTCTTCGTATGCATTTTGGCCGCCTCTTTTTTTTGGTTAATGAATGTGTTGAATAAGGATAACTATTCAATCAAGCTGAATTACCCGCTGGAAATTGAGTACGATAATTCCGCATTCGTTCCCATGCAGCCGCTGCCCAAGAGAATTTCAGTAAATGTATCGGGTGACGGTTGGACCTTACTTCAAAAATCATGGCTCAATTTTAATGCTAATCCGGTCGTATACAAGGTTTTGAATCCTAATGAAGCAAGCTTTATCAATTCAACAACCCTGACGGACCAGATCACAGAGCTTTTCCCTAATCTGCATGTCAACTACGTCATCGCGGATACATTTGAACTCAATTTCGAGAGCAAGATCAGGAAAATCATTCCGATCCGGGTGGATAGTGCCAGTATTAACATCCGCGACGGGTATGTAATTTCAAGCATTATCAATGTGTCCCCATCGCTGATCTCGGTGGACGGACCTGTGTCATTGATCCGCACTTATCCTGATACCATTCGCATTTCGATCCCCGTTCCGAAAATTCAGAATAATTTCGACGAAAGCCTGCCTATTCCATTACCAGTTTCTCCGTTGGTAGAAGTGAGCCATCGGGACGTGTATGTCAGTTTTGAAGTTGCACAGTATCTCAATGATGCTCCCCAGTAGCTAAACCATATCTCCCTGAATCCATGTCACTTCCACTTCAAATAGGGGTTACCGGCGGTATTGGTTCCGGCAAAAGCATGGTCTGTCAGGTATTTGCCTGCCTCGAAATTCCGGTTTACTATGCCGACTCCCGTGCCAAATGGCTTACCAATCATGATAGCGGGATAAGGGAAAAAGTAACAGCATTGCTTGGCAACGAGGCATACGATTCGGAAGGTCTATATAATACTTCGTTTGTGGCCTCGGTGGTTTTCAAGGATGCGGAATTGCTCAACAGCCTGAATGCCATTATCCACCCCGTCGTAATGCGGGATACGCAACTTTGGGTTGCTCACCATGCAAATTCCCCTTATGTACTCAAAGAAGCAGCCATTATGAAGGCGGCAGGGCAGGGCAATGCACTGGATTATGTGATCATGGTGGAGTCCCCGGAAGATCTCAGAGTGAAAAGGATTCTGCAAAGGGATAATCGCAGCGAGCCGGAAATCAGGGCGATTATGAAACGCCAGGTTTCGGATGAAGTCCGAAAAGAAATCGCAGATTTCATGATTACGAATGACGAAACCTCTGCTTTGATCCCACAAGTTTTGCAATTACATCAGCGGTTTTTGGAAGAAGCGAAAAATCGTTAGAAATCTACATCCAATCCCAGTGCCTGCTTCAATTCCAGCAGATAGGGGTTCTTTTCAGCCATATAATTAAATTTCTCGGCAGGAGTATAAGGAAGCCGGTTTACTTCCTGGGGTGCTACTCTGGGGTTAACATCCAATTTAGGGGCATCGATACGACTTTTTAGAAAACCCAGCAGATCGTAACGCATATTCTGGATCGCTTCCAGCTGGTGCGTGTTGTCGAGCGCGATTTCAATGGTGGTACCTTCGAGTTTGAATTCCCTCCTTAATGTAATTTCTTCGGTAGTCGAGTTTCCGGCCTGTTGTCTCTTTTCTGCGAATTCGTACCAAAGCCTTTGGAGCGTTTCAAAGGTCAAAACCTCTTTTTTGACATTAGCGGTGGCTGCGGCGGCGTAATCGTTTTGGGTTGTAACGGTTTCCTTAACCGATTGGCTGGCTACCGGAGCGGTAGCAGTGAGCGGAATTGTGGTTTTCAGCCTTGAAGGTGCAGCAGGGGCAATCGGTGTGGGCTGTGGCGGCGGTACGTAAGCATTTCCGTTACTGGAAGCACCATTCGATTGCGGCGTAACAGGAGCAGAATGTTGCGAATTTAATGGCTGTTGTTGTGGCTCAACTTTTTTTTTTGCCGTTTCATCAACGGCCGCAAGTGAATTAAGTTGAAGAACATTTGGCAAATTGGCGAGCTTCATGAGACAAAGCTCGACGTGCAAACGCTGGTTTTTGGCTGATTTGTAATTGATGTCACATTGGCTGGCAATACTGAGCGCGGACAGTAGGAAACTCATATCCGCCATCGCAGACTGTTCCTGATATTTGCGTTCGGCTGACTCTGAAACCTGCAAAAGCGTCACAGTAATAGGATCTTTCCCAACCAGCAAATTCCTGAAATGTTCCAGTAACCCTACCACGAACAAATGTCCGTCAAAGCCTTTGCGTAAGATCTCGTCAAACAATACCAATGACCGGGCTATGCTGCCTGCGGTCAATGCGTCGGTGATTTTGAAGTAATAATCATAGTCCAGTATATGCAGGTTTTCGAGTACCGCTGCATAGGTAAGATGATTATTGGTTGAAAAAGTGACATTCAAATCGAACATGGAAAGCGCGTCACGAAGACCACCGTCTGCTTTTTGTCCGATCAGTTCCAGTGCCTCTTTTTCAGTTTCAATGCCCTCTTTTTTAGCGATATCCGCCAGGTGGTAAGCAATATCTTTCGGCTGTATTCTATTAAAATCAAAGATCTGACACCGGGAAAGAATGGTCGGCAGAATTTTATGTTTTTCAGTTGTTGCCAAGATGAAAATGGCATAACCCGGCGGTTCCTCCAATGTTTTCAGGAATGCATTGAATGCAGCCTGAGAAAGCATGTGAACCTCATCAATGATGTAAATTTTATATTTTCCAGTCTGGGGAGGATAACGAACCTGGTCGATGAGGTTACGGATATCTTCGACTGAGTTATTGGAAGCAGCATCCAGCTCGTGAATGTTGAAAGATGCATTGTTTTGAAAGCTGACACAGGATTCACATTCGCCGCACGCTTCTACATCGTCCCCAAGGTTCTGGCAGTTAATTGTTTTGGCTAAAATTCGCGCACATGTAGTTTTTCCCACACCTCTCGGACCGCAAAAAAGAAAGGCTTGCGCGAGGTGATTGGTGCGAATTGCGTTTTTTAATGTGGTAGTGATGTGTGATTGGCCAACCACCGAATCAAAGGTGACGGGACGATACTTCCTGGCCGAAACAACGAAATGATCCATGGCGCAAGATACTCCCATGCACTGGAATTTCAAAGTTACTTTTTCTCGACAAGCGGGTAAACGCGAACGTAATCGACCTCCATTTTTTGAGGGAAAATGCTGTCATCCACGCCCTTTTGCCCTCCCCAGTCACCTCCGACAGCTATATTTAAAATTAAATGAAAAGGTTTGTCGAAAGGCCATTGCTGCCATTGGTAACCGGCTTCTTTTTTGAATGTAAAATAAGATTTCCCGTCCACCAGAATAGAAACTGAATCAGGTGTCCACTCGCAGGAGTAAATGTGAAATTCTTCTGAGACGTTGTCGACAATGATATTATTCCCTTTGTTAGTGCCGATCGTATGGTTGAAAGCCTTGGTATGAACATTGCCGTGGACTTTGCCATGATCGAAGCCTACATGCTCCATGATGTCGATTTCACCATTATCCGGCCAGCCCTTGTTGCCGTACCCATTTCCACTAGCCAGCATCCATATGGCAGGCCAGGTACCTCTCCCTTTTGGTAATTTGGCTTTAATTTCAAATTTTCCATACAGAAAATCGCCTTTTCCTTTCGATACCAAACGTGCGGAGCTATGTTCCAGCTTGCCGGACTTTTCTTTGATGGCAGTGATAATGAGGTTCCCGCCCTCCACTTTGGCATTAGCGATTTTGTCGGTGTAATCTTCCAGTTCATGATTGCCCCAGCCATGATCGCCCATGTCGTAGCCCCATTTGGCAGCTTCGGGCTTACCGGGAGTATTGAATTCATCCTGCCAGGATGGGGTGGTGCTGAATTCGTAAATTTTCTGTTCAATTTTGGCAGTTGGTTCAGAAGGTTGCGAGCAAGCCTGAGTACCAGCCAAAATAGTCAAAATTATACCATTGACTATTAAAGAAAGATTTCTCATTTCTGATTGCTAGTCTGTCTGGTAGGTAATTTGGAAAGATCAACCTTCGAAAGGAGCTCATTCATTTCCTTTAATTTTTTATCCACGATCTGTTCACCTGTAAGTCTAGGCGCTGATTGATAGTCTTTTTTAGTTTTCATGTTTTGATATCAGATAAAATTCATAATCTACATTAGGTTTGAATAAAAAAATTTGAGTTTCAATTCCTCCAAAGACCTCAAAATTTTCGATAATTTCAGACAATTCCCTCGCTATAACAATTCTGTAAAGCCTTTGGCGACGCTGATCACTACCTCGAAAGGCGACAAAACATTTAGGGGACCTATCTAAAAAATCTTCAATTATTTTTATGACGGTTGCGAGAATGGTCTTCAAGTCATTGTTGTTGCTCTCGGCCATATCACATAATTTACCAGTATCAAGTTCATCAAACAATGCGAGATTGTAAACATTTGGCAAGTTTGTTTGACTTAATTTAACAACCTTTTTTACTTCTTTCTCAGCACTAACACTAACAAATTCATAACAAAATTCTCGACGCGAAAGCGTAAAGGGGTAGGAATGCTCGTTCATTTTAGGAGAATAAGTGTGTGTAATTTTAATCAAACATAGTGTTTTTCCGGGAGAGACGAAATGGGTAGGGTGCTAGGCCGAACAAATCATGCTAATTTTGCAGAGGACCTATTGGGAGATGAATGAAGGAAATCAAGTTAAGTACCGAAGTTAGTATTACACCGTCCGAATGGAAGATCAGCCACCATTCCAAAATAATGACAATCGGCTCATGTTTTGCGGAAGTACTGGGCTCGCAGCTAGGAGATTATAAATTTGAAGTGCTTAATAACCCGCTCGGTACTGTCTTTAATCCACTGGCTATCAGTAAAATATTGGATACAGCCATTGAAGATAAGGCACCGAATCAGGCATTATATTTACAGAATCCTGACCAGATCTGGTTGCATCACGATTTTCATTCGTCGCAATGGAGTCAGGATAAAAACGAACTGGAAACTAGCATTACGGACAAATTAACTGACATTAGACGGTTTTTGAAACAAGCCGATGTGCTCGTTATTACGTTCGGCACCGCTTACGCTTACCGCCACCGCCAGACAAACCAGATCATTGGTAATTGTCACAAACTTCCGGGAGAGAAATTTATAAAAGAGCTGCTGCACCCCGATCAGATCAGCATTGCCTGGGAGCAATTGATCCAGAAATTACAGACTTTCAAGAGGGACCTTCGCATAGTGATGACCGTGAGCCCCGTACGCCATACGCGTGATTCATTGCCATTGAACCAGGTAAGTAAGTCAACATTGCGACTGGTTTGTCACAAGCTTAGCGAAAAGTATAAGCAGGTGGAATATTTTCCTTCCTATGAGATCATGATCGACGAATTGCGCGATTACAGGTTTTACGAGGAGGATATGATACATCCGAACAAAATTGCGCAGCAGTATATTTTCAATGGTTTTGGGGCAGCATTTATCGATACCGATGCGCAGGCATTCATGAAGGAATGGGATGCGGTGAAGCAAACAATCGGGCACCGGCCATTGCACGGGTTTACAAAAAGCCAGCTGAAACTACTCAAATCGTTATGGAGCAAGCTGAATGCGCTTTCCCGAAATATGGACGTGTCTGCTGAATTGGAAGAAATTGAAAAGAGAATCAGAGAATTTCCTGTTTCGTAACAAACTCATTGAGCACATTTGGTGTTGAACAGAATTAAGACAAAGTACGTAAAAGGTATAATGGGAGAATTTACAATCAATAAAGAAAAAGTTTTACAGGCATTGAGTACCGTGGAGGAACCTGACCTGAAAAAGGATCTGGTGACGCTGGGAATGATTCAGGATATTGAGATTGGGGTTAATCAGGTGCGTTTTACAGTTGTATTGACCACGCCAGCCTGCCCGTTGAAAGAATTGATCAAAAGGAATTGTGAAGCGGCTATCCATGAGCATTTGAGTCCGGATGTGGAAGTCGTTATCAAGCTTACGGCCAATGTTACTTCGACTCGGCAGAATGGGCCGCTGATCCCGGGAGTTAAAAATGTAATCGCGATATCATCAGGAAAAGGAGGGGTAGGGAAATCGACAGTTACCGCCAACCTGGCAATGGCCTTGCATCGTTCAGGAGCGAAAGTGGGTATCATTGATGCAGACATATCAGGGCCGTCGATACCGCTTATGTTCGGGGCGGAAAATATGCAACCGACCATTACACCCAAAGACGGGAAGAATTATATCAATCCGATCCATCAGTACGGGATCAAAATGATATCCATAGGTTTCCTCACGCCGGCCGATAGCGCGGTGGTATGGAGGGGTCCCATGGCCAGCCAGGCATTGAAGCAGTTTTTCGGCGATACCGATTGGGGCGATCTGGATTATCTTTTAATCGACCTGCCTCCCGGAACAAGCGACATTCACCTGACTTTGGTGCAAACCGTGCCGGTAACCGGTGCTGTAATCGTGACCACACCGCAAAAAGTGGCTCTGGCCGATGCTATTAAAGGTTTGTCCATGTTCCGTCAGCCGCAGATCAATGTTCCGATTCTGGGTATCATTGAAAATATGGCATGGTTTACGCCTGAGGAATTACCGGATCATCAATACCATATTTTTGGAAAAGGTGGTGGGCAAGCGCTGGCTGATAAATTTAATGTCCCGCTGATTGGACAGATACCGCTGGTACAGGGGATCAGGGAAGCGGGAGATGAGGGACGTCCTGCGGTCATGGACTCGAATCCGATTGTGAACGATGCATTCCGGGATGCCGCCGAATCGTTGGCCCAGCAGGTCGCGATCCGCAATGCTACCCGAGAAAAAACCCTTCCGGTAGAGATACAGGTTTAGGTGGAAGTCTATTATTGATTTGATTTTTAGAATATAATCTTGCATCTTAGCATATAGATTTTTAACAATGGATTCAAAAGAAAAAACAATTGAACTAATCGAGCAGGCACTCGATTCGGTACGTCCTTATTTGCATGCAGACGGTGGTGACGTGAAATTGGTTGAATTAACCGACGATTTAGTTGTCAAACTCGAATTGCAGGGATCGTGCCAAAGCTGTCCAATGAGCGCAATGACGTTCCGGGCAGGTCTGGAAGAGTCAATCCGTAAAGCGGTACCAAATGTTAGTAAGGTGGTTTCCGTGAACGTTCCGGAACTGGCCTGATACGGTCTGAAACTTATATTTAGTTAGATAAAAAGCAGTCTTCTATTACGGAGGCTGCTTTTTGTGTTTAAAATCCCGCCGCAATTCTGGCAGAGATTGATTCATCTCAATTAGTACCTTATATTGCAGGTATGATCTAAATCCATTAATCAGGATATTTAAATATGCGTATCGGAATTTTTTTTGGTGGCCCCTCCCGCGAACGGGAAATTTCATTTGCGGGTGGTAAGACAGCTTTTGAGTACCTGGATAAATCCCTTTTCGAGCCGGTACCGGTGTTTGTGGACAGCTTCGGGCGTTTTATACTTTTAGAAAAAGAGTTGATGTATTCCGCTGAGATCAGGGAGTTTTATCCATTGAAAAGTGCTCAGCTTCATGGCTTCAAAGCATACATTGAATCCTTTCCGGAACTGGCTGATCAACCATTGCCCGCCGAGATAGGCACATTGTTAGCTCCCTCAGAATTTAAACAACATTTCGAATTCGCTTTTTTGGCCATGCACGGTCCTGATTGTGAGGATGGTGCGATACAGGGCCTGCTGGAATGGTACAGAATTCCGTACAGCGGCCCGGGCTTAATGGGTTCCGCTGTCGGTATTGACAAAATATTACAAAATGAAATGATCGCGCTGGTGAATGGTCAGCAGAAGAAAAGCTGGACGTTGAAATTCAGTCAGTGGGTTCCCCGCGAGTATCCTATTCTTTTTCAGGTACTTAAAAAACACCTCGGCCTGCCGCTGGTTATCAAAGCCCCACATCAGGGTTCGTCTATCGGCGTGGCGATTGTGAAGGAAGATTCTCTTGAAGAATTCATTGGAGCTATCAATCAATGCTTTTTTCAGATAGAGCTGGATGTCAATACCTGGAAAGCGCTCGACAGTGCGGAAAAGCAGGCGTGGGGACAGAAAGTGGCTAATTTGGATGAAGGTATAGGTTTTCCTGTGGTATTTTCAGGGGAAACTGTTTACCATCCTTCCGATCTGATCACTAAACTGGATAATTATTTCAATGATGGTCAGGAGGATGCTTTCATCAGCAGTTCCAATGGAGAGGATCAGGTTTTAATAGAAGAATTTATCGACGGCCAGGAATTCTCATGCGGATGTATCCAGTTCAACGATGGAAAACCATTGGCATTGCCTCCCAGCGAAGTGATCAAAATGGTGAAGGTCTTTGATTTTAATGCAAAATATAAGCCCGGAGCTAGTCGCAAGCGAATTCCGGTAGATACAACGCTTGAAAAAAACCAGGAAATACAACAGGTTATCGCGCACGTTTTTGAACAACTGGGAATCAATGTTTGCGTTCGGATCGACGGATTTCTAACCGAAGACGGCACCATTCTGCTGCACGACCCGAATACCATTCCGGGAATGTCGCCTACCTCTTTCATTTTCAAGCAAATGGCAGAGATTGGGTTGAATGTTACGCAGGCGCTCACTTACCTGATACGGCAGTCTATTCGGGAGCGGATACGTTCGGGTAAAAATACCTGGGAGCAAAGAAGGCTTTTGGATTCACTGGACGACAAAATTAATTTCAACAGAGACCTTGAAAAACCTTCCGAACTGATTGTATTCGGCGAATCGGATGAGGAATATGTTGCGGCCAGGCTGAAATATGGCCACCTGAATGCAGAAGGGAAAGTGAAGCCGGTGCCAGTACTCCATGGTGCCGACGGGAAGTTTTATAAACTGACTAATCCGCTGATGTTTAAAGAGTACGTGGCGGACGTGGAGGCTTTGTTGCACACGGAAAGGCATCCGCTGCTTGCTGAAACTTCGGTGAAAGCAGCTCCTACCACAGCTTTTTATGCCGGGGAAGTTAACTATGAGGTAGAGGTTCATTCGACCCTTGATTCAATCCTAATCCCGGTATCCAACTAGTTCGATCTTCGTAAAATAGATGGTCTGAGATTGTGACTGCTTATCGCGGTTCCGATCTCCCGGACTTTTTAAATTTTTTCAAGTTTATGCAGGTTTATGCTGTTTTTGAAAGCCGGTTTTTTAAATTGTGTTGATTTACAGTGAAATTCATTCCTTTCGAAAATTGATATATTAATGGCACACGGCGCTGAGAAAGTAAGATTAAGCCTTCAAAAGGATAATAAGGGATGGAAAAAGTGGGGACCTTATTTGTCTGAACGCCAGTGGGGAACGGTTAGAGAGGATTATAGCGGCAACGGGGATGCCTGGAACTATATCACCCATGAAATGGCGTATTCAAAGGCCTATCGTTGGGGTGAGGACGGCATCGGCGGATTTTCAGATAATAAGCAGCATATATGCCTCTCCTTTGGATTTTGGAACCATAACGACAAAATCCTGAAAGAAAGGATTTTCGGGTTGACCAACAGAGAATCAAACCACGGTGAAGATGTGAAGGAAATGTACTACTATTTAGATAGTACGCCGACACATTCCTATACCAAAATGCTATACAAGTATCCTCAGAACGCATTCCCGTACGACAAGCTCAGGCAGGAAAACGGGCGCCGCGGGAAAGAGGATCCGGAGTATGAAATCATGGACACGGGTGTGTTCGATAACGACGAATATTTCGATATTTTTATTGAGCACGCCAAGGCGGACGAGGAGGACATTATGATGAAAGTGACGGTTTTTAATCGTGGCCCAAAAGATGCTCCTATTACTGTTTTGCCTACCATCATGTTCCGGAATACGTGGTCGTGGGGTTATGAGGCATTCAATTACAAGCCGATCATGAACGGTATTTCCAACCGGCTCATTGAAGTTACCCATCGCAAACACGGAAAGTATAACCTCTACCTCGACGGTGCAGACGAGCTTTTGTTTTGTGAAAATGAAACAAATTTTAAGAAGCTTTACGGTACAGCCAATAACACGGCCTATCCCAAAGACGGGATCAATGATTACGTGGTGAGCGGTAAGAAATCAGGTACGGTCAACCCCAACAACATTGGCACCAAGGCGTCGGCAAGATTTACCAAAACCATTAAGGCTGGTGAGAGTGCTACTTTTAGAATGCGCTTTGTAAATCATTCTATTTCAGAGCCTTTTGGTGGATTTGAAGATCTTTTTGCCAAGCGGATCCGGGAAGCAGATGATTTTTATCACGACTTGCAAAAAGATGTAGCGGATGCAGATCTACGTTCTATTCAGCGCCAGGCTTACGCCGGGATGCTTTGGAGCAAGCAGTTTTACTACTATAATGTGTATGAGTGGCTGAAAGGTGACCCTGCACAGCCAGGTCCTAATCAGGGACGAAAATGGGGGCGTAATTCAGGGTGGAAACATTTGTATGCCGCCAACATTATCTCGATGCCCGACAAGTGGGAGTACCCATGGTTTGCCGCCTGGGATCTGGCTTTCCACTGTGTTCCGCTGGCACGGGTTGATGCTGACTTTGCAAAAAGACAGCTTGAAATCCTCCTGCGAGAGTACTATATGCATCCTAACGGGCAGATACCCGCATACGAGTGGAATTTTTCAGATGTAAACCCGCCGGTACACGGCTGGGCTACGTGGAAAGTGTATGAGATTGACAGGGAGCAGAATAACGGGGTAGGGGACATTGAATTTCTCGAAAAAATATTCCACAAACTGCTGCTGAACTTCACCTGGTGGGTTAACCAGAAGGACGATACCGGTAACAACATTTTCAGCGGAGGCTTCCTCGGTCTGGATAATATCGGTGTTTTTGACCGGTCTACCCCCATGCCTTTTGGTGGAAAATTGCAGCAGGCGGACGCTACTGGCTGGATGGCGATGTATACGCTGAATATGCTGCGAATTTCGGTCGAAATAGCCCTGGTGCATCCTGTTTACCAGGATATGGCCTCCAAATTCTTTGAGCACTTTCTGCACATTGCCGGTGCCATGGAGTCGATCGGCGGGAAAAACTCTTCTATCAGTCTTTGGGATGAGGAAGATCAGTTCTACTATGACGTCATTCACATTCCGAACGGGCAGAGCATTCTGTTGAAAGTGCGCTCCATTGTGGGGTTGATACCATTGTTTGCTGTGGAAATTCTTGATCCTCAGAATCTTGACAAAATGCCTGTGTTCAAGCGTCGCGTCGAATGGGTTCTGGCAAACCGGCCCGATCTGGCGCGATTGATCTCGCGGTGG
>NZ_JBDSFX010000018.1:0-155600 GCF_039919315.1 Dyadobacter sp. | reverse complement strand
ATGTAGATATATTTTCCGCGGAAAAGGTTGTAGCCGGTTTCAAAAACCGCAATGGCCGCAGCCTCATTGTTATCTTCGATAAAAACGATTTGGCGGTTATCCGCAAGGGTTTTCTGTACTGCCTCGTTGTAAATATCGTCGGAAAGAGAAGGCCGCAACGCCTGGATGGCACTGCGGCATTTCGATATATCAGCGTCTGTTTTTACAATCTGAACTACTGTCATCCTTTATTGACGGGAATTGTTAGGTTGCTCAAATTGTGACCCATTTTATCTCTTTTTGTCAAGAGGTACTTTTCATTGTGAGGATTAGAAGGAATTTCAACGGCTACGGAATCTACTATTTCCAAACCATAACCGATCAAACCCGCACGTTTTTTAGGGTTATTGGTGATCAATTTCAGTTTGGTAACTTCCAGATCGCGAATGATCTGAGCACCTACACCATAGTCCCTGTCATCCATCGGAAAGCCCAGTTCCAGGTTGGCCTCGACCGTATCGCGCCCCATTTCCTGTAATTTGTAAGCCCTTAATTTATTGAGTAAACCGATCCCCCGGCCTTCCTGATTCATATAAACGATCACTCCCTTGCCGGCTTTGTCGACCATTTCCATCGCGGCATGAAGCTGAGGGCCACAGTCGCAGCGGCATGAGCCAAAAATATCACCCGTGACACAGGAAGAATGTACGCGAACCAATACAGGCTCGTCTTTTTCCCAAGTACCTTTTACGAGTGCCAAATGTAAATCTCCAGTGTTGATCTGACGGTAAGCGATCAGGTCGAAATGCCCCCACTTGGTAGGCATATCTACGCCAATTTCTCTTTTAATCAGGGATTCTTTACGAAGGCGGTACTCGATCAGGTCCTTGATACTGACCAGTTTGAGATTAAACCTATTGGCGATTTCCCGTAGCTGAGGAAGACGCGCCATGGAGCCATCTTCATTCAGAATTTCGACAAGGACGCCGGCTGGCGACAATCCTGCCAGACGTGGGAAATCGATCGCTGCCTCGGTATGTCCCGTGCGGCGAAGTACTCCACCTTTTTTTGCTTTTAAAGGGAAAATATGTCCAGGACGGCCTAAATCTTCGGGTTTAGTATCCGCATTGACCAGGGCCTGAATGGTTTTCGAGCGGTCGCTGGCAGAAATCCCGGTAGTGCAGCCATGTCCGAGCAAATCCACCGAAACGGTGAAAGCTGTTTCGTGCAGGGCTGTATTATTACCCACCATCATTTCCAGTTCCAGTTCTGAGCAACGTTCTTCTGTTATGGGAACACAAATCAGTCCACGGCCTTCTCTTGCCATAAAATTGACAATTTCGGGGGTAACCAACTCGGCAGCGCAAATAAAATCACCCTCATTCTCCCGGTCCTCGTCGTCAACGACAATGATCAGTTCACCTCTTTTTATGGCTTCGATGGCATCTTCTATGGAATCCAGTGCGATCGGATTGTTATTATTACTCATTAATCGGATTGATGAAAAATAGTTTTAAACTAAAACTCGTTTTTACCTTGCAAAGGTACATTGTTAATATTGAAAGTTCTATTTTTGAACCTCCATGCATCTTAACAAAGGATTTCCTTGAAGCGTTTCAAAAGGTTGTTGCACTAAGCAGAGGCATTATTCGGAGACTATTTTACACATTATATGAACATTAAGCTACTGATCGCATTTTTGTTGGGCACATTTTTGCTTTTTCAGAAAGATGCTTTAGGCCAGGGCTTTTGCGGAAATACGGGCGGCTTTACGGTCATTCCTTCTCAAGGATGCGCGCCTTTGACCGTGACAATCAAAAATCAGGTTGCCAAGGCGGAAAATATCAGCTACGCTTACAATTTCAACCGCTCTCAAACGACGGTACCTGACATTAAAGAGACAACTCAGGACTCTTCTCATACCTATACGCTGGCAGGTACCTACACGATCCTGCAGTTCGGGAGCGCCGGTGGTACCGGTTTTAGTCAGTGTAAAGATGTGGTGGTAAAAGAAACCAGGGCTCCGACGGCCAATGTGACTGTGTGTAAAAGCGGCAAAGTTCAGTTGGATATGGTTCTGGATAGCATTTCGGAGGCCTATGATTTTATTGAAATAAACTGGGGAGATGGCACTCAGGTCTGGAACTGGAAAAAGGGAGGCAGCAGTATTTTTCATATTTACAGCAGTGCAACCCAAAGACCAGACATAAGGCTTACAGGAAAGTATGATGGAGGTCAGTGCGCGCAAAGCACTAGCACGTCAATAATCCCAGGCAAATCTTCGCAATCGCTTGCAAGTGTCCGCATCAGAAATGTGGAGATGCTCTCGTCGGGGGATGTCAAGCTGATATATGACGGTTTGGAAGGCGTACCGACAGAAGTGCTGATAGATAAGGGAGATGGACAGTTTGTGTCTACTGGCAAGAAAGGGCAATCGGCTGGACCGCAGGCAGTTACAATTAACGGCCTTAATCCTCAGCAGATTTACAGGTTCAAATTGTCTTCAAAAGATATATGTGATGACATGATCGAAAGTCCGATCGTCAGTAGCCTGATCATCAAGGAAGGCCCGTTTTCGCTGGATGAGATTATTTCAGTAGCCTGGGAACATTACCCTAACACCGATCAACTCATTGAATATCAGTTGAAAAGAGACGGCGCAGTTGTATTCACTTCCTCTGATCAGCTTTCTTACCTCGATAAGGATGTCAAATGCGGGAATACCTACAAATATGAAATCGTAGCGATCATTGAAAATGATGTCCGGTCCTATTCGAGCTTTGTTGATATTGAACCAAAATCATCAGCACCAGGCGTCATTAATACGGCGAGTGTTACGGTAGAGGACGATAACACCATTACGACCAAGGTGGAAGTTTCAGGGGAAGGATTGACCAGCACTTACAACCTGATCGTCGAGCGTGCTCTGCTCGGAAATACTGATTTTCAACAAGTTTCACCGGCAGGCAATCAAACTTTGCAGTTTCAGGATGCGAATGTCAATACTTCAGAGAACTCTTATTGTTATCGGTTTGCCTACGAAAATGCATGTAAATTGAAATCGCCGGATTATAATGCGCCGGTATGCTCTATACTATTAAGAACCAATACACCGGAGATCGTCTGGAATTCAGATGCGCCGTTCACGGATGCAGTAGGGTCTTATGACCTTTTGCAAATGGATGACAAAGGAAATATCGAAGATGCGATCCCTAAACAACTTGGTACCAGCCATACATTGGATTTGAGCTCTCAATCGGCTTTTTCTTTTCGGATAAAGGCCATTTCTGGCAATGGAAATTTTACGAGTTTTTCGAATATACTGAATTTCATAAGCGAAGCAATTATCCTGGTGCCCGATGCATTTACACCAAATGGAGATGCTTACAATGAGCGATTTGAAGTAAAAGGCTACTTCATTTCTGACTTTAAAATGTCGGTTTTTAATCGGTGGGGAGAAGTTGTCTTTCAGTCCAATAATATTGCGGAAGGCTGGGACGGCCGCATGAAAGGAGAAAAGGCGCCCGGCGGTTACTACTTATACAAGATAGAGGCCTCTGCTTCTTCCGGCAGTAAAGTGGTGAAGAATGGAAGTCTTTTACTGATAAGATAGATTTTTTTAATGGCGTAGTAGTCAGGATAATACTTTCGCAGCATTTCCCGTTTAATAGTTAGGCCAAGTTCATAAACCTGGAATAACCTATTTTTGAAGTCTTATCGCCCCGACATTCTTTTTCATTTCGTTCAATGTAAATGTAGTCTTTGTAAAAGAGTCATGGTTTAATATTGCACACATATGAGATTACGGTTACTATCATTATTTTTCACTATAATAAGTTTTTCAGGGCCAATAGCATACGCTCAGGGGCTATGCTCAGTTGGAGGTGGCGGCTTTACCTTGGATAGCTATGAAGGCTGTGCGCCACTTCCGGTGAAAATCACAAACACTATTCCTAACGCGCTTGCAACTGGTTATAATGCGTTTTACGATGGACGTGCAAACAATCCTGCAATTCAGGAAGTTGCCCAGTTCACCTACGTCAATCCGGGAAGTTTCATCATGCTGCAGCAGGTAGTAATTGCGAGCGGCAAAGTTTATGCGTGCAGAACTATAACTGTTTTGGAAACGAGACCGGTAGTCGCTCAGTATTCATCTTGTGGTGGTGGAAAAGTTGTATTGACACTCACCGATGATGTGATTACCAAGGCATATGACCAGGTTGAAATAAAATGGGGAGATGGGGAGACGTCAACATGGTCTAAGGGGGAGCCATTAACAATGGAGCACAATTATGCCAACACCAGCGGCAATCCTACCGCGTCCATAACCGGTGTTTACGCTTCCGGCAAATCTTGTGATCGGGGAAAGGTAGCATCACTTCCGATATCATTTCAACAAGCGCAGCTCAACGAAATTGAAATAAAATCAGTTGAAATGCGAGGAGATGGCACATTGCGATTGAATTATCAAGGTGTTGTCGGAATTCCCACCGAAATCAAATATGCCCCGAATGGAGGAAATTATGTGGTGGACGGAAAGCGATCGTCAGGTGGGGTACAGCCCTATGATATTAAGAATCAGAATGTTAAACAGGTTTATAATTTAAAGCTATCCTCTGAGGACCTTTGCCAGGGCACCCGTGACAGTAAAGTATACAGCAGCATGACGCTCTCGGGGACGTCTGACCAGGGTGAAAATGTGCTTACATGGAGCCAGTATCCCAATGCCGATGGTTTTGCGGGCTACGACCTTTTAAGAGACGGGACGGTTATCAAGAGCTTTACCTCCATTTCTGAGCTCACCTACACAGATAAAGATGTTCAGTGCGGAAGTTATTCAGAATATCAAATTATTGCGAGAATAGGGGATGTGGTGTCTACTTCTGCACCAGTAGGGGTTAAAGCAGAAATTACAGCACCGAAGCCAATTCAGGAGGCTTCTGTTTCTGTTTTAGGAGCTAGTCTGGTGTTGATCAAAGCGAATGTTCCGGGCTCAGGTGGAAATGGAACATACAACATGACCATCGAAAAAGCGGATGCAGGCACCACCACCTTTAAAAAGATCATCACATTGTTCAATCAAAGTGAATATTCGGATATCGATGTGAAAACCAATGACAAGTCGTATTGCTATCGGATAAGCTATGAAAACTCCTGTGGCCAGAAGCTAGCCCCGTCTGAACCGATTTGTACTATTCTTTTACAAAAAAACCTCACAACGCTTTCATGGACACCACCACTTCCTGTGCTAGGGGGTATAAGTGGTTATGACGTCATGCAGACCGGATCCACAGGAAGCGCAGAAATTATTCCGGTTCAGATGAATACCCAGTATACCGTCAAACTGAATGCGCAGAGTGATCTTGAATATAATTTCCTGATCCGAGCAATGTCGACAAATGGCGCATTCGAAAGCCTCTCGAATATCATCAATTACAAAAGAAGCGCAGGGGTTTTTGTACCACAGGCTTTTTCTCCTAATGGTGACGGATATAATGATGTGTTGGAAGCAAAATCTACACAGTTACAATCGTTTAATTTCTCGGTACTGAACCGTTGGGGAGAAGTTGTATTTCATTCCGACGACATTGCAAACAGCTGGGACGGTAATGTTAATGGCGCCAAAGCGCCGGTTGGATCCTACGTTTACAAAATGACATTCGTCGACGATATCAATCAAACTGTTGAAAAAAGTGGTACTTTTATGCTTTTACGGTAGTTACCATTTCTGTAAAATTAATTTTATAAAGCATAAACTTAATAAGTACTAATATGTTTGGAAATATGGCAGACATGATGGGGCTCATGGGCAAAATGAAAGACCTTCAGTCTCGCATGAAAGAAGCTCAGGACCAGTTAGTCACAATCACCCAAACAGCTGAGTCGGGTGGCGGAATGGTGAAAGCCACTGTTAATGGACAGAAAATTGTCATTGGCCTCGATATCGATAAAGACCTGGTGAATCCTGATGATAAGGAAATGTTGCAGGACCTTATCATTGCTGCAGTCAATAAAGCACTTGATAACATTGAACCGAAAATCAAAGAGCATTTACAAAAAGCAACAGATGGCGTTCTTCCCAATATTCCAGGTCTGGATTTAGGAAGTTTCATGAAATAACTGATTGATTAATGGCTTCCTCAGTTGCGATTGTAATATTGAATTATAACGGTCGGCATTATCTTGAAAAATTTCTCCCCAATATAATCCGCTATTCCCAGGGCTACGAAATCTGGGTGGCTGATAATGCCTCAACCGATCAATCCATTGAGTGGCTCAGCGAACAATATCCTGGACTAAAAACCCTGATTATCTCCGAAAATAAAGGTTACGCAGGCGGCTACAACGAGGCATTAAATCGCATCAGTTCGGACTACTACATTCTTCTAAATTCTGATATTGAAGTGACGGAAAACTGGATAGAACCAGTCATTTCGTTTATGGAATCAGACATTAAGATTGCCGCATGCCAACCCAAAATACGCGCATTCGACCTTCCTACCCACTTCGAATACGCCGGTGCAGCCGGTGGTTATATGGATTATCTAGGTTACCCGTTTTGCAGAGGCAGGATCTTTGATACGCGGGAAGAGGATCTGGGGCAGTATGACGATGAAAAAGATGTTTTTTGGGCAACCGGCGCATGTCTTTTTATAAGAGCAGCAGCTTTTCACGAAGCGAAAGGCTTTGATGAATCGTTTTTCGCCCATATGGAGGAAATCGATCTATGCTGGCGATTGCTCAACATGCAATACCGGATTACTTACTGCGGTAAATCCGTAGTATACCATGTCGGCGGAGGAACGTTACACAAGTCTAATCCGAGAAAAACATTTCTGAATTATCGGAATAATCTCATTATGCTTTTCAAAAACTTACCTAAAGGAAGAAGATGGAAGACGGTTTTGATAAGGCTTGTACTGGACGGAATATCAAGTGTACGTTTTATGGCAACCGGCGCCTGGCCTGACGTAATAGCCATTATCAGGGCGCATTTTGCGTTCTACGCCTTGATTCCGTCATTGACAAAGAACACTAAAAGAACTACTTACAGGGCGCCTCTATATTACCGTAGTGTAGTATGGGAATATTTTGTGTTGGGAAAGCACCGCTTCAATCAACTAACAGGTATTAAATCTGCTACAACTCCCAAATCGTAGGGCTGTTATGCCTCCTCCAATGCTGGTGCAGCTCCATCCAGAATGCCAGGATCAGGTAAATGATAATCGGTGAGCCGAAAGTCATGAAGGTAGCGTATATAAAGTATCTCCTGATGCTGCTGGCAGGGAAATTAAGCTTTTCACCTAGCTTCGCGCACACTCCAAATATTTGATTCTCAACGTAATACCGAAGTCTGTTCATACCTTATTTTTGAATAATTACCTCATAATTAACGATTTTCGCCGGGATAACCAATTCGGCAAAATATTTTTTACTGAATGGAGGTCGAAACGGCAAAATACCGCTAACTCTTAAATTTTCAAATTCTTTAATCAAATAAATTGTTTTACAAACAATTTTTGTTTCTTTGTGATTAAAGATTTTGTAAGTAGTTCATTATAATCAAGATGCCTTGTTGAAAATTGCCAAAATTTCTTCTGCTAATGCGTTGAGCCTCCCTCAATTATTTGGTACCGCCATTTAGACTTATCACTGAAACGCTTACAATCTTCTTGTATTTTCACCTTATTTCAATTTTTTTATTTCAACCATTATGCCAACAGGTACTGTAAAATTTTTCAATGAAGCTAAGGGATACGGCTTCATCGTTGAAGACGACACAAACAGAGACATTTTTGTCCATGTGACAGGATTGGGAGGACTTACTATCCGTGAAAATGACCAAGTTGAATACGAAGTCGTTGAGGGTAAAAAAGGACTAAACGCTGTGCAGGTAAAAAAGATATAATTATATTTTTTTTGCAGGAATTTGAAAATGCCGCCCTTGGAAGCGGCATTTTTGATTTTTATATCATCCCACCCACACTTTCACATCGTCCAAAAGCGGCATTTTCTCCTCTATTTTTAGCTTTTTACGCATTCCGCCTAGGTCATTAAAGATCTTGTTCGGACTAGCAGCTTTCAATTGTTCGATCGTCAGAATATTCATTTTCTGCAAGGCCGGTATCCACACGGCCGGAACTCCAGCGTCCACGTAATCTGATTCTCTGGCAACTTCCGCTTTCTTCTCGGGGCGCATTTGCGGGAAGAAAATGACTTCCTGAATGCTGGAATTATTGGTAAGTAACATTGTCAAACGGTCAATTCCAATACCGATACCGGACGTAGGTGGCATTCCGTATTCCAGGGAGCGAAGGAAATCGTCATCCATTTCCATGGCTTCATCATCGCCGCGCTCTTTCAATGTAAGCTGATCCTCAAATCGTTCGCGTTGCTCGATCGGGTCATTTAATTCGGAATAGGCATTTGCAATCTCCCTACCATTCACAAAAAGCTCGAAACGCTCCACCATGCCTTTTTTGGTACGGTGTTTTTTCGTAAGCGGTGACATTTCCACAGGATGGTCGATGATGAATGTCGGCTGGATAATGTGGCTTTCGACCTTTTCCCCAAAGATCTCATCGATCAGCTTTCCTTTACCCATACTATCAGTTACTTCCATGCCCCAGGCGCGGCATTGTTCCCGAATCGTGGCCTCGTCAGAACCATCCACGTCCAGGCCGGTATATTGATGTATGGCGTCGGTAATGCTTAAACGCGGGTAGGGTCCAGCAAAATCCAGTTCTACATCTGCAAAAGTTGCTTTGGTAGTACCATTTACCGCGAGTGCCACCTTTTCCAGAACCTGCTCTGTCATTTCCATCATCCACAGGTAATCTTTGTAGGCAACGTATAGCTCCACAGTGGTGAACTCTGGATTGTGCGTACGGTCCATTCCTTCATTACGGAACAGTTTTCCAAATTCGTAAACGCCTTCAAATCCGCCAACGATTAGTCGTTTCAAATGCAGCTCAGTAGCGATCCGCAAGTATAGACCTAGATCCAGGGCATTATGATGCGTAGTAAAAGGTCTCGCAGCAGCACCTCCATGAATGGATTGAAGCACAGGAGTCTCCACTTCCAACCATCCATTTGAATCGAAGTAGGAGCGCATGGTGGTGATAATCCTGGCGCGTTTGATAAAAATATCACGTACTTCCGGGTTCACGATTAGGTCCACGTAACGCTGGCGATACCTGAGTTCCGGATCGGTAAAACCATCGTGCACAATGCCATCTTCGTCGCGTTTTACAACTGGCAACGGGCGCAGCGATTTATTTAAAATCTTGAACTCCTGGACATGAACAGAGATTTCGCCGGTTTGCGTAGTAAAGACAAACCCGGTAACACCAATAATGTCACCAATGTCGAGCAGCTTTTTAAAAACAGTGTTGTAAAGCGTTTTGTCTTCACCTGGGCAAAGATCGTCACGGCGGAAATACAATTGTACGCGGCCGGTACTGTCCTGAAACTCGGCAAAAGCCGCGCTTCCCATAATGCGAAAACCCATGAGCCTGCCGGCCATGGTCACATGTTTATAGTCAATCTTATTGTTTTCGTAGTTTTTAACGATGTCGGCGGCATAAGTATTGACCGCAAACTCTTCTGTGGGATAAGGTTCAATTCCCATCCGCATTAATTCTTCGCGCTTCTGACGCCTTAATATTTCCTGTTCGCTTAGTAGCATTTGATCAAAATAATTTTTGAAAACGAGATTTCAGTATTCCAAAATAGTGCGCAAAACTAGTATTTTTTGCCGGGAATAGCGAAAATGGAAACCATTAAGATACTTTACTTGGTTGCTGAGGAATATATGCTGGCACGTTATTAATGTAAATTGCATTAAATCCTTTCAATTCATGTTTGCAAGAGTCCTTAAAATCTTTGGTATCGTTGCCCTTTGCGCCGTATTCATGTTTGGAGCAGTGGAGTTCTGGGTTTACAAGAACAGAGAGAAGATTTTCCGCAACGTGCAAGAGGTTGTCAATGAAAATCTCAACGGAAAATTGGAAGTGGCGGACTTTAAATTCCGCCCTTTTTACGGTGGTTTGGGCCTTAATTTTACGCTTTCCGGTGTTAAATTGACGGACAGTCTCTACCAAATTCATCAAAAGCCTTTCCTGGAAGCTGAGCAGATACACGTAGCCCTCGACCTCAAAGGTTTTTACAAAGGCGATATCAGAATCAAAAACCTCATCCTGCAAAACGGAAATCTCAGACTGTTTGTGCAGAAAGATGGCTACTCAAATCTCAGTATTTTTAAGTCTCAAAAAGACAAAAAGGACAAGAAAAAATCTGACGGTAATAGTGCGATTATGGAAAAGCTGGGTAATCTGCGCTTTATCAACTTCGGCGTCAGCTACGGTGATTCGGTGAAACAGAAATTCTACGGCGCAATTTTCAGGGATGTTACCAATATTATCACGCTCACTGATTCTGCTACCAATGCTAATCTAAATGGCTCCGTTTACTTCAATGGACTTACATTTAAACCGAAGAAAGGTGGGTTTTTGGTCAATCAGGAAACGACGCTGGCGGTAGCACTGGCCTACGACGAGGAGGCGAAGACTCTAAAAATTTACCCATCAATACTAGAAAGTGCTACCCATGATAAGATTGGCATCAATGGTGAATTTGACTTTTCCGATACCATCCGAACTTTCACTCTGAATTTTGAAGCCAAAAATATTGCCGTTAAAAACGCGCTGCCTCTTTTGACGGCGAAGGTTTCCAGGCAGATTGATTCAATCGGTATTCAGACAAATGTGGACACACAAGTGAAGGTAAAAGGCCAGCTTTCGGGGGAACAGCCCAGAGTTGACGTTTATTTCATCACGGATAAGTTTGAATACAACCTGCCGGTTGGGGTCATGCGCAATATGCAGGCCGAGGGCGTTTTCACTAACCAGGGAGATACTACAAAATTGTCAGGTCCATCCAATTCCCGATTGACGGCTCCGAAGATTACCGGTATGTTTGAAACGATTCCTTTTAGTTTGGGACTGGTAGTAAACGATTTCCTGAATCCCAAGGCAAAGTTAGACGGCCGGATCGAAGCGGATTCCACTAACCTGGGGCAGCTGCTAGACCCTGCTAAGTACCGGTTTAAAAATGGGACTGCGAAAATCGATTTTCATTTCAATGGAAGCCTTAAAAACTTTTATGACCCGGTAAAAGACCGTTTCAATGGAAAGCTGTGGGGAAAGGCTTCTCTGAACAATATTTCAATGGATTACCTCCCCCGTCAGGTTCATTTGAAGCAGATAAAAGGGGACCTTACATTCAATGAATCCGCGGTGGTACTTCCTGACCTTCATTTTTTTGATGGTCAGAATATGCTTTACGTCAGGGGAAAGTTAATTGACTTAATACCTTACCTGTTCGGTTCTCCTAAACCGCTAAGGGCACAGGTTGACATTAATATTCCAAATTGGCAGCTCAATTGGCTGGAAAATTTACTAGCTCAAAGAACAAGCAGGAAGAACACTACCAGAAAAAAACTGCGGCTTTCGGAACTGTTGGATGATGCTATTGATAAAATGGAGATTGTCGCTAAGCTCGACTCCAAAACGTTAAAATACCGTCATTTTACAGCCAAAGATGTGAAAGGCCAGTTTACCATCAAGAACAATGCAGTGAGCATTGAGTATTTCGTAATGAAGGCTTTTGGAGGTGGGAATGTGCGGGTTTCCGGTGAGATGGATAATTCCGGAGTTGGTTTGCCACACCTTTTCATACGGGGAAAAATTGTGGATGCGGACGTGCATTCTGTGTTTTACTCGTTCGATAATTTTGGCCAAAAAACCTTTACGCATGAAAATTTAAAGGGAATTTTAACCACAGATTTTAATTTCGAGTCCAGACTGAACAACAATGTGAAGCTGGTACCATCTAGCATGAAAGGTTTGCTGCGGATTAATTTGATCAATGGCTATATTATAAATTTTGAGCCATTTATGAAGATGAAGCGTTTGATTTTTAAAAAGCGGAACTTCGAGCGAGTGAAATTTGCCACAATTCACAATGATTTTAAACTCAACGGCCAAGAAATTGAGATACCCCCGATGGAGATAGAGTCCAATGTAGTCACGCTCTACATTGATGGTATTTACAGTTTTGCCAAGAAAACGGACATCAACATTCAGATACCGCTCAGCAACTTCAAAAAGCGTGATTCTACTTATGTGCTAGACCCTAATAATGAAGAGAAGAAAGACGGTTCAAAGATCTATCTGCGTGCGATTGATGAAAACGGTGAAGTGAACATCAAACTGGCATTCAGGAAAAAAAGAGACAAAGATAAGGCAAGGAGGGAAGACGAGGCCGTTCAGGATACGCTCCAAAAGTAACTTACACTCGCTCGTTACTGAACATATAGCCAACTCCTTTCAAAGTCTTAATGTAAGTATCACCCAATTTTTCACGCAACTTGCGGATATGCACGTCGACAGTCCTTTCGAGCACATAAATGTCGGCTCCCCATATTTTTTGAAGCAACTCATCCCTGCTGAACACCTTATTAGGCGTTTGTGCCAAAAAGAAAAGCAGTTCAAATTCCTTTTTGGGCAGTACCGTCGATTTTTCACCAGCCTGCGTAACCGTATAATTTTTCCGGTTAATCGACAAGTCCAGTATCTCAATGGTATCCCCTGATTCAGCCTTTTGTGCCTCTCTTCTGAACAATGCATTGATCCTGCTCATTAAAGCGCGGGGCTTAATGGGCTTGGTAATGTAATCGTCCGCGCCAACATCAAACGCAGCGACCTCAGAGTATTCCTCTGAACGGGCAGTCAAAAAAAGTATATAGGTATTCTTGATCTCAGGATTTTGGCGCAACATACGGCCGGTTTCGATACCGTCCAGTTGAGGCATCATGATATCAAGTAGTATCAGATCAGGAATAAAAGTCTTGGCAATTTCAATTGCTTTTTTGCCATTGGAAGCAGTTAGTACTGAATAGCCTTCCTTGGTTAAATTATATTCGAGGAGTTCAACAATATCAGAATCGTCATCAACTACTAATACTTTCGGTGCTGATGCAGCAGATTTAGCGGTGCTCATTGTTTTTATGATTAAAACGCGATTCGAAATTAGTAGATGTGACGTTCACATTATATGAATTCGGATATTGTTAACACAAACATAATATCAATGATAAGTAATCCGGTACACTGCTCCCTGCTCATTGGTAACCAGCATATCGGTATTGTTCAAAAAAATAAGTGCCTCATTTTGCTTCTTCACCAGACGGAAACAGCCCAATGGTTTTTTGAAATTGATTACATTGTTTTCAATACCAAATAATAGGATTTTACCATAAGTAAGTAATGCGAAAGTTTTACCGTCCGGGCTGATATCGGCAGAAGTAACCTGTGAATTAATCTGGATACTGTCTATCGGAGCGAGTATATGAGTGCCGTTCCCTGCCGGTAGCTGGTACAATTTAACAGATTTCTCCTTTCCCCAGTTTTTTGAAAAAAGGTAAAGGTTATTGTGATTGTAAAAAAATGATTCACAATCGAAAACCGGCGTTGTAGATTTGGAAGCAGTATTTTTTTGTTGTAAGTAACTAAATGTAATTTTCTCTGCATTCGGCTGATCAATGCCCCATTTGTAAATATCAAAACTGGTTCGCGGCGCAGCATTGTTACCAAAGTCGCCTATGTACACGTTACCAGCCTGATCCTGGGCGAGATCTTCCCAGTCGGTATTGTTGGCTCCCGGTATTTTTTTTGTTGAAATGAGCTTGCCGGTCAGATCAAATTCATATAATTCAGGTTTTCCCCCGCTATCATTGTGAGTCCAGAAAGAATCGTTGTTACTGCCTTTGGCGAGGCCTGAACTTTCATTCACGACAGTTGGAAGCTTGCCTATTTTCTTAATTTTGTAGTGAGATCGCACTTTCTTGAAATCGTTGATGCGATGATCAGGCTGGCAGGTGCAGAAAACGGTTTTGACAGCAAACCACAGATATATCAACTTATTCATGAATTCAACGTTACGACCTCTTCCAAACAAAGATAAAGAAACACCCATTTACATCAAGCTTGCGAGTACGCTCGTCGCATTGATTTCGACGGTCTATATTTTATATGTGCTCCGCGAGACCATTATCCCGCTTGCGTTTTCGATTTTGCTTGCCATTCTTTTGCACCCGGTCTGCGCCTGGCTGGAAAGGCACAGGGTTCCACGTATCGGTTCGATTTTGTTGAGCATACTTACTTTGTTCATCGTCATTGTCGTACTGGTCTACGTCGTGTCTTTGCAAATTGGCAGTTTTGCAGAGGAGCTTCCCCGGATCACCGAGAAGGCTGAAACGATTTTGGATCAAACATTGACCATGGGGGAGAAGTACCTGAATGTGAGCCGTACACGGCAGGTAAGTGAAGGGAAAAAGTACCTGATCAATGCATTGAGCGAGGGTAGGGCGATTTTGCTGAACACATTGGTGACTACTACTGGCGCGATTTCAACATTCATTCTGATCCCGTTGTACATTTTCTTCTTCCTGCTCTACCGCGATTTTTTCAGAAGATTTGTTCACAAAGCAGTCGGAAGCGTTCCTAATGAAGATTTGAACCTGCTTTTGAAAAAAATATACGAAGTGATCCGGAGCTATTTGTCAGGATTATTTCTGGTTATTTTGATAGTAGGCGTGCTGAATAGCATTGGGTTGCTGATTTTGGGCGTTCCCCACGCGATATTTTTTGGGTTTCTCGCCGGGTTTTTAATCCTCATTCCTTATATAGGTATACTCATCGGCTCTATTCTTCCTGCATTGCTTAGCATTGTGACCATGGATTCGTCCTGGTATGCGGTGGGAGTAATTGGTATTATGAGTTTTGTTCAGTTTTTGGAAGGCAATTTTATTACGCCAAACATTGTCGGTTCCAAAGTGAGTGTCAACCCGCTTGCTGCCATTGTAGCCTTGTTTTTGGGAGGACAATTGTGGGGACTGTCCGGATTAATTCTCGCATTGCCGGTGACAGCGATCCTGAAAGTAATTCTGGACACGATACCTAGCCTGGAACCTTACGGATTTCTATTGGGAGAGCCTGTTCATGAGGTGGCAGAAGAGAATGCCGAAATATTCAGGGAGCGGGTAGTGGAAAAGGAATTCAAGAAAAAACCTTATCGCCGGTACCGCAACAAGCCGCGTAAGAAACCGGACGGAAGTACTCCCGGACCGGCCGCTGAGGCTTAGTTACTTGGCCACCACTTTTTCCACGCTGACTCCCACGCTCATCACGAAAGGAAGCGGATTCTGCCGCATGGACTGGGAAAGCGTAAAAGTGTAGGTACCGGATCTTGGGAAACGATAACCTTTCAGAAAAGGAATTTTGTGATCAAAAAGGTCCCCCAGACCGTGGCCATAGGGTTTTCCGGTGGTTTCATTGGATAGGTACACTTCTTCGAGCGTATTAGAAATCACTTTTTGATCAGGTCCGGTAAAGTTTCTGGTCAGGTATAAGTTGTAGTAAGGATACTGTAATGTGTTCCGCAGCAAATAGTAAATGTTGTAAACCTGCGTCGTATCTGTAATTTCTACCTTGAATGTTGGTTTATTTTTAATGTACCAGAGGCCGTCATCAATGTCTTCATGCGCTTTGTAAACCACATTTTGATCGCAGCCTGATAAGAACAGACAAAATAGAGAAACAACGGCCAGCCGGGTAAACTTCATGAAAGGTTCGGATATATGGATCGCAAAGCTAATTTTTTATGCATTATAAGCTTGTCTGTTCGGAGAAATAACGGCTCAGCCAGGAATTAGAAGCTGGAATTTTCCATCTTTTCATCCATTGCGCCTTGGTACTAACCTGATTGTCAAAAATGGTGGTGTAGGGCAAAATTATTTCATCTGTCACAGCCTGTTTGATCTTAGGAACCGGAATGGTCTGGACTTCATCCTGATCATCGACGTAGGCAAGTGAACGGTCAAAGAAATCAATGCTCATTCTCTGGCCGATTTCCTGCAACCAATGAACCGATTTGTCAATGGAGCATCCGCTTGGTAATTCATCCCGCTCATCCACGGCAATGACTACAAAACGATTTTCAAAAACCTTCCCCGACGCAGTTAGTGACTTCCCGTGGGCTTCCCAAGTATCCAGCGAAGCTTTGAGGGTCTCTGTGATAATCCCGGTTTCTTCGTTGGTTAGTGGCCTGTTGGCCTGGTACACCCAAACACGGGACTGAAGATCGATATTACTAAATGGTATATACATGATTGAAATGAGCTTCTTAAAGGATTGTCATACCAGAATATGACGTCACAAATGGTAAAACGGAAACAACTATGCTCGGGACTAAGTTCTTAGAATAAAGCTGTAGGACTACAATCCCTGAGCCTGTGCTACAAGTTCCGCGAGGTCATAAATTTTTACAGAATCCTCCTTTTCTTTGTTTTTGATGCCGTCAGTCATCATTACCATACAAAACGGGCAGGCCACGGCAATAGTATTTGCACCGGTATCCAAAGCCTCCTCAATGCGTTCCACATTGATGTCCTTTTTGCCCGGCTCCGGTTCTTTGAACATTTGCCCACCACCTGCGCCGCAGCAAAGCCCTTTCGTCCGACAGCGTTTCATCTCTACTAAATCAGCATCCAGTGCTTCCAATACACTCCTTGGAGCTTCGTAAACATCATTGGCGCGACCCAGATAGCAAGAATCGTGGAATGTTATTTTTTTTCCTTTAAAAATCTCACCGCCTTCCAGACGTACCCGGCCTTCGTTGATAAGTTGCTGTAGATACTCGGAATGATGCATGACATCATAATTCCCACCCAGTTCGGGATACTCATTTTTAAGCGTATTGAAGCAATGCGGACAGGCCGTAACGATTTTTTTGATGCCGTACATGTCTAGTACCTGGATATTTGACATTGCCAGCATTTGAAATGTGAATTCATTCCCAGCGCGCCTGGCCGGGTCGCCAGTACAACTCTCTTCGGTTCCCAGCACTGCAAATTTGATCCCTGCCTTGTTTAATATTTTGACAAAAGCGACGGTGACTTTTTTGTACCGGTCATCAAAAGACCCCGCGCAACCTACCCAGAACAATACTTCCGGAGACTCATTGCTGGCGGCCATTTCAGCCATGGTAGGGACCGTATATGTGGTTTCTTTCATAAAATCAAACATTTGAATGTTTAAAGGCAGCCTATTCAGCGGCTTTGGAATTTAAGCCGTCAACCCAGTTGAAACGGTCACCAGGAGAAAATTTCCAAGGGGCCTGATTCGTATCCAGATTCTGGAACATCGCATTCCAGGAAGCAGGGGCGTGGGCCTCGTCCATAATTTTATATCTGCGCAGCTGTAAAATAATGTCAAGTGGGTTAATCAGCACCGGACATTCCTGTACGCAGGCATTGCAGCTCGTACACGCGAGAATTTCCTCTTCCAGAATGTAATCGCCCATCAGGCTTTTACCGTCATCTTTAAACTCACCCTGATTAGCTTGCATATTTCTGCCAATGTCTTCCAGGCGGTCGCGGGTATCCATCATGATTTTACGTGGCGATAGCTTTTTCCCCGTCAGGTTAGCGGGGCAAGCTGACGTACAGCGCCCACATTCCGTGCAGGAGTAGGCATCCATTAAATTCTTCCAACTCAGATCCTGAACATCCTTCGCTCCAAAACGTTCGGGAACAGCCTGCGCATCTCCGGCCTGAGTTTCAAGACCAAGCATGATTTTCACTTCGCTGGTGATTTCAGGCATGTTATTCATTTTTCCTTTTGGTGTGAGGCGGGAAAAATAGGTGTTAGGGAAGGCCAGAACAATGTGCAAGTGCTTCGAATAAGTCATGTAGACAGCAAATACGAATATGCCGACAATATGCAACCACCAGGCCACACGCTCATAAATGATTAACGTACTTTCATTCCAACCAGAAAAAATAGGGTTCAATGCATGACTGATAAAGAATGGTCCGGAGCTCGTATAATGCACGCTCCCAAGATCCTGCAAGACGCTATCTGCGGCATTCATGGTCAGGATCGCAAACATCAGTACAATTTCGAAAATGAGGATCAGTTTACCGTCAAGCTGCGGCCAGCCATTCATTTCGCGATGCCGGGAAGGTTGTAGTCTTTCCACTTTCGTGACAGTCCGCCTCAATAAGAAGATACCGCAAGCCAGCATCACACCGAGGGCCAGCAGCTCAAAAAAGCCAATTAGAAATGGATAAAAAGAACCCAGCAGTGGCGCAAACAGTCTATGAGTTCCTAAAACACCGTCCAGCACAATTTCCAGTACCTCGATATTGATCAGTATAAAACCCGCGTAGACAGCAAAGTGAAGGATTCCGATAATTGGCCGGTCGAACATTTTTTTCTGACCAAAAGCAACGCGCAGCATAGTAGCAAAGCGTTTTCCGGGTTGATCTTTCCGGTCCTCATCTTTTCCCAGCAGGATGGTCCTTTTAATAATGCCAACCCTTTGAAAGACTAACCATGCGGTTACTCCGAGGACTGCTATGAAAATGATTTGCTGGGTTATGGCCATGGTAGTGTACATCAATTGAAACGGGCAACCATATTGGTATGCAAGCATACTACAAACAAATATGGGAAAAATGTACCGTGGTACAAATGGTTTTGAAATTTAATTAAGGAAGACCATTTGTTAAGACAAAGGTTATCAGCGAAATAGCATCGGACATTAAACAAATTGAGAAATATTTTTATAAAAAATTTGTAAAGCCAAAACAGGTTTCTATTTTTGCACTCCCGAAAGGAACCAATTGAGCCTGGTGATGTAGCTCAGTCGGTAGAGCAAAGGACTGAAAATCCTTGTGTCGGCGGTTCGATTCCGTCCATCACCACAGAATACAAAGCTAGCCGCTTGATAATCAATAGATTGTCGAGCGGTTTTTTGTTTGGTTTATATTCTGGTTGTCCCACATTTTTCGCTCAAAAATTTGACTAAAATGGAACTTGATAATAATCAATTCAAATAACAGATTCTTTTAGGCAAAATGGAACGGAACGGAACAACTGCGGGTGAAAAAAGAAAAAGCTATGAATGCAAAACAGATCAATTAATCGTGTGAAATCGTAGTCTTTTTGACTCAGCATGGCTTTCGGGCAACGTCTGTAAAAGGCGATAACTATTCATATATCAGCATGATACGAAATCCAGAGAAGCGCGTCATTCAAGGTATACATCACTAAAAATCTATGGTACGACCATGCAATTGGAGTAGGACGCAATTTGATTGACTTAGCCTGCCTGATTCTTAAAACCGACAATGTTAAAGCGGTGATTAGGTTATAACTGGTAATTTTTCTTCTTTTCACCCGCAACAAACAGCGCAAGTTCCAAAGCTGCCAAGTAGCAGTAAGCTACTTATAGTGAAGAAAGGAGAGCTCCTTTGTACAGAATCAAAGGCAACCCGTAACGTGTGGATATCTATTTATGTGCTTTTTGTCTAAGAATAATTATTTGATATTCAGGTCATTAAATTTATCTATGGTGTTAAAATCGGTTCATCACGTACAATCAGCTACAGTTGTCGCAAAATCTGCGATAACTGACCCTTTCCCTCTTTTTTGGTACCCGTAGGTCACTTTAATTTGAGCTTCCTGATTTGTTTAAAGAGTCAGTTGAGAAGATGCGGTAAATATCACCGTTATTCGCCGCATGCAATGCTACAAATATTTTGACAATGCGGCGAATAATTAATACATTTAACGCATAATATGCGGTGAAAATATGTATATCCATCAAAGAAGACAATGGCCTCATTTTACCTGGAACGCAACGGTCATTTCAGATTTGCTGGGGACTGTTCGGCACAAACAAGGACGAATAGTAGGCCGTATGGAAGGTCTTGGTTTTTCACTCAGAGAGGAAGCCGTATTGCAGACATTAACGCTGGATGTGCTCAAAACAAGTGAAATAGAAGGTGAAGTTTTAAATGTTGATCAGGTAAGATCTTCCCTGGCGCGAAGGCTTGGAATGGATATCGGAGCACTGACACCCGCTGACCGACATGTGGATGGTGTTGTGGAGATGCTTTTGGATGCTACACAGCATTACACACAGCCTCTTTCCGAAGTGCGGTTATTTGGATGGCACGCCGCACTGTTCCCAACAAGTCGTAGCGGCATGTATAAAATAACAGTAGGGCAATGGCGTGATGATTCCACCGGGCCTATGCAAGTAGTCTCAGGTGCCATGGGTCGCGAGAGGGTTCATTTTGAAGCTCCTGTTTCCGAAAAAGTACCTGCCGAAATGGACACTTTTATCAGTTGGTCCAATACTGATCAAAACCAGGATCCTGTATTGAAAGCAGCGATCGCACATTTATGGTTTGTGACCATACACCCCTTCGACGACGGTAACGGCCGAATAGCCCGTTCCATTGCAGATTTGCAGCTGGCAAGATCTGACAATAGCGCTCAGCGCTTTTACAGTATGTCTGCACAAATCCAGTTGGAACGAAAATACTATTACGAAATTCTGGAAAAGACACAGAAGGGGAATCTGGATATCACAGAATGGTTGGTTTGGTTTCTTTCTTGCCTGGATAGAGCTTTAAGCGCAACTGACACGATTTTGAATGTCGTATTGACAAAAGCTCGCTCTTGGGAATTCTTTGCTTCCAAAGTTATCAATGAGCGTCAGAAACTAATGCTAAACAAACTTCTGGATGGCTTTGAAGGAAAGCTTAATACATCTAAATGGGCTAAAATTGCGAAGGTCTCCAATGACACCGCTCTGAGAGATATTCTCGATCTTGTCAACCAGGGTGTGCTGGAAAAGGAGGACGCCGGAGGAAGAAGTACGAATTACCGATTACATGAAATTCGTTAGGATACCGGATCAAGCATGGTTACCGTTTACTGTTAGTCTGGTGCTATTTTTCCAAAACGCTCTACCTGAGTGCTTTGTTTCTATGCTTGCTTATGGCACCCTTTCCCGGATGATTAGGATTTATTTGAAAGAAATTTCCTTAGCTCAAGAATCAGCGATTCAGGCATGTAATCCTCCGGAACATTCTCTGTTACCTTTCTCGCTAGCGTACTTCGTTTCCCTTTCTTAAATGGCGTGAAGTTGCGCAAAAGAGCTACAATGTCCTCTTGATTGGCATCAAACGGGCTATCCTCCTTAGTACCTTAAAATATGGTCTCATCAAAGCGATGAGCTTCGGCTTTGGGATAAGTGTATAAATGTCGGCATCTTCTCTTATAAGAGTCAGTGATGCGGTTTTAAAACAATTTGGCCGAATGGGGTTATTTAATTAATAATCAATAGGTTACAAATGTTTTTTTTGCTATTTTCTTGCTTGTATAAATCTATTTTGCTAAGCTTGTATCGATGATCGCCTCTCAGACCAAGGATTAATTGCAGTTGATTCAACGCTTTCTCTTTCAGTATACTCAACGAAATTTTTGGATCTCACCTTAGCGCCAAACTGGCGCTTGAACAAGGCTTTTATTGTGAGTATTTGCTTCTGACTGTTACACATGTGGGTAGATTTAGTTAAACTCTTCAACCGGCATTTTACATGGCATTTCTCGAATCAGCTGCCCTCACCCGATTTCTTATTAATGAAAATTTTCAGGCCATCGTGCGAAAAGGGCCTCTGACAGGGAATGGTATGTCCAATTTTGGAGGTTATTTGGGTGAACGAGATGTGGCTGATTTACAGAATTTTATCTTTTCTCGAGCAGAAATAGTCCGCAAAAAATAGTCTTTATTTCAAGTCGGTTCATTAGCAATGCACTTAATAAAATTCAAAATGAAGAACTCAATCAAGATTTCTTTTGCCGCATCCATTTTGATCGCATTATTTTTTGAACTGGCGGCATTTTGTCAAATTATTAAAGAAGAAATCGTTATTCCGCCGTCGCCTTATCCGATAAGCAATGACGCTTTTTCCGTGTCAACCATAGCAGAAGGATTCTCAATCCCATATGGAATAGCCATAGTCAATGAGAATGAATATTTTATCACAGACAGGATTGGTAAATTATTCCATTTTCAAGATAGTAAATTAACTGAGGTAAGTGGAGTGCCGATGGTTGCCATTTTGGTGCATACAGGAAAAGCAGAATTAGTCCACGGGGGATTAATGGACATTACTCTTCATCCCAATTACACAACCAATTCCTGGGTCTATTTTTCTTACGTATCCGTTGATTGTTTTGCAAATGTTGCCAGATGTAAAATACAGAACAATGCGATCAATGGATTTGAGATCATATTTGCGACCAAAAATCAAAATGTTTTTGGAAATGGAATGCGGATTGTTTGGGAAGATGACACACATTTTTTTCTGAATGTCGGCGGTTCCGCTTTTTCTACAAAAGACCATCCCATATTAGTTTCCCAGGACCTGAATTCCGAAGGCGGAAAAATCCACCGGTTAATGGACGATGGAAGAATTCCCTCCGATAACCCGATTTTGAATGGCTTCAAATCTCCCACCTCCATATGGACTTATGGCCATAGAGACGTGCAGGGTCTATATTATGATAAAGGGGCAAAAACATTGTTCGGCGCGGAGCATGGTCCAAAGGGAGGTGATGAGTTTAATATCATTGAAAAAGGGAAGAACTACGGCTGGCCGCTTTTCTCGTATGGCATTCATTATGATGGAGTGGGCGTTTCAATCATTTCAAAAGACTCCGCCGCTAAGTTTACGACATTGCCGGAACATTACTGGACAGTTCCTTCCAGCGATGGAGGACAATCAATTGGGCCGGCTTGCATGCTAAAAGTCGATGGTGGAAATATCCCGGAGTGGAATGATCATTTTTTGATTGGCTCCCTGTCATTCAGGAGATTAATGAAATACAATCGCGCTACGGATAAGACCTTTGGTTTAAAAATAGAAGGCCGGATCAGAACAATAAAGCAATTACCAAGCGGGGATTTCATCGCTTTAATTGAGCGGAGCAATCTTACGGATTCAAATGGGAAAATCATAAGAATTAAGAAATAGAAAGTAAATCATTCAAATCTTTTGGATATGAGAACATACTTTTTTTTGATGCTCTGCGGGAGCATTCTTTTTGCATCTTGTGATCGTAATTCTAAAAATAAAAAAGTTGAAGCAGGACAACTCTCGAAGAGTTTTCCGGTCTGTGGCATTCCTGATCTGACCGATCAAGAATGGTATGCTTCGGGTAAAAAAGCGCCCCTCCTAAAAGGAATAGAAGGCGTGAATTATCCGATCACTACAAAAAGCATGGAAGCGCAAAAATATTTTAACCAGGGCTTAACGCTGGCCTATGGATTCAATCATGCCGAAGCGGCCCGCTCCTTTTTTGAAGCCACCAGGCAGGATTCAACCTCGGCCATGTGCTGGTGGGGTTTTGCCTATGTATTAGGACCCAATTACAATGCCGGGATGGTAAGCGGCAATTTTCAACGCGCATATGCTGCGGTAAAAAAGGCAAAAAATTATTCAAATGCTTGTACGCAGAAAGAAAAGGATCTGATTGAAGCGCTAAGTCGTCGATATGATAGCGATACAACAATTGCCCGGCCTGTTCTTGACTCATCTTATGCCGTTGCGATGCGAAACGTTTATTCGAAATATGAAAACGATGCTAATGTGGGCGCGCTATTTGCCGAGGCGCTGATGGATTTGCACCCGTGGGACCTTTGGAAAAAAGATGGCAATGCGCAGCCCTGGACTACTGAAATCATCGCGGTACTTGGAAAAAGTTTACAAAAAGATCCCAGGCACGTTGGGGCCAATCACTTTTACATTCACGCCATCGAGGCCTCTCAGCATCCGGAAAATTCGCTTGCAAGTGCCGATTTGCTTCGTGACCTGGTGCCTGGTTCGGGGCATCTTGTGCACATGCCCGCCCATACTTACATACGTACTGGCCGCTATCACGATGGCGTGGTCACCAACTTAAAAGCAATCCGTGCAGATAGTTTGTACACCGAAGCCTGCTACGCGCAGGGCATGTATCCCTCCGCCTATTATCCACACAATTATCATTTTGTTGCTGCCTGCGCTACACTCGGTGGCGAGAGTAAAACCGCATTGAGGGCTGCACAGGAAATTGTATCGCATACCAATAAAAAGCTGCTGATGGACAAGGCATGGGTACCGTTCCAGAACTTTTATTCCATCAAATGGTATGTGGCCGTGAAATTGGGCTTGTGGAAACAAATTTTGAACACTAAAACGGATAAAGACTTAAAATACCCAACCACTATCTGGCATTACGCACAGGGAATGGCCAACCTATCCCAAAATAAACTGGACATTGCAAAAATGAATTTGGACGAAATGAAAACGTTATTGGCCGATTCTGCATTAAAAGCAACGCCCACTTGGAGAGAATGTCTGATCGCCGGAAAAACACTTGAAGGAGAAATAAATGCAAGAGAGAAAAATTACGCAAAAGCAATTTCGCTATTAAAAGAGGCAGTCAACCATGAAGATTCATTGAAATACGCCGAACCACCGGAATGGCCCTTTTCTGTACGTCAAAACTTAGGCGCAGTGCTTCTGGAGGCTCAAAAATATCAGGAAGCGGCGCGCATTTATGACGAAGATTTAAAAGTTTACCCCGAAAACGGCTGGTCATTGCGGGGATTGATGAGTGCCTATGAAAAGCTCGGTCAAAAAAACAAATACAAACAAACCAAGCAACGCTTTGAAAAAGCATGGAAGCATGCCGATTTAGCAATTTCTTCCTCACGGATATTGTAGCGATGCATTCAACTTACGTCATGAGCGATAGTGCAGGGCAAGCTTTAACGAGTTGAATAAATTCGAAATTTTATAGAATTTGTGCGACAGGCTTAGCAATAAGAGGTCGATTATTTAATATATTCATTCCCAATAATCGCACCCCAAATTTCAAATCACTATGAACAAAATGTATGTTTCTTTTGCTTCCCGTACAATGGCAGCCGCCATTGCAATGTCGCTAATCGTGGTTGGCTGTAAAGACACCGGAATTGATTCCAATCCGTCTTCTTCACCTGTCGGTTCTGACAACAATGCGCGTGTTGGCGCTGAAAGTGAGTATGTAGAGGGCGAGCTGCTTGTTCAGTTTTCCGAAAGCGCAACGGAGGCAGTCAAATTGAAAGCGCTGGACAAGGTAAAAGGTCAGCCTATTGAGAAAATCCTTACCAAAGCGATGGAACGCGCTGGCAAAAAGCAGGGCGTGCAATTGATCAAGGTTGGCAAAAAAGTGGCGGAGGCTATTGCAGACCTCAAAGCATCCGAAGGTGTCGATTTTGCTGAGCCAAATTTTGTTTATTACCACACGGCTACTCCCGTGGACCCGTATTATACAAACGGGTCGTTGTGGGGAATGTATGGTGCTGGCACGTCACCTTCAAATCAGTATGGCAGCAATGCCGCCGCCGCATGGGCCGCTGGCAAAACCGGTTCGGCATCTGTTTATATCGGTATTATCGATGAAGGAATTCAGCTTACACATCCCGACCTGGCAGGACAGATCTGGGTGAATCCCGCAGATCCGGCGGATGGGGTTGATAATGATGGTAACGGGTTAAAGGATGATACAAACGGCTGGGATTTCGCTAACAATGATGCTTCCATTTATGATGGCGGAAACAAAGGAACGCTGGACGACCACGGCACGCACGTGTCGGGTACCATCGGTGGTAAATCGAATACGCAGGGCGTCGTGGGGGTTAACTGGAATGTAACGCTTATTTCGGCCAAATTCCTGGGCAGAAGGGGCGGTACCACGGCAAATGCGATTAAGGCAGTCGACTACCTGACAAATCTGAAAAACCGTGGCCTCAACGTTGTTGCCAGTAATAATTCGTGGGGCGGCGGAGGTTATTCGCAAGCACTTTATGATGCCATTAGTCGTGCCAACAATGCTGGTATTATGTTTATTGCGGCGGCGGGAAATGCTGGAACCAATAATGACGTGACTGCCAGCTATCCTGCAAATTACAATTTGCCGAATGTAATATCCGTTGCGGCGATTGACAAAAACGGGGCCCTTGCAAGCTTCTCTCAATATGGTGCGACCACTGTTGATATCGGTGCGCCGGGTGTTGCGATTAATTCTACTACTGCATTCAACACCTACTCATCTTACAACGGAACTTCCATGGCCACTCCTCATGTGAGCGGCGCTGTTGCGCTGTATGCATCCACGCATCCGGGGGCTTCTGTGGCGCAGATCAGGAATGCCATTTTATCAAGCGCAGTCCCAACGGCTTCTCTCGCTGGAAAAACGGTAACAGGCGGAAGACTTGATGTAAATGCGGCTTTGTCGAGGTAGAAGTTTGAAAGTCCTGGATACTTTACGTCATCTCAATTATAAAAGTCAGTCAGCCGGAAAGCTGACTGACTTTTTAGGTTTACCGAAACAAGTCCAGATAGTCCTTAAAAATATAAAGCTTATTACGTTGCCCACCCGAAATCTCTTGTAGTATCTCCAACTTCTCGAAATCCGAAAGCAATTTATAATTGGTAACCTTCGATTTCCCGGTAATGCTTTCAATCCTGGACACGTCTATTACAGGCTGACCATAAAGATATTCGACAATTTTCTTGGCATCACTTGCGCGATTTCCGAAGGATTGGATTTTTATGTCCAGACTTCGTTTCAATTGCAAAATTCCGTCGAAAGTACTGACCCCGGTTTTTGAAATTTCAATGATCCCAACCAGAAAAAATTTTAGCCACTGATTGATATCATTGTGTGTCCGGGCTCGCATTAGATTGTCGTAATACAAAGTTCTGTTTCTCTCAAAATAGTCCGATAGGTAAAGTATCGGCTGCTTCAATATTCCTTTGTTTACAAGGTAAAGCGTTATAAGCAGTCTCCCAACTCTGCCATTTCCATCCAGAAACGGGTGAATGGTTTCAAATTGATAATGGATCAGCCCAATTTTGAGCAGGTCGGGTAAAGGATTGATCTCATCGTTTGCGAATTTTTCAATGTCAGACATCAGGTCAGCAATGGAAGTATGCACCGGCGGCACAAATACGGCATCGTTGATAGTAACACCGCCGATCCAGTTTTGACTGATGCGATATTCGCCGGGCTGCTTATGCCTGCCTCGTACGCCCTGAAGCAAAGTTTTATGCGTTTGTCGTATCAGCCGCGACGAAAATGGAAGCGTATGCAGTTGTTTGACAGCCTCATTCATGGCGCTGATATAGTTTTGTACTTCTTCCCAATCATCACGCTTTTCCATTGAAATTTCGTCCTTTTCGAGGAAAGCCTCTTCCAGATTGGTTCGTGTACCTTCGATCTTGGACGATTGAGTGGCTTCCTTCGCGATGTGCATTCGAATGTATAGGTCGATGTGGACATATTCGGAATACATATCCAGCCGTCCAAGAGATCTGTCAGCCTTGCTCAGGAGGCTAAGTAGCTGCATATCATCTACTAACCAGTCGCGGTTTATGTTTTCGGGTTGAAAACTTTTGTAATAACTTTGGCTTACATATCCGCCAGCCTTGAAATCCTTCATCGGATTAAAAGTTAACTAACAAGTCACTTAGTTCAGAAAATGTATCCAAAACTAAACTAAAAAATCAATTAGTTTAGTTCTATGGCTAAAAACTGAACTAACGGTTTTTTTAATTCGGATTTTTGGCTAAAAGCTGTACTAAAATATTTGTAAATTAAGTATGGTCGAATATGACAGGTGCTATTACGAGCTCCATCCCAGCTCCCAATTAACGTGGGTCATTTTTTCGATTTTTGACTCATGTGTTGATAAACGTTTACCCGTTTTTTTGATTTTAGTAGCAGGCAGAAAATTATTGAAGTCTCGATTCTGTCAGAAATTTTCCAGTATTTGATGTATTGATACACCTAAGCCTTTGGCGATTTCTTGCAGATAAAAGAAGGATGGATTGATTTTGCCCGCTTCCAGTCTTTGAATCGATTGCTGGTTCTTACCGATCGCATGCGCAAGTTGCTCTTGCGTGATATTTTTCATTTTCCGCAATTCTCGTATTCTAAGACCAAGCTGTATTAGTAGAACATCCTTTTCCATGTCGGCAATAAAATACAACGAATCAGTTGTGTGCTATTCTGTTATTCCAATTTACTTTTGTGCAGTAAACGACGACATCGGTTCCAATAGATCTATTACATCAATATTCAAGAAGAAAGCAATCTCATACAATTCTGGAATGGAGGGTTGACTGTAATTAGTACACCACTTGGATACGGTCTGCGGGCTAACGTCCAGATGCTCCGCAAGAACCTTATTCTTGATCTGTTTTAGGGCAAGATATGCTTTGACGCGATTATATACACGCTTATCTGTTTTCATACAGACAAGTTATAAAAAGCGTTTTAAATGATTTTTCGGTATTTATGTGATTTTTAGGTTTTTAATTAATCTAAAAAGTTAAAAATATCTTTAAAGGATAATTTTAGATAAATTGAGTTAATCATATATTTGCTAGATAATATCTTTTAGTTTGAATGAATGTCTTTGAGGTGTATTTATTTCCTTTATCTGGATACATTTTATCGCCTAAATTCTTTAACATCAAAATACACACACTATGAATTTTAAAATCATCACCGTCCCCGAAACACAAACCGAAGTATGTCTTCACCGCGATCGCAATGAAGGGGGAGAAGAAATCGTACGCATTACAGCACTTGTGATCAGTTTGACTGGTACAGAGCCCATGCTGGAAACAGTGGTAAGGTTCGCGGATGCCTGGTCGGCGCAGTTTTTTGTGGAAGATTATTCGGAGACTTCGGCGAAGGGTTTTTTGAGGCAGTGTTTGGAAGAGGAAGGGATTAGGACTGGACGGGATTGCGTTTGAATGTAGCTGCATTTAATCTACCAATTCAGTTGTTAATCCATTAAACAATGCCAGCTTTTGGAATGTTGAACAAAATAAACGAGATTTGGTACAACAAAATAAACGAGATTTAGTACAGCAAAATAAACGAGATTTGGTACGTCGTTAAAAACGAGATTGCATCATGGCGACACCGTCAGAAAAATTAGCTGATTCACTGGAAATACTCCATAAGCTGCAAAGTGAGCAGCAATTATCAATTATACAGGCAAGGCATTTAAGTCGGACTCATAAGGAACGATTACTAAAGACAGGCTTTATACAAGAAATTATCAAGGGATGGTATATGCCCTCTCGCCCCGATGAGGTAAAAGGTGATAGCACTAGCTGGTACACTTCATTTTGGGATTTTTGTTCAGAATATTTAAATAATAAGTTTGGCCAGGATTGGATATTGTCGCCCGAACAATCCCTTTCAATTTATGGAGCGAACTGGATGGTACCCCGGCAGCTTCTGGTTAGATCTCCCAATGCTCACAATAACACCCTCAATTTACCTTACGATACATCCATATTTGATATCAGGCTTTCACTGCCTGCGAAGAATGAAATTCAGGAATCAGAAGGTTTAAGGATATATTCTTTGTCGTCGGCACTTGTAGCCGCGTCACCGGTATATTTTACAAGAAATCCGATGGATGCCCGCACTGCTTTATCCATGGTTCGGGATGCCTCCGACTTACTTACGATTTTGCTTGACGGAGGGCATAGTATCATCGCGGGTCGCCTTGCCGGAGCATTCCGGAATATTGCGAATGACCGTATTGCAGACGAAATTGTAGAAACCATGCAGGCGGCCGGATACGATGTTCGGGAAAATGATCCATTTAATGAAAAACTTAAATCAGTATTTTCATTCAGGGAAGTTTCTCCGTACGTTAATCGAATTAAGCTTATGTGGGAACAAATGCGCGAGGTTGTTATCCGGAATTTCCCCAAACCACCAGGAATTCCGAAAAATGTTGACAGCTATTTGAAAAATGTAGATGAAGTGTTCGTTACAGACGCTTATCACTCACTTTCCATCGAAGGATACCGCGTAACTCCGGAATTAATTGAGGGCGTGCGTAAAGGAGAGTGGAACCCAGAAAGAAACGAAGCCGATAATGATCAAAAAAATGCATTAGCTGCACGTGGATACTGGCAGGCATTTCAGGCAGTAAAAGAAAGCATTGCCAAAATTCTTGACGGCAACAATTCGGGCGATGTTTTAGATAGTGACCATCGTATTTGGTACAGAGAGTTGTTTTCACCAAGTGTTGCTATCGGTTTATTGAAAGCAAGTGACCTTGCCGGATATCGTAATGGGCAAGTTTATATACGTCGTTCCATGCATGTCCCTCTCAACAGGGACGCTGTGCGAGATACAATGCCTGTTTTTTTTGATTTACTAAGGCAGGAGAAGGAAGCCGCGGTCAGGGTTGTTCTGGGACATTTCATATTTGTCTACATTCACCCGTATATGGACGGAAATGGAAGAATTGGCCGGTTTTTGATGAATGCTATGCTTGCATCAGGCGGATATCCATGGACAGTAGTTCCATTAGGAGAGCGTAATAACTATATGCAAGCATTAGAAAGAGCAAGTGTTAATCAAGATATTACTGAATTTGCTCAATTCCTTTCAAGATTAGTGCAGGGAGGATTAGAGGGAAAGGCTCTGCCCGATATTCCTAAATCCCCATAATCCCTCCCGCAAAAATAAAATCGCGTTTTTTATCAAAAGGCTATTCCTCAACACGATACTTACCCCCAGCATCAAAATCCAGCCCCGAGTACTCCAAAAAATCAAAATCAGGTTGATCAAATAAAATGCGTGCTAGTAGTGAACAGATCATTGTTTTCATGGCTAATGATAAATGGTTTGTGATGAATTTTGCTTTTCGCCCCCCACCCCGTGTGGAAAACTCAACGGCCGGAGAGCATATCCGCTTAAACCGGAGTGAAAGGAGAAAAGCGATTTTTGATTGTTGATGAAGTGTAATTCTATTCACCTCTTTTGAAACACAGCTTCACGGTATGGGGGTACAATGGATCGCTGTATTTCAGAAGGAGTTTTTTACCGGTCAGTTGCCTGATCAGGTCGGAATTCAGTTCTTCGTTTTCACTAAAAACCTTCACCCGTCCAATGGAAATGCCATCAGTGAGATAGAAGCGGATGACTACTATTCCGGCCCTGTTCTTATCCCTCAGGATTTTGGGATAAGTAAGGTACCGTTCCAGCTGGCGGCCTACTTCCCCTTTCGCCTCGACGCCGTTGCTGAGGTTGAAAGAAGCAGGATTGTCCCCGGAAATAGGGAAGAGCGACATTAAATAGAGAAACAGAATTTTCATAAAGCATGGCTAATTGTTCTGCAAGTTTATGACGCTTCTGTTCCCGATAATATACCTACAATGGGGTGTGGTCACAGAATTTTTTCTTCCCTCAAAAAATAGGCGACCTCCGTAGCGGAATTGAAGAGCCTGGCGAACTGAGTCCTGGCACCAGTCAATATGCTCTGATTATGCTTATCGATCGTTTGCTTGCTCAATGATAGCTTTTGCCCTACACGCAGGCTGGTCCAACCAGTACCTTGCGCGTAAATTTTCAGGATTTCAAATTGTCTTTTCGTAAATGGCAGATGCTCCCGTATCCGCTCACGGTAACGCTCTACGAACACATTGTACAGTTCATTGTTGTTGTTTCCGGCCAGATCGCTGTACCGCGGCGCCATTGATTCGCCGTCGTACTCTTTCACGATCGTGAAAAGGTTGGCGTAAGCTGTGAGCCTGCCCTTTGCATCGTATTGGAATGATGTGGATTCCCGCTTGACCCACCAGTAGCGGCCATTTTTTTCGCGCATCGGAAGGCACGCGATAATACGCTGGTCCATGAATTTAAAGAAACCCGGGTTCTGGCCGGTGACTTCTAGCGTCGCGATGGCCATTTGCATTAATTGCCCCACATAATTGGGATGGATCGCTTTGAGGTAGTCGTACATCGAAAACCGTGTGGTGGGGTAACCCAGCCACCGTTCGAGGCCGATGCAATTGGTGAGTTCGAAAGAAAGCAGATCGACCACGAACGAAAATCGCTCGCTGCTCACTAACGTTTTCACGGAACTTAAAAATGCGTTTTGCTCCTCCTCACTCACCTGGAATGGCAGTTCGATGTCAGTGAGACACTGATTACAACTGGCCCTGAACGCCTGATAATCCTTTCTTAAAAGTGTCATAAAAATGGAAGTTGAATAAGTACCTGATTGCCTTGATGCAGAATGATGGGGTTATCCAAGCGTCTGTCTTGGGAAGTTGTTCGGGGGGCGGTGAACGAAATGCAAAATTCAGGTTTTTGCGGGATTTACACCCGTACTTATGATGCATTTACAGGTAAATTTGTTGCATACCTGCTAGGGCGGCAGTATGAAATGGAAGTGTTAAGCCTTTAACCATTAGTGACTTAAATAGGTTTTGGGTAGCAGGTGTATCATCACGCGAAGTCTGGTTACGATTTTGGCTTGTTGCGGTAACTTGCATTATTTTGTTCGAAAATTAGCGTCAGGCACCTCGCACTTCGATCCAATCCCCTGTTTCTTTTCATCACTTACACACACTGATTTGACTTCTTTCAACCAGACCATCCTGGGAGAAAAGAAACTTTTCACATTGTTTTCCCAAGACCGGGAAAACATACTTTACTGAAATCAGATCCAATGATATGCGTAGTTTGATTTTTACTTTTTTCAAAAAAAAGTATTGTATTCTCGTCGCCCTGACGCTTTTCAGATGTTTGAATGGTGTTGATGCTTTGGGTCAAAAAACCGAGGCTGATACATTGAAGCAGGAGTTGAATCTGCACCAGGCAGAAGATACAGTCCGGGTGGACATATACATCCGTTTGAGCCGCTTTTATTTTGGCGTGGATCAAAAGCAGGCCCAGATTAATGCTGAGGCTGCATTAAAACTGGCTGAAAAACTATCGTTTCATAAAGGTATCGCAGCCGCGAAGATCTGGCTGGCGATGAATTACCAGATGATGGGGCAGAATGAAGCGGCGGTCAGGAACGCCTTAGGTGCTGAGGCTATTGCTGAAAAGTATGAATTTCCAGGCCTGCTCGCAGAGAGTTACCGGACGCTCGCGTTCATTTACACAGATCTGGAAGACCTGAAAAAGACGGAAGATTATTACCTCAAAGGTTTGAAATATGCCATTATTTCTAAAAACTTTGGCTTACAGGCCAGGATTTTAAATGGCCTAGGTGACGTTGAGATGCGGAAGGATAAGCCTTATGAAGCTCTTAAACGGTTTTTTCAAAGCCTTGCTCTCGCCCGGGAGCATTCTATGTCTTTTTATCTGCCGGTGATCCTTTCCAATATTGGCGCGACTTACGGCACTTCATTAAAGAATACGATTTTACAGGAGAAATATCTTAAGGAAGCACTACTCGCCGCAAGAAAAAGCGGCAACAGGTACGTGGAGGCCACAGTATTGGCAAATATGGGCCAAATGTTTACAAAAATGGGCAAGTACCGTGAATCGGAAATGTATCTGCATCAATCTTTAAAAGTCGACCAGGAAAGCGGTATTAAAAACGGGACACAAAAAGTGTATCTCAAGTTGGTCGAGCTGAGTATGAAACAAAATAACTTTCCCAAAGCAAAGCAGTACATTGATGAGTATTATGAGCTGAGAAACAGTTTGTTGAACGAAGAAAAAAGCAAGCAGATTGTTCAACTCGAGGAACAGTTCAAATCGGAAAAACGGGAGCAAAAAATCCAATTGCTGGAACAAGAAAAGCGATGGCAGATAGCCTCTAAAAACTTCTGGATCATTGGCTCTGTGCTCCTTTTTATAGCGGCCGTCATTATCTATTACCTGCAGCAGTCGCGCAACCGCAAGTCGAGGCAATTGTTGGAAGTGCAAAAGACACTGATCGATCAACTGGAAGAGACAGATCTGCTCAAATCCCGCTTTTTTGCCAATATCTCCCACGAGTTTCGTACCCCGCTTGCGCTTATTCTGGCCCCGATCGAAGAGATCCTGAATTCACCCAATCCCTCCATTTATGACCATAAGGATCTTAAAATGGTGAGAAGAAATGCCAATCGCTTGCTTGACCTTGTCAATCAGTTGCTGGATCTGTCCAAATTGGAAGCGGGCAAGATGAGCCTTCAGATCCAGCAGGGCAATTTGCAGGAATGGCTTCGTGTACTGACGGCATCTTTTGAATCACTGGCCGAGGCAAAGAAAATCACATTCACTGCCAATATTGAAATGGCCCGGCCCGACGCCTGGTTTGATAAGGACAAACTGGAAAAGATCATCAGTAACATACTTTCCAATGCATTCAAGTTTACTCCGGCGGGTGGAAATGTGACATTATCAATACATGCCAATGCTGACGACTCTGAAATGCTCATTACCCTGGCAGATACAGGCATAGGTATCGCCCGGGAAGACGTACCGCATGTGTTTTCGCCATTTTATCAGGTACGCAGAACAGTGGACGATAGCCAGCCGGGAACAGGACTTGGGCTGGCGATGGTCAGTGAGTTGGTAAAACTACACCGCGGAAAGCTTGATTTTAGAAGTGAGCAAGCCGCCGGTACGATCATCAACATCGCATTACCGATAAGCAGGGAAAAGCTTCATTTTGCCGAAGAAATGATGTTGGAAACAGAACCTGTTATTCTAAAAACGACAAAGGAGGAACATTATATTACCACAGACATAGAACCCAATAGTGAGGCTCCCGACTGCATTTTAATCGTGGAAGATAATCCGGAGCTCCGGAATTTTATTGCCAATGTGTTCCATGACCAGTTTAAAGTGATCACCGCGAATGATGGAGAGGAAGGTTTGAAAACTGCCATTGACATGATGCCAGACCTGATTATTTCCGACGTAATGATGCCCCGGATGGACGGGATCGAACTTACCCAACAAATCCGGGATCACGAGCTGACGAGCCACATTCCGGTGTTGCTCCTCACTGCCAAGTCGGACAGAGAGTCGCGTATGGACGGCCTGCGCACCGGTGCGGACGATTATTTGGCCAAGCCGTTTTCCACGGAAGAGTTACGGGTGCGAGTAACGAACCTGATTTCGCTCAGGAAAAAACTGGCGGCCAAATACCGGAACGAGATCATGAATGGAGCGACGAAAGAACGGGTTCCTTCGTCTGACGACAAGTTTGTGGCCAGCCTGCGCGCTGCGATAGACGCGCATATGGGTAATGCTTCATTTAGCGTGGAGCAACTCGCCGAGGAAATGTGCCTGAGCAGGACGCAATTATTCCGAAAGGTGAAAGCATTGCTGGACATTTCGCCCAATGAGCTGATCAACGACATCCGTTTGCAGCGTGCTGCTATCCTTATACGTTCCAAAGCAGATTCGCTCACGCAGATCAGCTATTCGGTTGGATTCAGCGAGCAATCTTATTTTGCCAAAAGATTCCGCAGAAAGTACGGTGTCTCGCCGAGCGAATACGCAGATACCTGATTTTGAGCACTTTTTGCAACGTTTCTATCTGACTTTGCAACATTTGTCATAGCCTTCCCTCCATCATGGCTGATACTTTTGTGACCCTGTTCCCGGCATATTGCCCGAGCAGAAATTCACACAAAACAATAGTCCATGAAAATTTTTAGCACATTTCAATTGGCATTGAAGTTTCTCTGCCTTGTACCATTGCGAATACCTGTTATGGTTTTGCTGCTTGGCTTTTTTACTCAGGCCTGCACGGATCATGTTACACCTGACGAGGGTGATGAAGATGATCCCGTTCAACTACCTGGCACACCCGCTGGCAAATTTTATGCGTTGGCGGAAGGCAATCTCTTGTACGAAATTGATTTCAACAATACCACACAGGCACTTGACGTCATCAAAATAGAGACGCAATATCCTGATGAAAAAATAGTCGCTATCGATTTCAGGCCTGCTACCGGGCATTTATATGCGATTAGCAGCTTTGGCGAGGGATACATGGTGAACGTAAATGTCAATCGCATCGTCCGTACCACCGCGATTAATCCGTTTGGGACTCGTCCAAAAAGACCAATTAACTTTAAGGACATCGATTTTGATCCTGTCCTGGATAAGTATCGGACATTGATGGATGATCAGAATTACCGGTCAGACCCTGAATTATTGGATATCGATTTTGACAACGGTGAGCCACTGGGCGTAAAAGATCCCAACCTGGGAGCTATTGCCTTTGATAATAACTATGCTGGTGCAACCGGTACCACGCAATATGCAATCGACCCGGTCAATGATCGCCTGATTCGATATGAAGACCGGGCATCAAGACAAATTCGGGTTGTAGGTGGCCTTGGTGTAGACATTAAAGTGATAGCCGGCTTTGATATTTCTCCGAGAACCAGCGGAAAGCAAGCATATGCCATCGCTTCCGTGTTAATAGGGGATAATTGGGAGTTGCACCATGTAAACCTGCATACCGGAAAGCTAACCAAGGTCGGCAGTATGCCTGGCGGGAACAAATTCCTGAGTATTGCTATCCCGTCACCAGTGGCTTATGCTTTGGATAAAAATCATAATCTCTTGGTATTTAATCCGGAGGACCAGCTCGAAAAGGACCCTCAGCATCTGATTATTTCAAAGCCTGTTACCGGTATTCCTCAGGATGTAAAATTGCTAGGTATCGACTTTTCAGTTTCAGTAAGGCCCCGAATTTACGCACTGGGCAGTAATAGCAAAATTTATGAGATCAATCATACGACAGGACAAGGCAAATATTACACCACATTGTCAATGCCGTTTGATCTTACAAACGATCCAGCCTTTGGAATTGATTTTGATCCGTATAATAACAATTTGAGGGTTGTCAACAGTACCAAACATGGGTTCAATGTAGATCTGAATGGAGGCATAGTATCCGATTTTAGAGCTCTGACATTCAACGGAGATCCCGTAGGTCTCGATGCAGGAGCTTTTGACAACAGTCAGGTAGGAGTCAAAAATCCCGGAGATACTCATTTTTTTGTCATCAGCAGTGAAAATAAGACGCTCTACAAAAAGGCATACGGCTCGCAGGAACTTAGCAAAGTCGGTGATTTGAATATCCAGTTTGACAAATTCAACGGTTTTGACATTGGTGGCAAATACGACCGAGGCTATGGATTGTTCAAAGTAGATGGCAGCACGGGATTGTATGAAATCAATCTGACTAATGCATTGGTGAGGCGGAGAATTTCGACACTGCCTTATGATGTGATCGGTTTGGCACTTGGCAACTACTTGTATAACACGCAGGGCAACTAACCAACCTAAACATCTCAAACTAAAAACCATCTCAACCATGAAAATTTCTAAAATAGTACCATTACGTATACCAACCCTAGTGCTGCTCCTTGGACTGCTGATTCAGGCTTGCGAAGATCATCGCCAATCGGTCAATCCCAGTGATTATGAATTGCCCGGTTTCATGGTCTATGCTTTAAATGACAATAATACAGTGTACCGGATTGATACGAGAAAGCCTTGGATCATGATGGATTCTATCAAACTGGAGACGAGAGACCCGGGTGAAAAAATCGTTGCGATTGATGCCCGGCCAACAACGGGAGAAATATTCGCCATCAGCGATAACGATATTGTCTATGTGGTTAATACGACTGGCTACCGTGTGCGAAGACCGGTTTTTATTTTTTACAAATTGGGACTTGACGTAGATCTGAGTAAAACGACTGTCGGTTTTGACATTGATCCGGTTAAGGATCGGATGCGGATAGTTACCGGCAAAGGCGCAAATGTGCTGGCAAGGTTGGAAGACGGTCAAATCGAGGGAAGAGGTGTTTCGACACCTGATGTAGGAGCAGTTGCATATAGTAACAACTATCCGGGTGCAACAAGCACTTCGCTTTTTGGAATGGATGCTCATGCTGATAAGCTTGTGAGATATGAAGATCCTGATGCTGGTAGTATCACTACGGTAGGCAATTTTGGTATAGACGTTGAGGAAGTGGGTGGGTTTGACATTTCGACTACGACAAGCTTCGGGGACCAGTTTGGTATCGCATCTATTCGATATGAAGGTAAATGGGAGTTGGACTACGTCAATCTGAAAACGGGCAAATTGCAGAAGATAGGAGATTTGCCTAAAAGGAAAATTATCGGGGTTGTGATTCCGGCCAATGTAGCCTATGCGATCAATGACGGAAATACTTTGCTGACATTTAATCCAGTGGGATCGATCGATGAAGACGGCGATATTCGTGAAACCCGGATCAAAGGCCTTCCTAACGGCGTAAAGCTGCTGGGTATTGATTTTAATGTCAGCCCATTGACGAAGTTGTACGCATTGGCCAGTGACAGCAAAATCTATCAGATCAATCCGGGGACTGGCGAGGCTAAAATGTCATGTAAGCTGGATCTTACGATTAATCTCAGTGCGGATCCTGGGTTCGGTGTCAGTTTTGAGCCTTTTTCAAATGAAATGAGAGTCATGACAAGCGATGGGCTTTTCTTCAGCGCAGACGTGGAGACGGGAAGGGTTACCGAGCTGAATCCGCTCTATTACCCGGCAGGAAAAGTGAAGGGTCTTGATGCGATGGCTTATGCAAATAGCCAGCCAGGTCTTGAAAAGCCTTACGACTACACATTTTTGTTCGGAATCGACCGGGAAACGAATGTGATCCTGCGACAACCGAGTGCAAGTAACAATTTGAAGAAGGAGGGAACACTGAACATTTCGGGGAAAATAGACAAGGTGAATGGTTTCGATTTTGGCGGGTATTCCGAGTTTGCGTACGGCATATTGAAGGTAGACGGCGAGACGAGATTTTACAAAATCAATGCCGTAACGGGTCAAACGGAATCGAGCCGCTTCAAGTACAATAATGTCGGTGGACTTGCCATGGGATACAATTTTTATAACATGCCATACTAATTGCAGCGGCTTACAAAGCCGACTATTTTACGTCTTTTTTTAAGAATGTCATTGAGAGTGGTTTTTGGGAGAAACTGCTTCTCAATGGCATTTTTTGTTAGCGTTTCAATATGTCAAATACCGGCTACAAAAATTGACTTTGAAAAATAAGCCCTGGTAAAAATCGTGGAAATAACATTATAGGACTTACTTTTGTGTACTCATACGCCACGTTCCAAAGAATATTACTGCATGCAAAAAGTAGATGTTTGTATCAACTACTATGGAAAGCCTTATCAAACAGCCGTTACTTTGCTAAGCTTATGGGAGCATTCTTCCAGGCACATTGATAAGATTTTCGTAATCGTAGAAAAAGTCCAGCCCTACGACGAGTATGGCAGCGTACCGCTCCTTAAATATGTTTTGAAAGACCTTCGGGTAGAATATGTTTACCCCAAACATTTTTACTATGCAGGCTCACCACCGGTAAGCTGGCTCGACGACCCCGAAAAAAGGTACGGTCTCAAATACCAGTATGCTTTTGAAAATTCTACCAGTGAATTCCTGTTCCTAACGCATAACGATTGCTTATACCACAGCGATCTGATCGGAGAAATGCTTCCTGCTGCATCGCAGGATAAAGTAGCAGGCGTAGGGCTGATAGGGCAATGCTGGAATTGCCCGGCCATGTCTGCTAAACTTTGCGATGGCGCCAGATTTGAAAGCTACGTGCCGAACGCCACAGAGCTCAAAGAATTGACGGTTCAATACAGCCCGCCACGTGAGAAAATCCACCTGGAACTGATCGAAAGCGGTTACATTCATCCGCTTCCCGAATGCAGGCTCAATGAGTATGCGTGCCTGATCAATGTTGCGGCTTACCAGCAGAATGTGTTTCCAAAAGGAGATATCCTGCCGCTGGGTGGCAACTGGCACGGTACCGACTGGGGGACGATCTGGTTTTATGAAATGTACAACCGGGGATACAAATTTGTGAACTTCCCTTTCGAACCGAAAATGGTTCACGCGCCTTTTTCCATCAATGGAAGCGGCCACGTAGCCGATTCGGATTTTGATCTTTACAGGGAAACAGAAAGGCAGGCGCAGGAGTATCTGTTAAAAAACAGCAGCATTACGGGAGATATTCCGCTATCCGTGAGCATGGAACAAAAGCAGATTAAGGCTAACCGGTTTTTGGGAAAAATAATTAATAAAGTAAAAACTACGCTGAGCTCTTTATAACCTCAGTTGCCAAAAATCCGCCTGTCTGTAATCAATGTGCGGTGTTCTTCGAGAAAAACGCAGAATGCGTTGATCTGCATTTCCTGATGTGAAAAGTCGAGGGTGTGATCGTATTCTTCGTGGTACACTTCCGTAAAATCAGTGATAATGTAGCGGAGGCTTTTAATGCCTTTGGACCGTAATGCAGGCAGATAAAAGTTCTGGTGACTTTTGGCATAACAGCCCGGCTCGTACTTTTTGGTGGTTTTGATATCCACTGCCAGCATTCTGCCCAGCACATCCACGTAGCCGTAAAGCAGCACATTTCCCAGCTGATATTCGCAGTATACCTGCGTTTTCATCATCGGACGAGGCAGCAGCGCTCGTACCTGCGCCAGGATATCCGCGTCAAAACGTTCTTCATCCGTTCCTTTAATGACCGCTTCTTCAAAAGACGAGCCTCTAAGCTGCGCCTCAGTCTGCGGTACAGGGACCCTATTTATTCTGTTAATGAGCTCATTGTCATCAATGTAGCCTTTTTCAAAGCGATCGTAGCTATTGAGCAATGTGGGATAGATCTTGTATTTAACAGCGTTCAATTCCATTTTGTAAAGAAAATATTCCCAAAGTTATTTCCCTAAACCTTTGAAACGATAGGTGAGGGAAACAGTCAGGAAACTGAATTTGTCATTGGGAGTATCGCTATACGATTCTGCTTCTTCGGGATTAATGAGCCTTTGTCCCGAAGTAGCATCCATTTTATCCGTCCGGACGAAATAAAAACGATAGTCGATACCCACTTTCCATTTACGGAACAGTTCATAGTCCAGAGAAGTGCCCAGCGGGAGAATTCCTTCGCGCGTCTTTTTAATTCCGGTTGGTCCATGCGGCGGCCCCCAGCGTAAAAACAATGGATTTCTTGCGCTCAATGTGCTGTTAGTGAACCTGATCAGTTTATTATTATCAATGTCAAAGGCATTGCTGCTAAAATAGATCAATCCCAGTCCGCCGTAAATCCAGACATGCGCTGGTCCTGGTTCCAGTTGGCTGAATTGTTCGGTAAGGTCCCATTTGGCTGTTAATTCCAAGGTATTGTATTCATTGATAAAATAGGAATTGAAAAACGCCAGCTGCTCACCACCCAGCTTTCCGGCAGTGTAGTCGAAATGCACGGCAACTTGCTTGTTGACCGACCGGCCCAGACTGATACCGGCCATTCCCTGCATATCCTGGTCATTCAATTCTCCAAAAAACTGAGTGAGGCCGCCCCGGATATCCACTGAAAAAGGAAGGGGCTGCTTTCGGTTGTAACTTTTTTTCCTGCTGATACCATTGGAAAAAGGTTTGTACCGAAAAGACGACTGACCAAATGATACTCCGATTATGAGGCTGAATGCAGCTGAAAGTAAAAGTTTACGCATGTGAAACCGCGGGTTAGTTCTAAATGTTGTGGTAATAACTATTTAGACGCAAGTTTCTGGTTTTGGTCATCGTACGCAGCCAATTAGATTTGGACGCTCCATGAGATAACCGTAAATATCTGTTAGTTTTGTTTATAGAAGCATTTAGAAAAAGGAAAAATGAATGTAGTACCCTACAAGGATAAGGAAGGAAGCAAAAGAGAGCAGGTAGCGGAAATGTTTGACAATATTTCTCCAAAATACGATCTGCTCAACCACCTTTTGAGCGGTGGCGTTGATATCTATTGGAGAAAACGCGCCATCAAATTATTGAAACAGCAGCAACCGAAGGTCATTCTCGACATTGCCACAGGTACCGGTGATTTCGCCATTGAAGCGCTGACACTTAAACCCGAAAAAATCATAGGGGTTGACATTTCAGAGGGAATGTTGGCCGTAGGACGTCAAAAGATTGCCAAACTGGGCAAGCAGGATATTATCACCCTGCAAAGCGGTGACTCTGAAAGTTTGTCTTTTGCAAACAATTATTTTGATGCGATCATCGTTTCGTTTGGAGTACGTAATTTTCAGAATTTGCTGGTCGGCCTGACTGAGATGAACCGCGTGATGAAGCCGGGCGGAAATTGTGTGGTAGTAGAGTTTTCCAAGCCCCGCAGCTTTCCGTTTAAGCAGTTTTATAATTTTTATTTCAAATACATATTACCATTAATAGGAAACACCGTCTCAAAGGATAGTGCAGCTTATACTTATCTGCCAGAGTCGGTTCAGGCATTTCCGGACGGAGAGGCTTTCCTGGAAATTTTTAAAAAAGCAGGTTTCATAAATACCAAATGCATACCACTTACCTTCGGGATTTGTTCTATTTACATCGGTCAAAAATAATATTTGGCATTCTTGCGCTGTTCATGACGGTTCAGGAAGTGAAGTCGCAAGGCGTTGGATACAGGCGGCGGCATCTCGAATATTATGACGACAAGCCCATTCACTATGGGATCCTGTTTGCCGTTCCGTTTACAAGGTTCAATATCAAGCATAGTAACGAGTTTATCCCCAAAGATTCTGCATTTGTCATCCAATCGCCGACGAATGCTGCATTCCGGTTTGGATTTGTTGTGAATGCATTCCTGACCGAGCATTTTGACATTCGTACGACACCTTCTGTTTCGTTGTACAACCGGAATGTCAAGTTCAGCTATCCGAGCGGCACAGAAAAAACGGAGAGGCGCGAGTCGACGTGGATTGAAGTGCCGATCCTGTTAAAATACAAATCATTAAGACGCGTCAATTCCAGAATGTACATGGTTGCGGGGATGACTTTGGGGATTGAAACCAATGTCAAGCGCAGCCGTGGTAACGGTGCAGGAAGGCTGGATACCAAGTCCAATGACTTGTCCATTGACTACGGTGTTGGTTACGAGCAGTTCTTCGAGTACTTCAAATTTGCACCTGAATTACGCTTTTCTCATGGTATAGCGAACGTATTTCAGCCAACTAAAAATTCTTTGGGAACGGGGATCAGCCGAATGTCGACACATACGGTAACGCTTTATCTAAATTTCGAATAAGTAAATACTGATTATCAGGGAATTGTAAATTTTTTGCAATTTTTTTCTAAAAATATTTGCAGACGTAAATTTAGTCCTACATATTTGCACTCCCAAACGACGGGGAAAAGGGAGTTTAGCTCAGTTGGTTCAGAGCATCTGCCTTACAAGCAGAGGGTCGGGGGTTCGAATCCCTCAACTCCCACGAAAGAAAAAGCACTGAGCAATCGGTGCTTTTTTTGTTTTAAACCTTGATATGACGCATCTGCCCTACAAGCATAGGGTCGGGGACGGTCCGCCGCGCGGTTCGAATCCCTCAAGGATCAAATCAAAAACTTGTGGAGTGCATAGGATTTATCTAGGTTTGTGTTTTAATCAAACCGGTTTGTTTTGGAGAGTTTCTTGCCTATTGTTCAGTTTTTATTACCCGAATTCATTTTAGAAAATTTCAATCTTACTTCCGTAGACAAAGACGGAGATACCTTTCACGTTCGCATTGAAGAAAAGAACGCTGCTGATAACGATCCAGACAGGAAAAATTTACTCTCCAAAGGCTTCTTTCCTACCATTACGGTACAAGACTTTCCGATCCGTGGCCATAAGGTCTTTCTTCACATCAAGCGCCGTCGGTGGCTAAATACAAAGACTGGAAAAGTGGTGTACAGGGACTGGACAGAAGTTGCAGAAGGAACGCGGATGACTAGTGAGTTTTCCGCTTTTTTAAAAGAAATCGGTCGATACCAACCCGAGTAGTGCTTGGACAATTGGACGCTTCTATGGAGTGAGTGGTAAGGATTTACTGCGTCAATTCGGATCGCCGAAGCGACCGTGATTTTCAGAGTGGATTTAAAGATTGGACTCAAAGAGGCCATGCGAAAAAATGGCTTTTATTCCCTCAGAATTTAGGTTCACAACTCTCAATTGATGAAACCAGCTTATCGCGTGGTGAATTATATACTATTCTAACGAACAAAGCTGCCAAAGGTGGAAAAGTCGGACCGCCGATGCGGCAGTATAGTTGCTATTGTAGCCGGCACCAAAGCTGAAACAGTGATGGAGATTCTTCGCAAAATTCCAAGATCTCAGCGTAAGAAAGTTACGGAAATCACACTGGATATGGCTGGGAGCATGGGAATGATAGCCAAACAATGTTTTCCAAGAGCGGTACAAGTGACAGACCGCTTTCATGTTCAGCGGTTAGCTATGGACGCTTTGCAAGAAATCCGAATAAAATATCGCTGGGATGCTCTGGATGAAGAAAACAGTGCTATTGAGCAAGCCAAAGCGACCAGCGCAGTATACGAGCCCGAAATTTTATCCAACGGAGATAGTGTCAAGCAATTACTTGCCCGAAGCAGGTATGCACTCTACAAAAAGCCAAATACCTGGACTGAAAGTCAAAAAGAAAGGGCTGAACTTGCCTTTGAACGCTTCCCTGATTTAAAGAAAGCATACGATTTAACGCTAGAATTGAGCAATATCTTCACAAACACAACCGAAAAGATTTACGGATTAACAAGATTAGCAAAATGGCACGAGAAGGTCAGACAATCAGGCTTCAAGTCATTCAATTCCGTTGCCAGGTCTATCGAGATCCACTACCAAACCATCGTGAATTATTTTGACAACAGAAGTACCAACGCTTCCGCCGAATCTTTCAACGCGAAAATCAAAGCTTTTAGAAGCCAGTTCGGAGGAGTTCGGAATGTAGAATTCTTCTTGTATCGTCTGACTCAGTTATATGCTTAATCCAAGTTGCTCCACAACATTTGGTCTTGATCCTCCGCCGCGCGGTTCGAATCCCTCAACTCCCACAAAAGAAAAAGCACTGAGCAATCGGTGCTTTTTTTGTTTTAAACCTTGATATGACGCATCTGCCCTACAAGCCTCACTCAAACTCATACTTCATCTCTAAATCAACCTTTCCCTCAATCTTCGGTACGACAGACGTGAATGCGAACCATTCGCCACCTTTGCTACTGTCCGATTTTTTACCCGCTACCGTTACCTTTAGCACATACTGACCATCGCTCATCGGAACCAGGCGCTGTTTCATTTTTTTGATATTAACTGGCGTATTGGATTCTGCAAGGGCCGCCTTCATTCCAACTATCAAGGAAAAGTAAGTAAAATTGATGATAGGCAGATCTACGCCAGGCTTGCAGGAGAAAAATGACTTGTAAGTAGTCGCATCATTGATGACCCTTAAAACAATGGGCTCATTCCTGTAAGTCCCACTATACCATTGATCCAGTAAACATTGTATCTGATCAGTTTCAAATGTGGTATTGACCTGATTAAAATAAGGCATTGGCGCGTTTTCCGGGATAGGTGGGTCGGAGCTTTTGCTACAACCTGCCAAACTAGCCAGAATAAATGCTAAAAGGATGAAAGAAATGCTTCTCATGGAGAGGTTTAGTTTGAGTTGCAGGTACCTATTTCTAAACGATTAATGTAATGATTCATTTTTTTGTTGTAAATTTTTTTATTGAAACCACAATTAAGGAGCATTTTTATAGATTGTAAATAGTAGTACTTCTACACATTCGTTACGTCGGACGCATTACTGGTCATTTTTGCAGGGACAGGCTATCAATATTTGAATTGGGCTGAGAGCATCACCATTCTATTATGTATATTGGATGGTTTTTGAGCGTGAGAAAACTCAGTTGATCCGTAAGAACTGATCAATACCGTTCCCCAGAATATGATGAAAAAAATATGGATCCGGAAATTTCCTTATGTGTAACCAGCGCGGATAGTATCCGCATGTGCGGAAGCGGGGCAGCTTTGAATCAATACCAAAAAGCAGATCTATCAGAACAGATTACCGGATTTTTTGAAGGGATATTTAGTACAAAAAACTGGCCTGCAAGATGGTATTGTGGCGAATGGACCGACTTTCACGGATGGCTCTACATCCTGTCTGACGTGATGATATGGAGCGCCTATTTCCTGATACCGGTGTTTCTAATCAGAGTGGTGACTCAGCGACGCGATATTCCTTTTCCGCATACGATATGGTTGTTCGTCGCATTTATCCTGTTATGCGGAACCACACATTTTATTGATGCACTGATATTCTGGATCCCGGTGTATCGCCTGAGTGCCCTCGTTCGGTTTTTGACCGGGGTGGTTTCCATTACGACGGTCTATTACCTGTATAAAATATTTCCGAGCATATTGCTGGTCAGGTCGGTCAATGATTTGCAGAAGGAGATCGATGAACGAAACATTGTTGAGGAAAAATTAGCAGCCAGCGAATACCTCCTGACCGCTGCGGGTGAAGTAGGCCAGCTGGCAGGATGGGAATACGACCTTTCGACCAAGGAATTTAACTGGACGAAAACGGCGTCGGAAATTTTCGAAGCGGATAGCGAACAGATCATCGATCAGCAGGACTTGTTTGAGTTTTTTAATGAGCAGGATCAAATGATCATTAGACTGGCGTTGCTCAATACGCCTGAGACGAAAGTTTCATGGGATCATGAGTTTCAGATGACCACTTATGATAATGTAAAATGGGTCAGGTTCTTTGGAAATCCAGTATTTGACAAAGAAAATGAGGTATTTAAAATCCGGGGTATCATCATGGATATCAGCAGGTACAAAACATCCGAACTGAATCTGATCCGGTCCATTAACCAGATGGTGCAACAGAATAGCCAGTTGAAAAATTTTACCCACATTCTCTCCCACAATCTTCGTAACCATTCCAGTAACATTTCACTGCTGACCAGCTTCGTCGATGAAACTGCGCTGGATGATGGTAATCTCGATGTATTCAGAAAGGTCAAAAAGGTTTCCGGCCACCTCAACAGCACCCTGGACGATCTTTCTCAAATCATTAAAATACGGGAAAACAGATTGGAAAGCGAGGAGTTGGATATGGAAACGGTCACGCAAAAAGTGCTTGCTGTGATGGACGAAAGCCTCAGGGAGAGCAATACCACTGTCGAAATAAAATATGATCTGAAGACAGTCATGTTCCCGCAAGTATATCTCGAAAGTATTCTGATGAACCTGATTTCGAATGGTATTAAGTATCGAAAAGAGGGGCAGCCGGCTCACATTACATTGAAATTTTATCTCAATGGCTCAGGGGTGAAGGAGCTGAAATATGTAGATAAAGGCAGGGGAATTGATCTCGATTTACACGGTGATAAGGTATTTGGCTTGTATAAAACTTTTCATAAGCACAAGGATGCGCACGGCGTTGGCCTCTTTTTAATTAAAAATCAAATCGAAACGCAAGGAGGCAAAATTCAGGTTTTTAGTAAAGTAGACCATGGGACGACTTTTAAAATAACATTCGATGAATACGCTTGAACGACTTTGTGTAATAGACGACGATCTGGTTTTTACGTTTCTTCTCAAAAAGATGATCGAAAAGGCCCAGGTAATTCAGGAGGCTCTATTTTTTGAAAATGGTCAGGACGCCATTGACCACCTAATAGGATGTAATAACCAGCCAGAAAAGCTTCCGCAACTTATACTGCTGGATATTAACATGCCTATTCTGGATGGTTGGCAGTTTATCGATGAATACGCCAAACTCCAACCCTCATTGTCCAAATGTATCTCGATATTCATGGTAAGCTCCTCAACGGATACCGAGGATTATGATCGCGCCATGTCCACCGGCTACATTACAGATTACATCCAGAAACCCATCTACGCTTCGGAATTACAGGAAATAGTGAACAAGGTATTGACCTCGAATTGATCAGAGGCTTACCTGTTGTTTCGTTTCGGCAGCAAGAAGGCCTGCTTCCAGTACCTGAATGATTTTCAGGCCGTCGGCGAAATCCGGTTTAATGGCGGTATTCTCTTCAATCGCCTTAACAAAATCCACAACGGCGTGAACGAATGCGTGTTCGTAACCGATAATGTGCCCCGCAGGCCACCAGTGGCTCGCGTATGGATGGACCGCTTCCGTAGCCAGAATAGTACGAAATCCCTGTTCCCCGTCATGATCCTCCCGCGAGAAGTATTGTAGCTCGTTCATTCTTTCAAGGTCAAAAACCAGGCTGCCCTTGCTACCGTAGATCTCAAAGGTCAGACGGTTTTTTCTGCCGCTGGCAAACCGTGTAGCCTCGAATGAGCCTATGGCGCCATTTTTAAAATTAACGAGCATCAAAGCAGCGTCTTCCACAGTCACTTCGCCCATTTCGCTGCCCAGCGATACAGCCGAAAGACTTCCCGACGCGGCTTCGTCCGCTATCGGCCGTTCCTTGACAAAGTTGGTGGTGAGCGCAGATACAGTCGCAATGTCACCGATCAGGAAATGCGCCAGATCCACGGCATGTGAATTAAGGTCCCATTGAGGGCCAGCCTGGGCTGTTTCCTTTTTCAATTGCCATGTTAATGGAAAGGTAGGGTCTACGATCCAGTCCTGCTGGTAGGCGCATCGCCAGTGGAAAATGCGACCGATTTTCCCGTCTTCGATCATCTTTTTGGCAAAAGCTACCGCCGGGGTTCGTCGATAATTATGGTTCAGGTAATGTTTGATATTGTTTTCTTCACACACTTTCAGCATTTCTTCGGCTTGCTTACTGTTCATAGCCAGCGGTTTTTCGCAGAAAATGTGCTTCCCAGCTCTGGCAGCAGCTATTGCTACCTCATAATGCAGGTGCTGAGGCAGTGCAATGTCGATAATGTCAATGTCGGGACGTGCGATGAGTTTCTTCCAGTCCGTTTCAGTTTCTTCCCAGCCCCAATTTTGAGCAAATTCAGTAAGCGATTGCTGATGTCTTCCGCAAGCGACTTTCAAAACCGGAATGGCGGGGGTATCAAAAAATAACGGTGCTTTTTTCCAGGCATTGCTGTGCGCCCGACCCATAAACTTGTAACCAACGATACCTACATTAAGCTGTTTTTCCATTCTTATCTGATGGGTTTTTGCCTTTATTCCAAAAAAATAATAAACGTCAAAAATATTAAAACTTTGTGATTGCAGATAATCTTGTAAATTTCTGCCCAGGAAGATTTTTACTCACAACACACTATATTTTAATGAAACAACTTGCGCAAAATCTGCGGACGGGTAAAACCGTGTTGCTCGAAGTACCCTCACCTCTTGTGAAACAGGGCTATTTGTTGATCAAAACACATAAAAGCCTCGTCTCTACCGGTACCGAAAAAATGCTGGTCCAGTTCGGAAAAGCAGGCTTACTTAAAAAAGCCCGGCTCCACTCTGACAAAATTGAGCCTTTATTAAATAAAATGCGATCCGATGGCTTTACAGCTACCGCCCGTTCCTTGATGCAGCGACTCGATCAGCTGCTTCCGCTGGGGTATTGCAATGCTGGCGAAGTTATTGCGGTGGGGAAAGGAGTGAATCACTTCAAAAAGGGAGACCGGGTTGTCAGTAACGGGCCGCATGCGGAGGTGGTCTGTGTACCTGTGAATCTTGTGGCCAAAATCCCGGAGTGTGTCACGTTTGAGGAGGCCGCATTCACCGTAATTGCGTCTGTGGGTTTGCAAGGTATCCGTTTGTTATCGCCGGGGATAGGCGAAACGGTTGTGGTAATTGGTCTGGGTTTGACGGGCTTGCTCACGGCGGAAATGCTGAAATTGAACGGCTGTCGAGTCATTGGGATCGAACCTGACGAAGGGAAGCGTCTAATAGCAGCTGAGAAGGGTATTATTACATTGCATCCGCAACATTCGGATCCCGAAAAACTTGTTGCAAACCTCACTGATGGGTTAGGTGCTGATGGAGTTATGATTACTGCATCGTCCAACTCCGATAACCTGCTATCACTCGCTGCGAAGCTGGCAAGGAAGAGAGGTAAAGTTATTTTGATCGGCTCGATCGGGATGAACCTGCGTCGCGACGATTTTTACAAAAAGGAACTGACATTCCAGGTTTCCTGCTCGTATGGGCCCGGCCGTTACGACAATGCTTATGAAGAAAAGGGAATGGATTACCCGATTGCTTTTGTACGATGGACGGAAAATAGAAATTTTGAAACGGTACTAAGCATGCTGGCGACGGGATCGCTGAATGTAAAACCATTGATCACAGAAACCATTCCGCTGGCTGATTTCGGAAAAGTGTACGATCAGATCATGAAGTCGAACACCATTGCCTGTCTTTTCGATTATCCGGACACGACTTGTTATAAGAACACAATCCTTTTTCAGGAAGTACCGTTAAGAAAAGCAAATACAGTCGCGGGGATCGTTGGAGCGGGCAACTTCGTTCGTGTAACGATGTTGCCTTTGCTGAGGGGGTTTTCTATCAAATACATAGCCAGCGAAAACGGCTTTTCCGCCGCGGGGCTCGGTGCTAAATATCGGATACCGTTTATTACAACCAATTTTGTCGACATTTTGAATGACGATGAGGTAAACCTCGTCATGATCGCAACGAGACATGACAAACATGCCTCAATGGTAATCAGTGCATTGAATGCAGAAAAGCATGTTTTTGTCGAGAAACCGCTTGCTATATCTCCGGAGGAATTGGAGGAAGTCATCCGGATTTGGGAAATCAGGAAGCATTGTGCATCGCTGAATGTGGGCTTCAATCGCCGCTTCTCTTCACACGCATTGAAAATGAATGAGCTACTGGGCAATGAATTAATGAATGTGGTCGTGACAGTCAATGCAGGCTACATTCCACCCGATTCATGGGTTCATGATCCTGCTGTCGGAGGCGGGAGGATCGTAGGAGAAGGTTGTCATTTTGTAGATCTCATCACCTTTCTTACAGGTAGCAAAGTGACGGCGGTGTGTATGAACGTCATGGACCTTGGGGATAGCCGCATGCGAGACAATGCTAATATTTTACTGCGCTACCAAAATGGCTCAACGGGCGTGATCAATTATTTTTCCAATGGTCACGCCTCTTATTCCAAAGAGCGGGTGGAGATTTATTCACTCGGCCGGACGCTGGTTTTGGACAATTTTATCACATTAACCGGCTACGGATTTAAAGGTTTTACGAGATACAGATCCGGTCAGGATAAGGGGCATGACACGCAATTTCGCCGGTTGAAGGAAATGGTCAGCAACGGCGGATCATCCCTTATTCCGTTTGGTGAAATTATCAATACTACCCGGGCCACATTCGCAGCGATAGCAAGTTTGAAGAACAATTGCTGGATCTCGGTCGAATGAAAAATCTACATGATTACTACCAGCTATTTTTTCATTTGTTCCAATATATGGGACCGCGCTATGTGGTTTTCCGTTTGTGGTACGAAATGCAGCGCAGTACCGGTTTGCTGCGGCTCAGATTTCCAATGAAAAGCAGAGCCAGACATTTTGCCACATTGGCAGACTGGCAGCGCTTACCTGTAAAATTCTTCTTTGACCCTCGAAATTTAAACATTGAAAAGAATAGCTCCCTTTACGATTTGAAAGAGCGCGCTGAGAAAATCGGACAAAATCAGTTTCTCTTTTTCAGTTCGGAGTGGTACGCGGTAAAAGACTGGCATACTAACCCGAAAAGCGGTTTTACTTACGAAATAAACCAGCATTGGGCGAAGATTCCCGACTTTTCGAAAGAGGCAGGTGACATTAAATATGTTTGGGAGAAGTCCAGGTTTACATTCCTTTATGACCTGATCCGTTATGATTTTCATTTCGAGAAAGATCAGTCACAACCGGTTTTTTCATTGATATGCGATTGGATTGACAAGAATCCGGTGAACTGCGGGCCAGACTGGAAATGTGGTCAGGAAATCTCGCTGAGGGTCTTGAACTGGGTTTTTGCGTTACATTACTACCGCAAATCAGTTACCCTGACACAGGAAATCCTCAATCAGATCTTGGGTAGTATCTATGATCAAATGAATCATGTGGAGAAAAATATCAGTTTTTCGCTGATAGCAGTGCGCAACAATCACGCATTGACGGAAACATTGACGCTATATCTGGTAGGACTGCTCTTCCCCTGTTATCCTGACAGCAAACGTTGGAAGGAAAAAGGTAAAAAATGGTTTGAAACAGAAATCGCCTACCAGATTAATGAAGAGGGGACTTTCCTGCAATTTTCTATGAACTACCACCGCATTGTGGTTCAGTTGTTATCCTGGGCGCTAAAACTTGCGGAACTGAATGGTGAAGGGTGGTCGCATACCTTACACGAGCGTGCGAGGAAATCCGTAGCATTTTTACATGCCTGTCAGGATGGTATCAGCGGCTGGCTACCTAACTATGGTCATAATGATGGCGCTTTATTTTTTTCGCTTACCGAATGTCATTTTCGCGACTTCCGACCGCAGTTAACAGTGTTAAGCAGGCTTTTAAACATGGATCTGGGCTTTGGAAATGGACCGTGGAATGAAGAATCTGCCTGGCTGGGAGTGGAGGAGAGGCCTAACATGATATTGGTTCGGAAGGCAAGTTCAACCTACCCAAAAAGTGGCTACTACATATTACACGATGAATGCTCCACTACATTCCTACGTTGTGGAGCATATCAAAACCGGCCATTTCAGGCTGATAATTTGCATTTGGACATCTGGGTTAATGGCGTGAACATCCTTCGAGACGCAGGTAGCCATTCCTATTACACCGACGAGCCATGTGCCGGATATTTCACGAGTACTATCGCCCACAATACAGTTGTGCCAGGGGATTATGGGCAAATGTCAAAGCAATCGCGATTTATATGGTTTCATTGGGTAAAAAAAGCCAGCGGAGTTATTCGCGATGAAGAAGGATTTCAGATTTTGGAGGCGGAATTCGAAGGTTTCAAACATCTTGGACGAGGAATAATTCACAGACGAGAAGTAAAGAAGGCAAAAAACAAATTTCATTGGGAAATTGAAGATAGGCTGGTAAATGTGCCTGCCCATTTACCTATGAACCAAATCTGGCATCCCGGTGAAAACTTTTCAGAACATTATCAAATGCAGTCCTGGGATGAAAATGGCTCTGAAATGCTCAAAGAAGTTGTTTCTGGTTGGTATTCTGAACTTTATGGTCAAAAAGTCAGCAGTCCGCAATGGGTTTTTTCTACTTCCGGCAGATACCTCAGAACCGTATTGACTGAAATTAAATAACCAGCTCTATGCACATACTATTGATTCACCAGTATTTTCTGGAAGATAATGGCGGCGGAGGGTCGCGATGGAATGAGATAAGCAGAATGTGGCTCGCCGAGGAGCACCAGGTCACGGTTCTAGCGGGGACGGGTCATTACATGAGGCAAGAAAATAACAAGAACGACAGGTTTTTTGATCGGAATGTCAATTCTAACAGTGTTAAGGTCATCCGCTGTTATGTTTCCCGACGCTATCACGCTGGTTTTGCGGGAAGGTTGTGGGCTTACTTTTCCTTTACATTTTCAGCGACATTAGGCGGGATCTTCTACGCCAGGGATCCATACGATCTGGTGGTGGTAACGTCTCCTCCTTTACTTGCAGGCATTTCGGGACTAGTAATTTCGTGGTGCAAAAGGATACCGTTGGTTCTGGAAATCAGGGACTTGTGGCCTGAATCCGCCATTGATACGGGAGTTCTGCAAAACACGTTTTTAATCCGAATGTCTTATTGGCTTGAAAATCAATTATATAGAAAAGCGAATTTTATCAATGTCCTGACACCGGCATTCAGAGAGGTTTTGATTAATCAAAAGAAAATACAACATTCAAAAATCATCGTGGTGCCGAATGCTGCTGATTTTAGTCTATCGGAGCATTTGCTTCAACATTTTGATCGGGAGGCTTTCAGGCGTAAGCTGAATTTAGAAAATAAGTTTGTCGTCATTTATGTAGGAGCTCATGGGGTGGCTAATCATCTGATCCAAATTCTTGAAACGGCTGATTTATTGAGAGATACCCATGTTGTTTTTCTGCTGGTAGGAGACGGCAGGCAGAAGAAACAACTGATGGAGGAGGCGGACAAACGGCAACTTAACAATGTTAGATTTCAAGATCCGGTAAGCAAGAGCGAAGTTTTTAAATACATTCTGGCGGCAGATATAGGAGCATCCGTTTTGAAAAAGGCGGACACATTCAAAACCATTTATAGCAACAAGACCTTTGACTATTTCTCGTGTAAAAAACCAGTGTTAATGGCCATTGATGGAATTTCAAGGCAGCTTATTGAAGATGCGGCTGCCGGCGTTTTTGTTGAACCTGAGAATCCGGCAGACTTTGCATGCAAGATCCGGGAATATATGAATGATCCCGTGCGGTGCAGTAACGAAGGGGAAAATGGTTATCATTTCGCCAGAACACATTTTGACCGCGAGGTTTTGGCAAAAAAATACCTGGAACACCTCCTCGCTCTTTGCAAAGAATAGTTCTTTTTATGCACTTTACTTTATCTTTGCCGTAGGGTAGATTTGGAATTATATAGATCGGATTTGTCAACCTATTTTAAAAATATATCGGAAGGGATCAGTACCACTATTACAGGTATGCGTCTTACGTTACGTCATTTGTGGAGTGCGCGTAACCGACGCAAGCCGGGTGATATCCGCTCCGGAAATTTCTACGACCAGCAGGAAGGGATCGTCACGATTCAGTATCCGCTGGAAACGATTCCCATCCCAGATAACGGTCGTTACCGTCTTCACAATGAAATGGATGACTGCATTGTTTGTGACAAATGCGTTAAAGTCTGTCCCGTCGACTGCATTGAAATAGAACCCATCCGTGCCATTGAAGAAGTAGGAAAAGCGTCTGACGGTTCTCCGATCAGGCTTTACGCTGCGAAGTTTGACATTGACATGGCAAAATGCTGCTACTGCGGCCTTTGCACAACGGTATGCCCGACGGAATGCCTGACCATGACCAAGACATTCGATTATAGCGAGCTGGATGTGCGTGATATGGTGTACAGCTATGCTAACCTGTCGCCGGAAGAGGCGGATGAAAAACGACGGTTATTAGACCAATTCCAAAAAGAAAAAGAAGCACTAAAAGCTGTTAATAAACCTGTTACGGCTTCTGAACCTACGCCATCGGCACCAGCCCGGCCAGTGTTTAAGCCTACTATCAAGCCCAAAGTTGTGGCTGACGAAAATGTCACCAAGCTGGAAGTAGAAGCACCTTCTGAAGACATTCCTTCGCAACCAGCGGCAAAGCCAGCATTTCGCCCCACTTTGAAACCAAAAGTGGTATCGGAAGACGCTACTGAAAAACCAATTTCAGAAGCATTCGCTGAGGAAACGCCAAAACCTGTTGCTGCAAAGCCACCGTTTCGTCCTACGATGAAGCCAAAAGTGGTGTCCGAGGATCATGTTGAAAAACCAGTTGCAGAAACACCAATTGAGAATGAACCGAAACCAGTTGCAACGAAACCGGCGTTTCGTCCAACGATGAAGCCAAAAGTTGTTTCGGAGGATCATGCTGAAAAACCAGTTGCAGAAACACCAATTGAGGATGAACCGAAACCAGTTGTAACGAAACCGGCGTTTCGTCCAACGATGAAGCCAAAAGTGGTGTCGGAGGATCATGTTGAAAAATCAGTTTCGGAAACACCTGTTGAGGAGGAACCAAAACCTGTTGCACCTAAACCAGCATTTCGTCCGACCATGAAACCGAAAACGGAAGTCAAAGCCGAGGTGAAGTCTGAGGAAAGTGCCGAGCCGGAGCAACCTGAGCAGAAGGAAGAAGTGAAGCCCAAACCAGCGTTTCGTCCTACTATGAAACCCAAACCTCCCAAAGAGTAGGGACTACCTGAAAAAATAAAGTAGCAGTATTAATCATTGTTTTATGGAAGCAGCGGCATTTTATGGATTTTCGATACTGGCGATCTTGTCTGCGCTTTTCATTTTATTTACAAAAAACCTCATTTACGCCGCGTTTGCATTGTTTTTAGCATTTCTTGGCGTCGCTGCATTATATGTTTTAGCTGGCGCCGACTTTCTTGGCGTAGCCCAGGTGATGATCTACGTAGGGGGAGTTCTGGTGCTATTAATTTTCGGTATCATGCTCACTCAAAAGGGCGACAAGAGTCCTGACCCTTCAAAACCAAATAGCATTGAAGTGCTCATTAAGCGGGAGATCTGGGGATTTTTGCTGGGGATTGGCTTTTTTTTGTTTCTGTTAAAAGTTATTTTTATCTCTGATTTCAGAATGACGGGCGACTCGATTAGCAGCAAGTCAACCATTAAAACCATAGGCGTGGAACTGATGACCAGTCATTTGTTACCATTCGAAATTGCTGCTATTTTGCTGCTGGTTGCATTAATTGGCGCAGCCTACCTCGCTACGAACCGTAATCCCACGTCATGACAGCCATTCCGGTACAACATTATTTGATAGTAGCGGCGGCCCTGTTCAGTATCGGGCTTGCTATCTCGGTTACTAAGCGACATTTTATTGGAATTTTACTCGGTATCGAACTGATGCTGAATGCTGTAAATATTAACCTTGTAGCTTTCAGCCGTCATGATCCGGAAAGGCTTGGGGGGCAACTTTTTGCTCTTTTCGTAATTGTGGTTGCAGCCGCGGAAGTGACCGTCGCGCTGGCGATTATTTTGCGCGTTTATGGCCGTTTCAAAACGGTAGATCCCGATAAGGTGAGTGAATTGAAGAAATAAAACCATCCTACAAATTACATGAACTGGCTTTTCTTATTTTTGGCATTTCTGATCGGGATTAGTAATGCAGTTCAGTCCGGCGTGAATACCCAGCTTCGCGAGTCCATTAATAACCCCATTCTGGCGGCAATGACCTCGTTCTTTGTAGGATTGGTGGTTTTATCCATAGCCTTTGCTTGTTTCAATCAAAACCCTATTCCTGCGCTCAGTGATTTTCGGCAGGTTTCCTGGACACGCTTCATGGGTGGGGTACTTGGTGCATTTTATGTGATCACGGTGATTTTTATTGTTCGGGACATTGGCCCTGCCAACATGATCTGCCTGGTAGTGGCTGGCCAGATGATCGCGACCATGACCATTGATCACTATGGTTTGCAAGGATTTGCGGTACATCAGATCACGTTACCGAGAATCGCCGGAACGGTTCTGCTGGTAGCAGGAGTGTATCTGATCCTGAAAAATTAAGATAAAAAAGCAGCAACTCTTGATCAGAACTGCTGCCCGTATTTCACTCAAATCCATTCGCCTAAGGAATGCGATTGAAAACAAAGAGGTCAATAAAAACCCATTTGTTGTCTTCCAGTTTACCTCTCTGGATCACCAGCTGGTTCTGCGAACGTCTTTCGTAAATGATCCTTACAGAAATATCATCCTTTTCGAATAATGCCTGGTTTTTCTTGGCTTCAATAAAATTGTAGCGATCCGACACTGCTTTTTCTTCCAGCGCAATGAGGCCCGGTTTGAAGTGTTTTACCAATGCAACAGGCCCTTTTTCAGTTTGTTCAAATGCAAAAACCTCATAAAGTGCAGGTTTGTCATCTTTGATCATTCGGATATATCCCATGATATTATTCCCGGCAGGAGCCGTCCACCCCGCTTCAATCGGCCCTCCGTTGTAAGTGCCCAGCCAATGTCCTTCCAAAAAGCTAATGTCAGCCAGCGTTCCTGTGGTTGTGGTTTGAGCCTGCGAAGACATAGCAAGCAGCCCGAAAGCGAAAAGAAGTGAATAGATTTCTACCAATTGCTTTTTGTTGAATTGCGTCATTTGGATTTAGGTTTATTTAAAAAGGCAAGTTAAGGAAATGACCGTATTCCTGAGAATGAATTTCTTTTGGTCAGGAAATAAAATCCAAATAATTAGAATGGTTGACAATTTGAAAAGTTGCCTCGGGATAGGCGTTTGAAAAAGTGCAGTGTATTGACTGAATTTAGCTAAATACAGTCAATACAATGACGGTATTTTTAATTATGTCAAAAAAATGACCGTCTCAGATGGAGACGGTCATCTATATCTAAAATTATTTTTTGATCAATACGCTCTCTCTAGTTTCCCTTCGTGCGAGTTGGAGAATGCTTTGTTAACTACTTTGTTACCGCCGGGAGTCGGATAATTTCCAGTGAAATACCAGTCTCCCAGATGCTGCGGACAGGCTTTATGTAAATTATCGACAGTTTGGAAAACAACAGAAAGCTCTGCATTGAGATCCTTAGGACGAATAATTTCAGCTATTTTGTCAGAAATTTCCTGATCTGTAAATGGGTCATACAAAGCCTTTACGTAATTGGTAGGATACGGATTTTTAGTCGCGATCGATGTAACGCTTTGTGTGTAAACATCTTCCAGTAAATATTCGAGATCGCGTTCTTCCAGTAATTTCAGAACTGCCCGGAAAGCAACAAAATCCTTCATTCTTGACATATCAATACCGTAGCAATCGGGGAAGCGAATCTGAGGTGCAGACGACGCCACTACTATTTTCTTCGGTTTCAACCGGTCCAGCATCGTAAGAATGCTTTTTTCCAGAGTCGTTCCTCTTACAATGGAGTCATCGATGATCACGACCGTATCTATGTTTTTACGAACTACTTCAAAAGTGGTATCGTACACACTTGAAACCATGTCGTCACGCAATGCATCCGCAGTAATGAAAGTCCGGGACTTCACGTCTTTCGTTACCAATTTTTCGATTCTTGGACGGAAAGACAATACCTTTTCAAGGTCAGCCTCAAAAAGAATCCCTTCCATAATCGCCTGCTTCCGCTTCTTGGCAAGATATTCTTCCAAACCTTCAATCATACCCAGAAACGCCGTTTCGGCCGTATTTGGAATGTAAGAGAAGATTGTATTTTCAAGGTCGTAATTAACCTCTTTCAATATTTGCGGGATCAATAATTTCCCAAGCTGCTTGCGTTCGTTATAAATATCCGGATCAGTTCCGCGTGAGAAATAGATCCTTTCAAAGCTGCAAGAACGTTTTTCGAGACGTGGCAGGATAGGGAATTCGTTGTATTCACCATTTTTATCCACGATCAAAGCAGAGCCCGGCGTAATTTCCTGAATCTGATTGTAATCTACATTGAATGCTGCTTTGATAGCCTGCTTCTCAGATGCTACCACAACCACCTCATCATCAGCATAATAAAATGCAGGGCGAATACCGGCAGGATCGCGAATTACAAATGACGCTCCATAACCAGTAAGACCACACATGGCATATCCGCCGTCGAAGTCACGACAAGAGCGATATAGCAGGCGTTGCAAATCAATGTTCTCTTCGATTACGTCAGAAAGCGTTGGATTTTCGTAAATTCCTTTGAAGCGTTCAAAGACTCTTTGATTTTCTTCATCCAGGAAATGTCCAATTTTTTCCATTACCGTTACGGTATCCACTTTTTCCTTTGGATGCTGTCCAAGAGAAACCAACTTACCGAAAAGCTCATCCACATTGGTCATGTTGAAGTTGCCCGCCATCACCAGGTTACGGCTTCTCCAGTTGCTCTGGCGAAGCATAGGATGGCAGTTTTCGACCTCGTTGGTACCGTGTGTTCCATAGCGAAGGTGACCCAGCCATACCTCACCTGTAAATGCCAGATTCTCCTGTAGCCATTTGCCATCAGTAGCTCGGTCCCTGTTGTTCTTGAGACCTTTCCGGAATTTCTTATGGATTTTTGAAAAAATGTCCGTAAGTGGCTGAGGTTCTACGGATCTGTATCTGCTGATGTATCTTTTCCCGGGCGGGACATCTATCTTAATGTTGGCTACTCCGGCTCCATCCTGTCCCCGGTTTACCTGTTTTTCCATCATTACCGAAAGCTTGTGCACGGCGTATAGCGGTGTGTCGTACTTGTCGATGTAGTATTGATAAGGCTTTCTAAGACGGATAAGTGCTATGCCGCACTCATGCTTAATGGCGTCGCTCATAAGAAGAGTAATGCGTTAGAGATATTTTAGTTTGCTGGTATGCAAAGCGTATTCCCTGAATAATAGCTTAACGAATTTGTAATCTTAATTAGTTCGTTACTTGGTGCAAAGGTACGAATCCTTTAGCTTAAAAAACTTCAAATCTCTCCGATTTTTCGGGAGTCGATTTGCTGGCCGGATCAATGTCCGGAGTTTTTTGCTGCCGATCTGATTTTATAAAAAATTAAACTTCAAATCTTTATAGTTGCGGCCTGGCCTAGCTAACAGAAAGATAATTAAATTTGATCAAAAGGCTTAAATAATTTATATGCTTCATAAGACGCGTGGTATAGGGCTGAGTTATCTCCGCTACCGGGAATCTTCCATTATTACCAAAATTTACACCGAAGCCTTTGGTATTCAGACTTATATAGTGAATGGTGTCAGGAGCAGCAAGTCGAAAAACAACCGTATTGCTTTATTTCAGCCGCTTACTTTGCTGGATATGGTGGTTTATCACAAAAATAAGGAAGATACCGTCCACCGGATTTCGGAGCTGAAATGCTACGCACCCTTTCATTCTATTCCATTTGATGTCATCAAATCGAGCCTGGCGCTTTTTATTACTGAAATTTTAGGGAAAACATTGCGAGAGGAGGAAAGTAATGAGCTGCTTTTCCGGTTCATTGAAGAATCGATACTGTACCTTGACGATGCGGAAGCGAATTTTGAAAATTTTCATATTCAGTTTTTGATGCAGCTGGCTTCGTACCTCGGTTTTGGAATTGAGACCGTCGATGACCTGGAACGCGAGTTAAAAAGCAACCATTACCCCCAGCTCCCGGATTTTGTTGAACATCAGAACATTGAGCAATTATTATTTAGCGACTACGGATTAAGCATTCCGCTCGATCGGACCCGGCGAATCCGCATTCTGGAAAAACTGATTTTCTTTTATAAAATCCACATGGAGACACTGGGAGAAATCAGGTCCATGGAAGTGTTGATAGAAGTTTTACGCTGAGTACGTCTAATGTTGCTTATTTGGCACAATTTTGATAACGTATATTGGAACTCTAAAAAACAGATTAGCAATGAAGCACATACTTACAACCACCCTCTTATTTTTCTCGCTGTATGCTTTTGGTCAGGAACGACTGCCGCAGGTTCCAAAAGGTGCATGGAAATCGCAGGAACCAACCGGAAGCGCATCTACATTGATTGTTGCGGATAATTACCTTGTCATTGCGTCCTATAGTGTAGGTAACAAATATTTCGAGCGCAGTGAAGGCGGGCCTTTCACGATGAGCGGCGACCAAATGACCTATACCCCGGAATTTAACTCGGCCGATACTGCTAAAATTGGTACCCCGATCGTTTTCACGGTGATTGTGAAGGACGATATACTGACGCTCCGATACGAGGAGGCGATGGTTTGGATGCGGGTAGATGACGCCACTTCGGTACCCATGGCCGGTGCATGGCACATCACGGAACGGGCTGCGGCAGGACAAGGTGAATTAGTACAGGTACATCAGGAGGGTACCAGAAAAACATTGAAGCTTTTATCGAAAACCAGATTTCAGTGGGTTGCGATCGATCCTGCCGTTAAGGGCTTTTATGCAACCGGAGGCGGTACTTACACTGCTCAAAATGGGAAGTATACGGAAAAAATTCAGTTTTTTTCCAAAGACAACAACCGGGTAGGATCGTCATTGAAATTTGACTATAAACTGGAAAACGGCAGATGGGACCATAGCGGAAAAAGCAGCGATGGGAAACCGCTGCACGAAATCTGGGAAAAAATAAAGTGACCTGAAATGTATATGCGATTTGAATAGTCAATGATCGACCAATTATTTAGATCTATTCAAAATAATTTTAGGCGATAGCTTGAATGATTCTAAATAGCTGTTATCTTTGGCTTATTAATAACAGTAACCTGGATGAGCGCTTTTACATTGAATGAACCGGATACATGTTCCGACCAGAGTATTTCCTGGATGAAATCCTGTAACGAGAATATGGAATGTGTATTTAAGAAGTGTTGTGAAAAGTACAAGAAGAAAGGAAAGCACTGCAAAAAGTGCCCCAAAAAATAATAGGCTCTGTTAACTTACATATATAGTAATACAGTTCATGGTGAATAATTGTAAGAGAGGGAGTGCCTGCGAGCAGTCCCTTTTCTATGTTGGAGTGCTTTTGAATTAATTACACCTTTCTTTTGAGTTCAAAATTCTGGCCCAGGTACACACGTCTCACCACTTCATCTTCTGCCAATTCTTCCGCAGTACCTTGCTTCAAAATTTTCCCTTCAAATAGCAGATAAGCACGATCGGTAATGGACAACGTTTCATTCACATTGTGATCGGTGATGAGGATACCAATGTTCTTGTGCTTTAATTTCGCAACAATGCTCTGAATATCCTCCACTGCGATGGGATCGACGCCGGCGAAAGGCTCATCCAGCAAAATAAACTTGGGATCAACTGCCAGTGATCGTGCGATTTCGGTCCTGCGGCGTTCTCCTCCTGATAACACCATACCCTTGCTTTTGCGGACGTGGGTCAAATGGAATTCTTCCAGGAGTTCTTCTACTTTCTGTTTTTGGTCGGCTCTCGACATATCGGTCATTTCGAGTACGGCCCTAATGTTTTCTTCCACCGTCAATGACCGGAAAACCGAAGCTTCCTGCGCCAGGTAGCCCAGGCCCAGCCGGGCGCGCTTGTACATAGGAAGGCTGGTAATGTCTTTGTCGTCGAGGTACACCTTTCCACTGTTGGGCTTTACCAGCCCCACTGCCATGTAAAAGGAAGTCGTTTTTCCGGCTCCGTTAGGACCAAGTAATCCTACGATTTCGCCCTGTTCAACCTGATAACTAACATTATTATTAACAAGACGAACCCCGTATTTCTTTACAAGGTTTTCGGTTCTAAGTATCATTGTTCGTTTAGTAATTCAACTTCCCTGGCCAGGCTCAGTGAAGTTTGATGTCTTTCAAAGACAGTTGTAACGTTTTTTTATCACGAAAGTTATTTTCTTCCAATGCATAGCATATTGAAAACGGGCGTCCGTTGGCGAGATCAGGATAATAATGTCCCAAACCAAAGCCAACGGCGGTATAAACGGCCGAGTTATTTTGTTTCACATCAAACTTAATGTGCTTCTCTTTCAGTAACGAAGGTCTGCCGGAAAGGGTAACATTCCTGGATTCAAAAACGGGCGTCATGTTGCCTGGGCCGAATGGGCCCATTTGCCGGAGAATGTTGTAGAATTTCGGAGTGATGATATCCAGTTCAAGCAACATATCTATATTAATCATCGGGACGAGCTGATCCGGCAAAATCCGGCTGCTTACAATATCATTGAAACGGGTTTTAAATGCTTCAATATTATCTAATGGCAAAGTCAGTCCCGCCGCGAAAGTGTGACCGCCATATTGTTCCAGCAGATCGGCACATTCTTCAATCGCTTCGTATACATCAAAACCAGGAACTGAGCGAGCGGAACCCGCTGCTTTGCCGTGCGACTGGGTCAGGATAATGGTAGGCCGGTGATATTTTTCAATGCATCGGCTGGCTACAATACCGATCACCCCCTTGTGCCAGTCTTCCTTATATAGTACAGTACTTTTCGCACCTGCAAACCATTCATCGTTCTCGATCATGAAAAGCGCCTGCTCGGTAATGCTGGTATCAAAAGTTCGGCGTTCGCTATTATGCTTGTTAATTTCCTGAGCAAACTCGAAAGCCTCATCTTCCACCTCTGAAAGCAGTAATCGCACTGCCTCCTTTGCATGTTTGATCCTGCCAGCCGCATTAATCCGCGGGCTCAGGCCGAATACTACATTGGTGATGTCGAGCGAGCCGGTGATCCCGGCTATTTGTATCAATGCCTTTATTCCGGTTCTGGGTGCAGCATTAATTCGTTTTAAACCATAGAAAGCCAATATTCTGTTTTCTCCGGTAATCGGAACAATGTCCGCCGCAATGCTGACGACCAGCAAGTCCAGATTGTCGAATAGGGCTTGCTGGTCCATTTTTTGGTTGATACAAAATGCCTGCAGCAATTTGAAACCTACTCCGCAACCGGTCAGCTCTTTATAAGGATAAGGACAATCGTCGCGTTTCGGATCGAGTACTGCTATGGCCGGTGGAAGTTCGTCGCCGGGCCGGTGGTGGTCGCAAATGATGAAATCAATGCCTCTTTCCAAAGCAGCGGTAACTTTATCTACGGATTTTACGCCACAGTCCAGCGTGACAATTAATGTAAAGCCATTTTCATGGGCCCAATCGATGCTCTGCCAGGAAACGCCGTAGCCTTCCTCATAGCGGTCGGGAATATAGTAGTCGAGGTTAGGATATATTTTCTTGAGAAATCCGTAGAATAATGTGACCGAAGTGGTACCGTCTACATCATAATCGCCGTAAACTAGGATCTTTTCACCTGATGCTATTGCTTTGACCAGCCGGTCCACCGCAAGATCCATATCCTTCATTAAAAATGGATCATGCAACAAGGTAAGATCAGGGCGAAAGAACTGTTTAGATTGCTCAAAATCCAGGATACCGCGCTGTACCAAAAGTGCTGCTAACGAAGGGCTCACATTCAGGGAATCTGTGAGTTCGCTGACAACTTGTTGTTGATCAGGATTAAATTCAGGGTAGTGTATCCAGCGCTTTTCAATCATGAAGCAAAGATAATCGGATTATGTCATGCGCCCATCAAAATCTATTATCAGCCCACGCAATCAGGAAAAGCTAATTGAAAGGTCTTATCTTTGCAAATTATTAACATACTTTAAGATAAATGCCACGTCTTCTGGCGATTGATTACGGAGCCAAACGCACTGGAATTGCAGTTACTGATCCATTGCAGATCATTGCCACGGCGCTGGAAACGGTACGGAGCCACGACTTGCTGGATTTCCTGAAAAAGTACGCTGTTCGTGAGGAAATTGAAGCATTTATAGTCGGTATGCCCAAGAAACTGGACAATACAGAAAGTGAGAATGCAGCAAGGGTCACGGCATTTATCAAGCAACTGAAAAAAGGATTCCCGGACATTCCCGTCCATACCCATGACGAAAGATTTACATCGTCGATGGCGCTGCAATCCATGATCGCGGCTGGCTCAAAAAAGAGCGACCGGAGAGAAAAAGGCAATATCGATAAGATCAGCGCTACCATTATTCTGCAGTCTTATATGGAAAGTAAAAGGTAGCCTGACTGGAAGTTAATTATCAAAACGAATCAATAAAGTTTTATTACAATGATTTATCCCATAGTAGCATACGGCGACCCCATTCTTAGAAAAACGACCAGATTTATCGAAAAAGGTGAACTGGATCTTAAAAAGCTTTCTGAGGATATGTTCGAAACCATGCATTCGGCAAACGGCGTTGGTCTGGCTGCCCCGCAGATTGGAATGAACATAAGGGTTTTTGTAGTGGATGGTACACCTTTCAGCGAAAAAGACGAGGATGACGACGACGATGAGCCGGACCTTTCCCTTGTGGATTTTAAAAAGACATTTATTAACCCGGAGATCCTGGAAGAAAGCGGAGAAGAGTGGGCGTTTGAAGAAGGTTGCCTGAGCATTCCCGGAATCAGAGGGGATGTGTACCGTCCAGAGAAGCTGAAAATCCGCTACCGCGATATAGAATGGAATGAGTATGTAGAAGAATACTCCGGAATGGCAGCCAGGATCATTCAGCACGAATATGACCATTTGCTGGGCAAGCTGTTTGTTGACTATTTACCAACATTGAAAAAACAGTTTATCAAGAAAAAACTGACTGATATATCGAAGGGGAATGTGGATGCTGACTACCGTATGCGTTTTCCAAACCGCAGATAGGTACATTATATAGAGACAACAATTTATCCATTCTTCAAGATGCCGGAAGAGCAATTAGAAACATTGTCGGTTGCATTGATCCAGACTGATCTTTATTGGGAAGATACCACGGCCAATTTATCTTCCCTCGAAGAAAAAATAGCTGCATTGCCGGAGAATGCTGACGTCATCGTGTTGCCGGAAATGTTTCCCACAGGGTTCACCATGAATACCAAAATGGCTGAGCCGATGAACCTCACTACTACCAAATGGATGAAGCAAATGGCGGCTCAAACGTCATCCTTATTCATTGGTAGTTTTGCGGTGAAGGAGGGCGGCAGGTTTTACAACCGGCTGCTTTGCGTCAAACCGGATGGTACGTATTCCTTTTATGATAAAAGGCATCTTTTCACAATGGGGCAGGAGCACCTGTCCTACACAGGTGGCGAATCCAAGTTAATATGCTCCTGGAAAGGCTGGAAAATTTCACCATTGGTATGTTATGATCTTCGCTTTCCGGTATGGAGCCGGAATGCCGTTTCCGATCCTTACGATCTTCTTATCTATGTTGCGAACTGGCCTGCCCGGCGTGCTCACGCGTGGAAGACATTGCTGATGGCCCGGGCCATTGAAAACCAGAGTTTTGTAGTAGGGGTTAACAGGGTAGGGGCAGATGGTAATGGATTGGCCTACCAGGGAGATTCCGTAGCATTGGATTACCTGGGTGAGCCGGTGGCGATGTTAGCTGCCGTTGAAACTGAGAAAATCGTCAGGTTTTCGAAGGATGAATTGAACAAATACCGCCAAAGCTTCCCCGCGCTATCCGATTCCGACTCTTTTGAAATCAATTGATGACCGACTGGACAATGTGTCCTAAACTTACTCAATCACTTTAGGTACCATAATATAGGAGTCATTTTTCGAAGGTGCATTGTGCAATGCATCTTTTCTGTCGAGGCTATTGACCGCCACGTCCTCACGCCAGTTATTCACTTCATCCATAATGTGGGTGAGCGGTTCGACGCCTTCCGTATCAATTTCATTGAGCTGGTCCATCCAGGTCAGTACCGAATCCATGCTCTTCAACAAGGCCGTCTCCTCCTCCGGTTTGATTTCCAGACGGGCCAGGTGGGCGATTTTTTTGAGAGAGTCATGATCGATTTTCATGGTATTATGAATTTGTTAAGTTAGCTCCTGGGTGTAAATGAAATTCAAAATTACCTGATTTTTGCGATTCTGTTTTCAGGCGCCTTGTAAATTGTAGGTATGTTACCAAATTTCTCCGCGGGCCGACAAAGTTTCAGGAAGCGATTTTGTCAAATTATGGTTGGCAATGTAAATTTTGCGTACCCGAAATTTAAAATTGTTGTTTAGACACATAGTAGGAGAAAAATAATATTTGCTTTTCTAAGGTAATCTTGAAATATTTTGAAATACAATGGGGAGGTTTAAAAAACATGTTAACAGGGATTCGCATAAAGAGTACAATTATATATAACCTTGTTGAAGATGCATATTCGCTTACTAATGAGCATTAAACTTGGATTTTGCACAAAAACAGGTAGTACGGCTTTCTTTAAAATATGCAATTTGTAATTGTTCAGGCAAAAAATCGGAGAAAAAAACTGAGGAAATGCTTGCTTTTTTTTAAAAGGAAAACTCATACTTTTGTAGAAGTCGATAAATCAAAAAGCAATCGAAATTTTATTTTACCAAAACCAGTTTTAACCAAAAGTTTTATTTAATTCACAACCAAAATCTCAATTTAACCTTTAAAAGTAAGTCTGATGGAAAAGAAAGCTACAAGTCCGGCACCAGCTCCAAAGCCTGCTGCGGCAGCAACAAAAGGCAAAGGCGGTTTGAACCCGGCATTGGTAATCCCTCTACTATTCGCGATTGCATTAGTTGTTTACATTTTCGTTCTGGGAGCTCCCGAACACTTTAAGGATGGCGATCACGCAAAAGGCCCTATCGATGGTGATTACTACGGTATCGTTTACAAAGGAGGCCCTATCGTACCAATTTTGATGACCTGTTTCCTGATTGTGTTAACTTTCACAATCGAGCGTTTGATCACTTTGAACAAAGCAAGCGGCTCAGGAAGCATCGATTCTTTCGTACGTAAATTGAGAAGCCTTCTTGACAAAAACCAAATCGATGAAGCTATCAAAGAATGCGATAGACAAAAAGGATCTGTTGGTAATGTAGTAAAGGCAGGCCTTTTGAAATATAAGCAGTTAACTACTGAAACTGCGCTTGACAAAGAACAAAAACTGGCGGCTCTTCAGAAAGAAATCGAAGAAGCTACTACGCTTGAACTTCCGATGCTTCAGAAAAACCTTACCATTATCGCTACATTGGCGGGTGCATCTACTCTTCTTGCACTTCTTGGAACGGTAATCGGTATGATCAAAGCGTTTGCGGCACTTGGTACATCAGGTTCTCCTGACTCAGCTGCTCTTGCGACTGGTATCTCTGAGGCCCTTATCAATACCGCTCTTGGTATCGGTACTTCGGCTATCGCGACTATCTCATACGCTTACCTGAACAGCCGTGTTGACGATCTTACTTACAGCATTGACGAAATTGGCATGAGCCTTCAGTCTAACTTTGCTGCTCATTATTAATAGTTCTTTGAACTAATTAATATGAAAGTTTCGTTAATATAAAAAAAACTTATATATTTGCTATGGGAAAGGTAAGACCTAAGAAGCACGCGCCGCATACGGATATGACAGCGATGACTGACGTAGCGTTCTTACTACTGACGTTCTTTATCATGACGGCCACGTTCAAGTCGAATGAAGCGGAGATTACAACGCCCTCTTCTATTTCGCAGATCAAGGTTCCTGATGATGATATTATGATCATTAGTATAGACAAAGCGGGCAAGGTATTCTTTGGAGTGGATGCAAAACCAGTTAGAGCAGCGATGCTTGAAAACATTGGACAGGCGAAAGGGATTACTTTTACTGACACTGAAAAAGCAAAATTTGCGTTGCAAAGCAGTTTTGGATTTCCTTTGAATCAGTTGAAGCCCTGGTTGAATATGTCCAAAGAACAAATGCCACAGGTTAAGCAGCCTGGTATCCCGGTGGATTCGACCGGAGCCAGCGAATTAGCTGACTGGGTTTATGCAGCACGTAAGGCCAACAACCAGTTACGGATCGCTTTAAAAGGAGATAACCTTTCTAAGTTTCCCGTCTTCAAGGATGTCCTGGCTAATTTGCAGTCGCAGAACATTAACAAGTTCAACCTGATCACAGGAAGTGAGCAAGCCCCTGCCGGCTATACAAATGATTAGTAACATTAGTAAGATATCATTTAATTAAAGAGAAAAAATGGCAGCAATTGAAGAATCGGGTGGTGGGCATGGCAAAGGCGACGGTAAGGTTCGGGCCAAGAAGATGTCTACCCGTGTGGACATGACTCCCATGGTGGATCTAGGCTTTTTGCTCATTACCTTTTTTATGCTTGCGACAACCATGTCAAAGCCAACATCCATGACGTTGGCCGTGCCTGATAAGACTGATGAAGAAGATCAGGAAAAAACAGAACCGTTAAAAGCATCCAAAGTTTTGACCCTGTTTATGGGTTCGAATGATGATGTGTATTATCTGGACGGAATAGCAGCGGATGATGATAAAGCAGCGGCATCTTTGAAAACAACCCGCTACGGGTTTGATTTGAGAAGCGTGATTTTTGCTTCTGCTAAAAGAATCAATGCAGCGAATCCAAAAGATGAGAAAGGGAATGAGCCTTTTGTGGTCGTGATTAAGCCAACAGCAGTTTCTACCTATAAGAACATGGTGGACGTATTGGATGAAATGGCCATTACCAAATCAAAACGATATGCACTCGTGGAGACTCTTACTGATTCAGAAAAGAAACTCTTAGGGGACAAAGTCGAAGTTAAAAATTAATTTTTAATCAAATCTAATTCAAAGCGCCATGGCAGAAATAGGCCCGAATGCAACACTGGATGATATAGTGTTTGCGGATCGTAATAAGGCGTACGGAGCATTTTCACTTCGTCAGGGCTATCGTGCTGATGTGACGAAGGCTACTTTAATCGGAGCTGTTCTCTTTGTTCTTGCAATGTTTACACCGTCAATTATCAATAAACTGACGGCGGGCAAAGAAGAAGAAGCTGCAATGGTTGAAGTGGATTTAATGAAAATACCACCGCCGCCAATTGACCCGGCAGAACCACCACCGCCACCACCACCGCCGGTAGAACAACCTAAGGTGAACACGGTGAAGTTCTTACCTCCGGAAGTTAAGAAAGATGAAGAAGTTCCTGAAGAGGTTCCACCACCAACAGTAGAAGAAATTAAGGAAGCTGTTGTTGCGGATAAAACAATTGAAGGTGATCCAAACGCGAATGAGATCATTGTTGCCCCCGAAGCTGTAGCGGCGCCTAGCAAAGGTACAGTGGTAGAAGCGGCTCCCGAACCTGAAAAGGTTTTTACAGTCGTAGAGCAGCAACCGGAATTTCCGGGTGGTACTGCGGAAATGTACAAATACTTAGGTAAAAATATCAAGTATCCAAGTGCAGCATCCCGTGCCAACGTTTCAGGAAGGGTTTTCATGTCATTTGTTGTGAACGTTGACGGAAGTATCCAGGATGTGGCTGTTTTGAAAGGGTTGGGTTTTGGTTGCGATGAAGAAGCAATACGTGTTGTGAAAGCAATGCCGAAGTGGAAACCAGGTAAGCAATCGGGACGTGCGGTTCGTGTTAAATACAACCTGCCAATCAATTTCCAACTGGAGTAACTCATGAGGGAAAAACCATTGCATGAGAAGATCGGTGATCTAACCTCTGTGTTAATGGCTCTGACATACATAGGAGGAGGGGTCTTTTTGATCCTCTCCTCCTTGTCTTTTAAAATGTTACCTATTGGCAGTTGGCCCAGACAAGCCTTTGCTGGCACACTTATTTTGTATGGGGCATACAGAGGCTATAGGGTTTGGAAAAGAAGAAATCAGGAAGAGTCATGAAACGTAGTATAGCCGGATTATTTGTAGCATCGCTGGTATTGTTTAACCTGGTGGGGTGCACATCTTCAAATGGGGAACTGGATAATCCTAGACAAGGCACTATTACCATCGCGTCTGATGAATCTTTTAAACCTTTGGTGAATGCATTAACAAATGCATATGAAGGGATTTATCCGAACGCGCATTTTAAAGTTGATTACAAGCCAGAGCAGGAGGCGATACGTCAGCTTCTTCAGGATAGTGCCCGGGTGATATTTTCTACCAGGCAGTTGAATGAAAAAGAACTTGAAATCATCAAGCAGCAGAAAGGATCACAGAAGTTTCAGCATATTGCAACAGACGGCCTGGCATTGGTAGTAAGTAAAGCCAATACCGACAGCCTGATTACAATGCCAGAAATAAAGGCGATCCTGGAAGGCAAGATTACCGACTGGTCACAACTAAAAGGAGGTAATCAAAAAGGGTTGATTACATTGGTTTTTGATAATGCAAATGCAAGTAATCTCAATTTCATATTAAAGAAGTTTGAGATAAAAGATATTCAACGTTTGCGTATAATTTCATCGGGTTCCAATGAAAAAGTGATTGAAGATGTCAGAGCGAATCCATTACACCTTGGTTTTATAGGTGTCAACTGGATCAGCGATGGCCATTCACTCGCATCTGAGGAGCTTTCGAAAGGTATTTTTGTCATGGGTGTGGCAACTAAGGCTACCCCTGACTCATTGTCAGAGTACATTCAGCCGTTTCAGGGGGGGCTGGAATTTAAAAGATATCCTTTACATAGAGATCTTTATATTATTAGCCGGGAAGGCTATTCCGGACTGGGTGGTGGACTAATGACCTATATTGCAAGGGATGTAGGAGGTTTGATTATTCAGAAAATGGGTTTGTTGCCTACGGTACCTTACCCGCGTGAGCTGGAAATAACCACGGGGAAGAACTTTTAGTGAAACGTAAACAATTTAATAGATTTGGGACTTGTTATTGAAAAGCCAAATTTTTTATCATTATTTTAACCGGGTAAAAAATGAACAGAAACATGAGAATGAAATTAGTAGTACTGGTATTTGGTTTATTAGCGTTTGTTAACTTACACGCACAAACGACGCAGGACGGACTTGCATTGATCCATGGAGAACGTTACAATGAAGCAGGTCAATTATTTAAAAAACTTGCAGAAACTACTCCCTCTGCGGATAACCAATACTATCTTGGTTATTACTATATAAAAACCAACAATCTGGATGAGGCTCAAAAAGCTTTTGAAAAAGGAGTTCAGCTTGACGAAAAATCATATCTGAATCAGGTTGGTTTGGGTACCATTGCGCTTGCAAAAGGCGATCGCGCAAAAGCGAAAGAACTGTTTGATACAGCTGAAAAGAAAAAAGGCAAGGATGCTGAGGTTTTGTACAGAATAGGAGAGGCTTATACCCTTTTCGAAAAACAAAATGATCCCGCAGAAGCCATTCGTCTTTTGGATGCAGCTGTAAAGAGAGATAAAAACCTGGCTGACGCTTACCTCGCAAAAGGGGATGCATTGATGCTTCGTAACGAAGGTGGTAATGCTGTGACTGCGTATGAGTATGCATTGACAGCAAAACCAAACTACGCAGTAGCGCACAATAGCATCGGACAGATTTATCTGAGAGGCAAAAACTATAACCTTGCTCTTGAAAACTACAAAAAGGCGATTGAAGCAGATGCTAACTTTGCTCCTGCTTACAAAGACCTTGCAGAGCTTTACTTCCTTGCTCAGAAATACAAACAAGCAGCTGAGAATTTTGACCTTTACATTCAGAAAAGCGGTACTACCGATCCTGAAATGAAATTGCGCGCTGCCCAGTTTGCATTCACTGCTGATGATTACGCTAAATCGCTGCAATTGCTGGAAGATATCAAAGGTAAAATCAACAACCCGATTACACTTCGTATGTATGGTTGGTCGTATTTCAAAACCAATGAGCCTGACAAAGCGATTGAGAATCTGAATGAGTTCATCAAAGTGGCTCCTGACAAAGTAATTGGCGACGACTATAAATATTTAGGTCGTGCCTACAATGCGAAGGCTACAAGTGGCAAAGGGTATGATTCAACTGGTGTTCTTTATATTTTGAAGGGTGCTGATATGGATACGAGCAAAGCAGAGGCTGCGACGACTTACAAAGAAGTTGCTACGCTTTATTACACTGCCAAAGACTATCCTAACGCAGCTGCCGCTTTTGAAAAAGGTATTGCCCTTGACACTGCGAAAGCAACAGCCAACGACTATTACTACAAAGGATTGGCGAACTTCCAGATGGCAACAGCTAACGTATTGCCAACTGCCGCGGATTCCAATTATGCCGATAGTGCCAAAATTGCCGGTATGAGAAGGGCATTGTTCTTGAAGTCAGATTCCATCTTCGCTACAGTAACTCAGAAGTTGCCTGATTGGCCTTACGGATACTATTGGAGAGCTAGTACGCTTTATAACGCCTACGACAGACAGGAAAACATTGACAAAGGGATTTCTGCTCCATATTACCTTAAATTGACTGAGCTGGCTGAAAAAGATCCTGATCCTTCTAAATACAAGTCTTATTTGAAATTGGCTTATGGTTACCTGGCCTTTTACAATCAGACTACTTTGAAAGATCCAGCCAAGGCTAAGGAATATTGGGAGAAACTATTGAAAGTAGATCCCGACAATGCCTCGGCAAAAGAAGCACTGGGTCTGGCGGTAGCACCTGCGGCACAGCCAGCAGCGACTCCGGGTAAACCGAAACCTGCCGCACCGAAGAAAAAATAAGGCAAGTGAGCTATAAATAAATAAGCCGCCCGGATTATCTGGGCGGCTTATTTATTTATATAAAAAATGAAAAATCTCTTCTAATCGAGGGAAGACAAGCGGGTGAAACAAGTATTCAAAACTGGTAAATGAACAGTAGCATAGTGATCATAGCACCATTGTCTTAAACGTTTTACCTCAGCTGGCATCAACATACGAATCGCTTTTCTCAATTCTTTTTCAAACAATCTGCGGTCGAAGCTAACTTTTTGCAGAATAATTTTTATGTATTCAAGCATCGAGGCCATAGTATTATGTAGTTTTGTGGTTTAGGGACGTATTAAAATAAGATACAGGAATCAGCAGAAGCTTCGGTTTATAGCAATTCCTAATAAAGTTAACGAAAATAATTCATGAAATTATATGCGTTATTAAATATTATTTTGTGTTTTTCTGGTACACTTTGTGCGCAAGTGATCAATGATGCCGCAACCATTGAGTTTGGCTCTAAAAACCTTTCTCTGGACCAGCCATTGCTAATTTCCGTTGTGTTAAGGGACGCAGAAACCCGCCCTGCCGTTATATTTCCGGAAATAAAAGACTTAGAAAAGAGGAGTAAATCTGCTACCAGTTCGATCAGTACCGTGGACGGTAAGAAAGTAGTAATACAAACCATCGCACAAGAATATTACGCTGCAAAGCCGGGAAATTATCTGATACCCGAATTTACAATGACCATCAACGGGGTCAGGCTGCGGTCGGAGGAGACCATGGCTGTATTTTCACAAGGGGCGGTTGCAGAAACCAGTACGGAGCCAGCTGGCAATACTGCTTTGGAACAAGATTTTGGTGACAATGCGCAGGACATCTTCCTCTCGGTTCAGACGGACAAAAAAGGGGTTTACATTCGTGAAGGCTTTGCGTTGAGAATTTCACTATACATTGCGGAAAATGCACCGGTGGAAATGGAGTTTTACCGGTTTAATGAGCAGCTTCAGTCTATCCTCAAGAAGCTGAGACCCGTCAATTGCTGGGAAGAGAATGTAGGTATTGAGGAGATCATTAAGCGGCGGGTTACCATTCGTAAAAGGCGGTACACAGAATACAATATGTACCAAGCCAGGCTATTTCCGATCACGTCCGAGGATATTGTGTTTCCATCCATTACATTGAACATGCTGGTCACTGATAATAATGCTGCTGTGAATGTGGACCGGAAAGTGGTCAAGGCTTTTATGTCGCGCGCAACACGCATCGCTGTAAAGCAGCTTCCCGATCATCCGCTAAGGGATCAGGTGGCGGTTGGCCAGTATAGTTTAAGGGAAAATTTATCAAGCAAGCTGGTTTACCCTGGGGAAAGTATCCGCTACATGTTTAAAGTGGAGGGTATGGGGAACATTGCTGCCATTCCGGCTCCTGTTACCCAGGCAAATTCTTCTTTTGACATTTATCCGCCGGAAGTGAGCCAGGTAATTAAAAGAAGCTATCAAAGTGTGATCGGCGAGAAAACTTTTGATTACTTTGTTGTACCAAGAAAGGATGGGACATTTGCACTGGGGAGATACTTTCAATGGGTTTATTTTAACTCGGCCAAAGAGAAATACGACACATTGCGGTCATCCCGGACCCTTGAAGTAAAAGGAGAAGATTACCGATTAGCAAATCTGTCATTAAGCGGCTCGGCGGGTTTATATGATAATCTGGAAAGCCTCGACAGCAGTAATGAAAGCATCAATTATAAAAAAATCTTAAAAGACGCAACCAATGCTATTGTGGTCATTTTATTGATCACCATGATTTGGGTGTTCAGAAAGTAACATTGGATGGGAAGTACATACGGAAAAATATTTAAGATCGCGACGTTTGGGGAGTCTCATGGCGTAGGGATAGGTGTAGTGATTGAAGGCTGTCCGGCCGGCGTAACATTTGACCCGGATTTTATTCAAAGTGAATTAACCAGGCGTAAACCCGGGCAATCCAGGATTACCACCCAGCGAAAAGAAGCGGATGAATTCGAGGTACTCTCGGGTGTGTTTGAAGGAAAAACAACCGGTACACCCATTGCATTGATCATTAGAAATGAAGATCAGCGTAGTAAGGACTATTCGCACATTGCTGCGCAATTCAGGCCTTCACATGCGGACTATACTTACCAGGCCAAATATGGTGTGAGGGATTACCGCGGCGGTGGCAGAAGTTCAGCGCGCGAAACCGCTGCGAGAGTGGCCGCAGGAGCGCTCGCAAAGCTCTTATTGGCCGACCTTGGGGTTAACATTCAGGCATACGTATCACAAGTAGGTGCTATGAAGCTCGAAAAGTCATACGATGAACTGGATTTGACGGAAGCTGAAAACAATGCTGTGCGCTGCCCTGACCCGGAAATGGCCCGGCAAATGTTCGATTACATCGATAGCGTACGAAAATTAGGTGATTCAGTAGGTGGCGTAGTGAATTGTGTGATTAAAGGCGCACCAGTAGGGTGGGGAGAGCCGGTCTTCGACAAACTACACGCAGAACTTGGAAAGGCAATGCTTAGTATCAATGCGGTAAAAGGGTTCGAGTATGGAAGCGGATTTGAAGGCGTTACATTGTTGGGATCGCAGCATAATGACGCCTTTTATATGGATGACAATGAAAAAGTACATACCCGTACCAACCATTCAGGTGGGATACAGGGTGGTATTTCGAATGGGGAAGACATTTATTTCAAAGTAGCATTCAAGCCCGTAGCGACCATTATGCAGGATCAGGAAAGTATAGATCAGCATGGTGATGTGGCGATCGTTCAGGGTAAAGGAAGACATGATCCCTGCGTGGTGCCTCGTGCCGTACCTATCGTGGAGGCGATGGCAGCCTTGGTACTGGCTGACTTCTATCTGCGCAACAAATCGAGCCGTGTTTAAAACTTCTGTTTCTTGCGTCTTTGATTGAGACTGAGGACGAGCCAAATAGTACCCAGGAATTCAACTACCAGGCCGCTTAATATGATGGGGTTGCTCAATTGGGTTCGGGTAGAGTTTAAAAACGAACCTGTGGCCAGTAAGAGCATACCAGCCAGGAGTAAAAGCGCAGCATTTCGTAAACTTAGTTTCACTAACTATATAGTTCGTTCCACAATATATCGTTATGCAAGTTCTGTTACCGAATATATAAATTCCCTTGAAAGAATGCTATTCGCGTAAACAAAAAATGGCTCAGTATGAGCCATTTTTTGTTTATAACATCAAATTTTATATCACCTGTGTCTTTCCTGGAACAGCCACTGGATACAACCCGTCTGGTCCTGGAAGGATCTTTGGAGAAGCATCCCAAGCTAGCTTATCAGGGAAAAGATTGATGTCTGACTTCAAAGCTTCATCCCAGGCTATCATTTTTCCTGAATAAGTTGCCATACGGCCCATAATGGCGGTCATTGTACTTTTTGCTCCGTTTTCAGCATCTGCGAATTTGTATTCACCTTTGGCTACTGCAGCAAACAGTTCATCATGTTCAACCTGATATGGGTTTCTGTCACCTTTGTCATCGTGCTGATAAATCACTCCTCCTTTGTAATCTTTCAGGATCGTCTTTTTGCCATCGAAGCTATCGATACGTCCTTTTGTTCCTACAAATGCTTCATCCACACGGTTCCAGGTGCCTTCAAACTGGCGGCATTGGCTTGAAATAACCGTTCCGTCAGCATAGACAAGGTCTAACGTGTGGTGATCGAAGATCTCACCGTACGCTTTGCCGGTACGCACTTCGCGACCGCCTGTTCCTTGAATTTGAACCGGATAGCCTTTTTTTACCCAGTTGGCAACGTCGATATTGTGAACGTGCTGTTCTGAAATGTGGTCACCGCAAAGCCAGTTAAAGTAGTACCAGTTTCTCATTTGGTATTCCATTTCAGTCTGGTTTGGCTGGCGTTCCTTCATCCATGGGCTGCTTCCAACCCAGTAAATTTGTCCGCCAACGATATCACCAATGGCTCCGTCGTGAATTCTTTTGATAGCCTCGCGATAGTTAGCCTGATAGTGGCGTTGCAAACCAACGACCACATTCAATTTCTTCTTTTTCGCTTCTTCGGCGAGTTCCAGCACTTTGCGGATACCGGGAGCATCCGTAGCAACCGGTTTTTCCATAAATATGTGCTTGTCGTTTTTAACCGCTTCTTCAAAATGAGAAGGACGGAAGCCCGGAGGTGTCGCCAGGATCACAACATCAACATCTTTCAGCGCAATAGCCTTTTTGAATGCATCGAAGCCCACAAATTTACGATCGTCAGGAACATCGATTTTCGTCTTGGTATCCACCAGCGCGCCGGCAGCATTTTTGTATTTTTTAGCAGTCAGGTTTTTATAGGCATCGTCCAGACGGTCCTTAAAAGCGTCCGCCATCGCTACGATCTGTACGTTTTGAGTAGTGCTCAACGCCTGCGCGGCAGCACCGGTCCCTCTTCCACCACAGCCAATCAGAGCCACCTTAATGGTCTCTCCCACAGCGCTATTCGAGCCGTATCCTGACATTGGTTTCAGTATAGCACCTCCCGCAATCAGGCCTGATGCTTTCAAAAAATTACGTCTATTTTGTTCCATTTTTTAAGAATTAAGAGTTTAATATGATCAGTAATCTTCAATCAATTTTGGGCTGTAGTAAGCTTTTATTTCCTCAGCAGAAGGCGTTTTCAAAGGTCTTACCACTCTAAAACCTACAAATGAGGCGCTGGTCATCCACCATTCGCTTTTCGGCAATTGTGGATCGAGAATTTTCCATTCAGCTTTGGAGGCCGTACGTGCTGCACTGCGCAAATCCGCTGGCTCATCGTCCCATGAACCTCCACGAACTGCCGTCGGATAAAGCTCGGTTACCGGTGCGTAAGCCTCACCCTTAGGTTGCTTGGCATAGTAGTCAGGAATATATTGGTCTAATGTCCATTCCATCACGTTTCCGTGCATGTCGTGAAGTCCAAATGCATTGGGTTTTTTCAAACCAATCTTCTTGTAAGCAGCGTCACTATTTTTGCGGTACCAGGCAAATTCATCGATCTTTGATTCGTCTCCGAAAGAATAAGCCGTTTTTGATCCTGCGCGGCAAGCATATTCCCATTCAGCTTCGGTAGGCAGGCGGTAAAAAATACCTGTTTTTTCGTAAAGCCATTTGCAGAAATGGATAGCAGCATATTGCGTCATATTGATCGCCGGGTATCCTGATCTTCCCATTCCAAAGGACATATCTACGTAAGGCGGGCTGGGGCGTGTGCTGGCGTCAGTTTTTTGAATGCTTTTTTCAGGATCCGGGTGGCGGGCTGCCATTTCCTTTTCCATGTTTTTGAAAGCGTAAAGGTCATAAATGTCCCATATCACTTCTGTTTTTCCCATCCAAAAAGGCTCAATCTTAACCTTATGCTGAGGGCCTTCATCTACTCTGCGTCCCTTCTCTGCGGCTGGGCTTCCCATGGTAAACTCTCCTCCGGGGATTGCTACCATATCATAAACTTGCGGGCTGCCTCCAATTTTTTGTGTATAACTCTTAAAATTATTGTCTTGCGCAATGGCATTCAAACAAATAAAAACGGCTGGGATTAGGTAAAGGAATTTTTTGGACATAATAAAAAACGTGTTCTATGGAACCATCTAACTGAATATAAGCGGCAATATTAGCCTATTTACCCAATGAAAACGAATTTTTTCTGCGTTGTTTAATATCTGTTCTAACTTTGCAGATATTGAATTTTACAATTTATCATGAATTACCTTTCAGCAGAAAATATAGCAAAGTCATTTGGTGATCAATGGCTTTTTAAAAATATCAATTTCGGGATCAGCAGGGGAGACAAAGTGGCGCTTATCGGAACTAACGGTACTGGAAAAACGACCTTCCTGAATATATTGACCGGGAAAATTCCAACGGATGAAGGCGAGGTAAGTGTTCGCAAGGACATTCGCGTGGGTTACTTGGATCAAAGCCCGTCATTTGACGAAAGTCTTCCAATACTGGAAGTCATTTTCTCTTCCAATAATCCCGTTGCACAGGTTGTAAAACGTTACGAGCACGCCATTGAAACCGACAACCACGACGAGCTCGCGGAGGTGATGGAAGATATGGACAAGTTCAATGCGTGGGACTTTGAATACCGTACTAAGGAGATCTTAGGCCGGCTTGGTATTCATCATACCGACAGTCTTTTTGGAACATTATCAGGCGGTCAGCGGAAAAGGGTAGCGTTGGCGAAAGTGTTGCTGGAAGATCCGGACCTACTGATTTTGGATGAACCTACCAACCATTTAGACCTGGATACAGTGGAATGGCTGGAAAATTACCTCAATACTTCCAATACGACACTTCTGGTTGTGACCCACGACAGGTACTTTCTGGACACTGTTTGTAACCAAATGCTGGAACTGGCATTTGGATCAGCGTATTCTTACAAAGGAAATTATACTTATTTCCTCGAAAAAAAGGCGGAAAGAGAGGAAATGGAAGCTGCTGGCATTGATAAGGCCCGCAACCTGATGCGCAAGGAGCTTGACTGGATCCGCAGACAGCCCAAAGCCCGCGGTACCAAAGCCAAATATCGCGTAGATGCATTTGAAGAACTGAAAGAAAAGGCCAGCCAGAAGAAATTCGATACGCAAATGGAGCTGAATGTCCGGACTTCACGACTGGGCAGCAAGATCATCGAACTGGAAAATGTAAGTAAAGGATTTGACGACCGTCAGCTGATCAAGAATTTTGAATACACGTTCAGACGCGGCGACCGGATCGGGATTGTGGGCCAGAATGGGATGGGCAAATCCACATTGCTGAACATGATCACTGGCGAACTGCTGCCTGATAAAGGACAGATCGTGAAAGGAGAAACGGTTCAATTTGGCTATTACCGCCAATCCGATCTCGTTTTTAATGAAAATCAAAGAGTCATTGATATTGTAAAGGATGTTGCAGAAGTCGTGCAGCTGGGAACGGGAGAAACTGTGACGGTAGGTCATTTATTGCAGGCGTTTTTGTTCTCTCCTTCCAAACAATATGATTTTATATCGAAGCTTAGCGGAGGAGAAAAGCGCCGCTTGCAGCTTCTTCTAATTCTGATCAAGCAGCCTAATTTCCTGATCCTCGATGAGCCAACGAATGATCTGGACATTGCCAGCTTGAATGTATTGGAAGAGTTCCTTCTTAATTTTCCGGGCTGTCTTGTCATCGTATCCCACGACAGGTACTTTCTGGACAGACTGGTACAACATATATTTGTTTTTGAAGGAGAGGGTAAGATCAGCGATTTCCCTGGGAATTACACCGAGTTAAGGGATTATCAGGATGAGCAGGAAATTGAGAAAAAGGCCGGAGCCAGTACCAAGAATGTACTCGCTCCTCCTCCGCCAACTGTGAAGGAAGTTGCACCAGTTGCAGTTGCTTCGAAGCGGAAACTTAGTTTCAAGGAGCAAAAGGAAATGGAGCAGCTTGAAACTGACATTGCTGACATGGAAAAGAAGAAAAATCAGTTGGTAGAAAATCTGAACAAAGGAGGTTCTCATGCCGAACTTGCACAATGGTCCAAACAGATCGAAGAACTTACCGATAGTCAGGCCAATAAAGAGATGCGCTGGCTTGAACTGTCGGAAAATGCCTAATTTTAGCAATGGTCATTTGGGATTGGGGTTGCCTCAATCCCGCTAATGCTTTCGTATGAATTCAATTGTCGAGTTTTTTCAGTACATACTTAATTCAGAGGAGCTGATCCGTACGGGAGGGCTGCTGGTGATCACATTCATTGTTTTTGCCGAGAACGGGTTGTTTTTTGCTTTCTTCCTACCAGGCGATTACCTCGTTTTTCTGGCCGGGGTGTTCTGCGGCACCGGAATTCTCGACGTTCCGATTGGGATTCTGCTATTATGCATGTTTACTGCGGCCGTTCTGGGCTCGCTGGTAGGATACATTTTCGGCAAATATTTTGGAGATATGTTCGAAAATAGGCCGGATTCGCTCTTTTTTAAGAAAAAGCATATCGAAACTACCCGTAAATATTTTGAAAAATATGGAAGCCGTACCTTGATTATTAGTCGGTTTTTGCCCGTGGTACGAACTTTCGCGCCCATATTGGCAGGCCTGGTAAAAATGACTTTCCCTTCTTTTTTAATTAATAATGTAGTGGGCGGCGCAATTTGGATCGGGGCATTGACCGGTGGCGGTTTCCTTTTCGGAGAACGTTTCCCGTGGATCGTCGACTACGTGCAATACATCATCCTCTTTTTCCTGGCCATTACTACTTTCACGGTCATCAAAGGATACCTTAATGCTCGTAAAGAAATGGGCTGATTAGGCCTGCTCCTCTTCCTTAAACCAACCCGAGTAAGTAATGTAGTTATTCGCAGTTCTGTCGATGGCCGCATTCAATTCAGGAGAAACGTCTTTCAAATATTTTGCCGGGTTACCGGCGTATATGGTACCGGGAGGGATTTTAGTGCCCTGCGTTACAATGGCGCCAGCGGCGACGATTGATCCTTCTCCTACTACGGCCCCATCCATGACAATAGCACCCATTCCGATTAGCACGTGATCCTCGATGGTACAGCCGTGCACAATTGCATTGTGCGCTACCGACACATAACTCCCTATGGTTGTGGCGAAACGCTGGTAGGTACAATGTATAACGGCCCCGTCCTGTACATTGGAATAATCACCGATGCGAATGCTGTTTACATCCCCGCGGATCACTGCATTGAACCAAACTGTGCAATTTCCCCCCATTACCACATCTCCTACGATTGTTGCGTTCTCTGCAAACCAGCAGCTATCGCCGAAAGAAGGATGGTGTCCACGAACAGATTTTATAAGTGCCATAATCTTATTTTTATTATATTTTCGTCAATATCCGGTTTTATGCTCGGAAAATAATAAATGCAAACTTCCTTTTGATCATTGCCACCAAAATGTTGAAGAAAAATAAATATATTTCGTTTATGAATTAATGTTATCTGTCATCAGCTATGAAAGTTTCAAAAGGAAGTCTCTTAATTGCCAAGCCATTTCTTGGCGATCCGAATTTCGAACGGGGCGTCATTCTGATGTGTGAACACAACGAGCAGGGGAGCTTCGGCTTCGTCCTCAATCAAACGACAGACCTGTTTTTGGGAGACGTACTGGACGACACAATTTATCAGGACATTACGCTGCATTTGGGCGGTCCGGTGGAGAAAAACACATTACATTTTATTCACAGACGGCCCGATTTGATAACCGGTGGAGCAGAGATCATGAAAAATGTATTCTGGGGTGGGGATTTTACTGGCGTGAAAATACTTTTAAACCTGAACACCTTGAAACAGGACGATGTCAGGTTTTTTATAGGTTATTCGGGATGGAGTGGAGGGCAACTGGATGACGAGATCAGCCAGGATTCCTGGATTATTTCGAGTACCAACTCAGATTTTTTATTTACCACACCACCTGATAATTTCTGGCGTGAAATCCTTCGGAATATGGGCGGAGAATATCGTTCCATCGCACATTATCCGATAGATCCCCGCTTAAACTAACTGATGCAAGATTGACTAGCAGTTAGTTAGGTTGGTCGAAACCATTCACAGACTCGTAGTTTGACTTGATACGCCCCACTTCCTTGGTCAGAAAATGTTGTAATTCTTCATTGAAAATCTTTTGATCTTCTTCGGTTAAGGATGCATACAGATCCTTCAATTCCTGATTGATTTGCGCCCTTTCTTGATCCGTACCAGCATTCATAGAGCGGATATGGAATCTTTTGAAATCATAGGTTGGCATAAAGTATTGTTTTAAAATAATTTCAAATTTACCAAAAACCGCTTAGCTGTTAAAATTTGCCTTCAAAAGCTTTAAAAAACCCATTGCTGTACAATGTTTCACAATCTGTTTGCCGTACCGAACGAGAAAACGATGCGCAATGTTTGAAATCAATATGATAATTATCGTTTAAAATGAACAGAACCTTTGTCTTTATATTCTTAACATTCATTCTCATTGCAATTGACTGGTACGTTTGGCAGGGCCTCCGTTTAGCTATTCGTAACCTGTCGCCCCTCACTCAGCGTTGGATTGGTGGGGCCTACTGGGGACTAACCCTCGCCACCCTTATTGCTTACGTAGGAATGCAGCTTTTACCGCCCGATTATTTTAAAAGTAGCACCCGTACCTTCATTGTAGCATTCATCGCCATTCCTTATTTGTCCAAACTGTTTGCGGTATTGATTTTGCTGGTGGATGATATTCGCAGGCTTTTACAATGGATAGTCAGTTTTGTTTTCCCTTCCGCTGCGCCGGTATCTTCCGAAACGGGCGAGTCGACCATTCCGAGATCGCAGTTTTTGGCAACAACCGCGGTGGTAGCAGGCGCTGGTTTGATGGGAACATTTGCATTCGGAATATTATCGGGAGCGCATGATTACCGTATTAGAAGGGTGAAGGTGCCGCTGAAAAACCTTCCCAAAGCGTTCCACGGAATGAAAATCGCTCAGCTATCAGATATTCACTCGGGAAGTTTCTTTAATAAAACTGCTGTAAAAGGTGGTGTGGAAATGTTGCTCAAAGAGAAACCTGATATTGCATTTTTTACAGGCGACCTCGTTAATGACCGTGCGGTAGAGGTAAGGGATTACATGAACATCTTCGATAAGGTAAAAGCGCCGCTGGGAGTGCACTCAATCTTGGGAAATCATGACTATGGAGATTACTTTCAATGGTCCGATGCTAATGCGAAGACCCGTAATCTGGCTGATTTGAAAAAAGCACATGAATCGTTAGGTTGGAATCTGATGTTGGACGAAAATAGGGCAATTAAAGTAGATGGTGAAGAAATCGGGCTCATCGGTATCCAGAACTGGGGTGCAGGTAATTTTGCCAAATACGGAAATCTTGAAAAAGCTTATCAGCACACAGATCAGTATCCTGTCAAAATATTACTTTCACACGACCCTAGCCATTGGGAAGCGCAGGTTTTACCGAAATATAAGGACATTGACCTTGCACTGGCGGGCCACACGCACGGAATGCAGTTTGGTGTGGAGATAGGCAAATTGAAATGGAGCCCGGTACAATACCGCTACAAGCAGTGGGCAGGTTTATATGAGGAAAATGACCAATATTTGTATGTCAACAGAGGATTTGGCTACCTCGGCTACCCGGGACGTGTAGGTATCTTGCCGGAAATAACAATATTAGAATTAGTAAAAGCGTGAAATTTTGGAGAAATTAATGCGTTCAATATGAAGTAGGTAACTTGCGACCGTATGATGATAAGAAAAATTACTCCCTGGCTTTTGGTATTCGCATTGATCTGCGGAGTATCGGGTGTGGAAACCCTGAGCGCGAAACCGGCAACTGCCAAAATGGAGTTGTTTGGAAAGAAAAAGAAATACAAAGGTTACAAGAAGCCAAAATCCAAAAAATTCCTCGGGATCTTCAAACGCAAAACAGATTGCGGCTGCCCTAATCATTAGGAACTTCCTGCATCAAGATTTTGTACATATTCAAGAGTAAGCATTGCCATCATTCTCTAAAAGATTTGGTTGGATTTGCTTACTTTTGTATTTTAAAACCACCTATTAACGGCACTCTCAGCCCAAGTTGAATGAAAGTCAATCTTCGAAACCAGGATAAATTTGAAAACCGTCACCACGGTAAAGATGCTCAGGAGTTGCAGGAAATGTTGGAGACCATAGGAGCGGCATCACTTGACGAATTAATAGATCAGACGCTTCCTTCGGCGATCCGTTTGCCAAAACCACTGAATTTGCCAAGACCGAAATCCGAGCAGGAATTTTTGCAGGGGATTAAAAAGATAGCCGGTAAAAATGCTGTTCTGAAATCCTACATTGGAACGGGTTACTACGATACGATAACGCCTAATGTGATTCTCAGGAATATTCTTGAAAACCCGGCCTGGTACACCGCTTATACACCTTATCAGGCGGAAATAGCACAGGGAAGACTTGAAATGCTACTTAATTTCCAGACGGTGGTTACTGACCTGACCGGGATGGAAATCGCCAATGCTTCTTTGCTAGACGAAGCTACCGCGGCTGCTGAGGCGATGACAATGCTTTACAGCCTTCGTCCTGCTGCCAGAAAAAAAGCAAATACATTCTTTGTTTCAGAACTCTGTCATCCACAGACGATCGACCTCATCTACACACGCGCTAAGCCTGTCGGGATTGATGTAGTTGTAGGTAACCATGCTACCGTGGATCTGGCCGACGAGACTTTGTACGGAGTGTTGGTGCAATATCCTGCTACTAATGGAGAAGTTATCGATTATACCGATTTTATTGCTGCTGCACACGAGCTGAATTTGTCAGTAGCCGTGGCCGCTGATTTGCTGGCGTTGACATTGCTGAAATCACCGGGTGAAATGGGTGCGGATGTGGTGGTTGGAACATCGCAGCGTTTCGGTGTCCCTATGGGTTACGGCGGCCCGCACGCAGCTTATTTTGCAACAAAAGATACTTTCAAGCGCCACATTCCGGGCCGCATCATCGGGGTTTCGGTGGATGCTGAGGGGAACAGGGCTTTGAGAATGGCTTTGCAAACTCGTGAGCAGCACATCCGCCGCGAAAAAGCGACTTCCAACATCTGTACTGCGCAGGTATTGCTTGCCGTGATCGCAGGCGCATACGCTGTATACCACGGACCTGAGGGCATTAAGACCATTGCGTCACGTGTACATGGGCTTACAAGGCTTTTTGTTGACACGATCAGGAAGTTTAATTACGAAGTCATTACTGAAAATTATTTCGATACCGTTACCATTCAGACTAACCTTACCAGGAAACTGAGGGAGACGTCGGTGAAATGGGGTATCAATTTGAAATATAATAAAGAGGAAAGTGTAACGGTTTCATTTGATGAAGCAAAGACATTTGAAGATGTCATTTCGATTCTGAATGTGTTTGCAGAGGTTTCAGGATTCCAGGGAGAAATGGTAATTGAGGAAGAACTGGAATTCTCATTTCCTGAAAACCTGACCCGCCAGTCCGACTACCTGACACATCCTGTGTTCAATACGCATCATACAGAACATGAAATGCTGCGTTATCTGAAATCTTTGGAGAATAAGGACCTTTCACTGGTTCATTCTATGATTTCATTGGGTAGCTGTACCATGAAATTGAATGCTACGGCAGAAATGATCCCCCTTACCTGGCCGGAATTTGGAGCAATACATCCATTTGCGCCAACCAATCAGGTAGGAGGTTATGCGCAGTTGGTAAGCGAATTGAATATCTGGCTTTGCGAGATTACTGGTTTTGCGGCCATGTCTTTCCAGCCTAATTCAGGCGCTCAGGGAGAGTATGCTGGTTTAATGGCGATCCGTGCATACCACGAAAGCCGCGGCGATCACCATCGGAATGTAGCACTGATTCCTCAGTCCGCCCACGGAACAAACCCTGCATCCGCTGTAATGGCCGGAATGAAAGTGGTTGTTACCAAAACGGACGATCGGGGAAATATCGATGTAGCTGATTTGAAGGCGAAGGCTGAGCAGTATGCAAATGATCTGTCCTGTCTGATGGTAACGTATCCTTCAACGCATGGAGTGTATGAAGAAAGCATCATAGATATTTGTGAAATGATCCATTCGCACGGAGGCCAGGTATATATGGATGGTGCCAATATGAATGCACAAGTAGGCTTAACAAGCCCTGCTACTATTGGCGCTGATGTTTGCCATTTGAATTTGCATAAAACATTCTGTATCCCTCACGGAGGCGGTGGGCCAGGCGTAGGGCCTATAGGTGTGGCTGAACATTTGATGCCATTCTTGCCAGGACACGTTAATTTCAATGCTCAACCAGAGCATTTGCCTGCTGGTGAAGCGGGTGCAGTATCTGCGGCGCCTTATGGAAGCGCGAGTATCCTGACGATTTCTTATGCCTACATTGCCATGATGGGTAGTGAAGGGCTTACCAATGCCACGAAATACGCTATCCTGAATGCTAATTACATCAAAGAGCGTTTAAGTGGTCATTATGATGTTCTGTATACAGGTACCAACGGGCGTTGCGCGCACGAGATGATCCTGGACTGCCGCTCGTTTAAAGCTGCGGGTGTAGAGGCAGAAGATCTTGCGAAGCGGTTAATGGATTATGGTTTTCATGCACCAACTCTATCATTCCCGGTTGCAGGAACATTAATGATCGAACCTACGGAATCTGAATCGAAAGCGGAGCTGGACAGGTTCTGTGATACTATGATCGCGATACGTAACGAGATTCGTGAGGTAGAAGAAGGTACTGCTGATCGTACGGATAATGTGCTTAAAAACGCACCGCATACTTCCCGGACATTGTTGGCAAACGATTGGAACAGGTCGTATAGCCGTGAAAAGGCTGCATTCCCGCTTCCTCATTTACGTTTCAACAAGTTTTGGCCGAGCGTAAGCCGTGTAGATAGCGCCTACGGAGATCGTAACCTGATTTGCTCTTGCATTCCTGTTGAAGCTTATACAGAAGTAGAAGCGAGTTAACAGGATTCCATATAATAGAAAGGGGAGAAGCTCGCATTTGAGCTTCTCCCCTTATTTTTTGTAAAATATCTTAGCGACTGATTTTATGAGTCCTAGAAATGTCTTTCTCCAATCTCTCTTTTTCCTAACATGACCGCACCGACCATTGCTACTAAAAGCAAAATAGAAACGAGTTCAAACGGCAGCAAATAATCACGGAAAAGCAAATGTCCCAGATTTTCAATCATCCCGATCTGTGAGTCAAACTGGTCCGGATTGTAGGATGGAATGATGCTTTTGCGATATGCGCCGAAAAGGATAACGAATACCGTTCCGCCCACAATGGTAGCGGCTACTTTGGTCAAATTCGTCTTTGATTCCTCGTGGTCCTGCTTCATGTTGAGGAACATGATCACAAAAAGAAATAGTACCATGATCGCCCCCGCGTAGACAATGATATTGACAGCAGCCAAAAACTGCGCATTCAGCAATATATAATGCCCCGACAACGTGAAGAATGTGAGGATCAGATATAAGACGCTGTGAATCGGGTTACGCGAAACCACCACCATTACTGCGCTGAGAATGGTTAGGAATGATAGGAAGTAAAAAAAAGATATTGTTGAATTCATAGTATTATTGCTGCTGACAGTCTGGGTTAATCCGTTCAGGGAATAGCTCTTGGAACCACATTAGTAACTTCTCCGCTTGCTCTTTTCAAGTCAAGCGCGAGCGCTTCTTCTTTGGTCCAGGCTTCACGGGTGTAGCGATTGGTCATGTCTTCCACCAAAAGATCTTTCCCCCAGATCACCTGGTCACGCTCTGTGAAAACAGGAATAAATTCGTCGTGACGTAAATAAACCGCTTGTTTTGGGCAGGCTTCTTCACATAGGCCACAGAAAATACACCTGAGCATGTTCACTTCATAAACAGCCGCGTATTTCTCTTCGCGATACAATGTTTCCTCACCTTTCTCACGTTCGGCTGCAACCATTGAAATGGCTTCTGCCGGACATGCTACTGCGCAAAGACCGCAGGCCGTACAACGTTCACGGCCATCTTCGTCTCTCTTTAAAATATGTCTTCCCCTGAAAACCGGCCCCAAATATCTTTTGACCTCCGGATATTCAATGGTTACTTTCTTAGCGAAAAAATGCTTGATCGTTATCGCCAAACCGGTTGCAATAGCCGGCAGGTAGGCGCGTTCCATCAGCGTCATTTCTTTATTGCTTACTTGCTTGGAGCGATTTGTCAATTGCATGGCAATACGATTCGATTTTGAAATTAATTCAACCACGCGGTAATGACAGGCTTCAAGAAAAGCACAGCAGCACCAGTGATAATAATATTAAAAATAGCAAGCGGGATCAGTTTTTTCCAACCCAGGTTCATCAATTGGTCGTAACGGAAACGAGGAATAGTCCAGCGAACCCACATATAAAAGAAGATAAAGAACAATGCTTTACCAAAAAATACTGCCGTTCCAATCAATGTAGCAATGTTATGGCCTGTCTCAGTTCCCAAAGCGCCAGTCAGCTGGTTGTATACCCAATCCATTCCAGGATAGTTATATCCGCCAAAGTATAGAACAGAAATGATCGCAGAAGAAACGAACATGTTAATGTATTCCGCGAACAGGTAAAAACCCAGTTTCATACTACCATACTCCGTGTGATAACCTCCTACCAATTCAGTTTCACATTCAGGAAGATCGAAAGGAACGCGGTTACATTCAGCAAATGAGCAGGTTATGAAAATGATAAAACCCAACGGTTGGTAAAAAATATTCCAGTTACCGCCATGCTGCTGTGATACGATCTCACCCAATGAAAGTGAGCTGCTCATCATTAAAATCGCAATGAGCGACAGACCCATAGCAACTTCATAACTAATGTTTTGAGAAGCGGCACGAATAGCGCCAAGCAGTGAAAACTTGTTATTGGAAGCCCAGCCTCCTACCATGATTCCGTAAACTCCCAGGGCAACTACACCGAAAACATACAAGATGCCAATGTTGGATTCAACGCCTTGCAGCGCAATTTCATGCCCATTGATACGGAATGTGCTTCCAAATGGAATAACTGCACTCGCTAATAAGGCGGTAAGCATTGCCAAACTTGGGCCCGCGATAAAAAGCCATTTGTTTGCCAGCGCCGGAATAAAGTCTTCTTTGAAAAACATTTTACCAGCATCTGCAAGTGGCTGCAAAAGTCCGCCCCAGCCAGCCCTGTTAGGCCCCATCCGGTCCTGAATAAAACCGGCCACTTTGCGTTCTGCCCAGGTTGAGTACATGGCGATGACCAGTGTCAGGACAAAAACAGCGAATATGACTGCGGTTTTAGTGAGAAACTCCGTTAAATCCATTTTGTAAGCAAGGTTAAATTAGTCTCTATCAACTAATTATTAATTATTTTTAGCCAGCAACGAACGATGGTTCGCCTTGTCATTATTTTCTATACTCTGATGACGAATCGTTTCTTCGTCAGTTGTGTAAGGACGAGAATCATCAATGGGCTTGAATTGTGTCGAAGCCAGTTTCAATGCAAAATCAGGTTTTTTAACCAGATCAGCACGGTATTTGTTGGCAGAGATCACAGAGCTGCGTTTCACTTTGGAAGGTCCTTCCAGTACCCAGTCACTCGTTTTTTTCTTTTCAAAACGGCAAGTGTTGCAGATGAAGTCATTGACCTCGCCCCAGGTATTTTTGCGGGCAGTCACACGGATCACTTCGTCTCCACGGTACCAAAGCGTTGTTTTGCCACAGCATTTATCGCAATCGCGGTGGGCGTCTTCCGGCTTGGTAAACCAAACGCGGTTTTTGAAACGGAATGTCTTATCGGTCAATGCACCTACCGGGCACACATCGATCACGTTACCTGAAAAGTCATTATCGATGGCTTTTTCAATGTAAGTACTGATCTCGGAAGCATCCCCGCGGTTCATCACACCATGCACACGCTTGTTGGTAATCTGATCGGCCGTGTACACGCAGCGATAGCACAAAATACAGCGCGTCATGTGCAGCTGTACGTGCGGACCAATGTCAATTTTGTCAAAAGTCCTTCTGTCTTCCTCGTATCGGGTTTTTGCTGAACCGTGCTCAAATGCAAAATCCTGCAAATGGCATTCACCAGCCTGATCGCAGATAGGGCAGTCTAGCGGGTGGTTGATCAATAAAAATTCAACAATGCTTTTGCGCGTATCCAGTACATTCTGATTGGTCGTATTTTCAACAACCATTCCTTCCTGAACCTGCGTAATGCAGGACGGAACCAGTTTTGGCATCGGTCGCGGATCTTTTGCAGAGCCTTGCGCTACGCGTACCAGACAGGCCCGGCATTTTCCTCCGGAAGCCGAGAGGGGTTTATAGAAACACATTGCAGGCGGTACGAGGGCACCCTGGCTTTCATCTGCTTCTGCAATTTTACGTGCAGCCTGCATAATGGTCGTGCCAGGTTCTACCTCGACTTCAATTCCGTCGAATGTAATTTTTATCAATTGAGGTTTAATTTCTTCCATGCCAAATCAGGTACATTATTCTTCGTTGATTTGCTTACACCAGTGCCATTTCGCCCTGATATACCGCTCCCGGTTGCGACGCTTCCTGAGGGTTTGTGATATGCCACATAAATTCATCCCGGAAATGGCGTATAGCACTGGCAACTGGCCAGGCCGCCGCATCTCCCAACGGACAAATGGTATTACCTTCTATTTTTTTGGAAATATCAACCAAAAGATCAATATCATGCATGCTGCCGTGACCATGTTCGATCCGGTGCAGCACTTTTTCCATCCAACCCGTTCCTTCGCGACAGGGACTGCATTGTCCGCAAGATTCGTGGTGATAAAAGCGCGAAAAATTCCAGGTGTTTCTGACAATGCAGGCTGTTTCATCAAAAACAATGAATCCACCTGAACCCAGCATAGTGCCTGTCGCAAATCCGCCGTCTGACAATGATTCATAGGACATCAGGCGATCCTCACCATTTGCCGTTTTCATGATCAGGTTTGCAGGCAGAATGGGAACAGAAGAACCTCCTGCTACCAATGCTTTCAAATGATGTCCTTTTCTGATACCACCGCAGTACTCGTCAGAATTAAGAAACTCTTCGACACTCACACCCAGCTCAATTTCGTAAACGCCAGGCTTCTGAATGTGCCCTGATGCTGAAATGAGTTTGGTACCGGTACTGCGTCCTATTCCGATGGTTGCATAAGCATCCCCACCATTGTTTATAATCCAAGCCATGTTAGCGATGGATTCCACGTTATTAACAACGGTAGGACTTTGGTAAAGACCTTTTACAGCCGGAAAAGGCGGTTTATTTCTTGGGTTACCTCTTTTTCCTTCCAGAGATTCCAGTAATGCAGTTTCTTCGCCGCATATATAGGCACCTCCGCCTGGCTGTACAACCAGTTCCAGATCGTAGCCGGAGCCTAATATATTTTTACCCAAAAAACCCTTTGCTTTTGCTTCCTCAATCGCTTTTTCCAATATACGGATCACGTACATCAGCTCACCACGCACATATATGAAGGATTTGTTGGCACCCAATGCAAAACTTGAAATGATCATTCCCTCAATAAGCAAATGAGGAATTGACTTCATCAGATGGTGATCTTTGAAGGTACCCGGCTCGGATTCGTCCGCATTGCAGACCAAATAACGGGGAACGCCTTCCGGTTTGGCCAGAAAGCCCCATTTCATGCCCATCGGGAAACCAGCACCACCACGTCCACGCACACCGGATTTTTTTGCTTCTTCCACAACTTCTTCCGGAGTCATGGTTTTTATAGCTTTTTCAACGGCAGTATAGCCTCCTTGCTTACGATAAACGTCGAAGGTTTCAATACCAGGGACATTAATATGCTCCGTTAATATTTTTCTAGCCATTTGAGGATAATATTTTCAGCCAGTGGCTTATTTACTTAACTCTTCTATGATTTCATCCACCTTGTCGTTCGTCAGGTTCATGTAGAATTGCTCACGAATCTGAAAAACAGGGCCCCAGCCACAAGCTGCAAGACATTCCACTTCTTTCAATGTGAAAAGTCCATCGGTCGTAGTCTGGCCGGCGTCGATGCCTAATTTCCTTTTAAGGTGTCCGTACACATCTTCACCGCCCATGAGGCAGCAAGGTCCCGTACGGCAATATTCAATCACATGTTTGCCGACAGGATCGAGATGGTACATGGTGTAAAAAGTAGCTACTTCATACACTTCCACAGGCTCGATACTCAAAATGCCCGCTACATAATCCATTACTTCGCTGCTCAGCCATCCCCATTGTTCCTGGGCTACGTGCAAAACAGGTAAAAGAGCCGATTTTTGGCGGCCCTCAGGATAACGTGCTATGATCTCTTTTACTTTGTCAAGTCGTTCCGGCGTGAACGCAACGAAATTTGGTGTTTCGGTCATTTCTAAATAGGGTCTTTAAACAAACTCTAAGCGTCCAGCTCTCCTGCAATCACATTCAGGCTACTCATTGTCAGGATCGCGTCCGATAATGTACTGCCTTTACACATTTCAGGGAAAGCCTGATAATAAATAAAGCTTGGTCTGCGGAAATGGAGACGATATGGGGCTCTTCCGCCATCGCTGATCATGTAAAAGCCCAGCTCACCATTTCCTCCTTCCACTGCGTGATAAACTTCACCAGCAGGAGCGTCGATTTCTCCCATTACAATTTTGAAATGGTAGATAAGTGCCTCCATATTGCTGTAAACCTCTTTTTTCGGAGGAAGATAATATTCAGGTGCATCAGCATAATAAGGGCCTTCCGGCAGATTGTTGATCGCTTGTTCAACAATTTTCAGACTTTGCCACATTTCTTCATTCCGCACCATATAGCGGTCATAGGTATCACCATTCTGACCAACTGGGATGTCAAACTCAAAATCCTCATAAGAAGAATATGGGTTCATGGCCCTCACATCATAGTCCAGTCCTGCTGCACGAAGATTGGGGCCCGTAAAACCGTAAGACAACGCTCTTTCCAGCGATATTGAACCCACATTGATAGTACGATCCATAAAGATCCGGTTACGGTTCAAAAGCTTTTCAAACTCGCGCAACACGGGTGGGAAGGACTTAATAAATTCTTTGATTTTGCGGATAGCAGTACTGGAAAGATCCCGCTCCATGCCACCCAAACGTCCCATATTGGTAGTAAGACGCGCGCCGCAAACTTCTTCATAGATTTCGTAGACCTCTTCGCGTTTCTGCATGACATACAAAAAACCGGTAAAAGCGCCGGTATCAACACCGAGAATACTGTTACAGATCAGATGGTCGGTGATTCTGGCAAGTTCCATCATGATCACGCGGATATATTGCGCTCTTTTTGGAACCTCTACGGCCAGAAACTTCTCCATCGTCATGTGCCATCCCAGATTGTTGATCGGGGACGAGCAGTAGTTCATGCGGTCGGTAAGCGTGGTGATTTGATAAAACGGCCTTCTTTCAGCTATTTTTTCAAATGCGCGGTGTATATATCCAATGGTCTGCTCACCTGAAATGATCTTTTCGCCATCCATTTTAAGGATGTTTTGAAAAATTCCGTGGGTTGCAGGGTGCGTCGGGCCGAGGTTGAGGGTGGTCAGTTCTTCAACCAGTTCAGGTAACTCGGTTTTAGAAGGAACGTTATGCGGTAATAATTCAATATCTGCCATATCTTATTCAGTATAGGGTCATCGGCCAAAAAGGGCATCTATTTTATCTTCGCGTGTAGCATCTTCGAGCGGATACTCTTTTCGCATCGGGAAATAGTCCATTTCATCGATATTCAGGATGCGCGTCAGGTTCGGATGTCCGTCAAACAAGATACCAAAAAAGTCGTATGTTTCTCTTTCCATCCAGTTGGCGCCGGCAAATAACCCGGTTGCAGTAGGAATGTGAATGTCAGCCTCAGGAATCGATACTTTGATCCTAATCCGGAAGTTATGCACAAAGCTGTGCAAGTGGTAAACTACCATAAATTCTTTCCCGGTATTGTCGGGATACTGCACGCCCGTCAGGTCTGTTAAGAAAATGACCTGATAAGTTTTATGATCGCGCAAATATTCAAGAATCGGAAGGATCTCTTCACGGGTTGTTGACAATGTCAGAAGTCCATACGGTTCTTCAAAGTCAAAAACCTGATCACCAAATTTTTCCAAAAGCGCTTCGGCTACCTCCTGGTTACTTAGCATAGGGGGTTATTGAATATTATATGATGCTAATAATTCCTGATATTCATCGGTGTTCCTGCGACGCAGTTTCTCGTTTTGAGCAAGATGTTGAATGTGCATCAAACCGTCAATGATCTGTTCAGGTCTGGGAGGGCATCCGGGTACGTATACATCCACAGGAATAATTCTGTCAATACCCTGCAAAACGCTGTAAGTATCGAAGATGCCGCCACTGGATGCACATGCACCTACCGCCATTACCCAGCGAGGCTCGGCCATTTGCAGATACACCTGCTTTACAACTGGTGCCATTTTCTTCGCTATCGTCCCCATTACCATCAGCAAATCAGCCTGGCGAGGGGAAAAACTGGGTCTTTCAGAACCGAAACGTGATATATCGTAATGTGCTCCCATGGTAGCCATGAATTCGATTCCACAGCAGGAAGTTGCAAAAGGCAATGGCCACAGCGAATAACTACGGGCCAGACCTATCGCTTCATCAAATGAAGTTGCAAAAAAACCGGATCCGCTATGTCCTTGCGGAGCCTCCACAATCGTTACTTCTTTCATAATTTTTCCGTATTTCAATGTTTGAAGCTTATTCTTCCCAGTTAAGTACGCCCTTGCGGATCACGTAGTAAAACCCGGACAGAAGCAGAGCCATAAACAGTAACATTTCAACGAAACCAAACATTCCAAGATCCTTAAAGTTAACGGCCCATGGATACATAAATATCACCTCGACGTCAAAAAGGACAAACAGAATAGCAACCAAAAAGTATTTTACAGATATCGGTGTCCGGGCGTCTCCTACTGATTCGATACCACATTCAAAAGGGTCGTCTTTCAGTTTACTTTTACGGCTGGGGCCGATCAGGTGAGTTACGATCATAGTACCGCCAATGAATCCTGCTGCCAGCAAAAATTGGACTAAAATGGGTAGATAATCGGAAGGAAGATAAGTATTTTTCATTGATGTATGATCCAATTATAATCTGCTAGGTCTGCTTTCAATAGTTGTAAACGGTTACTTTCTTCCCGTTTCTCAAAATTAGCCTTTGCAAATTTATCAATCAAATTCTTTAGTTTTTCTTTTGCCTAATTAGTATCATACTAAATAAGCCCCGGGTGTCCGGGGCTTATTTAGTAAAAAACAAAGAACGAATGCTTACCGGATTACAATCTGCTTGGTAAGGCTCTGCCCCTGGCCGGTTACACGGAGGATATATTTGCCTGTTGGAAGGTTCCCAACTTCAATTTGTAAACGACTGTTCAGCAACCGGGGAGTTGTAGTTTTGATCACTCTCCCGTAAATATCAAAAAGGGTAACTATTGCATCCTTGATATTATCTCTTGATTCAATGTACACAAAGCTTCCCTGACTTGGATTTGGATAGATCACTACCTCATTCTGTTCATTCGTTTTGAATTCCTGAGAGGTTGTATCGGAATAGCAGGTAAGTTTATTGCTGTCGCCAATGGTGAAAACAACTTTTGCCTTTGTAGAATAAGTGCCTGTTTTCAAGATTTTGACAATCGCTGCGGTCGTGTCAGTTTCTGAACCCGGTCTTCTCCACAAAAACTGCTCATTCAAGCCAGGTTCCGAAATGCTTGCGGTAATGCTGAAGGGCCCCGAAGCTTCGATAACCGGTTTTGAAATTTTTGGCCTGATAACCAGAGAGGAGACGGTTGAATTTTCAGAAATACAACCGAAAATGTTCTGAGCCTTCACAAAATAATTGCCAGTCTGACTGATCTTCGCGGTGTTGCCCGTTGCCAGTACAGTGGTGGTACCCTCTTTGTACCAGCTGTAAATATCGTTACCATCTGCTACTGCAAACTGAAATGACGAATCTGCACAAGCCTGTTGCTGCCCCTGTTGCAAAATACTTGGCTGCGCTGGCTTTGCATCATTGTCGAGCACAACCACGGAGGTAAGGATAGAGTTACCTGCATCGTCCCGCACTGTTGCGCGGTATGTTCCTGCTTTTGAAACTTTGATAGTTCTTGTTGTCTCCTTCGTACTCCATTCGTAGGAAGCGTAGCCCGTTGGAAGAGATATTGAAACTGCATTATTTTCTGCCACGCAGGTTGCCGTAATCGCAGGAGTTGGTGCTGGGCCAGCAGGAGGAACGGTAGAGAAGAAATTGGCGTCAAGGCTTTCATTCCATGCATTCGCAAGAATCGCTAGCTCTTCTGCACCTTCAAAGTGTAATCCGTCCTTCCGGTTAATGACGAGACCGTCTGTTTCTGGACCGGGGTATGTAGGATTAAATTGTGTATCGAGTACCGCATTCTGAGCAGCAATGATATTAGGGTAGGTCTTAGATGGGACATTTGGATTGTTTGTGGATCTACTTGTCCGTGCAATAACCCACGTTATCCTTTTTTGAGTATCAGATGTAAGTTGATTAATAATCTTTTGAAGATTGGTTTTATAGAATGAGGCAGTGGTTCCGAAGAAGCCATCTGTTTCTCCCTGCATCCACAATATTGCCCGCAGTCCATACTGATTACCATAATTGCGCGCGGAAATCCTCAAATTGCCATAAGGCATTCCAGGGGAATATTGGTAACCGTATAAGCTGGTTGTGCTACTACCAGCTGAACTTTCAGCCCAGTTTTTAATGGCTGTTCCTTCCCAGGCGGCGTTTATGAAGAGGACCGGGACATTTAATTTCGCGACGAGAAGGTCGCCTAATAGACCCCAGCACCAGGCAGTTTGCCCTCTAGGCGCCATAGTTTTGATGTCACTTGTAATTTTTGCGAAGGTTGGAGGCACTGGATCTGTTAGTAAATCCGGGTACTGCCCTAATAAGTCGTTTTCATAATTATTAATATAAAGTACCCTGTCATCCGTGGCACCGGTTCCTGCGGTAGGTTTTCCTTTTAATCCTTGCGCATTGGATTGTCCTGCAATAATGAAGATTTCTCCGACACCCATTCTTGCAAGAACGTCCCTTCCTACAATTTTCCCGCTAGAAACAGCTCTTACCTCCAATGTATACCATCCTCCCAAAAGCTTGATATTTCCTGAAAATACGCCTCCTTTTGGAGCAACCTGCAAATCTTGCCACGGCATTTCGAAGCCCTGACCCTGCGCTACAGGTACTGCCCTGATTTCTACCTTGTCCATTGGTGTTGTAAAGGTACCGCTGACGGTAATCTCTCTCTGACCTATTTGATCTTGTTGATAAACAGCCTGAAAAGTAGGAGAGGTAATTTTAATCTGAGAAAATACCGTTGATGAGACTGCGCAAATCAACAGAAATGCCTTTGCCACTACCGGAAGAATAATTCTATAACGCATTGGTAAACTGATACAGGGTAAAGTTTTGTATGTGTAACGTCGGTTTTGGTTTTGTTAAAGTCTTCATTACAAAACGGTCACAAATGTAAATGAATATTTTTGCTAAAATATCACTATTCCGTTTTTTTGATTACCGGGATCAGTAATCGCCCATTTACTGGACGATTATCAGCTTTTGTGTAGCATTAAATGACAAAGATGAGATGCGAATAATGTATATCCCGCTCGATAGCCCGGATAAGTTGAAGAACTGTCTGCTATCAAACCTTTTGACTGTGAAACTCTTATGAATGACGCCTCTGCTGTCGATGATCTGAACCTGCGCGTTATTGAGGTTTTGCAAAGTTTCAACGGTTACCTGGCCTGTCGCTACCGGGTTGGGGTAGGCTACAAAACCTGGATTCGAAGTATCAATATAAAATATGAATGGCTGCGAATATTCGGAATAGCAAGTCAGTGTGGGGCTGTATACAATGGTATTGTTAACCACATAAGTACCGGAACGGATCGCTTTGAGAGTAGCTGTGGTATCCGGTAATTGTACATCATTCAGTTTCCACAAATGGTTACCGGCGCTGAGGTTGTTTTCAGCCAATAATGTAAAAGTACCGATCTGTTTGATAGTAGGAGCAGAGGGTGAAGGTTTCACCTCCACCGGAATCTCAACAGAGTATGGGGAATAGCATCCTTTTTCGTCTTTTGCCCTGGCCGAATAATTCCCTGAGGCGAATACGCTAAGCATGTCACTTGCTGTGCCTTCATTCCAATAAAAATCACTTCCTCTGGTAGCTTTGAGTATCACGGTATCTCCGTCACAAAAAGTAGTAGCACCTGCCGCCTGAACGATCGGTGGAGGTGGCAATGCCAATGTTTGTGTCGTAATCTGGTTGCTCGGGTCGGAATAGCATTGGAATTCATTGATCGTCTGAACCGAATACGTACCGGCAGTAGTAACTTTTAATGTTTGGGAAGCAGTACCATTGCTCCACAAAAATCCGACAGCCGCGCTGGAACTTAGATTAACACTCAGATCCGCACAGAAAACCAGGGGACCGTCAGCTGCAATGGTCGGCTTGTCGGGAAGTGGATTTACCACAACCTGAACTACCGGTGAAACTGGCGATACACAACCCTTCTCGTCTTTGGAAGCAATAGTGAAATTTCCTGAACTACGGATCTCAATTTCACGGCCCGTTTCGCCATTGCTCCATACATAAGAAAAAGCTTCGCTGCTTCTTAATGTGGTATAGTCGCGTAAACAAAACGTGGTCGGACGTAAAGAAGTGATGGCTGGCGTGGCTGGTAATGGGTTCACTTTTACGTTCACTACGTCGGATGTTGACTCGCAACCATTGCCATCACGCTGTTTAAGGCTAAACTGCCCCGTTGCCGTGATTGAAATGGCTTTAGTTACAGCTGCATTGCTCCAAATATTTCCTGCCTCGTAGTTCGAAGTCAACGTTACATTGCCTCCATCGCAGAATTCTGTCGAGCCGCTGAGTCCGATCACTGGTTTTTGCGGTAAAGCGTTCACTTTTACTTTTACGAGGTCAGATTCCGGGGAGTAGCAGCCTTCGTTATCCAATGCTCTAACCCTGAAATCTCCCGAATTTCTTACACTGATAGTCGCGGTTCCCTCACCATTCGACCATACATTTTTTTCCTTTGAATCAGAGGTTAGTTTTACTTCCCCGCCATCACAAAATTCAAGCACACCTGACGCGGTGATCTTTGGAGTAGCTGGCAAAGGTGAAGTCACCACCCGCATCACAATTTTTTCGGAAGTAGATTCACACCCATACGCATTTCTCGTGGTGACGAAATATTCTCCTCCCGCAGTAACAGGAAGACGATCACCGGTAGCACCATTGTTCCAACGTGCATTTTCAGAAGTGCTGGAAACCAAAGTCGCGGTATTTCCAAGGCATACCGGATTACTGCCCTCGATTCGGATAGTAGGCTGGTTAGGCTGGATTTGATCATAGATCCTTATTTCTGGAGAGAAAATCACGTTGCCTCTGCCATCTCGTGCGCTTACCCGGTAGCTACCATTGCCAACCTGAATACTATTTGAATTTTGTCCATTGCTCCAATTAAATGACGACATTCCATCATTATTGACAGTCAGGTTCATATTGCCATTTCCCGCACAGGAGGCACTGATTCTTAAAGGACTCACTGCCTGATATGGATCTGAATTTGCAAAATAGTTATCATTTAGTCGCTGGTTCCATGCTTCTCCTAGCTGCGTCAGCCCTTCGTTCATGAAGTGGACACCGTCTTGATCTTGCCTTGGAATTTGAATTAAATCCGTAAGAGGCCCCTGGAAAACATTAAAAACCTCGTTGATTACTTTTTGCTGTCCGCCGGTTACCTGATTGTCAACACCATGAACGTTGTCATAAGAGGTAATTGATACCATCCAGGAAATATTCTTGCCTGAATCATTTCGACTAGTTTCAATAACCGTTTTCAAATCATTAAAATAACTGTCGCTGTTAGTGTTTGCGAAGTTATCAGCTTCACCCTGAATCCATAAAACACCTCTCAGGCCGGTAATTGGCGTGAATCGCTGGATAACCGCCCGCATATTTCCATAGGGCATTCCGCGGGGTTCGAAGGGCGTACCATTATATACGGAGTAGGCAGTACCATTAATACTTTCGCGCCAGGCTCTCACAGCACTTCCATACCAGGCGACATTATAAAATAGTATGGGTACCCGAAGTTTATCAGCAAGCAAATCACCCAGTTTTCCCCACGCCCAGGCTGACTTGCCTCTAGGTCCAATATCAGAAGAATTGTCTAAGTGTTGAAACTCGGGAAAGGAATAATCGGGAGAAACGGGAGGGCCGTCGGTTGTATTCAGTCTCACACTATTAACCCTGTCGTCCTGAGCTCCTTGTGCGCCATATTCGGGTAGGGAGTACCCCTGACCATTGGATTGCCCGGCAATCATAAAAACCTCGCCTACACCTACGTGAGGCACCTGATAAGAGCTGATGACCTGATCACCACGTATGGCCCTGACTTCCAAGTTATACCATCCTCCCTTGGCATTATCAAGACTTCCTGAGAAAAAACCACCTTGAGGATTGTTTTGAATGACTTTCCAGTCAATGGGCTCCCCACCATTCATAGGGTTTAATTTCGCCTCAATGCGGTCGGTGACCTTGGTGTAGCTGCCGGAAATATATATCGTAGCGGAATTGTTTCTATCACGTTGAAATACAGCGCGATCAGTAGGATAATCAATACTGATCTGGCTGAATGATTTTGTCGAAATAACGCTCAATACTACCCAAAACAAGTATGGTAGATAGTGTTTCATAGTAACTGAAAATTCATTAAAGTAACTCCTGGGACACACAAGATGCATCAAAAGGTTGCCTCTTTCAAGAAAATATTATTTTACGGAAAACGGCGAATTAATCAGTTGCCATACCGCATCTTTCAATTGTTCAATGCCTTCTTGGGATATTGCCGAAAATAAAAGACTAGGAATGTTTTTGGGTAAGGTTTTTTGTAAGCCAGCGCGCTCTTCTTCTGAAAGAACATCAATTTTGGAAATTGCCAGAATGCGGCTTTTATCAAGGAGGGAGGGGTTGTAAATGCGTAGTTCCTGTACAAGTGTCTGATATTCAGCATTAATATCTTCGCTATCAGCAGGAACCATAAAAAGTAATATTGAATTTCGTTCGATATGCCTCAAGAAACGAAGGCCCAGGCCTTTTCCTTGTGATGCCCCTTCAATAATTCCGGGGATATCTGCCATAACGAATGATTTGTAATCCCGATAGGACACTACACCAAGGTTAGGGACCAGGGTGGTAAACGGATAATCGGCGATTTCGGGTCTTGCGGCAGACACGACCGATAGAAGAGTGGATTTGCCTGCATTCGGAAATCCTACAAGTCCTACATCAGCAAGTACTTTCAGTTCGAGGATAACCCAAGCTTCCAGGCCAGCTTCGCCGGTTTGGGCGTGCTGGGGAGTTTGGTTGGTGGCTGACTTGAAATGGTCGTTACCCATTCCTCCACGTCCGCCACGCAAGAGGATCAGCTCCTGGCCGTCCTCGGTAATTTCGAAAAGCTGCTCGCCGGTTTCGGCATCTTTGGCAATTGTTCCGAGTGGAACTTCAACGATAATGTCTTTACCAATCGATCCTGACCTTCTTCCTCCTTCTCCACCTTTACCATCAAAAGCCTTGAGGTGCTTGGTGTATTTTAAATGGAGGAGTGTCCAGAGTTGCGAATTTCCTTTCAGGATCACATGCCCTCCGCGTCCACCGTCGCCACCGTCGGGACCACCTTTTTCAACGTGTTTTTCACGCCTGAAATGCAGGGAACCCGCTCCGCCAGAGCCGGAACGAACATTAATCTTAACGTAATCAATAAAGTTAGAGGAGGCCATGTGCGTAAAGTGTATATATTAAAAATGGTAACGATTACTTGGAGATTGCTTTCGTAATTGCTTTGGTAATTTCTCCAAAGATAAAATCAATTTCGCCGATACCGTTTATTGCGACAAACTTATCCTGTTCCTGGTAGTAGTCCGCCACTGGTTTTGTTTTGCTATTGTATTCTTGAATGCGCTTGCTGATCAGTTCTTCGTTCTGGTCGTCAGGACGTCCGGAGGTCTTTCCTCTGTTTAGCAAACGGGTCAATAATTCCTGATCGTCTACTACCAAAGCGATCATGACAGAAATGCTTTCATGGTAGCTGGCAAGCAGATTATCCAGGGCTTCCGCCTGTTTTACTGTACGTGGAAAACCGTCGAAAATAAAGCCGGGAGCGTCCTTATGTTCTTTCAGCTTGTTATCAATCATTCCAATCACTACTTCATCAGGCACCAAAATGCCCTTATCCATCAATGTTTTGGCCTGCAATCCCAATTCGGACCCTGCGTGGATTTCGGAACGCAGCAGGTCACCTGTGGAAAGGTGAATGAGTTTGTATTGGGCAATAATTTTTTCACTTTGGGTGCCTTTCCCTGCACCAGGAGGGCCAAACAGTATAAGATTCAGCATAGTTGCATTGAAAATTGATGTCGCAGTTGATAGGTGAATTCGGCAAATTTACAATTCTTACTAAATGTCAGCGTCATTGTGGCATATTTTTTACAATAAAAAATCCCCTTCATTATTTCTAATCAAGGGGATTGGGCAAAAGGGCTTGTTTAAAATCAGGGTACAACCACTCGCTTCACAGTCCCGTCCTCATGTTGTACGACCGTTACAAACAAGGTTCCTTTTGTATTTTTCTTCAATTCGATTTGGCCTACAAATTCTCCTTCAAAATCTTTGATCTCCTTTTTACCAACCTCTTTGCCTTTGATGTCGGTTACCGTTACGGTAACATCTCCTTTTTCCGGTACTGCGAATCTGAGATTGAGCATTCCATTGTCAGGGTTATTGGAATATACATTCAATGAACGGACATTGGCTGGTTTCATCACTTCTTTGTCCCAAAATTCACCCATTCGGTCGCCAAAGTTGTCCATTTCTTCCCTGAACATTTTCGCTTTGGGCTTAAACTCCCTTTCGAAATCTTTCATATTCCGGCGGAATTTCTCGGTATTGAAATCCCAGTCCGATGAAATATCATTTTTCCAGTGATAAGCGAGGGCGTCGTGGTCGTCGCGGTGGTCGATGATGACTTTCCTGCGTTTCCTGGCGATTACATCCTGGTCGCCGTCATCTACCGTAATCGAAATGGTTTGTTTTTTCTTTTTATCCACTCCCAAAGAATCAAGTACCTTCTCGACAAACTTCTCACGTTCGGCTTCGGACATCGCGCCTACCTCATAGCTTTTATCAATATTTTTGATCTTGCCATCCTCATCCTCCGTTACTTTAATCCGGATGCTGGTCTTTTGTTCCCCATCAGATTTTGGTTTTTTATCTGATTGCGCAGTAGCGGAATTGGGCAGTACCGACGCTGAAAGTAGCATTGCAAACAGGGCCGGTTTGTAAAAATCAAGAGCTTTCATAATGACTTGGGGTTATGTGTATGAATGGATTACAAAAATATCATGATCGTCTTCTGACCGTTGTTAAATAATGTTAAAAACATGATCTGCCGGAGCGTATGCGTTAAATTTGTTATCAGGAAGAATGTCGGTGAAATGGAATGCGGCGTTGCACCGGAGAATTGAAAATTTATGACAAAGCGGAAAATTCAAATAATAGTCGGTCTGATGTGTCTTGCATTGATAGGGCTCATTGGATTTCAATGGTACTGGATCCGGGAAGCGATCGCGATCCGTAATGATCAGTTCAATCAGAAAGTCTCTGAATCGGTGCAGGAAGTGGTACATCGGCTCGAAAAGCAGGAAATGATGTACCTACTGCAAAGAAGGATTGAAACAGAACAACAAAAGAGCAAGCTGGACCGCATTACGCAGCTCAGTAATATGCCTGTAAAACGCACGGCCGCCAGAAAGTCGGAACCAGTGCGTGAAGCGAATATCCATTCGCAGCCTAAAATGGAAATCGCTATCGGGCCGAATGGTGAAGAGATCCATTACCAGATCATTACCGAGGCGGTTCCTACCGATGTTTTGAGTCCCAATTTTAGGGTCATGGTGGATCATCAGCAACGCATCATCGAAGAGTTTTTTCAGGCGCAGCAATATGGCATGGCCGGCATCGACGAGTTTATGCGCAGAAGGCTGGATGATGAGCGCAGACTTGGAAATGCATTCCGCGGCGTAGCAGATGCCGAAAATAAAAAGAATGGTACCGATGGAATGCGGAAAGATTCTTCGTCGCGGAATGTTGCGAATCGTAAAGTAGCAATGCCGGATTCGAAAAATAGCCGCAGAAAAGCCCATGCATTGATCAGTTCCGGTGATCTCGACAGAGCGGATCTTTTGAAAGAGGTAATGAAGGATTTTATTTATACCAAAAGACCTATCGAGCAACGGGTTAACCGGTTTTTGCTGGATACCTTGCTTCAAAAAGAGTTGGTTCAAAACGGCATTTCACTGCCTTACGAGTTTGCTGTTCGCGGACAGAGTGATGATAGTCTTATTTTTTCAACGGCCAGCCTGAAACCCCGGGATTGGGAAACCAGATCGTACAAGGCTTCATTATTTCCGAATGAAACATTGAGCCGTCAAAACGCGCTGTACGTCTATTTCCCGGATCAGCAGCGGTATATTTTGAGCAATATGGGCGTGATGTTCGGCGGCTCGGGTATCCTGATCATTGTGATCATGGCTTGCTTTTATATGGCCGTCACCACGATTTTGCGTCAGAAAAAACTGTCGGACATTAAGAATGACTTTATCAATAACATGACGCATGAATTCAAAACGCCTATTTCTACCATTGCCCTGGCAGCGGAAATGGCGCAGGAGAATTCGGCTTCACTGTCTCAGGTAAGTCCGGGATCCAGGCTGGACAGATATCTGGGCATTATCCGGGAAGAAAATAAGAGGCTCGGAACGCATGTCGAAAAGGTGCTGCAAATGGCATTGCTGGATAAAGGCCACGTGAAATTGAAGATCAGCGATGCCAATATTCATGACTTGATCGGCAAAGCATTGAACGGGCAGAGTGTACAGATCGAAAAGCAGGAGGGTGAGGTGGATATGGAGTTTGAAGCAGTGAATGAAATCGTGCCCGCCGATGAAGTCCACGTTTCCAATATATTGAACAACCTCATTGATAACGCCATTAAATATTCGCCTGAAAAACTGCACATGAACATTAAAACCTGGAACGAGAACGATGGTATAGCCATTTCCATCGCAGACCAGGGCATAGGAATGAGCAAGGAACAGCAGCAGCGCATTTTCGATACTTTTTACCGTGTACCTACAGGCAATGTACACGATGTGAAAGGTTTCGGGTTGGGACTGAGCTATGTCAAAAAGATGGTGGAAGCCCACGAAGGAACCGTCCGAGTTCATAGTAAGCCTGGTGAAGGAAGTACGTTTACCGTTTGGCTGCCTACCCGCAAAGAGGAACAATAGTTTAGAAATTTCGTCTGCAAATCCTAACTTGCCGTCTTTTAAAAATGGCCTACCGCCTGTTACGGTAAATTTCTGACTGCAAAATGATTTCCAAAACTTATGCCCCCCAGGAGATAGAGGATAAATGGTATTCCTACTGGATCGACAATAAATTTTTTCAATCCAAACCTAATCCTGACAAGGAACCCTATACCATTGTGATCCCGCCGCCCAATGTCACGGGTGTGCTGCACATGGGGCATATGCTTAACAATACTATTCAGGATATCCTGATCCGGAAGGCCCGTATGGAAGGCAAAGAAGCCTGCTGGATACCCGGTACCGACCATGCGTCCATTGCTACCGAAGCCAAAGTAGTAGCGATGCTGAAAGAGCGCGGGATTAACAAACGCGACCTTACCCGTGACGAATTCCTTGAATATTGCTGGGAGTGGACGCACAAATACGGCGGCATTATCCTAAAACAACTCCGTAAGCTGGGTGCTTCCTGCGACTGGGACCGTACGCGCTTCACAATGGAGCCTGACCTTTACGATTCCGTTATCGACGTTTTTATTGACCTCTATAATAAAGGAGAAATTTACCGGGGCCACCGCATGGTGAACTGGGACCCGCAGGCGCGTACCACCGTTTCGGACGAAGAAGTGATCATGAAGGAGGTAAATCAAAAATTGGTTTACCTTAAATATCCGCTCGTAGACGAAATAGGCGAAGCACTTACCGACGAAGCGGTCATCATTGCCACCACGCGTCCCGAGACGATCATGGCCGATGTGGCCATTTGTGTAAACCCGCATGACGAGCGCTACAAGCATTTAATCGGCAAGCAAGTTTCTATTCCGTTGATCAACCGCGCGATCCCGATCATTGCGGACGAATATGTGGAAATGGAGTTCGGAACGGGCTGTCTAAAAGTTACGCCGGCGCATGATGCGAACGATTATGTGTTGGGTAAAAGACACGATCTGCCCGTGATTGATCTGCTGAATGAAGACGGCACATTGAATGATAAGGCACAGATTTTAGTAGGTGAAGACCGTTTTATTGCCCGTAAAAAAATCATTAAGCTGCTGGAAGAATCGGGTAACCTGGTAAAGACAGAAGAATACAAATCCAATGTAGGCCATTCCGAGCGTAGCAATGCGGTGATTGAGCCACGGATTTCGGAGCAATGGTTTCTGAAAATGGAGAAGATCAGTAAGCCGGCTTTTGAAAATGTGATGAATGATACCGTTCAGCTGATCCCGCCGAAATTTAAAAATACATACCGGCACTGGATGGAGAATGTCCGCGACTGGAACATTAGCCGCCAGCTCTGGTGGGGCCACCGGATTCCGGCTTACTACCTCAATGACGGCACCATTATCATTGCGAAATCGAAGCGTGAGGCATTGCGGAAAGCGCAGCATGAGTACCAGCTTTTTGCATTGACGGAGGAGGACATTACCCAGGACCCGGATGTACTGGATACCTGGTTTTCGTCCTGGCTGTGGCCAATTTCTGTTTTTAATGGAATCAAAGAGCCTGATAATGAGGAGATAAATTATTACTACCCGACCAATGATCTGGTAACGGCCCCTGAAATCCTGTTTTTCTGGGTGGCGCGAATGATCATTGCCGGATACGAATACCGAGGAATATATCCTTTCAAAAATGTATATCTGACTGGCATTGTCCGGGATAAGCAGGGCAGGAAAATGTCCAAGTCACTGGGCAATTCTCCCGACCCGATCGACCTGATTGATCAGTATGGTGCGGACAGTATTCGCACCGGTATGCTTTTCAGCTCGCAGGCGGGTAATGACCTTCCTTACGATGATAAGCTGATCGAGCAGGGAAGGAACTTTGGTAATAAGATATGGAATGCATTCAGGCTGGTGAAGGGTTGGACCGTTGATAGTGAGATTGCGGCACCAGTTGGTTCCAAACTCGCAGTACAATGGTTCGAAAGCAAGCTGAACGAAACGATCACGGAAGTACAGGACCATTTCACAAAGTTCCGGATTTCGGATGCGTTGAATTCAGTTTACAAACTGATATGGGACGATTTCTGTGCGCAATACCTGGAAATGATCAAGCCTGGTTTCGAGCAGCCGATTGACCTGGAAACCTATGATTCCACATTGGACTTCTTCGACCGGTTAATGCGTTTGCTGCATCCATTTATGCCTTTTATTTCAGAAGAAATCTGGCAGAACATTATTCAGAGAGAAGAGAAGGATTCGATATGCATTGCTAATTTCCCACAGGCTAAGGATGTAGACCAATCCTTATTGAATGACTTCGAAGTCCTTTTTGAACTGGTTTCATCGATCAGGAATTTGCGTAATGCCAAGAATATCAGTCCCAAAATTGAACTTCCGCTGGCCATCCGTTCCGAAACAAAGGAACGTTACCAGGGTCTGGAACCATTAATCCGCAAGCTGGCCAATGTAGAAGCCATTCAGTTTGTAACCGAGGAGGGCGAGGGAACTTCATTCAGGGTGAAGTCTGACGAGTTTTTTGTAAATCTGGCGGATGAGCTGGATGTGGAGACAGAAAAGGAAAACCTTCAAAAGGAACTGGAATACACGCAAGGTTTCCTGGATTCGGTGATAAAGAAGCTATCCAATGAGCGTTTTGTCCAGAATGCCAAAGGCGACGTGGTTGAAAAGGAAAGACAAAAACAAGCAGATGCAGAGTCGAAAATGGAGACATTAAGAGAAGCACTGGCAAGATTGAATTAAGCATACATACCCATTTGATTTGCAGAAAGCGCAGGATTCACGTCTTGCGCTTTTTTGTTTTATACTATTAGTTTTATGTCAGCCGGACATTTAAAAAGTGCAACATGACGATCTCTTAACTTATTCACCCTTAGGATTAATTGATTATTTTATTGAGATAAAATTATATTAATTAATAAAAAATTTTATTAGACGAAAGTGTTTGAAATATGAAAAATGAAGGCGTAAATTTCCCTGACTTAACACAATCCCAAAGGTCATGGCTACAAAAACTGCACAAGAACTCGCGCTACCGGTCGGTGTTACATTAGATCGCTTCATTATGCATAGCCAGAGCGCATTTCCCTATGCGACAGGTGAATTGTCACAACTGTTACGTGACATTGCGCTTGCTGGAAAGATCATTAACCGGGAAATAAACCGCGCCGGACTGGTAGATATCGCTGGCGGAAACGGGACGGAGAATGTGCAGGGAGAAAACCAGCAAAAGTTGGACATTGTAGCTAATATCCGTTTTATAAGAGCATTGAAAAATGGTGGCGAAGTTTGCGCAATTCTCTCGGAGGAAGACGAAGACATTATACACACCGGCAATAATCATGGTAAATATGTAGTAGCAATGGATCCGCTGGATGGTTCGTCGAACATTGATGTAAATGTTTCCATAGGGACTATTTTTTCAATTTACCGTCGGGTAACCGCGATCAACGAGCCGGCTTCGATCGAAGATTTCCTCCAAGGTGGCAGTAAGCAAATAGCGGCAGGTTATATTTTGTACGGTTCTTCCACGATGCTGGTTTATTCTACCGGTGATGGTGTGAATGGATTTACCTACGATCATTCATTGGGCGAATTTATTTTGTCTCACAAAAATATCCGCTCACCGAAACATGGGAGCATTTACTCTGTGAATGAGGGACATTACAACTCTTATCCCCCATTTGTCCAGAATTATATCAACCATTGCAAGACGAAAAATTATAGCGCCAGGTACATTGGTTCGCTGGTTGGAGATTTTCACCGTAATCTGTTGAAGGGCGGAATTTACCTTTATCCATCCACTAAAAAAGACCCGAAAGGCAAGCTGCGACTGCTATATGAATGCTACCCGCTCGCATTTATCGCAGAAAAATCGGGCGGCAAAGCAACCGACGGATTTGGCCGCATTCTCGACATTATTCCTACCTCATTTCACCAGCGTTCCCCGATTTACATTGGTTCTACGGCTATGGTCGACGATGTTGTCAAGAGCTGATCACCCGTTGCAGTGTTAGTTTTCGTACCTTTGTTCGATGCAGACTACGCAAAACAAATTCGAGCAGTTCAAGCTTAATCGTCAATTACTCAGTGCTATTGAAGAAGCTGGGTACACGGAGCCAACTCCAATTCAGGAGCAGGCTATCCCGTTAGCCTTGTCAGGACAGGACATTCTGGGCATTGCCCAAACAGGTACCGGAAAAACCGCAGCCTATACCTTACCATTATTAATGCGCATCAAATTCGCCCAGGGTGAACATCCAAGGGCGCTCATCATGGCCCCTACCCGGGAGCTCGCGATGCAGATTTCAGAGGCAATCATGCAGCTTGGGAAATATACCGACATTCGTACCGTCGTACTCTATGGTGGAGTTGGCCCCAAAACACAAATCGAAAATCTAAGAAAAGGCGTCGACATTATTGTGGCTACACCGGGCAGGTTCATGGACCTTTATTTTCAGGAAGAAGTGATCGTAAAGCACCTGAATGTCATGATCCTCGATGAGGCAGATAAAATGATGGATATGGGTTTTATGCCGCAGATCCGCAAATTGCTGGAAATCATCCCGCGGAAAAGACAGAATATGCTTTTCTCAGCTACTTTTTCTGAAAAAGTAGAAAGACTGTCCCACGAATTTCTAGAATTCCCGACGAAGATCGAAGTAACTCCGCAAGCCACTACCGCAGAAATGGTAGCGCAGTGCCTGTATGAAGTACCTAACTTCCGTACTAAAATCGCCCTGCTGACCCATTTGTTGCAAGATCGTGAAACATTCAACCGCGTGCTGGTTTTTACAAGAAGCAGGGAAGTAGCAGGATTGGTTCACCAAAATCTGCTGGGAAGAGTAGTCCGTGAAGACGAATTAAAGGTAATTCATGCCAACAAAGGACAAAATACCCGTATCAATGCCATGGAGGCATTTCGGGAAGGCTCGGTAAGGGTGATGGTCGCGACTGATGTAGTAGCGAGGGGCATTGACATCACCGAAGTAAGTCATGTGATTAATTTTGACGTGCCATTGATCTACGAAGATTATGTACACCGCATTGGCCGGACGGGGCGGGCAAATCATATCGGGCAGGCCATTACGTTCATGACAATGGCCGATGAATACCACATTCAGAAAATTGAGAACATGATCCGCATGGGAATTCCGCGGAAAGAAGTGCCGGAAGATCTTGAAATCGCATCAACTCCGACGCTGGAACGTCAGGATATGTTAAGGGAAATTGATAATCAGAAGAGAAAGGAAGATCCGACATTTTTGGGGGCATTCCATGAGAAAAAGAAGGTCTACAGGCCTACTTCCAAACCAGTAGCAAAGGGTGGCCAAGGCAGGAGAAGTTCCTCTGGAAGAAGTAAACGAAGATAATGCAATACAATTCCAATAAATCCGTTTAACTTGGACAATAGAAAACCTGTTCTCTATTTAAGTTATTTATGAAAGAATCTGTTGTTATTTGGCTTGCTTTTTTAGTACCTGTATTTGGCTATGCTCAAAATACGCATCTTGCGAGCGCTGGCCCAAACACAGACACTAATGTTGCCCAAAAAAGACCGTTAGAATTAAAAGAAAGACGCGTACTTCCTTTGTTTGGAGAAGTTAGTAAGACCTCAGAGCAGATCGACGAAGAAATCCGGTTTCTGAGTGAATGTGACAAATCATTTACGAGCCGAACAGAAGCCAGCAGTTTTTTTGCAACCCGCGCCTGGGAATATCTTCAGGAAGGATCGCTGGATACTGCCTGCTATCGCTTCAACCTCGCCCATTTATTGAATGATAAAAATGTAGAGGCTTATTGGGGGCTGGGCGTAGTGTCCTACCAGCGTGAAAACTGGGTAGACGCCAAGCGAATGTTAAGCCGTGGTATTGGATTGCAAGGAACCAATGTGCCGTTACTGGTCGATTTGTCAACCGTGGATTTGAAATTATATGCGATTACCAGCCGGAAAGAGGAGTTGGATGAGGCGGGAGAACTGTTGAAGCATGCGGTAGCGCTGGATTCAACGTACGCATTGGGCCAATATAATCTGGCTTTGTTACATTACAATCTTAATGAGCTGGATAAGTCCTGGGAGCATCTTCACAAGGGCCGAATGTTGGACCTTTCACAAATGAACCTGGATTTTGTGGAATTGTTGAAGGCCAAACTGCCCGATCCGCAAGGATTTTTCAAGTAAGAATTTCAAGCTAATGATACAGAGGGTGCCCGGATTGCCGGGCACCCTTATTTTTTTACTTAAAAAAGAAGCCCGTAGGAGCTACACCCACTTTAACCGAATCCACCAGACTTCCGTCGGTGCGGTAACGAACAGCGTAGCCTGCTTGGGCAAAAGATGGGGTCACACCGGCGTAGATGAGTCCCTGAGATGGATCAACCGTCAGGCCAGTGAAATTACGTTTGATAAAAGGCGTAGTCACATTGATCTGAGCGTCGTTAACACCGAATTTGTAAGTTTCTCCATGGCTTGCAAAGGCTGCATCGAAATAAGATAATACGAAGAAAACTGTTTTACGGTCATTACTGAATGCAAAGTTCCCAGCTGATTTGGAAGCGTCCGTGCCCATGGTAAGTGTTGCCTCAGTCGCGTAAGAATCCGCATTCAATTTCAGTGCTTTAATGCCAGCATTAACCCAAAGCTTTCCATTCGCGTCGATACCAATCGGATTAGGTGCGCCGTCCAATGGTATCGGTTTCTCTATCATGTTAGTCCCGGTGTTGATCACATACAAAGTTTGACCAGTACCGAAAGAAGTGGTGCCTACGAAAAGCTTTCCAGCATTGAAAACCAGATTTTCGGGGCCCTGAGCAATGTCAATTTTTCGGGTTACTTTATTGGTGTTCAGGTCGATCACCGCGATATAACCTGTTTTAAACTTATAGTCAGCATTGGTACCCCAGCATGAAACATAAGCAATATTGTTGCTGCCAATGACCACTTCCCGTGGATTTTCTATATCCGGTGCGCCAATGCTTGCTTCCGTTTTGAATGTATTGCTGTTAACAATTTCCACCTTATCCAGACCCGCCGCTGAGTTATCAACCAATATCAATCCTTTGTCTCCCACCGCCGCATAACCTTGCACACCGCCTTTCAATGCAGTACCGTTTACTTTGGAAAAAACATCAGCTTCCGAAGTCGTTTGCTCTCTAACAAAATATGAAATGGCTCCATTGTTTTGAGAAAAATTACCTTCATTGATCACAAACACCCCTTGTATATAATCACCTTTTGGAGCAGGGTCACTTTGGTTACACGACCAGGCTAAAATCGATAAGGATGTTACTGCTACTAATCTGGTTAACTGTTTTTTCATTGTTGTTTTATTTATAGAAAGAATTTGGTCTTCGAATCATAACTCATCGTCAAACTTAATGCAAAACTCCTTCCCGGCATTGCATTGTTCCTGACATTTAAGTAAAACGTATTGGTAATATTATTAGCCTGTGCCTGAAAACGCATCTTTATTTTATTCAGAGAGATGGTTGTTTCAGCCATCAAGTTCGCCAAAGTGTAACCGTTCAGAAATTGTGAATTGTCAAATGTGCTGAACCGTTTACTTATAGTTTGTAGCTGGGCTGTCAGCCTGGTATTTTGATACTGGACAAATGCGTTACCATTACCCGAATGCATCGGGACGAACACCAGTTGTTTGCCGATAATATCCACCGAATAAGCGTCGTAAGCCTTTTCCTGCTCGCTTTTGTTTAGGGCATAACCCAGATTGGTGCCGTATTTCCAAAGCTGAGCGTGATGGCGCCAGCCAAACTGTAATTCAATTCCGCGCGCCAGTACCTGCTGCAAATTTTCTACATGATAACTTTTAGAAGGGTTCCAGTAAGTCCAGTCTTTGATCCGGTTGTGGTAAGCAGTAAGCGAAGTTGTAAATGAATGATTAGCGCCTGATAGGTAGTTTTGTTCAAGGCCGATCTCTTTGTTCCAGCCGCTTTCCGGTTTAATGTCCGGGTTACCCAATTCTTTCCAATAACGCTCATTCAATGTAGGCACTCGGTAGCTTCTACCCCATGAGCCTTTTAGTTTCAGGCTGTAATTCAAGTCCTGAACTAACTCGTATTCAGTACCGATGGATGGAGTGAATGGCGGATCGAAGTTGGTCACAAAAGCCTGTCGCATATTGGCGGATACCACCCAGCGCGGGGTAGCCTGCCAGCGTGTGAGCATGAAAAGATCGCCGCGGTTTTCGGTAACGTGGGATGTTCCATAACCTGCCACTTGTGAGCGGTAATGTGTCCATTCCCCTCCAATCTTCATTTGAATGTTACTTTCTGATTTTTTGAAATTCCATTGAAAGTCTTTCTCTGCCCGGCTGGAAAATTTGTCGGTCACCGCATGATCCAGCAATGCATAATCACCTTTGGCATAGTCAATCACATCCCTTACCCAAGCAGTCCTGAATGTCAGATCTTTGATCCGGTAACGCAGCATTGTACGGTAGGCTTCTGTCAACGTGAGCTCCCTCCCCGCCTGATCGTCAGGCGTGAGGGTAAGCCTGTTGGACGTCAGCCATACGTGAGCCGATATTTCCTGGTCATTTTTGGATTGAAGAAACAGATCCTGAACAATGCCCCTTTGCGAGCTTTCTGACGGTAGCAATGCATACAACTTTCGCTCGGAATAGGGAAAATGATTATTCATCCGGCCACTGTACACATTGGTTTTTCCGGAAAAATTCCAGCGGTCATTCAATGTGGCGGCATATCGGCCTGTGAGCTGCATCTGGTGATTATTGAAACTCTCCTGCTGCCTGCACACGGATAGTTGCATGCCTTCATGGGTTGCATTACTGTTCAGCAAAATGCTTCCACCGACCGCATCGCTACCAACAATACTGGCGGCAGAACCGTATTGAACAGAAAGCTGATCAAAACCAGCGACCGGAATAGTGGAAAAATCACTCTGCCCCAATGTCGGGGAATTAATATTCAGTCCATTCCATAACACGGCCGTATGATTGGCCGACGTTCCCCGAAAAGAAGCCGTGTTCAGTTGGCCGGGGCCGTAGTTTTTAAATGCGATGGGTGTGTAAAGTGAAAGCAGGTCGCTGATATTCCCGAAACGGAATTGCGTCAAGGCAGCGGAATCTATTTTCTGTATTTTGAGCCCGCTCATGAATTTTTCAGGAACAAATCCCTTCACAGTTACCGGATTCAGCTGTACGCTATCTTTCTGCGCCAAAAGATTTTCTGAAAGAAAAATGCAAATGGAGGCAGTTACGGCCATGAAAAACCACCGGTCAATGATCACCTGGGCAAATGGATGAATTGGGCAAAAATCCCTTTGTTTTTCCTCCGAAAACAAAAGTTTCGAATTGTTATGGCAGGTCTCCTGGCTCGTCTTTTGATCCCCGGCCTTCCCGTTTTACAGTGGCCCCGAAGATTGGATCAATTGGAATAGACTTACAGTTGCGGGGACAGCTTCCGGTTACTACGGAATTCCCTATTAAGCCTTATTGCTGCTGAGGCAGCGCTATGGCACCAAACGCCACAAAGATAAGCAATCGGATGGACTTTCGACTGTGTGGGATATGCGCTATCTTTGGGGCAAATCCGTCTGTTTTTGGCTGCTACTACCGATAATTTCCCCGCTACCGCTTCCTTCAAAGGCATTTATCTCATGCTGGGAGCAGCTTTTTTCTTTGCATTGACCTCCGCGATTTCCAAATGGCTAGGTAGGGAATTTCACATCGTGCAGCTCGTTTTTTTTAGAAATATTGTGGGGGTAGTGTTTATCATTACCAGCGTCTTGCGGCGCCCGATGCGGCAGGAGGGAGGCAAGTTGGGATTGCTGATTTTCAGGGGAGTAGTAGGAACATTGTCGCTCTACATGCTTTTTTACGCGATTCAGACGCTGGGTTTGGGACGAGCTTCTACCTATCAATACACCTATCCAATTTTTCTCGCACTGTTTTCGTGGGTATTGATTGGCGAAACACTCAATTCCAAAGAATGGGCGGCCATATTCGTTGGTTTTACCGGAATACTCTTCGTTTTTCGCCCTGATCTTTCCATTTCCATGCGGGACAATGCGCTGGGGCTTGGCAATGCGCTACTTACCGCCATTTCCTACCTGTCGATCCGTCAATTGGGCGTGGTGTATGATACGCGGGCTATCATTCTCTCGTTTATGCTGAGCGGAATCATCATGCCGATCCTTTCGATGCTAGTAGGGACTTATTATCCGATGGAACATCTGGATTTTTTGATAGGTACATTCAAATGGCCCGAAAATGAATGGCATTGGCTGGGGTTTCTGGCGCTTGGATTAACTGCATTGATGGGGCAAAAAATGCTGACGCAGTCATTCACCTATGACAAAGCGGGAAGAGTGGCTGCCGTCGGTTATTCCAATATTCTTTTTTCGGTACTGATCGGTTTTTTGATGGGAGAATCCATTCCGTCGCTTGCCACGATAGCGGGAATGATGCTGATCGTGATCGGAGGCATATTGGTTTCTTTTGCCAAAAGCAGATAAACAATTTTTTTATGTTGAAATTTGTTACCAGGAAAAATCAATAAAATCATGAAACAATTCATAACCTCTTCGCTTCTCGTTCTGACATTGCTGGCGGTTTCTACAAGCTTCAAGGCAGATACGGGCAATCGTCCGGCCGAAGGAATTCAGTGGCTGACCATTGAGGAGGCTTATGCGAGAATTCAGAAGGAGCCACGGAAAGTATTAATTGACGTTTATACTGACTGGTGCGGGTGGTGCAAAGTAATGGATCGCGAAACTTTCAAAAATAAGGCGGTAGTTGAGTATGTCAACAAAAAATATTATGCGGTGAAGCTGGATGCAGAGCAGAAAGAGGCTATTACTTTGGGAGACAAAAAATACAAATACCTGGCTGAGGGCGGCAGAGGGATTAATGAAATAGCATTGGCACTCACCAACAACCAGCCCAGCTATCCAACGACTGTTTTCCTTGATGACAAATTCAATATGATCCAGCCGCTTCCGGGCTATATGAAAGCCAAGGAGTTTCACCAGATCATCACATTCATAGGAGAGGATTATCACAAAAAAGAAGACTTCGACACCTACAAGTCAAAAACCTACCGGGAATTGTATCCTGCAAAATAATTTAAACAGTTTCCCCTTCCTGCATCCGTTCCGCGTTTTCTGCAATTCTCAATCTTTCGATAAATTCTGCGATGTCGCCTTCCATAACGGCCGGAAGATTGTAAACCGTGTAACCAATGCGGTGATCGGTGATGCGGCTTTGTGGGTAATTGTAGGTACGGATCTTGTCCGAACGGTCGCCGCTTCCGACCATCGATTTACGTTGTGAACTGATGGCATCGTTATGCTCCTTCAATTTGATCTCGTACAATCTCGACCGCAAAACACCTAGCGCGCGGTCTTTGTTTTTGAGCTGTGAACGCTCGTCCTGGCAACTCACAACGAGTCCCGACGGAATGTGGGTTAGCCTTACCGCAGAATAAGTCGTGTTAACCGATTGGCCTCCCGCACCGGACGATTGAAAAGTATCCACGCGCACATCATTCATATTGATCTGTACATCCACTTCTTCGGCTTCCGGCAGCACCGCTACGGATGCTGCTGATGTATGAATACGGCCCTGGGATTCTGTTTGCGGTACGCGCTGAACGCGGTGTACACCTGACTCAAACTTCATTTTCCCGTAAACATCCTCACCTTCTACTTTACAAATAATCTCTTTGTAGCCGCCATTAGAACCCTCCGTGAAATCCATAATGGACGCGCGCCATCCCATTTTCTCAAAGAAACGCTGATACATACGGAAAAGATCTCCTGCAAAAATTGCCGCCTCGTCGCCACCCGTTCCGCCTCTTACTTCGAGAATAATGTTACGGCTGTCATTAGGGTCTTTTGGAATGAGTAATTCCTTGATCTTTTGTTCCAGTTCTTCCAGTTTCGGCGCAAGGTCGTCGAGCTCTTCTTTCGCCATCTCTCTCAGCTCCTCGTCCTTTTCTGTCGCGATCAGTTCTTTGGTGCCAGCGATATCTTTTTGAAGTTTCAGATACAATGCATATTGCTCCACAATCCGCCCCAGGTCCTTATATTCCTTGCTGATTTTGGAATAACGCGTCGAATCCGATACAATTTCCGGTTGTATAATTTGTTGCGAAACTTCCTCGAAACGTTCTTTTATGGCTTCTAATTTATCGATCATTTTTATTGAATATCTTTGGCACGACTCATTCGGGGCACAAAGATACGCATTTTAGACAAATGAATGTTTTTCAGAGGTTCGACGTATCTTGTGAACATCAACCTGTTGAATGAGGTGTCAGAATTGTAATTGATCATAAAATGAAAAAAATCCTGTACGGCGGTATAATGGTAATTTTGATGACCGGATGTGATCTGGGGAACCGCGTAGAAAATACCAAAGAGTTGAGCAGAGAGATCAAGGCGACACAAATCAAAAGGGTTACCAATACGCAGCTTATTTATTCCGCGGATGAATGGGGCAAGAAAATTGCTCAGATTGCTGAAAAATCATTAAAAAGCGAGTTGAAAAAAAATCCTGAAAAGGCGGGCGAGCTCTGCAAGCATGTCGCGGAAATTCCGGTCATCGCGGCGCTTCAAAAAGAGTATGGTGTCAAGGTTGAACTTTTGGGGATAGCAGATCTGAAAAACCCGGATCTGGCTGTGAAGGAAAGGGAAATACTGGATGCATATTTATACAGTGCCAAAAGCAAGTCTGCGGCGAGTGATAACCTGCAACAGCTCAGCGATACATTATTGGTTTATAATGCACCGGTTTCGGCTGAAAGTGACGTTTGTAAAACCTGTATGAAAGACCAGGAAATCCCATTTGCCGTGTGGAGGCTTCTTTTCAACAAAAAGGAGATTATTAGAAAGTTGGATGCCAAGCAATTGAAAGATTAACATCATATCAACAATTAAGAAAAGGCTCTCATGGAACTGGTTTTAAATTTTGGTATCAATCAAAAGACGTTAAAAAGTTATCTGATAGCAGCTACGACCGTGTTAATGGCTGTGTCCAATGCGTTTGCACAAAGCAATACGCTCGTCTTTCAGTCGGATTTTGGCTTGAAAGATGGTGCTGTTTCGGCCATGAAAGGCGTGGCAATGGGTGTGTCCCCTGATCTCAAAATATTCGATGTTACGCATGAAATTCCTGCCTACAACATTTGGGAGGCATCCTATCGTCTGGTGCAAACAGCCCCCTATTGGCCAAAAGGGACTGTTTTCGTTTCTGTCGTAGATCCGGGAGTAGGTACTGAACGGAAATCTGTGGTGCTACTGACCAAATCCGGCCATTACTTTGTCACGCCTGACAACGGAACGCTTACATTAGTTGCGGAACAGCTTGGTATCGAGGAAGTTCACGAGATAGATGAGGCAGTTAACAGGCGCAAAAATTCGAACGAATCCTATACTTTCCATGGTCGCGACGTGTATGCATTCACAGGCGCACGGCTCGCGGCGAAGATTATTTCCTTTTCCCAAGTAGGGCCGAAGTTGCCCGGCAAAATAGAATCCATTGCCTATCAGAAGCCTTCTTTTGAAAATGGAAAAGTCTCAGGCGGAATTCCTATTCTGGACATTCAGTACGGCAATGTCTGGACTAATGTGGATAAAGAGGTTTTTAATAAATTGAATGTAAAAATAGGAGAGGACCTCCATGTACAGGTTTTTCACCTGAAAAATAAAGTCTACGAAGGCAAGGTGCGGTATGTAAACACTTTTGGAGAGGTAAAAGAAGGGGCGAATGTGGGGTACTTCAATAGCCTGCTCAATTTTTCTCTCGGGATCAACATGGGAAGTTTTTCGGAGAAGTATAAAGTGTTCAGCGGAAATGAATGGAGTATTATTTTGACAAAATAGCAAAACAATACTCCATTGTAACCTATTGTTTTCCAACGACCTGGTATATCTCGTACCAGTCCTGATGGCTTAGTTTGATATCAGATGCGCTCGCACCATTCCTGATGCGTGTTTCCGACAAAGAGCCGATAATGGGCAATGTACCCAGTTTCATGAGCCACGCAACAGCGGTCTGCTCGATATTTGCATCATATTTTTTACCAATTTCTTCCAGCTTGCTTCGCAGCCTTACAGCCTTTTCATCGGTACCATTCAGAATTTTTCCTCCTGCAAGCGGCGCCCAGGCGAGTGGTTTACTGAAACTCTGTTTGATAAAATCAATCCGGCCGTCTTCAATGGCCGTGGTATTCATCAGGTTCAGCTCAATATGATTGGTAACGATCGGAATTCTCAGATAAGAAGCGAGTAACTGATGCTGGAAAACCGTAAAGTTCGCTACCCCGATATGTTTCGTTTTGCCAGATTTCACGATTTCAGCCAGGGCGGTCGCCGTTTCCTCCGGATCAGACAGAAAGTCACTTTGGTGTAACAGGAAAATGTCAAGATAATCAGTATTCAGCCTTTTCAGCGAACCATTGATACTATTCACAATGTGATCCCTGGAAGTATCGTAGTAAGTCAGGTACTTGTCATCGGATTTCCGGATGCCGCATTTGCTGAACAAAACAATGTCCTCTCTTTTGAAAGACTTATTTTTAATGATCTTACCAAAATGTTCTTCAATGGTAAAATCCCCGTATACATCGGCATGATCAAAAGTATTAATGCCCAGTTCGAGACATAAATTAACTGTTTTCTCAATCTGCGAAGTGGTGACTGCACCTTCGTCCGTCCATCTCCAGAAACCGTAAATGGCTTCTGATACCTTGGGCCCGGAATCACTAAGACTAACTTTTTTCATGCGGTGGCTGTTTGAATTCGGTGCAAAAGTATTTATTTCTCCAATCGCTTATCCTTTACGATCAGATAAAAATCGTTTTCGAGTTCGAGATAGCCATAATCATAGACAAAATGGTAGATGCTGCCTTTCAATGTCGGGCGGATACTCGTGATGAGGTTAAAGTCAAATCCTTTTCCGGCCAGGGCAATCTTCGTTGTCTTCGATTTTTCTTCCGGGCAAAGTTCTTCCAATATCCTGCGGTTTTTGCGGAGTTGATTGTTCATGTTCCTCACAATGTTGTAGGAATCTGAATTTAGCCGGTTGTTGTAGCTGTTCCGGCACATATCCGAGCAGAATTTCTTATCCACTCTTCCCATCAGAGGTTTCCCGCATTCCAGGCAATTCTTCATTCTATTTTGATTTAGCTCAGATTCGGGATCAGCGAACCTGATTCAGTGTGTATATGAACTCGTTGCGCAATATAGCAAAATTCGTTTGTAGGTGATACAAAAAGCAATTTTCCGTTTGCAAGCGGCTGCAAACGCTTTTATATGATTGTAAGTGGTAAATAACCGAATCATGTATTGCTGATCCCACACATTTGCAGTGTCGTTTTTAAAGAGCGATCGAAAACAATATCATTCATCATTTAACTAGTAAGAAACATGAACTCAGTAAAATTAATCGGTAATGTAGGACGCGATATCAGCGTGAAAGAGTTTGAAGGGGGCAGATTGGTTAGCTTCTCTCTCGCAACTAATGAAAGTTATCTTAACAAGAATAAAGAAGAGGTGAAAAACACACATTGGCACACGATTGTGGCCTGGGGACAACTAGCGCAGCGTTGTGAAACACTCGTTGAGAAAGGGAAAATGATAGTCGTAGAAGGTAAACTGAATTACCGGCAGTATGAAAATAAAGACAAACAGCTGGTCAGGGTCGCCGAAGTGGTAGCCTTCAAAGTGGAAGAGGCAGTCAAAAATCAGGAGGCTAATGTATCCTGATCAGGCACTCCGAAATACGTCCGGAAATGTTTCAAGAATGTGCAATGGTAATGCCTGGTCTCGGTCAACTTAAATTGATCAGAAATAAGTGTGACGAGACCAGGTATACTTTACAAGCTTTTTTCAAGTGCAAGTTTCCAGTTGCCGTATGCCTCTTTGGTGGCCTCGGTCACGCTGATGTCAGGTTCAATGGTTCTCAGAGCTGTTAAGCCAACGAAGGCCTCTCGTCGATTTTTGTAGTAGCCAAGTCCAAAACCTGCGGCCCGTGCAGCTCCCTGGGCTCCATCGGTATTATAAAGCTCAACAGTAGCACCCGATACATTGGCGAAAGTTTCACGAAAGACAGGACTCAGGAACATATTGGCTTCACCGGCACGGATATTTTTCAGCGAAACGCCAACTGTTTCCATGATTTCCATTCCATAGTACAAGGCAAATACGATACCTTCCTGTGCTGCCCGGGTATAATGGTTTAAACCATGTCTGCTGAACTGAAGTCCTTTGAATGTGGCGCCCGGATCCTGGTTTTCCAGCATTCGTTCGGCTCCGTTGCCGAATGGAAGACAAAATAGTCCGTCTGACCCAACAGGTGCGTGTGCTGCGAGGCTGTTCATTTCCGGGTAAGATATATTCCCCTGGAAAAGTGAGTTGCGAAGCCAGCCGTTGAGACTGCCGGTTCCGTTTACGCATAACAGCACGCCATAGCGGGACGATTTGGAAATAGGATTAACGTGCAGAAATGTATTGACCCTGGATTTTGGGTCGAACTTAATCTGATCACTAACCCCGTAAACAACGCCTGAAGTGCCTGCGGTAGCGGCTACTTCGCCTGGTTCCAGTACGTTTAATGAGAAAGCATTGTTAGGCTGGTCGCCCGCCCGGTAAGTAACAGGAATGCCAGCACGAAGCCCCAATTCGGCCGCAGCAGAAGCAGTTACTTTTCCCTGTTCGGCAAAAGTAGGGAGCACAGCAGGTAGTATGTCCGGATTAAAACCGAAATAGTCGAAGAGAAAATCAGCAGGACGTTCATTGACAAAATCCCAGAAAATACCTTCGGATAAACCCGACGGCGTAGTCACAATTTCGCCCGTCATACGAGCAGCCAGGTAATCACCCGGCAACATGAATTTATGAACTTTTGCGTAAATCTCCGGCTCGTTTTGTTTCACCCAGCCCAGTTTGGAAGCGGTGAAGTTGCCTGGCGAATTGAGCAGGTGAGGCAGTACATATTCCTCTCCTAATGATTCCATTGCTTTGTTACCGACTTCAACGGCCCGGCTGTCACACCAGATAATGGATGGCCGCAATACATTCATGTCTTTGTCAACAACAACCAATCCATGCATTTGATAGGAAATCCCGATTGCACCGACTTCATCAGGAGAAATTCCTGCTTTTTTGATAACTGCCAGGGAAGCAAGGCATGCATTTTCCCACCACATTTCAGGTTGTTGTTCTGCAAAGCCAGGCTTTGGTGCGGCGATGGTCATTTCCCGTTCAGGATAAAATGCTGAGGCAGCGACGGCCCCCGAATCTGCGTGAATCAAGCATGCTTTGACGGATGAACTGCCTAAATCGAATCCAAGGAAATACATTTTGCTTTGTTTAATTTGATTGAAATGCTTTAACCGATTAAATATAAGTGCTAAAAAGTACAAAAATGTTCAAATAAATTTTAGAAAAGAAGTTTATTAAGTGTAATGTTCACACTTAATTTAAAGTCATGAATGTACTCGATTTTGAACCAGTGGCTAAGAAAGAAGTTCTGTGTAGAAAAAATTCTGTATTTTGAGAAAGATATTGAATATGATGGAATCTATTTAAGGTCTAATTTGTGTTTAACTTGCGTTGTTTAAATGTCTTTACAGATATTTAAGCTGGTATTAATGACATCCTTTATCAGGAATTATGAGAAAAGTTGTACAAGTTGTATTGGTTGGTGGTTTTGTTGTTTTTTTTGCCGGATTTCGCGCTACTGAGAAAAAATGGGAGAAGCCTTTTTCGCGTTTGGACAATGAAGTTAGAAAGAATAGTAGAGCCTATGAAACACTGGGTGACGCTACAAAGTCGATCGGTCACAGGCTCACTGGAAGTGTAAATGGCGAAAAGGCTGAGGAATATGCTTTCAAACTGCTGAAAAGCTATGGTTTTACCGACGTGGTCTACCAGCCTTTTGAAGTGGAGGCCTGGATGCGTGATACTGTAACTTTATCCATTGCACCTGGTAGCAGCGATAATTTCAGAGATGTTCCTGTGGTATCACTGGCACATTCACCCGTGGAATCGAACCTTCAGGGCCAGATAGTGGATGTCGGCAATGGACTGGAAGAGGATTTTGAAGCAATGAAAGAAAAGGTAAAGGGCAAAGTTGCTCTTGCCAATATAAATCTGGTTGGCGTTACAGGCAAGAAAAACCTGCACAGGTCGGAAAAAACAGCCCTGGCTATCAAGTATGGCGCACGCGGTGTCATTATGGTCAATGGCGCTCCGGGTAAGATATTATTGACGGGAACGGCATCGGTTACTGGCGCTATCATTTCAATTCCGGCTGTTTGTATTTCCAATGACAGTGGTAACGAGGTGAGAAAATGGATCAAAGAAGAAGGTCCGTTGGAAGCGCATATTGACATGCACAATATTTCAAAACCGATCAAAGCAAGGAATGTCATTGCTACATTGAAAGGAAAATCAGACGAAAAAGTGATCATTGGCGGTCACCTGGATTCCTGGGACCTGGCAACTGGTGCGATTGATAATGGAATTGGGTCATTTGCGGTAATGGATATTGCCAGAACCTTTAAAGCACTCAAAGTAAAGCCCGAGCGCACGATTCAATTCGTACTTTTTATGGGTGAAGAGCAAGGCTTACTAGGGTCGAAGCACTTTGTCAGCGAACTTAAAAAGTCAGGGGCTATCGACAAGATCAGCTATATGATGAACCTGGATATGACCAATGATCCCAAGGGCGTCAATGCATTCGGGAGAGAGGAAATGAATGAATTCTTTGCAGGTGTCGGCACCGCAATCCGTCATGTCGATGAAAGTTTTAAAAATGAGTCGACCAATCGTGCCGGTCTGCATAGTGATCATCAGCCGTTTATGCTGGAAGGTGTCCCCATAGCAGGCTTGTCCGGGCATCTGGATCCTAATGTGCTGCAATGCTATCATGCAGATTGCGACGATTTCAGCCTTGTTAACAAAGAACAGTTTGAAAACACGGTCCGTATTGGTTCCATGTATTTATATGCGCTCGCCAATGCGGAAAGTATAGCTGTCAAGAAACTCTCCGATCAAAAAACACGCGATTTCTTAATATCCCAGGGATTGAAGGAAGAGCTGGTGATTGGTCAGGAATGGCGCTGGGAGCACTAGGAAAAAGATATTTGGCAGGTCAGGAATTATTTCGAGGATGGGTTCCTGGTAAGAATTAATTATGTTTTATAATGCTTGTATTTCCAAACGCAAAAATCAATCTCGGGCTAAACATTGTTGAAAAGCGCGCTGACGGATTTCATAATATTGAGTCCTGTTTTTATCCGGTGGGATGGACAGATGCATTGGAAATAACAGCTCATGAAGAGTTTCAATTTCATTTAGACGGAATTGCGATTCCTGGTAATGGGTCAGATAACCTTTGCTCGAAAGCATACCAAATGATCGCGGCGGACTACGAACTACCTCCGGTCAAAATACATTTGCTAAAAGCCATACCCATAGGTGCCGGACTAGGCGGAGGCTCCGCAGACGCTGCTTTTACGATCAAAGCACTGGATCAGCAGTTTAAGCTTAAAATTTCTTACGAAAAACAACTCCATTACGCACGTAGATTAGGAAGTGACTGCGCTTTTTTCATTCTGAACAAACCTGCCTACTGTTTTAGCAAGGGAGATGAAATGGAAGACATATCGTTAAGTCTGGCTGGACAATGGATTGTAATGGTTAATCCGGGCTTACATATCTCAACGATTGAGGCTTATTCGGGAGTTCAGGCGAAACGAAGCGACGAGGATTTGCGTACTGTACTAAAAGAACCCGTTGCTTCGTGGCGCGACCAAATTAAAAATGACTTTGAAGCAACACTTTTTTTAAAATATCCTCTATTAGAGACTATTAAAAGCGAATTGTACAAGCTTGGAGCGACATATGCTTCGATGAGTGGCTCGGGATCAACGATATACGGGATTTTTGATGAAGAGAAAGATTTGAAAGAAAATTTCGACGATTGTAAGGTCTGGCAGGGGTTTCTGCACTAAATTTAATGTTTCCGAATGTGCGTGAAGGTCGGGAATTGTCGTTATCTTCACCTATTGCTTTTAATGCGCGTTTTTTGATCAGATTTGAAAACAAGGAAATGAGTCCAAAGCATACCACGAAATTAAAGGAAAATCCTTTTACCAAACGACGTGAACCATTAGGCTTCATGCTTTGGCTTGCTGTGGCAGGTAGCTCACTTCTTTTTACTTCCATATTCACCATTTTTCTTGTGCGCATGCACAGGGAAACGGGACACCTGATCGCCCTACCAGATATGTTCTGGCTGAGTACATTGGTTATTTTGTTCAGCAGCATCACTTTGCATGAAGCAAATCTGGCTTTTGTGAATGAGCGTTTTCTGCACTACCGGGTCTTTCTGGGAGCGACGCTTGCCCTCGGTTTTATGTTCATTTTATTGCAGGCCGGTGGCTGGATGGAGATGATCAACACGGGAATTTTTAGCGGAGTCAACACTTCCGAAGGTTTTATTTATTTGCTGACCGGACTACATTTACTTCACATTTTGTTGGGTGTCGGCTATTTAACCTTCTTGTTCAGAAAAGCGGTCAGGAACAGAACTTATGTTGATTCGTTTGTTTACAGTGTTAACCCTCCCAATCGCCTTCGTATAAAGCTTTTTACCCGCTATTGGCACTTTACCGGCGCGCTTTGGCTGGTAGTCTTCGTCTTCCTGATATTGCTCTATTAGTTACATTCAAAAGTTTTTTTTTGAGATTCGTCTGCGGCCATCGAGAAATCCATCTATGATCCCATTCATTCCGCCAATTCGCAGCGATCTTTTTTCAACATTTATGCTGCTGGGCTTTGTCCAGGGGCTAATACTTGCTTACTTTTTTCTGACACATTATAAGGGAAACAGGTTACCTAACTTGTTCCTGGGTATTCTTATTCTGGGCATGTCGCTGATCATCAGCGATGTCTGGCTCGGTTATACCAATTACATGTTCCAGGTGCTATGGATCGTTGATTTCACCGAACCGCTAAACCTGCTACTCGCTCCAATGGCCTATCTGTACATTCGGACAGGAGTAAGCCAGCGTGCCCGCAAGTCGGATTGGTTACACCTCATTCCGGCGGTGGTCTATTTTGTTTATATGTGCGTGCTTATCTACCCGCAGGGCCTTGCGTACAAGTACAACAACCATCTTGGTTCCTATCATCCTGAAATGACGTATCTGCCTTCCGATTTTTACGGAGAGCGGTGGATGTTTTTCCCGAAAAGGCATATCAATGATTTTACATTTATCAGTATGCTCATTTACAACATGACAGGGTTCGTTTTCCTGAAAAATGCGTTCAAGGAGCGCGGAGTATCTCCTTTTACGAGATTGAAAAACGATTTGTCCTGGTATAGGGACATTCATTTGCTTTTGACGTTTCTGGTGATCACCTTCTTTGTCGTTCGTACGAATTTTCCGCACGATCTGGGCGATCATATTGTCGCTGCGTCTATTTCTCTGATCATTTATATAACGAGTTTCACCGTGCTACGCAGGTCATTGTTTTTTCAGGAAATCAATGTCAGGCAGCAGAAGAAGTATGAAAAATCATCATTGACGGCAGAAATTCAGTCAACTACCCTTAGGAAACTGGAAGAGGTGATGAGCAGTGAAAAGCCTTTCCTTGATCCTGGGTTTTCCATGCCGGTTCTGGCCCGGCGGCTGGGGATTTCGACCCATCATTTGTCCCAGATCTTAAACGAAGAGCTCAAACAGAATTTCTTCGATTTTTCAGGCGCTTACCGAATTAGAGAGGCACAAAAGCTACTGACGGACGGGGAAAGCCATTACATTAAAATCGAAGAGATCGCTCAAATGGTGGGTTACAATTCAAAATCTGCATTCAATACTGCTTTCCGGAAAGTGACCGGCTCCACCCCGTCAGAATACAAAAAGAGCATCACCAAATAGCATTTTTTAATGTACTGATCTATCGGGAAGAACGCCAGACTGATAAGCGAGGTCTTTCGGGGACATTTCTGCTGATAATTTTGGGCTTCAAACCAAAATCAGTCAGTCATGAAAAGCGAGTACAAAACGCAAGAAGACCTTTCAAAATTACGCCGGTACGATCTCGACTGGCTCCGCGTCATTGCCTTTGCCATTCTTATATTTTTCCACGTCGGGATGTTTTTCAATCATTGGGACTGGCACATCAAAAACAATGAGTTGACTCGTATCATTGAATGGCCGATGCGGTTTAGCAGCCAGTGGCGGATGTCATTGTTGTTTATGATCTCCGGGGCAGGCGTGTATTTTGCGCTGGGGAACCGTGGGCCGAAGTCATTTCTTGGAGAAAGGTTTATCCGGATATTCATTCCTTTGCTGTTTGGAATGTTTGTGGTAGTACCTCCTCAGATCTTTTTCGAACGCATTACCCAGGGTGCAACATTCTCCTATCCCGATTTTTACAAAACCGTTTTCGATTTTCTACCTTACCCGAAAGGCAGTTTCAGCTGGCATCATTTGTGGTACCTGGTGTATATTTTCTTTTACTCACTTTTAGGATTGCCGCTACTGCTTTTTATTCGTCGTAACTCTGAAATGACGCGCCGCTGGGCTGGCTTTTTTAGTAATATTTATCTCCTGATACTGATTCCTGTGATCTGGCACGCAGGTGGAAGTTTGCTGCTGGGAGAACGGTTTCCTACTACTCACAACCTTACCAGGGATTGGAATGAGCATTTTCACGACTTTACATTGTTTGTAAGCGGATTTGTGCTGTGTACCCAGACGACTTTTTGGGAAACTCTTAAAAAATTCAGAAAAGTTAACCTGAGCATCTGGCTTGTAATGACCACTATGCTTTACACGTTTTACTGGTCGGGGGATTTTGATATTGATGGATGGGAGGTGGTTCTGTATTATCTGATCAAGACGGTCAATGCATGGTGTATCTTGCTGTCTTTCTTTGGGTATGGATACGTTTATCTCCAATTTTCCAACCGTTTCCTGAAATATGCCAATGAAGCAGTTTATCCGTTCTACATTCTGCACCAGACCGTTATCATTTGCCTTGCCTACCCATTGATCAACTCACCGTTGCCGATAGCTGTGAAGTTTCTTTATCTCTCGGTAGCAACTTTTTTAGTATGCCTGGTTATTTACCATTTTGTGATCCGACAGTTCAGTGTGCTGAGGGTATTTTTTGGATTAAGACTTGCCAAGTCTCGCAGACCTGGTAAGTCAGAGGTCGCTCCTATTTCTTTAAAATCTTGAATTCAACGCGACGGTTCATCTGCTGACCTTCGGGCGTATCATTTTTAGCGACTGGAACGGTTTCGCCATAGCCTTTGCTACCGACACGATCAGGTTCAATGCCCTTTCCGATCAGGTACTCCCGCACGGTATCAGCCCTGTCCTGTGATAATTTGATGTTAAAATCAGCACCACCGGTATTGTCAGTATGCCCACCAAGTTCAATGGCGAGCGTCTTATTTTCTGTCATTGAAATAACAATGCGGTTGAGCTCGGGGAATGATTCACTATTAAGCGTTGATTTTCCCGTGGCAAAGAAAATGTTGTTCAAACGAACGATCTGACCTTCCTCGATCGGGATGAGCTTTAAAGATTTATTCGTAATTTCTTTAAAGCTTTTTCCTTTTCCGGTAGAATCCGTGAGGTCAATGTTTTCACCCTCCGCTATAAAATCCGGAGCAAGGGCCCGCATGCTGTATTTGCGGCCGTATGGTAAAATGATCTTGTACTCGCCTGTACTGGGGTTGGTAGTAGCGGTGCCTATCTCCTCGCCGTCGGCCAGGTCTTCATAAATGATCGTCGCTTCTACCGGTTTCCCTGTTTTAGCGTCAATTACTTTTCCACTGATCATCACTACCGGGTCCGCCGATGGCAATACGGCGACAGGAGCCTCCGTAGTATCCCCTACAACCGGCTTAGGTTGCAGGTTGAATCGCACAACATCACCTTTGCCCTCGGTATCCTTAAACGAAACCATGTAGGCAAAGTCGCCAAGGGCCGAAATTGTGTAGTAAGCGTCATAACCATCCGAATTGATGGCAGGGCCGAGATTTACAGGACGGCTCCATCTTTTCCAGGACTTGTCAATGCGTTTGCTGTAATAAATATCATTGCTCCCCTGTCCGCCTTTGCGGTCGCTTGAAAAGTAAAGTGTAACGCCATCGGGTGCTAAAAATGGAGTGGTTTCAGTAAATTCCTCTGTATTGATCTCAGGGCCGAGGTTTGATGGTTTAGACCATGTTCCGTTTTTCTGCTTGAAACTGACGTACATGTCATCCGTCTTGCTATTTTTCTTTTCGCTGAATGACATGACGAGTACTTTCCCATCGGTAGACAAGTAGCCACAGTCAAACTGCCCTTTGCTGATTTTAGCGTACCCCGGAATGTCCAGTTTATTGGGAGCGGTCCATCCTCTGGTTGTTTTTTTACTTGTTGAAAAGCCGCGGGTCTCGTAAACCCCGTTTTTATATGATCCTTTGATCAGCAATGTGTTACCGTCGGGGGTAATGCTGTAAAGGCTGTTGTAGTCCTCTTTATTGATCGGGGCCGGTAACCGTCGGGCCATAGTCCACTTATCATTTTTCAATTCAGAAAACCAGATGTCCTGGCTTCCTTTCGGCCCGCGCGTATTCTGCGGATGGCTTACCCGTGAAAAATAGATCGTTTTGCCATCAGGAGATATGATAGGACTGATTTCGTTGTACTCAGAGTTAACTGCTTTTCCAAGATTTTCCAACTGGGCATACGCCGCGAATGAAACGGAAAAGGTGACCATTAAAAGAAATGAAATACGCATTGCTTCCGGAGGGGTGACTAGTTATTGTCTATATATAACGACCTATCCAGTGGCTTATTTTCCGGATTCAACTGGCTGGCTTTTTCCATTTTGTCTAAAAGCTCCGAAGCATTATCGGCCACGATCAGCAAATCACGGTTATCGCTCCGCAAAAAGCCCTCTTCGACCATTTTATCCAGTTGTAATAGCAGCAGATCGTAAAAGCCATTGACATTCAGCAAGCCCACGGGACCTTCAAAAATCCGCAGCTGGGCCCAGGTCAGGATTTCAAAAAGCTCGTCAAATGTTCCATATCCGCCCGGTAATGCAATAACGCCGCCCGAAATAGATACCATTTTAGCTTTTCGTTCGTGCATGGTGTCCACAAAATGCAGTTCCGATAGTGTTTTGTGTGCCACTTCCAGCTTGGCCAGGAAGTTGGGGATGATGCCCGTCACAAATCCGTCGTTTTCCATGGCGCCATCAGCCACACGGCCCATCAGGCCCATGTTACCTCCTCCGTAAATCAGCTTGATATTTCGTTTAGCCAATTCTGCGCCGAGTGCGTAAGCTGACTCCGCGTAAATAGCCTTTTTTCCTGGATTAGAGCCGCAATAAACAACTATGGATTGCATTGGAAAAGTAATTTAATGGTAGGTGTGGTGTAAGTATCAATTCATTTTAACCGAGGACAGTGTCCGCCAGGTTTTTCAGGTCCAGACTGCCAAATGTCCCCGAACTCATCAGCAGTAGATTGCTGTCTTTCCATTCCAGAGATTTTAGAAAAGAAGCCAGTTCGTCGGAGTCCGTGAATATCCTCAGGTCATCCCGTTTGAACGCCTCACGGATATCCGATTCTGTAATGGGTTCAAGCCTTTTGTGCTCGATGGTCAGCGGGTTATAATAAACCACCGCAATATCCGCCGCATTCAGCTTTCTTCGGTATTGTTTTAAAAATGCTTTGTTAAGACTGCTGAAAGTATGCAATTCTGCGCAGGCGATCAATGTACGATTCGGAAATTGTTCTTTGAGGGCCGCTGTTGTTGCTTCTACTTTGGAAGGTGCATGCGCAAAGTCACGGTAGATATTGACAGAATCGTTTTTGCCCAATAATTCAAGTCTCTTAGATGCGCCTTTAAATGACTGAATGCCCTTGTAAAATTCTTCATCAGTAATCCCAAGCCTTTCACAAACCGCGCGGGCACCACTGATATTTTTCATATTGTGATTTCCAAACACAAGTACCGGGACTTCTCCCTGCTCGGCAGTAATAAGAATAGTCTTACCGTCGACGATTTTGTTAGGATGAGCGCTGTATGGAGTACTGACAACGTCGAGCCTTCCTTTTTGACCGATCACGTCCAGCATATCATCTGTTTCATCGAAAATAATGGATCCTGCCCTCGGGAGCGAATCCGCCAGTAGTTCAAACTGTTTCACGTAAGATTCCCAGGTTGGAAATACATTAAAATGATCCCAGGCAATACCGCTGATCAATGCGATATGCGGCTGGTAATGCATGAACTTTGGCGTTGGGTCAAGCGGGGAAGTAAAGTACTCATCGCCTTCAACAACGATCAGCGGAGCATTTTCAGAAAGCTTTACCATATTGTCAAAACCCTCGATCTGCGCGCCGACCAGATAGTTGAATATACGGTTGTTGTATTTCAGGACATGCAGGATCATCGAGGTAATGGTAGTTTTACCATGGCTCCCGGCGATCACGACGCGTTGTTTATTCTGGCTTTGTTCGAAAATATATTCAGGATAAGAGTACACCTTCACGCCCAGTTCCCTCGCCTTGGCAAGCTCAGGATTGTCCTGGCGGGCATGCATACCGAGAATGACCGCATCAACATCCGAGGTGATTTTTTCAGGAAACCATCCGGTCATGGCAGGCAGCAGGTCATAAGAGGCAAGGCGGCTTGCCGATGGCTCATATACTTCATCGTCCGACCCGGTCACAATGAACCCTTTTAAATGAAGCTCGATGGCAAGATTATGCATGACACTGCCACCGATCGATATAAAATGTATTTTGTGTAAGGATGAAATTTGGCTCATTGATAAAGATTAACTGATTCTGTGCGAAAGTTAGCAAGAATTGACCTTTGGGCAAATCACACCTGACGGGCTTTTTGGTTTATCGGGCTCCCTCTTTCACGAACTTTACATTTTCCTGCTCACCGTTGGCCCGTGTGAGGCCGATGATGTAGGAGCCGGAAGATAGATTCTCCACATTGATCTCAGCTTCGGGGCGGTCGGATTGGTAAACGGTCCTTCCGGAAGTATTCATGATCCGGACGGATTTTACGCCCTCCCAGTCATTGGTTGTGATGATAATTTTATCCGTAGCAGGGTTTGGATAGGTCATGGCCATTGTTTCGGAATTAAAATTGACACTGACGATGCGACTGTACGCAAAAGTCTGATCGAGATCTATCATTTTCAAGCGATACAGGTTTTGTCCTTTTGCAGGGGCAACATCCGTGAAAGAATAGTGTGTCGTCGCATTCCTGATCTCGCCACCAGCCGCCACTATTCCTATGGTTCTCCATTTTTTACCTTCAATGCTGTGTTCTATTTTAAAACTTTCGCTGTTTACCTCCTCCGATGTTGCCCAGCTTAGCAATGTGGTGTTTTTCTCTTTTGCAGCCTTGAAACTGATGAGTTTTACCGGAAGTGGCGGAGTGACATCCAATGATACGGAGGAAGACTTAGGCCCGCAACCGCTTCTGATGGTACTTACTGAATAATTATAAGTTCCTGTTGTTCCGGGAGCGCTGATAGTAATGGTTTTAGCACTCTTATTACTGAAATCCGGGCCGTTCCACAAGAAACCGGCAACATCGCAATCCTGACCAGCGCAGTCGGCACTCAGCGTGACGGAGCTTCCGGTAACTGGATTGGTTACTGAAGTATGCGCATTGATGGAGAAGTTACAAGGAAGGTAGTTGGACGTATTCCATATTTTGTCCCAATAACCCAGATCCGTCATCCTGATAGATTTGGGTTGCAGGTCGCTTGCTGCGAAATTCTGTCCGCCTATTTGTTTCCATTGTTCAAAAAGAAACTGGCTGGTGAATACATTCGGGAAAATGTTAACCGTCGTGGGTGCCGACCTTGCAGGAGGCTGATAATTGGGTTTGAGGTATAATTCCTTGCATGCGGCAATGGCAGGAGCCACCAACTGGATCTCATTGTCGCTGAAATGCATGGCAAGATGCAGGTAATCAGTGCCATGCTTAAACGCGCGCGGAAACCATTCGGCTGGAATCGCCCCGTTAATACCCGAGCCGCCACTAGGTTGCCCCATATCGATCGGGTCAAATTCCAGGGCTGCTATTTTGTTACTGGCCGTGCCTTTGATCGCGTCAATGCCCATGATTTTTTTCCAAAGGTCAAACTGATCAGTGCCATCCGTATGGTACATGCCGTCGGATAGTTCCAGTGCGAGGACCAAAGTGCTGCTGTGTAAATGCCAGTTGTTTCCCTGTACAGAGCCGAAATCGGAAATGAAATGAAGTACCTTGATATTGGGATTTTGACTTTTGACGGTGTCGTAAAACCCTTTAAAAAGCTTCAAAAGTCCCCAACCTGCAAAACGGTGGAGGTCACGGCCGATTTCGGAGTTATAATTCCCGTCGGTGGGCTGCGGCGCTGTGTTCATCGGGTAAGTTTGCCGGCCCCAGGTTACATTCGTTTGGTTTGGGAACTGAAGCGGCAGGAATTTGGTACGCCATGCCTGCAATGCCTTTGCTTCAAACATGCCGGAGTAGTTGATATCATTAATGATCTTTTGGGGCATATAAAATTCTTCTGAGCCATTATTGCCCATCGCCACATATAAGATCCTGGACGAGTAGCCCTGGACCTGTGATAATGCATCATTGACAAAGGAAAGAAATCTGCCCGTAGCATACTCGGAGAATACGGACGGGCTGGTATGTGCTATATTGTCGCGGATCAAGACACCTCCGGAAGTTTGTGCAATGTCCACGTTGGAAAGATAGGCGTCATTCCAGAACCCCGGGCGCAAGTAAGCAAAGTGGAGGGCTACCTTCATATTCGGGTTTAGGTCGAGAATGGCTTTTACGGCCAGTGCCATCTTTTGGCGCTGGTAATTGCCAAGCGTAGGTTCGTACTGTTCCCACTGTACGTGCAGTCGGACGGCCGTCACACTGGCGTCTTTTCCGTTATATTTCAGGGTAGCAAATTTCTTGATGTAGTCCCATTGTCCCGGGTTAATACCATTGGCGGCGGTAGCATCAAAGCCGTATCCAGTCGTATTCAGAACAATTTCTCTTTGCCCGAAACTCTCATTCAGACACAAGAGGGTCAATAAAAAGGCTAAATGGAGTGATAAGAAGGTAACATTTAAAATCTCTTTTGCGCAAATTGGTAAATAGCGTTTCAAGTGCATAAACTGTATTTTCAGTGGCGATAAAATTCAAAAAATAAAAATACTACAAAAATATAGAATATATACTACACTTAAATGTAGAAATTTATGAATAGAGGATTTCCGTTTCGCAGAAGCACGTTCTGCAAATAGTTTGAGAGGGAAGAATAGAAGGTAGTTGAGAAATTCTAATGTGAGAATTTATATTCAATATCTAATTTTTAATAGACTAAAATGTAACTGGAATTATAAAATTTCGTGGAAAGGTATTATAATAAAATTAAATTGCAAGAAATTGTGAAATAATTCTAGTTCGTAACGCAAAAAAGAGTGTTTGCCTTATAAGGCAAACACTCTTTTTTGTAGACTTTATACTAGGATTACTTCTATGCCAGCTTTTTGTATTTGATCCGCTTGGGAGTTGCGTCTGTTCCCAGGCGTTTTTTGCGATTTTCTTCGTATTCGGAGAAGTTTCCTTCAAACCAATATACCTGTGAATCACCTTCAAATGCAAGAATGTGCGTGGCAACGCGGTCCAGGAACCACCGGTCGTGGGAAATGATCACGGCACAGCCAGCGAAATTTTCCAGACCTTCTTCCAATGCCCGCAATGTGTTAATGTCAAGATCATTGGTAGGCTCATCCAGCAAAAGCAGGTTTCCGCCCTCTTTGAGAGTCATGGCCAGGTGTACCCGGTTGCGTTCCCCTCCCGAAAGTGTTCCTACTTTCTTTTCCTGGTCGCCGCCGCCGAAGTTGAACCGGCTGACATAAGCCCGTGCATTGGATTGTTTGCCGGCGATCATGATCCAGTCATTACCGTCGGCAATGCTTTGATACACTGTTTTTACCGGATCCAGATTGTCGTGCTCCTGATCTACATAGGCTAGCTGAACCGTTTCGCCTACATCAAAATGCCCGGTAAGTGGTTTGATCTGCCCGGTAATGAGTTTGAAAAGTGTAGTTTTTCCGGCGCCGTTAGGCCCGATAATCCCTACGATCCCATTTGGAGGCAGCGCAAAGCTCAGATTTTCGTATAGTAACCGGTCGCCAAAGCCCATGGAGACATTGTGTGCTTCTATCACTTTGCTGCCAAGTCTTGGGCCAGCCGGGATGAAGATTTCCAATTTATCCTCTTTCTCCCTCCCTTCTTCACCTAAAAGTCTTTCATATGCGCCCAAACGTGCCTTGGATTTGGCCTGACGCCCCTTGGCGCCCATGCGTACCCATTCCAGCTCGCGCTGTAATGTTTTTTGGCGTTTGGATTCTGTTTTCTCTTCTTTTTTCAAACGCTCCTGCTTCTGTTCCAGCCAGGAAGTGTAATTGCCTTTCCAGGGAATTCCTTCCCCACGGTCCAGTTCCAGGATCCAGCCAGCCACATTATCAAGGAAATAACGATCGTGGGTAACGGCAATAACGGTTCCTTTATATTGTCTCAAATGCTCTTCCAGCCAAAGAACAGATTCGGCATCAAGGTGGTTGGTAGGCTCATCCAGCAACAATACGTCTGGCTGACGAAGCAGCAGGCGGCATAGCGCAACCCGGCGTTTTTCTCCTCCCGACAGCGTCGACACCAATGCGTCGGATGGTGGGCAGCGCAATGCGTCCATAGCCACTTCCAGGCGGTTGTCCAGGTTCCATGCGTCGAAAGTGTCGAGCTGCTCCTGAACTTCACCCTGGCGAGTCAATAACTTATCGAAATCTGCGTCCTCTTCTCCGAAAGCCTCATTGATCTGATCAAATTCCTTTAAAAGATTGACAATTTCCTGAACACCTTCCTCTACCACTTCTCTTACAGTTTTGGTTGGATCCAGCTTAGGTTCCTGCTCCAGCATACCCACAGAATAGCCGGGTGAGAACACAACGTCACCCTGAATATCCTTGTCAATGCCTGCTATTACGCGCAAAAGTGTTGATTTACCTGACCCGTTTAAACCTAAAACCCCGATTTTAGCACCATAGAAAAAGGATAAATAGATGTTTTTAATGATATGCCGGTTAGGAGGAATGATTTTGTTAACCCCCGACATTGAGAAAATAATGGTTTCGTTACTCATTTTTTGTTTAATTTGTGCGTAACAAATATCGTTATATATCCCTACACTTAGCAGATAAAAAAATTGAAAGAATGGAAAATGCCACATTGAATGATGAATACGGCTACGTTAAAGACAGCAAAGTATTTTTAAAGGGGTATTTGGAATTCCCCGACCGGCAAATTGGAGAAGTAAAAAGGACAGAGCAGGAAGCGATAGATTATTTCAAGAATCGTTTTAATATTGTCCTTAACAAGGTGGAACAACTGGAACAGGAAATAGATGAAGCACTTAATAAGGGCTCCTATCTGACCAAGCTGATTCAATTGCAACGTAAGCTCAAAGGTTTTGACGCATTAGGGGATTTTGTACCGCTGTTGCAGAGGCTGGAAGAGAAAGAAGAGTATCTGAAAGGATTGATCGAGGTTAATCAACTGAAAAACCTGGAAATCAAACGCGCACTTATTGAAGACGTGAAAGTTGCGGCTGCCATTGAGGATTACGCCGCAGCGACAGACCAGATACAGGAGATCAAAGCAAAATGGATCAGGACAGGTCCGGTTGAAAAAGAATTTCAGGAGGAAGTGGAAACCACTTTCCAGCAAATACTGGACGATTTCTTCCAACGCCGCCGCGATTATTTTGACGAGCAGAATAAGATTAACCAATTCCGTATAGAAGAGTATGAGAAGCTGATCAAGATCACGAAAACGCTTAGCTACTCGCGTGACCTGGATGACGCCTATTCGAAAGCCAGAGATGTGCGGAATGCCTGGAACAATATAGGAGAAGTTCCTCCAAAGCGTTTTTTCAAAGTCAACAAAGCCTACAGGCACTTCCTGAAGCTGTTTTATGACAAGTATAACCTCGCTAAGGGAATTGAACCGAAAGTACGTGTTGACCCGCGTATCGTGGAGCAGCAGAAATTACTTCAGCAGGCAGAGGTACTTTTGAGATCGCCAGATATTGTGGAAGCGTCTCAGGAAGCCAAGGTGTTGCTTAGCAAATGGAAAGAGATCAAAATCCCTTTCAAAATGGCGGATAAGGAACTAGCCGAGCGTTTCCGGATGGTGTGCGATAAAATATTTGAACTAAGCTACCTGGCCCGTGTGATCAGCCGTAAGTATCCGGCTTTTGACCTGAAAAGTCCGGAAGAGCAGTTGAGGACTAAGTACCGGGAACTTGAATGGCTTGCGAAAAGGGAAAAAAGCGATCTTGAATTCGCCATACTTGAATTTGACAGAACTGCTACCGGCGATCCAGAAGTGGACAAGCAAGCCGCTGGTCGTATCAATATTCAGAAACGCAAGGTGCAGATGAAAGAACGTATCCTTTCGGAATTTGAAAGGAAACTGAAAACGATTACCGGGTAACGATTACCGGGTAACGATTACGGGGTAACCTTTACCGCGTAATTTACCTCATTGAGGATTTATTAATAACAAGATTCGATTGCAATACCCTGGTCTCAAACTCGACCGGGGTATTTTTGCTTTCGATGAGGTCCAGCAGCAGTGAAGTCGCCTGTTGTCCCATTTCAAAAGAGGGCTGCGTCACCGAGCTGACGGGCGGGTCGAGCAATGAGGACATGGCCAGGTCACAAAACCCTATCACCGCTACGTCGTCAGGCATCCGGTAGCCCAGTTGCCTGAGTGCCCAATGTATGCCCATTGTAATACGGTCGCTGGCTCCGAAAATAGCATCAGGCCTTTCGCGCAGTGCCATTAGCTGGTAGGTACGTTCCGTTCCGCCTTGCTGTGTGATTTCGCTATGAAGCACCCATTCGTCCTGAAAATCAATATTATGTTTTCTTAATGCATCCTTATATCCTTCCAGCCTGAACCGTGTGATCGATACGGGCTTAGGTCCGGCAATGTGCGCAATCCGTTTACATCCTCTTTTTATTAAGTGTTCCGTAGCTTCAAATGCGCCTTTGTAGTCGTCCACGCGTACCTTATGCGTTTGCATGGCATCGCTTACCCGATCGAAGAAAACAACAGGAATGCCCTGTTCCTGCAAAGAGACAAAGTGATCAATGTTGGTAGACTGACTCGAAATCGCTACCACCAGTCCGTCGACCCTGCGTGATGCAATGTGCCTGGATGCCGACCGTTCGCGTTCGAGTAGTTCGTGGCTTTGGTATATCATCGTATGGTACCCCCTGCTGTAAGCAATGTCCTCCACGCCACCGATTGCCGACGAGTAAAACCGGTTCGCAATATCCGGTACAATCACCCCGATTGTTTGCGTCCGGTTTTTTAAAAGACTGATCGCGATTGGATTGGGATAATAGTTCAGCTTTTCTGCCAGATTTATCACTCTTTTCTTGGTTTCCTCGCTGATCTCGCTGCTATCCCGAAGTGCGCGGGAAACTGTCGATTTCGAAACATCAAGCTGTCTGGCGATTTCCTTAATGGTAATGGATACCTTTTTCATCGACAATATGAGAATAATGCAATGTTATAATATATTCTGGGAAATGCACCAAATATAGGTTGTTGCACAAGTTACTAAAAATGTACTAGCGTTCCGGGAATTTTTGCGTTATCGGGAACGGTTCCGGGAACGGTTGCGTAGATTTATAGCTTTTTTTCAAGATTTATTTTTGTGTATCACCGAATCAATGTTTAAACTAGGTTAATTGTTGACGACGTTAGTAGGGCTGACACCACTACATATCCAGGAATTTTTCTATAATTTACCTAGCTCAAATTTTAAATGGAAGCAAGATCATTTACCAATACATTGCCGTCTGTGTATTCTCAGAAAAGTGTTTTGGAAAATTTGTTTGGCAAAGTGGTTACTACCGGAGATTACCATGCTTTTCGCGAACTGTTTACACATCATTACAGGTCACTTTGTAATTACGCGATGCGCGTGGTCGTAACCCGTGAAATTGCCGAGGAGGTTGTTTCGGATGTATTCGTGAAACTTTGGAAAAATCGTGAGCAAATTGAGGTGCATACTTCGTTTCAGGCTTACATTTACAGGGCTGTGCGGAATCAGGCCCTGGATTATCTTAAACTGAGAGTCCACCGGCAGAATGAGCGTGAATCGCTGGAATCGGTGCAATGGAATATGACCCACGCGGATCATTTTTCACCAGCGGAGGAAATGTCGTTCAATGAGTTTTACGAGCACGTGGAAGGCTGCATTCAGGCGCTGCCACGGCAATGTCAGATCATTTTCAGGCTGAGCAGAGAAGAGGGGCTACGTTACCGTGATATTGCTGAAAAACTGGCGATTTCCGTCAAAACAGTAGAAACACAAATGAGCCGGGCATTGAAAGTATTGCGCGAGCGAGTACCTGAACATAGGTTGGTGGCTTGAAGCTGGTAGCTATTAGCTGTTAGCGAAGTAGAATTGCTGCCGCGAATATAGTGTGTTATTAATAGTATCAATATTGAATCTTCAAGCAGTTGGCTGCCGGATGGCAAAAGCTAAAAGCCAATCGCTAAAAGCTAAAAACAATGGCATTAGAACAAACATGGCGTTGGTTCGGGCCTGCTGATCCTGTTTCGCTACAGGATATCCGTCAGGCGGGGGCAACGGGAATTGTAACAGCATTACATCACATTCCGAACGGAGAGATCTGGACTACGGAAGAAATACAAAAACGGAAGGCTATGATCGAAGACGCCGGCCTTACCTGGTCGGTGGTAGAAAGCGTCCCCGTACATGAAGCCATCAAGACGCGAACCGGCGATTTTGAGAAATACATTCAAAATTATCAGCAAAGCCTGACCCATCTCGGCCAATCCGGTATCGATACGGTTTGCTATAACTTTATGCCCATCCTGGACTGGACGCGCACGGATCTTGACGCTCCGATGAAGGACGGATCAACGGGTCTGAGATTTGACGCAACACATTTCGCTGCATTTGATCTGTATCTTTTGGATAGGCCGGAAGCGCAGGAGTTATATACCGAAGAACAAAAACACAAAGCCAAAAACTGGCTCGACAATGCTTCCGAAGAAAACGTCCAGCGACTGGTACGTAACATTATTGCGGGCCTACCTGGCTCGGAAGAGAGTTTTACAATAGAAGAATTCAGGAAAGTACTGGCTACCTATCAGCATGTGGGTGACCTTGAACTGAGAACGCATCTGTATCAGTTCATTCAGGCGATTGGCCCTGTGGCTGAGGATGCGGGTATCAGGCTGGCGATCCATCCCGACGATCCTCCGTATCCTATCCTTGGTCTGCCACGCGTGGTAAGTACTGAAAACGACGCTCTGCTATTGCTGGAAGCCTATGACAATCAGGCAAATGGAATTTGTTTCTGCACCGGTTCGTATGGTGTGCGGCCCGACAATGACCTGAGCGGCATGGTGAAAAGACTGGGCGACCGAATTCATTTTATCCATTTGCGTGCTACCAAAAGGGAGCATGACGGAAGTTTCTATGAGGCCGATCACCTGGACGGAGATGTGGATATGTACGGCGTGCTGAGGGCATTGATTTTGGAACAAAAAAGAAGAAAAAATGAAGGAAGAACGGATCTGAGAATGCCTTTCCGTCCTGATCACGGACATCGCATGCTTGACGATCTTTCGGCTACCAAAAGGACTAACCCAGGCTACACAGCCATTGGGCGCCTTCGAGGACTGGCCGAATTGCGCGGACTGGAATATGGAATTGAGAGGAGTAACCCTTGAATTTTAACAGAGCAGTATCAATTTGAAGCTCATCTACTAATGACAACTATCAGCACCTCCGTACAAAAGACTTTTATCACAGAAGATTTCCTGCTTCGTTCAGAAACGGCGCGTATCCTTTACCACGACTACGCCAAGGAAATGCCGATCATTGACTACCATTGCCATTTACCGCCCGATCAGATCGCGGAGGACAAACAGTTTGAAAACCTGACGCAGATCTGGCTGTACGGCGATCATTACAAATGGCGGGCCATGCGTGCGAATGGGATCAATGAAAAATATTGCACCGGTAATGCCAGCGACTGGGAAAAGTTTGAGCAATGGGCAGCCACGGTGCCTTACACGATGCGCAACCCCCTGTATCACTGGACGCATTTGGAACTGCTGCGCTATTTTGACATTGACATTATATTGAATAAAGATTCGGCGAGAGAGATCTACGAAGAATGTAATGCCAAACTGAAACAGCCGGATTTTTCGGTAAAAAGCTTGCTGAAACGGATGAATGTCAGGGTCATTTGCACGACTGACGATCCGACAGACACATTACATTACCACCAGCAGATCAGCCAAAGCGGACTTGGTATTAAAGTGCTGCCTACTTTCAGGCCTGATAAATCAATGCTGCTGATCGATTCTCCGGCTGAATTCAAGCAGTACCTGAATAAATTATCCGAAGTATCGGGAATTGGTACCATTAGTACTTACGAAGAATTATTAGCCGCTTTGGGAAGCCGTCATGACTTTTTTGCTTCAATGGGCGGAAAACTTTCCGATCATGGTTTGGAACATATCTATTCCGATTTTGATGAAAAACTGGCGAAGGAAGCTTTTGCCGCTGCATTGAATGGTGAAGTAGCGACAGTTGAGCAAAGGACTGCATTCAAATCGGTATTGCTTTTTGATCTGGCTAAATTGGATCATGCCAAATCATGGACGCAACAGTTCCACCTGGGCGCATTGCGCAATAACAACGAACGCATGCTGCGCGAACTCGGGCCTGACACCGGCTGGGATTCGATCGGCGATTACAGCCAGGCGCAGGCATTGTCCAAGTTTTTCAATAAGCTGGACTCAACCAATCAGCTTGCCAAAACGATACTTTACAACCTGAATCCGGCTGATAACGAAGTACTGGCCACCATGACAGGGAATTATAACGACGGTACGGTTGCCGGCAAAATGCAATTCGGATCGGGCTGGTGGTTCCTGGATCAGAAAGATGGAATGGAGCGGCAGATCAATGCACTTTCCAACATGGGGATTTTGAGTCGCTTTGTAGGTATGCTAACAGATTCAAGAAGCTTTTTATCATATCCACGCCACGAGTACTTCCGCAGAATCCTTTGCAATCTGATCGGTAACGATGTGGAGAACGGAGAGCTGCCTAACGACATTCCATGGCTTGGAAAGCTGGTTGAAGATATTTCCTACAACAATGCGAATAATTATTTCGGTTTTTGAGGTAGGTTTATATTTGACCGATTTTAAATAAAAGAATAGCCCAGACTTTTTTGGTTGTGGGCTATTTTAATGTTTAATACTTACTTTTGACTGTTTATTAATTTTATCAAAAGCCCCCGGAGAAGACGATTCTTTGGTATACGGGCATTAGTTTAAAATATGGCTCAGATTGTTTCTTTCGGAGAAGTCCTTATGCGGCTTTCTACTCCCGGTTTTTCCCGTTTTGAACAAGCCCGGCAATTGAATGTGACCTACGCAGGCGGCGAAGCAAATGTTTCTACTGCTCTTGCGTATTGGGGTCATCATACAGCCCACGTAACCCGTTTTCCCGATTCACCGATTGGTAGGGCGGCGGCTCAATACCTTCATTTTCACGGGGTGGATATTTCACATATCATTTACGGCGGACCTCGTATGGCGGTTTATTTCCTGGAAACAGGCGCGGCATTGAGAGGAAGCCAGATCGTATATGACCGTGCGAACTCGTCCCTGGCGGAAATCGATCCGAAGGAAATTGACTGGGACGAAATTTTGAAAGATGCAAAATGGTTTCACTGGGCTGGCATTACCCCGGCACTCTCACAGGGGGCAGCGGACGCATTGCTCGACGGCATTAAGGCTTCCAGAAAGAAAGGCATTACAGTTTCAGGCGATATTTTTTACAGGGCCAATTTGTGGAAATATGGTAAAAAGCCATCTGAAATCCTTCCGGAACTCACAGCTGGTACCGATGTAGTGATTGCCAACAGTGAGAATATAAGAGAGATTTTCGGCATTGAAGGAAACGATTTTAAGGAATCCTGTGTCAATTTACAAAAGGCTTATCCACAGGTAAGTACCATTGTGGATACCAAGCGTACTTCTCTCAGCGCGTCGCATAACCTGTTGAGGGCGTATTTGTGGAATGGCAAAGAGTTGCTGGAAACCGCGGACATCGAAATCAACCCGATCATTGACAGAGTGGGTGGAGGAGACGCATTTATCGCCGGACTGATCCACGGTCTGATCAGTTTTGACGATCAACAAAAAGCATTGGAATTCGGAGTAGCAGCGTCCGCATTGAAACATACCATTGAAGGAGATGCCCTGATCTCAACGATCGCAGAAGTAGAGGCGATCAGGCAGGGAGAAACCTCCGGGCGGATCAAGCGGTAACCGTAATTAAGGTCGAGGGAATCTAACTCCTATAAATAACAAAAGCTAAATGCTAATAGCCCAAAGCTAACGGCCCAAAAAAATGGATAAAGAAACAACATTAGTGCTTTTGAATGAAGTGGGAATTTTGCCACTTTTTTATCATGCAGATATAGAGATCGCTAAAGAAGTGATCAACGCCAGTTATAGGGGAGGTGCCCGCGCATTTGAATTCACAAACCGCGGAGAAAACGCCTTCCATGTATTTACAGAGCTTTTGGCCTATACGAAAGAAAGCCTGCCCGGACTTTCACTAGGGATCGGAACGATTTATGATGTAGAAACGGCTCAGAAATTCATCGATGCCGGCACTGACTTTATTGTAACGCCTTGCCTGAATCCGGAGGTAGGTCGTGCCTGTCTGAATGCTAATATTCCCTGGATACCTGGCGTTTCTACACTTACTGAGATTTACAATGCGCAGCAAGCGGGAGCTGAGGTTGTAAAGCTCTTCCCTGGCGATGTAGTAGGATCAGCATTTGTGAGAGCGATTCGTGGGCCTATGCCGAAGGTGAAGATCATGGTGACAGGCGGTGTTCAGCCTACGCGTGAAAGTATCAATGAATGGTTTGGCGCCGGAGCTTATGCAGTTGGACTGGGTTCAAACCTGTTTCCAAAAGATGTGATCGCAGAAGGTAATTATGCCTGGATTGAACAAAAAGTAGCTGAAAGTATCAATTTGGTGAAGGAATTCAGACAGAATAGCTGATTTAGAATTCCAGAATATCACTCAGGCGGACTGAGAATTGATTCAATACAATTCCGCCAGATAGCGTCTCTTCAAATTTCAAAGTGTAAGTAGGTTTGCCCGGCTCGAAAATGTAGGTCAGTTGCTGATCAGTACATATCAGCCAGGCAAGCCTTACACCATTCTCAATCCATTTATTCATTTTGGATTGTAGGTCCGCAAGACTGTCCGTTTCGGATTTCAGCTCGATTATAAAATCAGGAGCAAGATGTGGGAAAGATTTTTTTTCTGACATACTCAATGCGTTCCAGCGTTCGAGTTTTATCCACGCTACATCAGGGACACGCATAGAAGAATCGGCCAGAAAGAAACCGCCGTTTGATTCTAACACCCTACCTGCTTTATGTTTACGGTTCCAGATTCCGAGTTCTGTAATCAATTCACTGTTGTTGGAGCTGCTAATTGCAAAAGTAGGTGTCATGTTGATGAATAACTGCCCTTCTTCATCCCGTTCTATTGACAATTCAGGGTTAGCGAGGCTAAATGCTACCAATTCTTCATCATTAAAGAATTCGTGTACCGGAATGTTTAACGGAATGATCATGAATGAGTATGTTTTTTCAAATATAAGCATAAGATCAGCTTAATGCCAATCAATTAGCATGTGTGCCATTTCAACGAATGAACGGTGCTGGGGCTTAAAATAGCTTCCATAGATGCTATATTTAGCAATATCTGTTGTAACTTTTGGAGTACTTTCTTTGATCCTGAATGCTAACCGCCGCAATCATATTATCAGTGGTTTTTACTTCGCTTGGTTTTGTCGTGACCAGTAGTAATGCCAAATATATTTTGTCCGGATACAATACGATGTCCGAAGCTGATCGGGCGAAAATGGATATTGAAGGCTATCTTAGGTTCTTCAAGAGGTTTCACATTGCACTAGGTACTTCATTAATCACTGGGTATCTGAGTCTTAGTTTCGTTAACATGAACTGGGCTGGGACATTCATGATTATGTATCCCTTGCTGGCATACGTTTTCCTGATTGCGAAGGGGAATCAATTTTACAAAGGGACCAAAGGTCAGAAAGTCGGGACTTATGTAGGAATTTCTATTTTACTCGTCGTGGCAATTGTGGTAGGCATTCAGTTCCGAAGTGGCCTAAGTAATAATGAAATAAGTCTGGCAGGTAATGATTTAGAGATAAGAGGTGGCTACGGGATAAAATTGCAGAAAGACGAGATTACTGAAATCAGCATTGTTCCCAACATACCGCCGATCTCTTTCAGGTCAAATGGATTTTCAGCCGGCGATTTTTCAAAAGGTACCTTTAAGACAATTGATGGCCGTATGGTCAAACTTTTTGTCAATAAAAAAGCAAATCCGTTTTTGCTGATCAGAACAAAAACGGACGAAATATATTACAGTTCCGACGACGTCTCTTCGTCGAAACTGTATAACGAGATTAAAGCGTGGAGGTCCCGGTAGTGACCAATGTTACCATATTCTCTTTCACAGCGTCGGCAAAACCAGGCAGTAACGTCAAATCCACTCCCCAGAGCTCGGCATCACTCAATACTTGGCTAGCCAGATCAATAGGCGAGGCCGCGTTTTTCCATTTTTCATCAAAGTATGCAGCTGAATCACAACGGATCGAGTAAGGCTGGCCATTCCGCTCTCCGTAAAATGCTCCGTCTTTGTGTACAACTGGTTTCATGAATGTTAAGAATGCTGCAAAACCTTTTGCAAAAAGGGCCGGTACTTCGTCCGTCTTCTCGTAATGGTTTAGCAAGGTAGGAATGTTCCGCATTTTCATTTTGGCAGTATACTGAACCGTAATATCGATCAGCTGATGCCGTATGAAAGGATTTCGGAAACGGTCCAGGACCTGATTGCCGAATTCCTGTGCCTGCTGTGGATCTACATCATAAGGAATGGCAGGCGCCAGCTCGTTCAGCATAATGTTGGTGATGAAACTAGCAGTTTCCTGATTTTCCATACTTTCACTCACTGTGTCCAGCCCATATAGGAAGCAAAGTCCTGACGCCAGTGTGTGCGTACCGTTCAGCAGACGAAGCTTCAATTCCCGGAAAAGATCAATATTAGGTTCAATGACCACTCCTTTGTCCGTATCTGCGAAACTGAGCACCGAACGCACGTAAGCATCCCCTTCAATGGCCCACAACCGGTAGACTTCGGATACGATAAGTAGATCATCCCGGAAGCCCTGTTTTTCGCAAAGCACCTGAATGGTTTCTGCATCCGGTTTACCAGGAACAATCCTGTCCACGAGTGAGCTGCAGAAGTGATTTGCTTCCTCTAACCATTGGATAAAGTTTTCGGCCAGATTGTGTCTGCGCGCTTGTTCGATCACGATCGCTTTGAGCTTTGGACCATTACCAACAATCAGCTCCGTAGGAACAATAATCATCCCTGACGCTTCTGAGCCATTGAATGCAGTGTAGCGCTCGTATAAATAGGCCGTTAGCTTTCCAGGAAAAGATGCGGGAGGTGAAGCGAATATATCGTCATCAGTCAGCTGAATGCCGACTTCTGTTGTATTTGAAATTACGATTTTAAGCTCAGGATTGTGGGCGCATTGCAGAATGTCGGCCCAGTTGCCAGCGGCAGAAAGTGTACGGCTAATGGAGCTGTTAATGACGAAATCATCCACCTGGTTACCATTTTCGATGCCTCGAATACTATGGGAAAAGATGTTTTGCTGATCCGCAAAAGCGTCAGTACCGCCGGTGCTTGTAGATTTTACAACCACTATCTTTCCATTGAATACGCCCTGCTGATTTGCTTTATTGACAAAGTAATCGGGTAGGCCGCGCAAGAGTACACCGGTACCAAACTGAATAATTTTTTCAGGAAGGGCAAGAAGTTCCTGATGATTTGGCAAAAGCTCTGAACGCTCGTTCAAAAGGTCGGGGGAGAGCAGCGGTAAGGACATTTTAGTAGATGATATGTTCACCATTTATGACGCTATTTTGAAATAGAAACCCTTAATCAAAAAGAGACGCTGTGAAGCGTCTCTTTTTGGTATATCGTAAAACAGAATGTGGTTACACACCCAGCGTAACAAATCCGCTTTCTTCTTTTTCTTTCTCTTCTTTCGGAAAAATAAAGGTAGTAGCGTTTTTTACCTTTTCGGGCAGTAAAGCGATCGCCAATACTTCGTCGATCTGATCCACATAATGGAATGTAAGATCCTTGATGTAGTTAGCGGGCACCTCTTCCACATCCTTGCGGTTTTTGACACAAAGAATAATTTCCCGCACACCAGCGCGGCGGGCAGCCAGTATCTTTTCCTTCACACCACCCACAGGCAATACTTTCCCACGCAATGTAATCTCACCCGTCATAGCAATAAATGGTTTCACGCGTCGCTGTGTAAAAATAGACGCCATTGAAGTAACCATGGTCACACCTGCCGAAGGACCATCTTTGGGAACGGCACCTGCCGGTACGTGAACGTGCAGATCGTAGTGATTAAAGATCCGGTAGTCGATTCCCATCCGGTCGGCATTCGCTTTCAGGTAGGATAATGCGGCTACGGCCGATTCTTTCATCACATCACCCAACTGGCCCGACAATGTCAAACCTCCTTTGCCGCGGCTCAAACTGGTTTCGATGAACAGGATTTCTCCGCCAACCGAAGTCCAGGCCAAGCCTGTAACCACACCCGCAAAGTCATTGTCCTGATACAGGTCCTTATCGAAAATTTCTGCACCCAGGTATTTTTCAATGTGCTCTGGTTTTACCGTTTTGGGATAATCCAGTTCCATAGCCACTGATTTGGCGATTTTACGGACAACGCTCCCTATTTTTTGTTCCAGGTTTCTTACACCTGATTCTCTGGTATAGCCTTCAATGATCCGCAAAAGGGCGGCATTGTCGATTTTAATATCAGTTGATTTCAGTCCGTGATCTTTCCGTTGCTTCGGAACCAGATAGCGTTTGGCGATCTGCAATTTCTCTTCAATGGTATAACCCGTCATTTCGATGATCTCCATCCGGTCACGCAAGGCGGGATGAATAGTGTCCAATGCATTGGCCGTAGCTACAAACAATACCTTGGAAAGATCGTATTCTACTTCGAGGTAATTATCTGTAAATGAAGAGTTTTGTTCAGGATCTAATACTTCAAGCAGAGCGGAGGAAGGATCGCCGCGATAGTCGGAGCTCACTTTATCAATTTCGTCCAGAATAAAGACCGGGTTAGCAAAACCAGCCTTTTTGATATTCTGAATAACTTTTCCGGGCATAGCACCAATGTAGGTCTTTCTGTGCCCGCGGATTTCCGCTTCGTCGTGAACGCCACCCAATGCCATCCGAATGTATTCCCGGTTCAATGCTTTGGCTATGGACTTGCCCAATGATGTCTTACCAACCCCAGGAGGCCCATAAAGACAAAGGATTGGCGCTTTGAGATTACCTTTCAGTTTGAGAACAGCAAGGTACTCGATAATGCGTTCCTTAACTTTTTCGAGTCCAAAATGGTCGGCATCCAACACTTTCTGTGCTCTTACCAGGTCGAAATTGTCTTTGGTATATTGGCCCCACGGCAAATCCACCAAAGTTTCCAGGTAATTCATGGTCACAGGATATTCCGGTGCCATTGGATTGATACGCTGTAATTTATTCAGCTCCTTTTCAAAATGGTTACGAACGCTGTCCGACCATTTTTTCTGGCTTGCTTTCAGACGGATTTCGTCCAGATCGCGCTCCGGGCTGTCCATTCCCAGTTCGTCGTGAAGCACTTTGATCTGCTGGCGAAGGAAATAATCGCGTTGCTGCTGATCTATATCCGAACTGGCCTTGGTCTGGATTTCTCTTTTTAATTCCAGCATTTCAATCTCCCGCATCATGTACTGAAGCAAAAGAGTGGCCTGCTTGTGTCCATTTCTCTCTTCCAGCAGCTTTTGTTTATCAGCTACTTCTACATTAATGTTGGAAGATAAAAAATGGATCAGGAAAATGGGGCTTTCAATGTTATCAAGCGCGATGCGAGCTTCCTGAGGAATTTCCGGGTTCAGGCGCATGATCTTATGCGCACCGTCGCGAAGTGAATTCAGCAATGCTTTGGACTCCTTTTTGGTCGGCCCTACAAACGTATCGTCAATCGCACGCACTTCCGCAGTGAGATAAGGCTCCTCAGCAATGATGTTTTTAATCTCAAAACGCTGCCTTCCCTGAACGATTATGGTCACATTACCATCGGGCAAAGTGATCATTTTCAAGATCTGGGCGACGGTTCCGACATTATAGAGATCTTCTGCCGTTGGATCCTCTTTGTTAGGGATTGCCTGGGTTACCGCACCCAGGATACGCTGGTTAATGTCTGAATTCCGGTATATTTTTTTTACTAGACGAATCGCTTTCTGACGCACAACCGTAACGGGAATTACCATTCCGGGAAAGAGCACTGTTTGCCTTATTGGCAGTATCGCAAGTTCATTTGGAAGTTCAAAAGGTTCATCGGAGCCATCAGGGCCACCGAGAGGGACAATTTCAAGGCTGTCCATATCTGATTCAGACATGAGAAGCCGACTATACAAGTCAGAAGGTTCAAATTTCATAGGCATTCTGTCAAAATGACAGATAATCTTTTCCCAATATATAAATAATGACTTTCAAAAGAAAGGGAATATATAACAAAATAGCCATGCCACAATCAGCGTGTCAGGCCCATTTAGTTAATGGCCAAACGTCTACAAATCGTGAACGGTTTGCCCTTTTTTGAAGAGGAAAGTCTTTTTGTCGGAAGCGTATTTTACATTGGTCATGTTGACCTGATCATCAAATACTTCCATCAAAGTGCTATTCTGCAGTTTGTATCCCGCCCAGATACCTTGTATGGGTACTTCCAGGTAAACCCATGTTGCATCCTCCTCTTGCTCCTTTCCGATATAATGTATGCTGGCCGGTTTTTTCTGGCTGTCGGTGAGTACGAACGATTTTCGGATATATTGCTCTATCAGGGCATCGTTCTTATCGCCATTTTTAACAACGATGCGTCGCGCGTCATTACTTTGTGACAAACCCTTTTCAAGATCATCGGTAAACAAGCGGATACTGATTTCAAAGGACTTAATAGCAGGGTTAAACTGCATTTGTGTGACGCTCACGTGGTACTCATGCATCGGCGTTGCCGAAAAAAGCGAAAGGGAAAACGCAAATAAGAGATACGGAGAAATTCGTCTTAAAACACCGAGGCGTTTCCGCTTCGACATACATCCCCCGGTTCCTATTTTCATTCTCCCTTTCAAATCACTTAAAATACTGCCTTCCAAACGTCGTTGAAAATTGCAAAAGCCATTAGTCCTAACAAAAGTACCATACCGACTTTCTGTGCGTTTTCAAGGAATTTATCAGATGGCTTTCTGCCTGAAATTATTTCGTAAGATAGAATAACCGCGTGTCCACCGTCCAGTGCCGGAATAGGAAGCGCATTCATAAATGCCAATACGATGGAAAGTAAGCCTGTCAGGCTCCAGAACCGTCCCCAGTCCCAAACTCCGCCGAACATTCTTGCGATGCCAATAGGGCCGCTCAGCGCTTTCGAAGCGGAGACTTCACCGCGGAATATCTTGCCAAATCCTTTAACATAATTAAATACGACTCCAAATGCATCCTGCGTTCCCACAGCAATCGCTTGTCCTAAGGAATATTCTACTGCTGTGTAATTCAGAAGGCTTTTTGGATAAAAACCAAGCGTACCATCTTCGGAAATGGTGGGGGTCAATGTTTTTTCCTGCGAACCGCGCTGCACAACAAGTGTAGTCTGCTTGTTTTTCAGTCGTTGTAATTCGGCCTGAAGCTGGTGAAAGAAATGAATAGGTTTGCCGTCAATGGACACAACCTTATCGTTGGTCAACATACCTGCTTTTTGCGCAGGAGATGAGGGTACCAGCTCTCCGATCACAAATGGTTCGAGCGGACGAATGAAATTTCCTTTTTCTTCAGGGTCTGAAAGCTTTTCAATAAAGTTATTCGGAATTTCAATTTGCACATCTTTTCCGTCACGGTTTACCGTATAGGAACTATTGCTGCCCAGGAAAACTTCTGAACTAACCACCTCATTGAAATTGACAACTGGTTTCCCGTTGACCTTCACGATTTTGTCGCCGGTTTTAAGTCCGATTTCTTCGGCCATATCTCCCGCCACAATCCCGTATTTATTGACTTCGTTGATGGAAAGAAACTTATCACCCTCATTGTAGGCAATCACTATAAAAATAAAGATACCTACGATAATGTTGACGAAGATACCGCCAAGCATCACGACCAGACGCTGCCAGGCTGGTTTGGAGCGAAATTCCCAGGGCTGTGGTTCCTGGCTCATCGCCGCCGTGTCCATAGATTCATCGATCATTCCTGATATTTTGACAAATCCGCCTAACGGAATGGCGCCTATTCCATATTCGGTTTCACCTCTCTGGATACTGAATATTTTAGGGGGAAAACCTATGAAGTATTTTTCAACCCTCATTCCAAACATCTTAGCGGCTGCCATATGACCCCACTCGTGCAATCCTACCAAAATTGACAAGCCCAGAATGAGCTGTCCTGCCATTATTAATACTTCCATTCAGGTTTTTATAATCGTTATTGGTTTATTTTTCGGGCACTCATTTAATTCACGTTGGCCGCAGTCACTTTCTCAGCATTGAAAACGTAAATGTAATCAGTAAAGTTACGCAAATCCTGTTATATCATTAAAAATGCCTGTTTGCGTTAAGCCAGGGTATTTTTATTCGGTAAATCGATGTCTATCCCCATCATACGCATCAATTCGGACGCATTAAAGCTCCTGCATATTCCTTCATGCAGCATGTAATCAAAGTGTAGCTGACCGTTTTCCACATCGGAACGGAAGTGGAAGTTGTGTACATAAGTTTCGGTAGCACCCCATTCACCGAGTTCGAGGTCGTGTGTGGATACGAGCCCGGAAGCATTTTTGGAATGCAGCTGCCGGATCAGCGCTTCTGCCCCACGGTGGCGGTCAGAGGAATTGGTACCTTTCAAGATTTCGTCGAGCAGATAAAAAACCGGTGCGTCGGTATGTGCATCAGCCAGTTCCAGCAGTTTGCGGAGCCTTTTCAGTTCGGCGTAAAATGATGAAGTGCTTTCTTCCAGGGAGTCTTGTGTACGCATGCTGCTGAACACCCGCATGGGCGAACATGTAAAATTGGTAGCACTTACGACCGCGCCCATTTGCGCCAGTACCATATTGAGCCCGATAGTCCTCAGGAATGTACTTTTACCGGACATATTGGAGCCGGTAACGAGTATCGTGTGCCCGGTACCATTCATTGAGAAGCTGTTACTGACCCGTTTTTCGGACGGGATCAATGGGTGCCCCATGATACTGGCTTCTATGAATGCTTCATTTTGAGATAATACGTTGGGAATCACATAATCCGGGTTCGCAAACGCGTGTCCGGCAATGCTGTTCATCGCTTCGGCGTCGGCCAAAACATCCAGCCAGTCGGCCAGTTTGGTATGATTGGCCTTTTTCCAGCTTTCCAATCCGGCGAGACAATGTACGTCCCAGAGTGTCGGGATACCCACAAAAAGTGAAAAGAATGGGTTATTGCGGTAATCCAGTTTTTCAAAAAGGCTGCCGGCTTTGCTTAATGCCGGTGATGACCCGTGAATGGATACTTTTCTTTGCTGCCACCAGGGACTGTCATAAGGAGCAGTCTCTGCATTTTGCAACAGGTCCGAATAGGCTACCAGCGTTTGGCCCAGCGATGTGGTACGATTGGTAATGGATTGAATTTCAGCTTGAAAGCGTTTTAGGATGAGCAAATGAACGCCAAGCCCGAGTAAAAACAGATAGCCCGGAATTACTTTGGCCAGTACTAATATGCCAACCGCCAGGGTAGCCAGCGGGAGCCATCGCAAGCGTAATGCAGATGTTAGGTTGGCAGGAAGTACTTCGCCAGCCCACGCACGGAAAGCGCTTACCTGCGTCGCTGCGTGTTCGTGTAGCAATGCGGTCGCTTCCCAGGCATGAATAAGTTCAGGATGTTTTTTAAAATCGGCAGCTGCCACTTGCCGCGAAGCTACATCCTCCGGTGTCGCGTGATTTTTTAGCCAGTTGGATAACCTGCGGCTTCCCTCGGCGGTACGGGTACGGTTCAGGAGTTTGTAAAGGGAGTATTCGCCGAATATATCGAGATCAGTAGCGTAAGCATGGTCTTTTTCCTGAAACTGTACACCCGTATCCGACCTTTTGAACCGAAAGGAGAGCCTTTCAAGTTCGTCCTCGTTCACCGATTGCAGGTTTCTTTGAAAATCCCTTTTCCGTTTGGCAGCCTGCTGACGTCGCATCAGGATCAGGAATGCAACTAGCAAAATGAAAATTGCTGCCGCAAACCATGGTTGGCTGGTTTTATTCCAAAGCCAGGCCAGTACGATCATTCCCGCGAATACCGAAAGCCGCGCAATGGCAAGGGTATTGAATTTTCTCTGAGCGCCAGCTTCTGAAATGGCAGCTTTTTGAAGCTCAGTTTCAAAGAATTGCTTTGAAGAGATCTTAGTCGAATCTAATGTGTTTTCCATTAATTACTTTCAGCGGTTTCAAACTGCAATTTGATCAGGTTTGCGTATAAACCGTTATCCAAAAGCGTTAATTCCTGATGTGTACCTGACTCCGCAATCCGTCCTTCGCGGATCACATAGATAGTGTCCACTTTGCGGATAGTGGCCAGCCGGTGCGCTATGACGATCGTTGTCCGATTTTTCATGAGCTCGTCCAGCGCAATTTGTACCAGTTTTTCGGATTCAGCATCCAGGGAACTTGTTGCTTCATCTAAAATAAGGATTTTGGGATCTTTGAGAATAGCTCGCGCGATGGCAATGCGCTGGCGCTGACCGCCTGATAACTTGATACCCCGCTCGCCGACAACGGTTTCATATTTTTCAGGAAAAGTGTCGATGAACTCGGATGCGTGCGCCCTTTTGGCGGCATCCTGAATCTCTTCGCGGGAGGCCGTGGGCTTTCCGTACGCGATGTTTTCATAGATAGTACCTCCAAACAGCATTACCTCCTGGGGAACAATGGCAATGTTTTTGCGCAGCTCCGAAATCCCATAATCACGGATTGGCTTGCTATCCACGAGAATTTCGCCTGATTGATGATCATAAAAACGCATAAGAAGTTGAATGATCGTAGACTTACCTGCGCCACTGTACCCAACCAATGCTATCTTTTCTCCTGCATTAATGTGAAAGGAAATCCCTTTCAGCACCGGAAGATCGGAACGGGAAGGGTAGGAAAAGTGAACGTTATCGTAAGTGATATTTCCGTCGATCA
>NZ_JBDSFX010000017.1:0-76880 GCF_039919315.1 Dyadobacter sp. | reverse complement strand
GGCCAGGACACCCGTCCGGAAACCTACCCCAAGCACAAAACCAACCTATTCGAGGCCAGGAAATTCATCTACCGCCGAACCTCCGGAAGTAGTACAAGTCGCGCGCACCTACACCGGCACGCCATACCGCTCGGGAGGAAATGATAAAAACGGAATCGATTGCTCCGGGCTGATTTGCTCGGTATACTCCGAAATTGGTGTCAAGGTTCCTCGTATTTCGTGGCAGCAGTCGGAATATGGTCAGGAAGTGGGCAAATTGGAAGAAATCCGCGTCGGCGACTGGCTTTTCTTCGTTCCCGAAGCCGGCAAAGAAGGGTATGTGTCGCATGCTGGTATTGTAACGGACGTCAGGAGCCAGCAGGAAATCATCTTCATTCACGCGTCCACTTCGCGCGGTGTGAGGGAGGACAACTTATTTTCTACCTATTTCAAAGGCAGGTTCGTGAAAGCGATGCGTCCGTTTTAATGCTATTTCCTGCTGAAACATTGGCAGGACCGCTGCATTTGAAGATTTTCAAGTATACATCATAAGGGTTTTGCTTACATTGATTGTCTGATTTGCATTATCGGCAGTATATTGAAATATTAATCCTTTCTCAACATGATGGAAACGACAATAAGCCCTCCCCCGCCGACCAGCGGAAGTGTTCTGCCGTTACAGGGCAATCCCGGTATTCCGGTTTACATTTTCGCTACGGTTTTCGCCTCATTTTGCGTGATCACGGGCCTTATCTGGGATATTTGCTGGCACATGAGCATAGGCCGCGACGGGTTGCTATCACCACCCCATTTGGTCATATATCTTGGCGCTGTTGTGGCGGGGCTTTTTTCAGGATATGAAATTTTACGTAAAACGTTTTGGGGTAATTCCCTTGAAAAGAGCCGGAGCGTTAAGATCTGGGGGTTCTTTTACAGCTCGCTAGGATCATTGTTCTGTGTATGGGGCGCATTATCCATGCTTACTTCTGCACCTTTCGATGACTGGTGGCATAGTACTTACGGGCTCGACGTCACCATTCTATCTCCTCCTCATACCGTACTGATCCTCGGCATCATCGGAATCCAGTTTGGGGCCATGATCAGTGTTGTGGCTATCAAAAACCAGATCCGTGGTTTCGCAAGTACCCATTTTATTAAAAAAAAGACATTGGACAAAACACTATTCTGGCTATTTGCATTGTCCGCAGGATTTCTGCTGACGATCTGGTATACCTTAATCTCCGAAGAACTGGGACGTATGCGGGTTCACCGTTCCAGTTTTTATATTTTCGCGGGCGCTGCTTTTCCAATTTTACTAATGGCGGTGGGTAAAGCAGTGTCACACAAATGGGCGACCACAGCGGTAACTGCCGTTTACACATTGCTCATGCTCACCACACTCTGGATCATCCCATTGTTCCCGGCAGAACCGAAATTAGGGCCGATCCTGAACCACATTGACCATTATCAGGGATTTCAGTTCCCGTTACTGCTGATCATCCCCGCGATCGTGGTGGATTACCTTCGTCACCGTTACGGGCATTTTAATGACTGGAAAATGACCCCGATCCTGGCCATAGCATTCCTGAGCGTCTTCTTTATTGTTCAATGGTTTTTCGGTGGCTTTCTGATGGAATCACCTTACGCACGTAACTGGTTTTTTGGCAGTCATTACTGGTATTTTGGCAATAGTCCTGGCTGGGAGTATCGCTACAAATTTGGCCCATGGATGGTCGAGAGCACACCAGTTCTACTAAAAGGATTGGGGATCGCATTGCTGGCCACATTCATTTCAACACGCGTTGGCCTTGCCTGGGGCAACTGGATGAACAAAATTCAACGATGAAAAAAATATTATTAATCATGCTCCTGATGTTGGTCGGAAAGATCTCACAGGCACACGTAGGAAGTTCGGGCGTTCAGATGCAGGGACAGGCCGGACCATACAAGGTCATGGTGAGCGTACAGCCGCCCGATGTTATTCCCGGAACAGCCCAGATCACGGTTTTCATTGAAAGTGGCGACGCCAACAAAGTGGTGGCGCGGCCCATTTATTTTTATTCAGGAGATAAAGGTGCCCCTACGCCCGACGCACTCGCACAGGTACCAGGCAAGCCGGGACAGTTCAGTGGTTTTGTGTGGCTAATGGAATGGGGTTCATCCAGCGCCCAGATCCAGATCGAAGGTGACAAAGGAAAAGGGGAATTGATCGTACCCATTATCGCCGTCTCCACCGCTGAACGCGCCATGCCCAGGGAGCTGGGAATTGGGCTCAGCATATTTGGCGTCCTGCTTTTTCTGCTCATGATCACCACGATCGGAGCCAGTGTGAGCGATGGAATTTTGAGGCCCGGCGAAGTTCTTAATGCCAGCCAAAAACGAAAAAAATGGCTCAATATGGGCATAGCAACCGTAGTATGTTCACTGATCCTGTACGGCGGAAGCAGCTGGTGGGACAGCTGGGCATCCGAATATAAAGAATGGCTTTACAAACCGATGAAGGGCCATGCAGCGATTTTAAAAGAAGAAAGTCAATATATTTTTCAATTAAAAATCGATACGACCAGCTGGCGCAAGCAACGCAAAGGCAGCATGCTGAGCCTGCTGATTCCTGATCACGGCAAGATCATGCATACGTTTCTGGTACGCACACCCGGGTTGGACGCGTTTGCCCACATTCACCCGGAACGCAAGGATAGCCTTACTTTTGAAGCCTACCTCCCCAAATTACCGGCCGGAAAATACCTTGTTTACTCCGACATTGTCCAACATTCAGGTTTTGCCGAAACGATTGTCGATACGCTGGAAATTCCGGCACAGCATGGAAAATCCGAAAACCTGAAAGTCACTGCATATGAAGATACTTATGTAGTCACCGACCCGATGGACGCACCGGGGAAAATACCTATGGACGAGAATGTTGTCATTTGTGGCAAGCCCGGCACCAAAACTGTGTTCAAGGACGGCTCCTATGCTGTATGGGAAGGAAAACCCGACCGTCCGTTGGAAGCGGGAAAGCCCTATCTGCTCAATTTCGAAATTTTCAATCCCGACGGAACACCCTGCATTCCAGAACCTTACCTCGGCATGACCGGGCACGTAGCGGTGGTGCGCTCCGATGGTTCCGTTTACATTCACTTACATCCGACAGGCACATTCGCCATGGCAGCGGAACAAACTTTCAAAAACAGGATCTCAGATACCGCTAAAATCGCCAAAAGACCCGCTCCCGCTATTTTCAGAGATAGTATCGACAAACATCTGGCCCGGTTGAATGCCATGCCGGTACTCGAAAGAGAGCAATTTCTGATGACCGAAATGGGTATGTACGAAACAAATGCAGCGGGAATGATGGGTATGGAACATGGCAACCGCATTTCATTTCCCTACTCATTCCCGAAAGACGGCCGGTACCGGATCTTCTTGCAGGTAAAACGCAACGAGAAAGTGCTCACCGGTGTTTTTGATGCCAAAGTCACTGACCCGACCACGCTCTGATATTGCCTTAGAATAAAGCTTTTATTTTTTCGAAGGACATCTCCCTGTAATTTTCAATGTACAGATTGCAGGGAGGCAGTTCTTCGATGGTATGCGAGCTCAGCACCCCTACTACCCGCATTCCTGCATTCAATGCGGCTGAAACACCCGAGAAAGAATCTTCAAAAACCACACATTGGTCAGGAGTAACGCCCAGATTGAATGCAGAAGTCAGGTATACCTCTGGATCGGGCTTATGTTTTTTCACATTCTCACTCGCCAGTATCGACCTTAGAATGGGTCTGATAAGGACTTTGCTCAATATCAGTTCGAGGTTAGCACGCGGGGCTGATGTGGCCACTCCCAAGTCAGCGCCATTGGATTTCAAGTCTTGCATAAACGCCACTATGCCCTCAATAGGCTCAATGTAAGGTTCATAGATCCGCCGGAACAAGCTTTCTTTTTCGTCTTCCATTTGCAAAAGCTCCTCTCCATCTATAGTTCTTTGTAAAAAATAGCTGAGTATGTAGCTATTGCTTTTTCCATACATATGCTGCGCAAATTCTTCATCCGTAGGGGCCAGGTCACGCTTTGAAAAAAAAGCGCGAAATGCCTTTGAGTGGAAAGGATTGGTATGGCAAATCACGCCATCCATGTCAAAAATCACTGCAATTTTTTCTTTCATGGCTCAAAGTTAAACAATAGCCGCATAGGCAAAAAAATGCTTTGAGACTATTCAGGACACATTATGCCGACGAAGTAGCAAGAAGGGAGCATTTTTTTACTGCTGATGGCAATTTTTAAGGTTATTCTATTAAATTTACCATAATAACTCACACCCTGGCAGGAAAGAATCTCTATATTTTGAAAAAATGGATACTTTTCTTTTGCCACATCCAAACCCCAAATTTTGTTTTAATTAATGGTCGTGTATGAATGAATTGGAACGATTTAGCAGTGGAGTTGACCACCAACCCCTAACTAAAACAAAAAACACCCTCACCTCTCTTGAAGTATATGATCAGTATGGAGCGATGGCCTATGGCATTATTTTACAGATCATACCGCAGCCCCATCTTGCTCAGGAAGTTCTGGTAAGCGTTTTCTCGTCGCCGCTGTTGCAATCGTGCAATAGTTATCCATTCACTTTTGCGGTTTGTGTGATCAAGCTGGCAAGAGCCAAAGCAGTGGAAGCCAAGCGTAAAATAATGGCGCTGGCCCCGGTAGGAGACGATTTTGGAACGAACTCCGACGTTTCCCCTCAGGCCATTTTCGACCTTGCTTTCCGGCAGGGTTTCACGCCGGAAGAGGTTGCCGGGAGGCTGAATATATCCAAATCGGAAGTGCTTCGCTCCTTTCATGAGTTTTTCAAATCATATCGCAACGCATAATCGTAACACACTTTGAACACACAGGATTTTACACAAACCGGGATTTTAGAATCATATGCACTGGGACTTGCGAATAAGGAGGAGCAAGAGCACATACAACTGCTTGCGGCAGGCAATCGCGAAATTGCCAATCAGCTTGTCGATGTAGAAGATGGTATCAGAAGGTATTTCGACATTGAGTCCGTGACGCCGCCATCGGAAGTAAGAGAAATTATTCAGCTAAGAGCTGACAAAAAGCAAAAACATACTTTCGACAAAACGGTTCGCAATGACGCGAAACAGTTTTTGGAAGTCGAAGTCAACGATACCCACATTAAGGTCCACAAATTCTGGCGCCCAGCTTTTATTGCGGTATTTGTTCTTTCCAAAATATTTCTGATCGCGGGTCTGTATCTGTATTTCAAGTCGGCCAGTCAGCAGGAAGAGATTGTTAGGCTGAAACAGGAAATTCAAAATCAGCAGCTTAAATAGCGATCGTTAGAAACAGGAAAAGCCGGGCAAATCTTCTGATTTATCCGGCTTTTTCTGTTTCTAAGCGCATTATTTCAAAAACGCGCGCAGCATCCAGGCCATTTTCTCATGCGAACGCAATAAGCCAGTCACGTAGTCGCTGGAACCCAGGTCTTTGTAGTTATCCGCAAATTCGGTGATCAGGTTACGAAGGATTCTAATGATCGTTTCGTGGTCATCCAACAGGTTTTTCAACTGAACTTTCTCATCGTTGGTATATTCAGGTTCAAGAAGATCAGTCAGTTTTAGAATATCGACCAACCTTGCCTCAGAATAATGCCCTATGGCGCGGATGCGTTCTGCAATCTCGTCGAGGATCTCCTGCAGCTGCTCATATTGTCCTTCAAACAACTTATGTAGTTCGAAGAAATGCATTCCGCCGATGTTCCAGTGATAATTACGTGTTTTGGTGTAGAGCACAAATTCATTGGCCAATAACTTATTGAGCTGAAAAGCGACAGCCTGCGTATTGCTGTCCGATATTCCGATGTTTGTTTTCATAACAATTGAGAGAAAGTAATTTTTAAGAGTGCAATATAAACTATATACGTAACCAATCTTTTATCAAAAAAGGTTTGCTAAAATCCGCGTTACCAATCAAAAATAAGCCTTTTTATCACCTGCTGAATTAAGATAAGGTTAAACTGCCTGAATTGTGAAATTGAAAAATATATATTCTGCTAAGGAGTGACCGCCGCGGAGTTTCGCCGTATAGCAATAGAAAGTTTTATTATATTTGTTTAACCACATTATGCAATGAAAGAGAAAGAACGAATCAGCAATCTTGAAGAATTAATGGCCGAGTCACTCATGCGTCTCGACAGACTGGATGATGGTCAACAGCGCCTGGAAGGAAGAATGTTTAACCTTGACCACAACATGCTGGAACTTGCAAAAAACCAAATCAAGCTGAATGACAGGCAGAGCAGTCTTCAGGAAAACATGAGTACTTTGATCCAGGTTGTCAGGAAAAACTCTAATGATATTGGAGGTATTAGGGATGATTTTGGAGGTATTAAGGATGAAATTGGCGGTACTAAGGATGAAATTGGAGGTATTAGGGATGATATTGGAGGTATCAAGAATGATATTGGCGGTATAAAGGATGAAATTGGCGGTATAAAGGATGAAATTGGAGGCACTAAGGGTGATATTGGAGATATTAAGGATGATATCTTAGATATTAAGGACAAAATAAGTGAAATGTCAACCAAAGAAGGTGTCAGTAATCTTTTTGAAGCCATGATGAATGGTTTCGACCGGGTGGATAAGCGATTTGATTCCATGCAGTGAGAAATTGACCTGCTCAAAGTAAAACTTAGATAATTGATCCTCTTACATTTTTACATTCACAATAACAAAGTTAAATGCTCCCCTTCCGAATAGGACAAGGCTACGACGTACATCAATTGGTAGAAGGCCGGCCTTTCTGGCTCGCCGGTATATTGATCCCTCATACACATGGCGCAAAGGGTCACTCGGATGCTGATGTAGTGTGTCATGTCATTTGCGATGCGCTCCTGGGTGCAGCCAATCTCCGAAATATTGGATACCATTTCTCCGACAAAGACCCGCAATGGAAAGGTGTCGACAGCAAAGTCTTGCTAGCCAAAGTGCTTGAAATGATCAGGGAGAAAGGGTATGAAGTAGGAAATGTAGATGTGACGATCATACTACAAAATCCAAAATTAAACCCTCATATCCCTGCAATGAAAGCCTGCCTTGCCCAGGTAACAGCCCTGGCCGAGGAGGACATTTCTATCAAAGCGACTACTTCTGAGCATTTGGGATTTGTGGGAAGAGAGGAAGGAATTGCCGCGCATTGTGTTGCCCTGATTTACAAACCTGAGCATTTCTCAGGAAATCAAAAATAGACGTTCCATTTAAATTTTCCTGATCATTTTCTGCATGAAAAAACTCGTACTCCTCCTTTCCATCACGGCCAGTATATCATTCAACGCCTGCGCGCAAGATGCCTCGAAAATCACTCAACCACTTGGCTTTGAAGAGTATGATCCAATTTCAACACTCAAAGTAGAAGAACATCCATTAAAGCGTGCCAAATTTCCATTCATTGACGTACACAATCATCAGTACCAAATGCCCACCCAGGACCTGAAAGCCTTGGTTGCTCAAATGGACAGCCTGAACATGGGAATTATGGTGAATTTGAGTGGCCGCGGCTGGTCGCAGGAATGGAGCGAAGGGACTGCTACATTGAAAGGATCATTGGAGAATGTTGCCAAAAATCAACCCAAACGCATTGCCGTTTTCACCAATATTCAATTCAAAGGTTTTGGCGAAAGCGATTGGACTAGCAAGGCTGTGAAGCAATTGGAAGAAGACGTAAAAATGGGTGCGAAAGGATTGAAAATTTATAAGAGCCTTGGTTTCAGCGGAATTAAGGATGATAAGGGGAACCGCGTCGCTGTGAGCGACCCGAGATTGCAGCCCGTATGGCAGAAGTGTGGCGAGCTGGGAATACCGGTTTTGATCCATACCGCCGACGTACCATCATTCTGGGACCCGATGGACAGGTACAATGAGCGCTGGCTCGAACTGAAAACGCATCCCGGCCGTCGGCGTGGCGCCAATGATCCTATTCCATTTGATTCGCTCATTGCTGAGCAGCACCACATTTTCCGTAAAAATCCAAAGACAATCTTTATCAATGCACACATGGGCTGGTATCCCAATAATCTCAAAAAGCTGGATAGCCTCATGATCGCATTCCCGAATATGTACGTCGAGATCGGTGCGGTGATCGCTGAGCTTGGCAGGCAACCGCGCACAGCTAAAAAGTTCTTTGACAAATACCAGGACCGGGTTTTATTCGGAAAAGACAGCTGGGTACCATCAGAATACGCTACCTATTTCCGTGTGCTGGAAACGGAAGACGAGTACTTTCCTTACCACAAAAAATACCACGCATTCTGGCGAATGTATGGTATGGGTTTGTCTGATGAAGTGTTGAAAAAGCTGTACTACAAAAACGCACTCAGAATCATTCCGGGACTGGATAAAAGCCAGTTTCCCAAATAGTTAAAGTCACTTAAATGCCTTGGCTTCTTTGATTACCGAGCGGTATTCAGCTTTTCCAAGGCATTTTTTGTAATAATCTTTTGCTTTTGATTTGTTGCCAGCCCGTCCGGAAATCCGTGCTAGCCCAGCGTACGCCAGCGCATGGTATTCCTTCGTGTACTGGTCGTCGTGAGGGGTTTTTAATGCCAATAAATACTCCTTTTGCGCAGCAGTATCATTCTTTTTATTTTTTTCTTCCAAAATCCCCTGAAAAGTCCGCCAGGCAGCCGGATAAAAACCTGTATTGATCTTTTTAAGGTTGCCTAGTTCTTTTTCTGCGAGTTCGTACTTTCCCGAAAGCAGCAAAGCTTCAATGTTCTTCATCAGATATACCGGGTTTCTGGGATACAGACTGACCAGTTTATCCATGTAAAAAACTGCCTTTTCCGGCTTCATTTCATATTTTAGGTAAATGTGGGAAATGTAAAAACAAGATTCCGCTTTGGTGATCGTACCCACTTTGGTAGCATTATCAATCTGTTTGAGCCCTAATGCCTTATCCCCGCTTTTGAAAAACATCAGCAGCGGTTTCACGATCGGATGCTCTTCGGGGTATACTTCCACATAGTAGTTATACATGCCCGAAGTGAAATAAAACTCCGGATTTCTATTGATGAGTTTCAAACCCTCCACGAATGCATTGTATGCTTTTTTACCCTCACCGGCCGCACTGACCATCTCACCGCGGTAATTGTAGATCATGGCCATATAGCCTCTCGCAACCATAGTATAAAAAACTGCCTCAGGATCCAGGCTGTTTTTACCATATTTCTTATTGATCGCTTCCAGACATTGATCCAGCTTATGAATATATTCCTTCGATTTCACCGGGTTGTCCTTGATCGGCAGATACTTCCAGAAAAGAATAAATGAGTCGAGGATGTAAGAAACCGGGTGATTGGGATATTTTTTTTCGACCTGATCAATCATGGTTTGCGCCTCTTCAAACTCGTAATTATAAATTTTGTCAAGACTATTCTGGACATTTTTTAAAGAAGCGGGATCGTTCAGCAGCTGGGCACGCGAGGTGGAAGAGAAAACAGGCAACAGTATAAATAAACAAAGAAATCGAAACGTATTTTGCATGGCTTAGACTATTAACTCAAAATGGTTTGGTGGTATCCCAACTGAACAGTAGCTTTGTTTATAACCCTAATTTTAATGTATGGGTTTCTACCACTAACGTTATTTTGACGTCAAATTGTTAATTATTACTTCCTAAGATTGATCATATGATTCGCTACAAGCAGTTTACATTGGATAATGGACTTAAAGTTTTTGTCCATGAAGATTTTTCAACACCGATGGCTGCGGTTAATATTTTGTATAATGTAGGATCCAGAGATGAGGATGAGGAGAGAACGGGTTTTGCACATCTCTTCGAACACCTGATGTTCGGCGGTTCGAAAAATATCCCGAGCTACGACATTCCGGTGCAGAATGTGGGCGGCGAAAACAATGCTTTTACCTCGCCGGACATTACCAACTACTACATTACATTACCCGCGGAGAATGTAGAAACTGCTTTCTGGCTTGAATCAGATCGTATGCTCAGCTTGTCTTTTGACCCCAATGTGCTGGAAGTGCAGCGAAAAGTGGTCATTGAAGAATTTAAACAACGTTACCTTAACCAGCCTTATGGCGACATCTGGCTTAAATTAAGGCCTCTCGCATATCAAAAGCATCCTTACCGCTGGGCGACTATCGGAAAGGACATTGAGCATATTGAACGTGCTACTATGACTGATGTGCAGGATTTCTTCTTTCGTTTTTACAGACCCAATAATGCTTTAATGGTTGTTGCAGGAGCTGTTACGCTGGAACAAATACAGGAGCTTGCTGACAAATGGTTTGGCAGCATACCAGCAGGCCCTGCTTACGTCCGGAATATCCCGAAAGAACCGGTACAGTCTGAAATAAGACATTTGGAAACTTCTGCGGCTGTTCCATTGAATTCGCTTGTCAAAGTTTTCCACATGCCCGGCAGATATGAGGACGGTTTTTATGCGTCTGATTTGCTTGGCGATATTCTGGGAAGAGGTAAGTCATCGCGTTTGTATCAAAAGTTATTGAAAGATAAATCACTGTTCAACAGCATCAGCGCCAGTGTAACTTCATCGCTCGATCCCGGTTTGCTGGTGGTAAAAGGCAACCTGAACCCGGGTGTGAAACTGGAAGATGCCGACGACGCTATCAAAGAAGTATTGCAGGAAATTACGGAAAACGGAGCGACCGACGAAGAGGTTACAAAGGTCAAAAACCAGTCTGAGGCTTCACTTGCTTTTTCAGAAGTAGAGTTATTAAATCGCGCCATGAACCTGGCTTTTGCTGCCAATGCGGGTAATGTGGATTGGGCAAACAGCGACGCCGAGATTATTCGGGGCCTCACTTCTGCTGACATTCACAAAGCAGCCAGGGCCATCCTTAGGCCTGAAAACGCATCGACACTCTACTACCGGGCTGAATCCAAAGAAGGGTAAGATACATTCACTTCCGGATGCATCGTGTACAGCCGGAACTGCGATCCGTCGTTGACCACAATGCCACTCGATTTGTCCTGACCGATAATCGGGTTCTTTTCGTATTTTTTCCAATGGATTAGGTCCTTTGAAACCGCCACGTTGGTAGACCATTCCCGCCAGTCTTTGAAAGCTGAGGCGTGGTAGTAGCCATAATACAGTCCATTGTATTTTATGACCTGGTTCATAGCGACGGCAAACTGGTCGTATTTTTCCGGCCCCATTTTCAGTACCGGCTCATCCTCTACATTGGTCCATATTTTCAAATCTTTGGAAGTCGCAAGCCAGACTCCGAGGTCATTCCGTTCGTAAAAGAGGTACCATATCCCGGCCTCATGCCACACTGCCGGCGTACCATAGGGGCCTTTTCCGATTGGTTGCCCATTTTTCAGGCGTACATCCAATGCCCCTTTATCAGTCCATTCAACTCTGTCGGTGGACGTTAGCAAATGCGCAGTATCGCCCCTACTCTCCGCAAACATATAATAGGTACTGTCTGACTTGACCACGCACACATCCTCTACCCAAAGTGAACTGTGAATTGGTTTGTCGGATGATCTGTTCCATTTAATGCCGTCAGCGGAAGTGGCTAATCCCAGATATTTGATACTGTCCCCGGTACGCTCCTTGTAGCCGGTATACCACATATAGTAGGTGCTATCCTCCCGAAGAATAAAACCTCTTTCTCTTATTTTCTCATCCCATTTCGTAGAATCGCCTTCGCCCGCGAACACCGGGTTACCTTCGTAGGATTTGAAACTCACAAGTTCTTGCGGAAATTCATTGACGTCATCGGCTGGCTTCTCCGTGTTGCAGCCCAGTAAAGTACAAATGAGGAAAAGGATCAGGTATTTTTCTTTCATGGGATTAGCGTTTCATTTCTACGGCAATGTCAAAAGTCTCCATTTACTTACAAACTTATCAAGCAAAAGGGCTAGTCAATTTTCCAATAAAAAAGCCATTACGCAATTGCAATGGCTTTATCCTTGGTAAAAGTCTCTTTATTCTTCCGGCAGGAAAGTCAGGTAACTGAAATTCTGCTCATTGAACATATCAATCGCTATTTCCTGTAATTCGCTGGATGTAATCTGCTCTATTTCTGTAAAAATTTCGGGCAATGTATCAACCCTACCAGTATCGAGCAAGCTTTTCGCCATCATCAGCATAAAACTCATATTGCTTTCCTCCGACATTGCCAGTTGCCCCATGAGCTGCACTTTGGTCTGATGGAGTTGCAAAACTGATAATGGTACTTCTCTCACCCGTTTCAATTCTTTGTGGATCAGCGAAATGCTTTTGTTCAGCTGTTTTTGTTCGGTTCCAAAGAAAATACCCATAAATCCGGTATCCAGGTAAGGCGTATAATTTCCCTCAATGGAATACACAAAGCCATATTTTTCCCGCAGCGAGAGGTTGAAACGCGAGTTCATTCCCGGCCCGCCCAACAAATTGACCAACATAAAAAAGGGTAACCGGCGATCATCCAGAAGCGCATAGGCAGGTTGTCCCATTGCACATTGCGCTTGTGACATCGACCGCTCTTTTTGCTGTTTCAGCGGCGAATACAATGCAGGTGCCTGTCTGATACGCGACGTTTTCTTGTGCGGAACATCACCCAGATACTTCTCAGCAATGCGGATTACCTTGGAAAATGGCAGTCGGCTTACAGATGAGACTACGATTTGTTCGGTATCAACATTGTCATTGATAAACTGGTGCAGCTCTGCCCGGCCAAATGAATTAACAGTTTCCGCCGTTCCTAAAATGTTGTTACCCAATGCATGATCTGGAAAAACGAGCTGATCAAAATCGTCCTGTATCGCGTCCTCAGGGGAATCCACATACATGGACATTTCTTCCAGGATCACATTCCTTTCTCTTTCAATTTGTTTATCAGGAAAAACGGAATGAAAGGTAATGTCGGCCAGCAGATCCATCGCTTTCTCGAAGTGATCATCGAGTACAGACGCGTGGAAGCATATTTTTTCTTTGGTCGTATAGGCATTCAATTCACCGCCTACATTTTCAAGCCGGTTAATAATATGGTAGGAACTTCGTCTTTCGGTTCCCTTGAAGGCCATATGCTCCCAAAAATGAGCCAGTCCCTGCTGATGCGGTAATTCGTCACGGCTTCCGATGTCGAGCATAATGCCACAATGCGCGATTTGCGTGTAGGGCACCTGCTTATGTGCAATGCGTATCCCGTTGGCAAGCGTATGTAACTGATATTCTTCTGTAAGTGTAAGAGTTGATGTTTTTGGGTTTCCCCGTTTACGCACGTTATTTCTCTTCATTCCTTTTGAACACAAAATACACACCAATAATTTTCGGTGGTATCCACAAAATTACAGACTTTTGCTTGGAAACCCTTGCACAGTACTAGTTATGCGGATCGGATTTGATGCCAAAAGAGCGTTTGCGAATAAAACAGGCCTTGGAAATTACAGCCGTTTTGTACTCGAAGCTTTAACGACCTTTCAGCCGGAACACGACTATCTGGCTTATACTCCCAAAAACAGGCAAAATCTATTTCCTGCCTTTCCAGAAAGCGCAATTCATTTTCCCGAAAGTTTCCTGGACAAAAAATTGTCTCCCTACTGGCGATATTCCAGCATCACCAATCAGTTAAAGAAAGACCACATTGAGGTATTTCACGGATTAAGCAATGAAATACCGCAGCGATTACAAAAGGTAGGCATTCGCTCGGTAGTGACCATTCATGACCTGATTTTTGAGCGGTTACCTCATCTTTTCAAGTCCATTGACCGGATGATTTATAGACATAAGTTCAAATCAGCCTGTGAACGTGCGGATGTGGTGATTGCAATCAGTGAGCAAACAAAACGTGATCTTATTGAACTTTATGACATTGAAAGAAGTAAAATACAGGTTATTTACCAAGACTGTAATCCCGTTTTTAAAGAGAAAAAAAGTCAATACGAGACTGATCAGATACTGTCGCTTTATGACATTCAGGAACCTTACATTCTATCAGTAGGAACATTAGAGGAAAGAAAAAATCAGCATCGGCTGGTGGAGGCTTTTGCTGCCCTGAAAAACAGGGAGTTCAATTTGTTACTGATCGGAAAACCTACTCCTTACATTCAAACGATTAAAGATTGCATTGCGCGATTTGGTCTCGAAAAACAGGTAAAGCTATTGCATAATGCCCCCACGGAACATCTTCCGGCACTTTACCAACGAGCTGAAATATTTGCTTATATCTCTATTTACGAAGGTTTTGGCATTCCTGTACTGGAAGCATTGCATAGCGGTACGCCTGTACTTGCAGCACGAGGGTCCTGCCTGGAAGAAGCCGGCGGACCGGGTGGATTATACGCAGACCCTTATCAAACGAAAGACATCAGCCATCAATTAAAAACATTGATGAATGATGCCTTTTTAAGAAAATCTCTGATAGTTGCCGGTCAGGAGCACATTGCCCAATTTACCGGCGAACATATCGCCCGACAATTGGCTGATATATACAAATCTCTGACCTGAAAAATCTATTTTTCTCTGTACTGTTCAATGATCCTGAACAATGCTTTTTGTTTTTCAAGATCAGGAAAAAAGTCAAAAAGCTGCACGTGGGCGTCATAATCGAGGGTTAGCCCCACTTCCAGATTCACCAGTGCTTCCCGGTACTCACCTGCATGGATCTGGTATACCGCCATTCTGTAATACAAATCCGCTTCCTCCGGCATTTCATCAATCGCAGCTTGCAGCAGATCACACGCACGCGCATAGTTTCCTTGCTCGAACAACACATGCGACCATTTCAGCCAGATATCCGGATTGGATGGTTCAATTTCTGCCGCTTTTTCAAAAGCTTCGAAAGCTGAAATCACATTACCAACTTTGAATTCAGTTTCCGCAAGCGCCAGCCAATAGTCTGGGTTCAATTCCGTGATCTGGATTGCTTTCCTTAAAAAACCAACCGCCTCATACCAGCGTCCGAGTTCACTGAAACAAATGCCTAGACCATACCAGCCGTCATCCCATTGATTATCAAGCTTAACCGTCTGACGGTAATACTTAATGGCCATTTCGAATTCACCAAGCTTTTCATAGCAAGTACCGAGGCAGCAGCAAGTCTCAGGCTGCTCGCCTTCGAATTCTATTGCTTTAAGATACTGATCTTTGGCGTCATCATATTTTTCAAGGTTCATGTACGAATTGCCCAGCTGAAAAAATGCTGAGGCAAAATCATCCTTGACCAACGTCGCGTACTCATATGCATTGACAGCGTCCTCATACCGTTCCAGCTTGCTGAATGCAATGCCGAGATTATACCAGGCATGGTGAGAAAACGGGTCTCTGTCAACCAGTTCGTTATAATAATCCAAATGACTTTCCAGCTTCCCTACGAGATCCAGGCAATGTGCGAGTTCGTAAAGAGCACTTTCATTATTCAGATTATTTTTGAGAGATCTTTTGTAGTATTTGATCGCGTCTTCATACTTACCCCAGTTTTGGTAAGTCTGCCCGATCTGAAAATAAATTTCATCCTGATCTTCCACCTGCTGCAAAAGGTTTTCCAGTGCTTCAATGGCCTCTTCAAATTCGCCCATCATATTGGAAATTGCAACCTGCATAAAGGAAATTTCAATGTCACCGGGGTGAAAGAGTGAGGCCCGTTCCAGAACCTCCTGGGCCATTTCGTTTTCGCCTCTGTTGGCGTGAAGCTGTACCATGCTGAGCAGTAGGTCCAGCGAATACGGGTAATCTGAAAGTCCAAGCTCGCAGGCCTTGTAAGCTTTGTCCCAATCTCCTTTTTCTATGTAGTGGCCCGTAACTTTCTCGTACGTGTCCAAATCAAAAAAAACCGGCTCACTGGTTTTTAGCATTCTTTCAAACCTGAGCAATGTTTCCTTCATATAATCCTTCCTTTCCCCGAAATTTTTCTCCATCATACGAACCTCTAGGTTAGAATTGAGGGCTAACGCACCACTAAATAATGAAAGAAAGTTATAAAATAATATCTCTTAATTCAAATCTTGCCAATCAAACTTTCGCTCACGCGAGTGACCGTTTTCTCAACAGGCTGAAAGTTAAAACCTAATGCATTTTTAATCTTCGCATTATCATAACGAATCCTGCGTGCTGCCGACTGGGCAGTTTCCCGGGTAATCAGCGGCTTGGTACCTAACAGAAATGTCCTTACCGCCTCTACCCGCCAGATTATGCCTGCTACCCAAGGCTTTACCTTGAAATGTGGCCGCTTTTTGTGCATCGCATCTGCAATAGCATTGAACAGGTTATGGTAAGATATGCTTCCTGCATTCAGTAGGTATCTTTCCCCTGAAATATCGGAATGAACCAACCTGGAAACGATCTCCGCCACATCCAGAACGTCTACATAATTGGCCAGACCTTCTGTGTAGAAAGGTTTTTCGCGATATACGTAATGGAAGATCTGAGTACTGCTCTTCGTCCAGTCGCCTTCCCCCAAAATCAACGTTGGATTAACAATGACCGCGTTCAGCCCCTCGGCCACTCCTCTCCAAACTTCCAGCTCAGCCAAATGTTTGGTTTTCGCATACTCTGAGTTCTCCGGTGAATCTTCCCAGCGCTGGCTTTCGTCCAGTACCGTATCCTGGCCGGGAAGCACCTTCCGTGAGTCAGGACGGCCTATTGCGGCTATACTGCTCACGTGGCAAAGTTTCACGGTTTTATGTTTGAGACATACATTCACCACATTGGCTGTACCCTCCACATTGACTTTGTACATCATTTTCCGGTCGCGGGGCACAAACGATACTACCGCCGCAGTATGAATCACAACGTCCATTCCATCAATGGCTTTTTCAAGCAAACTAAGATCGAGAATGTCCCCTTCGACCCATTGCACACGATCGGTTATGCCATTAAGTAAACTCCTATCCGATCCTGTCCGGAACAATGTAAAAACCTCATGATTTTCGGAGATAAACTTCTTTGCAACAGCGCTGCCGACTAAACCTGTGGCACCGGTAATGAGAACTTTCATAAAATAAGAACAAATTGTGCGGTTCAAAGTTCGTCTTTTAGCTTGGTTTTTGGTGAAGGCGGCAGTAAAACTCATTTCAGTTAATATTATACTTTGCGACTGTGCTTTTACTAATTTTACCTTTTGTACCGGATCCGGTGATCTAAAAGCGCCGAATTTTGTTGTTTAATTTACTTTTACCCGTTTCAAAATGCCCATTTCCAATCCAAAACGATATAATGTCACAGCAGCGCTGATTTATGCGAACGGCCCGATCCATATCGGACATTTGGCAGGATGCTACATTCCGGCCGATATATACGTTCGCTATTTGCGTTCAAAAGGAAAAGAGGTTGCTTTCATCAGCGGTACCGATGAGCACGGCGTTCCTATTACCATTCGTGCTAAAAAGGAGGGCCTGACACCCCAGCAGGTTGTGGACAAATATTACGAACAGATTGATAATTCATTCAAAGCGCTGGGTATCACATTTGATATTTATTCCAGGACCAGCAAAAAGGTTCATCACGAAACTTCGCAGGAAATTTTCAAAGACCTATATGATAAGAATGTCTTTGTTGAAGAGACTACTGAACAATATTTCGATGAAACCGCGCAGCAGTTTCTGGCTGACCGGTACATCGTAGGAACCTGCCCGGTATGTGCTAATCCCAATGCTTACGGAGATCAATGTGAGCGCTGCGGTTCTACTTTGAGCCCTTTGGAATTAAAAGATCCGCGTTCAATGCTGTCTGGCGCCAAGCCGATTTTGAAGGCTACCAAAAACTGGTACCTACCGCTGGATACCATGCAGCCTGAAATTGAAAAATACATTAACGGCCACACGGAGTGGAAAACCAATGTATTCGGACAATGTCAATCCTGGTTGAAAGACGGCCTGAAACCCCGCGCCATGACCCGCGATCTCGACTGGGGAATTAGCGTACCATTGCCTGATACAGAAGGTAAGGTACTATATGTATGGTTCGAAGCACCGATCGGGTACATTTCGGCTACCAAAGACTGGCTTTTACAAAAAAACGGTTCGGACGAAGGATGGAAAAAATGGTGGCAGCCTTCTGACGATGGTGAAACCAAATTGGTACATTTCATTGGAAAAGATAATATCGTATTCCACTGTATTATTTTTCCTGCGATGCTGATGGCTGAGGGCAATTACATTCTGGCCGACAATGTTCCTGCCAATGAGTTTATGAACCTCGAAGGTGATAAAATTTCAACTTCACGCAACTGGGCCGTTTGGCTGCACGAGTACTTGGAAGAAATGCCCGATAAGCAGGATGTACTACGATATGTATTGACTGCAAATGCCCCTGAAACGAAGGATAGCGAGTTTACGTGGAAAGATTTTCAGACCCGGAACAACAGTGAGCTGGTAGGTATCTTTGGTAATTTCATCAATCGGGCCGTGGTACTGACGCATAAATTTTGCGAGGGAAAGGTTCCTGCGAAAGGAGATTTGCAGGACATTGACCTGAATGTACTGAAAGAACTGGAAGCATTTCCGGCCAAAATTGGGGAATCTCTTGAAAATTATCGTTTCCGGGAAGCACTCACATTCGTCATGGACCTGGCGAGACTAGGCAACAAGTACCTGGCCGATACACAGCCATGGCATGCTATCAAAACAGAACCTGAGCGCGTTAATACCATTTTAAATATCGCATTACAGATTTCAGCGACATTATCGATTGTGTGCGAACCTGTACTTCCCTTTACGGCTGCGAAGCTGCAGGAGCAATTCGGACTTAGGGAAAACCTTTGGAAAGACGCCGGGAAAGCTGATCTTCTACGGGAAGGACAGAACATCCAGGAAGCAAAACTGCTTTTTGAGAAAATTGAAGACCACGTAATCGAAAAGCAAATTCAGAAACTTCACGACGCGAAACGTATAAACGAGTTGGAAGGCAAGACAGTAACGCCTGTCAAGCCCGAAATCCAGTTTGATGATTTTGGTAAAATGGATATTCGTATCGCTACGATCGTTGAAGCTGAAAATGTTCCAAAAAGCAAAAAGCTATTGAAACTGCTGGTTGACATTGGAACAGAGCAGCGAACAGTCCTAAGCGGTATTTCCGAACATTTCAAAGCAGAGGAAGTGATTGGAAAAAAGGTCCTTTACCTGGCCAATCTCGCTCCACGTAAAATGATGGGAATGGAAAGTCACGGCATGATACTCATGGCTGAGGACCGCGACGGAAGCCTGGCATTTGTACAACCGGGCAAGGATGTCTGGAATGGAGGAACTGTAAATTAGTACCCGCAAATCAAGCGCATGCCAATAATGATCTGTAATCAGGATCTTTATTGGCATGATATTTCGCCAACTTCTGCTACTGAAACTCCTTTTTTACCTGATCGTAAATAGAGTACACTTTGTCGACCAGCAGTTGACACTCCTTGTCACTCAAATGGTCAATCGTGTTGCTCACTGCATTGGACACCACTTTGCCCTCATCGCTCAGCTTCGCTCCTTTTTGCTTGATGACACTAAGTACACTTTCCCACTCATTAATGAGCCCCTCAGAAAAATATCTGGGCTCAATGATATTAAAATAAGCGGATTGTGATTTCAACTTTTGCTTGAGTCGGCCTGATTCTCCGGCAACTTTGAGCTCCTCGACCAATTTGGTAAGTTCAATGTAAGCGAAGATGTTTGATTTTTTCATAACGTTGAGATTGGAGGAGTAATTTAATAATCTGACTGCTAAGATACAGACATGCAACTCCTTTTTTTAACAAATATTAGAATCTTTACTTTATCTTAATATATTCTATTAGAACTATCCTATTAGCTCTTTCTATAATTTCTCAAGAGCGCCTGTTGAGCCCCAATGTGCTTTCCGCTCACATTCTCATCAAAATGCACATTAAATATTCATTAAAAAAACCCACCAGTTGTGACTAGTGGGTGACTTTGTTAAATGCAAATTTCCAAAATAATTACCAGCGCTCGATATCTACCTTGCGATGGTAATCCCCCTGCTCGTTTCCGAACGGCAGAAAGAGGACGAGATGACGTAATGTGTCATCATATTTGGCCGATATGTTCTCTATATCCACACCGTCGGGAATTACGAAGGTGTTAATGAAACGAACTGTTTTCCACTGCTCTTCGTCGGGAAGGTTGTCCTGTGAAAATATGGGCAGCAAATGGAATAATTTAAGGTTATTAGAATTTTTCTTCCCCTTTACTATCTCCAATTGCAGATCTTCTACCTCAATGCCAGGAATTTTCACAACCACTTCAAAACCCTCCGATCCTCTGTCAAGCTTGATAGCGGGCTCACTCATTCCACCGTTGATGGTATTGATAAAATCAATATTCATCAACATTTCCTGTGGTATTTTTAGTTTGCTTTCCATAGCTATTGCGTTTAAGATTCACAAGTTTCCTCATAAACGAAAAACTACGTGCCAAAGATCATTTTTTGATGAAATTCGAAAATAAAATATTTAAATCTATTACCACAACACCCTGTAAACAAACACGTTAAGCAATTTACACAAAAAGTTGGGGCGATAATAGAAATTTCTACATTCCCCAACTAGCGCCAAAATTACAGGCTGCATACCCAGTAGGAAGACATTTTGTCCTGATTTAGCCTATCAGCGATGAATTATCGGTCATTATGCCCCAGATTTCGATCGGGAGCCAGGATATCTCTTACTAATTGCTTCATTTCCTTAGGTTCAGGAAAATGCCCTTCTCTCTTTCTGTCCCAAATAACTTGCTCACCTATACTGATCATGTATCTGCCTGCGACCTCAGAGGGGACCAGCTGCACAGCATGCAAATCTTCGGTAAATGTGGTTAACAGCTCCTGTGCCATCCATGCCGCCCGTAAAAGCCAGCCGCATTTGGGGCAGTATTCAATCGTGATTGTAGGTTTCATAAGCCAAAATGGTCATTCCAAATTGTTAAACACTACAAAGGAATTAAAAAAGCCGTGAAGGATGTCCCTCACGGCTTTCGAATGTTAACCTAACCCTTTAATCTTGATGAGAAAGCCTTGATAAGTTTCCCCTAACGCTTTACAAATGTAGGCAGCAGCACAACCGCTTTTTAGAGTGGAAAACCCTGATTTTACAACCAGGTAAGCTTACAGCCCATAGCCGGTAATACTCCGCGAAGTAGTAAGTAGAACTACGTGATTACCAAAGCGATAGCAAAAGTAATAGTTGATTTGCAGCCAGTTACAAAAAGCCGTTAAATCAATTGGACGCGCATTGCTTGCCGTTGACTGAAGTAAAATTTAACTTTACTTATAAACCATTTAACTAAATTTTCAAAAATTTCAGTCATGCCACAGTACAGAGGAACCGAAGGCCAGCTTATTTCAGTAAGGGAAGCAAAAGCATTTGCAAAACGTCACCAGAGTAGAAGAGAGGATGTTATAAAGGGGGGCCACAACTATGTGGAAGCAGAATTTTTCGGCCTTGAAACTTTTCAGCAATTGCTAAAAGAATGTGGTGGCAAACCTGTTGGATTCCGGGTATATTATGGAGTGAGAGACGAAGACCACGATGGAGACGAGCCAGTTGTATGTGTGGACGGAGATGGCAAAGGCAAATCAACACCTAGACTTATCATTGTACCGGTAGATGCTCATGGCGTTGACCTCTCGGGGCTGATGAGTGTTGGAGGACATAAAGATATGCCAGAAGATGGCAAGGTACTGGTAAACGGTCCGATCTGTCCCCGCCATTGTTAAAATTTAATATCAATCAAATGCTTGAGAATTATGTCTCTTATTTCCAAAGACAACCTTTTGCAAGTATTCCAGTTTTCTTAACCCTCCTGCCGATTTTTCTGATCTGGCGAAGAAAAGCATATCAGGATAGAACGTTTCTAATCCTGCTCATTTATTTGATTGTTAAGTTCGGGATTGATTTCATTATGTTTGATTGGGCATCCGAAAAGCGTAACACCGTTATTTTTTACAATCTGGGCGTCCCGATCAGGTACATTCTAATAAGTTGGATGTATTATGATAAGCTGGAAGCAAAGGCGCAAAAGCTGTGGGTTCTTGTCATGATGCCAGTATTCGTTATGTTTTCAATCTGGGACATGATTGATACCAATCCTTCCCTACAAGACCTGCATAACCACAAAATGGTTTTGTATTCGACCACAGTCGAGAGTCTTTTAATGCTATTTTGGATACTGTTATATTTTTACAACACGATAAGAAGCTTAAAAATACCGAATCTGCTCAGCTACCCTTTCTTTTGGATCTGCTCGGGATTATTACTGTATTATTCAAGTTTCCTGTTTATTGCACCGGTTCTACATTACGCGTCACAATGGGAACAGTGGTTGGAAATAGGGTTTCTGTCCCATATTCCGTATATTTTCGAAAGCGTGAGCATTATACTTTTTAGCATTGGAATCCTTCAATTTCCAAACGGACCTTATGCAAAACAATGAAGAACTAAAACTGGCATTACTGATAGCATTGATTGCAATGCTAATGATGGCATTTTTTGTGATCTCTTTTGTGATGTACTACCAAAAAAAGAAGTTTGAGGAAGAAAAGAAGATCAATGACATTGAAAAGAACTACAACCGCCTTCTTTTGGACACCGCGCTCAACTCCGAAGAGACTGAACGAAGGCGCATTGCCCAGGATCTTCATGATGACATCGGCACCATGCTTTCTCTCACCAAACTTAGTCTGAACCAGTTAAGTAAGCTGGTAAGCAAATCCGGTGATGAAAAGGAAGAGTCTATCATGAAGAAGTCCCAGTCGCTCGTCGAGGAGACGATTTTGCATGTACGACGAATCACCAGAGATCTTGTCCCCACGACTTTGGAACGCTTCGGATTGATGGAAGCAATTGAAGAATTCATCCATAAGCTGGAAGAAGACAATAACCTGGTCATTTCGTTTCAATCTAATACGGAAGAATTCCCCAGACAGGGCCAAAAACTCGAACTTACCCTGTACCGAATTATGCAAGAGTTGGTGAATAACGCCATCAAGCATGCGAATTGCTCTAAAATCGAAATTTCACTGGAAGTAAATGATAAATTGATTGGTCTCAGAGTGACAGACAACGGCGTCGGATTTGATCCCGAAAAAATTAAGGAAAACAATCTGGCGGGGTTGGGTTTGTTAGGTATTGAAAGCCGCCTTGCCATTGTGAACGGGTTTGTCCAATATGATAAACCAAAAAAAGGCGGTTCGAGCGCTTTCGCACAAATACCGGTCATGCCGGTTTCTGAGAATAAACCTGAACCATTACATCCATTCCGCAGGGAAAAAGTGAATATTTGAAACTTATGAAAACGCTTAAATTAGGAATAGCTGACGATCACGAATTATTCAGAAAAGGCTTCATCTCCATGCTAAGTGGCATTCCGGACTTTGAATTCGTTCTGGAAGCAGCAAACGGACAGGAATTGCTGGACCGCTTACCAGCCAACACGCCGGACATCGTTTTCATGGATCTTCAAATGCCGGTAATGGACGGAATACAAGCAACCGAGGCTGCATTTGAGCGGTTTCCGAGCATCAAGGTCATCGTAGTTTCGATGTATAATGAAGACCGGTTCGTTATACATATGCTCGAAAAAGGCGTTCAGGGTTATTTATTGAAGGATACCAGCCCGGACGAAGTAGAAAAAGCCATTCGCAGGGTAGATGAAGAGGGTTTTTATTACAACGACTTTGTTTCCAAAGCCATGCACCGTAAAATGGTGACCCGGCAAGTGAATAAGCACCCTTTTTTCCCAAATGCCTGTAACGTTGCCTTATCTGCAAGAGAAAAAGAAGTACTTCAATTAATTTGCGACGGACTTTCCACTGCCGAAATAAGCGACAAACTTTTTATCAGCATCAGAACGGTAGAGGGTCACCGTTTAAGGGTTTTAGAAAAAACCGGTACCAAAAGCACAGCCGCCGCAGTAGCATTCGCATATAAAAACCAGCTGCTGTAATTCAAGCCCCTCTCCTTCCGTTTCATTCTGCTATTGTTCTGGAAACTACTATGATTTTATAGTATCTTTCCCGACGTAATATCTTCGTAGCGCCATGAAAATCCTAGTTGTTTGCACCAATCACGATATTTATCCTACCAAATCAGGAAAAACAGGGTTATGGCTGAGCGAGCTGACCCATTTTTATGACGTGATGGTCAAAAGACGTATTTTAATAGACCTTGTCAGTCCGTTGGGCGGGAAAATACCTATTGACGAAAGAAGTATGGACCTGAAAGATGAATGCAACGCGCTTTATTGGTCTGACGCCACATTCAAGCAAAAACTCGAAAACTCATTTTCTCCTTCTCAGGTCCACGCGGACGATTACCGGCTCATTTACTTCGCTGGTGGCCATGGCGCGATGTGGGACCTTGCTGAAAACGTAGCATTACAGCAAATTACAGCCCGTATTTACGAGAGAGGTGGAATGGTTTCGGCTGTTTGCCACGGCGTATCTGGGTTACTGAATGTTAAGCTTTCGGACGGTTCGGTATTAATACAGGACAAATACCTGACCGGGTTTTCTAATGTCGAGGAGGCCCTGGCGAGTTTCGTCAGTGAGGTACCCTTTTATCTGGAAGACAAGCTGAAAGAGCGTGGTGCGCATTACACCAAAGCCATGATCCCGTTCATGGAGTTTATAGAACTGGATGAAAGACTCATTACAGGCCAAAATCCAAATTCGGCCCGTAAAGTTGCCTCAAAGGCGTTAGAAGAGCTTTTTGAAAAATAACTCAGGCCTTGATTTTCAAGTCTCCGAAAAGTGATTTGAATGTAGGTAAGATAATATCTTTCTCCGACACAATCGGGTGCTCCACTCCCCAATCGATACCCAGATCAGGATCGCTCCAAAGTATACCTGATTCGGAAGCTTTATCATAAACATTGGTGCATTTGTAGCTAAAAATACTGTCTTCGAGCGCTACAAAACCATGCGCAAAACCTTCCGGAATGTAGGCGATATTATTAATGTCGCTGCGGAGTTCAAAAATCTCGTGTTTACCGAATGTTGGAGAATCCGGACGAATATCTACTGCCACGTCCAGCACACGGCCTGAAATGACCCTCACCAGTTTTCCCTGCGCAAAAGGAGCGTTTTGGAAATGCAAACCCCTTACAACACCTTTTTTTGAAAAGGACTGATTGTCTTGCACAAAATGGGTTGGCAAGCCTAATTTTAGAAACACCTGCTCATTATAGGATTCAAAAAACATCCCGCGCTCATCTTCAAAAACACGAGGGAAAATCTCAACTAAACCGGTAATGGAAGTTTCTCGAATCTGCATGGAAATATTTTTGTATTAGTTGGTGGTGCAAAGTTTAATCTTCGGGCAAATTTATGAATCTATTTATAGAGGTTGTAATTTCGGCGCAATATTTCCAAAATCATGACTTACGAAGAGCTTTTTCAACAAATTTCCAGCAAAAAATCCTACCTGTGCGTTGGTCTGGATACAGACATTAGAAAAATTCCAGCCCATTTGTTGAAAACGGCCGATCCTGTTTTCGAGTTTAACAAACAGATCATCGATGCCACTGCCGATCATTGCGTTTCTTATAAGCCAAACATTGCGTTTTACGAAGCACAGGGAGCAAAAGGTTGGGAAAGCCTTCAAAAGACGATCGAGTACATTCCGAAAACACATTTCACAATTGCAGACGCCAAACGGGGTGACATTGGCAATACATCCGGACTGTACGCACGCACCTTTTTCGATCCTGTCTCTTCCGGTTTGGATTTCGATTCCGTAACGGTAGCACCTTATATGGGCAGCGATTCCGTAAAACCCTTTCTGGAATTTGATAATAAATGGGTTATCCTGCTCGCATTAACTTCCAATTTGGGAAGTTCCGATTTTCAACGATTGGAATTTGATGGTTCCGCGCTATATGAACACGTTCTGCGTACCTCCCAAACCTGGGCTGGCGCGGATAGGATCATGTACGTGGCAGGCGCTACGCAAGCCTCTGAATTTCAGAAAATAAGGACCATTATTCCCGATCATTTTCTGCTGGTTCCAGGCGTTGGCGCGCAGGGCGGAAATCTGGAAGAAGTTTCCCGGTTCGGTATGAATGCACATTGCGGCTTGCTCGTTAATGCGTCCAGAAGCATCATTTATGCGGGTAATGGCCTTGATTTTGCGCAAAGAGCCAAAGAAGAAGCATTGGTTCTCCAAAAAGAAATGGAAACGTATCTTAACAAATATTGCAACTGAGAAAGCCTCCTTTAATAAAAATACTTACAGCTAATTCATTCATTTTCAATGCAACTTTCTGACCAACATACATATTCAATTCAGGGAATCGATCCACACCAACTAGTTGAACAATTCGGCAGTCCGCTTTACGTATACGATGGCGCTACAATCCGCCGGAAAGTGACCGAACTTCAGCACGCGTTCCCTGGCGTTAATATGAAGATCAAATATGCATGCAAGGCCAATACGAATCTATCGATACTGCGATTAATGCGTGAAATCGGTGTTGAACTGGATGTAGTATCCCCTGGTGAATTAGAAATGGGAATGATCGCTGGCTACGAGGGCAACCAGATTACTTTCACCCCTAGCGGCGTACCATTTGAGGAGGTGAAGGAAGCAGTGGAAGCAGGTGCGATCGTGAATGTGGACAGTATTCCGCTTTTAGAATGGTTTGGGCAAACGTATGGTAATACCAAACCATGCCTGATCCGCATTAAACCCAATGTAGCGGCTGGCGGGAACGTTAAAATCATGACGGCCCATGCCGACTCCAAATTCGGGATATCGGTACTTCTTTTGGACCAGATACTGGAAGTTGTAAAAAAATATAACATTAAAATCATCGGTCTGCACCAACATACCGGGTCTGACATTAAAGATGCAGAGCCGTTTTTGAAAGTAGCCGATATCCTGTTTGAAACCGCTAAACATTTCCCCGACCTCGAAGTCATTGATCTGGGCGGCGGCTTTAAAGTCTCCTACCTGCCCGGTGACGCCATTACCGATATGGATCTATTGGGCAAAAAGATTTCTGAAAGATTTGAAAAATTCTGTTCTGAGTATGGCAGAAAGTTACAGCTTTGGTTTGAGCCCGGTAAGTTTCTGGTGAGTGAATCAGGTTATTTGCTGGTTAAAACCACTGTTGTGAAGGAAGATCCTGCGCGTCATTTCGTTCACGTTGATTCGGGGCTGAATCACCTGATCAGGCCGATGATGTACGGATCTTACCATCATATTTTGAACGTTTCCAACCCTGCTGGCGAGGTTAAACCTTATAATGTAGTCGGTTACATTTGCGAAACGGATACATTTGCTTCCGACCGCGACCTTCCTCAGGTACGCCCGGGAGACGTTCTCGCCTTCCTCAATGCTGGTGCGTACGGATTAACCATGAGCTCCAACTATAATGCCCGTTTTCGCCCTGCGGAAGTTCTGGTAGACCATGGTGTTGCAAAACTCATACGCAGGCGGGAAACGTTGGACGACTTGCTGAAAACTCAAATAGAGATTTAGGACTCCTACGCAATTACCTCCTTACTACATTCCATACCGTTTCAGAAAACGCCATTTTGTCGCGTAATTTCTGAAAATGTGTATTTCTATGTCAAAATTTCCGCTTTTAGCCTTCGGCATGCGTTTTTGGTGGTGTGTATATCATTAAAAACCAGTCATCGCCATGAATTTTAACCAATATACAATCAAGGCGCAGGAGATTATTCAGCATGCTGCGCAAATGGCCCAGGGCAATCAGCAACAGGCTATTGAAACCGGGCATGCGTTGAAATCGATTCTAGAGGAGGATCCAAATACAATGTTGTTTCTTCTCAATAAATTGAATATCAGTCCCGAAGTTTTAGAAAACCGATTACAGAAAGTGCTGGATGGCTACCCACGGGTGAGCGGCGGGCAACCTTATCTGGGAAATGATATGGCTGCGGCCACCGGAAAGGCGCAAAACTATCTGAAAGAATTCGGGGACGAATTTATCAGTATTGAGCTTCTTATTTTAGGGATATTGAGCGGAAAAGATTCCACAGCTACCCTGATGAAAGAGGTTGGATTTAAAGAAAAAGAGCTGATCAACGCAATTAAAGAACTCAGAGGAAAAAATAACCCGGTGAAAGATCAAAATGCAGAGGCTAAATACCGTTCATTGGAACGTTACAGCAAAAATTTGAATGAATTGGCCAAAGCCGGAAAAATTGACCCGGTTATTGGTCGGGATGAAGAAATCAGGCGCGTCCTGCAAATTCTGAGCCGCCGTACTAAGAACAATCCGATCCTACTGGGTGAGCCTGGTGTGGGTAAAACTGCGATTGTGGAAGGACTCGCCCAGCGAATTGTGCAGGGTGATGTTCCGGAAAACCTGAAATCAAAAATCGTCGTGTCCCTGGATATGGGCCTTTTGATCGCAGGAGCCAAATACAAAGGTGAGTTTGAAGAAAGATTAAAAGCCGTCATCAAAGAAGTAACTGACTCAGATGGTGAGATCGTGCTCTTCATTGATGAGATACATACATTGATAGGTGCTGGCGGTGGTGGTGAAAGTGCTATGGATGCTGCCAATTTGCTCAAACCCGCATTGGCCCGCGGTGAATTGCACGCAATTGGCGCCACCACGCTGAAAGAATATCAGAAATATATGGAAAAGGATAAGGCGCTTGAACGCCGTTTTCAGGCCGTCATGGTGGATGAGCCTAACATTCCCGATGCCATCAGTATTTTGCGTGGTATCAAAGAAAAATACGAGCTGCACCACGGTGTACGAATTCAGGATGACGCGGTTATTGCTGCTGTGGAGCTTTCGAACCGCTACATCAGCGACCGTTTTCTGCCGGACAAGGCCATTGACTTGATGGACGAGGCCGCTTCTAAGTTACGCTTGGAAATGGATAGCGTTCCCGAAGAACTGGACGAGCTCAATCGCCGGATCATGCAGCTGGAAATTGAACGCGAAGCCATCCGTCGGGAAAACAACAAGGAAAAAGAGACCGTACTGAATAAGGAAATCGCTGACCTGAGCGAGGACCGCAATACCCTCAAAGCGCAATGGGAGAACGAAAAAGGCAAAGTCAATGAGGTTCGTACATTGAAGGAGCAAAGCGAGCAGCTGCGCCTGGAAGCCGAACAGGCCGAACGCGCGGGGGATTTCGGAAAAGTAGCGGAGATACGCTACGGCCGGATTCCCGAGGTTCAGAACAAACTCGAAGAACTTCAAAAATCCGAAAGTGCCCAAAGCCTGATGCAGGAGGAGATCAGACCGGAAGATATCGCCGAAGTAGTAGCCAAATGGACTGGAATACCCGTCAGTAAAATGCTTCAGAGCGACCGTGAAAAATTGTTGCAACTGGAAGATCACCTGCATCACCGTGTTGCAGGGCAGGACGAAGCCATTGAGGTCGTTTCCGACGCTGTCCGCCGTAGCCGGGCGGGATTGCAGGATGCAAAACGTCCCATCGGCAGCTTTCTGTTCCTCGGACCAACTGGTGTTGGAAAAACAGAATTAGCCAAAACATTGGCCGAGTACTTGTTCAATGATGAGAATGCAATGGTGCGGATCGATATGAGCGAATACCAGGAACGCCACGCGGTAAGCAGGCTGGTGGGAGCGCCTCCGGGATATGTGGGTTATGATGAAGGTGGCCAGCTAACAGAGGCTGTTCGCAGAAAACCATATAGCGTCATTTTATTGGATGAAATTGAAAAAGCACATCCGGACGTCTGGAATATCCTTTTGCAGGTACTGGACGAAGGCAGGCTGACTGATAACAAAGGACGTGTAGCGAATTTCAAGAACACGATCATCATCATGACTTCGAATATCGGTAGTCACATTATCCAGGAGAAATTCGCGGAAGATGAAGGTTGGAACCATACATTGGTCGTCGAAGAAGCGAAACAAGCCGTTTTGGATTTGCTCAAAGCTTCGGTAAGGCCTGAATTTTTGAACCGTATCGACGAGATTGTTCTTTTTGAACCATTGTCTATGAAAAATATCCGCAAAATCGTGGATATCCAGTTCAAAGGAATTCAGAAGATGCTTTTGGAGCAAGGAATCACACTCGATGCGACCGATGAAGCTCTAACCAAATTAGGCGAAGACGGTTTTGATCCCGCATTTGGTGCCCGTCCTTTGAAACGAGTGTTACAAAGACGAATCCTAAATGAACTTTCGAAAGGTATCCTCAGCGGACAGGTTGCGAAAGACTCGGTGATCATGATGGAACTCAACTCAAAAGGAGATCTGATCTTTGAAAACGTCGGCGGAGTGGAAATTTAAGTCCAGGTAAAATCATAAATCAAAGAGCGGCCAGGCGGCCGCTCTTTTTGTTTCTACACATTGGAGAATTCCCGAATTCCGATTCCACAACTGTGGTAAGCTTGCTACGGCTTCCCCGGCTCAGTTAATCGGAAAATACGTCTCCATTTTTGGCATAATTTTTGTACAATTATTTATCTAAATAATCTAACCCTTATAATTTTACTAATTCGTGGTACAATCACTAAATTCATTCAAAGTTGCAATTCTGGTTGCTGATGGGTTTGAGCAAGTAGAAATGGTGTGTCCCAGAAAAGTTCTAAATCAAATTGGTGCTACTACCCATTTAATTTCTCCCAATAAGGATTTTGTCAAAGGATGGAGTCATTTGGATTGGGGAGAAAAACATAGGGTTGATGTTCCGCTTGATATGGCGCGTGCAGAATATTATGATGCACTCTTACTTCCTGGTGGTGTGATGGGGCTCGACGCTTTGCGGATCAATTACAAAGCAATCGAGTTTGTGCGGTCATTTTTTAATGCTGGAAAACCGGTGGCGGCGATTTGCCACGGCCCACAGATATTAATTGATGCAGATGTGGTAATAGGGAGGACATTAACTTCATATGCCTCTATAAGGCACGATCTTGAAAATGCGGGTGCGATTTGGGTCGATCAGGAAGTGGTTACCAATAACGGTTTGATAACAAGTCGCACAACCGACGACCTGTCTGCCTTCACCAATACAATGGTCAGGGAATTCAGTATGGAACTGCATCATTAGCAGTCAAATAGCGCTTGTTAGAAGTAATAAGATTAGGAGCACCTCTTGGACGAGGTGCTTTTTTTACGACTTGATTTTTAGTCCCAGTCTCAGCATCTGAGCACCCAGCAACATCAAAGTCATGGCAATGAATGGGCCCAGATCAAAGTATCCGCTGTCCGCAGGAGGGTTAGGAAACGTCATGGTATTTAAGATCATCAATCCTATTCCCATCACTCCCAGCGCCAATCCCCACCATTTGAGAGCTGCAAGTTTTTGAACCGAAATGGCAAACAAAACCAGATATGTACTAATGAACATATCCCAAGCCACATCAATGCCCAGATCAATTAACCTGAGAGACTGCTTTATCAATTTTAAATTTTGACTTTCCGCGCTTTTCGCAGATAGGTCAATTCCAGTCTGAACGGCCATCTGAGCACTTAACATGATCGCACAAACCGTAAATGCAAGACTACCAAATACGAAAGCCAGATTCGCAATGTGAGACGGAAACCAAATATTTACATACTCCTTGATTGAAAACAAAAAGACGATACCAAGAATTGGAAACATCATTGCCAGAAAAAAGACGATCGGGTCCGGCAAAGAAGTAAACGCAATGATGAGATAGGATGTCACTGATAGCATACCCGCTACTCCCCCGATCATTGTCAGGTTTTTGTTTTCCTGAACTGTAAATAAGCCCTTTTGTATTTCTTGCATGATTAATTTAAAATAGTTGCTGAATCTTATTCGACAATTAAAATAACCATTGCATAGTACAACTTCCGACCAAGTTACCATCCGGCATATATGATCCAGTTAACGGGCGTCAACAAGACTAGAAATGCCCAATTGCCCATTTTATCAAAGCAGAATTCTTATTGCTCGTTAAGTTTCAAAGTTGATATTTGCAGTTTAAAATGTTCCCGAACTACCAATGACATTCATTTCGCTTCAAAACGTCTTCGTACGCAAATATGATTCAACCGTATTGTCTGACTTCAACTGGAATATCGAAAAAGGTGAGAACTGGGCGATAATTGGACCGAATGGTTCGGGAAAAACAGTTCTTCTTGATGTGGTCACAGGCAAATGGCCCGTGGCATCCGGGAAAATCGCGTACGGCTGGACAGAGGCATTGCGCGACACCATTGAATTGGTCTCTAATGATTACTCGTTCAACAGGATTGTGAGTGCCGGTGCCGAGTATTATCAGCAGCGTTTTCATGCCTATGAATCAGAAAGAGCCCCTACCGTCCGGGCAATTCTGACGGATCAGCTCAAACCGGTCGGTACCGTTGATGACAAATCAGTGAATTTGCTACCGTCCAAAGTTAGCGAAGAGGCGCTCCTGGAAGTGAGTGAGCTGCTATCCATTACGCATTTGCTCGATCATCCCTTTGTAACGCTATCCAATGGCGAAACACGCCGGATGCTTTTGGCCAAATCGCTCTTGAAAAAGCCAAAGGTACTGATGCTCGACAATGCATTTAGCGGCCTGGATGTACATTCACGCGAGGTTTTAAGAGATGCACTTGCTGCACTATCGACGCAAGGGATAACGATCATCATGGCTACGACCGCTACCGAAATCCCGGCCTGCATTAGCCATGTACTGGAACTGAATGATGGAAAAGTTGAAAAACAATCTCCTATTGCGGATTTCAAAGCCAGACTGGACAACATCCATTTACCGAAACCTGATCCCGCTAAACTTGCACATTTCGGTCATCCTGAATTCACAACATTCGAATACGCGCTGGATTTACGTAACATTAAAGTAAAATATCACGATCAGCTGATCCTGGCCAATGTAAACTGGAAAATAGCAAAGGGTGAAAAATGGGCCTTATCCGGCGCAAATGGCTCTGGAAAATCAACATTGTTGAGTATTATCACCGCTGACAACCCCCAAAGATTTGCCAATGATTTTGATTTGTTTGACCAAAAACGAGGTGGAATTGGCGCTTCGATCTGGGATATTAAACAAAAGATAGGGCACGTTTCGCCTGAGTTGCATCTCTACTTTCCACGCAATACGACTGTTTTTAAAACCATTGCTTCCGGATTTTTTGATGCGACGGGCGTCTTTTTCAAAAAATTGACTGGCATTCAGATCGAAAGAGTACATGAGGTTTCAGAACTGTTGCACGTGCACCATTTGATAGAAAAGGACTTTTCACAACTTTCAAAAGGGCAACAGCGAATGGTATTACTGGCCCGAGCACTTGTCAAAAACCCGCCGCTACTCATTCTCGACGAACCCTGCCAGGGACTGGACAGCGAGGCCATTGAATATTTTAAATCAGTAGTAGACGCGGTTTGTGATACACCTGAGAGGACACTCATTTATGTCTCACATTATCCACAGGAAATACCAGGCTGCGTGACGTATTTTTTGAAATTGGAGAAGGGGGTGGTGGTTGACATTTAATCCGTCAACGCCTGCATAAACTCAATAACCAACGCAATCTCCTTGGGCGACAGGTTCAATTTATCAGCCGCTAATGTCTGGTTAGGCACTTCCAATCCCAACCCTGCACCACCGCCCTCATTATAGAATTCCATTACTTCCTCCAAAGTACTGAAAGCACCATTATGCATGTAGGGCGCTGTTTTTGCAATATTCCGGATGGTAATGGTTTTGAAAGCATTTTTCCATTGTGGAAACTGGTTATGGACACCTCTTCCCGGATCGTGATCGAGCAATGGATGTTTCAAATCAGCATTGGCTGTAACGCCCAGCACTTCCGATTCCGTCCGCTGGTAATCTGGCGGCACGGTACCATTAAACAGAGGCACAAAATGACAGGTACCACATTTTGCTTTCCCCATAAACAGATTAAAACCATTCACCTGGTTATCAGTTAAAGCCTTTTTATAACCGCGCATATATTTGTCAAAAGGGGAGTTGAAAGGATTCAGCGAACGCACAAATGCGGCAATTGAATTCTGAATGTACACCGGTTGAATATAGTCCAGCTCAGGGTATGCTTTGGAAAACCGCTTTTTATAATCACTATCCGACCCGATAAGCCTCGCAATGTCGTCCATCGAACCGTGCATTTCAGCTTTGTTATGGATCACATCCGCGGCCTGGTCTTCCAGCGACGGAGAACGCAGATCATAAAACAATGCCTGTTGCAAAGCTGCATACATAATGGTTGGTGCATTCCTTTTGAGATTCTCATCATCAAAACCTTTACTCGTTTTCAGGCCATCCGTAAACGCCAACTGAGCCTGATGACAGGAGCCGCAGCTCGTTTTACCATTGCCCGAAACGCGCGGATCGTAAAACAATTTTTCCCCCAATGCGATACGGTCCGCCGTGGAACTGAACTTGGTATTGGAAAGCAAAGCTTCGGGATCAAATGCACTTTTATCAAACAAAGTAGCAGCGTCTCCCCGCAAAAGTCTGTGGTCTCTGATGAAGGAAATGCCTGCCAATTTCTGATTATCGTGTAAATTAAGACACAGGGGATTGATGTAGTCTGCAATGAATACCGCCCGGTTAAATTCATTGAAACTCTTACTATTTTTTAAAAAACTAACAGTCGCATTCGTAAGCTTTGTAAGTTTCTCATACTGAGGCAAAATGTCTTTATACGCATCAATATAATGCTGAAACGACCCTATAACTACCCTGCTTTCGGCGATAGCATTCCCCGATGCAGGTGTATCAAAGCCTGAAATTCCAAGCGTGATCAGGCGGAACATTTCAAGGCGCAGCGCATCCAGTATCTGCGAATCGGTCAGCTGAATGTCCTTCCACAATGTCTGGATCCGTTTCATATTCACCTGCGTTTTGCGGATATGGCGGATTAGCTCTTCTTCATCAATCGGCTCTTCGGTATAGATTAGTTCCTCAATCACTTGGAACCCGCCCGGCTCAAATACTGCGTTCTCCTCGTCCTCAATCTCGTCCAGTGGCGCACCATTCACCAGCCGGATCGTGGTAGGAAAAAAGTACTCAGCAAATGCTTCCGTTTTCTTGTATTGCAGCCGAATGCTAATGAATTTTTCCCGCAGCACTTCTTCCTTTTGCCTGGATTTAGCTAATCCCAGAAGCTCTTCATTCATCAAAATCAACGAATCGAGATCCTGATTAAACTGGCTGTAAAGCTGATCCTTCGGGCTCTTTTTAGGCTGGCAGTAATTCAGCAGCAACACACATATCAATGCCAGAACAATGCGTAAAAATTTTTTCATCGTATAATAAAACAAGGAAGGCCCTCCTGAAAAGGCCTTCCAATATGATACAGCAGTATTTGTTATTTTTTGATCCCTTGAACGATGACCGTCTGGCCACCTTCCTTATTGGTCGAAATGCCGCTTCCGTCGGCACCTTTGTATTTATCATCCTGCCAGGTATGCGGGTGCAGGTTGATCATAAATGTTTCCGGAATGCCTACTACATCCGAAATATCGATCATCGCGCCGTACTCCCAGGTGCTTAGTGAGTTGTTACCTACCGAGTTATACTTCGCATTGAACAATCCATCGTCGCGTCGGTGATGCATCTGCAGCATTGCTTTGCTCTGCTTGGTAGCAAGGTTATACTGCCAGATCGTACCGTCGTGGTCATTGTTTTTATAGAATGAATCACCGTCTTCCTGCACGTACACATAGTTTTCCGTTACGCAAATGTTGTCCGGGTTCACGATGAAGCCACCTGGCTTATCCTCACCGTCCATGATGATTTGCAACTTGCCGATCAATGGATTCGCAGCATCGAATTTCAGGTTGTAAACACGTCCCCACATATTCTTACCAGCTACCGGAGTTACTTTATCAGCCTGGCTCACGCCTGTTGCTGTGAAGTAAATGTCACGGCCTGCACCATTGCCGCCTTTTTTGTAATCAATATCTTCAACGCGTGCAAACTGGATCATTTTCTTGTCCACCGTCTGTGCCTGCAATTGCGTTCCGGTACTAGTCTTCACATCATCAAACGGCACAAATTCCACGTCGTACACCTGGCCTTTTACCATATCGGTCTCCACACTTTCCTGGTTTGTGCGGCGGAGTGCGTACAATTTACCGTTATTCAAGTCTCCTACTACGTCCGAAACGTAGGCTACAAGCTGCCCGTTGGTATCATCCTCTCCGATGATAATCACAGTTTTACCAGGAAAGGCATCCTTAGGCAATGGTACCGCATTTTCAGCATTCCATTTACCGAATGCACTCACAGTTCTTGTTTTGTTCTTTTTGTCGGCAGGAGCAAAAGGATCGATCGCGTGCGTCATCGACTCTGAGCTACTTTCACCGGCTGTGAGGAAAACAGGGCCGAAACCATGTTCCTGAGGTGTGGCCAAAGTAGCAGAGCATAACCGCCATTGTCCGCCTTCCGCGTCCACAATGTATTCACCCTTAATTGGTTTCAATTCCTTATCCAGGTAAACCCGTGATACCGAAAAGTGGATTTCATGATTGTTGATCATCACATAGCCTTCTCCATTCGGGTTTTTCACGAATGCACCGCCGTCTGGCTGGGCGCCGTAAATGAAGTCAGGAGAATCCTGCAGCTTGTCGTCAGAACTGATTAAGGTTGTGATTTTCAGGTCCTCAAAGCCTGGTAAAGTCCTGATCAACGAAGGGTTAACGGATCTGTTGATTAATTTCGCGGAAGTTACCGGCGGCTCGTGGTCTTTGATACAGCTGGTAAAAGTCATCGAACCGCAGATCAGTACGGCCGCGGCTGTCCTTTGAATGAGAGAAAAATTGTTGTTCATGGTGAGATAGTTTTGAAAGATTACAAAGCTAACCCCGCCATCGCTCACCAATTTTAACGCATCATTAAGCAATTGTGAACAAAAGATAATCTGAAAATAACATTCAAATCCTTCCAACTTTTTTCCTGCGAAAAGTATCCCCTTAACTGCCTCACATCACAAATCAACGAACACCAATGAGCAAAAAAGTGATTCTTTACATTGCCGCCAGTCTGGACGGGTACATTGCTACAAATGATGATGACCTTGGATTTCTGTCCATAGTCGAACAACCGGGACAGGATTATGGCTATGGAAAATTTATAGAAACCATTGACACAGTCATTATCGGAAGAAAAACCTACGATAAAGTGCTTTCAATGGGTTTCGACTATCCGCATGCCGACAAGAAAAGCTACATTGTTACCCGTTCCGCCAAGCCGGACATTGGTAACATTCAATTTTTCACAGGCGATCTCAAAGAATTGGTTACCGACCTGAAACAGCAGGAAGGCAAGGACATTTTCGTCGACGGTGGCGCCGAAGTAGTCAACCTGCTGATGCAACACGACCTGTTCGATGACTTCATCGTTTCTCTAATCCCTACTTTTTTGGGAGACGGTATCAGGCTGTTTAAAGGCGGGCGTCCTGCACAAAATCTCGAATTCATCAGTTCCGAAAGCTTCGAGTCCGGGCTGGTTCAGCTACATTATAAAAGGAAAATCGCTTAGAACCTGTCAGTTACGTCCGGCAATGTACTTGTCGGATATTTTTTATTAATTTGGTTTATATTATAAACTAGTTTACATTTGAAAAATCATTTAACTAATCAACTCTCTTTTCAAATGAAAAACTTATTACTCATCTGCATTTTGCTTGCTGGCCGTTCTCATGCCATAGCACAAGAAACTTCCAATCCGGCTATTGAAAAACTGGCCTTTCTGGAAGGTAAATGGAGCGGCCCGGCCTGGGTTTCTCTGGGGCCTAACAATTCGAAGACTTTGGCTCAAAAGGAGGACGTAAAATTAATGCTCAACAAAAATGTGCTGCACGTAGAAGGCATCGGGTCTGAAAATGGTAAGGAAGTTTTTCATGCATTGGGGATCGTTTCCTATAATAAGCAGACCGAAAAGTATAACTTCCGTGCATACCGGGAAAATGGGATGAGCACCGACGCCTATTTTATCCCAAAAGGTGAGAAATGGTTCGAATGGGGCTTTGATATGGGTAATGGGGCGAAGGTGAGATACAACATTCAGATCAACGAAAAAGGGCAGTGGCATGAGGTCGGCGAGTTCAGCCCGGACGGTAACAAATGGTACAAGAACTTTGAAATGACATTGGACAAAACAATATAATCCAGCAATCCTACTCTCAAAAAAGATGGAAACCGAGCACCCTATGACAGAAAAAGAAAGCCTTCTGGTCATTCAACAAATGATAACTGCCACCAAAAAAGGCATTAATGAAGATGGATACCTGTATCTGTTGTGGGGCTGGCTGGTCCTTTTCGCGACGCTCGGGCACTACGTGCTCATGACGTTCACCGATTTCAAATATCCGTTCATTACCTGGATGAGCATGCCGGTAGCGGGCGTAATTGCAGGAATATATTTCAGCAGCAGGACCAAAAAGCGCCGCGTTAAAACCTACGTCGATGAGTTTATGACCTACCTCTGGGGTGGCTTCCTGGTATCCATTATGCTAATGCTCCTGGTGATGCCAAAAGTTGGAATGGACAAGGTATACCCTGTTTTGATACTGTTTTATGGGATAGGCACATTCGCTTCCGGCGGTGCATTGCGGTTCCGGCCGCTCATTATCGGTGGCGCGCTCAACTGGCCCATTGCCCTGGCTGCATTCTTCGCTCCGTTCCAGCAGCAGCTGCTTTTATTGGGACTAGCGGTTATTTGCAGCTATATTGTGCCCGGCTATCTATTGAGGGCGAATTTTAAAAGACAAAATGTTTGAAGAACTTGATCCATTGCTTCACCAGCAACTGCGATTGGCGGTCATATCCTTACTGATGAATGTTCGGGAGGCTGAATTTACTTATATCAAAGAAAAAACGGGGGCGACAGCCGGCAATCTAAGTGTACAGATCTCGAAACTGAAAGATGCCGGATACATTGAGGTCCAAAAAAGCTTTAAAGAAAATTATCCGCAAACCATGTGCAGGATCTCCGCAGCGGGCACCACTGCATTTGAGAATTATGTAAAAGCGCTGGAAAAGTACATTAACATCAGCAAGTAGCCGCCTACCCTATTTCATTAGCTTGCTCGCCGGCTCCTTCACAAAGCCATTCTTCAAATTCATCACGACCGAAAGCGAGCTGCTTCCAAAACCCGGCACGTACTGCGCCCGACCATAACCTACTTCAAATTTTTTGATCCTCAACCACGCCCCGAACGAAAATCCTGCCAATGCTCCGCGATTGGTAAGCCGTAATTCCTGCCTCCGCAAATGGTCGTATCCAAGCAAAATCCGGAAGTTGGGATGTATCAATGCCTCGGCTCCCAGCGAAATATGGCGGCCTAGTTTTTCGGCGACACCAATTTTTCTCGGGATTCTTTTGCCATTGATATCATACTTAAAAAACAGGTTGGGATCATTGTAAACCATATCAAATTTGTTGAGATGGTGAACCGTCATAGAAACACGAATCGGCATATATTCCGGTTTGAATGTCAGCCCTAACCGTACATCCAGTGGTAGTAACGGGTCATTGACGGCATTATAATTTTGTTTCAAAAACCCAAGGTTCTTGACGACAAACCCAGCCGTGAAATCCTTTTTCGGATGCTTGAAAACCCCACCCCAATCCAAAGACAGCCCCCAAACATTGTAAGCCTCGACAGACGCTCCGACCAGCTTCAATGTCCCGCCCAAAGTGAATGCACCGATCGTATGTCCGTACCCAGCCGACAAGCCATAGTCAGCCGCTCTGAACTCCCCGATCACATTCCCAATGTCGTCGGTCTCCACCATCGTGCCATAATTCAAATACTGCAAACCCACTGCCCACACACCCGTTGATTTTTTGATACCATGTGCATACGCAGCGTTAACAAACCTGGTATCAGCCAGATACGGCATGATATTTACGGATACATTGCTTGCCTTGGAAGAGTCCAGCAATGCCGGGTTTTGAAGAAATAATGCAGGATCATTGCCGGGTAAGGTAAAATGACGGGCTCCGATGGCAGTACTTTTTGCCTGGGTTGGCAGTTGTAGAAAATCGAGTTTACTTCGCCCGCCGGTAGCCTGCGCCAACACAATCCCCTGACATCCAAACAGAAGCGCTGCCCACAAATAAACACACATTCCAATCGGCCTCATAAGAATGCAATAATTTCCCGAATCAGTAAAATGACGCTATATTTATAATCTGTACAAAAACAAATGTAACCATATCGTCCGTATTACATGGAATCAGTATCTGCCGCAACTTCAAAAAAAGAACTTTTAGACCAGAAAAATGCAGAAGCCGATTTGGGCGGTGGTGAAAAGAGAATACAGGCACAACATGACAAAGGAAAGTTAACCGCCCGCGAACGCGTGGCGGTACTGCTGGACGAAGGCTCATTTGAAGAGATCGGGAAGTTTGTGATGCACCGCAGCAAAGACTTCGGGCTGGATAAAGAACATTACCTGGGCGACGGCGTGGTAACTGGTTATGGAAAAGTGAATGGTCGCCTCACTTACATTTACGCACAGGACTTCACCGTTTTTGGCGGTTCACTTTCGGAAACACATGCCGAGAAAATATGCAAGATCATGGATCTCGCTATGAAAAACGGTGCGCCTGTCATCGGCCTGAATGATTCGGGAGGTGCGAGGATTCAGGAAGGTGTGCTTTCATTGGCGGGATATGCGGATATATTTTATAAAAATACATTGGCCAGCGGCGTGATCCCGCAAATTTCGGCCGTGATGGGACCTTGCGCGGGCGGTGCTGTATATTCCCCGGCCATTACGGATTTTATCTTAATGGTTGAAAACACCAGCTATATGTTTGTGACCGGCCCTAATGTAGTCAAAACGGTCACGCATGAAGAAGTAACTTCCGAAGAGCTCGGCGGCGCGATGACGCATGCTACCAAGTCCGGCGTCACCCATTTTGTGTCACCCAATGAGGTAGAATGCCTTTTAGCGATTAAAAAACTCCTCAGCTACGTCCCGCAAAATTGCGAAGATGACGCACCCAGATATCCCTACACGATGGGAAACGAGCTGCGGCCAGCATTAAATACCATTATCCCCGACAGCGCCAATCAGCCCTATGATATGCGGGATGTCATTTCAGAATTGTCCGATGCGGACAGTTTTTTAGAAGTACATCAACATTTTGCAGATAACATTGTTGTAGGTTTTGCCCGCATTGCAGGCCGGAGCATTGGTATCATTGCCAATCAGCCCGCGGTCCTGGCCGGTGTCCTCGACATCCACGCGAGCCAAAAAGCAGCCCGATTTGTACGCTTTTGCGATTGCTTCAACATTCCGTTACTGGTACTTGAAGATGTACCCGGCTTCCTGCCCGGTACCGATCAGGAATGGAACGGAATTATCACTAATGGCGCGAAATTGCTTTACGCATTTTGCGAAGCGACGGTACCGCGTATCACCGTCATTACCCGCAAGGCGTACGGGGGCGCTTATGATGTAATGAATTCCAAGCACATTGGTGCGGATATGAACTTTGCCTGGCCCAGTGCCGAAATTGCTGTAATGGGAGCCAGCGGCGCGGCCGAGATTATTTTTAAAAGAGAAATCGCCCAGGCTGAAAACCCGGAGGAGAAGCTTCAGGAAAAAATTGATGACTATAAAGAAAAATTCACCAATCCCTACCGCGCAGCTTATCGTGGTTATATAGACGAAGTGATTTACCCGGAACAAACCCGTGAAAAACTGATCAGAGCTTTTGAAATGCTCGAAAACAAAGTAGATGTCCTACCCCGTAAAAAGCATGGCAATATTCCGCTATGATCAGCCAATGATTACATAGGAATGTAAGTCGAAATGATAGGCATTATTGGGTAATTCTGAATTAATGTTCACGAACACGCAGCTTGTTTTGCTACATTCCAACTATTGTCATAATTTCACAACTACTTATTAATAATTTGTATTTCCTAAAATATCCTTAACCAATGAAAGAAAAGAAAGGCACCTCTGCGTCCAGGAGAAAGTTCATCAAAGGCTCACTGGCGACGCTGGCCACATTTTCAATTGTACCGCGTCACGTCCTCGGCAAGGGCTACATCGCCCCCAGTGACCAGTTGACCAAGGCCATTATAGGAACCGGCTCGATGGGCCGCGGACATATTCCTTATGCAGGTACCAAAGTGGTGGCATTGTGTGATGTCGACAAAAAGCATCTGGACATTGCAGTGGGCATGGTGGATAAGGGTGTAAAAACCTTTTCGGACTATCGCGAGCTGATCCAACTTCCCGAGGTGGACATTGTGCACGTGGCTACTCCTCCGCACTGGCACGGGATCATTGCCGCCGACGCAGCGCGTGCTGGTAAGGATGTTTGGTGTGAAAAACCGATGACTCGTACCATTGGAGAGGGAAAGCGTTTGGTAGAAGCCGTTCAGCAGCATGGTAGAATATTTCGCCTTAATACCTGGTTCAGGTTTGAAGATAATTTTTACGGCATGAAAACGACCGTAAAACCCATTAAAAAGTTAGTTCAGAGCGGCTTGCTAGGCTGGCCATTGAAAGTGACCGTGAGCAAGCATACCGGTTTTGACTGGAAATTTTACTGGGTAGGCAAAACCAACAATGCGCCCCAGCCCGTCCCAGCGGAACTGGATTACGAAATGTGGCTGGGCCCTGCTCCCTACAAGCCGTACAGTGAACACCGCGTTCACCAGACTTTCCGTGGATATTGGGATTATGATGGCGGTGGGCTTGGCGATATGGGCCAGCATTATATTGACCCCATTCAATATTTCCTCGGCAAAGACGATACCAGCCCGGTAAGTGTCGAAATTGACGCCCCACAACAGCATACCGAAGCCGTAGGCACCTGGCGACGCATTACCTACACCTATGCCGACGGTTGCCAGATCGTGCTCGATGGGGAAGCCAAAGATGAAAAGGTAGCCTACATTGAAGGACCGAAAGGAAAGCTTTATCAGAATTTCCAATCCGACATTCCTGATCTTGAAAAGAAACTGGCTGCTTTCCCCGACCCGGAACCGCAGGTAACTGACTTTGTAGATGCTGTTAAAAACCGTAAAAAGTTTGCCCTTAACGAGGAAAATGGCCACCGGTCATGTACTATCGTCAACATGGGACTTGCTGCATTAAGACTGGGACGCTCATTGAAATTTGATCCTGAAAAACAGGAATTCATTGATGATGAAGGTGCGAACCGTCTGATCAACCAGCCCATGCGCGGCCCCTGGACGATTTAGAAAACATCCTATTCTATTAAACCGAACTCAAAAAAGCTAACAGCTAATAGCTAAAAGCTGTATGCCAATAGCTTCAACCCAAATGAAAAGAAAATTATATACCATACTGGCCCTCTGCCTGATCGCAATGCAGGTTATGGCCCAGACAGACAACTCGTTGACCGCCAAGGTGACGGGGTTATTGTCCAAATTCCCTTCGCAGAATGAAGCCGCATTAAAAAAGAACATGGAAGAGCTTGCCCAGCTTGGCAAACCAGGCCTGGTGCAGATCGCCTCCATGCTGACGCCGCTTGGCAAGGGAGATAATACCAAAATTCAGTATGCATTGGGTGGTTTTACCTACTACGCGTCGCAGGCAGGCAAAGAACCATTACGTCAGGCAGCCGCCGAAGCTTATGGTGAGGCGCTTTCAAAAGTGAATGATCCAGACAGCAAAAATTTCCTTATTTATCAGATTCAAACTGTTGGTAAGGACGAGTCTGTGAATGTTTTGAAATCCTATCTGACGGACGAGAGACTGGCAGGACCAGCTTCCAGGGCTTTGGCAAGAATCGCCTCGCCAGCAGCCGGAGCAGCGTTATTGCAAGCATTGGCCGGAGCCTCGGGCGCCAGCCAGATCGCCATTACGGAAGCATTGGGAGCCAGCCGCTACAAAGAAGCAGCAGGTACCATTGAAAAAACTGCGACCAATAGTGACCTCAATTTACGCAAAGTAAGTTTGTACGCCCTTTCCGAAATCGGCGTTCCTTCTTCTGAACCTATTTTAGCGGCAGCAGCTCAAAAAGTGGCTTACGGCTACGATGAAGCCGATGCCACAGCGGTTTACATTAAATATCTCGCCAGACTTGCAGAAAATGGAAGTGCTCCCGCAGCTGAAAAAGCAGCCTTGGCGCTCATCAAAAATACCCCGGACGCAAAGCAAAACGCTACCCGTTCGTCTGCATTGAAAGTTTACGCTGACATTAAAAAGCGTGAATCTGTTCCGGTGCTGGTCAATGCATTGCAAAGTACAGACGCACAATATCGTGCTGCAGCTTTGAAACTGGGCCAGAAATACCTGATGGCCGACGGTACCACGCCGTGGCTGAATGCATTGAAAAAAGCAAAACCGGAAGTACAGGCTGAGATCATCACAATGCTGGGCCGCGCCGATTCGAAAGATGCATTGCCGGTTGTTCTGAAATCAATGAATGCAAAAGATCCGAAAGTGAAGAAGGCCGCTATCTGGGCTGCCGGTAAAATCGGCCAAGAGGCAAGTGTAGCAGGTTTGTTGTCTGTTTTAAAATCCGGTACTGCGGAGGATATTGCGACCGTCAAAAGCAGTTTGCTAACCATCAAGGGTGACAAACTCGTTGACCAGCTTGCTACTGCGTTGCCAGGTTTGCCAGCTTCGGCCCAGCCTGCGGTTATTGATGTACTGGCTGCAAGAGCTGCAAGTTCGAAATTAGCTGTTGTGTCGGCGCTTTTGAAAAGTACTAATCCTGAGGTCAAAAAATCGGCATATGATGCATTGAAATCACTTGCGACCAGCAACGACCTGCCTCAGCTGTTTACATTGCTGAATGCTAGCGGGAGTGCAGAAGAAATCACCGCGGTTCAAAAAGCGATCAGTGCGGGTGTGAAGGGTTCCGGTGATGTGACTGCCCAAAGCGATCTGATCCTGAAACAAATCCAGGCCTCTCCCGCTGACAAACAGGCGAATTACCTGGCGGTACTGGCCAGTATCGGTGGCAAAAAAGCATTGTCTTCTGTCGTTTCGGCTTACGGAAGCGGCGATGCGGCTATTAAAAAGGCAGCGATCCAATCATTAGCTTCCTGGACGGATGCCAGCGCGGCCAATGAATTGCTAGCCATCGCAAAGAAAACTACTGACGCAGAAGAGCTAAATGCCGCATTATCAGGATATGTAGCGGCTACTGCCAAGTCCCCGAAAACGGCTGCTATCAAGGTCATTATGCTGCGTGAAGCGATGGCATTGGCCAAAACCGATGCTCAGAAGGAGCTGATCCTGAAAGAATTATCTAAATATAGAACATTCAATGCATTGCTTTTCGCAGGCAAATACCTCGACAATGCGGCTACGCAGCAAGCGGCTGCACAAGCTGTGATGACCATCGCATTGGCCAACAAAAACCTGTACAGCGCCGAAATCCGTGAGTTGCTTTCCAAAACGGCGACCATACTGACAGGCAAGGATAGCGATTACCAAAAAGAATCCATCCGCAAGCACTTGTCGGAACTGCCGACTGGTGAAGGTTTTGTTCCATTGTTCAATGGAAAAGACCTGGCTGGTTGGAAAGGATTAGTTGAAAATCCGATCGCGCGTGGCAAAATGAGCCCTGATACGTTGGCTGCCAAACAGAAAAAAGCGGATGATGCAGCTCATAAAGATTGGTATGCGAAAGACGGCGAACTCGTTTTCTCCGGTCATGGCGATAACCTAGCTACTGTGAAGCAGTATGGCGATTTTGAAATGTATGTCGATTGGAAGATTCTGAAAGACGGCGACGCAGGAATATACCTTCGCGGCACACCGCAGGTACAGATCTGGGATACATCACGTGTGAGCGTAGGCGCGCAGGTGGGCTCAGGAGGACTTTATAACAATCAGAAAAATCCAAGCAAACCAAGCAAACTGGCTGACAATGCGATCGGTGACTGGAACACTTTCCACATTACCATGATCGGCGACCGGGTTTCGGTGGATTTGAATGGTGAGAATGTGGTGGACAATGTGGTACTGGAAAATTACTGGGACCGCAATCTGCCGATTTTCGCAAAAGAACAACTTGAATTGCAGGCGCACGGCAACCAGATCAACTACCGGGATGTGTACGTTCGCGAAATCCCGCGCCCTGAGTTTGCATTGCCTGAGGCTGAAAAGAAAGAAGGTTTCAAGCTCCTTTTTGACGGTACCAATATGTTTGAATGGGTTGGCAATAAAACCGACTACTTCATTGAAAACGGCGAACTGGTCGTTGATCCCAAAAAAGGCGGCTCCGGTAACCTTTATACCAAAGATGAGTACAGTGATTTCGATTTTCGTTTTGAATTCCAGCTTACACCGGGAGCCAATAATGGACTGGGGATCAGAACTCCAATGGAAGGTGACGCCGCTTATGTAGGAACCGAAATCCAGATCCTGGACAATGACGCGGATGTTTACAAAGATCTGCATGAGTATCAATACCACGGCTCAGCTTATGGTATTATTCCTGCCAAAAGAGGATTTTTGAAACCACTGGGCGAATGGAACTATGAAGAAATGCGCGTTCAGGGATCTAAAATAAAAGTAACATTGAACGGAACAGTAATTCTTGACGGAGACTTGGCGGAAGCCAGCAAAAACGGCACGGTGGATCACAAAGAGCATCCCGGACTGAGCCGTACCAGCGGTCACCTTGGATTTTTGGGACACGGGTCGGAGCTGAAATTCCGCAACATCCGTATCAATGACCTGACCAAAACGGTGGAGGCACCCGTAGTTTCTACCAAGAAAAAAGCGAAGAAGAAAAAATAGTCAGAGTCCGGTATCATGCCAAATGAAGACCAATTGATCTGGTACCGAATTAAATAGTAAAAAAAATTAAAAAATGCCCGGCTTAATCAGTTTGGGCATTTTTATTTAGCTTTGGTTAATGATCGAAAAATAACTTGAATTCGATCTCCTTACAACTCAAACCTTATGAAAATCAAACACATTCTACTTTCTACATTATTATCGGCTTTTACGCTGGTAACTGTTCAGGCGCAGCATACATTAACACAACTTTGGTCTACCGACGGCTCATTGCCTATTCCCGAATCTGTTCTTTACAGCGCTCAGAATAAAATACTTTATGTAGCTCTGATTGACGGTAAACCCGGAGAAAAAGATGGAAAAGGCGGCATCGCGAAAGTAGGACTGGATGGCAAAGTGATAGCCAATGATTGGGTAACAGGCCTGAACGCTCCGAAAGGAATGGGCATTATCGGTTCAAAATTGTATGTCGCCGACGTAACAGATGTGGTTGAGATCGATATCAAATCAGGTAAGATCCTGAAAAAACATGAAGTTGAAGGTTCAAAGTTCTTAAATGATCTCACGATTGACTCCAAAGGCAACATTTATGTTTCCGACTCCGATACAAAAAAAGTACATTTGATTAAAGACGGCAAGGTTTCTACTTATTTTGAAGACCTGACCCGCCCGAACGGATTGCTGGCAGTGGGATCAGATCTTTTGATCGCAGATAGCGGAACATTGAAAAAATTGAGTGCGACCAAAGAAGTTACTATTCTTGCCGAGGGCATGGATAAAAGTACTGACGGCATTGAGCAGGTAGCGCCAGGCGAGTACATTGTTTCTTGCTGGGCTGGCCACGTGTATTATGTAAAAGCAGATAAAACGACGGAAAAGTTGCTCGATACCAGCGCTGATCAAACCAATTCGGCTGATATAGGTTACGATCCGATCAAAAAAATCGTTTATGTGCCTACATTCATGAAAAACAGTGTGGTAGCTTATCAGCTAAAATAAATATCTTTATAACCTAAAAATTAATTAAACACAGGCGTTTCCATGGACATTTTTGTTGGGAGTCTTTCTTTTAAGTTAAAGGAAAGCGAACTGCGTGAAGCTTTCGAAAAATTCGGCACAGTGAGCTCCGCGAAAATTATCATTGACAAGATTACACGTCAGAGCAAAGGCTTCGGGTTTGTAGAAATGCCTGATGAAGAAGAGGCAAGGCTAGCGATTAGCCAGTTGAACGGAGCAGATATGTATGGAAGGCCGCTCGTGGTGAATGAGTCTCAGAAAAAAGAGGCTGGTGCAGCTCCAAGAGGCGACTTCAAAAAAGAAGGAGGATTTAGCAGACCAAGACCTACCGAGGGCGGAAGCAGTGACAGACCAAGTAGCAGCCCTGGATCATCCGGCGGCAGCTCAGGAGGAGGTTACAGCGGAGGCGGAGGATATAGTGGCGGTGGAGGCGGCGGATACAGTGGAGGTGGAGGTGGCGGTGACCGTTATAAAAGCAGTGGCGGAGATCGCGGAGGACATGGAGGCGATCGTGGAGGACATGGAAAATCAAGGTCTGACGATCGTTCCGGAAAAGGCGGAGCCGATTATAAGAAAGGCGGAGGCGGATCCAAAAACTATGCTAGAAGCATCACGGATGACGACGACGATTAATCAATCGTTAAGATATAAAAATCCCTGCAAGTGTTCGCTTGCAGGGATTTTTCATTTTATGCAGTTGCCTTGATTTTATTGTCTTTGAAAAACAGCACAAAAAGAACCAGTACCACAGCTGCAATCCCAGCGGGTACCATCCAGATGCTGGTCCAGTTTTTCACATTGTCGACTGTGTACATGTCAGCCACAATACCGGCCAGCCATGATCCAATACCCATTCCGATCCCGTAAGTGGCAATTGAAATCAAGCCCTGGGCGGAAGATCTGTATTTTTCACCAGCCTTGCTATCGGTATAAATCTGGCCCGTTACAAAGAAGAAATCGTAGCAAACACCATGCAGTACGATCGCGAGATAAAGCAGCCATTCGTTGTTTATATCTCCATATCCGAACCCGATGAAACGAATAATCCAGGCAATAAGCCCCACTACCAACATCCATTTAACGCCCAGGCGGGTAAATGCAAGCGGGATTAACAGCATGAAAACAACTTCGGAAGCTTGTCCCAACGACATTTTGTTCTCTACATTCGTCATACCCGAATCCGTTAGAGAAGGGTTGGCCATGGCGTAGTAGAACGACAGGGGAATGCAGATCAGCAATGAGGAGATGAAAAATATCGCAAACGAACGGTCTTTGAAAAGCGTGAATGCATCAAGACCAAGGATGTCTGAAAAGGATGTTTTTGTACTTGGTTTTGGAGGGGTATCGGGCAAAAAGAATGAGTATACACCCAGGAATGCCGACGCTACCATCGAAATTTTAAAGATCATCACATTATCCCCGAAGCCATAGTAGCCGATAATATTGGAAACAACGATCCAGGAAACGGTTCCCATAACGCGGATTGCAGGAAAATCCTTTTCAGAATTAGTCACTTGCTGCATGGCGATGGAAGTCGTGAGCGACATCATGGGTGCAAATGAAATACAGTAAGCCAGGATAATCCAGAAGAAGTTATCGGGATCGTCGACTCCTGTGAGGACAAAAAGAAGCGCTGCACCCGCCAGGCTTAAAACACCCAGTACCTTTTGCGCGGCAAAGTAACGGTCAGCGATCATACCCACGAAAAAGGGAGCAATGATCTGCGCAATTGAAAAGGCTGCGTAAGCATTCCCAACCTGCCCTCCTGTCGCCCCAAGGGCCGTGAACAGGTACTTGCTCATTTGCCCATACCACGAGCCCCATATAAAATACAGGAGGAACATCATGGCCATCAGCTGAAAACGCGTCGTATTTTTCATAAAAAGGTTATAGGAGATTGAATTTAAAATATAGTTGGATAATTCATCAGGTTAATTCTTCATCATTTTCTGAAACTCATTCAATTTCAGTAATGCTTCAATTGGTGAAAGTGTGTTGACATCGACCAATGTGAGTTTCTCTTTCAATTCCTCCATACGCGGATCCGCAGGTTCGAAAATACTTAGCTGGAAGTTGTTTTTAGGAATCTCCCTCACCCTTTTTTTATGCTCATGCGCCACATGGTCCTTTTCCAGGTGCTGCATAATCTCGCTCGCCCGCAACACGATTGGCTGCGGCATGCCGGCGATCTGCGCTACGTGAATACCAAAACTGTGGGCACTGCCTCCCGGTTTCAGCTTTCGCAGGAAAATAACCCTGTTGTCCACTTCCTTGACCGCGACGTTGAAGTTTTTGATCCGCGGAAAATCGTCTGCCAACTGGTTCAACTCGTGGTAATGGGTTGCAAAAAGTGTTTTTGGCTTGTAATCCGGCTGGCTATGCAGGTATTCGGCAATGGCCCAGGCAATGGATACACCGTCGTAGGTACTGGTACCGCGCCCGATTTCGTCCATGAGTACCAGGCTGCGGTCGCTTAGGTTGTTCAAAATGCTTGCAGTCTCGGTCATTTCAACCATGAATGTACTTTCGCCCCGACTCAGGTTGTCGCTGGCCCCTACCCTCGTAAATATTTTATCAACAAGGCCGATATGGGCTGATTTCGCCGGAACATAGCAGCCCATTTGTGCCATGAGCACGATCAGGGCAGTTTGTCTGAGCAATGCAGATTTACCCGCCATGTTAGGCCCGGTAATGATAATGATCTGTTGGGTAGTATCGTCCAAATAAAGGTCATTGGGAACATAGCTCTCACCCAGCGGCAACTGCTGCTCGATCACCGGGTGTCGCCCGTCCTTAATGTCGAGCTCCATGCCCTCTGTAATGACCGGTTTTATATATTTATTTTTCCGGGCCGTGGTTGCAAATGAACTCAGTGCGTCCAATGTTGAAATAACCAGGGCATTTTGCTGAATCGTGCTTACGTATTCCGCAGCAGTCATCATGATTTCACTAAAAATCCGGAATTCAATTGTTGAAATCTTGTCTTCCGCATTCAGTATCTTCTCTTCGTATTCTTTCAGTTCCGGCGTAATGTAACGTTCAGCATTCACCAATGTCTGCTTTCTGATCCAGTCAACAGGTACCTTATTCTGATGTGCGTGAGTCACTTCCAGATAATACCCGAAAACTTTGTTGTAAGCAATTTTCAATGAACCAATGCCCGTACGCTCGATTTCCCTGTTTTGAAGCTTCAACAGATAATCTTTTCCTTCATAAGAAATCGCATGCAGCTCATCCAGCTCCCCATTCACGCCACTTTTGATCATCCGCCCCTGATTAGAAAGTACGGGAGCATCTTCACGCAGTTCGTTTTCTATTTTTTCAACCAGAAAATCGCAGGGATTAAGCTGATCGGCATATTTTTTCAGGATGGCGAGAGCCGGGTTTAACCCTTTTTTGCCGGATCCCTTCTTCCCTGATTTTGTTTCTTCTTCCTCTAAAAGCCGGGATAGCAGATGTTGGATAGGTCCTATCTGTTTCAAAGATCTTTTGAGCTGAACCAGTTCGCGGGGATTGATCCGCCTCACCGCAACTTTGGAAATAAGGCGTTCCAGATCTCCTATTTGCTTTAAATACTGGATAACCGAATCATGCAGGTCGTCATTATTCAGAAAATGCTCTACTGTGTTGAGCCTTTCTTCGATCGGTAGCTTTTCTTTGAGCGGCAAAACCATCCATTTACGCAAAAGTCTCGCGCCCATTGGCGTCACCGTTTGGTCCAATATCTGAATCAGCGGCACGCCACCTTCCTGCTGCGGGTATACCAGTTCGAGATTTCTTACCGTAAAACGGTCCAGCCAAACGTACTTTTCCTCTTCCAGACGGGTAATGCGGCCGATATGCGCAATTTCCTTGTGCTCTGTTTCATGCAGATAATGTAGGATTACGCCAGCTGCAATGATCCCCATCGGCAGCAACTCAATTCCGTACCCTTTTAATGTAGTAGTCTGAAAATGTGTTGTAAGCCGCTCATAACCATAGTCATAGCCGAAGCACCAGTCTTCCAGCTGGTAAGTATGGTACTTTCCACCAAAGAGTTGATTGAATTCTTGTCTGTGTTTTTTGCAAAATAAAACCTCCGCAGGACCGAAACCTTGAAGCATTTTGTCAACATAGGCAGCATTTCCCTGCGAAGTCATAAACTCTCCGGTCGAGATGTCAAGGAATGCGATCCCGTACAAATTGTCCGGCCCTACATGTACTGCCGCCAGGTAGTTGTTTTTGCGGATATCGAGGACATTATCATTGTATGAAACGCCGGGCGTAACCAGCTCGGTCACTCCGCGTTTAACAATGCCTTTTGCTGTTGCGGGATCTTCCAGCTGGTCGCAAATCGCCACACGCTCGCCTGCACGAACCAGTTTCGGAAGATAATTATCAAGGGAATGATGTGGAAAACCTGCCAGTTCCTCGTGCGATCCGCCATTGTTACGACGGGTAAGGACAATACCTAAAATTTTGGAAGCCCGGATGGCGTCTTCTCCAAATGTCTCGTAGAAATCACCCACCCTGAAAAGCAGCAGTGCTCCCGGGTACTTGGCCTTAATCTCGTTGTATTGTTTGTTAAGTGGGGTTTCCTTATGTGCCTTTGCCAATTAGTAGCGGTATTTTAAGAACAGGTTATGTACAAAATTAACCCTTCTCTCCGGTTTGGCAAGAGCGCAATGCTGTTTTGGTAGGATCAATCGTAAAAGCGCCGTGCTTCTTTGGCCGTAACTTCCCATACGTCCCCTGGGTTAGGCAAATTCCCGTTTTTATCGGCCAAAGAAATTTTCCCGATCGACCAGCGGGCTAATCGCAGCGTGGGAAAACCCACAGCCGCAGTCATTCGCCTTACCTGGCGATTTTTGCCTTCATGCAGGGTAAGGGAAACCCAGGAAGTAGGGATATTTTTCCGAAAACGGATATGTGGATCTCTCTCCGGGAGTACGGGCTCCGCAATGGATATTACCTCGGCAGGAAGCGTTTGATACCGTTTACCATTAATGGATATCGCCACGCCGGAGCTCATTAGCTTGCACGCTTCGGTTGTGACATCGCCTTCCACCTGCACATAATACGTTCTGGTATGTCGGTTTTTAGGTTCGAGGAGCTTTGTTTTTAGAAAATTGTCATTGGTCAAAAGCAGCAAACCTTCGCTGTCTGCATCCAGGCGGCCAACGGGATAAATGTCTTTGGGAAATTCAAAATCTAGATCGGCCAATGTAGCATGGTCGCCCTCACGGCTGAACTGCGAAAGCATGCCAAATGGCTTATAAATGAGAAAGTAACGAAACAATGCGAACAGATTTATGAGGAAGCGAAATAATGATAAATCATTTGATCACCGCTCCGAGATTCAATGTAAAACCAGGAAGTACAGCTTCTCCTGAAAGCATTACCTGTAGAGATTCATGTATAACAACTGACTTATCAGCGTTGTAAACATATACTTTGTCTTCAAACCTGTCGATCAGCCATCCTAGCTGACTGCCGTTTGCGATGTATTCCGACATTTTGTCCAGCAGATATTTCAGACCATCTGATTTAGAACGGATTTCAATTACAAAATCGGGGCAGATTGGTGCAAATCCTTCTTTCTGATCTTGGGAAAGCATATCCCAGCGTTCCTGTCTGATCCAGGATACATCCGGAGAACGGACTGCACCATTGGGTAATGTAAAACCTGTTGAAGAATCGAAAACTTCGCCAAGGCAGTTTTCTTCATTCCATAAATACAACTGCCCGGAAACTCTCAAATTTAAATTTCCCGTAAATGATCCTGTCGGAGACATCAATATAATATTTCCTTGTGAGTCCCTTTCGAACTCTAGTGTGTCGTTCATTTGGCAAAACTGAAAGAATTCCTCCTCACTCATCAGGTCGCCCATCTTCAAAGTTACCGGCATTGGCATATCCATAACTACGCGTTTTTGATTCTTGCTTTTATCAAAAATACAAAATTTACTGTATTTCCAGCCATACCGGACAGTGGTCGGAATGCACGGCATCATTATACTGTCTGCTGGCTACAATCCGGTCCTGAATTGTGTTGGACACAGAAATGTAATCGATCCGCCAACCCTTATTATTACCTCTGGCGCCGGCGCGATAAGTCCACCAGGAATACTCACGCAGATCGGGATTTTTAAACCGAAAAGCATCGGTGTAGCCATTCTCAAACCATTTCGACATCCACGCTCTTTCCTCTGGCAAAAAACCCGATGACTTTTTATTCCGTACCGGATCGTGAATGTCAATTTCAGTATGCGCAATGTTATAGTCACCACAAATGATCAGATTAGGCCGCTCCTTCCGAAGTTCATCGACCCAATTATACAGATCGGCGAGGAAAGCCATTTTTACAGACTGACGAATGTCCCCGCTGGTACCCGACGGGAAATAGCAATTGAGTACCGTAATATCTCCAAAATCAGCCCTCAGGACTCTGCCTTCCATATCATAAGCCGGAATGGAACAGCCCGCAATAACCTGATCTGGCTTGATCTTCGAAAAAATAGCGACGCCGCTATACCCTTTTTTGACCGCCGCATGCCAGCCAACAAGCTCATAACCTAATGCTTCGAAACCCGAAAGATCAACGACGTCGGGCGTTGCTTTTACTTCCTGAAAACAGAGGATGTCCACGGACTTTGAGCTAAGCCATTCTAATAAGCCGTTTTTCAAAGCTGCCCGGATTCCGTTCAGATTGTATGTAAGTATTTGCATAATGATAAAGGATGGGTTCTTTAATAAAACAATACCTTTTTTCCCGTAGGCAATGACTGCCATTTCCCGGGCCGTTGCGGATCAGGTGACATGATCCAGGCATCGTAAGTCCCGGCGGGCAGTTTTATTTTATAAAGCGAGTACTGGTAGTTGTTACTATAATAAGTGGCTTTTTTCAAAAAATCCTGAGGCGAGTTTGCTACCGGTACTGCTGGTAAAACTATCGTATGTTGTTTCGATGCCAGCACAAAGTAAGAAGGTTTAAAATTTTCCTCGTCAGGAATTACCTGAAATTTGAAGTACTTGGCTGGCAGATTACTTTCTCCATTACGGTACTGAAATTTAGCGTCAAACTCACCTTTGAATGGTTGGCTAACCTTACCCGTTTCCGAAATCAGCTTTTGATGATCCGGAATTGAATAGTTCTGATAAAAATCACTCAGTCCAGATGATTGCAGGTTCTTGATCAGGTCGCGCATTCTGGTAGGGTGGTTCCAGAAAGGGATGTCGCTGAATTTCTCTCCTACTGTCAAAAAAGTATTGTAGTTGTTCCAGTAGTAACTGTCAATTGCCAGCTCGTCGTGCAGTTTCCTGATTTGAAAAATAGACAGATAGTAGCTGACAAAATTCAGGCCCATGAATGCAAGCATTGCTATACCGGCGACTATCCTTTTCAAACTTCTGAAATCCTTTACCAGGATGACCAAACACACATAGACCGTTGCCAGCAGCGCGATCCCGAATGTCATGTACCGCCTGGAAAACACATTCCCGCCATACATGAGGTAGTTATTGATCGGTCGGCTGATTACGAACATCGCGCCGGTGCCCATTGCGAACATTAATGCTCCCCACAAAAACCAATCGCTCCATAGGAGTTTCTTTTTGATCAAAATCCTGAATAGCCAACCCGCAAAAAGCACGCCTATTCCTGCTCCCAGTACCACACACCAGATCAGATCTGTATGAAAGCTTGAAACGAGTGGGTGCCGAACATCCAGGTATAGCGCATTTCCCCAAAAACCGAAAATGGATACCAGGTTGAAGATTGGATGCACCCACACTTTTTCACCGGGCGAAGAAACAAACTGGTAGTCAAAAAGGAAGTAGAAAAGAATGATAGCGACCATTGCAGCCAGCCACCAGAGCAAAAGCTTAAACCGCTTTTGGAACAACAATATCACTAAACCGATAATGAGGGTAAGTAAGCCACTACCGCTGGTGAATGTGGTGACTAATGCGGCTGCCAGTCCTAAGTACCAGCCTTTCTGATCGCCTCTTGACAGCCCGTAGGCCGATAAAAAGGCGAAAAATATCAGCGGCGTGTTCTGCAATGCTGCAATGCCCCAATATGCATTCTCAAAGAAGATCAGGTTGAAGATCATGTAGGGTACCGGGATAAAATAGTACCATGAAATATTCTCCTTTTTGAAAGAAAGAAACAAAAGATAAAGAATGCCCAGCAGAAAGAAATTACCCAGAAAGATCTGCAATTTAATGTTCACGGTGCCCGTGAAGAACACCATGAGCAACATCACGATCCTTTCAAAAGCAAATCTGTGCTGATTAACCTGCTCAAAAAGACTCTTGATCGCACTGAGAAAATCGGGTGCATGCTTTAAATCATAGATAGTTTCAAGTAGATTGAAATCGTCAGTGAGCGGAATATTGAGCACATATGCATCCAGCAGTAGATAAAAATAGACGATCGGAACAATGATCAGCCCCAATCCAGACCACTTTCTGACAACGACCAGATTCTTGAAGAAAAAAGTGGCGCCAAACAGCAAAAGCAGGACGACGACCAGCCCGAAATATTCAAGTAAATGAGGGTTATCTAAAAATAGCTTCAAAGCAATGCGTTGTACTTGTTATCAATGTAGGATTTCTTAGGGAATCAGCGAGACCCTGAAATCATTTTGCTCGTTATTTCTTTTTCAAATGTAATGTAGCCTGGATAGTCAACTTGCTTTCCGGCCAGATCGAGCGTTGGTTTCACTTTAACCGTAAATTTCGTTGGCTTTGCGTCTGATCTGCCTGTTAATGACATAATCATATTCACAAACTGGTCGCGGGTTTTGTTGTCGTTGAGTAGCTGATATGCATTCGCCTTCAATCTTATTGGTACTCGTGTGCTTCCGGTGCCTGGTAACACTTCAATCAGTTGGCTCAGGTACCCGTTAAATATTTCGCTATCCGATAGTAACACTTTATATTCCAGCTGATTGATCGCCGCGCGTCTCTTGGTAGGATTGGTAATGTCAAGGTTTACACGCAAATCAAGCGGTACATTTTTTCTCAAAAGCCCCATGGCCAATCCCGGGTACCGGGCCAGATCCAGGTCGCCGAAACCTTTGATATTTTTGAATTCACGAATATCAATTCCAGCGAGATACACGCTGTCGACCGATGCAATATCATATTTACAATCTCCGAAAGTCTTCGCTTCCGAAACCTGGCGACCAACCCCACAGCCCGCTAAAACGCCCATTACCAGGAAGATTGCAACAAAACAAATGTTCTTTTTCATTCTGAATGTATTTTTCGCAAGTTAAACAGTAGGTATCAGAACGCATACACGGATCGGGGATTATTACTTTAAGGTTTTATTTTTTTGCAAGCATTGACCCAAGCTTCTACATTTGCAGACTTTATAAACAACCAATAAAAATTATGGCGAGCTGGTATTTAGGGAAAATTCGGTATCAAAAGGAGGATGAAGCGGGAAGCCTGAAAACAATCAATGAAGTGTATCTCGTGGACGCGGTTTCGTACACGGAATCCGAGGCGAGATTATACAAACAGATCGTGACTGGTGCCAGTGATTTCAGCGTGAGCAGTATCACAAAGTTTCGTCTCGCGGACCTGTTCGCGTATGAGGAGGGAGAACAATGGTTTAAAGCGAAGGTGATCTATTTTTCGGTAGACGAAAAAAGCGGAAAAGAGAAGAAAATCGTAAATTATATGCTAGTCAATGCGGACGGAATTCAGCAGGCATTGGACAGGATCAATGAAAGCATGCGCAACTTCCTGATTCCTTACGAAACCACGGATATCACACTGACACCTATTCTGGATGTGTTCCCATATACCGCTGAGGAAGAAGCAGAACCGGTCATTCCGGCTAATATGAGGCCATTATCCGAAGTAATGGCGGAACGCACAGAAGCTGAAAATGCATAGAAAACTATTCATGAACCAGCATTCAAACAATGCTGGTTCATGAATTTTATCAGTCATTAACCTTCACTTCCTGGTATCCTTTTGTGATCGCTGTGAAAGGGTCGCGGCCAAAGCTGCTCAACTTCAATGTGGCATCTTTCGCATTCAATTCGGTGATCAGGTCGTTGGGTGGAAGGAGGTACATATAATCAAATGAGACTGGCAGACTGACCGTACCTTCCACAAATTCAATTCCATACAGCGCATAAATGCTAAAAGGCGTTTTGGTAAGCCATAATTTGTCCTTGGTCTCAGAAGTGGCGTAACTGAGGTCGTATTCCGCACTTTCCAGGTCAAAATCTTGACGCTTGTTGCCAGTTGGAACGCAATAGGTAATAAAATCTTCCTTTTGCTGCGTCTTGGTATCAGCATCAGGCTTGAATTCCTTCACCATTTCAGTCACTTTTATTTTCTTGCCTTTTTCGTCTGCACCGCAGTAAATGTACTTTCCGTCAGGAAATCCGATGATAAAATCATACGCTTTGCCGCTTTGACCGAAACTGCTTTCCTTCCTGAAACACATTGCCCCTGTTACCGGGTCCACGTAAATCTTCAATGTCCCTTTTGTCTTATCAGCCTTATTTTCATAGTCAAAAACAAGTGAATGGCTGAAATAATACTGACCATTTGCAGGCTTCCATTGAACAGCACGCTGCTTGTCCACCGCAATTTTCTTCACATTTTGCGCGCTTGCCCAAGTTGCAGAAAGCAACAGTGCAAACACTACTATTAAATTCAAGTACCTTCTCATCTTAGTTCGGTTTTAATGGCCGCAAGCTAGAAAGAGACACTTTAAAAACCATATTTGCATTACATTTTAACAAATTCAACCCGCCGGTTATTTGCTTTTCCTTCTGGCGTGGTATTGGGTGATGCAGGCTCCCCCTCCCCTTTTCCGTCGGTTTCCAATCTGGCGCTTTCTATTCCGAAGTCTTTCGATAATGCTGCCTTCACCGCCTCTGAACGCTTTTTAGATAATGATAAATTGCCTGAGTCATCCCCATCAGAATCGGTATGGCCAATGATTTTCACCTTGACATCTGCATTTTCAGTCAGTACATTCGCTATCTCTTTCAGCACGCCGAAAGACTCGGGTTTGATCGTGGCTGAATTGATGTCAAACAAAATACCAGTCGTCGAAAACTTGCCTTCGGTGATCAGTTTGCTGCGGGTATCAGGCGCTCCGACCGCTATTCTCAAATTATTGATGAAGTAGCGGTTGTCCCCTTCATAGGAATGGTTAGAAAAGCCTATGAAGTTATATTTCCGCTCGGGGTTGAATGCCCTGGGCAAATCCCAAACTTTATAATCGTCTACATATAATCTAAAACGTCCTTTTTGACGCCAAATGGACACTTTTACAACGTTATGGTCCGGCACGTGGAGAGCAGGAATGCTTTTTTCGTTTTTCATGAGCGAAGTAGATGGTTCATCAGTAAAGACATTAAAAAATGACATTCCCTCTGTTCCGCCGGCATTATATGGATGCAAACCTATTTCCATTCCATTGGCCTTGTCACCGTCATACCATTTCCATTTGGTGAAGTCTTTGGAAGCATTTGCTACTTCGGCAATGATAGTCCGGAGGAAGCCTGAATAAAAACTAAACTCAGAAGTGGTCGCTAAATTGAATTCAAGTGTAAAATTCTCTGGTAAACCATTTACAAATTCCGGATAAAAGACGCCCTCGGGGCCTAGCATCAACCATTTTCCTTCCGTTCCTTCAATAGTCACCACTTCGCCAGCAGAATTGGTATTCCATTTGGCAGGAAAATCGCCCACTGCATCCTGCGAAAAATCCTCCACCGCTACGACTTTCTCTCCCGGGATAAAATCAAACTTGCTGTAAGATTTCAATGTAGCTTTTACGGGTTTCTGAGCAGTTTCCTCATTTCCTACGTTTGCCGGTTGCTCACTTGCAGTACCCGCCTTGCCAGCTTCCGGATTTGTAGTACCATTGTTTTCATTACTTTTCTTATCCTTCTTCTTAAACAGATTTCCAATCCCTTCTTCAAGCGAATCAAAACCTTTGTCAACTGCCTGATCCACTTTTCGGTTAGCCCTGTTTTCAGCCTGTCTTTCCACTACTTTCCCCGGGTCATTGATTCGGATTTGGGCAAATGTCGTCATTGAACAAAGCGCCAGCAAATACGTAATGCCTGCTACTTTTTGGAGATTTCTCATAACCTGTGTGTTTAGAAGATTGAGCGTATTGACATTACAAATGTATATAATGAACTGAATATTATACGATTAAAAAGCACTACACGATGATGTGATATAATCGGGCATCATTTGCGAGGAAGATTGTAAATTGCAGTCCAATTGCAGCAATCCATGAATCCCCAATTCGAGCAAAAATCTATTACCCTGCAGCCTGGAAGGCGTGTTTATTTTTCATCTGATTTCCACCTCGGCGTGCCGTCGCTTCCCAAGAGCCGGGAGCGGGAAAAACTCATAGTACGCTGGCTGGAATCGATTGAGCATGATGCACAAACCATATTTCTGGTCGGTGATATTTTCGATTTCTGGTTTGAATACAAAAAAACAGTCCCCCGCGGCTTTGTGAGGTTACTGGGCAAATTGGCAGAGCTATCCGACAAAGGCATTGAGCTGATCATCTTCACAGGCAATCACGATATGTGGATGTCCGGCTACCTGACCGAGGAAGTTGGCGCAGCGATTTACAGAAATCCAGTAGGCTTCACATTCCATACCCATGCAGGATCAAAAACAATACTGATCGGGCACGGCGACGGACTTGGTCCGGGCGATAGTACTTATAAATTTTTAAAGAAGGTCTTCGAAAATCAGTTCTTTCAAACTATTTTCAGGATAGTCCACCCTGATGTCGGCATGTGGATTGCGATGGAATGGTCGAAAAGAAGCAGGATCGCTAATGTCAACAAAGGCGAGGAGCGATTTTTAGGAGCAGATAATGAATGGCTATTCCAGTATTGCCGCGAAATTGAGTCAAAACAACACCACGACTATTACATCTTCGGCCACCGCCACCTGGTACTCGATATGGATGTAAGCGCTCGCTCCAAGTACATTAACCTGGGAGAGTGGGTCAGTCAGCAGCATTACGCTGTCTTTGACGGAGAAATAGTAGCGTTATTGAGATTTACTCCGACGCCAATCCTTTAAAACGAAATTAGTTATTCCCGTTTTTCTTGGCATCATTATTAATCGGAACAGGCGCTATAAAATCCTGTTTGGTAATATTTTCTCTGGGAGCAGCATTCAAGTCTTTCCGCCAGTCTTTTTGTTTCAAATCACCTTTCTTAACCGATTTGATAAAATTAGCCCAGGCAAAAGGATTCAAGAATGGGAACGTGGTAGCAAAACCCTTATTGGCCGCAGATTCCCGACCGAAGAGTAGCTGGTCCATGGAATAACGGTAATTCGTTTGGGCATTATTAGGCACCTGCGCCGCCATTCTGTTAATATAGTCGGGATCAGTGCTCTTTGCCAATGCATCGCGGTCAGCCTGATCAGGTAATTTTAATGCTAGAAATGCTCTTTTGAATTCTTCCTCAGTCGAATAGGGATAGATCGTTACGCCTGAAAGTGTTACGACATCCTCACGCAAGGCTACAATGGCAGAATAGATGTCTGAGTTATAATTTCTTGGAACAACATGGTATTGCTTCTTGAAACCCACGTAGCTAAATACAATGCTATCGCCCGGAAACACCGGAATTGTAAATGAACCATCGCCTTTCGCCAATGTTCCGCGACCCGCATTGACAATAAAAATAGTAGCACCAGGTAGTCTTTCGGTAGATTTACCACCGACTACCACACCGGAAAATATGATTGCTTTCTGTTCACCCTGAGCATATAAATCCCGAACACCCAATATTCCCGCTAGCGCCAAGAAAAAAATTAAAAAACTCCTTTTCATTCGTTCCAGATTATGCTTCAAGACCCTTATCAATGTTCAATCCGGCCTGCGAAGATTAAGTTTACCAAGATTATTAATACGCTATTTTTCTTTCAAAACACTCATTGCGAACAACATATCAAAATCTGTTCCCAAGTTACAAACGACCCGATACCCTAGGCATTGCCTGTACTTACTATAAAGCTGCTTTGATCAGGAAAATAACTTCAAAAAAGTAACTATAAATGGTGCTGATAGCAATAATCCGTCGAAACGGTCTAAAAAGCCGCCATGACCCGGTATGCTGCTTCCCGAATCCTTAATGGCAATACTACGCTTGAACAAGGATTCGACCAGGTCGCCATAGGTTCCTACCACCACAATAATCGCTCCAATGCAATACCATTTCCAAGGTTCGAAGGTACGGAAATAATGCCCGAGGGCAAATGCAATGAATGCTGCAAACACTGCGCTGCCCATCGCTCCCTCCCATGACTTCTTAGGTGAAATGCGTTCAAATAGCTTCCTTTTCCCGAATTTGGTCCCCGCAAAATAACCGCCTATGTCCGAAGCCCACAATAACAAGAGACTCCCCAGGACGATTTCATAGTTATAAATTCCCCCACGCATGGCCATCACGATGATCAGCGCAAATGGCAAAGCGACGTAAATAATCCCCAAAAAAGTAAACCCTATGTTGGTAAAAGGTTTCAGGTCATTCTTTTTATAGAGCTTGATAAAGAAGATCATGGACAGCAATGGACTGATAATGAAATAGTTTTCAAATGCCACGATCTCTTGCTCTATCAGATACGCAAGTAATATCATTACTGTGCCACAGAATGTACCATAATATGTTAAAGGTTGGTTTCCGTCCAATCCAAGCAGTTTATAAAATTCCAGCTGGGTCAGGGAACTGATTGCGCAGAAGAGCAATAAAAATGTCCAGTCACTGTAAAGGATACAACTAATGATGACGAATACTCCGGCAAGCCCAGTAATGGTCCGTTGCTGTAAGTTATTCAGATTGTTTAAGCGCTTCTTCATTAGTTAGTATTGTTTGGGCCTGAGACAGGTCACTTGCGGGCACATGGACTTCACACATTCCAAAAATTGGATAACTGCTGTCCTTTTTATTTACGATTACAGCGGCAATTCCGTTTTGCTCCAATATTTCCCGTGCTATTTCAGCACGGATCATTTGCTCGCTCTGATATGCTTTGGCCCAATTCTCGTCCATTCGTATTTCTTTGATTAATTTAAATTAATGTTCAGTCCCCATCTGCACTTTGCGCGCTGCACCGGCCTGCCATATGGATCTCAAAATGCCAACAGTAAGGAATAATGATGAAATGATCAGTATTCCCGGCAATGTTTTAGTCTCTTCAATGTTGGTTTTCACCACGTGGATATTATGCAGGTACATCATTACCAGTACAAATCCGTTGTTTACAAAATGCGCCAGCACGGAAACCCACAAATTACCAGTCCAGTAATATAGGTAACCAAACAAAGCGCCCAACATCATTCTGGGAATAAAGCCGTAAAACTGAAAATGTATCGCACTGAAAATAGCTGCTGACACCCAAATAGCCAGGTGAATATTGCCCCAGTGCCGCGCCAGTTTGGTTTGAATAAGCCCCCTAAAAAGGACTTCCTCTCCCAGCGCAGGTAGTAATGTAACCACAAACAATGCAATCAGCAATTGTGAGAACTGGGTATACCCCGTCAGAAATGCGGTCATGACGGACAGCTGGTCCTCTTTCTCACGCATCCACATTTCCAGTCCCGACAATGCTTCCGGCAGTTTCATCGCCGCGTTCCACTCAATGAACTTGCTATTGATGGGGATAAATATCAAAACCAGGAGAAATGCCTCTATCCAAACCTTAGCCGGTTGTTTTTTATCCGAATTAAAATGCTGCAATGTACCGCGTTCAATGTAGAACCAATAAAGTAGTGATGGCAGCAGGTACGAGAAGAAATGGACAGTCCCTTGCAGGATCATCAATGCGTACCAGCCGTTCGGTACTTTGCTAGGGTCAGAAATAAGCAGGTTGAGCATACCTGAAACGCTGTCAGCGTCAGTGGAAGTAAAAATCGCGAGGATCATTACAGCCAAAATGTTACCCACAGCCATTCCAACAAGCACAAAGCCAATCAATACTAATAAACTGCCCCATGTGCCAGGTACTCGGGAATCCACCAGATTCGGGTTACTATTTTGCATAATTGGTGTAAATTTACAGTTTATTATCAATTTAAAAATACGGAGTTAACAAGTAAAACGTGACCGCAGGGGTTAAAACCCGCATTCAATTGACTTGAAAGCTTCTATGCATTTGAAATGGTTAAGATTGGAAATATTGAACTGAGTGATTTCCCGTTGCTGCTGGCACCGATGGAAGACGTGAGTGATCCGCCTTTCCGCGCTGTGTGTAAGGAAAATGGTGCGGATTTGATGTATACTGAATTTGTTTCTTCCGAAGGGTTGATCCGTGACGCGGCTAAGAGCGTGCAAAAACTGGATATTTTTGAATACGAAAGACCTGTTGGGATACAACTGTTTGGAAGTGACGTAGAAACGATGGGTTCTTGCGCTGAGATAGCCTCACGCGTCAACCCCGACCTGATCGATATCAATTATGGTTGCCCGGTTAAAAATGTGGCATGCCGTGGTGCGGGCGCAGCTTTGTTACAGGATGTCCCCAAAATGGTGAGAATGACGGAGGCTGTGATCAAATCCACTCATTTGCCGGTCACGGTTAAGACACGCCTCGGCTGGGATGAAAGCACCAAAAACGTTCAGGAAGTAGCAGAACGTTTGCAGGACATTGGTATCCAGGCACTTTCTGTGCATGGCCGTACGCGGGTTCAGATGTACAAAGGTGACGCAGACTGGTCCCTGATCGCCAGGATCAAAGAAAATTCCAGGATTACCATTCCTATTTTTGGAAATGGCGATGTGGATTCACCTGAAAAAGCAGTAGAATATAAAAATAGGTTTGGCGTCGACGGCATTATGATCGGCCGGGCCACAATCGGTAATCCGTGGATATTCAATGAGATCAAACATTTTGTGAAAACCGGCGAAAGGCTCGCGCCCCCTACTATGGAGCAGCGCGTGGATGTTTGCAAAAGACACCTTGAATTTTCTATCCGCTGGAAAGGCCCTGTGGCTGGCGTTTTCGAAATGCGCAGACATTATACCAATTATTTCAAAGGACTTGATCATTTCAAACCTTATAGAATGCGGTTGGTAGAGGCGATGACATGGGATGAATTGAATTTTGTTCTAAAAGAGATCACCAACGATTATAGTGAAGCGGTATGTTAAAAATAACTGTTGCAGATTCTGCCGAACCTGTCGAAAATTCCGGAGCAACGGAAACTTTTGACGTCCACCAGGAAAAAGAAGCGTGGTTTATCGGTGAAGATCTGTTCGACGGCGATATGGTAGCCCTCGATAGAAAACGCTTTCATGTGATCTGGAAGAACAAATCTTTTAATGTGGAGGTGATCGGGCAGGATGCTGCTCTTAAAACAGCTCACTTACTTATCAATGGCGTACATTACCACACCAAAGCGAAGGATCGTCTCGATCTTTTGTTGGAAGGTATGGGGTTGAGCAATGGCGCAGATCAAAAATTAAATAATATTAAAGCCCCAATGCCCGGATTGATCCAGTCGGTAGCGGTTTCAGAAGGGGACCTGATCAATAAGGGGGATACATTGCTTATATTGGTCGCTATGAAAATGGAAAATGTGATCAAGTCATCGGGAAGCGGCGTCATTAAATCATTAAAGGTATCATCCGGTGAAATTGTTGAAAAAAATCAGGTATTGCTGGAGTTTCAATAAATTACTTGTTAATCTGAACTTCCTACCCTTATTTTTACGGACGAAAACACCTACATCACCATCATGCCGGAACCAAAATATAAACGTATATTACTTAAACTGAGCGGAGAAGCGCTTAACGGAGGCGACAAAGGTCAGGTTATTGACTTTAACATCCTTGATAATTACGCCAGAGAGATTAAAAGAATTTCAGAAGTAGGCGTTCAGATTGCCATTGTTATTGGAGGAGGAAATATTTTCAGAGGCGCATCCGTTGAAAAATCCGGTATCGATCGCGTTCAGGGTGATCATATGGGAATGCTTGCCACTGTCATTAACGGCATGGCGATCCAAAGCTCTCTCGAAAAACATGGAATGAATACCCGGCTGATGTCTGCTATTAAAATGGAGCAGGTTTGCGAACCATTGATCCGTCGCAGAGCTGTCCGTCACCTTGAAAAAGGGCGTGTGGTGATATTTGGTGCAGGAACCGGTAATCCTTATTTCACAACCGATACAACTGCCGGATTAAGGGCGATCGAATCTGAATCCGAAGTAGTACTAAAAGGAACGCGCGTAGATGGTGTTTACACGGCAGATCCGGAAAAAGATCCTCTTGCCGTAAAATATTCTCAATTGACTTTTGATGAGGCCTTATCCAAGAACCTCAAAATCATGGACCTTACTGCCTTCACGCTCTGTAAGGAAAATAATGTCCCGATCATCGTTTTCGATATGAACAAGGCGGGTAACCTTTATGACCTGGTCATGGGAGAAGAAGTGGGAACGATGATCTCGAATTAATAGCAGTACAATATCTTATTTTAAAACAATGGAAGAAATAGAATTATATCTGGAAGACGCCAAGGATACCATGGAAGGCGCAATCAAACACCTTATTATCGAATTAGGTAAAATCCGCGCCGGGAAAGCATCTCCTCAGATGCTGGAAGGTCTTCAGATCGATTACTATGGTTCAATGACCCCTTTGCAGAATGTGGCTACCATTAACACACCGGACGCAAGGACCATTGCCATCAAACCCTTTGAAAGAAAAATAATCAATGATATTGAAAGGGCCATCCGTAATGGTAATCTGGGTTTTTCTCCTTCCAATGATGGTGAAATGATCCGGATATCAGTTCCCCCATTGAATGAGGAACGCAGGAGAGAACTGGCTAAGCGCGCTAAAAACGAAATCGAAACGGCCAAGATCAACATCCGCAACATTCGTCAGGATGCCAATAACTCACTTCGTAAACTGACCAAAGAAGGCATCGCCGAGGATTTGATAAAAATAAGCGAGGACCGTGTGCAAAAATTGACCGATGGGTTTATTTCAAAAGTAGAGCAAATATTCTCTGCCAAAGAAAAAGAAATCATGGAAGTCTAAAATTCAAGGTTTTTATATAAATAGAACAGCCCGCAAGTTTCAATTTGCGGGCTGTTCTATTTATAAATCTCTATTACTTAGCATCACTGAATCCTTCAAAACCTCTGTGATTGGACTCTTCATATAGTCTTTCAGTAGGCAGGTTACGGAAGTAATCATAAGTAATTTTCAGACCTTCCTGACGTGAAACCTTTGGCTCCCAGCCCAGAAGTTCTTTCGCCTTTGTAATATCCGGCTGCCGTTGTTTTGGATCATCCTGCGGAAGTGGCTTGTAAATAACCTTCTGGTCCGTTCCCGTCAGTTTGATAATTTCCTCAGCAAACTCTCCGATGGTAATTTCAGAAGGGTTACCAATGTTGACCGGCAATTCGTAATCGCTCATCAGCAAACGGTAAATACCTTCTACCAGATCGTCCACATAGCAGAATGCACGTGTTTGAGATCCGTCGCCAAAAACAGTGATATCCTCGCCACGCAATGCTTGCCCTATGAACGCAGGCAGTACACGTCCGTCATTGAGGCGCATCCTTGGACCATATGTATTAAAGATCCTTACAATTCTTGTTTCGAGATTGTGGTAGCGGTGATAGGCCATCGTAATGGCTTCCTGATACCGCTTTGCCTCATCATAGCAACCTCTCGGTCCGATCGGGTTCACGTGTCCCCAGTAGTCTTCCGTCTGCGGATGAACGAGCGGGTCACCATATACTTCCGAAGTAGAGGCAATGATGAAACGTGCATTTTTTACGCGTGCAAGACCAAGCAGGTTGTGCGTTCCCATCGCTCCTACTTTCAGCGTCTGAATTGGGATTTTCAGGTAGTCGATCGGGCTGGCCGGTGATGCAAAATGCATGATATAATCAAGCTCACCAGGCATATGCACAAATTTGGTAACGTCATGATGGTTGAACTCAAAGTTCGGGTCCGGCATCAGGTGCTCAATATTGCGCATGTCTCCCGTGATCAGATTATCCATCCCGATCACATACATGCCTTCCTTCAAAAACCGCTCGCAAAGGTGCGAACCTAAAAAGCCCGCCGCTCCGGTAATTAGTACACGTTTCATTAACTATGAGATTGATTAGATAATATATTTAATTTTCTCAGGCCGGAACCACTTTTTCCCTGCCGATGCTGTGATAGGTGTAACCCATTTCCTTCATCTGATCAAGTTCATAAAGGTTTCTTCCGTCAAAAATTACCTTATTTTTTAGCAACTTACCCATTTTTTCAAACTCGGGCGTACGGAATTGCGGCCATTCGGTGAAGATCATCAGGGCATCTGCGTCATCCAGTGCTGCGTAAGGTGTATGGCAGAAAGTAACCTTATCTCCCAAAATCCCTTTCACGTTGTTCATCGCTTCCGGATCGTAAACCGTCACTTTTGCGCCAGCTTCCAGTAGTACATTGATGTTTTCAAGTGCAGGAGCCTCGCGGATATCATCCGTATAAGGTTTGAATGCAAGTCCCCATACTGCGATCGTTTTTCCTTTCAAGTCTCCGTCAAAGTAGGCCTCAACCATCGGAAGAAGTTTTTTCTTCTGATCATCATTCACCGCCATTACCGATTCCAGAATGCGGAAATCGTAGTTATAATCCTTCGACGTTTTGGCCAAAGCCTGTACATCTTTCGGGAAACAGCTTCCACCATATCCGATCCCAGCAAAAAGGAATCTTTTTCCAATCCGGCTGTCCGTTCCGATACCACGACGGATATCATCTACATTGGCACCTACTTTTTCACAAAGGTTAGCAATTTCGTTCATGAAAGTGATTTTCATCGCCAGGAATGAATTCGCTGCATATTTGGTCATTTCAGCAGAGCGCTCATCCATAAATATTACAGGGTTACCCTGTCTTACCAACGGAGCGTACAGTTTCTCCATTACTTTCTTCGCCTTTTCAGAAGAAGTTCCTACTACAACGCGGTCAGGCTTCATGAAATCCTCAACGGCAACACCTTCCCTCAAAAATTCAGGGTTTGAAACCACATCAAAATCCACTTTAGCGTTTTTCACGATCGCTGCATGTACCTTTTCGGCAGTACCAACAGGCACAGTGCTTTTATCGATAATCACCGCGTATTTATCCAATATATATCCGAGATCGTCGGCTACTTTCAGGATGTACTTCAAATCTGCTGATCCATCTTCGCCAGGAGGTGTCGGCAATGCCAGGAAAATCACCTGTGCGTCTTTAATCCCTTCTGCAAGGTTCGTAGTAAATACCAGACGACCTTCTGCTACGTTACGATCAAAAAGCACATCGAGCCCCGGTTCGTAAATAGGTATCTCACCTTTTTGCAGACGTTCTATTTTTTTGACGTCAATGTCAACACAAGTAACCTGGTTGCCGGTTTCGGCAAAGCAAGTACCCGTCACTAATCCAACATAACCTGTTCCTACAACTGCGATTTTCATAAAATGTGATAATTATTATATAGCTGTTACGGTACTTATTTATTTATAATCAAAGAATTGTACTTTACCAAGTCCATGGTATTCGAACCTTTGCAAAAGTAATTTTTTTACGCGAATCTTCACCGCTCCCGCCCTCATTTGTTCGTTTGTGGTTAGCGAATTTGTTCGATTCTCATTAACATTGGCTAACACAAATATAATCATCAGCAATTATGGACATAGCAAAATCAGATTTAACTCAGAGCCAGCGGGAGGAAACCTGCGTTCTGATCAGGGAAACTGTAAAGGATTTTGCAGCGCACTATATTAAACCTAATATCAGGGCCTGGGATGAAAAACAGTACTTTCCCAAGGATGTCTTTCACAAGCTTGGCGATCTCGGGCTGATGGGAATGCTCGTTCCCGAGCGTTTTGGCGGCTCAGGGCTCGGCTATATGGAATACGTAACCGCCATTATAGAACTCTCAAAAGTAGACCCCTCAGTTGGACTTTCGATGGCTGCGCACAATTCATTATGTACAAATCATATATGCATGTTCGGCAGCGAGGAACAAAAACAGTCCTATTTACCAGGCTTAGCATCCGGCCAGCTGGTCGGTGCGTGGGGCTTGACGGAACCGAATACAGGCTCCGATGCGGGTAACATGCAAACGGTGGCCGTCAGGGACGGAGATGACTGGATTATCAACGGATCGAAAAACTTCATTACGAACGGAAAAAGCGGCGATGTAACCGTCCTCATTACCAGAACCGGTGAGCCGGGAGACAAACATGGCGCTACCGCTTTTATTGTAACGCAAGGGACGCCAGGCTATACCAGCGGCAGAAAGGAAGATAAGCTGGGCATGCGGGCTTCCGAAACCGTGGAGCTTTTGTTTCAGGATTGTCGGGTCCCTGACAAGCAGCGGCTGGGCGATGTGGGTGATGGTTTTGTACAGTCATTAAAAGTCCTGGACGGCGGCCGCATCTCCATCGCAGCCCTCGGGGTAGGGACTGCACTGGGCGCTTACGAGGCAGCATTGGCCTATTCCAAAGAACGAAAGCAGTTTGGCAAAGCGATTTGCGACTTTCAGGCGATCGCATTCAAGCTTGCCGATATGTACACCGATGTACAAGCATCCACATTGCTGACATTTCATGCCGCTGCTTTGAAAGATGCCGGTGAAAAAGTGACCCTGCCGAGTGCTGTGGCTAAATACCACTCATCGGAAACGGCCGTGCGCGTGGCCAATGAGGCCGTCCAGATATTTGGCGGATATGGCTTTGTGAAAGATTATCCGGTGGAAAAATTCTATCGCGACAGCAAACTTTGCACGATAGGCGAAGGAACCAGTGAAATTCAAAAAATGGTTATTTCAAAAGAAATATTGAAAGATTAACATTTCAACACGATCATCCCGTCCAATAACCATCCATCCCAATGATAAGCCGACGAGCCAGTTTCCGTCTCGTTGATCCAAGAAGTATAGGAAGCGAGACAGGTTATGGTTATTTTCGCAATACACCATAACCTGACTCATTATGACCCCACTCTTGGTATTGCTGGTCCTCGTTGTCCTGACCATTTTGATGACTGTAAAAGTCGTTCCGCAGCAAACTGCATACATACTGGAACGATTAGGCAAGTTTTATGCCGTATTACAACCGGGTATCAACTTTATCATTCCTTTTTTTGACAGGATTGCTTACAAATACACACTTAAAGAAACTGCCATCGACATTCCTGAACAGATATGTATCACTCGTGACAATGTGCAGGTACGCATGGACGGTGTTATTTTTATCCAGGTCATTGATCCCAAAAAAGCAGCCTACGGAATCGCTGACTACACTTTCGCTGTAATCCAGCTGGCACAAACTACTATGCGCAGCGAAATCGGAAAATTAGATCTTGACAAAACATTTGAAGAACGAATGACCATTAACCGTGCCGTGGTAGAATCCATTGACGAAGCGGCTATCGGCTGGGGTGTTAAGGTATTAAGATATGAAATCAAGAACATTACCCCTCCTCAGAGTGTGCTCATTGCCATGGAAAAACAGATGCAGGCCGAGCGGGAACGCCGGGCAGTAATCCTGCAATCGGATGGTGAAAAACAGGCTGCTATTAATGTTGCAGAAGGACAAAAGCAAAAAGCCGTACTCGAATCCGAAGGTTTGAGATTAAGGCAAATCAATGAGGCGGAAGGTGAAGCTGCTGCATTGCGCTCAGTTGCCGAAGCAACAGCTGAAAGTATCAGGCTGGTAGCCCAGGCCATTCAAATGGAAGGCGGAGCGCAAGCGGTTCAATTGAAAGTAGCGGAGAATTATGTAGAACAATTTGGCAAACTGGCCAAAGCAGGAAATACGCTCATACTGCCCGCAAACCTGGCCGATATGGGCGCCCTGATTGCCACAGCTTTAACTATTGCCAAATCAGAACCGAAAAAATAGTATGGATTTGTCGTTGCCACAGATATGGCTCATCGTTGGACTGATCATGCTTTTGGCAGAGTTAGTCAGTGTTTTACTGGTTTTTGTATTCTTTGCAACCGGTGCATTACTTACCTCGCTCCTAACAACCATAGGACTCTTACCGACTACCGAAAGTCAGATCCTGGCGTTTTCCGCCATCTCCCTGATCTCTCTATTAATACTAAGAAAACATGCACGCAGACTTCTGGAACGGCGTACAAACCCTGAGTACAGTGAGTTTGTCGGCGAAACGGCTATGGTTATCAAAGATATCCCCGGGAATGGCGAAGGCAAAATCTACTACCGCGGCGCGGAATGGAAAGCGCTTTCATCTAAGCATACCTCAATTTCGGCGGGAAGTAAGGTTGTGATTATGAAAACTGAGGGGATTTCGTTGGTGGTTGAGGAATCGTAGGTTGGCGATATTATTAATGTTTAAATGAAGTGATTGTTTGGCGTAGTCTGCGACTACGTCAGTGCGTAGGCCGGTCTCCGACCGGTACGTGAATTACGGTTTTTTGCAGCCGGTCAGAGACCGGCTAACGCTCGGACGTAGTCGGAGACTACGCCCAACATCCAACTCTTAACGTTATTATATATAACAAAAATCACTTCTTCAAAGCCTCCTCCACAGCATTCCCAACATTACCACTACCTGGCAAAATATGCAGTAACGACGAAATCGTCGGAGCAATGTCCGATACGTAGGTACGGCGCAGTGTTTCTCCTTTCTTAATTCCCCAGCCAAACATTACGAAAGGCACTTGTGTATCATAATTGTATGGCGTTCCATGAGAAGTACCTGTTGAGGTTCCATAAAACCAGCCCGGCAGGGAAAGGATCTGAATATCACCGCTCCTTTTGGCATTGACATTGTTCTTGTACAATTCCAGCTGATAGGTATTCAAAGGTGCTTTTCCCATATCCGACAGATCAATTACATCAGCTATGCCAGGCACTTTCAACGCGGCTTCCCGCACTACGCTGGTGGCTTCTGCCAACGTTATTTTTTTCTTTTTCAACAAATCATGATCCAGATAAAGCTGGTTATTGTCAGTCGCGATCACATATTTATCTTTCCCAAAAGCTTCATTCAATGCGTCGGTAACAGAAGCCGTCAGTACCTTTCTATCGACAAGGCCGGAAGGTAATTTATGCTCAGCGGCGAAACCCGGAACATCCACCACGCCGTGATCAGCTGTCAGGAAAACGGTATATTCACCCTTACCAACCCAGGTATCCAGAAAGTTGAACAGATCCGCGAATTCACGGTCCAGGCGCAAAAAATCATCCTGCTGTTCAATGGAATTAGGCCCTACCCTATGGCCGATTTTATCTGGTGAAGAAAAGCTGATCGCCAAAAAATCGGTATCCTTTCCTTTGCCCAGATTTTCCCCTTTGATAGCCTCAATGGCCATTTCCTTGGTAATCGTATTTCCCCAGGGCGTATCGGTAACTACTCCAAATGCGTCCCCTGCCAAACCAGCCAGTTCATAAGGAAAAACAGGTTTTTTCGATCCCGGCAATTTGCCTTCCCAAGCCACATCGTCGGGAGAGCTTTGCGTATAACCGTCAGCCGTTAACAACAATTCCCATCCTTTTTTCAGGTATTCAGACGGCATTTTCTTTGCATTATAGTCCTTCGCCCATTGTGGCAGGTCGTCCATATAGTAAGTACTGCTCACCCAGTTTCCTGTTTTGGAATCGAACCAGTAAGCTGCATTCGCCGCATGTCCAGCTGGCAGGATTGACCCTCTGTCTTTAATAGCTACGCCAATGGTTTTGGAACGAAAATTGGTCGCAATCCGCAGCTGGTCGGTCACGGTGCTGGTCAGCATATTGCGCGGCGACATTTTCCCTACTGTTGGATTATTACTGCCCACTGTTTTCACAGTACTGTCTTCCACACAATAAACATCCTGCTTTTTGATTGGATCAAACCATTCATTGCCTATGATACCATTGATAGCAGGCACCGAGCCCGTGTAAACAGACGCGTGCCCAGCAGCTGTGACCGTCAAAGCATAACTGTAATGGTTATTTCGGCAGTTGAAGCCTTCATTCATCATGCGTTTAAAACCACCTTCCGTATATTGATCATAATAGCGGTATAGATAATCGTAACGCATTTGATCCACCACAATGCCGACTACCAATTTGGGACGTACTAATGTGGAAGATTTAGGGGTAACTTTCTTAGTAGTCTGAGCATTTACCGAAAAAACAGAAACAAGCAAACACAATGTCCAGAAGGGTAATTTTCTCACGATTTAGGAATTTAAATAAAACAAAAAACAGGCAGGAAATTGATTAATCCTGCCTGGCAAAATGATTAATATTATTTTTTCAAAGCCTCTTCCACAGGATTACCCACATTGGCGCTCGGCGGCAGAATGTGAAGCAATGCAGAGATCGTCGGTGCAATGTCGGCAATGGTAGTGCGTCGCAAAGTTTCGCCCTTATTGATCCCCCAACCATAAAGCAGGAAAGGTACATGGGTGTCGTAATTATAAGGAGTCCCATGGTCTGTACCGGTGCCATAGGAAGCCGCAAACCAGCCTGGCTGGACGATCAGCTGCAAATCGCCGCTCCTTTTCGCATTGATATTATTCTTATACAGTTCAAGCTGGTAAGTATTGAGCGGCGCGCGGCCAATGTCTGTGAGATTGAGCACGTCGGCAACACCTTCAATAGGCAGCAATGCATTTCTCAGAACCTGATACGCATCAGCCACAGTGATCTTCTTCTCTTTCAGCAATTTATGATTCAAATAAATCTGATAGTTCTCGAATGCAGAAACATACTCACCTTCACCGTAAGCATCATTCAACGATTTCACAACAGCCCGTGTCAGCGTCGTGGAATTCATTAGTCCGGCGGGAAGTTTATGTTCCTTCCAAAACGCTGGAACATCCATGGCACCGTGATCCGCCGTTAGGAAAACGGTGTAGTTTCCATTACCAACCCAGCCGTCCAAAAATCCGAATAGCTCTGCAAAATCCTTGTCCAGTTTCAAATAGTTATCTTCCTGCTCAACCGAGTTCGGGCCGAATGCGTGGCCGATCCGGTCGGGCGATGAAAAGCTCACAGCCAGAAAATCTGTATCGTTTCCTTTACCCATATTTTCACCTTTAATCGCAGCAATGGCCATTTCCTTAGTCAATGTATTTCCCCAGGGCGAAGTAGTAAGCGGCAAATAAGCGTCGCCAGCCGTACCGGTAATGTCGTGCGGGAAAACCGGTTTTTGATCGGCAGGTAACTTTCCTTCCCAGGTCACATCATCAGGTGTACTCTGCGTGTATTGGTCAATCGGGTATAATGTATTCCAGCCCTTCCCCATGAATGCAGCAGCCATTTTTTTGCTGTTATAATCACTCGCCCACGTGGGTAACGACTGCATATAATAGGTACTCGTCACGAAATTGCCTGTTTTGGAATCAAACCAGTAAGCGCCGTTGGCAGCGTGGCCCGCCGGAAGGATCGAAGCCCGGTCTTTAATTGCCACACCCACCGTCTTAGACCTGAAATTGGTCGCTATCCTCAATTGGTCAGTGACGGTACTCGCCAGTAAGTTGCGCGGCGACATTTTCCCCACAGTTACATTGCTGCTCCCGACCGTTGCCACTGTACTGTCATCAGTACAATACACATTTTTGCCAGCGATCCGATCATACCAATCATTACCGACGATACCATTCACAGCCGGCAAAGCACCGGTATACACCGCTGAATGTCCCGCCGCTGTGACCGTCAATGCATAATGGTAGTGATTGTTACGGCAGTTGAAACCGTCATTTATAAGCCTTTTCAGCCCACCTTCCTTGTATTTATCGTAATAGCGGTACAGGTAATCGTAACGCATCTGATCCACCACAATGCCCACTACCAGTTTCGGGCGCGCCAATTTGGAAGGATTAGAAGTTGGCTTGGGCTTCGTCTGACCATAGATTGATGGGCTTAGAATCAATGCGGCCAGCAAAAATTTCATGGCCAGGTTGGGTATCAATTTCATTTTTGAAGCTATTGCGGTGATAGAGATTCCAATGTGAATACTGGGCAAAGATAAAGATGTACTACGTTTAAAAGCTGAAAACCGGCCTGCAATTTGCAGCCGGTTTTCAGTTACTTTCAAGTCCTGCTTATTTTTTCTCGCTTCCGCCCAGTGGTGCAGGGGCACCGGCAGCAGGAACGCCTTTTTTCGCTTTCGCAAAATCACCTGCCTTCACGATCACCAGCTTGTTGTAATCAATGTATTTATTGAATGCAGCCTTGATCTGTTCCGGCGTCAATGATTCAATTTTTTTCTCAAAATCCGCGTCCCACTGCATGGTACGGTTCAGGTAAAGATTGTTCGTCAATGTATTGGCCAGAGACACGTCCTGCGACCTCGCTACCTGCCGTGACTGCAAGTATCCCGACTTGGCGGCCTTCAATTCTTCTGCCGTAAATCCTTCCTTCAGAGCTTTGTCAATCTCTTCCTTAAATGCTGCTTCCAATTTTTCCGCATTTTGAGGTGCATAAATAGCATACGACATAAATGTGCCGTTTTTATCCAGCGAGCTTGCCGAGAACTGCGAACCCACACCATAGCTAAGCCCTTCTTTCTGACGGATTCTGGTCGCCAGTCGCGAGTTCAAAAATCCACCGCCCAACATGTAGTTGCCCATCACCAAAGCAGGATAATCAGGATCCGTATCCTGCAATGGCATTCCCAAACCCGCGACAAACATGGCATTAGCCTTATCGGGTGTTTCCAGCGATTTGTTCTCCGCTTTTACAGCTTGATAAGGCGACGCAATTCTTGTAAATGGCTTGGCGCTTTTCCAGGTGCCAAATTCGTCATTTAGTATTTTCTGAATCTGAGCTTTGTCAAAGTCCCCTACAACCGTTGCAGACGCATTGTTAGCTCCATAAAATTCTTTGTGAAACTCCTTGATCTGCGCAATGGTGGTTGCTTTAATACTCTCCACGTCCTCATCGAATGTTCCTACATAACGAATGTCGCTTTTTGGATAGGGTGTGACGATGCGACGGTATTGGTTAAATGCAATGGCCTGCGGCTCGCTTCTCTGCGATTCAATGCCCGCCAGTTCTTCCTGTTTCAGCTTCTCAAATTCATTTTCATCAAATGAAGGCGTTTTCAAGACTTCTGCAACCAGTTTCATCACTGCGGGCAGGTTTTCTTTGGTCGTTTCGATGTTAGCTCCTGCCTGGTTATTAGCTCCAAAGAAACTAACCCTCGCTTTCAGTTTATCAAACTCATCTTTCAGTTGCTGACGAGTTTTGGTTTTAGTCCCCTTATCCAGCATCGAACCCGTAAGGTCCGAGATAGTT
>NZ_JBDSFX010000016.1:0-7420 GCF_039919315.1 Dyadobacter sp. | reverse complement strand
GGTCTCGTGGGAGCTGACGCAGGCGCACCGTTCCAGTACGTACCCGGCTTCTCGCTCACAGGCGGTGGCGGATATGAGTTCAATAACGGCAACTACACCACCGGCGCAGCCTCACCGGCGATTGTGAACGAAAAACTGACTTGGTTTAAGTCTAACATTCAGGACATTGGTGTCGATGTAGGTCTTTGGGACAATAAGATTGATTTTACATTCGACATTTATCAGAGAGACCGGAAAGGATTGCTCGCCCGCCGAAATGTATCGTTACCGAATACATTTGGGGGAACATTACCTGAGGAAAATCTGAACAGTGACCGCGTGAGGGGAATAGAATTCTCCGCATCATACAGCGGCCAGGTACGCGATTTCAAATACGGGATTTCCGGAAACTTCAACTACGCCCGTACCATGAACCGCTACGTGGAAAGAGGTGATTTCCTGAGTAGTACGGACAAATGGAGAGGCGGCGCGGCCAACCGCTGGAATGATGTGGTGTGGGCGTATCAGCTGGAAGGCCAGTTTCAGAACAAGGATGAGGTCATTTATGCACCGATCCAAAACGGCGACCTGGGCAATACGCGGGAGCTACCGGGCGATTTTCGCTACAAAGACGTGGATGGTAATGGTGTGATCGATGGCAATGATGCAACTCCGCTGTTTTTCGGTGGCGATCCCAAAATGTACTATGGTGTGACGCTGAATGCTTCCTGGAAAGGTTTTGATTTCACCGCATTGTTTCAGGGCTCGGGCAAATACAGCGTCCGGTTCCGCGAAGTGTACGCCGAGGTTTTTGCATTCAGAGGAAACACGCCGGAATATTTCTACGATCGCTGGCAATTGTCTGGTGACGATGAGTGGATTCCGGGCAAATGGCCGGCTTCGCGTTTCAACTATAATGTAGGTGCCATGTATGCTGAAAGCAGTGCCTGGCGGAAAGATGCTTCCTATCTGAGGTTCAAAAGTGCCCAGCTGGGTTACACCATCAAACTTGATTGGTTGAAAAAGATCGGTATCGAGGACGTACGTGTGTATGCTAATGCGCACAACATTTTCACCTGGGCGGACTCATTCGTGAAGCCTTTTGACCCGGAAAAAATCGAAGGTTTGTTTGGCGCAGGGCTCACTTACCCCGTGACAAGAAGCTACAACTTTGGTATTAATGTTAAATTTTAACAGCAAGCACAATGAAATTTTTTAAACATACATTACTGCTGTTTATTCTTCTGTTCTCATTGAGCTGCGGAAATGTTTTGGATAAACAGCCTTTGGATAAATTACGGGGAGAAGACCTGTTTTCTAATCCCGAAGGAGTGAAGCTTTATATGGCAAACCTCTACTACCAGCTCCCAATCGAGGATTTTACGTTCTTTCGTCAGGGTTTTAACTGGAATACCGGCGACCAAAACAACGGAGGTTTTGCGCCAGCCATGATCACCGATGAGGCCGTACATACTGAATTCGGTGATTTTATAGGTGACGGGGATTTTCAATGGTGGGACCAGGGTTACAAACTGATCCGCGACACCAACATCCTGATCGACATCATTCCTACATTGGAAGTAACAGAAGATGAAACCAAGGCTTTGGTGGGAGAAAGCGCCTTCATCCGCGCCTACGCCTACTTTGCACTGGCAAAACGTTACGGAGGCGTACCTGTCATCACCGCCGTGCAGAAATATGAAGGTGATGTGGAAGCGCTCAAAGTACCCAGAAGCACAGAAAAGGAAACCTGGGATTTTGTATTAAAAGAATGCGACATCGCGATCGCCAATCTTGCAGATTCCTGGCCAGCTGGCGAAAGACGCGCTACGAAATGGGTAGCTTATGCCCTCAAATCGAGAGCTGCGCTGCATGCCGCCTCTCTTGCCAAGTATGGCGACCGCTCACCGATCTCCGGAACAGCCGTGGATCAGAAACTGGTTGGATTGGATAAATCTACGGCGGCTGAGTATTACAAAGCTTCGATGGAAGCATCGGAAGCGATCATGGCATCGGGGAAATACAATCTGTACAAACCGTCACCGGCAACACCGGAGGAAGCTGCCAATAACTACCGTTTGCTTTTCGAAGATCCGAATAATGCGCCGGAGGAAGCCATTTTTATTAAAGGCTATGCGCGCCCGGGAGCAGGAACGGGGCATAACTACGGGATCTGGTTTCAGCCTAATCAGACTGCGAATGGCTGGCCGCACCCGGGTCGCATGAACCCTACATTGGAGTTAATGGATGCTTATGAAAGCTACGACAAACCCGGCCAAAGCGCGCCGCTGATAACGTCAGTTGCGGGAAGTGATGTCGCCGATTACAATGGTTACAATGCAGCCAAGCAGTACAAACGGTTTGACGACGCTAACGGAATTTTCCAGGGTAAGGATGCACGGATGTGGGCAACTATGATCCTACCGGGAACAGCCTGGAAAGGCCAGAAAATCATTATTCAGGCAGGATTTGTGAAGCCCGACGGTAATGCGCAGATCATGGGCGGGGAGCCTTTTACAGCCAATGGCAAAACTTACTATACCTATGGCGCAGCTGACAGAACGCAATATTCTGGGTTTGATACCTGGGGTGGAAACAACACCCGTACTGGGGTGAGTTTTAAAAAATTCCTGAATGAAGGTGTCAACGTTGCACCGGGCTGGAACCAATGCATCACTGATTTTGCAGATTTTCGTTATGCCGAAATTCTCCTGAACTACGCCGAAGCAGTTGTTGAAAGCGGCCAGGGCGATAAAACAAAAGGTGCCAAAGCATTGAATGATATCCGCCATCGTGCTGCTCATAAGACTGATATTCCATTAACCATTGAGAATGTGGTTCGTGAAAGAAGGGTAGAGCTGGCATTCGAGAATAAGCGCTTTTGGGACCTGATCAGGAGACGTGAATACCACACGACCTTCAACAATACCATGCGTCATTCCATCCTGCCCGTACTTGACCTGCGTGTAACTCCTGCCAAGTACATTTTCATCCGTACCAATGTGGCAAGAAGCAACCCATCGACCTTCGATTACAAGCATTACTACCGCTCCATTCCAGGAATCGGGGCGAATGGGCTGGTTCAGAATCCACAGTATTGAGTTGGCTATTAGCTATGAGCTTTTAGCAATTAACTTTTTGGCTATGGTGAAAATTAAACAAGTATCTAACTGAAAACGCTAATAGCTAACAGCTAGTAGCTATTAAGATCCCAAACAATGAAAAACATAAAAACCTATATATCCGCTCTGGCACTGATGCTCGTCGCCGGCTCTTGCAGCATCGACAATTACCCTGCTCCTGATGCCCAGTTGCATGGTTCTTTTCTGGATATTGACACCAATGAACCTGTGGAGCAGGACATTATCCGGGGTAGTACCATTGAATTTATCGAGCATGGCTATGCGTCTCAGACCAAGCAAACTATGATCGTGAAAAATGATGGTAGCTATCGCAACAACCTGATTTTCTCCAATATGTACACCATTACTCCGGTTCGGGGGAATTTTGTTCCACTCGCGCCGCAGGAAGTGAATGTTGACGGTGAAACGTTGCTTGATTTCAAAGTCCAGCCTTACATCAGGGTGAAAGAGGCGAAAATTGAGAAGTCGGGCGGTAAGGTTGTTGCCTCATTTAAGTTGCAGCAAACAGTGATCAACAATGTTCGCAAGATCGGATTGTATGCCCATCCCGAGCCTTCTGTGGGCGAGCCGATGCGGACCGCATTGATCGAGCAGGAAATAAACGGGGTCATTGATCCTAATAAAACCTATAAACTGGAATTGGACGTCAGTGCCAATAGTAATGTGCTGAAAACCGGCGGACAGTACTTTTTCCGGGTAGGGGCGATCATTGACGCTCCCGAATCCAAGTTCAATTATGCCACAGCAGTGCGGTTGACATTGTAATTCCTAGCGAGACTTGCCAAGTCTTCAAGACTTGGTAAGTCTTGTTCCTCCTAAACGTTTAACAAAAAACATAAACATGAAATTTCTAAACTTCCTGATACTCTTACCTTTTCTTTCTTACAGTTGCAGCGGTGCCGATACCGATGACAAGGAAACCGTCAAACCCGAACCCGTCCAGGAAGTGAAATACGACCAAACCGGCGTCCTTTTTACCAGTTACAAAGGCCTCGTCATGGCTGGCTACCAGGGCTGGTTTACCGCGGAAGGCGACGGGGCGGGCCGTGGCTGGCATCATTACCAAAAAAACGGCAAGTTCGAGCCGGGCTCTACTTCCATTGACTTCTGGCCGGACGTTACTGACTATCCTAAAACCTATAACACTGCATTCAAATATGCGAATGGAGAAATCGCCAAAGTGTACAGTCCCTATGATGAAGAAAGTGTCGATCTGCATTTCAAATGGATGAAAGAGCATGACATTGATGGTGTTTACATGCAGCGTTTTGTGGGAGAAGTAAAAGGTGAGAGCGGCAAAAAGCATTTTAACAAAGTGTTGGCAAACGCTTTAAAAGCGTCCAAAAAATACAGTCGCGCGATCAGCATCATGTACGATCTCAGCGGCATATCTTCTGCCGATATAGATTTCATTGTGCAGGATTGGGAGGAACTTCAAAAGACCTTTGCACTTTTTGATAACAAAGAGAACCCAACTTACCTACGCCACAATGGTCGTCCGCTGCTGGCGATATGGGGCGTGGGCTTCAATGACGGCAGAAAGTACACGATCGCGGACATTCAGAAATTGATTGAAAAGGTAAAAGGCCCGACCAAAAAGGCCTCGATCCTGCTGGGCGTACCTTACTACTGGCGCAGCCTGGGCAATGATACCGAGAACTCTACCTTGCTTCATACGGTTATCAAAAGTGCCGACGTGATCATGCCCTGGGCGGTAGGGCGGTACAATGCTGGCAACTATGCAGCCGTGGCAGGTACTAATCTGCCTGCCGACATTACCTGGTGCAAAACCAACAATATCGACTACGCGCCACTGGTTTTCCCGGGTTTCAGCTGGGGTAACCTTAAAAATGACAAGTCGCTGTACAACCAGATCCCGCGCGGAAAAGGTGACTTTTTGTGGCAGCAAATCGCCGGTGCCAAAGTGTCGGGTGCCGAGGCTCTGTACGTCGCAATGTTTGATGAAGTGGATGAGGGTACCGCCATTTTTAAGACCAAAAAAGAAGGGGATCTTCCTTTGAATGCAGACGGAAAATTCGTCGGTATCGAGGCGGACCTGCCGAATGACCATTACCTGTGGCTGACTGGCCAGGGTGCAAAGTGGTTTCACGGCAAACCAGGCTATTCAATGCAAAAACCGGTACGATAAGTGAGTGTTACGAATGCAGAACCTCTGGCATATCTTTCCGGAATTCCTCGCCGTAAATGCGGCTGTATTCCCGGGCAAAATTTTCAAATGTGGTCTTGGCCAGAGAATGTTTGCCCAGATATGCCAGCGATTTGCATTTAATCGTCATCGCCTCTTCGTTCACCGGATCGAAATAGAATATGTAGTTGGCCAGTTTGATCAGGAATTCGGGATCTTCGGCAATGGTTACCGAGGATGCATACCGCAAATAAGCGTCCACAATTTCATTGGAAACCTCGGATTTGAACGAATCAAGCCACTCATATTCCTGATTGGAAAGGAAGCTGCCGCGTTTGGTAATGTTGGCAAGCTCGGTAATGTCGCTTTTGCTCAATGTCCTTTTGCCTGAAACCAGGTTGAGGTAACCGGCATAATCAACCCGGATCTGCTCATCGTCGATGTTCAGCCGCCAGTAGCCGGTCTCTTTGGAGATGTGGCAATGTTTCAGTTTGTCCAGGATGCCTTTCAGCTTCGCAATATTCACAGACCGGTTGTTACGGGCGCTTTCTGTGTTTTTATCAAACCATAATAACTCTTTCAGTTTTTCGGAGCTGATACCTTCGCGGCGGATGGAAAAAAGCAGTAATACCAGGAATAACTCTTTCAGCAAAGGCGTAAATGACTTGGTGATTTCGTGGCCTTGTTCATCGAAAATCTGAAAATTCCCGAAAAGTAAAATGCTGTTTTGTAATGGAAAAAGTCGCGGTTCTGGTATTTTGTCAGCGATAGGATTCCTCAGTTGCTCCTCGGAAATGTGCTGAATTGATTGTTTTACAACAACTGGTTCTGTCTTAATGTCTTTGTTGGCTTTATTTCTCTTGTATCTCAAAAACACAAAAACACCGGCTATCAGAAGCACGGACGTGACGACTAACCAGATATCCGCATTCGCACGTGCTGCCTCGGTTTTGGCAGGAGCGACGGTTTCCATTGGAGGCGAGTAAAGCGAGTAAATGGATACCCTGGTCTGATTTTTGTCCGTTTTGAAAAGGGTTACTGCTACAAACCGATTGGTGTACTGGTCAAAGAAAAGGTCTGCAAATGAGTCAGTATCAATGAATTGGTACGGGATTTTCGAGCCTACCAATTGGTACTCAGGTTTTTCCAGCGACCCGCGGACGAGTTGCAGTTCGGAGGTGAATTTATCTTTTGGAAAAATCAATGCGTAGAACGACTTCTCTTTTTCATTCACGACCATTGAATTGGCAAAAACGAAATCTTCGCCCGGAATTTTCAGGTTGTGCAACCGTCGGAATGTAGCGTCTTTGGCATTGAAATACAGCAGGTCATACCAGTTGCGCGGGTTCAGGATTTGCTTCCCGGTCGTGCTCCCGTAGCCGCCTATCACATAGGCACCTCCCTCCACACGTCCCAGCGAGGCCAGGTACCGGGGTGTAAACAGCGTATCTTTCCTGCTCAGATCAGTCCAGCTGCCGGTTTTGAGATCATACTTCTGAACATTGCCTTTATATTCCAGATGCCCGTAACCACCTAAAATGTAGATAGCCGAGTCGGCCCGCGAGTAAAATTTATTGGCATGTAAAAAATGGGTTCTTAATGAAGCAGTAGCCACATTCTTGTCCCATTGACCCAATTTCAAATCCAGAGACGAGACTTCTTTTTCATTAATAAACAGGTTGTATATCTTGCCCGTCGTCTTTTCGTAAAGGATTTGATTATCCATAAAAAATGACTGCGGATTGTATGCGCTGCGGGTAATCTGCCCGGTAGCGATCCGGTAGCTGATCAGCGAATCCTGCCCCGTCACATGTACTACACCGGAAGCTTGGTCGCAGGCTATCCTCGCCGGACCATTTATGACGAACGTTTTCAGCGGGTTCCAGTCGTGGTGCATTTTCTTGATCCACAGTGGGTTGGAGGCTAGTCCGCTGGCCTGTTTATGAAGTTCGGGTGCTTTATTACCAGCCATTTCATCCAGCGGCCAGCTGTATTTGACGGTTCCGTTTTCCTTGATTTCGACATTCCGGATTTTCATCGGAGGTACGTCGGTCGTGTTGAAATTCTTATAACTCGATGCCCCGAACAGTACTTTAAAACATCCTTTCGCAGCCGCTTCATAAGGATGTGAGAAGCTTTTGTTTCCCGAAAC
>NZ_JBDSFX010000015.1:0-14359 GCF_039919315.1 Dyadobacter sp. | reverse complement strand
TTTCTCATAGGTACCAAAAGTTTCCCAACAAATGGTTAATGCCGGGGTGGTGGAACTGGTAGACACGCAGGACTTAAAATCCTGTGAGCCGAAACGCTCGTACGGGTTCGATTCCCGTCCCCGGTACCAATATTTTACAGTCTCTAAAAGCTAACATATCCCTGTTAGCTTTTTTTATTCCAAATTTCAATCCTTCAATTTGTAGAATTTAATGTATTTGATTGAATAATTTATTCTATATAATTATTTCATAAGACTTGCTCAGGCTGGTCTTTTTTTTTGCCCTCATTTAACCTATATTTGAAGTTTTCCAAATTGCAAAGTGGCTGCTTTTAATTTCATTCAACCCTTTGATCATCAACACTCCATCATTAGCCAACGATAAAAAATGAAAGTCTCTCCCTCAGAACCATTTAAGATTGTCTATTCAATTCTGAATCATGAGTATTTGGGGTACATCTTCGAGTCATTTGTGGTGCAGCTGAACCATCAGGGCGACTTTTCATTTCAGATACAAAACATTTCTTCCAAAAATATCAAAGAATTCCGCGCGGGACTCGATAACAGGGATTTTGAGCTGGTCGGGCTGATCGATGATATTCAGCAGGACGCCGTTCTTAGAAAGTTTAATACCAAAAAGCTGAATGCCGTCGATTTCTTTCTCAAAGTTTACGATCCGCAGAAAGGCGATAAAGTGATCCAGGAAACGATTGCGGGTTATCTGGAAAATTGCAAAGCGCGCATTCTCGAAAGATTGACCGGCAAAGACCTGTTCATCATGGGTAGCGACGGTAATCCGTTATGGAAACCGGTCACCTGGGAAACTGAAAAAGCCACGATCCGTTTCCATTTTATCCGGAATGAAGACAACACCCATTACTTCCCGACGATCAGACATCAGTTTCAAAAGCTTGATTTTCAATATAAAAATGCTTTCCTGATTTGTGAAGATCCGGCCTGGCTTGTGCTGGATGGACATTTATACCATTTCGAGGGCAATGTAGATGGAAAAAAGATCAAGCCGTTTCTAGCCAAGAAATTCATCGCCATTCCCGGCCAAGTTGAGGAGCAGTACTATGGCCGTTTTGTCGCGCCGCTCATTGCGTCGTATGATGTGGTAGCAAGAGGATTTGAAATCCGGAATGTGTCTTCGTCCCCCAAAACGGTACTGACTATTTCAGAGTACATAATAGCTTCCAAAAAGGCTCCGGCGCTCTTTCAGGGTTCGGACGAAGTCGACATCATTGAAGAAGAAGACAATGATGTCGCTTTTGATCTTTCATTTCAGTATGCCAATTTTTCATTTCATTATGACAGCTTCGCCCATCCATCCAGCGTTCACATGGAAAAAAAGGGCAATGATTACCTGTTTAATAAAGTAAAGCGGAACATTGAAATTGAAAGTCAGCATGTGCGGCTGCTGAAAGAATGGGGGCTTAATATGCGAAACGGCAAGATACAGATGCCGAAATCTCAGGCTTTCGGATGGCTTCAAAGCAATGTGGGCACGCTTTCTGAAAACGGTATCCTGGTACGACAAAATACCGCCGACGCAAAGCGATATTTTCTGGGCTATTCATCTCTCGACATTTCGATTCAGGAAGGCAGAGACTGGTTTGACATCAACGCAAAAGTAAAATTCGGGGAGTTTGAGATACCATTTATCCAACTCAGAAATTATATACTGAACCGAAAAAAGGAGTTTATCCTGCCCAATGGTGAAGTAGCGGTGATTCCGGAATGGTGGTTTACCAAATATTCGGAATTCTTCTCATTTACGGAACATCATGGTGACGACGACAATTTGCGTTTGCGTATGCATCACCTTGCATTGGTTCAGGAACTGAAAGAAGAAAATCTCGCCACCGCAACGATTAGCAGAAAACTCGAAAACCTTCGCGATTTCAACCACATTGAATCCGTCGAGCCGCCGGTTGGATTCGAAGGGATTTTGCGTCCGTATCAAAAAACAGGGTACGATTGGCTCCAATTTTTAAAGCAATACCGGTTCGGAGGATGTCTTGCAGATGATATGGGCCTGGGTAAAACGGTGCAGACGCTTGCATTGCTGCAATACGAAAAGGAAGCGGGTACCAACCGACCTTCACTGCTCATTATGCCTACTTCCCTGCTTTACAACTGGCAGCTGGAAGCGAAACGTTTCACGCCTGAAATGAGGGTTATGCTGTACACGGGTACTAGCAGGGAGAAAGACACGTCGCAGTTTGATCAATACGATCTCATACTGACTTCTTACGGGATTGTCAGGCTGGACATTGACATACTGGAAGACTACCGGTTCAACTATGTGATCCTGGACGAATCGCAGGCCATTAAAAATCCCGCATCCATTATTACCAAAGCTGTCAGAAAGCTAAATTCTGCCCAGCGACTCGTACTAACTGGTACTCCGATTGAAAATAACACATTGGATTTATGGTCTCAAATGTCTTTTGTGAATCCCGGGCTACTTGGTAGTCAGTCATTTTTTCGGGACGAATTTCAGATCCCGATTGAAAAAAGAGGTGATGAAGAAAAGACAAAGAAGCTTTACAATCTCATCAAACCATTTATTCTGAGGCGCCTAAAATCGCAGGTCGCTACTGATCTGCCTGAAAAGGTGGAAAGCATCCAGTACTGTGATATGTCGGAAGAACAGGAAAAGGCTTACGAAGAAGCCAAAGCCTACTATCGAAATCTCATCCTGCAAAGTATTGATACGGACGGAATATCTAAGTCTCAGCTGGTTGTTTTACAGGGACTTACCAAGCTGCGACAACTTGCCAACCATCCGTTAATGGTTAATCCTGAATATGCGCACGGCTCCGGGAAATTTGAAGACGTGCTGTACAAGATGCAAACGGTCATCAGCGAGGATCACAAAATTTTGATATTCAGCCAATACATCAAACACCTGGATCTTTTTCGCTCCTATCTCGACGAAAAAGAGATTACCTATGCCTACCTGGATGGCTCTACCCGAGACCGCCAGGAGCAGGTAGAAACTTTCCAGAATAATGAGGGCATTAAAATATTCCTGATTTCCCTAAAAGCCGGCGGATTGGGGCTTAACCTTACCGCCGCGGATTATGTATTTATCCTGGACCCATGGTGGAATCCTGCCATAGAAGCTCAGGCCGTGGACAGGGCGCATAGAATCGGGCAAGACAGAACGGTTTTCACCTATAAGTTTATTACCAAGAATACTGTAGAAGAAAAAATTCTGGCATTGCAGAGAACCAAGAAGCAGCTAGCCGACGACCTGATTTCGAATGAAGAAGGTTTTATTAAGTCGCTAAGTAGGGAAGATGTGTTGAATTTGCTGGCTTAGTAATAAAATTTGTCAACCTGAGTGGCCGACATTATTTAGATTGTCACACTGAGCGGAGTCTAAGTGCATATGCACTTAGACTCCGCTCAGTGTGACAAATTGCTTAAACCGACAATGTCGAAGCCTCCCGGCTTATTAATGCCTCCCTGTCTGGTCCTGTTGAAATGAATGTGATTGGCAATTTCAACTCCTCTTCCAAAAACTTCACATAAGCCACTAATTCTTGTGGGATAGCATCAAAATCATGAATACCATCCAATGATGTCTGCCAGCCTTCAAAATCTTTGTACACCGGTACAACTGTTTCATCACACAGGTCGTATGGAAGGTGGTCAGTCAACGTGCCATCGGGAAGACGGTAGTTGGTGCAAACGCGGATATTATCAAAAACCGTCAGGACATCTACCTTCATCATGATCAGCTGCGTAACACCATTGATCATAATGGCATATTTCAATGCAGGCAGGTCCAACCAGCCACAGCGACGGGGACGCCCGGTAGTAGCGCCGAATTCACGGCCTTCCTGACGCATTTTCTCACCCGTTTCCTCCAATAGTTCAGTAGGGAACGGGCCGCTTCCCACACGTGTGCAATAAGCTTTAAATATCCCGAAAACCTCTCCTACCTGGCTTGGAGCAATGCCTAGACCCGTGCAAGCACCGGCTGCCATGGTGGTAGAACTTGTCACGAATGGATAAGATCCGAAATCAATGTCAAGCAAAGAACCTTGTGCACCTTCTGCTAAAACAGTTTTCGAGTTTGCTAATGCTTCATTTACAACATATTCGCTATCAACTAACGAGAATTGCTTCATGAATTCGATTGCTCCAAAGAAATTCTCTTCTGACTTTGGAAGTACCTCGGAATAATCGAAAGAATAGAAATCTAAAATTACTTTGTGTGCATCAACCAGCTTTTTGTATTTAGCTGCAAAGTTCGGAGAAAGCACATCTCCAACACGCAGGCCTAATCTTGCTACTTTATCCTGATAAGCCGGACCAATTCCACGCAAGGTTGAACCAATCTTGGAATCACCTTTCGAGCGCTCGTATGCTGCATCCAGCAAAGCGTGCGTGGGAACGATGATCGATGCTTTTTTGGAAACAAATAAGTTACTGATCAGGTCCAGGTTGTATTTTGCCAGATTTTCAATTTCTCGTTTAAAAACAATTGGATCCAGCACAACACCATTCCCAATGATATTTTGGATATCGCTGCGAAAAATACCGGAAGGAATCTGGTGCAGAACATGCTTGATCCCGTCAAATTCCAATGTATGCCCGGCATTAGGTCCACCCTGAAAACGGGCTACAACCTGATAACGTGGTGCCAGAACATCCACAATTTTACCTTTTCCCTCGTCTCCCCATTGAAGACCAAGTAGTACGTCAACTTTCATTCAATTTTTGATTACTGAAACTAAATATGGTGTAAGGTTGGACCGGGAGAAGGTACCTGCCGGTCCTGATGATAATGCATTATCGGTCTTCGAATACCGCCGAAGCTTCCTGGGCCATTTCATTCCGGTTCTGGCAATTTTCCTTAGTGCAGTTTCCATAAAAAATAAGCGAATGGTGCATCACGCTGAAATTCAGCATTTCTCCTACCATGTTCTGAATCGACTGGATCCGTGGATCGCAAAACTCCATTACTTTATGGCAGTCCGTACAGATTAAATGGTCATGCTGTTTATTGCCATAGGATTTCTCGAACTGGGCCAGGTTTTTTCCAAACTGATGCTTGGTAACCAGGTCGCAATCAACCAGTACATCCAATGTGTTATAAACAGTAGCGCGGCTTACCCGATAGCGTTTATTTTTCATGCTGATATAGAGTTCATCTACATCAAAGTGATCTTCCCTGGTGTAGATCTCTTCCAATATCGCAAAACGCTCAGGTGTTTTACGTAGTCCTTTGTTTTCCAGGTAAGCCGTTAAGATTTTCTTTGCGGCTTCGAAATTTGGTTTGCTGGCTTGTGGCATATCTCTGATATTCTTGCGCGAAAATACGCTTTTTTACTTAAATCACAGTTACTGCGGAAGTCTTACTTAGACTATCCTGTTAAATACCAATTCAATAACATTTGCCGATCGTAATGGTTCAATCGGTTATTTGCCGCTGAGATTGGTATCAAATCTTTGCACATTATATACTCCTTCTACGTGTTCAAGCTTCCCGATCAGAATGTCCAAATGTCGTGTATCCTGCACGTAAAGCTTGATATCGCCATTAAAAACACCATCTTTTGTATCAATGGTCAATCCCCTCATATTGATGTGCAGCTCATTGGAAATAATCCTCGTCACGTCATTAACCAGGCCTACGCGATCCGTTCCCGAAAGATAAAGTCCGGCCAAAAATGCCTCATCTTTGCTTGATTCCCACTTGGCCTTAATGATGCGGTTACCATGCTTGGACATCAGTTCCGCTGCATTGGGGCAAGTAGTCCTGTGGATTTTGATGCCTTCATTAATGGTCACAAAACCAAAAACGTCGTCACCGGCAATCGGATTACAACATGGGGCCAATTTATAATCGATCTTATCCATGTCATCACCGATCAGCAAAGTATCGCTGTCGGCCCGATCACCGTGGATATGCTTCAAAAACTTAGTGAGCGTTTTTCCATCTCCGCTTCCGCCGCCTGGGGCAGGTGCATTAGCATTATTATCGCTAGTCTTACGCTCCTTCGCTTCCTTATCGCGCTTAAATCTCTTTAATTCATCCAGTTGAATGTAACCTTTCCCAATCCTGTAAAAAAAGTCAGCGGCAGTTTTACATTCAAAAAAAGCACGCAGCTGGTTCACAACCTCAGCGGTAAGGTCAATGCCAAGAATTTTCAGTTTCTTCTCAACCATCTGCCGTCCGTCAGTCTCATAACGGCGGTTATCTTCTTTGAGAAAATCCTTGATCCTCGCCCGGGCTTTGGAGGTAACCACGATCCGCAGCCAGTCTTCATTAGGCTTCTGTTTCCCAGAGGTAATGATCTCGACCTGATCACCATTATTGAGCACATAACTGATCGGCACCAGTATCCCGCCCACTTTGGCTGCCATGCAATGCGCCCCTACTTCAGAATGTATATCAAATGCAAAATCAAGCGCCGTGGCACCGCTTTGCAATACTTTCAATTCTCCTTTTGGTGTAAAAACAAACACCTCCTCATTGAAAAAGTTGCTCCTGAACTCGTCAAGGAACTCGATAGCAGCTGTTTTATCACCAAAACCATTTTCCAGCGTCTCGCGCACCTGCGTGATCCATTGTTCAATGTTACCCCGCACTTTGGTATCGTTACCTTTGTATTTCCAGTGAGCCGCATAACCTTTTTCAGCAATCTCATCCATCCGTGAAGTCCTGATCTGAACCTCCACCCACTGCCCGCTTTTACTCATTACCGTGGAGTGCAGCGACTGATAACCATTAGCACGTGGTGTGCTCAAAAAGTCCTTTAACCGGTCCGGGTTTGGCTTATAATGATCTGTTACAATGGAATACGCCTGCCAGCAGATCGCTTTTTCACGGTCGTTTTCCGCCGAAGATTCCAGTACGATCCGGATGGCAAAAAGGTCATATATTTCTTCGAAAGGCTTATTTTGCTTCCGCATTTTGTTCCAGATCGAATAAATCGATTTGGGACGTCCTTTCAGTATAAAGTTCAGCCCAGCTCCTTCCAGGTCTTGCGCGATCGGCTCCATAAATTTTGCAATGAAGCGATCACGGATACCTTTCGTTTCTCTTAGTTTTCTTGCAATCGCGCGGTACTCCTGTGGCTCGGTATATTTCAGGTACAGTTCTTCCAGCTCGGATTTGATACTGTAAAGTCCCAACCGGTGAGCCAGTGGTGCGTAAATAAAAATAGTCTCGGAAGCGATTTTCAGCTGCTTGTCCCGTGGCATACTATCCAACGTACGCATATTATGCAGCCGGTCCGCGAGCTTCACGAGGATAACCCGCACGTCGTCTGACAATGTCAGCAACATTTTTCGGAAATTTTCTGCCTGCTGAGAAGAGCCGTATTCAAACCTTCCTGAGATCTTCGTCAGCCCATCAATGATCTTCGCAACTTTTTTTCCAAACAGCCGTTCGATGTCCTCAATACGCATATCCGTATCTTCAACAACATCATGCAAAAGTGCTGCTACAATACCTGTTGTACCCAAACCAATCTCTTCTACAACGATCTGGGCAACGGCAAGCGGGTGGTATATATATGGTTCTCCCGATCGGCGCCGCATGTCTTTATGCGCTTCAACGGAAGTATAAAAGGCTTTTTTGATTAGTTTGGCATCATTATCCTTTAAAAAAGGCTTGGCTGTACGTAATAGCCTGCGGTATTTTTTAAGGATATCCTTACGCTCCTGTTCCAGATCAATGGTGAGGGATTCAACGAGTTGCTCCACTGCTATATTCTAATTGGTATGCTTCACCAAAATAACAAATTTTAGCGACATTTTTCAATATAGTTTTACCAAAAGATAAAATTTTAAAAAAAGTTTGGATGTATCTAAAAAATAAGAATACCTTTGCACTCCCAATTCGACAAAAGGCGTCGAAAGAGGAGTATAAGTGAGCGGGCGTGGCGGAACTGGTAGACGTGCTAGACTTAGGATCTAGTGCCGCAAGGCGTGGGGGTTCGATTCCCTCCGCCCGTACAAATTACAAGGGAATGACGGGGCGTCAGATTCCTATCTCAATTTAGAAAGATGAACTGCTCCGAAAGTTAAACCCGTCAAATGCCCTCAGGACTTCGTTTTGAGGGCATTTTTGTTTTTCTTTTCTATTTTAATCTTAAAGGTTTTTACCATTAGCATAAGCGACACATGGAAGTTTTGTTAGAAAAAAATTCGCCAACATTAGCCTCTCTGAAAGTTACGTTGACCAAAGAAGATTATCAGCCGAAAGTTGATAAAGTGATCAAGGATTACTCCAAAAAGGTCAATCTGAAAGGTTTTCGTCCGGGTAAGGTGCCATCGCATGTGATTCAGCGCATGTATGGTAAAAGCATTTTGGTTGACGAGGTGAATAACCTGTTGAGCACTGCGGTGAGCAACTACATCAGAGAAAATAAACTGCAGGTAGTAGGTGACCCTGTTCCTGATCGCGAAAAAGCGGCTGAGGTAAACTGGGACAGCCCAAGCGCATTTGAATTCAGCTACGACCTCGGTGTTGCAACTGATTTTGAAGTAAATCTTGCAGAGCTTCCTGCTGTAAAACGTTACACGATCAATGTGGACGACAATGAACTGACTAAAACAATTGACAACCTTCGCGAGAGATTTGCAGAAAGCCTTCACCCTGAGGTGAGTGAATTGGGCGATATGATCTTCGGTGAATTGAAACAGGAATCTTCTGAATTCACTACCCGTACTGCCATCCCTACCAAGCAGGTTAAGGAAGACAGTCTTTCGAAATTTATCGGTGTCAAAAAAGACGATGTAATCGTGTTTGATATCCAAAATACATTTAACGATGAAGCGGCAATCGCTCACGTTACCGGTAAGAAAAAAGAAGATACTGCTGCACTTTCAGGCGACTATACCCTGATCGTTGAAGATGTAACCCGTTCTGCTCCGGGAGAATTGAACCAGGAATTGTTTGATAAAGTATTAGGCGCTGGTCAGGTTGAAAACGAAGAGCAGTTCAACGAAAAAGTGCTTGAAATCATCAAAGGAAACTACGAGCGTGAAACAGAAGCGCTTTTACGTCGTGATATCGAAACTGCTTTGCTTGACAGTATTGCTATCGAGGTTCCTGCTGACTTTTTGAAGGACTGGCTGGAACGTACCAACGAAGGCAAATTTACCCGCGAGCAGATCGAGGAGCAATTCGAAGATTTCCAGAAATCATTGAAACTGAGCCTAATCAAAAATAAGATCGCTGATAAAGAAAGTGTGAAAGTGGAATACCCTGAGATCCTTGCATTTACGCGTGAAATGGTGAAAGGCCAATTCGGGATTTATGGTGACGACGAAAGCATGAAAGAAACCATTGACCGTGTGGCACAAGGTTACCTTGCTGACAAAGAGCGTGATAACTATACTAGCATTTTTAACCAGGTTTTTGATAACAAAATTTTAGAAATCATCCGCAGCCAGGTTAGTACCGACGAGCAAACTATCGAAGTGAGTGAATTTGAGAAACTGGCAAAAGGCGAAGAAGTAGCTGCCTGATCTTCCAATTCATAAAATATTTTTTTTCACTGGCCCGCACAGGGCGTCTCGGTTTTCGGGCGCCTTGTGCGGGCCAGTGTTTTTTTTAGAAGCCGATTCTTTCTCTTCCCTCTCCTATCTCGCGGACAATGCCTTCTCCAAACCATTGCCTGAACTTAATCTTCCACTGATCCAGCTCATTCTGCAATCTTCTGTTTTCGGCCAGTATCCTCGTGTTTTCCTGCCGCAACCATTCCGTTTCCGATATGGACATCGCGTCGAAGCCCAGCAATTCATGCAGCGGTACGTCCAGCAACTTGGCGACATTTTCAAGGCGGGAAACTGATAGTTCCGTCCGGCCCCGTTCCATATCGCCATAGGCCGTGGTAGACAAACCGAGCATATCAGCCATATTTTCTTGGGAAAGGCCTTTTTGCATTCGGATTTGCCTTATTTTCTCTGATAAGTTAGATGCAACATTCATATGCTACTGTATGTTATTCCGTTGTAAAACCAATTTATAATGCAATGTAATCACCACCTTCTCAACTGATCCTCGCAATTTTCGATAATTTATCACAAGAATAGACAAGGATTATTCAATGATTTAGTCAAATTTGTGTCAAGTAAAGAATCAGTAAGCGGGATTATAAACAGAAACTAACATAAATTACTTTTTGTTCTTTCAGTTATCTGCCCTTTAAATATAAATTCAATTAAAATTTAAGTTTATCGATGAATCACGGAAATGAATTTAGAAAATATGCCGTTCACCACCTAGGAATGAATGGTCTTACAGTAGACGGTTACGTAAACCACACCATTGATAACATGACCCGCTCGGTGATCGAAGAGCGTCCGATGAACTTCCGTGAAGTGGATGTTTTTTCACGCTTAATGGCCGACCGTATCATTTTTATGGGAACGGGAGTGGACGATAATATCGCAAACATCATTGTTGCCCAGCTTCTTTTCCTCGAATCAGCCGATGCTAAGAAAGACATCCTGATGTACATTAACAGCCCGGGTGGCTCAGTTTACGCAGGTCTTGGGATTTATGATACCATGCAGTATGTACGTCCTGACGTAGCAACCGTGTGTACGAGCCTTGCTGCTTCCATGGGAGCGGTATTGCTGGCAGGCGGCGCGGCAGGAAAGCGCTCGGCACTTCCTCACGCCCGTGTGATGATCCACCAGCCATCAGGTGGTGCGCAGGGAACTTCGGTTGATATTGAAATCACTACCCGCGAGATCGTGAAGTTACGTCATGAACTGTACGAGATCCTTGCTAACCACACAGGACAGTCTGCCGAGCAAATCGCGATTGACTCTGACCGTGACAAATGGTTGAAAGCCACAGAAGCAAAAGAATATGGTCTGATCGACGAGGTGTTGACGAGAGACAAATAATATTGATCATTCTTTTCAAGAAAGCACCCGGCAGCACGTCTGTCCGGGTGCTTTTTAGTATGTGGTAGGCCAGCAATTTGGTATCCCGACTAAAAAACTTGAAATTTGTACCAATCGTAATCACCGTTTCAGGTACAAAAGATTTTTGAAACAATAATTTAAGTCTTATTGTTAAAAGAATTCACGATTTAATATCGGTTTGGAAACAGTAATCCTGAACATTACAAACCGGAAATTCCAATAACTGTTTATATCGAATCAATGGCACAAGTAAGTTGTTCGTTCTGCGGACGTAAAAAAAACGAAGTAGATTTATTACTCTCCGGAATTGATGCACATATCTGTAACCACTGCATTGCGCAGGGTCATCAGGTAATTACTGAAGAATTGGGTTCTAAGGAAGATAAGAAAGAGAAAAAGACGAAGTTGCCCAAACTGAAACCCATTCCTCCAACCGAAATCAAGCATTTTCTAGAACAATATGTGATTGGACAGGATGAGGCGAAACGTTCGCTGGCAGTAGCAGTTTATAACCACTACAAAAGGCTGAACCAACCCACTACCGATGACGACGTGGTGATTGAAAAGTCAAATATCATTATGGTAGGTGAAACCGGTACCGGCAAAACCTATCTCGCCAAATCCATTGCACGCATTTTACAGGTTCCTTTCTGCGTGGCTGACGCTACCGTTGTAACAGAAGCCGGTTATGTCGGTGAGGACGTTGAAACGATTCTTACACGTCTGCTGCAAGCCGCAGATTACAATGTTGAGGCTGCCGAGCGTGGCATTGTTTACATTGATGAAATAGATAAAATCGCCCGCAAATCAGATAATCCATCCATTACACGTGATGTGAGCGGAGAAGGTGTTCAGCAGGCGCTCTTGAAATTACTTGAAGGTTCTTCTGTGAATGTACCGCCACAAGGAGGACGCAAGCACCCGGACCAGAAAATGATCACACTTAACACTGAAAACATTCTTTTCATTTGCGGAGGTGCTTTTGACGGTATCGAAAGACATATCGGTAAAAGGATCAATACCCGGCCGATCGGGTTTTCAGGCGATAACCGGATCATTGAAATTTTTGATAAAGGCAATCTAATGCGTTATGTGACGGCAATGGACCTTAAATCTTTCGGGCTAATCCCTGAATTGATCGGCCGTCTTCCGGTACTTACCCATTTGAACCCATTGGATCGCGAAACTTTGCGTCGCATCCTGACTGAACCTAAAAATGCTTTGGTGAAGCAGTACAGCAAATTATTTGCGATGGAAGGCATTACATTGCATTTCGAAGAAGCAGTTCTGGACTTTATTGTAGACCAGGCGATGACTTATAAACTTGGAGCACGTGGGTTGCGGGCGATTTGCGAATCGATCATGACCGACGCGATGTTTGACCTGCCTTCACAAAAAGATGTCAAAGAATTTACTCTTTCTCTGGACTACGCGAAAGATAAATTTGATAAATCTTCGATGGCACTATTGCGCTCCGTGGCCTAAACGGCAATAATCATTTTTTCAAACGACCTGTGTTCCCAAAGTGGGCACAGGTCGTTTCATTTTTTATATCAATAGCCCTATTTTGCAGGAAAATTGAATCAGAGAATGGAAAATTGGTTAGCAAATAAGTCTATTGTAATTATTGGAGGAACGACTGGGCTGGGCTTTTCTGCTGCCAAAGCTTTTGTAAGAAATGGTGCAAATGTGGTCGTAGTAGGCCGGAATCCTGAAAACTGCCTCGTTGCCGAGCTGCATCTGGGCCATACTGCTCGTGCTAAACAAGGCGATGCCACTCACCCACAAACTGCATTGGATGCTATCCAGCTTTGTATCAGAGAGTTCGGAAGCTTCGACGGCCTTTATCACGTAGCCGGCGGTAGTGGTGAAAAATTTGGCGACGGACTGTTACATGATCTGTCACTGGAAGGCTGGAATAAGACGCTTGATCTCAACCTGACGTCCCTTATGTTGTCGAACCAGGCGGCGATCCGGACATTTATGGGAATGAATAAAGGAGGTACGATCCTGAATATGAGCTCGGTACTAGGATTTTCGCCAGCTTCGCGTCATTTTGCCAATCATGCCTATGCTACTGCTAAATCGGCCGTGATTGGTTTTTCAAAATCCATTGCAGCTTCTTACGCTTCAAAAAATATTCGTGTCAATGTGATCTCGCCCGGTATATTGGAAAGCTCGGAGGATAAAAATGACCAGGCCGACAAATTTGTTGTCAGCAAGCAACCGTTGGATGGCGGTCGGTACGGCACACCGACGGATCTGGACGGCGCCACGGTTTATTTAATGTCTGATTATTCTAAATTTACGACAGGCCAGATACTCACTGTGGACGGCGGATGGGACATTACTGACGGGCAATTTTAGAGTTTACGACTGCTTACTGTGTGAAGAAATTGACGTGAACGCTGAGAACACCGCTTTTTTTCTTTTATTCGCGTAAATTAGTTCAACAGGCTTTTTCTATTCTGTTGGTTTTAACTCAGAAAACCGTACTTCTATGGCAACCGGACCGATTGTAACCCTCACAATAAATCCTGCTCTTGACAAAAGCTCTAATGTCGCACGCATCGTACCCGATAATAAACTGCGTTGCGAGACACCGAATTTTGAGGCAGGAGGCGGAGGGATCAATGTGGCCAAAGCCATTCATAGATTAGGAGGAAACCCGGTCGCGATCTTCACCATCGGCGGCCCAACCGGTCAACGCCTTCATAAGCTCGTAAAAAGCGAAGGCGTCGAGACCATGGTCATTGAAACCAAACAATGGACGCGCGAGAATTTTCACGTGCTCGAAACCAGTACCGGATTTCAATACCGGTTTGGAATGCCCGGAACGGAAATGATGCCGACCGAGGTTCGCGCCATTCTGGAAACCATGGAAGAGCTGGATCCGAAACCATCCTATATTATCGCCAGCGGAAGCCTCCCTCCTGGGGTACCGGCAGATTTTTATGGACAAATTGCCAAAATCGCCCACAACCAGGGAGCCCGTTTCATTGCAGATACCTCCGGCGACGCACTTCGCTATGCTACCGAGGCGGGAGTTTACCTCCTTAAACCCAACATTACCGAGCTAAGTGAGCTGGTAGGCGTTGATAAGCTTGAAATGGACGAGGTGGACGACGCCGCGAGAGCCCTCATCATACGTGGGCAATGCGAGATCGTGGTAGTTTCAATGGGCGCAATGGGCGCCATACTGGTTACAGAAGATCAGGTTGAGCATATCCCTGCCCCGCCGGTTCAGCCCAAAAGTACGGTCGGTGCGGGCGACAGTATGCTTGCAGGCATCGTCTGGACACTTTCTCAAGGTAAATCTTATCGTGAAGCTGTACGGATGGGAGTGGCTTGTGGCTCAGCTGCCACCATGAATTCCGGTAGCGAACTTTTCAGAATGCAGGATGTGAACCGCCTCATGGACTGGCTCAGCCGATACGAAAAACGCTAC
>NZ_JBDSFX010000014.1:0-55462 GCF_039919315.1 Dyadobacter sp. | reverse complement strand
ATGCGGCTCTGGTTTTTTCTGCCTATCAATGTAATGGACTCTGCTTTAACCGAATCAGGGAATATGCTGAATTCAAAATCAGATTTGAGGCCCTCACCTCTTACGCCGCCATTCACTTCCTCGTCCGGATCCGACAGTACATGCAGATATGAGTAAGTATCGAAAATCAGCACAGGCGTCTGAACGGCTTTTAAACGGTAGCTGCTTTCTTTGGGTTTAGCAGCCGCTGCGTCGGAAAAGTCAGAGTACATGGTTACTCTGTTTTTATCATCAAATTTGAAATAAAAGCCAAAACTGCCTCCGCCATTTGGATAAATTACCGCATTCCAGCCATTAGGTGCCTCTACCAACTGTTTTTCGTAAGATGCAAGCGCCGCATTGAGACGCGCGTCTGCTGTTTCCTCAAAAACAGTATCGTCACTATTTTCGCAGGACACGAAAGCAGTCGCCAGGAAAAGCAGATATATAATGGATTTTTTCATCTAATAATTAAAATAGTTTGTTCATAGATCCTCTAACCCTCTTTTGAAGGCTGTAAAAATCTATTTTCCAGGTATTTTTATAGTACGCTACAATGATCGCTTCTTTTTGTCTTAATGACGACTGCGCCTGCGCTTTCGTCACGCCTCTTGGGCTCGTACCTTCGGGAATTGCGTTCACAATCTTATCAAATCCTGCTCTACCTTCCGTCAGCATCATCGCGATCATTTCTACAAAATCTTCGTCGAAATTCAGCGAACTGTAAGCCGTCACAAATCCATCCCTTCTTGCGTCTGTATCCGACCAGTTTATCCAGTTTCCACCCTGATACAACGACTTTGTAATATTCTTATATTCAACAGGATACAATACTGTCTGATGCAAAATGTGTCCAAATTCATGGTGTATCGTGTGCAAAAACCAGTCTTTCACAAAGGCTGAGTCACGGGATGCATTATAGCCCTCCATACCCTTGATTTTGAACAGGTTCACGCCATATAAAATCACCTTACGGCCTCCCTCAGCCGTTCCAAGCGTAATGGACCCCTCGGCATTGTACTCGTTACTCCCGGAGAGAATAAAGAATTTAGGCGAATATTTATTGTAAAAAACTTTCCCTGCTTCCTCCACGTATGGATTCGTCCATGCCTTTTTAACGGTACTCAGCAATGGTACTACCTGCGCTTCATCAGGCGGGACGAGCGTTTTGGTAATGTTGGCAAACTCAAACTGGTCCCATTTATACTTTGCGGAAATATTGTAAGGCGTAGTAAGGCTGTCGAGTATCCATTTGTCTACCGGCCCCTGTGCCCAGGTATCGCTGCCTAGTCCGGGAATGTCTCCCACTTCCCCTATTCCGTCTTCCTTGCACGCACTGAGCGTGACACTCAGCATGAGCGGCGCAAAGAAAATTTTTGAGAATGATTTTATGTTCATTGATGTCGCTATTTTCTGATTTTTACCTGCTATTCTGTTCAATACCCGATAATGTCGCCGATTGTGGAATTTGAAGAATCCTGCGCGGATCATTAGCCGGAACCGAAATAACCGATCCCGTAAATGTTTCGTGTTCAACCGGAATCGCGTACCGTTGTATGTCAAACCACCTCATGCCTTCCTGTACGAATTCAACCCTTTTAAATGCCAGAACCGTACTAATGATGTTGTTCCTTAAATTACTAGTTCCAAAATAAGTTCTCATGCTACTTGCAGTGACGCTTTGCGATGTGCCCTTGTAATTGCTTACGCGTTTGCTGACGAACACATTCAGGTCGGCCAATGCAGCCGTAGTGTTGTTCAGGTAAGCATTTGCTTCAATTTTATTGAACAAAACTTCCTCTGCCGTTAATACCGGGAGCATGACATAAGGTTGTCCAATATCAGCATTCACTGATTCCCTGACGAAATACTCATTCAGCTTCGGGATCAAATAGTTATTGTCCCCCTGGGTATATAGCGGGTAGACCCAGCTGGCCCCTCCTGCAATAATGTTTTCGGAGTCTGAAATTTCCTGCCATTTCCGGAAGTTCAGGCCGTATCTGTAAACCGCCACGTATCGGCCGTACGTCGAAGACGTTTCGATTAGCAGCAGATTGGCATTTTGTGTCGCCCTCGAATAGGTATTGTACAGCTCGGCAGGTGACAGGCTCGAATAAGTTGTATTCCAGGGCCTTAGGTTGTCACCGATACTGCCACCGGGAAATGCATCATTACAGTATTGCAGTACTTTGGTATAATCCTTTTTGACCAGATAAAACCGCGAGGCAAATGCATTGGCAGCAGCCCGGTTGAAATGGTATTTCGGAATGGTGTAAGAACCGTCACTGATCAGCGGCAAGCCTTCCAACAAGTCCTTTTCGATCATTTCATAAACATATGCGACTGTTTTCCTTTCGTATTTTTTAATAACGATCGTTTCAGGCTCAGTTACATAGGGTATGCCAGGATCGGAATTAGGTTGCTGCGGATCGAAAAACTTGCTGAAATAATTGACCAGCATGAAATGGGCATAAGCTCTTGCTAATAATGCCTCTCCCTTCTGTGCATTGTATTGGATTGGGTCGCTGGACTTATTGATAATTTCCAGTGCCTGATTCGCTACGGAAATGGCACGATAGCATTCAGCCCAATATTGATCTGGCGAATCTTGCTCATCCACGGTAGCTTCTACTTCTTCAAACTGAAAGGAAAAGCGATTGGTTTTGTCATCCTGTCCACTACCCTTATCTCCTACATTATCACTCATTGCTTCCGAAAAAACCACGTAAGCGCCCTGAGGATAAGCGGTTGTAAGCAATTGCGACACCTGTTTCGGTGTGTTGATCGTTGCCCTGGTACTATCTGGCTCTTTGGAAAGAAAATCTTCGCAGCCTGCCAATGCAAGAACAGGTATGATCAGAAGTATCCTTTTTAAAATCAATGTCTTACTCATATTTTTAATTCATAAAATCATCCGGTACTTAAATCATTTCAAACCTCTCTCCTTACAACGTCAGCTTTATCGCTACTGTGAACTGCTTCTGTATAGGCTGCGCTACACCTCCCGAATTAAAAAATTCCGGATCCTGTCCTTTCAATTTCTTATCAGCATAGATCAGCCAGGGGTTAATGGACGAAATCTGAATGCTTGCTGCCTTAAAACCGTATTTTACCGCAATAGGAAGCGGTACTTTATAAGCCAGCGAAACAGATTTCAGCCTCACAAAATCTCCTTTTGCAACACGTTCGGTTGAGTAATTGTAGATGTTGTAAGGATAAGTACCCACCAGATATTGCTGTTCCAGCTGGTCGCTGATCGATGGTACCTGCGTGACTTTCTCGTCACCGGGTAAAACCCATCTATCCAAAAATTCCCTCGGCATTGCATCCAGATCACTGAATGCGCCTTTATACAATGGATTCAGACGAATTTTGTTCCCAGCCTGGTAAGTGAAAAACACATTCAGCGAAAACTCTTTATAGGTAAGCGTATTGTTGAAACCACCCGTGATAGGAGGATCAACAGGCCCTTCGTATTTCAGATAACTGATGTTCTGATCCTGCAAATAAACGTCAGAACTTACCTCACCGTTCTCGTTCAAAAATATCGGAACGCCGGTTTTAGGATTAAGCGATCTGTAATCAATGGAGAAAAGGCTTCGTACCGGCTTACCCTGCACATTCGCTCCTTCTGCTTTGACAAGGTCGAAAATACCCGGATTGTTATCGACACTGGTGATCAATGTGCGGGCATAACCTACTGTAATCCTTGAACGGAAATCCCAGTCACGATTTTTGAAAAGAACGCCGTCCAAAGAAAAATCAACACCATGTGACCGCATATCGGCGTAGTTAGCAACTTTGTAAATCTGTCCGCCAATCCCCGAAGTCTTGATCTCATCGATCAGATCAAAGCTGTTTCTAATGTAGCCGTCGACTGTAAGATTGACTCTGTTTGCCAGGAAACCAAGGTCTACTCCGACATTGCCACTGTACAGTTTCTCCCAGGTAAGCTCGGTATTTTCAAGTGAGGTGAGCTGTATCGCAGATTCCTTTTCATCCACGACGGGCCTCCTGGTAATAATGCTTTGAAACAAAGCGGCGGTATTGGTAGCCGGGCCGGTATCGGCAGAAAGCCCGTAACTTGCACGCAGCCTTCCCATACTCAGCCACTTAAATCTTTTCACGAAATTTTCGCGGTCAAAATTCCAAGACCCCGCTACTGTATACGTCGGCAGCCAGCGGGCGTTGGCAGACTTACCAAAACCATTGGAACCATCGTAGCGAATGTAGCCTGTGAAGTTATATTTATCATCCAGGGTATAGCCCGCGCTTCCGTAGAATGCAGCGAAACGTTCATAATCCATCCGCATACCATAATATTGGAAATTACTTTCAATGGTTTGTTTCAGGATCCGGTAATCAACGAAAGGCGTTCCGCCCTGTTCGTATTGAAATCCATAACCGGTATTATTCGAATTCTTACGGTTGGTATACTTAATTTCCTGACCGGCCAGAAGGTCTATAACATGCCTGTCATTGAATTTTTTATTGTATCTCAGGTTATTACGGATGTTGTAAAACAGCAACTGATCCTCATTCGTGTTATAGAAACCTCCGCTTGGCAGCACGATGACCGGGTATGCATTGGGTACATCAGGATCGGTATAAAGGTATTTGTTGGCCAAAGCAATGGTAGAATTCCCCGCTGCCCTGTAAGCATTGGCCATGTTACTGTTCTCGGTAATGGTGTGCTCACGCCCCGTTTGAATGTACCGCATCGCACCAATGAAATCGTAAGTCAGGTTATCAGTAATTTTGTAGGAAAAATTGCCTTGTAACTTGATATCAGCTAATGTGAGGTTGATTTTATTGTTTTCCAGCTCAGTAAGGATATTGAATGGAGCAAAGTTTCGCCTGAAATACTCACGATCACCATTCTCGTCAAAAGCGGTCAGCGTCCGGCTGGTATTCAATGCGTAGCTGAATGGGTTGATGTCAAAATCCCTGTCAAATTTACCTTCCACTGGGTTGCTGCGCCTGCTCAGCGAGCCAGGGGCCTGCTGCCGCCGCACCGAAGCCAGCGTAGAAATCCCCATGCTGATCTTGTCTGAAATCTGGTAAGTGTTTTTGAAGTTCAGCGTGTACCTCTTAACCTTATCGGCAACGGTCCAGCCATTGTCATCCAGGTAACTGGCCGACACGTATGAATTAGATTTGTCGGTACCAAAAGAAACGCTCAGCGAATGTTCCTGAATAAAGTTTTGCTTGAAAAGGACGTCAAACCAATCCGTATTTTGTTTGGCATAACCCAAAAGAAAATTCCTCCTTGCTTCCGGTGTATTCGCCAACGGGAATGCTCCGTTGTCATCGCCGGTCATCAAATTGTACATTTTACCGTACACACCGTAATCCGGCTTGGATAATATGCCGGAATTCAAATAGCCTTTCCGTTCCAATTCACCCAAAACAGACATCTGCTGGGCCGAATTCATGATGTTAAAATTCCTGTATGAAGGGGTGAGCTGGGTACTGAAGTTTCCTGCGTAAGTAATGACCGGCTTGCCGCTTTTACCTTTTTTGGTAGTGATCACGATCACACCATTCATCGCTCGCGCACCGTATAATGCTGCCGCAGCTGCGTCTTTTAATATATCAAATGTTTCAATATCATTGGGATTCAACCCCGCAACCGCGGAACCCAAAAGTGTTGTGGGGTCACCACTGGAAAGCTGATCATTGGAAATATTGACAATATCCTCCTGCACCACCCCGTCGATCACCCATAATGGCTTATTGTCCCCATTCAGCGAAGTAGCACCACGGATCCTGATCTTCGGCGCAGCTCCAAAGGTTCCCGACACGTTCTGAATGGAAACACCGGCAGCACGTCCTTCGAGCATACGGCTTACGTCGGGAAGACCGTCAATTTTCACATCGTCCGTTTTCAGCGTAACCGCTGATCCTGTAAATTTATCCTTATCAATCTGCTGAAAACCAGTCACAACCACATCCTGCAACCCTACCGCATCTTCGGACAAAACAATGCTTAGGCTACGACCAGCTTTTACCTCTTTGGGTAGAAATCCTATCATGGTAATGACCAGCGTCGCTGCATCATTCACGCCTTGCAGCAGGAACTCTCCTTTTTCATTGGTTACGGTGCCTTTCTGAGTGCCTTTCACCCGCACCGTCGAACCGATCAGAATTTCGCCGGTACTGCTTTTGACCACACCTTTAATATCAATATCTGCCGCAGAAGCAGAAGAGGGAGAAGCAAAACCGGATAAAAAAACAAAAACAAGGAGTAATACTAACAGCCGACTCAGGCCACTGATCCGATAGAAAACATCCATATATATAAGTATAAGTCTAACTCTAAATTAATGGGTGTCCGCCGAGGCGGGTTTAGTTATTAAAGCTCTCAATAATACACATTATCAGAGAAAAAAACGAAAAGATTATAGCACTAACGGTTACAAATCTTTTTTAAATTCTTTAAACAGTAAACAAAAAATGGAAGTCAATGAATGACTAGGATACGCAAGAAAACCGAATGATGTGGAGGGGATGCTGATAAACTTTGGCAATTATCTTAAATAAAACACATTAGACCTCATTTTATTGTTTTCCTGCTATCTGATTTTAGCCTTTTTTACAAGGGCTCACTGCTATCTTTTTTCTTCTCGGTCAAGACGGCCGTAATGCGGTTCAGTTCATCGACCTTATGGGCAAAATCCCCCTTTAACATATCCCTGACCGCTTTTAGCTGTTCCATGGCTGTATCGAGGTTATCGGGTAATGCCTCACCCAATACTTCTTTAAGACGTTTTGCAAATGTCGGGGACATTCCGTTTGTGGAGATAGCAACTTTGAGATTCCCTTTTCTAACCACAGAAGAAAGGTAAAAATCGCAAATAGCGGGTGTATCGGCGACATTGGTAATGATATTCCTTGCCCGGGCGACTTCGGCTATCCGTTTGTTTTCCTCTTTGTCGTTGGTAGCGACGATCACGAGGTCTTTTTCATGCAGATCATCGTCATTGAATCTCCGATCAATTAGATTTATTCGTGAATTCTGGTTAGCTAAATCCCGTATTTCCTGCCGTATTTCAGGGGAAACGAGTGTTACCCTGGCTTCTGGGGAATTATCAAGAACTGCGGTTATTTTTTCCAAACCGACATAGCCACCACCAATGATCAGTGTATGCAGGTTTTCAAGTTTCAGGAATATCGGGAACAGGTTATTCATCTATCAAATTTACACGAAATACGACACATTAGGTTGTGAAAGCTACCATTTTATAACTATTCCAACAATTACACTTTTACTATGTATTCTTTCCCCGTACCTTTGCACCATGATCGCGATTACGAACCTCAGTTATTTTCTTGGCGACCGGGCACTTTATGATAGTGCTTCGCTACATATAAAGCCCAAACAAAAAATTGGCCTTATCGGTCTCAATGGTACCGGTAAGTCAACTTTACTCCGGATGATTAACGGAGAATTCCAGCCAGACGGTGGAAATATTTCCAAAGCGGGGGATTGCACGATCGGGTTCCTGAACCAAGATTTGCTTTCGTATCAGAGCGATGACTCGATCCTTTCGGTAGCGATGCAAGCATTTGAACGTCAGAATGTTTTGCAGATTCAGATGGACAAGATCCTGCATGATATGGAGCATAATTACACCGATGCACTTGTCGACAGACTGGCCAGGGTGCAGGATGAATTTGAAGCATTGGACGGTTATACAATTCAATCCAAAGCGGAAGCGATTTTGGAAGGATTAGGCTTTGTAACAGACGACCTGCACAGACCTTTGCGGTTGTTTTCAGGGGGATGGAGAATGCGGGTAATGCTGGCGAAATTGCTTTTGCAAAAGCCGTCGCTACTGATGCTCGATGAACCTACCAACCACTTGGACTTACCGTCCATTCAATGGGTTGAAAAATATGTACAGAGTTACGAAGGTGCTGTGATCGTCGTTTCTCACGACAGGGCATTTCTGGATAATACCATTGATACGACTGTTGAAGTTGCCAATGGAAAGCTCAATTACTATGCTGGAAATTACTCCTACTACATGGAGGAAAAAGAGGAACGCAATGAAATTCAGCGCGGTGCTTATGAAAACCAGCAAGCCAAGATCCGTCAGACAGAACGTTTCATTGAACGTTTTAAGGCAAAAGCAACCAAATCCCGTCAGGTACAGAGCCGTGTAAAAGCGCTGGACAAAATGGATGTGGTGGATCAGGTCATTGATGAAAATGCAAAAGTTCACTTCCGTTTCCAATTTACAACCCAGCCAGGAAGACACGTTTTTCAATTGGAGGACGCTTCTAAGGCTTACGGGGAAAAAGTCATTCTCCAAGGTACCAACATCAGCATGGAGCGGGGAGATAAAATCGCTTTGATCGGTGCTAATGGTCGTGGTAAGTCTACGGTGCTTCGCGTCGTAGCTGGTACTGAGCCCATTGAAGGAAAAAGAAGATTGGGACACAATGTTTCATTTACATTCTACGCGCAGCATCAGCTTGAATCCCTCAATGTACAGCATAACCTGCTCGAGGAATTGAAGTATGCTAATTCAAACAAAACCGAAACAGAATTGCGGACCGTTTTGGGCTGTTTTCTATTCACCGGTGATGATGTATTCAAGAAGATCAAGGTACTTTCCGGAGGTGAAAAATCAAGGGTAGCATTGGCTAAAGTACTGCTTTCACAAGCGAATTTCTTGCTGCTCGATGAGCCTACTAACCACTTGGACATGCAGTCTGTCAACATTCTGATACAGGCTTTGCAACAATATGAAGGAAGTTACATTGTCGTTTCCCACGATAGGTATTTTGTTGAAAATATTGCAAACAAGATCTGGTACATTGAAGATCACGAGATCAAACAGTACCCGGGAACTTACCAGGAATATGAAGTATGGGTAGAAGAACGTGGTTTGCAATCTGCTGTGAGTGATAAAGCTGTAGTTAGCAGTGCGCCTCCACAGAAAAGCAGCCAGCAACAGCCCGTTTCCAATGGCAATGCTCAGAAAAACAATGGTAAGTCCGTTTCAAACGAAGATTCTCAAAAAATAAAGAAAGCGCAGAAGCAGATTGAGGAGCTAGAAACGACCATTAATAATCTTGAAATAAAAAAGGTTGAAACAGAGGAAAAACTAGCTGATCCCAAAATATATAATGATTCAAAAGCACTTGCTGATCTGAATCGTTTTTATGCAGATATTAAGCAAAAACTGGATCAGAGCACAGATACCTGGGAGAGTTTGATGCTTGAAGTGGATACGCTTGCGGGGAAGTAAAATCCAGTTGTCATCAAACGAAAAGCGGGAAATCAGATCGATTTCCCGCTTTTCGTTTGATAGCTGATATTAAATCAGTCCTCTCGTTTGCGAATAAATGTCACTTAACTTTAAACGCAAATCGAAGTTTGATAGGGTGATTTGTTCTTCGATATTTTCAGTTTCTGACGCCAAATACCAAATTCCACTTTCATTTTTTCGCCAAACCTCTACTGAAATTGATAAGGAGTCAACAAGTATATATTCTGTTAACGTCGGGATTGTTCGGTAAAGATGGAATTTGTCTCCCCTGTCATAAGCGCTGGTTGTCTTGGATAGCACTTCAATAATCGCTGAGGGATTGACCAATGTGTCTTCATCATTATCTGAAAATTCCAACCTACCGCAGACTATGAGCAAGTCAGGATAAGTATAGAGCCCATTTTGAGGGATGTGCAAGCGCATGTCGCTTGAGAAGCTCTGGCAGGATTTTCCTTTCAAAAATCCACCGATTTCAATGGATAAGTTTTCCTTTATCCGATTATGATTAGGGCTGGCCCCAGCCATTGCAAATATCTCTCCCCGATAAAATTCGCTCTTGTACTCGGCCTCTCTTTCCAATTCCAGATATTCCTTTTCTGAATACATTTTGATAGTTTGTGCTGTCATTCGTTCAAGGTAAGTTAGTAAAATTGTTAATCATGTTCAAAACCTCTTTATTGAACTATACGTACCTTACATTGAAAAGTAACGTTATCGTTTAAAACCTTATCATGCGTTTATTAGTCATTTTACTCTTCCTGGCATCGTATTTTGAGAAAGCAAATGCGCAGCAGCAAAATTTGCGTCTGGAAGATTTTATCTATCAGGAAAAAATCAGGACCGTGCTGCTGTATCCCACCCTGGAAAATCCTGAAAACCCTACACGACTGCTGACGCCGCCCATTAAACCTTTGAATGGCACATCTCCGCTAGAACTTGAATTTGATGATCTGTCAGGCCAGTTTGAAGGTTACCGGGCCAAAATAGTGCATTGCAATGCCGATTGGACCAAGTCGAATCTGAATGACATTGAGTTTACATTTGAATTCAATGAATATCCGATCAATGCTTACGAGCAGTCATTCAGTACCAAAGTGCCGTACTTTCATTACCGGCTGGAACTCCCAAAATTGAAGCTTTCCGGTAACTATGTAGTGTATGTTTATTCTGATCGCGACAGAAAACCTGTTTTGAGCCGCCGGTTCATGCTTTATGAAAACCGGGTCAACATTACTGCGCAGGCCCGCTTTTCGCAAGGGATTCAACAGCAGTTCAGCGATCAGCAGATTGACTTTACGATTGATTATAAAGGTTACCCGCTCAATGCGCCCCAAACAGACCTGAAAGTAATACTCAGAAAGAACTTCCGCTTCGATCAGATCAAAACAGGTTTCAAGCCGACCAATGTCAAGCCATTCGATCAGGTGCTGGAATACACGTTTTTTGATCTTGAAAATACTTTCCCGGGCGGTAATGAATTCAGGTACTTTGATAGCAGGACATTATCCGCAAGAGGATTTGGTATTAATGAAATGGAGAGATCTGATGAATTTACAAGGTTGCTTCTATTTCCGGACAAAGCCAGAGCCGGCGCGTACATTCAGATCGATGATTTTAATGGACAGTACATTGTCGATCAAAGGGAGTCGGGCCGGGGAAGTATTGAGGCGGATTACACGCCGGTTTTATTTACTTTAAGATCAGAGGAAGACCCTGATGCTACATTCTATGTTAATGGTGCATTTAATTTATGGCAGCTGAATGATCGAAATCGCATGACGTACAATCCGGATACGAAAGCATACGAGGCAGAAATAGTGATCAAGCAAGGCGTTATCAATTACGACTATACGGTTGTGAGAGGCAACACAAAACCCGACGAGGCATACATTGAAGGCAATTACGGCGCGACGGAAAACGATTACGATATCCTGATCTACCACAGACCACCAGCGGGCAGATCGGATCTGCTGGTTGGGTACAGGACTGTTGAGTGGAACAGAAGGCGATAAAAAAATGAGCGACTTATTCAGCCGCTCATTGCTCATATTATTTTTTCAGAAAGCCTTAGACATTAAACCTGAAATGCATAATGTCGCCATCCGCAACCACATATTCTTTACCTTCAACAGCCATTTTACCAACCTCTTTCACGCCCGCTTCCGTTTTATATTGTTCATAGTCAGCAATTTTGATAACCTCTGCGCGAATGAAGCCTTTTTCAAAATCACTGTGGATCACACCGGCAGCCTGAGGAGCTTTCCAGCCTTTCACGATCGTCCAGGCCCGAACTTCTTTAACTCCCGCTGTGAAATAAGTGATCAGGTTAAGGAGAGAGTAAGAAGCTCTGATCAGCTTGCTTAGTCCTGATTCTGTCAAACCATACTCACCCAAAAACATCTCATGCTCTTCCGGATCTTCAATTTCCGAGATTTGCGATTCAATGGCCGCGCAGAGTATAATGACATCCGCTCCTTCATGCTTCACCGCTTCTCTCAATTTTTCGGAATATTCATTGCCAGTAAGCATCGAACCTTCATCTACATTGGCAACATAAAGAACTGGCTTTGCTGTTAGTAGTTGCAAGTCGCCGATGACCGCTTCCTTCGTTTCTTCATCAATCACCACGCTGCGGGCATTTTTGCCTTCTTCCAGCGTTGATTTATATTTTTTCAGCCATTCCAGTTCTGCTTTTGCTTTTGCATCACCGGCGCGCGCGCCTTTTTCTGTCTTCTGAATTTTCTTTTCAACAGATTCGAGATCCTTCATTTGCAATTCAATGTCAATGATCTCTTTATCAAAAACAGGATCCACACGCCCTTCCACGTGCACAACGTTTTCGTCCTGAAAACATCTAACCACGTGAACAATGGCATCAACCTCACGGATGTTGGCGAGAAATTTATTCCCAAGACCTGCCCCCTGGCTCGCGCCCTTCACAAGCCCGGCAATGTCTACAAACTCGATGATAGTCGGTATGATTTTTTGAGGACTTACCAACTTTGTAAGTACATCCAGACGCTCGTCGGGCACGGTTACCACGCCCACATTGGGTTCTATTGTACAGAAAGGGTAATTGGCAGCTTCGGCTTTACCGGTAGAAATGGCATTAAAAAGAGTGGATTTCCCTACGTTTGGCAATCCCACGATCCCACATTGAAGACTCATATTTGATTGGTATGCAGTTAATAGCAGGCAATTCCCGTGCAACAGTGCAAAGAACACCTGTCTGCTGAATGATATTTTCTTGCAAAATTACCATTAAGCGAGTACAAAAACCAAAAGCCTTCGTAAATGATTGCGAAGGCTTTTATCTTAATGTAAATTTCTTAATCCCACTTTAGGTCAGACGACTCTCCTACTACATCCACCTCATCGGCTTTGGTCTCAAACTGGGAGAAGTCAACTTCCGGCATCAACTCTGTCTTCACGTGATCCACTGCATCTTTCAAAGCATCTACGAACTTATCGAAGTCTTCTTTGTACAAAAACATCTTATGTTTTTCATACGTGAATCCATCTCCCTGAGGATGACGACGGCTCTCTGTGATGGTAAGATAGTAATCGTTGGATCGCGTAGAGCGAACATCGAAGAAGTAAGTCCGTTTTCCTGCCCTGACCCTTTTGGAGTAGATTTGCTCTCTGTCTTCCACTATGTTTAGTTTTAAATAGGTTTTCAAACGCTAAAATATAAAGTTTATTGCTGCTAACAAAAAAACCGGAGCATATTAGCGATTTGTTAGCATTAGGCTTCTTTTTTTCAAACAATTTGCACTTTAACATCAACTTTTATTCGTTTTTATAATTTTTCTATTACTTTTGAAGTTCGTGGGTTTCCATTTTCACCGGATTAGCTCATCGAATGAATATGAAATAGGGCTTGATTACCTTATTATGTTTCACCTAAATCCAGAGATATGACTTATCATCGGATTCTGATTCTCATCCTATTAGCTTTCGCTACGCAACCAGACACCTTCGCTCAGGTTAAGCTTGGCAAAACAGAAACCGGAAATGCTTCTTACTATGCTACCAGGTTTCACGGCAGAAAGACCTCCTTCGGCGAAGTACATAAAAGTACAGAACTGATCGCAGCGCACAGAAGTTATCCGCTTAATACGATGCTAGAAGTAACGAATCTTGAAAATGATGAAAAAGTAATTGTCCGGGTTAATGATCGCGGCCCATTCTCAAGAAACCGCGTTGTAGACCTAAGTAAAGAAGCTGCCAGACTTTTGGGTATTATTGCAAAGGGCGTAGCTAATGTATCAATCAGAGTCGTTGGAATGGAGGGAATGGTGTTGCTGGGATCCAGTGAAGAAATTGATCCCAAATCCGGAAAAGTAATATCGATGAGCACCAAGAGATAACTTTCAGGCATAAATGAGTAACCGACAACTGGATCTGGCAAAAGTAAGGGAGTTCGGTAACCTGGAATTTCTTGCAAAACAATTAGTTGAAGGGTTCATAACCGGTTTACACAAATCCCCCTTTCACGGATTTTCCGTCGAATTTGCCGAACACCAGCTTTATAACACCGGTGAGTCCACCAGAAATATAGATTGGAAGGTTTTCGCGAAAACGGATCGCTTATACGTGAAACGTTACGAGGAAGAAACCAATCTCCGCTGCCATATCCTCCTGGATACCTCTTCTTCCATGTACTACCCGGAAGAAAACTTTGGCAAAATGACTTTCAGCGTCATGGCCGCCGCCAGTCTTACCTACCTTTTACAGCGACAAAAAGACGCGGTAAGCTTATGCACATTCTCCGAAAGCATTGAAATACAAACTGCCGTCAAATCGACGCCCTCCCATGTTCACAAGATCATGCTGGAACTCGAAAATCAGCTGCAGGCTAAAAGGCCTCTTTTAAAAACGTCCGTCTCGGAAGTACTCCATCAGATTGCAGAAAAAATCCATAAACGTTCGCTGGTTGTTATCTTCAGTGATATGTTTGATAATCTGGAAGAAGCAGAAAAAATATTTTCGGCTCTCCAGCATTTACGCCACAATCTGCACGAGGTCCTGCTGTTTCATGTGACTGACCGCAAAACCGAAGAGGATTTTGCCTTTGAAAACCGTCCGTACGAATTCATCGATCTTGAAACAGGGGATAGAATCAAGGTGCAGCCCGATCAGGTGCGAGAATCTTACAAGGAGTTTGTGGGTGATTTTTACCAGAAATTAAAACTGAAATGCGGTCAGTACAAGATCGATTTTATTGAAGCCGACATTGCCAAAGGTTTCGATCCCATTCTCATGGCCTATTTAGTAAAACACTCGAAAATGAGGTAATTTTTTAGGTAATTTGATGTCAAATACCTCTATCAGGCTTTGCACATCACGTTATGAAAAATTGGCTCACCGCTCTCTCGCGCCTACTCGTTATTATTATTCTGTTCGACGGCTGTAAATCCGCCGAAAAATCACTTAAAAAAGGAGATTTTGACGATTCGGTGCTACGTTCGGCCGACAAATTAAAAAGTTCTCCTACTCATTCTTCATCCATAGAGGTACTCAAACAGGCATACCCGCTTGCGCTCGAACAACACCTAGACGACATTAAGCAAGCTCAGTCTTCCGAGGATATCTACAAATGGGAGCCGCAACTCGACACTTACGTCAAGCTGAATAAACTTTTCACTTCGATTTCGCAATGCGCTGCGTGTACCAAAGTAGTTACCCCTAAAAATTTTGAAAACGAAGAAAAAATTGCGCGCCATAATGCAGCCAATGTCAGATATAAGGAAGCGACGGGTTTACTAAAAATCGGAGACCGGGAAAACGCACGGAAAGCGTATGAAAATTTCGAAAAGGTAAATATCATCCTGCCCGATTTTAATGATGTTCAGAAAAAGCTGGATCTTGCCTACGAAATTGCGTCATTCAAAGTGGTGGTAGAACAGGTATTGGTCACCTCAAAAAGATACCAGCTTAGTAATGAGTACTTTCAGGAACGTGTGAATGAATATCTTCAGACTAATAAGAGGCTAAACAAATTTGTCAGGTTCTATATGCCTAATGAAGCCGCTGAACTGAAACTTCAACCTGATCACATTATTACTCTGCAGTTCGACGACTTTGTGGTTGGACAGACATTAATCGAAAAAAATACCGAGAACCTGATTAGCAAAGACAGTGTGAAAGTTGGGGAAAAATTGGTCGGGCGATCTAAAATCCCGGTGTATGGCAAGGTGACGGCGAAATTCACTCAGAGCCGTAAAACAATACTATCCGCCGGATTACTGGACATGCAAATCACCGATTTCAGGACCAAACGCGTTGTAAATCAAGAAAAATTCAATGGCGAATATAACTGGATGTGCGAATGGGCGCATTTCAATGGCGACGAACGCGCGCTGACTGCCGCGCAGGTTCGCAAATGTAAGAGTCAGGAGTTACTACCTCCTGATCCCCAGCAATTATTCATTGAATTCAGTAAACCCATTTATGAGCGGCTTACTAGTAAATTGCAGGCGTACTATGCTAAATATTGAAGAGGCTTTCAGCAATCGGCTGTCGGCCGTCCTTTTTTACAACTCCTTATTCGTTGAGAAACAAAGACATGAAAAGCTGATCCAGGTGGGCGACCGGAATGATCTCAATTTTTGATTTTTTAAGATCCAGACCTTTGCTATTATATTTTGAAATATAAATTTTCTTGAATCCCAGTTTCTCCGATTCGGAAATGCGGCTTTCGATCCTGCTGACGGCCCTTACCTCTCCTCCCAGCCCTACTTCCGCGGCAAAACATACTGATGGCGGAATGAATTTGTCTTCATAGGACGAAACAATAGATGCGACAACGGCCAGGTCAATGGCCGGGTCTTCCACTTTCAAACCTCCCGCGACATTTAAGAATACGTCCTGTACACCCAACCTGAAACCGCCTCTTTTTTCCAAAACGGCGAGCAACATTTGCAAACGCTTTGCGTCAAAACCGGTGCTGCTACGCTGAGGCGTTCCATAATTAGCTACACTCACCAATGATTGCATTTCGATCAATAATGGGCGGTTTCCCTCCATCATCGATCCGATCGCTATACCGCTCACGGGCTCATCACGCTGCGAGATCAGGATTTCGGAGGGGTTACTTACCTGGCGGAGACCCGTTCCAAGCATTTCGTAGATACCAAGCTCAGATGTACTCCCAAACCTGTTTTTAATGGTCCTCAAAATCCGGTAAGTATTGTGCCGGTCGCCTTCGAATTGCAAAACGGTATCCACCATGTGTTCCAATACCTTGGGCCCTGCCAGCGAACCGTCCTTGGTAATGTGCCCAATCAAGAACACGGGAACACCCATTTCCTTCGCATATTTCATAAACTCGGCGGTACATTCCCTTACCTGGGACACGCTACCTGCACCCGACTCAATGTAGGTAGAGTGCATGGTCTGGATGGAGTCAATGATCACAACTTGCGGCTGAAAGTCTTCAATTTGCCGAAAGATGTTTTGCGTGTGCGTTTCGGTCAGAATAAAGCAATTATCACTTTTAGCAGACATTCTCTCAGCACGCATCTTGATCTGCTGATCAGATTCTTCTCCCGAAACGTAAAGCACTTTTTTATTTCCAAGTGTAAGCCCGATTTGCAGCATTAACGTGGACTTACCGATACCCGGCTCTCCTCCGATCAATATCAGCGATCCCTGAACGATACCTCCTCCCAAAACACGGTTAAGTTCCTCGTCCAAAGTCTTAATTCTGGGCTCATTTGCATATTCAATCTCAGCAATAGACCTCGGCCGACTGGCCAGATTAACCGCTTTCCAGGTTACTGCTGTTTTCTTATCATCTTTTTCAATAACTTCCTGAACTAATGTATTCCACTCACCACATGAAGGGCACCTGCCCACCCATTTGGGTGAATTATACCCACATTCCTGACAAAAATATGCTGTTTTGGCTTTGGCCATAAGGAGAAAAGTCTAATTTGTATACGCTTAAACACTAACAGGATTCGCCTGATAATTATTCAAATATTCATCCGTTTCAACCATAAAATCAAAAAAAATATAGGTTGGGTATAGTTTTTTATCTTTCGGCGTTATTATCCGGTTTTACTTAAAAAATTATATTATCGATGAACATCCTGACAAAAGTAGCTTGTATTTGCATGTTATGCATTTTTGCGTTGACATCTGTACAGGCGCAAAAAAAAGGTTTTGCTTTCGGTATCAAGGGTGGTGTGAATTTGTCACGCCTGACGATGGGAGATGTGTTTACAACACGTTATGATGATAACGGAAATCCCTACCTCGGATATGATGGTAAGGAAGTGAGAGACAACCTTAAACAAAGCTTTAAAACAAGAACCGGAGCGGTAGGCGGAATTTACGCAAGATTTGGACGTACATTTTTTATTCAGCCGGAAGTATTGGTATCTACCAAAGGTGGTTCTTTTGAAATCATTCAGACCGACAAGGAACAGCCGGTTAGCAAAACAATTAACATCAAGTACAGCAACATTGATGTGCCATTACTGATCGGCTTCAAAGGAGGACCATTACGAATTCTTGCGGGCCCGGTTACCTCATTTAGAATCGGGGATAACCAGAAATTGAGAGATGCGTTTAAATATTACACTTCCGATTTGAACAATGCAATGTCTCAGGCCACATTCGGATATCAGTTGGGTGCAGGCCTTGACCTGGGCAGTTTTAGTTTAGATGTGAGAAAAGAAGGTTCATTTACTAATCTGGCTTCTTTTCAGGTAAATGGCCAGCCGGTGGGAGGAGATGAATCAGTGAAGCAAAAGATCAGCTCCTGGCAGGTGACGCTGGGGTTGAAATTGTTTTAAAGTAATGAGTGAATGAGCGAGTTAGTGAATGAGTGAATGGTCCATCAAATTCATTCATTCATTCATTCATCGACTCATCGACTCATCGCACCGGCGACCCGGTCAAAACTCGCTTATAAACAAAACGAGCAGCCTTCGATCGAGCGATGGCTGCTGTTTTTATGAATAACCCACTAATTTAATTCACCAAAAGTTTTTGCGCTGAATGATTAAGCGCTGATACGTAGATTTGTGTGATCCAGAAAACCTGTGATCTCTTTAATTTTTCTACGTGATACGACTACTTCTTTGCCGCAAGACAATTTCAACATGCGGTCGTCTTCCAGACGCTCCACTACATAATCAGCGTTTACAAGATATGATTTGTGTACACGCATGAAATTATTATTCAATTGTTCGGCTAATGATTTCAATGTTTTTGAAACCAAATATTTCTTTCCGGTATTTGTATAGATGAAGGTATAATTTCCTTCACCCTCTAAAAATGTGATGGTATCGGGAGTCAGGAAAATTGTTCTGCCCATGGACTGAACCGAGATAGAAGTACGGCTGTCATTGTAAGTTCTTTCTGACAGGTTTGGGCGAGTAAAGCTTGCAAAATTTTTCATGGTAACTACGACTAATAATGTGATGATTTCTTGAATCAAAATTAGCACAAAGCGAAATCTCAGAAAAATACGTAGAACTACGTATATCCATTTAACCAATTGATAATCAATACAATAAAATTAACATTCCAAATCAAAAGGCGTAACTGAACTTAGTAAAATGCGTAATTTTACTTACTCCCAAAATGAGCTTTCAGGTCAAAAAATTTCCAAAAATCGCCTTAACAGACATTTGGAGGCACCCAGAAGGACTAACTTTAATTATCTTTGCAGGGATTTTAAGGTACCATTTGCACATTTTGCCCCGGTACCGATCTGATTTTTTAACACTAGAAGTTTATGATTACCGAACGGGTAAAAGAATTAGTTGCTGAAATTGAACAAAGTTCCGTTGAAAATAAGGATCAACTGGAAGCATTCAGGTTAAAATATATCAGTAAAAAAGGTGTTATTACCGAGCTGTTTGACGGACTCAAAAATATTCCGCAGGAAGACAGACGTGCCGTGGGCCAGGAACTAAACACCCTGAAAAATCTCGCTCAAAATCGTTTTCAGGAATTTTCGGCCGTTATTGAAAATGTTACCGAAAACAACCCGGAATCGCGGATAGATCTCACATTACCGGTTATTCCTAATTTGCAGGGCAGCTTACATCCGCTCACCATTGTACGCCGGAGGATCATTGAGATTTTTGAACGAATGGGCTTCAATGTCTCTTATGGCCCGGAAATCGAAAAAGACTGGTACAATTTCAGTGCGTTGAACTTTGCGGATAACCATCCAGCCCGTGAAATGCAAGACACTTTCTTTATCTCAAAAAGCGAGGGAGAGGTGAAAGACGATGTTTTGCTTCGTACGCATACATCTAATGTACAGGTGCGCCTGATGGAAAAACAAAAATTGCCCATCCGGTCCATTATGCCGGGAAGAGTATTCCGTAATGAAGCCATTTCAGCGCGCGCACATTGTGTTTTTCACCAGGTAGAAGGTTTGTATGTAGATAAAAATGTGAGTTTCAAAGATTTGAAAGATACATTATACCACTTTGCAAAAGAGATGTTCGGCAAGGATTCCAAAATCCGTTTGCGTCCATCCTACTTCCCTTTTACAGAGCCTAGTGCGGAAATTGACGTCACCTGTTTTATATGTGGCGGCCCGGGATGCAACGTATGTAAGTACAGTGGCTGGGTAGAAATTGCCGGATCTGGAATGGTAGATCCCAATGTGTTGGAAAATTGTGGTATCGATAGTCAGGAATATACTGGTTTCGCTTTTGGAATGGGTATCGAACGCATTACTATGCTTCGCTATGGCATTAACGATCTAAGGCTTTTCACTGAAAATGACGTAAGGTTTCTGAGACAATTCGAAGGCGCCTGATCCGATCATTGTCATCAAAATAAAAGCTCCATATTGGCCAGGACGGCGAAGTATGGAGCTTTTTACATGTAAGAGAAACACCTTAAAACCTTGTCTCAATATAATAAGGTAACATTCTTTTCCAGGACCACCATTCGTGTGGAATGTCCGTCCCCCAGATATCAAGCTCATGCGGGACACCCTTGGAATTCAATATCGACGAGATCTGTCTCGAATATTCCGGTACTTCATAATCTCCCGAACCTGTCACAAAATGGATGTGACGACTATCCCTGTACATGGAAAGGTGCCATTCCGCTTTGAGCTGGGGCAAATAATGCACCGGTGAGTTGAAATAAACATTATCATCGTAATATCCGTCCGTATACACACTCAGGTCATAACATCCGCTCATGGCGATCACGCCGTGAATGTAGTCGGGATGCTTGAAAAACAGATTGGCTGCATGCATTGCTCCAAAAGAAGCGCCGCCAGCTATGATTTCATTGTTTTGGTAAGTCGTGTCTTTAATGAATGGAATCACTTCTTTTATCACATAGTCATTGAAAAGCTGATGCCGCACAGCCTTGTCATACCCGTGCATGTGGGGATTCAGCCAGCTCTCCGAATTAATGCTATTGATACAATAAACCTTCACCTTCCCCGAATTAATGTATGGACTAATACTGTCAATCAGCCCGTTTCGCTCATATTCGAGGTAATCTGATGCGGCCGTAGGAATTAGTAAAAGCGCAAATCCATAGTGTCCATACACGGCAACATCCATATGTTCATTCAGCGCCGGACTATACCAACCGGTTACTTCACGTTGCATTGTTCTATCATTTTAGTTGCTGTTGATTAATAAACCCAGGCATATCCAACATTGGTTTACTTTTGATATTAATAAACCGTTATCATCAGCAGCCTGCCAGCAACTGTCAATGACAACTCAATACAAAACCCAGGTATCTTTTCCGCCTCCGCCCTGCGATGAGTTCACAACCAGTGAACCTTTTCGTAGTGCAACACGCGTCAAGCCTCCCGGGATCACGCTGATATCGTCTCCATACAAAATATAAGGACGCAAATCCACGTGCCTTCCTTCTGCATGCCCTTCTACCATACAAGGAACCCTTGACAATGAAATCGTAGGCTGCGCAATGTAGTTCCTCGGGTTATCCCTTATTTTTTCACGGAAAAGCTCATGTTCCTCTTCGGTAGCTTTGGGACCGATCAGCATTCCGTATCCTCCTGCCTCATTTGCCTCCTTCACCACGAGTTCGGCAATATTTTCAATGACGTAATTGAAATCTTCCTCTTCTCCGCAGATGTAAGTTTTTACATTAGGAATGATCGCCTCTTCGCCCAGGTAGTACTTGATGATGCGTGGTACATAAGCGTAGACCACTTTATCGTCCGCAACACCAGTACCCGGCGCATTCGCCAATGCAACCCTGCCTTTTTTATAAACCTCAAAAATTCCTGGGATACCGATCAGCGAATCCGGATTGAATGATTCCGGGTCCATAAATGTATCATCGATCCGGCGATAGATCACATCCACGATCTGCAGTCCATTGGTTGTGCGCATTTTCACATAACCGTCTGATACTACCAAGTCGCGCGCGTCCACAAGCTCCACACCCATTTGCTGGGCCAAATAGGAATGCTCGAAATACGCAGAATTATAGATCCCGGGGGTCAGTACCGCCACGGTTGGATTCGGTCTATCGGCCAGGTGCTGCAACATTTGCAATAACCTTGTCGGATAATCGGAAACAGGCCGCACGCCGGTACGGGCCAGCACATCAGGAAAGATCTGCTTAGACAACTCCCTGTTTTCCAACATATAAGACACCCCCGATGGACAACGCAGGTTATCTTCCAAAACCATAAAAGTACCATCGTCACCCTTGATCAGGTCAGTACCGGTGATGTGGCACCAGATCCCTTTCGGTGGTTTCAAACCGATACAAGGTTTCAAAAAGCATTTGCTGGATTCTATCAGTTCACGCGGCACTACACCATCGTTAAGTATATTCTGATCATTATACACATCGTCGATAAACATATTCAATGCCTTAATACGCTGTTTAAGGCCCGTTTCCAGCCATTCCCACTCAGCATTGGACAGTACTCGGGGAATAATGTCAATCGGCATAATCCGCTCAGTCCCTTCTCCCTCAGAATAAACATTGAAAGTGATGCCCATAGAAAGCAATGCACGTTCAGTAGCCAGTTGCCTGTTGGTCAGATCATCATTCGTGAGGTTTTCAAATTTGTTCTTTAAATGCTCATAACCAGGACGTATCTCTCCCTCTTCAGTGAACATTTCATCGAAGAAATTTTCGCATTGATAATTTGAAAATGAAAAATTCATACAATACAAAATTTGAATAAGTCTATATCTATAATTTACAGAACAATATATGGTCAATGTTTCACTTTACAAAACAATTATGTATTCCCACGTATCATTAATTCCGTTATTAAATTATAAATATTACTCCCACGACACTCCCCTACGTCAACCTGCAAAACTTTAAACTGTTGACTGACACCTCCAAAACTGATCCTTTTCAAACGTGCTCACTATTGATTATTAAAATCATGCCGTTGATTTGGTACCAATATTATTTTCCCAATCGATAAACATTCGTTGCAAGTCCGTGTACTTACCCTTTTATTTGCACCCTGATATGAATTTCTTATATCTGACGTTTTTAAGTCACTATGCACAAAAGTTGGTTACTCACGCTCACGGTGTTCCTCGGCCTGGCCCATTCTGGCTTGTCCCAGCACATGCCAGGTGTTGCTATGAGTAATTTTGCAGGAACCAATGCACTCTACCACAATCCCGCATTTGTTGCCGACAGCCGGTACAGCCTCTATGTCAATGTAGTGAGTAGCCAGTTTTACACCGCCAATAATCATGTCAAATACGAAGCCCCTTACTCATTTCTGAGCCTGATCACCAACACGGTTTCAGACGAATACCGCAACGAAAGAGGCGTACTGCAATTTCCGCGTTCCTACCTGGGTGAGAAACTGAATGGCAACCGTAAATACCTCAATGCCGGTGGCGACACCCGTTTACCGTCGGTCATGTTCAACATGTTTAAGGGGAAAATTGGTGTAGGTATTTCCACACGGGCAAGGTACATTCTCAATACAAGCGGCGTCACGGAGCCATTAGCACGGTTGATCAGCAAAACCACGCAGCTCAAAGAATTGCAGGGACCAATTTTTGAAAACCAGTCGGGCCAACTGCATCTAAACGGTTTGGGAGAAGTAGCATTCACCGTGGGTGGAACTGTTTTTGACAATGAAACAGATTTTTTTAAGGTAGGTATTACGGTAAAAAGGCTCATTGGGCTCTACAATGCTCATGCCATTATTGAGAATTCATCGTACGACATCCGGCCTGACGAAGCCTGGGAGAATAAGCGGCAGTATATCAATGTCAATGAGATCAACCTGCGCTACGCAATGACCCGCGACGAAGGGTTCCAAAATATTAAACCTTCTCCTGCCTGGCTGTTCGGCGGGGCGCCTCCGGGCAGTGGCTGGGGCTTTGATCTGGGTGCTGTGTATGAGTACCGGCCCAATATCAATAAATTCACCTACACCGAAAAAGGCGTTCGCAAACGGGATGCTTCCAAAACCAAGTATCTGTACCGGGTTGCAGCTTCGCTGACTGACATTGGAAGGGTCCATTTCAAAAATCCTGCGTACGTATTACAACAAGAGATACATACCACAAATAAAGAGCTCCGGTATGATGCCTTTCAAAAATTAAAGGGCTCCGAGGGTATCTTCACGGCGATCAATACCTCACTGGATGGCGGCCAACCGATGGCGCCCAACTTTAAATCCGTGTTGCCGATGGCATTTCAGGCCAGCATAGATTACAATGTCAAGCCTAATGTGTACATGAGCGGACTCTGGGTGCAAAATTTGATCTCGCAAAGCGCATTTGGGATGAAGGCGGAGTCGTACATTGCCGTCACACCACGGTACGAGCACAAATGGTATGAAATTTCGGTTCCGCTTTCCTTAATGAACCGCTATCGTTCCCCGGCAATTGGCATAGTCGGCCGCGCAGGGCCTTTGTGGATTGGTACTGATCACCTCACAGGATTGCTGAACATTGGCAATCCAAAAGCATTCAATCTGTATTTTGGGATTTCAGCCGGGCTTTTCCGACGTCCTCCTGAGTCTCAGAACCAATGCTGGCCACCGGAAGATTCGTGGTTGAGACGCATTTTTACCAAACGATAATATAGTCTCAAACGTTAATAAATGATATGGTATCGTTTTTCTTGACAATACCCGGTATCTAAAAATCAGAAAAAATGAGAGAAATAGAAAAATCCAAAGAGGAGTGGCAGCAGGAACTGACTGGCCAACAATGTTTTGTACTTTTTGAAAAGGGGACTGAAAGGCCTTTCTCCCACCCTTACAACGACAATAAAGAGGAAGGAACGTATGTATGTGCTGCATGCGGAACTCCTTTATTTGATTCAGAAGCCAAATTTGATTCAGGATCAGGGTGGCCAAGCTTCTTCAGGCCGGTATCCTCTGGTAATGTGGAAGAGATCGTAGACAAAACCCACGGCATGACGCGTACGGAGGTAGTGTGCAGAACCTGCGGCGGTCATTTAGGGCACGTTTTCAACGACGGCCCGAAACCTACGGGGCTAAGGTATTGCATGAACGGCGCTGCATTGAAATTCAATAAAGCCGAATAGCATATTTTTCGTAAAAGCCGGACTTAGTCAGATATGTCCGGCTTTTCTTATCTTTGAATTCTTACGAACCTTAACGTTTGATGGAAGTTATCAGATCGTTTTTTACTAAAATCAAGGCCCTGTTTCAATTCATTGGAACACAGCTGGCAACACTCATCAACCGTACTGCTTACAAGCTAACTTCTCTGTTTACAGGTAAGAAACGTGCTGACGGTCTGTTCCACTCCTATCGCCAGAACAAAAGATCGATACGGGGCTGGTGGGAAGACAAAATAGATGTAAATGCGCCATACTACCGGCCGGTTATCATCATCTGGAAAACATTTGTTTACGGGTTTCTGACTTGCGCTATTTACGTTTTCTGTGTCGAGACCAATTTCCTTTGGCTCATGGGAAGCATGCCCAGCGTGGAAGATCTTCAAAATCCCAAAGTAGCCCAGTCTTCTGAGATTTATACTGCCGACGGCATCATGATCGGCAAGTTTTATACTGAAAACAGGACACCGGTCACTTCCAAAATGATCTCGCCCAATTTGGTAAACGCGCTGATCGCCACCGAGGACGTCAGATTTTACAAGCATTCCGGTATCGATTATAAGGCGATGGCCAGCGTAGCCATTGGTATGTTAACCGGCGCTACGGACCGTGGAGGTGGCAGTACCATTACCCAGCAGCTGGCGAAAAAGCTATTTAAAACTCGGAAATCAGGTGCGAGAGGCCTATTAGGCTACGTTCCGGGATTGGGAACATTGATTTACAAAACCAAAGAATGGTTGACCGCCATTAAGCTGGAAAGGAATTTTACCAAAGAAGAAATCCTGACCATGTACTTCAATACGGTAGACTATGGTAACAATACTTACGGAATCAACACGGCGGCACAATCCTATTTCAGTAAGTCTCCCGATAGCCTCAACATTCAGGAATCCGCTGTACTGGTAGGTTTGCAAAAAGCAACAACTACCTACAATCCGGTCCGTAATATGAAACGGTCGCAGGAACGACGCAATGTGGTGATCGCGCAAATGCAGAAATATGGCTACATCAATGCCAAGCAGGCCGATTCGATTAGTGCGTTACCTATTGAACTCAAAACAAAATTCGAAACTCCCTACGACGGCAATGCCAATTATTTCAAAAACGCAGTCGTCGATTTTGTAAAGAAATGGGGCGATGAAAACGGTTATGATCTTTACACCGACGGTTTGAAGATCTACACGACCATTGATTCCCGTATGCAGGAGCATGCAGAGGACGCTATGACTCAGAAAATGAAACAATTGCAACGAGTGTTTGAAAACCATTGGAACAAACAAAATCCATGGGTTGATGAGCAAGGCAATGAAATTCCTGATTTTCTTGAAAACGTTGTTAAAAGAACTAGCAAGTACAAATCGCTGGCCGCTAAATTCCCGAACCAGCCCGATAGCGTGACTTTCTATTTGAACAAAAAAGACACCATGACGGTGTATGATTGGAAAAATAGCAGCCAGATGGACAGATATTGGAGTTCAATGGACTCTCTGGATTACTATAAGAGAATATTGCGTGCTGGAATGATGGCGATGAACCCGCAAACCGGCCAGATCAAGGCGTGGGTGGGTGGTTTGGACTACAATTACTTCAAGTACGACGCGGTAAAACAAGGAAAACGTCAGCCTGGATCTACATTCAAACCATTTGTATACACGACCGCCATCGACGACTCTTCATTCAATATGTCGCCCTGCGATGAGATCGTCGATAAGCCATTTGAAAAGAAATACATGGAAGACGGCGAAGAGAAGGAATGGAAGCCCAGAAACGCTACCGGTACTTTTTCATATTCGAGCATGACATTGAGACGCGCACTGGCACAATCCATCAACTCTGTTACCGCTGAGCTAACAGACCAGGTAGGAGCAGGGAATGTGGCACGTTATGCTAAAAAAATGGGGATTACCACACCATTGAGAGCATTGCCTTCGATCGGATTGGGACCTTTTGATGTATCGCTTTATGATATGGTGGCGGCTTACAGTGTTTTTGTCAACAATGGAACCTACACGCGGCCCATTCTGGTCACGAAAATTGAGGATAGCAACGGTAAGATCATTGAGGAATTCCAACCTGAGCATAGAGAGGCTATCAGTCCTGAATCTGCATTCCTGATGGTACAAATGCTGCGTGGCGGTGTGGAAGAACCGGGTGGGACGTCGGGCAGTATCCGCTGGAAATTTGATGTAACGCGCAATGGCAATGAGTTGGGGGGCAAAACCGGGACGACCTCTAATAACTCGGATGGCTGGTTCATGTGCATTACCCGCGACCTCGTGGTGGGCGCCTGGGTAGGAGGCGATGATCGCAGTATACATTTCAGGACTACCAATCTTGGCGAGGGAGCTAAAACTGCCTTACCCATTGTGGGGAGCTTTCTGGAAAAAGTGTACCGTGACAAGTCCATTGGCTACGAACCAGGGCCATTCCCCAAACCAAGTTTTAAGATATCCAAAGAATACAACTGCCCTACGCAATGGGCTCCTAGCGAAAGCGATTCGCTGGGCGTTGAAGGCGACAGTACACCTGCCAAAAGAAATGAAGAGGATGATTTTTTAATTGGTCCGCCGCCGATCCCGTTGGATACTGGAAAAAGGAATTAAGACTTGCCAAGTCTTAAAGACTTGGTAAGTCTCTCTTAAATCTACCCAACTTTCAAAACCTCCTTATACTGCATCCTATACAAATTCGCATAGACGCCTTCTTTCTCCAAAAGCTGTTCGTGGTTTCCTTCCTCCACGATAGCGCCTTTGTCCACCACAATAATTTTATCCGCCTCCTGAATCGTGGAAAGCCTGTGGGCAATCACAATGGCCGTGCGGCCTTTCATTAACGTTTCAATAGCTTTCTGGATCAGCTCTTCCGTTTCACTATCCACGGACGACGTCGCTTCATCCAAAACAATGATCTTCGGCTCGTGAACCATTGCGCGAACGAAAGAAATGAGTTGTCGCTGACCTACTGAAAGCGTAGCGCCGCGCTCCATGACATTGTAGCTGTATCCGCCGGGCAGTCTTTCAATAAAATCGTCCACTCCCACCATTTTGGCCGCTTCGACAATTTTCTCGTGGGTAATGGTGGAGTCTCCCAGCCTGATGTTATTTTCAATGGTGTCGGAAAACAAAAACACGTCCTGCAAAACCACTCCAATATGTCTGCGAAGCGCATTCAGCTCGAAATCATGAACCTCGACCCCATCTACATATATATTGCCTTTGTTGATATCATAAAAACGGGTTAACAAATTGATAATGGATGACTTACCAGCGCCCGTGGCGCCCACAAATGCAATGGTTTCACCCTCCTTCACCGTAAAATTAATGTCCCTCAGCACATATTCTTCCTCATTATAGGCAAACCATACATTCTTAAATTCTACATTTCCCTTGATGGTTTTGGGGTCAAATGTGCCTTCATTGGATGTATACTCGTCGCTATCAAGCAATTTCAGAATCCGGTCGGTGCTGACGATACCCATTTGCAATGTATTGAAACGATCGGCGAGCTGGCGGATCGGGCGAAAAAACAGGTTGATAAACATGACAAATGCGGTGACCGTACCAAATGTCACTTCCGATTCCAGGATCTGTTTGGATCCATACCACACTACCAGGCCGGTACCAGCTGCCGCAATAACGTCAGCCACAGGATAGTAAACCGAGTAGTACAGAATAGACCGGATATTGGCATTACGATGGACTTTATTGATCTCCTGAAATTTTTGAAATTCAATGTCCTCACTGCTGAAAATCTGGACGATACCCATTCCGGTGAGATGTTCCTGCACAAATGAGTTCAGATTGGAAACCGCAGCCCGCACTTCGTTAAATGAATCCTTTATTTTTTCTTTAAAAACATAAGTACAAAACAGCATCAGCGGGATCATAGACAAACTGATGATCGATAACTTCCAGTCTGTGTAAAACATCACGGCGATGATCAGTACCAGCTGCAAAATATCGCCTGCAATTGCCGCCATACCGTCGCTAAACACATTGGAAAGCGTTTCAACGTCGGAAATCGTACGGGTAACCAGTCGGCCGATGGGTGTGTTATCAAAAAATTTCAGTCGTAGGCCAATGATCTTCTGGTACAGTTGAACGCGGATGTCCCGGATGATGTGCTGACCTAGCCAGCCCGACATATAAGTGTTCCAAAACTGGGCAAGACCTTGAAAAATCGTTACCACGATCATCACGATCAGCATAATGGTCAGCTGGCGATAATTACCGCTGGCAATGGGCGCATCAATGGTGTATTTGATCAAAAGCGGGGTGAGCGGAGCAAGCAGCGCATTCAGTAATATGATCCCAATCAGCATATAAAACTGCTTTTGGTAAGGACGAACGAATGCATATAAACGTCTTAAAGTAGGAAGATCGAATATCTGGCCGCTTTTGGTTTCCTGATTCACCTGGTACGATTAAATTGATTTGCTTTTCTGACTGGTAACTTTACCAACAATGTAAAAGTAAAAAATGTCACCCAAGGATTAAAAAAACTGTTGCTTACCTGGTATCTTTCTCAAATCCATTACCTTACACATCTGACGCTACATCTTTCGAAAAATGGAACTATTACTCAGCATCTGCCTTGGATTGGGCCTCAGCGCAAGCTGCGGTTTCAGAGTATTTCTTCCGATGCTCGTTGCCAATATTGCAGCTATGAATGGCTGGATCACACCTGGCGAGCAGTTTCAATGGCTTACAACCTGGCCCGCATTTTTTGCACTGCTCACCGCAACCGTTCTGGAAATCGGTGGTTACTACATTCCGTTTATTGATAATTTGTTGGACACCATTGCTACTCCGGCAGCAGTAATCGCGGGCACATTGCTGACAACATCGGTAATCCAGATAGACAGCCCTGTACTTCACTGGGGACTAGGACTGATCATTGGAGGAGGGACAGCCGGGCTGGTGCAGGTTGGTACCGGATTGTTACGGTTGTTATCCTCTAAAACTACCGCCGGAATTGGAAATCCTATTGTCTCCACTGCCGAAAATGTCGCTTCATTCAGCTTATCCGGATTGGCTATTTTTCTTCCGGTTATAGCTCTTGTTCTGGTAGTTTTACTGGTTATATGGCTTTTGAAAAGATTAATGAAAATGAAAAAGTCGTAATACATGGTTTCCGTGCCTGATGCAATACCTGTCCATTCTCTTCCGAAAACGCCTAGCCAGGTTCCGGCATTAAGGATTTTCCGGTTTAAAAACAGTCAGGATTTCCAAAGGGAACCGCTTGTGCCTCTGCCTATTACCCCATTACCGACCGACACACCACATCGCCATACCTACTACGAGATCCTGTTCATTGAAGAAGGACAGGGTTACCATGAAATTGATTTTCATTCCTACAATATTCAGGGGGCCGGCCTGCATTTCCTGACACCCGGTCAGGTTCATTTGTTAACTTTTTCGAGTTATTTTCAAGGTTACATTGTCGCTTTTTCAGAGGATTTTTACACTTTTTACAATCCGGTCAATCCATCGTTGTCTCAGCTGCCGTTTTTTCAGCCTGCACGCCGGCAGCCTATCATTACCCTCGATGCTGCCGAAAAAAAGTACTTCCATAATATCATGGAAAATATGGTGTCGGACCATTTGAGTACAGCAACTGACCAGACATTGATCGGCAAATACCTGGGTGTGCTTTTGCAGAAATGTTCTTATTTAATTCAAAAAAATGAGCAACCGGCAGAGTCAGCAGCACATACAGTGCCGGAGCTGGTGGGCCGTTTCCAGGAACTGGTCGAGAAGAATTTCAGGCAAATGCATGAAGTTCAGCAGTATGCGCACGAATTGTCGGTCTCCCCTGATTATTTAAGTAAAATCATCAAGAAATTTCTCGGTACGCCTTCGCAGGAATACATTCTGGATAAGCTGCTATTGGAGGCCAAGCGACTGCTGGTGTTCACCAATTTGAGCAGTAAGGAAATTGCCTACCACATTCACCTGGACGATCCGTCCTATTTCAGCAGGATCTTTAAAAAGAAGACAGGACTCACACCGAACGAATACCGTGATCATGTTCGGAAAAGTACCATTTAATAGCAAATATGTACCTTGCTATGCCTTAACTGGCAATATATCTTTGTATTATCCAAAAATAAAATGGCTAAATAATACTATTGATATAAATTATGCAGATTCGAAACGATCTTACAGCCGCGTCACTCCAATCCAAAATTGACAGATTATGGCAGCTTTCAGCCGAAAAAATCAACCTGATTTCCAGAGAATACGACAACTCCAAAGGAACGCCCGTATTCACCGTCAACGGAAAATATACATTGCGCGGATGGACTGAATGGACGCAGGGCTTTCAATATGGCGCCGAAGTGCTTCAATATGACGCAACAGGAGAATCTGCATTTTTGGAAAGTGCCAGAAAAAATACGGTTACCAGTATGGCTTCTCACGTTGGCCATTTTGGTGTTCACGATCACGGCTTCAACAATGTAAGTACTTACGGAAATTTGCTTCGGTTAATGAACGAAGGCCGCATCCCGGAAAATGAATGGGAGCGCAATTTTTATGAGATAGCATTGAAAATCTCAGGAGCTGTGCAGGCCAAGCGCTGGACAAATGCTAAGAATGGCGAAGGCTACATTCACTCATTCAATGGACCGCATTCTCTGTTTGTGGACACGATCCGCTCGGTACGTGCGCTCATGGTTTCGCATTTGCTTGGTCATAGTTTGATGGGTGAAAATGATTTAAAAACCAGCCTGTTGGAACGCGGAACGTTACATTCTATCGCAACTGCCAAATATTCAGTTTATTACGGCGAAGGCCGCGATAGCTACGATTTATGGGGTAGAACAGCGCATGAAAGCGTTTTTAATACCAATGACGGTAACTACCGCTGTCCCAATTCACAACAAGGCTTCTCAGGTTTCACAACCTGGACGCGCGGACTGGCCTGGGCAATGGTCGGATTTGCTGAACAATTGGAAACACTACCCAGCTTTTCGGACGAAGAACTGGCTCCGCTGGGTGGCCGTAGCGAAATAGAAGCGATTTATTTAAAAGCTGCGAAAGCTACCTGCGATTTTTACATTGCAAACACCGCTTCCGATGGCATTCCATACTGGGATACCGGCGCTCCATTGATTCACAAACTGGGAGATTACACCACGCGTACTTCCGACCCATATAATGAATTTGAACCAATCGACAGTTCTGCGGCTGCTATCGGAGCACAGGGCTTGTTACGTTTAGGTAAATATTTGAATGAAAAAGGCCAGACTGATCAGGGTAATGTGTACTGGCAAGCAGGTTTGACAGCCGTGGATTCGCTCTTCGCCGAACCATATCTGTCGACAGATCCAACACACCAAGGCTTGATCCTGCATTCCATTTATCACCGGCCAAATGGCTGGGATAATATACCGGCTGGTCAGACAATACCGTGCGGCGAGTCCAGCATGTGGGGCGACTACCACGCAAGAGAAGTGGCGCTTTATTTGCATCGGATTAATAACGGGTTGCCTTATTACTCTTACTTGGGCGCTGTGAAATGACAAATTCTGAAAACATAACACTCGACCGTTGCTGCATCCATACCATTACGACCAAGCCCTGGGCTTTGCCGGAGGCGGTGGAAAACTATGCTGCGGCAGGTATAAAAGGCATCAGTGTCTGGCAAAACGCCATTGAGGGAATCGGGCCGCACCGGGCTGGTGAACTGATCCGCAAGGCCGGGCTCAAAATCGTTTCTTACGTACGCGGCGGATTTTTCCCGCATACCAGCAGCGCAGGAAGAGCACAGGCGATTGATCATAACAGAAAGCTACTTGAAGAAGCCGCAGCTTTGGGAGCTCCGATGATCGTACTGGTTTGCGGCGCGTCACCTGATCAGTCCTTGGAAAAATCCAGGGACCAGATCCGGGAAGGCATAGCTGCTATTTTGCCATTAGCCGAAAAATTAGGCGTAAAACTAGCCATTGAGCCGCTTCACCCCATGTATGCTGCCGACCGTTCGGCGATCAATACCATGGGCCAGGCGAATGATATGGCGGAATATTTCAAATCTCCTTTTGTAGGTGTGGCCGTGGATGTCTACCATTTGTGGTGGGACGCTGATCTTGAAAAAGAAATCGCCAGGTGCGGCGCACATGGAAACCTGCTTGCTTATCACGTTTGCGATTGGAAAGTGAACACCATTGATCTGCTCAATGACCGGGGATTAATGGGCGAAGGCTGCATTGATCTGAAAAAGATCAGGGGTTGGGTTGAGGCGACGGGTTTCGATGGGTTTTGTGAAGTTGAGATTTTTTCAAATATCCACTGGGCAAAGGATCAACACCTGTTCCTGAAAGAAATTACTGAGGCATTTGTAACAACAGTTTAATTAAAAAATACCATTCGCTAACCGCTAAAAGCTAACAGCTAAAACAACAATGACAACACATACCATTGGCATCATCATGAACGGCGTTACGGGCCGTATGGGTACAAATCAGCATTTACTAAGATCTATCAAGGCTATTATTGAACAGGGCGGTGTAAAAATTTCTTCTGACGAAGTGATTATGCCTGATCCTATTTTGGTAGGCCGTAATGAAAGCAAACTGCAGGCACTTTGCAAGCAGGCTGGCATTCAGAAATATACTACTGACCTGGATTCCGTAATGTCCGATCCGCATTACCAAATCTATTTTGATGCGCAGGTAACAGGCCGTCGTGCGGCTGCGGTTAAGAAAGCTATTTTGGCTGGAAAACACATTTACTGCGAAAAACCAACCGGTACTACCACTGATGAAGCGCTGGAATTGTATGAACTGGCGACAGCCGCAGGTCTCAAAAACGGTGTGGTGCAGGATAAGCTCTGGTTACCTGGTATGCTGAAACTGAAACGTTTGATGGAGAGTGGTTTCTTCGGAAAAATCCTTTCTGTTCGTGGGGAGTTCGGTTACTGGGTATTTGAAGGTCACAGCATTCCGGCGCAACGTCCGTCATGGAACTATCGCAAGGAAGACGATGGTGGTATCATTGTAGATATGCTTTGCCACTGGAGATACGTTCTGGACAATCTTTTTGGAAAAGTAAAAGCGGTGTCCTGTCTTGGAGCAACCCACATTCCTGAGCGTATCGACGAAAACGGCAAGCCTTATGTATGTACCGCGGATGATGCATGCTACGCGACCTTTGAACTGGAAGGTGATGTAATTGCTCAATTCAACTCTTCATGGACCGTTCGCGTCCGCCGCGACGATCTTTTGACATTGCAGGTAGACGGAACGCATGGCTCGGCAGTGGCCGGACTCCGTGATTGCCACATTCAGCATTATGGTAACACGCCGAAACCTGTGTGGAACCCTGATATCGCGCAGCCTATCCCATTTTTTGACGGCTGGTCTAAAGTACCCGAGCAGGAGATCTTCGACAATGCATTCAAAGCCCAGTGGGAGCTGTTTTTGAAACACATTGTAAAAGACACACCATTCCCATGGGATTTGAAAGCCGGTGCTCGTGGGGTACAGTTGGCCGAAAAAGGCATTGAAAGTTGGGAGAAGCGTCAGTGGGTTAATATTGAGGAGTTGTAAATTTTAATAAGACTTGGCAAGTCTTTTCAGACTTACCAAGTCTCTTTTTTAAAAACATGAAAAAAACAGCACTTATTACAGGAGGAAGCCGAGGTATTGGCTTTGGAATAGCGAAAGCACTGGCGAACGAAGGCTACAACCTGGCGATCAATGGTGTGCGTGATGAAGAAGGTGCGGCCGAGGCGCTAAACGAACTTCGTGAGCTAGGCGCAGAGGTACTTTATTGCCAGGGTAACATCGCGGTAGAAAGTGACCGTGAAGCCATCGTAGAGAAAGCATACTCTGTTTTTGGCCAGATTAATGTGCTGGTTAACAATGCCGGAATCGCCCCACGCCAGCGGCTGGATATCCTGGAAACCACTATTGATAACTACCAGGAAGTGGTGAAAACCAACATGGAAGGACCTTTCTTCCTGACCCAGGCTATTGCCAAACGCATGGCACATGCCAAGGAAAATAATCATGCATTTGATGCCGCCATTATTTTCGTAACCTCCATTTCAGCAACCGTTGCATCCATTAACCGAGGTGAATATTGTATTTCGAAAGCGGGACTGGCAATGACCAATCTGCTTTTCGCAGTAAGAATGGCGGAATATAATATCCCTGTTTTTGAAATCCGCCCGGGTATTATTGCCACTGATATGACTTCCAAGGTACAGGAGAAATACGATAACCTTTTTCAGGGTGGGATCGCACTGCAGCCACGCTGGGGTACACCCGAGGACGTGGGCAAGGCAGTGGCATCCCTGACCAGAGGCGATTTCCCTTACTCTACCGGCCAGGTGATCGGCGTAGATGGAGGAATGTTGATTGATAGGCTGTGAATGGCTGTTAGCGATTAGCTGTTGGCTTTTTGCTGTTGGGTCTTAGCTTTTATTTATCTGAAAGAAACATATTGTCAAACAAGCTAACGGCTAAAAGCTGATAGCTAAAAGCTTCCAACAATGTCTGAAATTCAAAACCCTCGTCCTTCCCTGCTTTCGCAATTGTTACAAGTGCCGGTCATTGTAGCAGCATTGGGTTATCTGGTCGATATGTACGACCTCTTTCTATTTAGTGTCGTTCGCGTGCCCAGTTTGAAAGCGCTGAATGTTCCGACTGATCAGCTATTAACCGAAGGAATCCGTTTGCTCAATTACCAAATGGCCGGAATGCTGATCGGCGGCGTTTTGTGGGGCGTTATCGCGGATAAGCGAGGAAGACTTTCCGTACTTTTTGGCTCTATCATTATGTACTCGCTCGCTAACATTGGCAACGGGTTTGTGACATCATTGGATCAATATGCTATTCTGCGTTTCATTGCTGGCGTCGGCCTTGCGGGAGAGCTCGGAGCTGGAATTACCCTGGTAACCGAAGTATTACCGAAAGAAATCCGCGGATACGGAACCACATTAGTTGCCACATTGGGTGTATTAGGCGCCATACTCGCTTATTTCGTTGCAGATCTGTTCGCATGGCGGATCTCCTATTTCGTCGGGGGCGGTATGGGCTTGTTGCTTTTGGTGCTTCGTTTCAATGTTTTTGAATCTGGAATGTTCCAGCAGGTGAAAGAAAAAACGGTTGACAGGGGAAATATTATGATGATCCTGACCAATGGTAAACGCTTGACAAAATACCTGATGGCTATTTTGGTCGGCCTTCCGATCTGGTTTGTGGTCGGTATCCTCATTACATTCTCACCCGAATTCGGCGCGGCGAAAGGAATCGAAGGCATCAATGCAGGCAAAGCAGTCATGCTCGCATTCTCGGGACAGGTAGCTGGTGACATCGTCAGCGGCTTACTAAGTCAATATCTAAAAAGCCGCAAGAAAGTGATCAGGCTTTTTATACTACTTTCACTTACGATGATGGTCGGTTACCTGATGATACCGATGCAGGATTTGTTTTCCTTTTATCTGATATGTACATTATTGGGGTTCTGCAATGGTTATTGGACGTTGTTTATCACCATCGCAGCCGAGCTTTTCGGAACCAACCTACGGGCGACAGTTGCGACAACTGTTCCGAATTTTGTTCGGGGCGCCACGATCCCGTTGGCAGCGTTGTTCGTCAGCTTCAAGCCAGACATAGGGGTAATTCAAAGCGGACTAGTCATTGGAGTAGCCACATCAGCAGTCGCCCTGCTCGCATTATATTTTCTTGAAGAAACATTTACAAAGGATATGAACTTTGTAGAGAAAGAGTAATAAGTATCGGTTTTAGTTAGGTTTAAAACGGCCGCTGGTTTCAGTGGTCGTTTTTTTTTAACACTTGTTAACATATCGAGAAGCAACATTATGATCTCAGTACGCCTCTCTTTGTTCAAATCATTCAGATAATGTTTAACCGTTCAATTACTCATGAAAGATATCAACCACTCATTTACCTAAAATTTCCACTCCTGTACTTTGTAATACATAGTACCGAAATTCCTGCCACTTTTGTCATGTCCTCAGGGACAAAAAGAAAATAAAAACAATAACAACAGCCATAAAAATAAAATAGCCATGAAAACTTCAGTAAAAACTTTCGCATTCGCATTAGCCTTTATCGCATCTACTTTCGCTGCCAACGCAGAAGACAAAGAGAACAAAAGACCTTCCAGCTTCGGCACTGGCATCTACCCTACCAAAGACGGTAAAATCAATGTCCTGGTAGACAAAGCCAACCTGGAATCAAACACAACCTTGTTACTTAAAAATGAAAATGGTGACGTCGTATATCGCGAAACGGTTAGCAGAGATAACAAGAAATTCGGTCGTGTCCTGAACATGGATCAGATGGAAGCTGGTAAATATAAACTGGACATAATCAGTGGAGACGAAATCCAGTCTAAGTCATTCCAATTGTCAGAGCAAAAAACTGAACGAGTTTTGTCGGTGAAATAATCACTTTTAAGGTTCAATTTGAAAAGCTTCCGGGTTCGCCTGGGAGCTTTTTTTGTTGTTAGTGCCAATCAAAACTGTTACTTATTACGAATACTTGCGTCAAAAGGTCGAAAGCGGAATCATGAAGTTCTATTAAAAGTAGAACTTTTTATCTAAGTTCAACCGGCGATGCAGCTAGAAGGGAAAAGTTTACTAATTCATTTGAAACGTAAAAATCGTGGGAATGACAAATTATGTAAGTCAATTGACCCGCTGATAGCTGACCTGGAAAGTACTGATGTCTTTTGGAAGACTTCCGACTATTACGACGAGATGCCGAAAAAGTGCATAATACCGGTTTCTATTTTATTGATATCCACATTCACCGGGCTCTCGTCATGATAATAATAGAGTCAAACGAAGCAACAATCGTCTGGGCAGGAAGCCATCACGAATATGAAAGAAAATTCAAGAACAATAACAACAGCATTGAAAAATGGCTAATAAACAACAACCTGCTGTAATGACAGCATATGATGTTAGGGAAATAATCCGGAAAGGAGCACTGAAGTCTGAGCTGGAAATGGAACGAGCTGTATGGGCAGAAAGGTCATTACGGCTAATAAGTAAGGATCAGCCAGAGTTGGATTCATTAAGAAAAGAAGTTAGAAACCTGATTATTCAATATGAATCCGTACACTGGTCTGATGTAGAATTGGTTACCGACCAACAGGTTCGAGAAAGTGAATCGGCAGAAAAGCGGGTCAAAAAAGAGTTTAAGTTTTTTCAAAAAAGGAAAGAACTCATTCTCAAAAAATTAAAAAAGTATAAGTTGAATCAAAATGATTTAGGTGAAATCCTAGCTCATGGCAAATCTTACATATCTGAGCTTCTGAATGGGACACGCTCATTTTCAATGAATGATCTGGTCATTATTCACAGATTATTCGATATAAGTCTGGAAGATCTTATATGCATAGAAATATCGGCTGACGTTGAAAAGAGAATCAAGGCAACCTTGGAAAAAGCAGCTGCAAATTCTTCCAAATCAAAAAATCCTTCACAGGTAAGTTCGTTGGTTAAAGCGCTTTATTCCAAAAACGCTTTCCCACCAAACGAATCGCTTTATGAATTCCCGTCGTGACTTTTTGCAAACGCTTTCATTAGGAATCGGAGCCGCCACCCTCACTGATATGACCCCTGCGGTGGCCGTCCCTACTTTTCCTAATGTCCCCGCCGACAAACAACTCCGTGTCGCATTAATGGGCCTCGGCGGCTACGCGAACATTGTGGCAAGAGGGATGAAAGAATGCAAAACCGCAAAACTGGTGGGTATTGTGACCGGTACTCCCTCAAAAGTCCCGGAATGGAAGCAGAAATACGGGATTGAGGACAAGAATATTTACAACTACGAAAATCTCCACGAAATCAAAAACAACCCGGACATCGATCTGGTATACGTGATTACTCCTAACTCCCTGCACCATAAGCATGTATTGCAAGTAGCCGCTGCTGGAAAACATGTGATTTCCGAGAAACCTGTGGCTGATAATGCTAAGCAGGCAAGGGAAATGATCGCCGCCTGTGAAAAAGCTGGCGTGAAATTTTATATTGGCTATCGTCTGCATTTTGAGCCGCACACCCGTGAAGTAGTAAGAATGCGGGAAGCAGGGGAATTTGGGAAAATTATGCACGTCAATAATTATATGGGTTTCAAATCCGGCGATCCAAATCAATGGAGGCTGAAAAAAGCATTGGCTGGCGGAGGTGCGATGATGGACGTAGGAGTTTATGCTTTGAATGGAGCCCGTTATTGCACCGGCGAAGAGCCGATTTGGGTGACGGCGCAGGAATCCAAAACCGATCCCGTGAAATTCAAAGATGTGGACGAAACGATCACTTTTCAATTGGGTTTCCCGAGCGGTATCATTGCCAGTTGTGGCTGTACTTACAATTTCAACCATTCTGAAAGGCTTCACGTCATGGGCGACAAGGGCTGGGCGGAACTTAATCCTGCATTCGGTTATGGCCCAATCCGCGGCATTACGCATAAAGGCCCGATCGAGCAACCAGACGTAAATCACCAGGCCTACCAAATGGACGGAATTGCCGATGCGATCCTGAATGGCAAGCCCGATCCGAATGTAACCGGAGGGGAAGGATTGAAGGATATGATCGTTGTGGATGCCGTTTATGAATCGATCCGCAAAGGTGGAGCCAAAATATTTATCAACAAATAATCACTCATTACTATGGATTCTCGTCGTGATTTTCTTCAAAAACTAACCCTCGGAATTGGCGCTACTGCCCTGGCCGATTTGCCAGCTAACGCCCGCGAACTATATTCAGGACCAAAGGCGGATAAGCAATTACGCGTTGCTATTATGGGACTTGGCAGTTATGGAACGCGGGTTGCGGAGGCGATGAAAGATTGCAAAATGGCAACGCTTGTTGGAGCTGTTTCAGGTACACCTGCCAAGTTGGAAGATTGGAAAAAGAAGTATAATATTCCTGAGAAAAATACTTACAACTACGAGACGGTCAGCCAGATCAAAAACAATCCGGACATTGACATTGTCTATATTACCACGCCTAACTCGTTGCATCACAAACATGTACTGCAAATTGCAGCAGCTGGCAAACACGTTCTTTGCGAAAAACCTGTGGCCGACAATGCGAAACAAACCCGCGAGATGATCGCCGCGTGTGAGAAAGCTGGCGTGAAGTTTTACATTGGTTATCGCATGCATTTTGAGCCACATACCCGCGAGTTGATCCGGATGCGTGAGGCTGGTGAGCTGGGTAAGATCATGCATGTGAACAATTATATGGGTTTCAAATCCGGCGATCCCAATCAATGGAGGCTCAAAAAAGCATTGGCCGGAGGTGGCGCGATGATGGATGTGGGCATTTATGCATTAAATGGCGCGCGATATGCCACGGGTGAAGAGCCGATTTGGGTCACTGCCCAGGAATCCAAAACCGATCCGGTGAAATTCAAGGAAGTGGACGAAACGATTATGTTCCAGCTGGGCTTCCCGAGCGGCGTCATTGCGAGCTGTGGCACGACTTATAATTTCAACAATTACGAAAGGTTATATGTGATCGGCGACAAAGGTTTCGTCGAACTGAGCCCGGCATTCAGCTATGGCCCGATCAAAGGCCGGACGCACAAAGGCCCGATGGACCAGCCTGTGATTACGCACCAAACGCTGCAAATGGATGGGATCGCCGACATTATCCTCAACAACAAACCCGACCCAAATGTAAGTGGGGCCGAAGGATTGAAGGATATGATCGTCGTCGATGCCGTTTACGAATCGATTCGCAAAGGCGGAGCGAAGATTATGTTGGCAGGTAAATAGCATTTCAAACCGCAAAGAATCACCATGAAATTCCCGAAGTTGTTCAAGCAATGCATCTCCGCATTCATGGTGATTCTTGCATTCAATACCAGTTGCAGCAAGAAAAGTGTCACCTTTTCTAAAAATGGCGATACCGATAATCGTTTCAAAGTGATCGGCTATTTACCAAACCGAACGGACCTTGTTGCTGCCTCAAATCAAATTGATTTTGGCAAGATCACGCATTTATACATTGCCTTTATCAATCCCGATTCGCTGGGTAACCTCACAAGAACCGAGAATCTTAAAGAAATCGCGGTGATAGCACATTCCAAAAATGTGAAGATCATGGCTTCCATCGGCGGTGGCGGCGCACCGAAATATTATCCCTCTTTTTTGATTGGAGAAAAGAAAACCAAACTGATCAATGATCTTGTAAATCTGGCAGTTGACAATAACCTCGACGGCATTGATGTAGATCTGGAAGGCGCATTGATCGACGCGAATTACGAAAACTTCGTGATCGACCTCGCAAAAGCACTAAGGCAGAAAAACAAAATGATCACCGCCGCAATCGCGACCGTTTACAAAGACCAGTTTACCGACAAAGCATTGGCGCAATTCGATTTCGTAAACATCATGTCCTACGACCGCACCGGCCCCTGGCGACCTGAGCGCCCCGGTCCGCACGCCCCCTACTCGATGGCCGAAGAAGATCTGAAATACTGGCTGGAAACCCGCAAAATCCCCGAAGAAAAACTTACACTCGGCGTCCCATTCTACGGCTACGGCTTCGGCGGCACTGCTCCTGAAAGTATTTCCTACAAAAACATTCTGCGGCAATATCCTGATTCTATTAACCAGGATCAGATGCATTTGAACGGCGGGATGGTTTATTATAATGGGTTGCCGACGATTAAGAAGAAAACGGAGCTAGCTTTGGACAAGGTTGGAGGGGTGATGATCTGGCAGTTGATGCAGGATAGTACTGGGGTGAAGTCGTTGTTGGGTGGGATTGATGGGGTGGTGAAGGGGAGGTGAATTTTGAGAATTTTTCCATATTTGTCAAACAAAACACACTAATGCCATTAAATGAAATTAGAAAAGTACACACTAACCGCGTCACAAAAGCGTACAGTATTTGAATTCGAATCAATTGGCCCAAAAGGTGCTATTCCTAAGATTGTTGTATTCCAAAAAATGGATACTGACAAATACTTCAACCTGGCATTTGGAGATTTAAACGTTGAAACTGGCGATTTCAATGACCTTGCAACATCGGATAACGGTGATAGTGAAAAGGTCCTAGCCACGGTTGTTCAGGCATTAAAAGACTTTCTAACGGCTTACCCTAATGCAAACGTGTATGCTACTGGAAGTAATGACATTAGAACCAGATTATATCGCATCGGTATTTCGTTGTATGGCGAAGAAACTGCTGAATGGCTGAATATATATGGAGAAAATGACTCTGGTTTTGAACCGTTTGGGTCAGGCAAAGATTATCTGGGGTTTCTTTTTACCAAAAAATCGACTAAATTGTAGTATGCAAAAAACATCATCGACCCCGACAGATCGTAAGTTTTACTCAGTAGTCGATCCTGAGTTGGACAAGTATGAGGGCGTAGTTCTGTTCCCTGATAAACTGGCTATCGCAAACGAAGTTTTGAGAACAAAAGAGCTTCCGAAAGCCTTGCGACCAAAAGTACCTGCCGAAAAGTGACACGTCCCAACATCTTGGTCATTTGCGGAAGAAATAAAAGACGAAGCCGCACGGCCGAGCATATTTTTAAAAACGACTCCCGATTCAATGTTCGATCGGCAGGGTTGAGTCCTCAAAGCAACCGAAAAATTTCTGAGAACGATCTGCATTGGGCTGACTTGGTCCTAGTAATGGAAGCTGATCAAAAGACTAAAATCAGAAAAGTATATCAATATCTCGAATTACCTTCGATCGAAGTGCTCAATATCGCAGATGACTATGAGTTTATGGATGATGAACTTGTTGAAGCATTGACTGTTAAAATGAATGCCTTACTGGATGTTAATTTCGAATTATAAAGTGACAAGTTCTTCCAGACAAGCTTTTGTAATTCGATTTTATCCACTAAGAAGGCAATTCAACTCCTTTGAAAACTGCTTTCAGTAAATCGCAAGGATCAACATCCATCGCAAGAGCAATTAAGTAAAGCTCTTTTGCTCTTAAATGCGAACCTTCCTTCAAAGTCAACTCGCTAAGTCTTGACGCACTAATTCCTGTTTTACGGGAAATCTCAGCTTTGTTAATAGATTTTCTTCCAAGAAAAAGCCCTAATTCAGTCATTTCGGTATTATTGTCTGTGACGTAGCATGAAAATTTTTACCTCGATGGCATAAACAACTCCCGCACATCCACATCCAGCAACCTCGCAATCTCGTAAAAAGTCTCAATCGTAGGCTGCATATCATTTGTGCACCATCTTGAAACGGTGGATTTATCCTTATTAATCGCCTCTGCCAGCCACTTAGCTGACTTATCCCTTTCCGCAAGAACGATCTTAATCCGATTAAACTTCTGCTTAGGCATTAACTCAATGTTTTCGTTTGACGCAAACTTAGTGAAAACTTTAAGTTAATGATAATGAGGGTTTTAAGTTATTAATATGTGTAAATAACGAAATACTATTTTCGTAAAACGAAATTTTAGTTTATTTTTACGAAAACTTAACCATACTTTTACATGCACAAGTTTAAGGATCGTCAATTAAAAATTTATCCAAAATACCAAAGGACTTCCCAATGGCGAACCAAATTCGTTCCAGAAATCAAGCTGTGCGGCGAGTGGCTCAAAAATTTGGGGTTCGATCATGGAGAACACATTACTGTCCGCTTTGAAGATCATAGGTTGATTATTGAACCTGTGGGAGAGTTGAGAAAAAGTCCGCAGTTGGAGATTTGGCAGGATTAAACACTATCGCTTTATTAAAAATAATAAGAGCAACACGCAAAAACTCGCGAGAGCCAATAAGATGCTTAGAACCGTCAAACTTTCCTCTCATCATTTCCCAAAGAAATAAAGGCCGAAATTATCCAACCTCGCATCAATCGCGTAGCGATGAAATATCGGTAGCAACGGTATCCGCCGTATGTTTAAAATCCCGGAGGGATGTAAGATTGTTGCATGCCTGACGGCATTTCGAAAAATTCGTTTGCCGGTTTTCTACCAACATTGTATGCCTAGCGGCATTCGAATACATCAAATGACTAACAAGCTGTGCGGCGAGTGGCTGAAAGATTTGGGGTTCGATCATGGAGAACACATTACTGTCCGCTTTGAAGATAACAGGTTGATTATTGCACCTGTGGGAGAGTTAAGGAAAAGCCCACAGTTGGAGATTTGGGAAGATTAACTATACGGATGAAATCATGGCTAAAAGAAAATCAAGAATGTGGGCAATCCTCCAATCCCAGTCGACCTTCACTCGACCGAGGCTAAATTTGAAGACTTGACGCTGTCTGAGATCAACATGAAAGCAAAAGATATCTTCAAAAATATCCCGAAATCATATAGCGAGTTTAGAACCGCCGACGAGTGGTTACAGGTTCGATATGGGAAGCCTGGATCAGAAACCAGAAAGAGATTTGAAGCGCGAGCCCAGGCTTTTCTTGAGAGTGAATCACCTGAAAGCAGCGCAATCACAGTTGATCCCGAAATCTTAGGTGGCACTCCGGTTTTCTCCGGAACGAGTATCCCTATTCAAAATCTTGTAGACCATTTGACTACCGAGGAATCTATTGAATCCTTTTTAAACGACTTTGACGGTGTTACCAAGTTGCAGGTTATGAGAGTATTGAGAAAGATTCTTCGCTTTCCTGATTGAATCATTAATAAAATTCAGTTACCTCCGGGAAAATTGATCCCAGCCGAAGAATAAATGAAGTTGCACTATCTCCCATGATTTCCATTACTAATGCTACTTTTGGAGACTTTGTAATCTCCTCCATCAAACACACCATTCATGATACCTGTTGATGATTTGAAATGTATTGCATTGGAGCGACTGGCCGACGCCGAGATTCTCCTGCAGGCAAAACGATTTGATTGCGCAGTCTACCTCAGCGGATATTGTATGGAAATTTATCTGAAATATAAAATCTGCCTGACGCTCAACTGGGAAGGATTTCCATCAACTGGAAAAGATTTCGAAAAGTTGAAAAGTATAAGGACACATGATTTGACTGTACTTTTGTCATTATCAGGTTCTGAAAGTTTTATATTGAAGGAGCATTTACTAAGCTGGTCGCCATTGTTGGAATGGAATCCGGAGGTTAGGTATCGGTTGGTTGGCGCTGTAAAGGAAGAAGAAGCAATAGAAATGATACAAAGTGTTAAATTCATGATTGAAATTTTATGAAAGAGATCGTAAAAAAGTTTATTCACATCGAAGAGGAAAGCTCGAGGGAAATGGGAGACTATACATTTTTCGCGCTCTTTTTAAGAGAAAATGCCGCAAATAGATGGGATATTGTTGTTGCCTCCAAATGGATTAACGAGAACAAGAGTGCTGCAAGAAGTTATTTGGCAAAAAAAGTGCAGGACGCGTTGGACGTGACTGAGATTGTGAAAATCAGTCATATCGCGATTTTGGATAATGAACTTTTTGAAGTCCCTGAATTTCTGGAAGACGTTTCCGTTCAGCATGGTTCTATCCGTTTCAAAGACGAAGAATTTTCAGGACAGCAAATTGAGCGTGGTTATGTGATTACGGTGAACAGCAACCAAGCTGCCTAACCCCCATGCGGCTCATCACCTGGAACTGCAACATGGCATTCCGCAGGAAAGCCGATCTGATCCTCTCCTACCAGCCGGATATCCTGGTTGTACCTGAATGTGAATGTCCCGATAAGCTGCTGTTTCCAGCCAATACGCCCAAGCCGACGGATGTTTTATGGTTTGGGAAAAACAACAATAAAGGACTTGCTATCTTTTCGTATAGTGACTACCGCTTCCGGGTTCTTGATAATCACAATGCGGATTTGCGGATGATCATTCCGATTTATGCTACAAACGGACATTTTGATTTCAATCTATTTGCGATTTGGGCCAACAATCCCGACGATAAGGATGGCCAATATGTGGAGCAAGTTTGGAAAGCGGTTTTACACTATGACAGCCTGATTTCCAATACGAAAACGATCCTGATCGGAGATTTTAACAGCAATACGATCTGGGACAGAAAGTCGAGGATCAGCAATCATTCAGATTTGGTGAGGTTATTGGAAAAGAAAGGTGTCCATAGCACGTATCATTTGCATCACAAACAAACCCAGGGCGCAGAAGAACATCCAACATTATACCTATACCGGCACCAAAACCGGCCCTATCACCTAGATTATTGCTTTGTTTCAGAAGATATGTCCGAAAAACTGGAATCCGTCGAAGTCGGTGATTTTGATTTCTGGACAAAATATAGCGATCACGTTCCGGTGATTGTGACTTTTAGAGAATGAAAGGCTTGCTTTCTTGCGTTAAGGATAGTGTTTCTTTTTTTGCGAAAAACGGTAATAAAAAGAGGGAAAATGAATGCTGATTCTGGAAATTTTTCAGAAGTCTATTATGAAGGCTGTTTTGCAAGAATTGGGAGCGATTTGAATTTACCAGCAACCATTTAATAACTGATATAGGCATATTGATAATTAGTGTTTGAATTCGAAATTTGGCTCATTAGCTTCCCACCATTAAGTAAACTATTCCCTCTTAATGTGTCTAATTTATCAAATTCTTACCTGGTCAGCGAAGATAAATCCTCATTTGAATACCGATTTTTCTTCCTGAGCAAAGGTGCAAATACAGTTCTCAAAGCAGTTCAATATACTTACGCGCACAAATTTGAAGATAGGAATGTGTATAACCTTGGATTTGGAGACTATGATCGTAGCGGAGATCGGATCCAAGATAAAATTCATACAAATAACGGCGATGCCTATAAAGTCTTTAACTCGGTAATATCGACGACACCGATGTTCTTCGAAAAATTTAGTGATGATATTTTGATGGTTCTTGGAAGTGACGGAGGATCTGAATTTGCCGAAAATTGTAAAAGGACTTGCATAAAAAAGTGTGAATCGTTTTGCAGGAAATTCAATCAGAGAATAACAATCTACCGAAACTATGTTGAAAAGAATTTCGTGGAATTAAGTCGTACATATTGGTTCTTAGGTGGTTACATAATAGTTAATACCCATATCGTGACTGAAAGGTACATTTTAGGAAGGAATTATGATGCTATTTTAATCTTTAAGAAATAATCATAACTTTAAGTATGGAAACAACAGAAAAACAACTGAGCGGAATGACCGAGGCCGAAGAAAAAGAGTTCCTAAATATGGTTCTCGAAAAGACCCGCGGTAGAGATCTCTTCCCTGAAAAAACCGCAAGAGCCCGCGAGTTCTTAAAAGCACTCGAAGCGAACGGCCAAAGGTTAATCCCTGAGAATTTCAAAGGTGTCAGGAGCTGACACCTTTTTTAATGCACATACCTAAGAAGCTTGGCGAACTAGGCTTAAAATCAGTGAGCTTTTCAACAAACCAATTTTGAGCTTTTCAGCAAACTCACACGCTTAGTTTCTACCGACCTTTGTTATCGTTAATTCAAAAGGAAAAACGATGACAAAGGTTTGGTTTATTACAGGCAGCTCCCGCGGATTGGGAAAAAGCCTCACAGAAGCAGTGCTCAGAAATGGTGATAAAGTTGCCGCCACAGCACGCAATACACAACAATTGGACGAGTTAGTTCAGCAATTTCCGGATCAGATCTATCCGATTCAGCTGGATGTGACCAACAAAGAAAAGATTTACTCGGCAGTCGCAGACACAATTACGCACTTTGGTAAAATTGATGTTCTGGTAAACAATGCAGGCTTTGGTATCACCGGTGCTGCAGAGGCATTTACCGACGAGCAGGTAAAAAGTCAATTGGATACGAATCTATATGCGCCAATCGAAGTGACCCGCGCGGTGTTACCGCATATGCGCAAGCAGCGTTCGGGTAATATTTTACAAATCAGTTCCATAGGCGGGCGTGTTGGTGGGGCGGGACTTACCATGTACCAAGCGGCCAAATTCGGTCTCGTAGGATTCAGCGAAGCACTTTCCAAAGAAGTTTGGCCATTGGGTATTAAAGTGACCTGCGTGGAACCCGGCGGCTTTCGCACGGATTGGGCAGGATCTTCCATGAGTTTTGCACCAAATGTGGAAGGGTATGAGTCGACGGTTGATGGTGTAAAAGGATTTTTTGATAACGGAAATTTTGTTCCAGTGGGCGATCCCGACAAAGCCGCGAAAGTGATGATTGAACTTGTTAATCATCAGGAGCCTCCTTTACACCTGATTTTAGGCAGCGAGGCGGTTGAAATTTTGGAGCGTGCAGATGCCGGGAGAAAAGCCGAATTTGAAAAATGGAAGCCGGTCAGCATTTCAACAGATCATGATGATGCCGAAAATTTCTTTGAATCGGAGGCTGCCAAAGCATATGCTAAAATGAAAGGAATTTAAACTTTCGAACTGGCACATTAAATCGCCTAACACGAAACAGCATTGCGGAACAAAACGGGCCTGCGATGCTGTTCCTATTACCTATTTCTACAGCTATGAGCCAACAAACAGAAGCGTCCAAATTTTCGCAAATTGTGTACTCCTGCTATTTTGCCAGAAGCAGGGAAGGAGAGCAGTTTGTACAGGAACATGTGCTGAGTTACCAGATCGCCGGAACGCTTGTCGTCAATGACGGCGTGAATGATATCATTTCCAAGGAAGGCGATTTTAGGTTTACCAGGCGAAATAATTTAGTCAAGTTCAACAAACAGCCACCTGAAAACGGGGAATTCAAAGCAATTTCGATTTATCTGGATCAGGAAACGCTCCGCAATTTTAGTCTGGAATATGGTTATAATGCTACTCCGCATCAGAATAGCAAAGCTGTTGTAGAGCTTAAATCCGACAAACTGCTCCAAAGTTTCGTCGATTCATTGATGCCCTACCGGGAATTTCAGCCGCCGAACAACCCGCAACTGACGTCTTTGAAATTGAAGGAAGCCATTCTCGTTCTACTGCAGACCAATCCTGAAATGAAGGATGTCTTGTTTGATTTCAGCGATCCGGGCAAGATTGATCTCGAAGGATTTATGAATCAGAACTTTCATTTCAATGTGCAATTGAAGCGTTTTGCCTATCTCACGGGAAGAAGCCTCGCAACATTCAAGCGCGATTTTGAAAAAATATTCCATATTTCTCCCAGCCGTTGGCTACTGCAAAAAAGACTGGAAGCAGCACATTACCTGATCAAAGAAAAAGGGAAAGCTCCTTCCGAGGTGTATCTGGAAACTGGTTTTGAAGACCTTTCGCACTTCTCTTTTGTTTTTAAAAAGGCTTATGGTGTCGCTCCATCGCGTGTCGCATAAGTAAGGAACGAGAATCTGCGTACTTTTAAGGCAACCGGGACCAACTTAACCCGGCATTGTTTTGATATGAAAAAGTCAGCAGGTTTTTATTCAATTTTACCCGGGCTAGCTGCATTGCTCCTTCCGGCTTTACTTTCAGCACAGATCATGGATTCGAAATCGATAGTTGCACCTGGTGCGCAAGTTGAAAAACTCGGCGATGGTTACAAATTCACCGAAGGGCCCGTCGCCGATAAAGATGGAAATGTATTTTTCACAGATCAGCCCAATAACAAAATCATTCGCTGGGATGCGGAGACGAGCAAATTCAGTGTTTTCTCTGACAATGCAGGTCGCGCGAACGGGATGTATTTTGACAAAAAAGGAAATCTTGTCGCCTGCTCGGATGAAGATAACCAGGTTTGGTCTTTTGATAAAAATGGTAAGCCTACTGTTTTGGTAAAAGATTATGAAGGCAAACTTTTAAATGGCCCAAATGATCTCTGGATTGACCCAAAAGGTGGCATTTACCTCACAGATCCTTTGTACAAACGTGATTACTGGAAGCGCGACCCGAAAATGCAGCAAGACGGAGAATACGTGTATTACCTTGATCCAAAAGGCAAAAACATGACAAGGGTAGAAGCTAATATTAAAAAACCCAATGGTATTATTGGCACTAAAAACGGCAAAACATTGTATGTCGCGGACATCGGTGACAGCAAGACCTATAAATACGACATTCAGAAAGACGGTACATTAACTAACCGTACACTTTTCGTTTCAAAAGGCTCCGACGGAATGATCCTTGACGCGGAAGGAAATTTATACATTACCGGAAAAGGAGTGACTGTTTTTGACCCAAAAGGTGAACAAATCGCCCATTTCCCTATTCACAATGGTTGGACCGCTAACATCTGCTTCGGTGGAAAAGACAATGATATGCTCTTTATCACTGCGGAAACGGCGGTTTATGGGTTGAAGATGAAGGTGAAGGGGGTGAACTAAACTTCGGCATTCGGCAATCGGCTCTCGAAAATAGGGCCTATTGTTAATTGTCAACTTACCTACGTTCACTCAAAAGCGAAACCTGCGTTTCCAACTTCTACGGCATTTCTTGTATCATGGCTAGTATAATAAAAACGATTAGCCATGATACAAAATTTCAAATTCTCTCCTCAGGCCGCCGCAGCAAAAGCTGCGCTTTTAAGTATTTTAGTGTATACATCATCTTGCCATACTGCCGAACTGGCAGTTGACAATGACCTTAAAAATGAGACGGAAGTTTATCTCGTAAAAGGCCGACAGGGTACTCAGATTGGGCAGGTCATTTCTTTTGGCGATTTTAAAACTAGCAAAGTAAAGCGCGGCTGGACTTTCAGTTATTCCATTCCATTTATCGTAAAATTCAACGGAGCGAAAGAGAAATTGAGCTTTGAGCAATTTGACCCAAATGGTAACACCGCGGATGTTGCTCTGGTTAGCCGTTTCAAAGAAACCGAGTACGCCTCCTTAAATGATTATTTTTCAATTTCTTTGAACTACAAAAATTATTTTGCTGGCTCAATTAAGCTTAATACTCAGGAAGAAGCCTGGGAGTTCATCGTGCACAATGTGGATGGCGGGAGTAGGAACCTTGGAAGAGATAAGACAATCGGCTTTTTACAAAATGGTGCAACAAAAGTTGATATTTATGGCGTAAGGCAGCTAGAAGGCTCGCCTTCTTTTGTCACACAGGATGATGTATATGGTTATGCATTTCATCTCAATGGGAAAATAATCGGCACCGTGTCTACCATTAATAATGGCAAAGTTTGGCTCAAAAATGGCCTCAGCGACGATTTGAAGTTGATTTTAGCAAGCATTTCTTCTGGGCTAATGCTGCGCAATGTTATGGAGGGCAACACTTTGAGCATGAAATAAATGGTGATTTCTGCGTGGTTACGAGCCAATTCACTGACTCCAATCACGCAGAATTTAAGTATATCCAGATTAGTGAATAGTTAAGATCACATGTCGCCTTTCCCTTTACAATGATCCATACTATATACCTGAGCAAGTCGTTACAAAAGGGAATCAGCTTTCCTGCTATGCGATTAATTTTTACGGCAACATTCCTTTTCATTTCAATCATCGCCTTCGCTCAGGAACGGGTCACTATCAGCGGGTTTGTGAAAGAACAGGGCAGTCAGGAGCAATTGCCTGGTGTCAATGTATATTTGGAAGGCACGCCTTATGGAGCGGTAACTAATACTTACGGCTTTTATTCCCTCACTGTCCCCGCTGCTGATTCCGCAACCGTTTCATTTTCGTTTGTTGGCTACGAAAAAACCGATCGTCGCGTTGGTTTGACCAAAAACAGAGAGCTTAATATCTTTCTTAAAACCGTAAACCAGCTGGAAGAGGTAGTCGTTTCGGCCCGGCGGCAGGAGGATTATGTAAGCCGGTCTGTGCAAATGAGCAAGATAGAAATCCCCATCGCACAGCTCAAAAAAGTACCTGCATTCTTTGGTGAAAAAGATGTACTGCGTGTTTTGCAGCTCATGCCCGGTGTTCAAAAAGGAACTGAGGGTCAAACCGGACTGTACGTGCGGGGAGGTGGACCTGATCAAAACCTGATCATTATGGATGATGCGGTGGTTTACAATGCCAATCACCTCTTTGGTTTCTTTTCCATTTTCAACAGTGATGCCCTGAAAAGCGTGGAGCTTACGAAAGGGGGCTTTCCGGCGAGGTACGGCGGCCGTTTATCGTCCGTTCTGGAAATGAATATGAAGGAAGGCAGTAAGGATAAGCTGCACGGCGAAGGCGGAATCGGGCTGATATCTTCACGTCTGACGTTAGAAGGGCCCATATCAAAAGGCAAATCCTCATTTCTGATTTCCGGACGCAGAACTTACATTGATGTGCTAGCCTCGCCTTTCATTGCCAGGCAGCAACGTGGAGTCGACAGCCAGGTAAAACCGGGCTACTATTTTTACGATCTCAATGCCAAAATGAATTACGACCTGGGCAGCAAGGATAAGCTGTATGTCAGCGGATACTTCGGGCGGGACAAATTTTATGCGCGCGAAAAAAGCAGTTCATCCGAAACCAAGGCCGGGCTGGATTGGGGAAATGCCACTGCTACGATGCGCTGGAACCATGTTTTGAACCAAAAGCTTTTCGTCAATACATCGTTGATTTTCAGCAATTTCAACTTCGGCGTTTCCAGTTATTCCAAAGATATCAGAAGTGACGGCACCACAGAGGATGAATTCAGCCTTGACTATAATTCCAAGATCAGGGACCTGGGTGTCAAAACGGACTTTGACTTTTACCCTTCCACCAGGCATGCCATCAAATTTGGAGCGCAGGCTACATTCCACAAGTTTATACCATCCGCACTGGCCATCGAAGGCTCATTCATCGACAACCCAATAGAACGCTCTGTCAAGCCCGTCAATGCAGTGGAAGCTGGGATTTATCTCGAAGACACCTGGCAGGCATCCGATGCGCTGAAAATTAACGCCGGTCTCAGATTAAGTTCTTTCCAAACGCAAAGCAAAACTTACATTCGCCCGGAGCCACGGATCTCCGCTGCATTGAGACTGGCGCAGGATTTTTCCTTCAAAGCTTCCTATGCCCAGATGAACCAATACGTTCATTTACTTTCCAACACCGGCCTCGGGCTTCCTACCGACCTCTGGGTACCGACGACCGACCGCGTAGCTCCACAGCAATCGAAACAGATAGCGGCGGGATTTGCAAAAGACCTCGAAAAACCTGCTGTTACGCTCACATTGGAAGGTTATTACAAGAGAATGGATAACATTCTGAACTATAAGGAGGGCTCTTCTTTTTTAAGTATCAATGGTGAAAATGCCAACGAGCTGAGTTGGGAGGACAATGTCACGGCTGGCAAGGGCTGGTCTTACGGCGCAGAATTCCTGATACAGAAAAAAACGGGAAGGTTTTCGGGCTGGATTGGCTATACATTATCATGGACCTACTGGAAATTTCCCGAGCTGAACTTTGGAAAAACATTCTTCCCGCGTTACGACCGACGTCATGACCTCTCGGTGGTGGGTATTTATGAAATTAGCAAAAGGATCACGCTTTCCTCCACCTGGGTGTACGGAACAGGCAACGCACTCACGCTGCCTGTGGCTACCTACACGGCTGTAAGCGATAACTTTATGACCCGTTTTAATCCAAATGGCAAACCTGCCATTGGCTGGAATGGCCCTACTGTGAGTGAATACGGACAAAAAAACAGCTTCCGGGCAGAACCATTCCATCGTATGGATTTTGCCATTCAGTTTCACAAAAACAAAAAACGGCATGAACGGACCTGGGAATTCGGCGTTTACAATGCGTACAACCGAAGGAATGCATTCTTCTACGACATTGAGGAAGAGACTACCGTGAATGGTAGCACCACCTCCACCAAAAACACTTTGAAACGGTATTCACTTTTCCCGGTGCTGCCTTATTTCAGCTATAATTTCAAGTTTTAAGTTTCGAGCTCATGAGGTTTGCGTATAACATTTTAATTCTGTTAATGGCCGGGCTTTTTGCCTGTGAATCGCTTATTACCGACATTCCTGCTTCCAAACTTCCGAAGAGTGAGTCTAAGCTGGTGGTGCAATCGTTTATTTCCCCTCAGGCTACCCGCATTAATGTGGTTGTTACGGAATCAGTTCCGCTATTTGGTGAAATTACCAGTTCCAGAGGGAGCGTGATCCGAAACGCCATCGTTAAAATCTCGGATGGTGTCCACGAAGCCGTAATCCCCTTTGATACCGCCAGCCAGTTATACAGCATTGACAAGGCCCTTTTTGTAATTGCCGCATCCAAAACTTACACATTGAACGTATCGGATGGCAAAAGGACGGTAACATCCAGCTGCACGGTACCGGAAAAACAAGCATTCACCAAAACCTACGTGATCGATACTTCTTTGTCCAGAAACGGGTATGACACGGATACTGCCCTAACCCTCAAAATGACCTGGGACGATATTGTTGGCGACATTAACTTTTACAGGGTGAAAGCTTCCGTGGATCTCGAATACAGTATTCCGGAAGGAAACAGCGCAGAGACTTTTAAAGAAAGACGGGTGAGAAACCGCTTCAATTTTAGATGGGACGAAACCATTGGGAGAAACGACTACCAAAGCGATCTTAATATCGATGGGGTCACTTTCACATCGCCTGTCGGACGGGCTTCGCTACCCCAGGTAGTGACCTATGACTATGGTAATGGCAGCAAATTCACGGTTTATCCCAAAGCCAAGATTATTACGGTCACAATGGAAATCTATAACACGGACGAAAACTATTTCAAATACAATCGCTCACTCGAGACGCGCGGAAGTTCGGACAATCCATTTGTAGAGCCATCACTGATATTCACCAACATCAATGGCGGACTGGGCTGCTTCGCTGCCTACAACGCAGGTCAGGCCATATACCGCCCCAAATAAGTACCAGACAAACTTACTATTACACAGTTTAGGGTTCTACATTTTCTGGAAAAATGAGGTCAAAGTACCTCAAAATGTACGGCTGATTTTCTAATCCAACGGCTTCCAAGACTTCCCCGGTAAGGCATGCTTTTTTGACATTTGGTCTGTAAACGTCACTATCAGTTTACGGATACAGACCATTTTTATAAAATCTTAAATGACTTACTTATGGACTTGCAAGGAACAGATCAGGATAAGATCAAAAAATCGAATCCTTCCAATAAAAACATGAGTGAACCAGATACACTCATTGAAACGCTACAAGATTTACAGGAACAGGGCTTTACATACGATTTTAACCTCACTGCCCACTCGCTGGAAATTCACAAAGACGACGGAATATGCCTGACGCTGTCACCCGATGATTTTGACATTGTACACGTTTACCGTTTCGAAGGCATGACGAATCCTTCCGATATGTCCATCCTATACGCGATTGAATCCAAAGATGGCCTAAAAGGCACATTGGTAAGTAGCTATGGCGTATATGCCGATGCGATGTCCAATGAAATGATCCGGAAACTGGATACGAGAAGTTCTCTGATCGTTCATCACCCGGAAGATGATGATATTGCGCATTGAATCAAATAGCGTATCTTATCGTCAGTTAACCAGAAGATGTTGCTTTACCATGAAAGATGGTCAGGCGGCATCTTTTTATAAATAAATACATGAGAATCACCCCCTTCCTCAGATTTAAAACATTGACTGTTTCCATTGCATTGCTAAGTTTCGGTTGTAGCAAGGAGAAGCCCGTCACTACCGGGCTGGATGGTCACTATATTAACCGTACATTTCTCGAAGCTTCCAGGGATTCCGTGCCGGGATTGATCGGAAATTATTGTCACGAGCTCAATTTTGTAAGTAAGGACAGCGTCCGGATCTTCTTCGGATTTGAAGAAGCGCTATTCAGGTATGAAAAATCAGGTGATA
>NZ_JBDSFX010000013.1:0-84148 GCF_039919315.1 Dyadobacter sp. | reverse complement strand
CAGAAAACGGGTTTTGGAGAAATCAAAAACCTGACATTACCAGACGGATCGACGGTTGTTTTAAATGGTAATTCAATGATCACATACGCTAAAAGCTGGGGAAAAGTACGCAAGGTCAACCTCAATGGTGAGGCTTATTTTAGTGTTACTAAGACTGCCGACAATAAACCATTTACTGTTGAAATGACCAATACCGGTGAAATTGAGGTATTAGGAACCGAATTCAATGTCAACCACAGAGAAAAAAATGCAAGTGTGGTACTGAGGTCGGGGCTAATTCGCTTGAAAATGATTGATAAGGGCGAAAAAAAGGATCTTCTCATGCATCCTGGTGACTTTGTTGAGTTTTCTTCCGGTAAGCTCAGAAAAAAGAAGGTCAATCCGGCCGTGTATGACGCGTGGACCAGTCGGAAACTGGTTTTTGACAACACGTCTCTGAAAGAAATTGTCCGGATGCTGAAAGAAAACTATAACCTGGATATCGAGGTGAATGATGCAGCATTATTAGACAGAAAAATCTCAGGAACTGCTCCCATTACCGATCTAACCCAGTTCCTCGACGCCCTTTCCGGTTCATTTTCCCTAAAAATTACCCGTGATCAGCATCGGGTGATCATCGAAGAAGCGCCCTGAAAACACAGGCCATCCAATTTTATTAAATGCATTTGCCCTGAAAAGCCTGAGTAAGGCTCCATGGAATCATACTGCCCACTTTTCAAATTCTAAATATGAAAATCCGTACACACTTTCGGCATTTTGCTATGATCCTATTGTTGCTACTTGGTTTGCAATGTCAGGTATGCATTGCCCATGATCATGCCAAAACTCTAAAAGAAGCCTTCTCTGAATTGGAACAGCAATTTAAAGTTTCGATCCTATACGACAGCGAGCTGATCGGTAACAAACAAACCAACAGCACCAATGAAAAGTACAAAACCATTGAAGAAAGTCTGACAAATCTTCTGAGAGAACATCAGTTGGATTTCAAGAAAGCGGGGAGCAACTTTTACTACATTATTACAGGCAAGAAAAAAGAAACTTCCGCAATTGCGAATGAAATCCCAAATCAGCAGCCAGCCGCAAGCACTTTTCAAAATCGTGAAAATGATCAAACAGGAGCAGAAACTGGTATGATAAATGCTGAGGATAGCCGGGTATCAGGTATAATCACTGACGCAGAAACAAGGGAACCTCTTCCCGGCGTGAATGTACTGATCAAAGGTAAATCGCTTGGGACTTCGACTGATGCTACGGGAAGATTCGAGCTTACTACCCCCGACGACAATATCGTTTTTGTCATATCATTTGTAGGGTACATCACAAGGGAAATTATACCAAACGGAAAGACCAATCTCGCGATTGCCTTACAGCCTGACATTAAAGTTTTGTCGGAAGCGATCGTGGTAGGTTACGGAACGCAGGAGCGAAAAGACCTTACCGGATCATTGTCGATCATTAAATCCAATGACATTGAAAAAATGCCTGTGGCCAGTTTCGACCAGGCACTACAAGGCCAGGCGGCAGGTGTACTTGTGTCATCCAATTCAGGGGCGCCGGGTTCGGACGTTACCGTGAGGATCAGGGGAACAGGTACCATTGGCAACAATAATCCTTTGTACGTCATAGACGGAACGCCTGTCGGTCCCGAATCGCTCAATCTTTTCAACCCGCGCGACATCGAATCCATTGTAGTGCTAAAAGATGCGGCAGCCGCCACTATATATGGATCGCGGGCAGCAAACGGTGTCATACTCGTTACCACTAAGAAAGGAAAAGCCGGTGAGACAAAGGTGTCATTTGACAGCTACTATGGCCTTCAAAGTGCCTGGCGTTTGCCGCAGCTGTTGAATGTAAGCCAATACGCGACGATCATTAATGAGGCTTACACGAATGCAGGAAAACCAGCCCGTTTCGGCCAGCCCGATACATTGGGCGAAAATCATTCGTGGCTTAACGAAATGTTTCGGAAGGCGCCTACGCAAAATTACAATCTGTCCATCTCGGGCGGCTCAGAAAAGTCCCGGTTCTCGGTTTCCGGCTCTTATCTCAAACAGAATGGTATTTTGCCCAATAGCGATTTCCGCCGGCTCTCGTTCCGCGTGAACACCTCCTATCAGCTCAAAAAGAAATGGAATGCAGGTCAGAATCTGGCCATCAGCTGCTCCAATGGCAACCAGGTCCGTACCAATGAATTGGGTGGAATATTGTCCAATGCAGTATACAAAAGACCCTTTGATGCAATTTATGATGACGAAGGAAAGTATGCAGAAAGCGCTCTCGACCCAAACCCGATCGCCCAGGCATTACGCACCGAAAACCGGAGGGCTCGGCTGCGGCTCTTCGGGAACATTTTCGCAGAATATGATTTTAATTCTGCATTGCAATTCAGGACGAATTTTGGAATGGATATTAATTATTCGAAAAACAAGAATTATGTCCCTGCCTTCGGCGCAACGCCCAATTCATTGGTGGAGTATTCGGATCTTTCCTACACCCCACTTTGGCAAAACTCCCTTTCATTTCACAAAAAACTGGGTGAACAGCACGACCTTTCCGCCGTCGTAAGTGTGGACGCGCAGTCAAGCCGCTATGAGTTTACTTCTCTCAAAGTGGACAATTTCGTATCGGACGAAGCCACCAACCGGTACATTAGCGCAGCCCAGAATGTCGATATCGGGCGTATCGACGGCAATGCGACGGAATGGTCTCTCCTTTCCTTCGTGAGCCGGGTCAACTATGCATTCCGCGACAGATATTTATTCAGCGCCAGTTTTCGTCGTGATGGTACTTCCCGGTTTGCCAAGGGACACCAATGGGGGAATTTCCCATCCCTGTCCGCCGCGTGGCGGGTTTCAGAAGAATCATTTATGTCACGTCAATCGCTCATCTCCGACCTCAAAATCAGAGGAAGTTGGGGCCAGCTGGGCAATCAGGAAGTGGGCGACAATTATGCTACTTATAATACGGTAACAACCGGTTTACAATACGCATTTGGGCCGGGGTCGCAAACTTATTACGATGGATTGGGCATTCCCACCAATGGAAAAGGAGGGGCCAAGCTTACCTCCAATCAGCTGGTTTGGGAAACGAGTACGCAGACTGATTTTGGAATTGATATGGGTTTTTTTAAAAACAAATTGCTCCTCACTGCTGACTATTTTTCAAGAAAAACGGCGGATATGCTCCTGGATCAGCCCGTTTCATCGTTGTCAGGCGCCTCTACGATCAGTATCAATGCAGGGTCCATTCAAAATCGCGGTATCGAACTTAGTCTTACTTATCAGCAACATAGCGGTGATTTTCAATACAGTGGCGGTTTCAATGTAACCCATCTAAGAAATAAGGTACGCTCGCTTAACCCCGCGATCAGCTACATTCTCGGACCGGTCAGCGGTACGCAGGGCTCATTGTTAACCAGGACTTCGGTCGGTGATGAAGTGGGTACTTTCTATGGATATGTGACCGATGGCGTTTTTCAAAATCTGGAAGAAGTCAAAAACCATGCGAAACAAGAGATCGCTACTGCGCCAGGAGATATCCGGTTCAAGGATCTGAATGGCGACAAAGTCATTAATGCCAAAGACCAAACGCGTATCGGCAGTCCCATACCCGATCTTTTATATGGAGTCAATGCAGCTTGCGGTTATAAAAACATCGATTTCACATTACTATTCCAGGGTGTTTATGGAAATGACATCTATAATCAGCTCGGAATGCGGGCACAAAGCGGTACTAATCTTTTTAACAAATTCACGGGCGTCATGGATCGCTGGACCGGCGAAGGCACAAGTTCCGCCGAGCCAAGATTACACCTTACTGACCCTAACAACAACGGGAGGGTGTCAGACCGCTGGGTCGAGGATGGTTCTTACATGCGTTTGAAAAACATTCAGATCGGCTATTCTTTGCCAAAACGACTGGTTCAAAAAGCAGGAATGTCCCAGGTACGACTTTACGTCACCGGACAAAACCTGCTGACTTTCACCAAATACTCCGGATTTGATCCTGAAATGGGACCTTCTACCGATTTTGTGGACGGACGTGGTGCCGATCTCGAAATTGGTGCTGATAAAGGACGGTATCCGCAGGCCAGGATTTACACTTTGGGACTTGCTGTTGGCTTTTAATTTAAACTTCGTCACACTATGAAAAATATATTCAGAGCATTCATTCTTTTATTCGCTTGCATGTCTAGCACCGGCTGTAAAGATTATCTGGAAAAACAGCCGCTAGGCGAAACCATTTTGGGGAACATTACCACTGAGGAACAGGCTGTTCTTTTTGTCAATGCCGCATATGAGCCACTTTTATGGGGGCGTGGCGATCCTATGCAGGGGCATTATTTCAATGATATGTGGATACTGGGCGACCTGATGTCAGATGATACCGAAACGCCGGTTGACCCGAATAACATCAATGAAAGAGCGTTGCAGGATTTTAATGTGTTTGCCGATAATCCTAATCTGCGCGACTGGTTTGGTAGCGGTTTCGTGGGTATTGCAAGGTGTAATGTCGTGATTAGTTCGCTATCCAATGCTTCTGACGATATTTTCAAAACTGTTGGTATAAAAAAAAGGTGTCTGGGAGAAGCCTATTTTCTCCGCGCGCTGTATTATTTTGATCTGGTAAAGGTCTTCGGTGGGGTGCCTTTGCTTGAAAAACCGATTACCACATTGGAAGAAACGAAAGTCCCCAGATCGACGGACATTGAGACCTGGGCATTTATCGAAAAGGACCTACTCCAAGCGGCTGATCTTTTGCCTTCTGTGCAAGCCTACCGGAACACGGCCAACCTGGGTCGGGCAAGCAAGGGATCGGCCAATGCATTATTGGCGAAGGTATATTTGTATCAGCAAAAATGGGAATTAGCGGCCAGCGCCGCAGAAAGCGTCATCAAATCAAAGGATTATGAACTGGCACCTGATTATTTGTCCCAATTCAATAACCAGAGTGATCAGAACACGATTGAATCCATATTTGAGGTACAAGCCTACAAAACCAATGGCTGGGGCGGCGGTACCGAAATTAGCCTGGATTTTGGAAGATGGGGGTTCAATAACCCTACTAATGAGCTGGTTAGTGAATTTGAAACCGGTGATCCTCGGAGAGCTTTCTGCATTTTTAAATCCGGCGACGATCGCTTCGGGCAGGTCTATGATCCTAAAAAAGGGCCGAATACCATCACCGGTTTTCTGGCACGGAAATACGTGTTTGACCCTGCAACAATGGGTGAGCCAGTCAACGGCTGGACCAATGGTGAAGGCATCAATTATGTAGTATTGCGTTATGCGGAATTGCTATTGATCCATGCCGAAGCACTGATTGAGCAGAATGTCCGATTACCGGAGGCTGTTAGTGACATGAATCAGGTGCGCGCACGACCGGCCGTAAAAATGCCACCAGTGAAAATTGGAGACCAAAACGATTTGCGGGCAAGGCTTCGTCACGAGCGCCGGGTTGAACTTGCTTTGGAAGGAAACCGCTTTTTTGACATCATAAGATGGGGTAAGGGCTATGCAACACCTTTACTTACAGCTCAGGGAAAAGCGAATTTTCAGTACGAAAAGCATAAGCTATTCCCGATCCCACAGATTGAAATGGATTTGAATCCGCTATTGATACAAAACTGAACAGTATGCGAACCATCAAAACACTACTCATACTTTTGCTTGCGGTACCATTACAAGCGCAGCCAGGGAAACCTTCATTTGAGGCACTGAATGGGTTTTTGGGAATAAAAGGGCAGGTTTTGAACCAGGAAACAAAAAAACCGTTGTCTGCCAGGATCGTCGTGAAAGATTCCCAGGGGAAAGTACAGGTAACTTACTATGAGCTTTTTGATGGGATTTTCACAGAGGAGGACGGGACATTCTCCATGCTATTAAAACCAGGAGCCTACACGCTAAAAGTCACGCATGGAATCGATTTTCTTACTCAGGAACATTCATTTAATGTGACCAAAGATCAGGGGGTTAACGTCATCATACAGCTAAAACCCTGGGTCGACCTTAAAAAGCGCGGCTGGGTAAATGGAGACGGCCATGCACATTTGTATTCCGAAATACCTGCTAATGATACGATGCTGAGGCAAGTCAGAAAAATCTGCCTGGCCCAGGGTGTCGACTTTATCAGCGCCTGCCAGGGCTGGGCCGGGTATAATGATGCTACCTGGAACACCGCCTATGCTAAGGTGAGCGATGATCGCTTCAACATGTATTATGGAGCCGAAATGCCCAAATATCGCACCAGTCATACCTGGTGGCTTGGGCTCAAAAGCACATTAAACAACTTCGGAAATCTGATTGATTCCACCTATGAAAATGAGTACTACAAGTCGGAGCAACATTCCGAATGGGATTACTCGTGGCTCAAATTTAAATCAGTCCCGGACATTGAAGTGATATCGCGCTATGCACGCTCGCAGCAGGCGATGGCGATCATCCCCCACCCTACCTCCTGGTGGTGGCAGGAGCGGGGGACCATCAGCAAATACACTACCAATGTGGTCAGTAACCTTTCTTTCGGGCTGCTTTCCGGCAACATTTGGAATGGAATGGCGGTGATGGGCTACCTGAGTGATAATTATTTTTATCAAAATATCTGGTTCAATGTGCTCAATCAAGGGTATATCATTCCTCCACTGGCTGAGCTGGACGGAGGATATCCCCGTGATAATAAATTCTATTACGGATCATTGCGTACGTATTTTTTGACTGATCCTAACGTCAAGGTTCATTCTGTCGATCAGATTGCCGATGCAGTGAAAAAGGGACATACTTTCGTGACTTCGGGACCCATCATTTTTGCTGACATTGACAAGACACACCAGATTGGGGACGTTATTCCGATAGACAGCAATGCGCATCAACTTAATATTCAGGTTTACGCATCCGGAGAGGCTGATGACTATTTGTCTTATGTGGTCATTTTCAGGAATGGAAAGATTTACCGTCTCTGGGATTTAAGGCAAAAACAGCCACGAGAGTTCAAAGAGACATTAGAGATAAAAGAGGATAAGCATGCGTGGTACCTGGTGAAAGTCTATGGCAAACAGGCCTGGAAAGACACCGCAGATCTGGATGTCATGCAGCACTGCCTCACGCTGGAACTAGCAGAGGAAATCCAGACATTTCCAGGTGGCAAATTCTCTGTAGCATTTACCTCACCATTCTATTTTCGGAACAGAAATGAAGGCCAACCCAAGCCTCTGGTTTCAAAAACTGACCTCGCCATTCTTGATCCTAAAACCAAAAAACCTATCCGCAACTGCCGGATCGATGTATTTGTCGCAGGCGAACACATCGATTCATTAATGTTGAATGACGGTAAAGGACAATTTCGCATCCCTATTAATGCGCTGCTAAAAATCAGTGCAGTCGGCCACGAGACCATTACCCGGAGTTTGTATGTCGACTATCCTCCGTATCTGAAAATCATTGAGAAAATCGCAAACGGCAAATGGATGGAAGAGAATAACTGGAAAAAAACATTGATCAAGGGAGATGTACCCTGGTCAGTTTTCGAGTTCGAGAAAACCAAATCCATACTGTCCAATGTCAAATGGGAAATTAAGCTCGAACCCAATGAGCGGGAGGGTTTGTGGGAAGACTTTGATAAGCTCTTCAAAAAATGAGGAAGACCACCAAAATTTATGTTTGCAAGCCTCAGCGTGATATTAAGGTTTTTGAACTGGCTAAATGCCTGTGCTTCGTAAGAAATCCCATATGTCACGATCGTTCACTGATAGATAAGGACTGCCTGAGGCATTTTAAAATACCCGAGAAATAAACCTGAAATACTTTTTAGCATGAGCATATGTTCAAACGGTCTTGTCTGTCATATACATGAAAGATTGCAGGAATGAATGTCCTTCATCTGTTCAGTTAATTTTAAACTTAATTTTCAAACACAAATGAAAACCTACAAATCAATTCTCACATTAGCAGGTTTTGCTCTGCTTTTCGCGGCATGTCAAGAGAAAGTCGTAATTGAAGACTCTCCGCTAGTTACAATTAAAGCGCCTACTAAGGATCAGGTGCTCCATACTCAGGATAGCATCAAGGTTGATGCTCAAATTGATACAAAAAACAGTCCGGTCGAAAATTACCGGGTCGATATCAAGAGTAAGAAGGGTAAAATGATCGCCTCTTTCCAAAGCTTTGTAAATAGCGATAGCATCGTCAACGGCGCCCTGCCTATCAAGCGTACCTTTTTTCATAAGGTGGACAAATCAACCGACCTTGTTTTGGAGATTACCGCCAAATTGAAGAGTGGCAACGAGGTTCGTGAAGCTATAACTTTTAAGTTGACGAAATAATTTAGATCCAATATATCTCAGGCCACATTTCTGCTTCATTCAGAGTATGGCCTGGGTTAATATACCTCATCTGAGTCGTTTACAGCAACTTTGACCCCCACACTATGAAATTTAAACTATTTGCCTTCATTATCTTGGCACAAATCCAGGCACTCGCACAAGAACGTATAACTATAAGCGGTTTTGTTAAAGAACATGGAAGTCAGGAACAATTGCCAAGAGTTAATATATATATTTCCGGAACATCTTTTGCTACTGCGACCAATACCTATGGCTTTTATTCTCTGACCGTACCTGTTTCCGATTCCGCTAACCTCTTATTTTCCTACATCGGATATGAAAAATCGGAACAAAAAGTTAGTCTCAGGCAAAACGCAACGCTTAATGTGTTTTTATCATCAGCAAATCAGCTTAAAGAGGTGGTCGTTTCTTCCCGCCGTGAGGAAGATTACGTAAGCCGGTCAGCGCAAATGAGCAAGATTGATGTGCCGATTCAGCAAATTAGAAAGATACCTTCTCTATTTGGCGAAAAGGATATTTTGAAAGTCCTGCAATTAATGCCCGGCGTGCAAAAAGGAACCGAGGGACAAACCGGGCTATATGTTCGCGGCGGCGGGCCGGATCAAAACCTGATTATTCTGGATGAAGCCGTCGTTTATAATGCCAATCACCTTTTCGGCTTCTTTTCAGTTTTTAACAGTGATGCCATAAAAAGCGTGGAGCTTACCAAAGGAGGTTTTCCGGCGCGTTATGGCGGTCGGCTTTCTTCGGTTTTAGACATGAAAATGAAAGAAGGAAGCCAGGATAAATTGCACGGTGAAGGCGGGATCGGAGTCATTTCTTCGCGCCTCACACTGGAAGGCCCGTTATCTAAAAAAAGAAAATCTTCATTTCTGATCTCCGGACGTAGAACTTACATTGATGTGCTGGCTGCTCCATTCATTGCCGGACAACAAAAAGGCAGCGAAAGTTCAATGAAACCAGGCTACTTTTTTTATGATCTGAATGCCAAGATGAACTACGATCTCGGGCCAAACGATAAGGTATATATCAGCGGTTATTTTGGGCGCGACAGGTTTCATATCAGTGAAAAAAGAGACAATTACGCCATGTCCGCCGGCCTCGACTGGGGCAATACAACGGCAACCATGCGCTGGAACCATGTTCTCTGCCAAAAAATGTTTGTGAATACATCGCTCATTTACAGCAACTTTGATTTCGGGATTGCCAGCAGTTTCAAGGAGCAGCATTCGAACAATTCGGTAGACGAGTTTGGACTACGTTACGTTTCCCGCATTCGGGATCTGGGCATTAAAACCGATTTTGACTTTTACCCTTCTTCAAAACATGCGATTAAATTTGGCATTCAGGCAACGATGCACAAGTCCAATCCATCTGCACTATCGACTTCCGGTACTGCCATTGAAAAACCACAAACCACACCTGACCAGACCAACAATGCTCTGGAAACGGGCATTTACGTAGAAGATACCTGGCAAGCCGGCGACGCACTGAAATTGAATGCGGGATTCAGACTGAGTGCTTTTAAGGCCAAAACAATCACCTATATCCGTCCAGAACCGCGGTTTTCAGCAGCTTTGCGTCTCATCGACGATCTTTCTTTGAAAGCTTCTTATTCCGAAATGAACCAATATGTGCATTTATTGTCTAACACGGGGCTCGGCCTGCCCACCGATCTGTGGGTTCCTACAACCGACCGTGTTGCGCCGCAACATTCAAAACAAGCGGCTATCGGTTTCGCGAAAGACATGGAGCAGCCAGCGCTGACATTCACTTTGGAAGGATATTACAAGAAAATGAACAACATTCTCAGCTATAAAGAAGGCTCCTCGTTTTTGAAAATAGACGGTGGAAATTCAACTGACCAAAGCTGGGAAGATAATATTACCGCCGGAAAAGGCTGGTCATATGGCGCTGAACTTCTTGTTCAAAAACGGGCCGGACGACTTTCGGGATGGATTGGTTACACGCTGGCCTGGACAAAATGGCAATTCCCGGAATTGAATTTTGGTAAAACATTCTACCCGCGTTATGACCGGAGAAATGATTTATCAGTAGTCGGTATTTATGAGCTGACTCATCACATTACTTTTTCTGCAACCTGGGTTTATGGGACCGGTAATGCACTGACGCTTCCCATTTCAAAATTCTCGGGAATGCGGGAATATTTTTTCAGTACCGTCGATCCGAAGGATACCAATCTCAGCGGCATGCAGGTTACCGAATATGCTGAAAGAGGAAATTTCCGCGCAGAAGCTTTTCACCGGCTGGATATGGCTATTCAGTTCAGGAAGAAAAAGAAACGTTATGAGCGCACCTGGGAATTCGGGGTTTACAATGCTTACAACCGTAAAAATCCATTTTTCTATGATATAGAGAGTAATAGCGGCGGTTCGTCAAAAAGTGTTTTGAAGAAATATTCATTGTTTCCGGTCTTGCCTTCCATCAGCTACAATTTCAAATTCTAACACACTAAATCATGAAACATTTCATTTTTCTATTTTTTCTGCCTGTGATAATGACGTTATCAAGCTGCGAATCAATGGTTACGGATATTCCGGCATCCAAACTTCCGCAAACCGAATCGAGGCTGGTTGTGCAATCTTTTATTTCTCCGCAGGCTGACAGGATCAATGTTGCGGTTTCAGAATCCATTCCATTGTTCGGAGAATCGAGAGCCACCGAAAGCGTTTTAAAAGATGCAATTGTAAAAATCTCCAACGGAGAAAAGGAAATCGTCATTCCGTATGATCTGTACCGCAATTTACACAGCGTTGAATCAGCCGAATTTCCGATCGCGGCTTCCAAAACATATACTTTAACTGTAATAGACAGGAACCGAACGGTAACCGCTAAATGTACGGTGCCGGCGAAGGCTCCCGATATCACCACTTTTACATTGGATACATTAGAATTAAATCCCCAGAATGTTGGCCCGGATCAAGCTGTGAACCTGAGAATGAGTTGGCGAGATATTGCCGCAGACACAAATTTTTACAGGGTAAAAGCCTCAATGTTAATTGATTATGGAACTCCCGTGTATGATGACAAAAAAATTGTGAGTGAAAAAAGGTTATCTGCCACTTTCAATTTTCAATGGGATCAGGGTTCTGGCAGAGAAGAATTTCAATCTGACCGGACGCGTGAAGGATCGCTCTTGACATCACCCTCTGGAAAAGTAATATTGCCAAATGTTATCGTCGACGGTTACAATTTCTTCCAGACAAAAAGAAAAATCAAGTGGGTCGAGATGGAGATTTTTAATACAGATGTACACTATTATAAGTACCACCGATCCATTGAGGTGCGGGGTGATTCCGATAATCCATTTTCGGAACCAACGATAATTTATTCAAACATAGAGGGTGGGTTAGGTTGCTTTGGAGCTTATAATTCAGGAAAGTTGGTGTATCGAAATTGACAGGACTTTCAACTGAAACTTGTCAGATAACTATTTACATATATCATCTCTCCCCAATAAATCACCGGTGCCCGCCGATTGGAAGTTAACTTCTCTTGTTTCAGGGAAATTAGTGACCTATGTCGAAATTAATTACGACTTGTTCAAAATCGCCCAACGATACAGATGAAACAGATGAAACAGAAAATTTACTGCCTGCTACTTGCCATAGTACTAGCTGGTTGCATGGAAAAAAATGCGCATTCCCCATTGGTTGTCATTCATCAACCATTACGGGATCAAATTATAAGCAATGCGGACAGTCTGATCATTGACGTTGATATTAAGCCAGCGGGTAGTTCCATCAGCGAATATCAGATCAAAATAGTCAATAAAAAGGGTGATATCGTGTATGAGAGCCTTGCTCCCTGTCAATGTGCTGCTATTCATTTTCTTCAGACCAAGCAATCTTTTTTCTACGAAAGCTCCAAACCTCCTGCTACCAACTCTGAATTCGTCCTGGAAATTTGTGCCTTTTTGAACAACGGCGATCAAATATGCAAAAGCGTACCATTCAAAATGACTTAATCTAAAACCAAGTCGTTACCTTTGCGGCCTATTTTCACAACGAAATAAGCAGTAAAATATATCCAATGACCTCGCATCAAATACGTCAGGCTTTTCTTGATTTTTTTCGCAGCAAAGAGCATTTAATAGTCCCGTCGGCACCGCTTGTCGCTAAAAATGACCCTACCCTGATGTTTAACAATTCAGGTATGGCCCAGTTCAAGGACTACTTTTTAGGTAATGGCACCCCCCCTTCCCGGCGGATTGCGGATACTCAAAAATGCCTTCGCGTTTCCGGAAAACATAATGATTTAGAGGATGTTGGGTTCGATACTTATCACCATACCATGTTCGAAATGCTGGGAAACTGGTCTTTCGGAGATTACTTTAAAAAGGAAGCGATCACTTGGGCCTGGGAGTTATTAACGGAGGTTTACAAACTGCCAAAGGACCGCTTGTATGTGTCTGTTTTTGAAGGAGATGCAAAAGACGGCGTACCGTTTGATCAGGAGGCTTGGGACCTTTGGAAGCCAATTGTGGGCGAGGACCGGATCATTCTCGGTAATAAAAAAGATAATTTCTGGGAAATGGGCGACACTGGCCCATGCGGACCCTGTTCCGAAATCCATATCGATTTACGCCCTGCTTCGGACGTCGCTGAAATCTCCGGCAAGTCACTGGTTAACAATGATCATCCGCAGGTTGTTGAGATATGGAACCTGGTGTTCATGCAGTTTGAACGCAAAGCAGACAGCTCGCTGATACCACTTCCCTCTACCCACGTGGATACAGGAATGGGTTTTGAGCGCTTGTGTATGGCGGTTCAAAATAAGACTTCCAACTACGATACCGACGTTTTCCAAAATACCATTCAGGTTCTGGAAACCTTGTCCGGCAAAAAATATGGTGCCGGCGAGGAGCCATTTGCTGACATTGCGATGCGCGTTATTTCCGACCATATCCGGGCTGTTGCATTTGCCATTACCGACGGTCAGCTCCCTTCCAATGTAAAGGCAGGTTATGTGATCCGTCGCATTCTGCGTCGCGCCGTTCGTTATGGCTACTCCTACCTGGGTTTGCAGGAGCCATTCTTTTACAAACTGGTAGCCGTCCTGGCTGATCAGTTTAAGGATGTCTTTACTGAACTGAAATCCCAGGAAGAGTTTGTGACCCGTGTGATACTGGAAGAAGAGAAAAGCTTTTTAAGGACATTGGAGTCAGGGCTGAAACGACTGGATGTCATCATCGGTTCTTTAAAAGTGAAGGGGATCAATACGATCGCAGGCGACGAGGTTTTTGAACTGAGTGACACATTCGGTTTTCCGGTTGACCTTACCGCTTTGATCGCGAGAGAAAAAGGTTTTCAGGTTGACGAACTTGGTTTTCAGGATGCATTGGCTGCACAGAAAAAACGCTCCCGCCAGGATGCAGCCAAAGAAGCTACGGACTGGATCGAACTTCGTGAAGCTGATGGCGTCGAGTTTTTGGGTTACGACTTCGAAGAAACACACAGCCACATCATCAAATACCGCAAGGTAAAGACCAAAACCGGGGAAGAATATCATATCGTTCTGGACCGCACTCCTTTTTATGCAGAAATGGGTGGACAGGTTGGAGATACGGGCACTTTGCGCTGGGCTGCCAATGGCGAGCAGAAAGTGGCTACGATTATCGATACCAAAAAAGAAAACGACCTTTTCTTTCATATCTCCAAGGACAAAAACCTGGATGATGCATTGCAAAGTGCCGGTATCGTAGTAGCAAAAATCGACGAAGAACGTCGCGACAGGATCAAATCGAACCACTCTGCAACGCACTTAATGCTATCGGCGATGCGCGAGGTGCTGGGAACGCATATCGGGCAGAAAGGTTCTTTCCTCAATGACGAAGTGCTGCGTTTTGACTTCTCGCACTTTTCGAAGGTAACCGACGACGAGTTAAAAAGAATCGAAGACCGGGTCAATGAAAAGATCCGTGAAAATATTGTGCTGGAAGAAAGAAGAAATGTGCCTATCCAACAAGCGCTGGACTTGGGTGCTACCGCTACATTCGGAGAAAAATATGGTGATTTTGTAAGGCTGATCATTTTTGATCCGTCATTCTCATTTGAACTTTGCGGTGGTACGCACGTACCTTCCACTGGTAAAATCGGCGTTTTCAAATTTATTTCGGAAGGGTCTGTATCCGCCGGGGTACGCCGTGTAGAAGCGGTCACGGGTGAAAAGGCCCTTGAACTGATGCGTCAACAGGAAGAAACGCTGAACACAATCAAGGATCTTTTGAAAAACCCGACTGATCTGGTAAAAGCCGTGGAAAATCTCCTCGACGAACGCAGTGCTTTACAAAAAAGGATCGCATCCCTCGAAAACGAAAAAATCCAGGCATTGAAAACTTCATTACTGGCTAACCTTGAAAAGCACAGCACATTCAACTTGATCGTTGAAAAAGTGGATGTCCCAAATGCCGATTCATTAAAGCAGCTGTCTTACGAGCTGCGTGACCAGGTTGAGAATTTGATTGCCGTGTTTGGTGCTGATATTGCTGGCAAACCGCAGTTATCCGTTTTCATCGCTGAGAACATTGCTCAGGAAACGGGTTTGAATGCTGGCAAAATTGTAAAAGACCTGGCCAAAGAAATCCGCGGTGGCGGTGGCGGTCAGGCATTTTTCGCAACTGCGGGGGGCTCTGACGCTAGCGGACTTGACGCTGCGCTGGAAAAGGCGAAAGGGCTGTTTTAACGAATGCTCATAAGCTTAATGTAAGTCTATAAAAAGTAAGAGCGGCATCCATTGGAGAGCCGCTCTTTACTTTTTTGACTGTTAATTAATTACTCAGCAGCTTTTAGCTGTCCTCGGATTTCTCCCGTGGGGTACTTTTTCGAATGAATGTTTACATAATACGATCCAGATTTCAGGTCAGCAACCTGAGCCTCTGTCAATGTATCTGTAAATGCGAAAGGTGAGGTAAAAGTGGTTCCGAAATCGATTACTACGGCTCCCGTAGAATCAGCCGGACCTTTGTGGATGTGCCATGCCGTCGGCGTAAAGGCGGAATCTGCGGCAGTCGAATCGGATGAAAGCGAATCACTGTACATGATGTTGAGTTTTAGAATCCTGCTTTCCTGGTCTAACGTACCATCTACCGAACCGGTTGCTTTTGATGGATTAGCTGGTACTTCGTTTGCCCCGGAAAGTGTAGTTGTTACTTTCAATTCAGGCAATACGGGAGTTGGATCTGTTGTTTCATCGTCATCGCTACACGCTGCCATCATCCCGGCGATTAAAAACACACCCATAAATGCTAATTTTCTCATAGTGCTTTGTTTAAGTAAATAATTGGTTTGACTGCTGACCCGTCCAATTTTCAGTCCTACGCTTTAACAGTACTAACAAACCACTGGCTATGAGACATTTAGTTACAATTCCCCAATAGTCACAAACTGGGTATAATGTCCTACCCTTTGCGGAATTTTACGACAAATTCAGTGCATTAACAGGCTTTTGTCCTTGTCGTGAGCTAAATTTCCACCGATTGTGTGACCACAACCACAGCTCCGGCTGCCTTTTGATGGTGGTTTCCAACGCTTTATAATACTGTTCCATGATGCCTGCCTCTCCCAGTTGCCGGGCCTTAGGCGTGATCAGACTGAACCTGAACCGATAACCATTCCGCTGTTCCCTGGTAACATCCAGATACACCACCGCCGCGTTACGGTGCATAGCTATACGCGCCGCACCTGACTGGATGAACGTTTTTCGGTTCATGAAATCCAGGTAATACTTCCCCGATGTCGGTGGTCGCTGATCTGCTATCGTTACAAACATGGCTGGCGTCTTACTGCACCAGCCTAACGCTTGCCGGTACCATTCCGATTTCGGGATCAGTTTGATCCCAAATTTGCTGCGCATTTTACATAACCAGCTATTGATCACCTTATTTGAAACAGGTGAGTAAGCGGCTAGTACCTGACAGTCGGTTTGTAATGGGAGCGATAAAAGGTACTCCCAGTTTCCGTAATGCGACGCCATGAGCACGATGCTCTTGTTTTCCACCAGCAACTCCTTGATCAGTGAAATATTTTCGTAACGGATCAGTTGGTCCAGCTCGCTGCGCCGGAGATTGCTGATCATAAACGGTGCCACTATCAGGTCCGCCAGATGCCGGAAGTAGCCGGTAACCATTTGTTTCACTTCTTTTTCAGGGAGATTTGGAAAACAGCGCGCGAGATTGATCAGGATCACATTTCTCCGGTAAGGCCAAAGATTGACAAGCACAAGAAAAATAACGTCAGCCAGTGAACGCCAGCCCCGTAGGGCCAGCCTGAATCTGATCATTTCCATTACAGGATGATCTGGATCCCTGTATTGAAACCGAAATACACACCCTGGAAATCTTCCGATTTATTGTTTTTCCAGATATGCTTTTTAACAAAATCGAAATTATCCTCACGCTCATAGGTCACGTAGTTAATGGTTGGTCCGGCAAAGATCTCAAACCGCTGACCTATTTTTAATGCGGGGAGAATACGCAGGGAGTTTTTAAAATAATGGCTGCCTTTAAAATCGGTAAGCGAGTGACTCACCGCTTCTACATTAAGCCTTAAACTCTTGGCTAGTGAAATATGGCCTCCAAGCCCCGCCTCTAACGCATAAAGATCCTTGCGGTCGTCCTTGAAATTGTAGCCCACACCCGCTATACCGTACAGCACGCGCCCGCCGGAACGAAATGAAGCTATGGTGGTCATGGTTTCGTCGAGGCTGACAGCAACCGATTTTTCACCGCTTTTGATAAAGTTAAAGATCGCGATGGGATAGTCGCTGGTGTCTGCAATGTTGATCAAACCAGCCAACTGAATGCCTTTTACATTCCTGGCGATGTTTGCAAAACCAGAAACCTGTGCATTCACATCCTGCGCCTTGTTCAAAAATCCGGCGATCTGGAGGCCCTTGGCGTTGCCTTTGGTAATGTTGGTAAATCCTGCTACTTGTGCAGGACCAGCGCTACCGGCCAGATTCATGAAACCAGCGATTTGCGCGCCACTTGCATGGTCCTTTATAATGTTTGAAAAGCCGGCGATCTGTACTCCGCTGGCAGACTTACCGATGACATTGGCTGCGCCGGCAATCTGTACACCGGCAGCTGAGCCCCCGATGACATTAGCTGCACCGGCGATCTGAATTCCGGATACGTTTTGCCTGACCACATTGGCGGCGCCTGCAATAGCGAGCCCGGTTTCGGCTTTGGACAACCCGGCGATCGCATGCAATGAAAAGCGGTTCGTATATTGAGCGGCGTGACGTCCGTTGGTGCTCAGGGGAAAAATAAATCCGAAATGAACGGCTGCTGTGCTGTCTCCCTGGCCGAAAGAAACAAAAGAAGAACCTAGCAGAAATAAGCTGATGAAGATTGCCTTAACCTTGCAAAGAGTGTAATTTTTCATGGGTAATGTATTTAAAATAAACAGGTTTAATACATACTGGCGGTACGAAACCGGGTTGCAGGCCTACAAGCAGATTCGTTTGCCGTATGTGATTAATTGACAACATACCCTGTCCTTACCCTAAATTATATTTAAAAAAGATCATCAAAATCGAATTATATCACAGCACGTCACGAAAACTCTACATTGATTATGAGCCATTCAGACCGTATTTGCATGAATTAGTTATATTAATTAACATTATCATACAACGAATTACATACATTTATCTGTTTTAAACACCTAAACAGAGAGCTTATGAAACGTTATCTACTTTTTTGCCAACTGGCATTACTTCCAACCCTGTGCGCTTTCGGTCAAATGTCCGCCGGAAACGAAGGTTTTTTTATTAAGGCAACCACTCCCGTCGCCATCGATGGTCTTACCTTGGTCCCGACGGCAGATTTTTATATCGTATCCCGAACGTTACTGATTTCTCCAACTGCCATTCCCGGCGTACCTCCCAGCATCAGTCGTGTTTATAATTTTAGCACGCCTGTTGATTTTGTAGGGAATCTTGGGCTGTTTTTTCAAACATCCGAATTGAATGGAAACACCGAAGCATCATTACAAGTGGCACATGGCAATGCGACTTTCGTAACTACAACGGGAAGCACTGTGAACACGATTACGAATTATGTATCCAATAACCTGGTTTCACTTACCAATCTCACGTCTGTAACAGCCGCGCAGGAAGGTGCGCTACCCGTGACATTGATCGGGTTCCGTGTTAACCGGGTGGAAAACCTGACAATGCTTTACTGGCAAACTAGCGAGGAAAGAAACAGTGATTTTTTTGAGGTCCGGCAGAGTGATGATACCCGAAAATGGAATGCATTGGGAACTGTTAAAGCGGCAACCGAAAGCAAGGCGCAGGAAAATTACTCGTTTCAGGATCCAAGTCCAAGGAGCGGCCTGCAGTACTATCGGCTTAAAATGGTAGATGTCGATGGCAGCTTTGCATACAGCGCCATCCGAAGCATAGACCTCGGCTCGACCGAACTGATCAGCGCTTATCCCAATCCGGTGGTGGACAAAGTCCGTATCGGAAGCAATGTTGAGCTAGCCAGCCTGAAAGTGATGGACCTGTCAGGCAGATCAATGCTGGAACTGTCCAAGCCAAAGCCAGGACAGGAGTTTAATATGAAAACCTACCCCGCAGGCACCTATCTGGTCCAGATCAAAACGGCAGATGGCAAAAGTCAGGTTGTAAAAATCGTCAAACAATAAAATTCGCACTTTATGAAAAACATATATCTATCCAACGTCCACGTCTCTTTTCAAAAACTGAAAAGAGCTTCTATGACTCTCCTTTTTGCCCTGTTCGCTCTCACTGTTCACGCACAAGTAGGTATCGGAACCATTACGCCTGACGGCAGCGCTCAACTTGAAATCTCGTCCCCTAACAAAGGTTTGCTGATACCGAGAGTGCTCGAAGCGACGCGTACTCTGCTTATGCCTAGCCCCGCCACCGGTCTACTCGTGTACCAAACGGATGGAATAGCGCCCGGCTTCTATTATTTTGACGGAGCCGCCTGGCAGCCTTTGAAAGGGACAGCAGCCTCTGGGGGAGGTGCAATTATCCCTTATGCATCCGGTAATGTGCCTATTGTGATGACAACAGGAATAGGAGGACTCGTCGCCACAGGTTCTGCAGTAGGATTTGGCAATATTCTTGCCGGAATAACACTTCTCGGGCCTATCATTATAGATGGCTCCCTCCTGAATGGTAATATTGCATTTTCTGTCCCACGAGCCGGGGCGATATCCAGTATCTCGGCAACCTTTATTAATACTGTTGCACTAGCTCTACTAGGTAGCGCCACCGTGAAGGCTCAACTCTTTTTAGCATCTCCCGGACTAAATATATTCATTCAGGTACCAGGTGCAGAGGTTTCCCTACCTCCACTTTCGGGAAGTGTTATAATTAACCAGTTAATCCAAGCCACTACTTCCGGGTTAAACATCCCTGTCACCGCAGGCGATCGCTTGATGTTGGTATTTACTTGCGCCGAAACGGGTGGTATCATTCCCATTACTATGGCAGGGCATGTAAGTGCGGGTGTCGAAATCAAATAATCAATTCAATGCAAGAAGCAGGCCCGGAGTCGAAACCAGGCCTGCTTTTTGCATTAGAGTCGACCATACCGCCAGCTAACGCCTGCCTGCCATCCGATCCAGGAACTCAGGTTTTTGTTCCCCATATCAAAATCGGGGTAACCATTCGGTGGGAAAGATTTATAGCCTTTTTGCTGCTCTGCTCCGTCGCTGTCAAAAATGGAGAAAGACGGTCCGGCAAATAACAGGAAATGCTTGCTGAGCTTCCAGGTCGCAGCAGCCTGAAAATGGTATAAGGAGGGTGTATTTTCCCAACTACCCAAGTATAGTGTCTGACTGGTAATTTCCGTGAAGAAACCTACTTTTTTGAATGGAAAAAATTCACGGCCAAAACCTGCTCCAATCACATAGGCTTTGTTTTTAGACCCACTAGTACTACCTGCCAATAGAATGCTGTAAAATTTATGCGTTCCCATTTTCCAAGCCACATTCCAGGGCATCACCTCGCTTGCGTACACAGAAACATTAGAAGTACTTTTTCGGATAAAATTAAAAAGGCCCAGGCTCAGCCCGGCAGAACTATCCGCGACATTAATGATCCCCAGCTGGGTACCATGCAGTTCTTTGGCATAATTCAATGGTGCGAGTTGGAAACCACGAACTTCGCTTTTTCCGATATTAGCCCCGCCACTGATCTGCCCGCCTTCGATATTAGTTTTGACAAAATTGGCCGCGCCTGCAATCTGGACACCATAAAAATTACCTTTCACATGGTTGTACGCTCCCGATACCTGCACGCCGTCGCCAGTACCCCGAATAATGCCTAATGCTCCTGAAACTTGTGCACCGTGCATATTACCGGCAGTACGGCTCAAAAAACCACTCACCTGCACTCCCTCAGCGCTTTTTTGTACGTTCCCGCTAAAACCTGAAACTTGTACGCCGCCTAATGTATCGAGTATCTGATTTAAAAAACCAGCCACCTGTACCCCCCTGACAGTCCCCGAAACGATATTGAACATACCTGCAATCTGAACGTACCTCACATCTTTTTTGGAAATATTGAACCCGCCGGCTATCTCCACACCATTTACGCCGGCTGTGTAGCCGCCCAGCAAATTAAGCGAAAACTTGTTGACTACCTGCGAACTCATGCGCCCATGTGTACCCAAACCCGGTGTGAGAGATGCCTGATAGGGTAAGGCCACGAAGAATCGGCCTATGTTCCGGCTTTGCGCACGCAGCCTGGCAGAAAGAAATAGGCGGCCAAGCCAAGTAGATTCTCCCTCCGAATACCGAACTATGAGCGGGTCCAGCTCAATGGCCCTAGGTTGAATGAGCAGCCGGAGATCGGCATCACCATAATTGACGACAATGGTAGTATCACCATAACCAACCTTACTGATCGTCAGGTTGACGGACGACTTGTCTTTGATCCGGAGACGAAAATGGCCGTCGTCCCCGGAAAGTGTGGAGACGAGCATTTGTCTGGAATACACGCTGGCATAGTCGACCGGAGCATTGGTTTCCTGGTCAAAAATGTGTCCATTGACATAAAAGACCTTTTCCTTGGCGGCTGGCAAAATGATGATATAGTCGCCCTTTTCCTTGTATTGATAACTGGCACCGAACAACAAGCCCAGTACTTCCTTGACACTCTTCTGGGACACATTCAACGTCACCAGACTGTCGCCTGGAATCAGATTGCTGTTGTATGAAAAGTAAAATTTGCCCTGCTCACTGATTGTTTTTAAAACGCCTGAAACCGGTTGCCCTTTCACAGAAACGGTAACCGGTTTATCAAGAAGCTGCTGCGAATAGCTGTAAAAAGATAACAGTACAAATACGGCAGCCAGTTTTAGAATTTTTGACAAGATAAAAGTCTGATTCATTCCGAAAGATAAGTGCTATTTCAAAATGATCAGCTCTCCATGGTGCTCTACTTTGATAGTTAATGTTTCACCGACAATGCTTAATGTACTATCCAGCGATTTCTGATCGAATGTTGTATTGATTGTACGGTTCTTGATTTCGTCATTTTCAATCACAATATTCGCTTCATAAGTCTCATTCAGGATCTCGACCAATTTCCACAGCGGGGTATCTTCGCAGACCAGTTTCCCGGTACGATAATAATTGTAGAAGTGATCCTCGACATTTTGCCTTACCACTTCCGGCTTTGACTTCATGACAGTAGCTTTCTCCCTCGGGCGGATCTTCACTGTATAGTCTTTTTTAGCAACCTCTACCAATCCGGTTTCAACAATAACCTCCGTCTTTTTTGCATTGTCCTTCACATTAAATGATGTCCCCACCACGCTCACCGTTACATCATTGACGGAGATAATGAATGGCTTACTCTTATCGGGCGTTACGTCAAAAAATGCTTCACCTGTCAATGTTACCTGCCTGGTGCTGCCTGTGAAATGCTCAGGATAAGAGATCGTCGACTTCTTATTGAGCGTCACAATGGAGCCGTCGGGCAATGTATCAATGAGCGTTCGGGTACCCGAGCTGATCAGCAGCTGCTGACTGTTTCCCGGATTGAGTAGCACATAGGCGATCCATCCGACACAGGCCGTGATCACCAACATGGCCGCTACCCGCAGAAAATTGAATGCCGGTTTTTGGGGATACAGCGGGATCACAGGGGTTTCGCCCTTCAAGGTTTGCGTACGCTTTTTGAAGCGTTTCCAGGCTGCTTCTTCATCCACATGACTCATCGCAGCAAGGCGTTTACTCTGCATCCATATCAATTCAAAATGTTCAAAATACCGTTGGTTATCATCGCTGTCGGACAGCCATTGATTGATCTCCATTTGCTCGGCTTCGCTTGCCTCATCCAGTAATGACTTTACCAGTAGGTCGTCTATATTATAATTCAGATCTGTTTTCATGACTGCCACTGATTAGCTGAGGAAAAATAAAAGGAAGGAAGCAGGCAAGAAATCAGCCAGTTTGAGTCGTAGCAACCGCAGGGCTTTACCCATCTGGTTTTCGATCATTTTTACCGGCAGTTCCAGTCGGTCGGCAATTTCCTGGTATTTCAATTCTTCAAAACGGCTCATTTGAAATATGGTTCGGCATTTTTCCGGAAGTTCTTTGAGCGCCAATTCCAGGCGGTCTTCCAGTTCCGAAAGTTCGAGGTTGTGCGAAGTGTTATTACTGTGTTCCATTTGGTTGGCTGCGTACGTTTGATAGGCGTCCCTGACTTTAAGATGTTTGAGATAATTAAGGCTTTCGTGGTAAACGGAACGGTACAGATAGCCGCTTACCGACTCCCGTATCTCTATATGGTCTGTTTTTTCCCACAACCGGCAAAAGACATTCTGTACCATTTCTTCGGCCATGATATCATCTCTTAATATGGTGCAGGCATAAGAATGCAGTCCTTTGAAGTGCTTTTTAAAAACGATTTCAAATTCCGCTTCTCTGTCCCTGCTCAAAAATGTGACGTGATCCGCTATGGCTACGTTCATTGTATGCTATGGTTACTGATAAAAAATAAGCGCCCGACTTGGGTTGTACATTGGAATGACAACCAGTCGGGCGCTTACCCTAATTTTTCAGTAAAATATTATAAAACTTAATCCGCTTTTTTAGCAGCTTTCGGTGCAGTCGCAGTCTTGCTCGTTTTGTAGCGCTTATCTACAGTACCATCCTTTTTGAGGTTTTTATTATCACTGTATCGTTTATCTGGCGTGCCGTCTGCTTTTAGCTTTTGGTTTTCGCTATACCTTTTGTCAGGCGTACCATCTGCTTTTGTTTTGATAGTGATCGATGTTCCCGTTTTTTTCTTACCCTTATGACTCGTCGACACAGTTGTTTTACTTGTCGGTTTAGCCGGTGTTGCAGTTTGAGCAAAGACAGGTGCCGTCAGCGTGAGGAATGCCAGGGCAATAAGTGCTTTCAGGTTTTTCATTGTTTTCAGATTAATGTGAGCGATAGATGCTTTAAGTAAGCGAATGTACAATTAACCTATAAAAAACCAGACCGCGGATCATCTTATAGTAAAATTTAATAGAGATTTAATACAAGAAGACGCCTGCTGTTACTTTTTCGCAGCTCTACGCCTAATTAGCATTTCACAAAATGCTAACTGGATGAAAAACACATCGATTCAAGTTCATGGCTAAGAAGTTGCAATTCTGACGACTGAAAAAGAGGAATTTATTTCCCTGACAGATATGGCAAAACACAAGAATGCAACAGCGACGGGATTAATCATATCACATTGACTCAGCACCAAGTTCACAGTAGAATTTATGGGTTTGTGAAAATGGCTTTGTTCTGTAGTCGAAACTCTGGATTACGAAAACAAATGCCATTGATATAACATCAAAAGCGGGACGATATTCGAGCAGTACTTTTGGCCATAAAGACATTGCCAACAGTCACACCAAAAGTCAAACAATCAACAAAACTTATAGATTTTATTTTTACATAAATAAAATCTATTAAAATGGAAACTTTCTCAACATTCAGCCGTTGAAGGGGTGAGGCCATTCCACCAATCAGACTAATCAACTCATATGAACATTCAGCAGCTCGAATATATTGTTGCCGTTGATAACCACCGCCATTTTGTGCAGGCGGCCGAGCATTGTAATGTTACCCAGCCGACACTTTCCATGATGATCAGGAAGCTGGAAGAGGAATTGTCGGTCAAGATTTTTGACAGGACCAAACAACCCATCGTGCCTACCAGCATCGGCAGGAACATCATTGATCAAGCCAAAACCATTCTGCGTGAGGCATCGCGGATGAATGAAATTGCGAAGCATTTCAATGGTGATCTTTCTGGTGAATTGCGGATTGGGATCATTCCTACGATTGCACCGTACCTCCTACCCCATTTTGTCAATCCTTTTATCGCCAATTATCCCGATATCAAACTGCACGTCTCGGAAATGATCACCGAGCGCATTATCAGTGAGCTAAAGCTGGGGAATCTGGATGTAGGGATCATTGCATCATTGGCGGAAGAAAGTAGTTTGCAGGAAATACCGTTGTATAAAGAGCGTTTTTATGCGTATGTATCAGAAAACACCGATCTATACGCCAAGCAGTACATTTTACCGACTGACATTGAGCCTAATGAACTGTGGTTACTGGAAGAAGGGCATTGTTTTCGGACACAAATTCAACGACTTTGTGAGCTGAGCCGTAATAGTCAGTTTGGAAGCAGTTTTAGTTACCGATCAGGCAGTATCGAAACGCTGATCCGGATGGTAGAGCGAAATGGGGGGATTACGATTTTGCCGGAAATGGCTGTGATGGAGTTGTCAGAGGACCGAAAGAAGCATATCCGACATTTCAAATATCCGGAGCCCGCACGTGAAGTTTGCCTGGTAGTAAACAGGGAGCAAATGAAAACCCGTTTAATCGAGGCATTAAAAACAGGAATTTTGGCATATTTGCCATCTGAAATTTTTGAAACAAAAACCGAATTACGTCTTTTATAACATGAGTACATTAACTACCCGACAAGCCTATGACAGGTGGTCGGAACAATATGATACCAATCTGAACAAAACCAGGGACCTGGAAGCGCTGGCATTGCGTCAGGTTTTAGCAGATAAAAACTTTGATAACATTCTCGAAATCGGCTGTGGAACTGGTAAAAATTCGCTGTACCTCGTAACCAAAACGAATACATTGGTGGGGGCAGACTTGTCGGAGGAAATGCTGGCGAAGGCGAAAGAGAAGCTGGAAGGCTGGAATGCCGAATTTCATCAGGCAGACATTAACCAGGAGTGGGATTTCGTTAACAAAACTTTCGACCTCATTACATTCAGCCTGGTACTGGAACATATCGAAAATCTCGACTTCATTTTCAGCGAAGCAAGCCACAAACTCGAACGGGGGGGTATGGTGTACCTCGGAGAATTGCACCCATTCAAGCAATATTCCGGCTCCAAAGCCAGATTTGAAACAGAAGAAGGACAAACCGTCGTTCCCTGCTTCACCCACAACATCTCAGATTTCGTAGAAGCCGCCAGGAAGCACGGATTCAAAATCGAAGACATTTTCGAGTTTTTTGATGAAGGTGATCGGGCGGGTATTCCGCGGATTTTGGCGCTGACGTTGGTGAAGGGGTGATGGCCAATATCTTATTCTGAGAAGCAAATTTTTACTATTCTTATAGTGCACTGTTAAAATAGTAATACTATTCTTAAAGTGCACTATAAGAATAGTACGTTTCACCCGCTAAAATTTGTGAAAAACATAACCTAAGACTACCTCCTCAGCTTTCCTCTCAAATACTCCTCCATCCCTTCTAATGAAAATGCATTAAACGTCATATCCTTCGTCAAACCGCCTTTCCTGGCATTCGCTACGCCGTAGTGCATATCCAGGTAGCCTTCCATGGCGTGAGCGTCGGGGTTGATACTCAGTAGGACTCCTTTTTCCATGCAGTAAGAGATCCAGCGCCAGTCAAGGTCGAGGCGCCAGGGTGAGGCGTTGATTTCCACTACTACCTTGTGCTCGGCGCAGGCATCGATGATGACTTTGTGGTCGATTGGGTAGCCCTCTCTGGACAAAAGCAGGCGCCCCGTTGGGTGGCCGAGAATGGTCGTATATGGGTTTTCAATGGCTTTGAGCAATCTCGCTGTCGCTTTTTCCTGTGTCATCGTCAGATTACTGTGAACGGAAGCGACGATGTAATCGAACGATGCCAGAATTTCTGTCGGGTAATCGAGCGAGCCGTCTCCGAGAATGTCTGATTCAATGCCTTTGAGGATTTTGAATGGTTTTTCAGGATTTTCAGTCGCGAAACGTGCATTCAGCTTTGCGATTTCTTCATGCTGCCGCATTACTTCATCAATGCTCAGCCCTTGCGCGTAAACAGCCGTTTGTGAGTGATCGGCAATCCCCAGATATTCAAAACCCAGGTCCCGGCAGCGGACGGCCATTTGTTCCAATGTGTGTTGCCCATCGGAGTAGGTACTGTGATTATGTAAAATGCCTTTCAGATCTTCCCAGGTAATGAGCTGATCGGGGGTATGGGTTTCGGACCAGGTGAACTCCCCCGCTCCTTCCCGCATTTCAGGGACAATGTACGGCAGCCCTGCTTTTTCATAAATAGCCTCTTCACTTTCAGCCGTCTGGTAGTATGCCTGCTGCCATATTGTCGAGCCGGATTCCGTCGAATACCCCAAATGCTCCACATCTGCCGTTTCCAAAAACAGCTCATTCACCAATCTCTCGGGCTTCACAGCGACGATCTCGATCGCTACCGCCACCTCCTGCACATTTCCCCGCCAGACAAACGGCGACGACTGTTTTTCGTCTTGTATTAAAAATTCTATTTCACCGATGCTATTCTGCAAAAGTGCCGGAGAGTCCGTTCCAACCACAATTCTGATCGTATCCACGGTTTCTGATTTCCTTCTGACGTCACCAGCTGCCTCTACTTGTTCAAAACTCTTTTTAAGCTCCGTAATGATCAGATCCGCTACTACATCAGCTTTATCCATTCTCAATTTACCGGCCTGATCTTTCAGAAATGCTAGCGAATCAATGATCTTTTGCTGGATACTGCCTCCAAAACCTTTCAGCTTGGCGACGGCCCCATTTAGGCAGGCGAGTTCAAGTTCATGCAGGTTGTCAATGCCCAGCTCCTGCCACAATACCGCAATCTTTTTAGGCCCTATCCCTTTGATATTAAACATTTCCATCACACCCAGTGGGGTATTGCTGAGCAGTTCTTCGAGTTCCGGGAAAGTCCCTGTTTTCGCAATTTGAACGATCTTTCCGGCAGTACTTTTACCGATCCCTTGCAGCTTGGTAAGTTCCTGCTCGGTCATATATTGAAGTTCACCATCCTTGTACTTGTCCAGATAGAACGCCGCAATGGAATAACCTTTGATTTTGAAAGGATCAGCGTTATGTAGTTCCAATAATTTGGCGGTTAATTCCAGGATCTCGACAATTTCAGGATTGCTCATATTGACTCGTGTTAAAAGATATCTGCGAATTACGAAGTATGTCTTAGCATTTGCAAATGTTCACCGTCCCATCTGCTCTCAAAGGTCAAGTAGTTATGATATTTGATTGACTTACCTAAAAAAACCAACATCATGGATACTAAAATCATCACTCCTTTCTCACGCCGTGACTTTCTGCTGGGCGGTGCCGGACTACTTACCGCTTCGATCTTTTCGCCCCATATTTTTGCATTTCGAAAACCAAAGGACAGGCTGGGTGTAGCCCTGGTCGGATTGGGATATTATAGTACTGACCTGTTGGCTCCTGCACTTCAAAAAACCAAAAATTGTTATCTCGCAGGCATTGTAACCGGTTCGCCGGAAAAGGCGGAAGCGTGGAAGACAAAGTATAATATTCCTGATAAAAATATTTATAATTATAAAAACTTCGATCAGATAGCCAATAATCCGGATATAGACGTAGTATATGTGGTGCTGCCGCCATCGATGCACAAAGAGTTTACATTGCGGGCGGCGAAGGCTGGCAAACATGTATTTTGTGAAAAACCAATGGCATTGAATGTTCAGGAATGTGAGGAAATGATCAAGGCTTGTAGTGCAAACAAACGCAGCTTGTCCATAGGCTACCGTTGCCAGCACGATCCTAATACACAGGAATTTATGCGCATTGCAAAACAGCAGACTTTGGGTAAAGTACAGTTGATTTCCTGTGCCGCAGGTTACAAGGAAAGTCGCGCCGGAAACTGGAAAGTTCAGCGCGCCATGGGAGGTGGTGCCATGTACGACATGGGCGTGTATGCATTACAGGGCGCGCGCCTGGCCGCAGGAGAAGAACCTGTTTCACTCACGGCACAACATGTGGTGAACCGACCGGAGATATTTAAAGACGCTGACGAGATCACTCATTTCCAGCTGCATTTCGCCAGCGGCGCGGTAGCAAATTGCACCGGGAGCCATGGTATCAATACCAATTTCCTGAAAGTGAATTACGACAAAGGTTCGCTACACATGGATAATTTTTCGGCATATACCAATAACAAAGGCCAAAGTACATTGGGAGAAATCAATTTTCCGGTGGATAATCAACAGGCGAAACAGATGGACGAAGATGCATTGGCCATTATGCAAAACAAACCGCAGCTCGTTCCGGGAGAAGAAGGAATGCGTGATATCAGAATTGTAGAAGCGATTTATCAGGCCGCAAAGACGGGCAAAACCGTGAAATTGGCATGATCAAACATTGATTTAAACCTAAATCCATTTTAATACAAACCATGAATATTGAACAATTAAAAAATTACCGCAGCGAAATCCACAATCACCTTACAACCGAACTGTTGCCATTCTGGGAAACGCGTTGTGTCGATAAAGAAAACGGCGGCTTTATTACCCATTGGGACAATGCAGGAAATGATTCGGGTGAAGACGAAAAGTCGTTAATCGCCCAAACCAGGACAGTATACACGTTTTCATCCGCGCATCGTGCGGGCTACGGTGACGGACGCTATGCTGAGGTTGCCAAACATGGCGTTGATTTTCTGATCAATAAAATGTGGGACCATGAAAATGGTGGCTTTTACTGGCTCATGGACCGTAAAGGCAATGTTACGATAGACGAAAAGATCGTTTACGGCCACAGTTTCGCGATTTACAGTCTGGCAGAATATACTTTGGCAACCGGTGATCCGATAGGCCTTGAATATGCTGAGAAGGTTTTTGACCTGCTCCAAAAACATGGCGCAGATACCTATTATGGAGGTTATTTCGAAATGTTTCACAAAAACTGGGAGTTGAAAGGCCCGGGATCGGCAGGTGGTGACCGCAAAACTTTGGATGCGCACATGCATTTGATGGAAGCCTTCACGACATTATATGAAGCAAGCCAGAAACAGGCCCATAAGCGGAAGTTGTTAGAGATCATTCAGTTGCTGATCAACAAAATCATGCACCCGGTGTACAAAACCGGCATTCCGCAGTTCTGGGCTGACTGGTCGGTGGCCCCGCAGATCAAATTCGATATTATATGGGGCTGGGACCGGTTTTCTGAGGATGGCATGAAAAGCTCGGCCGAGGATAATACCAGTTACGGACATAATGTAGAGTTTGCCTGGCTGCTCATGCACGCACTGGACATTGCCGGTGTGGCTTATGATGATTATGAGGGACAACTCCTGGCGTCTTATGACCACGCGGTGGAATACGGAATTGACTGGGAATATGGTGGCGTATATGTAGAAGGCTCGCATGCAGGTGAGGTATATGATCGTGAAAAGGAATTCTGGCAGCAGGCGGAAGTGATTATCGGGATGCTGGATGCATACCGGGTTTACGGCGACGAAAAATATTTGAAAGCCTATCACGCAACGCACCGTTTTGTATTTGATCACATGATCCATTCAGCAGTGGGGGAATGGTTGCCGCTGCTGACGCGCCAGGGAGAACCGATATGGAAGCACATGAGCCATTCCTGGAAGGTCAATTACCACTCCGTGCGATCGATGGTACAGGGAATTGTGCGTTTGGACAAGCTGATTGCACTCGCTTGATGTTATAAGAGGATGGAATTGGACAGTTTCGGGAAAAATTTTACTCAAAGATGTCGTCTCACAGTTACTGCCGCGTCGTGAGACAAATGGTATGATTGTTGATCAATGGTACTTAATGGTATGCTTTTAAAAGCATGTTTTTTTAAATTAAATAGCAAATATCATGAGTGCTTTCACGCAACAAGTAAAAGGAAACTGGAACGAATTGAAAGGAAAATTTAAGCAACAATACGCAGATTTGACTGACGATGACCTGTTATATGAAGATGGAAAAGAAGACGAGCTTCTTGGAAAACTTCAAAAGAAACTAGGTAAGACCCGTGAAGAAGTGGAGAGTGAAGTAGATAGCTGGTCGAGGTAGTTTTTTAATTAGCAGGCAATATGAGGCCTCGGAATCAATCGATTTCGGGGCTTTTTTTGTAGTAAGAAAGTTCGAGTACCTCCTTTTTAAAGTTATATTCCTTCAATCCAAATCCTTTCATAAAATGAATACAAACGAAATACCGGTCGGAATCGTAGGCCTCGGGCTGATGGGTTGCAGCATTGTAACCTGCTTATTGATCGCCGGACATCCGGTGGTGGCAGTGGCTCCGATCAGCGTCGATATGCTGCATGCAGAAAAACGCATCCGGGAGCATCTTGAAAATTCATTTGAAAAAGGGCTTATCGTTCACAAACCCGAATTTTATTTAAAGCATCTGATCATTACCGAAGACTACGGCCAGCTGAAACCGTGCAGGCTCGTGAATGAATGCACCATTGAGAATATCGAAATCAAGGAATCGGTTTACCAAAAAGTAGAAGCGGTGATCGACGCGGACGCACTGTTGTCAAGTAATACTTCCGCGATACCGATCAGTACTTTGCAAAAACTGACATTGCACCCTGAAAGGTTTCTGGGCTTACATTGGACCGAACCGGCGCATACTACCCGGTTTCTGGAAGTGATCTGCGGGGATGATACAGACATTCAAAACGGCGAGTACCTCTATGAACTTTCGCATAAATGGGGCAAGGAACCCATTCTGGTAAGGAAAGACATTGCCGGATTTATCACCAACAGGCTCATGTACGCGATGTACCGCGAGGCGATCAGCCTGGTGGAGAATGGTTACGCGACCATTGAAGATGTGGATCGCTCGTGCCGTAACAATGCAGGATATTTCATGACATTGGTCGGTGTATTTCGCTGGATGGACCTCACTGGTGTACCGGCCTATCATACGGTAATGAAAAATTTGCTACCAACATTGAACAACAGCACCGAAGTGCCCGAACTGATAGACAAAGTCGTGCGCGAGGGTGGCAAAGGCGTGCTCAATTCACACGGATTTTACGCCTACGAACCCGGAGAAGCCGCAGTTTGGGAAGAAACATTCAAAGAATTCACTTACGAAATAAGAGAGCTGGCATTGAAGTATCCTGCTGACATTGTCAAAAAAAGATTGGCAGAAAAGAATGAAGATATTGGCTAAATCAGGGTCGGTTTGCTGGCACAAATATCCCTGAAAAATGGTTCTTATGACAAGACTTCATTAGCTTTGAACCACCTGCTTTCCGGTTCCTGAATGTCTTGGGAAGCATCCTATTTTTCAGTAAAATAATTCCAAATGAATGACTTCATAGCCGCAAGATCGCAAATGGCCCTTTCGCTGGGATTCCATATTGTATTTTCTTGTATAGGCATGGTTATGCCTTTTTTTATGGCCGTTGCGCACTACTATTGGCTCAAAACGGATCAGATTGTTTATAAAAATGTGACCAAGGCATGGAGCAAAGGTGTGGCTATTTTTTTCGCCACCGGCGCGGTTTCGGGAACCGTACTCTCATTCGAATTGGGCTTGCTTTGGCCAGGATTTATGAAGCACGCGGGGCCGATTTTCGGGATGCCTTTTTCGCTCGAAGGAACTGCCTTTTTTATCGAAGCGATTGCACTTGGATTTTTCCTGTACGGTTGGGACAGGTTCAACAAATGGTTTCACTGGTTTACCGGCGTGATCGTAGGAGTAAGCGGGCTGGCGTCGGGGATACTGGTCGTAGCAGCCAATGCGTGGATGAACAGCCCCGCCGGATTTGATCATGTCAATGGCCAGTACCTCAACATTGACCCGATCAAGGCTATGTTCAACGATGCTTGGTTTTCACAGGCGTTGCACATGACCATTGCTGCATTCGTAGCGACCGGTTTTGCTGTGACCGGTGTGCACGCGCTGATGATCCTGAAAGGCAAAAATGTCCTTTTTCATACCAAATCATTCACCATTGCCGCAGGGTTCGGCTGTGTGGCCGCCCTTCTCCAACCATTGAGCGGCGACATTTCAGCCAAGGATGTGGCGATTCGCCAACCTGCGAAACTAGCTGCGATGGAAGCACATTTTCACACCGAAAAATCTGCATCACTGCTCGTAGGCGGTATTCCTGATGAAGAAAAAAAGGAAGTAAACTACGCCATCAAATTACCAGGCTTTTTAAGCTTTCTGGCGCACGGCGACTTCGAATCGGAAGTTACCGGACTGGATAAAATCGCACCGGAAAACCATCCTCCGGTCGCTATCACACATTATGCTTTCCAAATTATGGTTGGAATGGGCATGGCGATGATGCTGTTATCTGTGCTATATTTTCTGGCATTATGGAAGCAGAAGCACTGGCTCACCAGTCCGTGGCTTTTAAAATTGTTCGTAGCCGCTACGCCCCTGGGCTTCATTGCCGTAGAAGCTGGCTGGACGGTGACAGAAGTGGGCCGGCAGCCCTGGGTTATTTACGGCATCATGCGTACAGCCGACGCCGTTACACCTATGCCTGGCATTGCTTATTCATTCTACCTTTTTACGGCTGTGTATGCATCCCTGGCAGTGATCGTGATTTTTATGCTTTATCGTCAGATCAAAATGGTAGGACAACTTTACGACAAAGCCTAGCCGGATTTTCGCACTATTTTACTCGTCACTGATTATGTTATACGTTGTCATTATATTTCTCTGGACTTCTATTTTGCTGTACCTGTTACTGGGAGGAGCCGATTATGGCGCTGGGATCATTGAGCTTTTTACATCCAGAGGAAACAAAGAGATTACTCGCAAAACCCTCTATTCCGCGATCGGGCCGATATGGGAGGCTAATCATATGTGGCTGATCATTGCCATTGTGATCCTGTTTGTCGGGTTTCCCGTGATCTATTCCACAATGTCTGTCAATCTCCACATTCCATTGACAGTGATGCTATTGGGCATCATTGCGAGAGGAACTGCATTCACATTCCGGCATTACGACGCCGTGGTCGATGATATGCAGCACGTTTACAATTCGATTTTCGCGATTTCGAGCTTCATCACCCCACTATTCTTGGGGATTATCGCTGGGAGTGCAGTATCAGGTCACATTGATCCTCAGGCTGACACCTTTCTTTCCGCCTATATTTTCAGCTGGCTGCATTGGTTTTCGGTGAGCGTTGGCCTTTTTACAGTGGCCATCTGCGGCTTTCTGGCGTCGGTATACCTGATTGGTGAAACAAAAAATGAGCACGACCGGCTTCGTTTTGCTCATAAGGCGCAGTTTTTCAACATTGCAGCGGTCATTTGCGGGATTCTGGTGTTCACAGCGGCTTACATTGAACACATCCCACTGATAGAATGGGTTTTCGGAAACTGGGTGGGAAGGATCGCCATTGTGTCGGCGACCTTGTCATTGATTTGGATGTGGTCACTCTTGTATCAGGGTAAAATAGCACTGCTCCGGCCCCTTGCAGGTTTTCAGGTTACGATGATCCTGCTGACTACTACTTATCGTCATTTCCCCAATATTGTCGTGCTGAAAGGCGGAGGCTATTTGTCGCTTCTGGAACACAGCGGGCAAGAAAAAACAATGCAGGCATTGGGGCTTGCATTGCTTCTGGGCAGTGTTTTTATATTACCTGCCTTGGTTTACCTGATTTACAGCTTCCAGAAAAACCCATTGGAAACAGATTCGGTCAGCCACTGACCGGGAATTGTTACTTTCAGCAGCATTACTCACTATTTCCAATCCGGCTTGGTCACGATAATAACGACCATATAGATCAGGAAAAAGGCAAACATCAGGAACAACGGAGCGCCGGGTATCCATAGCAACACATTGGCTGTGGATATTTTACCGCTGTTTTTCAGACTAAAAGCGATAAATACAACTACTCCCAGCACAAGGCCGATGAGGTTAACGGATGCATTGTGACCCGTGCCGTGCTTCAAAGTAAATGCGTCGTAAACCGCATTACCGATCACACCCAAAATGGCGATACTATTGATACATACGCCAGCAATAAACCAGAACATAGCTATAATTTTTAAGTTGAATATGAAAATATATCACTGACAAGCCATCAGGAGTTTGTACGGAAAATAATGATGGCTACTATAAAGAAGACAACTCCAAGACAGATAGGAGTTGCGGGGATCCACAGAAGCCTTGTCGCCAGGTTGATGTTTCCGGAAGACTTTAAACTCTGGGCTGCGAAAATGGCAATAACCACCAGCAAACCGGAAACATTCAGCCAGATATTATGCCCGGTCGGATACTTGGTCATGAAAGACTGATAAAAGAAATTGCCAATCACAAACAACACGGCCATGATATCAATATATAAAGCAACGGTAAACCAAAGCATAGCCACGATTTTAAGTTTAAAACAAATCGAATCAAAGGATGACGTCGTAAAATTACAAGTTGCTGGACGAATGGCTTAGATAATTTATTATTAGGTAGTTAGCATTTACTTTTAGGCAAATCGCCCTGACAGCTTGACGTTCATTTCCTTCCAACGGCATATATATACCGTTAAATAATCAGTGAGCACCACTGGTTCACTCATAACAAATCCTCTCCCGCCGCCTTGTACTTTTAGCCCAATCCTTAGCCGGTATCAGCCCAATGCAACCCTCCACATAACTAATCTTCAACACTTTATGATCAAAGTTTTAATCGTTGATGATGAACCGAAGGCCAGAACAGTCCTGGCTCATTTTATCCGGGATTACGTGCCGGAAATTTCACAGGTTAGGCATGTTTCTTCGGTGATGGAGGCGGAAAGTCTGCTGCGGTATTACAGACCAGGCATCGTATTTCTGGATGTTGAAATGCCTCATCAGTCAGGTTTTGAACTGCTAATCAAAAATGGAAATCCGCCTTACGACATCATTTTTACAACCGCCTACAACCAATACGCCATTCAGGCTATCCGCTTTTCAGCACTGGATTACCTCCTCAAACCCGTTGACCCCGAGGAGCTACGTGCGGCAGTACTAAGGCACATGGAAAGGCAGGAATTTGCCAGACATAAAAAGCAGCTGTACCATAATCTGGTCAGCAACATTGAAAAGAAAGACATCAAGGATTTCAGATTGGCGGTGCCGTCCAGTGAAGGCATTTATTTTTTTACGATTTATGAAATTCTAAGGCTGGAAGCGGACAGGAACTACACCGTGATACATCTGGAAGGTAAAAGGCCCTTTGTCGCCAGCAAGACGTTGAAGCATTTCGAGGAAATGCTGGAACCGTTTAAATTCATCAGAACACACAAGTCGCACCTCGTCAATGCTGACCACATTGTGCGGATCAGCAATAACAACGAATTCATTGTCCTTTCCGACGGCTCGAAGGTAGAAGTTTCCCGCAGGAAGAAAGACGAAGTGCAACAACATCTTAACATACGCTGACATACACTATTTACCGGCATGTATAAAAGCATGCCGGTAACTTTGCGGACTTTGGCCCGTCACCGACTTGAAGCGCTTATGAAAGCAACTGAAATTCATAAAACCACTTTCGAAACACAACTGCTTGATGCTCATATCGCTTTCCATCAGCATCCTGCATGAATGTCCCACCCTGATCTCTGTTAAAAACTGAGAATAGGTCTTGCCCGTCCGCGATTTGAAATAACGGCAAAATGCATTAGGAACCATTCCCGACACACCTGCTATCTCACTTAATGTGATCTTTTGGTTAAAATGACTTAACGTGTAGTTGTATATCGCATTGATCCGGTCGCTGTCAGATTCCGAAAGGTCTTTCTGATAACCCAGTGATGATAGCTCCGCGTAATCTTCCGATCGGGAGACAGATAATAGTATTTCCAGCAGCACAATGATGCGGTCGGTTCCCTCCACCCGCAGGATTTTGTCCATTAGCAACGCTACCTTCTGATGCAAATCTCCCGAGAGCAACAAACCTCTTTGTGCCTTTTCCAACATTTGCTTGATCGGCTTATTTTCAGCCAGTTCCAGGAACCGCTCACCCCAAAAATCAGGTGAAAAATGGATGACCGTGGAATACGGTGACTTGTTCAGATCTTGCTCATCGTCGCGCCAGTAATGAGGCAGGTTGCTACCCACCAAAACGATGTCCCCTTTCGTGAAACGCTTAATGCTGTCCCCGATAAACTGGGTACCTGCTCCCCAATGGAAGTGGATCAGTTCGATTTCCGGGTGATAATGCCAGCGATTGTTATGGTTGGCAACCTTGTCCTGGCGTACACTGAAAGAGTAAGCCGGGGCCGTGGTAACCTTTAACAATTGTGGCTTCATGGAGAAATTTATACCGTAAAAACTAAATAGAGAGAATAAACATGTTAATATATCTTATTACTTGGATAAATACTTCGCCTATCTTCATAAAAAAATATAATTCCTTTGCATTGTATAATTCGTAATGTATTTATTCCGAAAAACTCTTAATTCCTGAACCTCTATGACCGATCGTAAAACGCGGCTGGCTATCATTCTGATCACTTCTTTGTTCTTTCTCTGGGGCTTCGCCCTGAACCTTAACCCGATCCTCATTCCACACCTGAAAAAAGCTTGTCAGCTCAGTGACTTTCAGTCGGCATTGATCGATTCTGCCTCTTACATTGCCTATTTCCTCGTCGCATTACCGGCGGGACTTTTCATGAAAAAATATGGCTACAAGGCTGGAATCACACTTGGCCTAATCCTTTTCGCATCTGGCACCTTCCTGTTTTTCCCAGCCGCCGAAATGCGGCACTTTGGCTTTTTTCTTGTTGCATTGTTCATTATCGCCAGCGGACTTACCATGCTGGAAACAGCTGCCAACCCGTACATTACGGTTCTCGGCGATGCCGATTCGGCCACTCAGCGGCTCAATTTCGCGCAGTCTTTCAATGGTCTAGCTGCATTTCTGGCACCATTAATGGGCGGGACATTTATTCTTTCGGGAAAAACACTCACGGAGCAGCAGCAGCAGGCCATGTCCGGCGAGCAGCTCAATAGCTACCTCAATGCGGAAGCAGCTTCTGTCCAAAAGCCATTTATTGTCATCGGGGTGGTGGTGCTATTTGTTGCCATCATGATCTGGCGGACGGCGCTTCCGGAAATCAAGGACGAAAATGAAACGGGTAAAAAAGTGAGCGGCTCCATTTGGGATGAGAAAAACCTGATCCTTGGCATCGCAGCGCAGTTTTTTTATGTCGGCGCCCAGGTATGTATCAGCAGTTTTTTCATTCGTTTTTCGGACAAAGTGGCCGGTATTGACGAAAAAACGGCAGCATACTTGTTGTCCGGAGCATTTCTGAGCTTTATGATAGGCCGCTTTATCGGCACCTATCTGATGCGCTTTGTCGCCCCACCCCGCTTACTTGCGCTTTATAGCATCGTTTGTGTTGGTTTGCTCATCATTGCAGTGCTTACCAAAGGTATGGTGTCGGTATATGCGTTGGTGGGCGTACAATTTTTCATGTCCATCATGTTCCCTACCATTTTTGCATTGAGCATCAGAGGATTGGGCGAAAAAACCAAAATTGGCTCGTCATTGGTCATTATGGCGATAGTCGGCGGGGCCATTTTTCCAGTAATCATGGGACAGGTTTCAGACATTTCGTCGATACAAACAGCTTACATTGTTCCTGCTGTGTGTTTCTTGGTCGTTTTGTATTTTGCAGTAAAAAACAATTCTATCAAGAATGTGACGCTGGGTACTGCCCATTAATGTGGCATCAATCATTTAAGAAGCTCTTTCAATTTCAAACAACATGGATTTACAACTTCAGAATAAAATAATCATCGTTACCGGCGGCGCCAAAGGCATAGGAGAAGGAATCGTGCAGGTACTGGCCGCAGAAGGCGCGATACCTGTGATCGTGGGACGTAATGCAGCCGATAATCAAAAAGTAGTGGACGACTTGGCCGGAAAAGGTTTCGAATCTTTTCAGATAGCCGCCGAATTGACCCAACCGGAAGAGTCTGAAAAAGCCGTGGCAGCGGTCCTGGAAAAGTTCGGGCGTATCGACGGGCTGGTCAATAATGCAGGTGTGAATGACGGTGTAGGACTCGAAAGTGGCGATTATGAGCGCTTTATGGCCTCGCTTCACAAGAATGTCGTGCATTATTACCTCATGGTACATTATGCATTGCCTGCATTGAAAGCCTCCAAAGGTGCTATCGTCAATATCAGTTCCAAAACCGCCGATACAGGCCAGGGAGGCACTTCTGCCTATGCTGCTTCAAACGGAGGCCGCAATGCGCTAACCCGCGAATGGGCCGTTGAACTGCTGAAATATGGTATCCGGGTCAATTCGGTGATCGTTGCCGAGTGCTGGACCCCGCTCTACGAACGCTGGATCGAAACTTTGCCAAATCCTCAGGAAAAACTGGCTTCTATTACCGCCCACATTCCTTTTGAAAACCGCATGACCACTGCGGAAGAGATCGCGAACATGACTGTTTTTCTTTTATCTCAACGTTCAAGCCACACGACCGGCCAGCTGATTTATGTCGACGGCGGTTATGTCCATTTGGACAGGGCACTTGCTAATTCTTAATTTTACGCAATGGAAATCCTAGTTTGCACCACGCCAGGGACGCTTTCTTATGAAACAGCAGCAAAACCTGTGCTGGAAAAAGACCATACGATCATTAAAATAAAGCGCATCGGCATTTGCGGCACCGATCTGCATGCTTTTGAAGGTACCCAGCCGTTTTTCAATTATCCGAGGATTCTCGGTCACGAACTTTCCGGAGAAATCGTGGAAACGGACGGTGCTCCTGGTTTTTCAGTGGGCGAGGCGGTCACATTTATTCCTTATTTCAACTGCGGAACTTGCATTGCCTGCCGGAGCGAAAAACCCAACTGCTGTACAACTCTCAAAGTTTCAGGCGTACATATAGATGGAGGCATGGTTGAGTATCTGTCCGTGCCCTCCTACTCGCTCGTACATGGTGACGGGCTCACGTATGATGAGCTTGCGCTTGTGGAACCGCTCGCGATAGGCGCACACGGGATCCGCCGCGCAGACATCCGTAAGAATGAAATGGTGCTGGTCGTGGGTGCCGGACCTATCGGGTTGGGCACGATGGAATTTGCAAGAATTGCAGGAGGCCGCGTTATTGCGCTGGATATCAATGATTCAAGACTGGCGTTTGCCCGTGAAAAGATCGGCGTAGAATTCGCTGTCAATGCATTAACAGACAATGTTGCCGAAAAACTTGCCGAGATCACCGATGGCGATATGCCCACGGTGATTGTGGATGCTACTGGTAACCTGCGGGCGATCAATACGGCATTCAGCTACCTGGCGCATGGCGGGCGATATGTGCTTGTTGGGCTGCAAAAGGGAGAAATCAGTGTTAGCCACCCCGATTTTCACAAGCGGGAAGCTACATTAATGAGTAGCAGAAATGCGACCCGCGCTGATTTTGAACATGTCATTCAAAGTATGAAAAACAGCTTGATTGATCCAAAAACATATATCACCCACCGCGTCACATTTCCTGAGGTGAAAGACCAGTTTCAAAGCTGGCTTGATCCTGCAAATGGCGTGATCAAAGCCATGGTAACGGTTGAATAAGGGTCAGTTTGTTTTTTTATAATTCAAAATCGCCCAACCATTTAAGATAACGGCCATGGCTGAAACCGCTGCCAAATTAGGCAGTACGTCCATAAAGCCGCTGCCTTTGAGGATCACCATCCGCATGACCTCGATCATGTATCGCACTGGATTGAACCTGGTAATGAGCTTGGCCCAGTCCGGCATACTGTCGATGGACGTAAAAAGTCCACCCAGCAGAATGAAAAGCATCATGAAAAAGAACATAATGAACATGGCCTGCTGCTGAGTATCACAATAGGTCGATACTAGCAACCCGAAACCAAGCACGGTCAGCAGGTAAATAGCAATAAAAACATACAACACGAGCAGACTGCCGATGGGGACAATCCCATAAATAAAGCGGGCCAGAATCAACCCGACGGTAAAAACGATATTGGCCAGTACCCAGAACGGGATCAGCTTGCCAAGGATAAAAATATGCTTCTTGATCGGCGTCACATTGATCTGCTCAATGGTACCAATCTCTTTTTCCTTCACAATGTTAAGAGCTGCCAAAAACCCTCCCACCATTGTCACCAAAATGGCCAAAATGCCCGGTACAATGAATATTTTATAGTTCAAAACCGGATTAAACCAGTTGGAAGCCACCACTTCGATTACCGGAAACTGGCTAAATCTCGGCTGCTGCACCAATTGCATACGAATATCCGCATTGAAACTGCCAATGATGCTGCTCAGATACGAACCGCCCAGATTGGCCTTCGTACCATTGATCGCATTCACCGCCACAAACAATTTCTGCTTGTTATCACGGATCAGGTTTCTTTCAAATCCATGTGGAATTTCCAGGATCAGGTCTGCTTTATCTGACTCAATGAGGGTGAATGCTTCATTGAAAGAATCGTTATAACCCTGCAAACGAAAGTAACCGGAGGCGATCACTTTGGAAATCAGTTTCTGGGAATAGGACGATTTATCATTGTCGACCACCGCTAAGTTAATGTTACGAACCTCATAATCAGCAGCCAGCGGCATGACGATCAGTTGAATGACCGGCATAAGGAAGATTAATGCCACGATGGATTTGTCACGAAAAATCTGCCGGAATTCTTTGCGCAATAGAAATTTCAATGTCCTCATTGCAAACGGATTTTAAAACTTTTTAAACTGATCGTCAATAAAAACAATGTCATACCCAGCAGAATGGCCGTTTCTTTCCAAAGCGACTGAATGCCTAAACCTTTGATCATAATGGACTTGACGATCATGTAAAACCATTTGGAAGGAACAATATTGGAAATGATCTGCAACGGATAAGGCATATTTTCGATCGGAAAAAGAAAGCCGCTGAACATCATGGTCGGCAGCAGCATTCCCATCAGAGAGATCAGCATGGCGATTTGCTGCGAGTCGGTTTTGATGGAAATAAAGATCCCCAGCGCCAGGCAGGTAATGATAAACAATGTACTTTCCGCGAATAGCAGCAGCAGGCTACCTTTTACCGGAAGTTCCAACGCGAAAACACTTAGAAACAAAATCGCCGACACATTGATCAGTGACAAAAACAGGTAAGGTAATGCTTTGGCAAAAATCACCAGAACCGGCTTGAATGGCGAAACAAGTAAGATTTCCATGGTGCCCGTCTCTTTTTCACGGACAATCGAAATCGCAGTCATCATCACGGAAACCAACATTAAAACCAGCGCCATAACCCCGGGCACAAACCCGTGCGCTCCTTTGAGTTGAGGGTTATAAAGCATCCGCGTTTCGGCCGTGATCTGGTAGGGTAGCTCCAAATTGACATTGATCTGATTCTGATAATCCTGTACGATCGCGGAGAGGTAATTGGTGATCATATTGGCGGTATTAATGTCGCTCGCGTCGGTAATGACCTGTATCTGAGCCTTGTTGTTATGCAGGAGCTCGTCATTGAAATTAACCGGAAACACCACTACCGCTTTGATTTTGCCCTTTTGAAATGTTGAAAGAATCTCGTTATGGGTCAATGCAGCTTTGCGGATCTTAAAGTACCGGCTCGCACCGATTTTTGTGGTAATCTCCTGCGAAGCATTGTCCTTTGCATAATCCACAATCAATATCTCCGAATCTTTGACCTCATTGGTCAATGCAAAACCGAAGACCAGTATTTGGGCAATGGGCATTCCAAAAAGGATCAGTAACGTCCTTTTGTCGCGTAAAACGTGATAAAATTCCTTCGTGACAAATGCGATGAACTGTTTCATAATGTTAATCTCCCCTCTTGGCACTTCTGGCCAGCTGATAAAAAACTTCATCCATGGATTGCACGCCAAATCTACTTTTGAGATTAAACGGAGAATCCAAAACCTCGATTCTGCCATCCACCATGATGGATATACGATTGCAATATTCCGCCTCGTCCATGTAATGTGTCGTTACAAAAACCGTAATGCCGCGGTCGGCTGCTTCGTAGATCAAATTCCAGAACTGGCGCCTTGTCACCGGGTCTACCCCACCCGTCGGTTCGTCGAGAAAGACTATTTTCGGTTCATGCAACACCGCTACTGAAAAGGACAACTTCTGTTTCCAGCCCAGTGGCAGGGATGCTACCAGCTTTTTGCTTTCGCTTTTCATCCCAAGCCGGTCCAGCAGCTCATTGGTTTTGGTCTCAATCTGCTGGTCTGACAATCCGTAGATACCTCCAAAAAATTCGATATTTTCGAGTACCGTCAGGTTTTCATACAATGAGAATTTCTGGCTCATGTAGCCGATGTTCCGCTTAATGTCCTCTGTTTGCGTGTACACGTCGTAGCCTGCAATGCTCGCCTTACCCGAGGTAGGCGCTGACAATCCGCAAAGCATCCGCATCGCCGTGGTCTTTCCCGCACCATTAGCGCCCAAAAAGCCAAATATCTCTCCTTTATATACCTCAAATGAAATCTCGTCGGTAGCCGTAAAGTCGCCAAAACGCTTGGTCAGTTTTTCGCTAATGATCACTTTTTCGGTCTGTGAATGCGGTTCGGCCATCTGATTTCAGTTTAATAATTTGATAAAAGAATCTTCGATCGTTGCCTCAATGGACTTGATTTCGATTCCTGAAAGTTTTTGTGATGCCAGATATTTTTCCAATTCCGGTACAGCCTCCACGCTACCTAAACTAATGTGTGCGTATTCGCCAAATGCGTAGCTGTTGATACGAGCAGGAAAACTTTCCAGCGTTTTCAGCAGCGGATACATTTCATTCGCTTTCACCGCAAATAGTTGATCAGGAAATGCCCTAACAATGTTTTGAGGCGTATCGATCGACAGAATTTTGCCACCCTGGATCAATGCAATGCGGTCGCAGAGCGAAGCTTCGTCCATATACGGTGTGGAGACGACAATCGTGATATCCTGCTCTTTGAGCCTGCGCAGCATTTCCCAAAATTCCTTTCTGGAAACCGGATCCACGCCGGTAGTCGGTTCGTCGAGAAACAATGTGGTCGGTTTATGGATCAAAGCGCAGCATAATGCCAGTTTCTGCTTCATTCCACCGGAAAGCTTCCCTGCCCGGCGTTTTTTAAATGGTTCGATCTGTACATAAATGTCTTTGATCAAATGGTAATTCTCTTCGATGGTAGTCCCGAAAACCGTGGCAAAAAATTGCAGATTTTCTTCAATGGTCAAATCCTGGTACAATGAGAACTTGCCGGGCATATAACCAACTGTATTCCTGATTTTTTTGAAATCTTGAACAATGTCGAAACCATCGACAGACGCCGCGCCGGAATCAGGCAACAGCAATGTCGTCAGTATCCTGAAAATGCTCGATTTCCCTGCGCCGTCCGGCCCTATCAATCCGAAAAGCTCCCCTTTTTGCACCGAAAACGAAACGTTATCGACCGCAAGTGTCTTTTCCTTACCGTAGGTTTTGGTGAGATTTTTAACAATAACAGCTTCCATACTTACAGAATTACCTCACCATACATCCCAATTTTCAAAAACCCGTCATTCTTCAACCTGATCTTGACAGCATATACCAGATTAGCCCGCTCGTCTTTGGTCTGAATGGTCTTGGGGGTAAATTCAGCTTTACTGCTGAGCCATTCTATCTTCCCTTGCAACTCACGGTATTTTCCGTCCGCCGAATCCACCAAAACCTTCACATGCTGGTTCAGTTTAACATTAGGTAACTGGTCGCCAGTAATGTAAGCTCGCAAAACAATGGTCGACAAGTCGGCGACTTTGTAAAGTGGCTTTCCGGCAACGGCCATTTCGTTGATCCCGGCATATTTGGTCAGCACGCTGCCATTGACCTCATTGATAATCCTGGATTTCGTCAGCTGATCATTAATCTGCTCAATCTGTACGTAAAGCGGTAGTACGTCCGCCCGAATACCTGAGGTTTGCGTTTTTAGTACCGAGACCTGCGCGGCATCCTGTTTACGGATTACTTCCATTTGCTTTTGCAGCTCTGCGATCAGTGCGTTAATGTCATCCCGCTGTTTTGGCGTAGCTGCGTCTGCTTTTAGCAGGTTTTGGATACGTTTTTGCTCGTGGAGTAAATTATCGAGCCGTACCTGCGACACCGCCAGCTGCTGTCTGTATACATTTGTTTGCGCAGTAATATCTGGCAATTTGCTGCCTGTGGCTTTGATCTGCGCTTCCAGTTGCTTTTTTTTCAGATACAATTGCAGGCTGTCAATGTGCCCTACTATTTGCCCGGCTTTTAACTCCTGGCCTTCTTCCAGATCCAGTTGCGTGATCCGGCCGGTAACCTCTGCGGATACGATTGTTTCAACCGCTTCAAATGTACCGGAGGCATCGTATGGGTTTTCTTTCCCTTTGCAACCGACTAGTAATGTGACGATTATCAAGCTTAATACGGATGTTTTCATGCTTTCTGATTGTTGTTCCTGATCATTGATTCTTTTAAATTGTGGAGGGAGGGTTCAGTTATTCCAGTTCCCTGCCCAATGTGGTTTGCAGATTGTAACGCGACATTAACAGCTGAATCTCGTGCAAGATCTTGTTCAGCCTCGCCTGATCTTCTGCGTTCACTTCCCGGAGGTAATCATTGGTATTAATGACGCCATTTTCAAGCTGGGCCGCGGATGTAGTTTTAATGCTTTCTCGCAATGCAATGATCTCATCGTCAGAGCCTAGCAATTGTTCCAGTTTGGCCAAATCCGCGTTTTGTTGCTTCAATGTCAGATTGGTGTTGTATAAGAATTTCTCCTTTTGAAGTTGTATCGCCTGGCGATTGTTTCCGATCAGCAGGCGGTCATTCTTTCGGGTGTACAGTCCCGACAATGACCAGTTCAAACGCACACCCGTAATGTAGTACGGGTCAAAGCTATTATTCAAGATATTGAGGGCGGGACGACCGACACCTCCCTGGAAAAAGAAATTGAACTTCGGTCGGTTCTTCACATTCAGTAACTGATCCTGAATGTCCAGACTGCGACTCTGCGAATCATACATTCGCAGCTCCGGACGGTTGATCTGGGTTGACAATGTGAATGGCTGAGGTTTAACGAGTTGCACATCATCCATAGTTTGATTCACCAGCATTCCCAGCATATCCACGTAAGCTTTTCGGTTCGCATGGAGCTCGGTACTACGCTGATCGGCTTTCAGCTGCTCGGCCCGCAAAGTGTAACCATTACTTTTGAATGCGGTACCATTGGCAATCAATGCCTTTACCTTGTTGATTCCCAGCTGAATGTCTTTTTTTAAGAGTTCATTCTGCCTGATCTGCTCGTCCAGCATCAGTATGCCGAAGAAAATCTGGTTTACTCTTTCATTCAGCTTGTAAAGCTCTACTTCCAGCTTTTGCTCTTCCACCAATGCATTGGCTTCGTACGATTTGACCTGCGTACGAACGGCCCCACCGTCATAAATCGTCTGCGTCACTTCGCCATACACTTTGTACTGGTCCTTGCTGATACTCGGGAATTCAACTCCCGGCACAGCCACCGGCAGCGTAAATTCCGTTACCGCCGACTGGTACGTAGCCTGCCCCAAAATATTCAGTTGTGGCAAATAACCCTTTGCCGCATTCCCGACCGAAAAATCCTTCGTCCTGATAATCAATTCACGCTGACGGATCATCGGATAATTTTTCCGCGCCAGTCCGTAGCATTCATCGATCGTCAATAGTTTGCTTTGCGCATGAACCTGCGAAATCAGCATCCAAAAGCAGAGGACTAAAATCAGGTTATGAAATAACTTAATCATTTTTTTTATTCGTTTTATTTAATCATTTGATTAATTAGTAGTCAAAAAAATTTACGCCGTTTCCAGCATCATTTTAATCCAGCCGGGGATCAGTTTTTTACGCTGCTCCATGATCATCCGATAATTATCTTCGCCTCCAATGATAGGCTCCAAAACCGGTTTCGCAATAAAGGGGAATAAGGTCATTCCCAGCAAATTCATCAAAAAATGAAACGGATGAATATCGCTTCGTTTGGCTTTGAGCTGTTTGATAAAAACCGATTCCGCCAATTGCTGCCTGGCCTGTAAGCGGCTAGCCAGCTGCTCCGGATTTGATCTGATCTCGCTCAACACAAAAATCGGCAGATCGGGATGTTCCAGGAGCATTGTAATGTAGTTCCCGGTAATTTGTTCCAGCTTTTCCTCCAATGTCGTCGATTCGTCATTCAATACCGGTACCAGTACACCGAAAAGTTTGTCAATCCGCTCAGCCATCACAATGTTGAACAGCTTCTCCTTACTTCTGAAATAGTAATTCAGTAAAGCGAGATTAATCCCTGCCTCCTCCGCTATATCTCTCGTGCGCGCATTCCCGTATCCTTTTTTAGTAAATACAATTCCCGCCGCTTCCTTTATTTTCTCCTCGGTCGTGAGATCCAACTCCGCTTTCGCAATCTTAGCCATTCCAGTCATATTCTTTGAACGAGACAAATGTAAAATCCATTTTTGATTTATACAAATTATTTAATCAAATGATTAATTTATTTGTAAACTCATACAAAAGCTGTCCTATTGGTTCAATTGCAGGAATTTCCGGGGAATAACGGCGGTATAGTATTTAAAATCTTTGATGAAATGGCCTGTCAGGCGTTCATCGATTTCTTTCCTGTAACCGGTTTCCATTTTCAGTAAATCATTAAAATTTTCTGCTTCTTTGATAAAGTTAAGGTAATCAGAAATTTAGAAAGGACATTATTTCCTACCAGCCTCATGACAAGTTCAGCGATAAGGAAGTGGATACCAGGACTGATTTTTCTCTTTGCCCAAATTGCCAATAATATTTACGAGCTAGGCAGGGACACCCGCACGCTTTCGTGGTCGCCGCACACTACACAGGTACATTACCATATTTCCGCGTACAAGAACGGACTTGCATTACCCAAAGAAGCAGTCGAAGCCCGCTACGGCATTCATGCTACGGAGTGGGAGGTGCATGCCGCAGGAAATCTTAAAAGACTGGTGGACACAGCGGAAGCCAGGCATCATAACCACCCTGATAGTGTGCTTATCCGCTATTCCATTAATAATCACCCTACTCAAACATACCTCTGGCTACAAAATATCAACAAGAATGAAGGATCTCAATCCTTTTTACCTACTCTATAAGCGTATCATTCCCGAACTTGTATTAATGGTGAGACTGCTCGCCATTTATCTCATCATTTCCAATGAATCTCCGTTTTTGGGAAATCAGGGAGGAGGCAGGTTCCTCCCCATTATTGGCTTCCTGGAAGATTTAGGCACCGACTGGCAGTACAATATGGCAGTCCACATTATGTATTATGTCGGAATTCTGATCCTGCTCTTCTCTTCTTTTGTACGTACTGGCTGCCTGCTGGCAGGGTTATCCTTCATTATTGGGACGATCTCCTGCCAAACCTGTATTTCCGTCGCGCACCTTTTTGTCGCCTGTGTGTTTGTCTGTACAGCGCTGAGCAATCGCGAAACGGGAAGCGCACTGATCCGTTACCAGCTCATTGTATTATATCTCGGCGCTGATCTGAACAAAGCTTTTGACATGGATTGGTGGAATGGTGCCAGTATGGAAACGCTACTGGCTGTGAAACATCAAATACCTGCATATCTGACACTTGCAGGTATTTTTCCGCCCATGTTACTTTCCCAAATGGTGGGTATCAGTGTCATAGTTTTGCAGTTCGGTATTGCTATTGCTTTACTAAAAAGAAATTGGCTTGTTTACGCCATGATCATGGGCGCAATGCTTCATTTACCTATGGTATTGCTGATGCACATGACTTTTGGGCCTTTCGTGATGGCTTTGGTGCTCGCATATAGCTCCCTGCTTCATTGGCCGAAACAGCTGCGATATCAGGCTGACATCCATAGCAGCTTCCTGGTCAAGCTCCTTAAAATTTTGGATTTCAATGATCAGGTGATGATTTTAAATTCGGAAACTTCACCCGGATCTTTTAAAAGGTGGTTCAGGACATTTATTGATTTCTTAACGCATCCGGCTATTTTACTGTCCATCGTAGTATTATCAGCGGGGCTGATCAGATATGGGTTTTATGTTTTGCTGGTGATAGTTGTCCTTTTTATTTTCTATATCAAAGTGTGGAAAAACCGTTCGCGAATCGAACAATCGGGACCGGGACCTCTTCTTTTTCAATGAGGTATTCCCTATTATGTTCCAACTTCCAAAAGAAAACCTGTTGAAATATTAATTACCCTTGTAATTTTGTGGATGCTTTGGTCTGAACTTATAAAATTCAAAGCATTCGAATAGTAATTACATTCATGAAGAAAATCCGTAATTTTTGCATTATTGCCCATATTGACCACGGGAAGAGCACATTAGCAGACCGACTGCTGGAATTTACCAAAACGGTGTCTCACCGGGACATGCAGGCACAGCTCCTGGACAATATGGATCTGGAACGCGAACGAGGTATCACTATTAAGAGCCACGCGATCCAGATGAACTATGTGTACGAGGGAGAAGAATATATATTGAACCTGATCGATACACCGGGACACGTGGATTTTTCCTACGAAGTTTCAAGGTCTATCGCAGCTTGCGAAGGAGCTCTTTTATTAGTAGATGCATCGCAAGGTACTGAGGCACAAACGATTTCAAATCTATACCTGGCGATCAACCACGACTTGGTGATCATTCCGGTACTTAATAAAATTGACTTACCAGGCGCAAGGCCTGAGGAGATCAAAGACGAAATGGTGGAACTGCTGGACTGCAAGCGGGAAGACATTATCCCTGCCAGCGGAAAAGAAGGAATTGGTATCGAAGCCATTCTGAGTGCCATTATCGAACGTATCCCTGCACCCGTCGGCGAACCTGACGGTCCGTTGCAGGCATTGATATTTGATTCTGTTTTCAATTCTTATCGCGGTATTGAAGTAATATTCCGGGTAAAAAACGGAAGTATCAAAAAAGGTGACCGTGTGAAGTTCATGGCTACCGGCAAGGAATATATCGCTGACGAGATCGGAACATTGGGCCTGGTCCAAATTCCGAAACAAATCGTGGAATGCGGTGATGTAGGTTACCTGATTTCCGGTATCAAAGTCGCCAAGGAAGTTAAAGTAGGTGATACTTTCACACACATCGACAGACCGGCTACCACGGCCATCCAAGGCTTTTCAGAAGTAAAACCAATGGTTTTCGCGGGTATTTATCCAGTTGATACCACCGAATTTGAGGAGCTTCGCGAGGCAATGGAAAAATTGCAATTGAATGATGCTGCATTGGTTTGGGAACCTGAAACTTCCGCTGCATTGGGCTTTGGTTTCCGTTGCGGCTTCCTGGGCATGCTGCACATGGAGATCGTGCAGGAAAGGCTCGAACGCGAATTTGACATGACCGTGATCACGACGGTACCATCGGTACAGTTCAGGGTTTTGAATACGAAAGATAAGTTGATGAATATCAGTGCGCCGTCAGAAATGCCGGACCCTACTGTTATCAAAACCATTGAAGAACCTTACATTAATGCACAGATCATTACCAAGGCCGATTACATCGGACCGATCCTGAACTTGTGTATGGATAAACGTGGAATCCTTAAAAACCAGATCTACCTGACCTCAGAGCGCGTAGAGCTGCAATTCCTGATCCCGCTTGCCGAAGTTGTTTTTGACTTTTTTGATAAGCTCAAAACCATCTCACGAGGTTACGCATCATTGGATTACGAACTGGCAGGATACCAGGAGTCGGATATGGTGAAACTGGACGTCATGCTCAATGGGGAGCCTGTAGATGCGCTTTCGGCAATCGTTCACCGTTCCAAATCTTACGAATGGGGTAAAAAGCTTTGCGAAAAATTGCGCGAGCTGATCCCGCGGCAAATGTTCGAAATTGCGATCCAGGCAGCTATTGGTCAGAAGATTATCGCGAGAGAAACTGTGAAGGCAATGCGGAAAGATGTATTAGCGAAATGTTATGGGGGTGATATTTCCCGTAAACGCAAGCTTCTTGAAAAGCAGAAAAAAGGTAAAAAGAGAATGCGTCAGGTAGGAAATGTAGAAATTCCGCAGGAAGCATTTATGGCTGTTTTAAAGATCAATTAAAGCATATACTTTATGAAGGCAAGATATCAGCAATTCCACAGCATCGGGGTTGTTTTGATATTTTGCCTTTATCATTTACCAGGCCTGCTGCTCGGCACCAAAGCATATTTCAATGCTTTCGATTCACTGGATTCTTATGTAGTCTGGTACCGGACGGTAGTTCAGCAAGGTTATGCCTGGTCGCCTGCCTACACCATTGTCGAGCCATTCATGAGTGGCGTTCCCAAGTTCACGCTCGTCAGCACTTACAATTTTTATTATTGGCTAAATCTCCTCTTTCCTACATTTGAAGCGTACCAGATCCTGATCGTTTTTATTAGTGCGATTGGCGTATTGGGAATGTGGCTTTTGTCGCGTTACCATCTGGGAATGGACACATTATCTGCCGCATTTCTGTCGCTATCCTTTGGTCTGATGCCTTTTCTGCCTACCTGGGGGCTTAGTATCGCTGGCCAGCCATTGCTACTATATGCCATTCTGAATATCCGGAAAAAGCAAAATGGCTTTTGGAACTGGCTGATTTTGGGCACATTCCCTTTCTTTTCCAATTTTCAGTCGGCAGGTGTTTTCATGCTTTTGGGGTTGGCATTGTTGATCATTTATGACTTCTCGAAAAAGCGGTCCGTACTTACATTGATCAGTGCTTTTGCATTACTACTGTTGCTGTACTCAGTGACAAAGTTGGATTTGCTGGCCAATATGCTGGGTGGAAAGGGCTTTGTTTCGCACAGAATGGACATGCTGCGGTTTTCTACCTCGCCGCTTATTTGTGCCAAAGTAATGGTGCGCTACTTCCTGCTGGGCAACATTGACGTCGCATTGTCGCTGCATACCTTCGTAATGCTGCCATTTGTGCTTGCTACTTTTGGCTACCACGCGCTCAAAACCAGGTCCATTCCAACCGGCCTTACGGTTACGCTGGCCATCATTGCATTGATCTGCATATACATAGGAGCGTTACAATGGGATCCCGTGGTGAATCTGCGAAATGAGTCAGATTTGTTGAGAATGTACAGTATGGAGCGATTTCACATCTTTCTGCAACTATTGTGGCATGTGGCAATGGCACAAGCCATTCTGTTACTGCCGGTTATCCGTAAAAAACTGATCGTTTCTATACTCCTCGTTGCACAGCTTGTTATTTGCTTTGCTTACCAACCTACCTACTACGCGCGATTTTTCAGTAAATGGGTCAAAATACAAGCATACCACTACATTTTCACCTACGACGACTATTACTCAGTTGATATGTTTGAAAAAATCAAAACGACGATCGGGAAGCCTGTGGGGACTTATCGCGTGGCCAGCATTGGGATTCCGCCGGGGATCGCGCAATACAATGGTTTATGGACCATTGACGGTTATTCGAGTAATTACCCATTGGCTTATAAAAAGGCTTTCCGCCCCATTATTGAAAAGGAACTGGCTAAAAATGAGATCAATGCAGGCTTTTTTGACTACTGGGGAAGTCAGTGCCTCATTGTGTATGACCAGGGTACCGGTTATTTCAACACACACATCACCAAAGGATTAGCCCCAAAAGAAAGGGATATCGAACTATCCGGCCCGGCATTGCGACAAATGCAATGCGACTACATGATTTCAACCGAAACCATAGCCCATCCCGAAAAATCCGGTCTGAAAAAAATTGCCTTCTTTGACTCTCCTATCTGGCATATTAACCTATATTCGCTGGAAGTAAAATAGCACTACATTATCTTTTTTTATTTCAATTTAGGATTGCGCTTGATAATTGAAGCCGCTTAATGTTGCTTGGAGTAACAATTTCTCATATCTTAATAGCACCTTACACTCAATCCATTGTTTATGAGCATTGTAGTTTCTAACATCAAGTTCCATAACAATCAGCAGCTTGATTACTTTGGACACAAGATCAAGAAAACCATGATTCCGGTTTACTCGCCCTATGTGCTAAGGCATGTGCGCGAGGTGATCGGGTTCGCTGATATCAAAAGGACCGACCGGATCATCGACGTTGCGTGCGGAATGGGGAAGTATACGCTCAATTTCCTTGCGCAGGGTTACAAGGTGGAAGGCCTGGATCTTTCTCCGTTTTTATTACAACAGCTTTTGGTACACAATGACAACAAATTTCCTGTAAAACTCCACGCTGCTGATATTCTTGACGCGCCGGAAGAATTGGATGAGCAATTTGATGTAGTCATGGGTTTTATGGCTTTGCACCATTTCCATAACCTGCACGCGTGCTTCCAGGCGATGTATCGCATTGCCAAGCCAGGTGCAAAGCTGGTTTTCCTGGAACCCAATGCCTATAATCCGCTCTATTATGTACAGATAGCACTCACGCCAGGCATGTCATGGGAAGGCGACAAAGGTGTCGCTGATATGACCAAAAGCAAGCTTTTTGGAGCAATGGAATATGCGGGCTGGAAAAATCTGAAAATCAAACGGTTTGGATTCTATCCTCCATTTCTTGCCAATACATCATTGGGCCAAAAAAGTGAGCCGGTACTTGAAAAAATTCCGGGCCTGAACACATTTCTACCTTTTCAAATAATCATGGGAGAAAAAATATAATGGAGCAAAACAGGGAAAATTGGCTTGTTTCTTATCCCGACGACGGAAATTCCGTTTGTTTCGAAATGGAAGATATGTCGTTCTGGTACCAGCACCGGAACGAATGTCTCGTGCAGGCGATGAAAGCCAATGATTTCCCGAAGGAGTTTCATGACATAGGCGGCGGCAACGGCATTACTGCTTTGGCGATGCAACAGGCTGGCTACGACGTTACTTTGGTAGAGCCATATTTAGCAGGAATTCAGAATGCACAAAAAAGAGGCATCAAAAAAACCATTCAAAGTACGCTGGAAGAATATGCGCCGGAAGTGAAAGGTACAGTTCCAGCAGCCGGTTTTTTTGATGTGATGGAGCACATTGAAGATGATCTGGCGTTTCTGGAAAAGATCAATAGCCTGCTCGTAAGCAACGGAAAGATCATGCTGACCGTGCCTGCTTTTACAAGCCTGTGGTCCGACAATGATGTGCAGCTGGGACATTTCCGGCGATATACACTGGATGATCTGAAAAAGCTGCTCTCCCGCGCCGGGTTTGAAGTCACTTATCAATCCTATTTCTTTTCGCTGGTGTGGTTTCCGATGTGGCTCTTCCGGGTGGTACCCGAAAAATTTGGGCTAAAAAAGAAAAATACGCCTGAAAAGAAGAAGAATGAACACATGGCTGGCCGACCCGCAACTGCACGCTTTTTGAGGAATTTACTGCATTGGGAAATCAATGCGATCAAAAACAAATCACGAATACCATTTGGAACGAGTTGTCTCATAGTCGCGACGAAAATCAAAAACATGTGAATTTAACTTCTACTAACTCAACGGACTTTCATCTTTTCCTCTTCTCGACTAACCCTTCAACGGTCAGGACAGCTCTTGCCGCCGGTGTCGACGGAATTATTGTGGACTGGGAAAATCAGGGAAAAAAGTCGCGTCAGGAAAGCTTTGACACACAGATCAATTACGACACTTACGAGGATCTTTGTCGAGTCAGAGAAGTGACGCCAGAAGGACAGCTGATTTGCCGGATCAATGGTTTTTCGCAGGAACATACCCACGAAGAAATAGAACTCGCATTGAAAGCCGGGGCCGATGAAATATTCCTGCCCATGGTGCAGCATTGCGAAGATGCGAGCCAGACTTATGATATGATCGGCGGACGAGCTGAATTCAGCATACTCATCGAGACCGTACCAGCACTCAGCTGCCTTGAAGAATTGTCCAAACTTCCTTTGAAAAGGGCCTACATCGGTCTCAATGACCTGCATATTCAGCAAAACAGCCGCAATATTTTCGTACCGCTGATGAATGATACCGTCAAAAATATCCGTGGGCAATTTACCATTCCGCTCGGAGCGGGAGGGGTGACTTACCCGCCCAATGGCAAACCCATAGCCAGCAAATACCTGATCAATGAATATGCGCGGCTGGGAATCAATTTCAGTTTTTTAAGACGTACATTCCTGAAAGACCACGAAAACCACAGCATGGATTATATGGTGCACAAAATCAAAAAAGCCTACTCAGATGCACGCATGCGACCTCACGACGAAGTGGAAAATGATGCCCGATCATTCCGCCAGCAAGTGGAAAGCTGGACCACCAATCCGCATCACATATGATTTTGCTCATGTACGAGCCCGTTCCGGATCATTTGCAAAAACTGAAAAGCATTGCTCCCGATCACGAAATCGTCACCGCCTTTTCCGAAGAAGAGGCGCAACGCCTGATTGAAAATGCGGAGATCGTTTTAGGAAACCGTTATTTTTTACAAAGCCTGCCATTTGCAAAGAAATTGAGCTGGATGCAATCCAATTCCGTGGGCGTTGACCTGATTTTGAAGGAAAAACAATCACTTGTTGACAAAAGCATTATCCTTACCTGCGCCAGAGGCGTGTACGATGCAGAACTGGCTGAACATACCATAGCGCTTCTTTTAAGCCTTTTTCGTTCCATACCAGTTTTGCGGGATGAACAAAACAAAGGCATCTGGCAGCGTCACCGGCTTTCAACATTACATGGTAGCCAATGCCTGATCGTAGGCTGGGGCAGCCTGGGTCAAAAAATTGCATCACTTATTACAGCTTTGGGAGGAAAAGTTGCAGGGGTAAGAAATCAACCTGATGATTCAAAGGAAGGGGAAATGATGCTTTACGGCAGCAAAAACTGGCGGCAACAATTGCCACTGACCGACGCATTGATCATTTGTTTACCCAAAACACCTGAAACCTATCATTTCATTGGCAAAGAAGAACTCCGAGCATTACCCACCTCCGCTTTCGTGGTGAACATCGGGCGCGGCGGAACGCTTGACGATATGGCACTTTTGGAAGCCATTCAAGGCGGAAATCTGGCGGGAGCTGCGTTGGATGTATTCGAGGAAGAACCGTTACCTGCTACTCACCCGATCTGGAAAGAATCTAAAATTTTCGTCAGCCCGCACGTGGGAAGAAGTTTGGAAGGGCCAGATTTTCGCTGGCAACCGCTTTTTGAGCAAAACCTGGAACGGTACCTGCGTGGGGAAGCGTTGCTGAATGTTGTCAACTACCAAAAAGGATATTAATGATCAGCATTGTCATACCGGTTTACAAAAGTGCGTCTACCCTCCTGGAACTACACCGGAGGCTGAGTGAGCTTGCTGTAGCGGCAAACTGGAAATGCGAGGTCATATATGTAAATGATGCATCGCCTGATCAGTCATTGAATGTCTTGAAAGCACTGCCCCATTCTATTGATTTCCGGATTATCAATCTTAAAAACAATGTTGGGCAAAGCAGTGCATTGCTGGTGGGAATGTTATTCGCGAAACATGACCTTATTGCTACCATGGACGCCGACTTGCAGGACGAGCCGGAAAAGCTGCCGGAGCTTGTACATGCATTGAAGTCGGAGAATGATGTCATTTTTGCCAAACGAAAAGGCTCGTATGAGTCAGGAGGGCGGCTTTTTACTTCTTTTATTTTCAAAGGATTGGTACATATCTACTCAGGCAGAAGGATTCCGATGAATGCAGGTTTGTTTATGACGATCAGAAAACATGCTGCATTACAACTACTGCCATTTTTACCTCAATCACCTTATCTGATCGGCGTTATCGCCCATGTTAAACTCAGATGTGACAGCGTGGCGATTGACCGCAAGGGAAATCAGCTTGGCGAATCTTCATACACATTCAAAAAACGATTGGCAGTGGCCAAACGCTTTTTCGGGACATTGAAACTGCGGCCAACAATGCGTATTGATGAAGTAACCGAATGGGTCAATTTGAAGCTTTTAGCGGACGATTAGACCATTCCATAACCTCAAAAATGTTACTTCGCGCCCGCGTTCAAATCAATGCTGCTTGTTAGCAATATGGTCACATTACTATATTCTATTGATTATCAGCAGTAATTAACTGTACAGAATTACTTAAATCTGATGTGGAAGCTGTTTTGGTCAATTTTATGATGTGAAAGGCGACACCTATTCACCTTTTGTTGTAATTTTGACTGAAATCTAATTTTAGACCAAGAAACTAAAATACCTTAACAAGCGATATGGCAGAAGTAATTCGTATGCCCAAAATGAGCGACACCATGGAAGAAGGTGTTATCGCAGAATGGCACAAAAAAGTAGGTGATAAAATCAAGTCCGGTGAAGTGATTGCAGAAGTGGAAACTGATAAAGCAACCATGGACCTGGAATCTTATTATGATGGTACTCTTCTTTACATTGGTGTTAATAAAGGCGATGCTGTTCCCATTGACGGGATTATGGCAGTAGTGGGAGCGGAAGGTGAAGATTATAAATCCCTTCTTGACGAAGGAAACGGTAATGGAAGCGCAGCTGCACCTGCGAAGGAAGAAGCAAAACCTGCGGAGGCTGCCCCTGCGGCCGCCGCATCGGTGGAAACTGCCACACCGGCACCTGCTAAAACACCGGCTGCCGCTGCTGAAAAAATCAATGCGGCTGTGGTTCGTATGCCCAAAATGAGCGATACGATGGAGGAGGGAACATTGGTTTCGTGGCAAAAGAAAGTTGGAGATAAAGTAAAATCAGGAGATATATTGGCAGAAGTCGAAACCGACAAAGCCACCATGGAACTGGAAGCATACGAAGACGGTACGCTTCTTTACGTGGGAATAAAAGAAGGCGAAGCAGTTCCTGTCGATGGAATTATCGCAGTAATAGGTGAAGAAGGATCGAATGTAGAAGCATTATTGGCCCGTGAAAACGGTGAAGGTGGTGCAGAAGAAGCCAGCGCACCTGCGGAAGAAGCGAAAGCTGCTGCTCCATCATCAAATGGCGCCGAAAAAGCGGTCACGGTAGCTGATTCAGACGCTCGCATCAAAGCTTCTCCTCTTGCAAAACGTCTGGCTGACGAAAAAGGCATTAACCTGAGCCAGGTTGAAGGCAGCGGTGACAATGGTCGCATCGTGAAGCGCGATGTGGATGATTTCAAACCGGCAGCCAAAACCGAAGCACCGGCAGCAGCTCCTACCCCTGCGAAAGCAGCGGAACCGGCAGCAACCAGTGCGCCAGCTACGGCAGCACCAGCCTCCGGCACGCCTGCCGCCGGCGACTTCACAGACCTGCCTATTTCACAAATGCGGAAAACCATTGCACGCAGACTGAGCGACAGCTTGTTTACGGCGCCACATTTCTATGTTACCATGGAAATCGTGATGGATAAGGCAATGGCACTACGTCCTCAGTTGAATGAAGTAAGCCCTGCAAAAATATCGTTTAATGATATGGTGATCAAGGCTTGTGCAGTGGCATTGAAACAACATCCAGCTGTGAACTCAGCCTGGTTGGGAGACAAAATCAGAAGATACAATTATGTCAATATCGGTGTAGCTGTGGCGGTAGACGAAGGTCTGCTGGTACCGGTGATCCGCGACGCTGACAAGAAAACACTTTCGACAATTTCCAGCGAAGTGAAAGATCTGGCAGGAAAAGCAAAAGATAAAAAATTGCAGCCAAAGGATTGGGAAGGAAATACATTCTCTATTTCGAACCTTGGCATGTTCGGCGTAGATGAGTTCACGGCGATCATTAACCCACCGGATTCTTGTATTCTTGCGATTGGCGGTATCAAAAAAGTAGCCGCTTTCAAAGAAGACGGAACGGTATATCCTACCAATATCATGAAAGTAACGATCTCCGCAGATCACCGCGTGGTTGACGGAGCACTGGCTGCCGCTTTCCTGAATACAGTGAAAAAACTATTGGAAGAACCCATGAGCATGCTGGTTTAACCGATCATAAATCGATATAAGTACAAAGTGTCAGGTTTTACGACCTGGCACTTTTGTTTTATTACCGGATTAATAAAAATAGCGTTTGCTACATTCTGACATTTTCACAGCCTTATGATCAGCATTATACCGTTTGAACAACAATTTCAGGATCAACTGGTTAGCCTTATTCTAAATATCCAACAACTGGAATTCAATGTGCCAATTACAGCGGAAGATCAACCGGACCTGTTTATTATCGACGACTTCTACCGCAAAGATGGCGGAGAATTCTGGGTGGCAGTTTCGGAAGGTAAGGTTGTTGGCAGTATCGCTGTGATCAAAATTGGCAACAATGCCGGGGTGATCAGGAAGATGTTCGTTCGAAAGGAATTTCGTGGAAAAGAATGGGGTATCGCGCAAAGGTTATTTGATTCACTGATACTTTATTGTCACGCAAATGCTATTGATGCGGTGTATCTCGGAACCATCGACCGCTTGCAGGCGGCGATTCGTTTCTATGAAAAGAACGGTTTTTCGACCATTGAAAAACGTGCATTGCCGACAGATTTTCCGATCATGAGTGTCGATAATGTATTTTGTAAATTAAGTATCCAACAAGGTTAGCCAACAAAGAAATTTCAGATTTAATTAAAAACCAATTCATGGAAAAAATACACGCAACAACCGTACTTGGTGTACTGCATAATGGTACTGTCTCCCTGGGCGCTGATGGCCAGGCGACAATGGGCAATACGGTAGCAAAAGGCAATGTTAAAAAGATCCGCGTTTTAATGGGTGGGAAAATATTGGCAGGATTTGCCGGTTCCACAGCCGACGCATTTACCCTCATTGAACGCTTCGAAGAAAAACTGAATGCCTATGGCGGCAATATGAAAAGAGCGGCCATTGAACTGGCAAAAGACTGGCGTACTGATCGTTACCTGCGCAAACTGGAAGCCATGATGATCACGGCAAGCAAAGACGAAATCCTGGTTATTTCCGGAACTGGCGACGTTTTGGAACCTGAAAATGGCATCGCAGCCATCGGATCGGGTGGAAACTTTGCATTATCTGCTGCACAGGCATTGAAAAAACATGCGCCGCACCTGACCGCCGAGGAAATGGTAAGGGAAGGCCTCACAGTCGCAGCTGACCTTTGTATTTACACCAATCACAACTTTGTGATTGAGAAAGTGAAAGAATAATTTTTATAACTCTGCCATTAATGTCATCAGTTTCACGAGCGAATCGGAAATGAGGCGGTTGCTTCCTGGTAAATACTTGTGAGCGATGATGGAGAAACTGAGCAGCGCACCTGATTTGGAAGTCACATAACCGGCATAGGCGCGGGTACCCTCGATCGAGCCACTCTTGACGTGCAGATTACCCGCCGCCTTTGTCCCTTTTCCCAGGTTACGCACCGTTCCGTTGAGGCCTAGTACCGCGATACTTTTATAGAAATCATTGAAACTCGCGTCCTTACTGGCAAAATTGAGAATGTCAGTCAAATTATTCGTACTAATGGAGCCGGAAGGAGAAAGGCCGCTGCCGTCTTTAATGTAAAAACCCCGCAAATCCGCTCCTCTACCCGACCAGTAGCCCGTGATGGCAGTCGCGGCATTGTCGTAGTCAGATTTGCCATTGAGTCTTTTTCCTGCCTGTTTGAAAAAAGTATCGGCATATAAATTAATGCTCCAAAAGTTAGTTTGCTGACAAAGTTCTCGCAATGGTGGCGACTTGTATTCATCTAAAATCACTTTCGGATTAGGAGTGGGAAATGCCAAGGCTGGAAAAGGAGCGTTTTCATCATAAACCATCACCCCTGCACTTTTCAGGCCTGTTTTTAACGCAAAAGCAGCATATTCGGCCGGATTAGGAATGGAGCCTTTGACGGAAAACACTGGTGAACCGGCAGGTATGGTCCCGGTCAGCAGCACATTGGTTCCTAGTGGATCGCTGTAAACAATGGTTTGATCGCCCGAGCCACGCTCATTGGTAGTTACCTGATTGACAAAAGACAAATACGGAATCACAGGCTCAATACCCAGAAAAGAAGTGGGATCGCCAAATTCGACACCGGGTTTGAACTTGATTTTATACAGATTTTCATTGAAATTAAGTCCCTGGACGCCTGCTCCGTAATAGTTTCCGATATCGCCCCAGATCCACGTACTGGCCAGGGTTGCATTGTCGAAAAACGAAGCGTCGGGTGAAATTTTGCCTTTGATATGCTTGATACCAGCCTTCTTGACGGCCGCAGTCCAGCGTAATATCAGGTCGTTTGCAGTTGGATATCCTTTAAAACGATCGCTGCCCAGCGAAGGATCGCCGGTACCGTGAATGTACAAGTTACCGAATAATGTGTCACCTTTGATCGCGCCGTCGTGTTCGAGGAATGTCTGAAATTTAAAATCTCCGCCAAACAACGCCAGAACCGTTGCGGTGGACACGAGTTTTAAGGTAGATGCGGATGGTAATGACCGTTCGTGGTTCAATGCGAAAACATTACTTCTTTCTTTCACCGATTTAATGCTAATTGCCAGCGAGCCGCTGCGCATCAGTTCGCTGTTCTGTAATTCCAGCACTGCATCCCGGAAATTGTTCAGGGCTACACTATCAATGGTTTGTGCACGGACGAATTGGGATAAAAAAAGACAAAAAACGAACGGAGTGAATTTCATAGTAGTTTAGAAGAGTGACTTTCCGCGAGAAAGTGTTGATACCAAATCTAAACTAGTAAGTAAAGTCCAAATCTCAGTCTGTTTTTTGGTACTTTTGTCAGATATTAGACAGTTCTTTGATTGACTAGAAAAAAGAAGATACAATAATGGATATTGATTTTTCCAAATGATAGAAAAATCCCAATATAGCTACTCACCCCATATTTAACGTATGAAATTGACATTTTGGGGAGCTGCTCAACAAGTTACCGGTAGTATGTTCCTTTTGGAATCAGATGATTATCGGATTTTGATTGATTGCGGCTCTGATTTTGACTTAGATGAGATTGGTAGAAAAACCAGGTATGAGGAACAAAAAAGTGTCTTTCCGTTTGATGCGAGTTTAATAAACACAGTACTTTTAACACACGCTCACATTGACCACTCCGGCAATATCCCTAATTTATACAAAGAGGGATTTGAAGGACGGGTCGTATGTACCGAACCGACACTGGCGCTCACTTCCCTACTTTTGAAGGATGCTGCCAATCTACACCAAAAACGGCTGAATGCCCGTAACGGATCGTCTCCCAAGAAACGCAGTAAAAAAAAGAAGGATGTGCCGATGGATTATTATGTTGAAAAACATGTGATCGAGGCGCTGGATAACTTTGTGCCCGTTGCTTTCGGACAACGGTACCGGATCGCCGACAATGTGACGATCACGTTTTACACGGCAGGCCATTTGTTGGGTGCCGCACACATTGTGGTGGAAGTATACGAGGACGGGCAGAAGAAAAAAATCTGTTTTTCAGGTGACATTGGCCGCAGCAACTACCCATTACTCACTGACCCTCAGGAAATTCCACAAGTTGATTACCTGATATGCGAGTCCACATACGGTAACCGGGTGCATGAAAACCAGGGAACACCCGCGGACGCGCTGGCTGATGTGATCAAACGTACCTGTATTGACATTCCGGGCAGGCTGATCATTCCTTCGTTCAGCGTTGGCCGTACCCAGGCATTGCTTTACACATTGAATAAAATTTACCTCGACCGCGCGTTCCCTTCTCTTAAAGTGTTCTCGGACAGTCCCTTAGCGCATAGCAGTACCAAAGTTTACCAGCGACACGTGCGGCTCCTCAACAAGGAAGCACGGAACTTCCAGGAAAACAATGATATGCTGTTTGATTTTGACAACCTGATTTACCTGGAAAGCTCGGATGCGAGCCGTGCCGTATCGAATTACAACGAACCCTGCATTATCATTTCCTCGTCGGGAATGGTCCAGGGTGGTCGCGTAGAGCAGCACGTGGAAGCAAACATTGGCAATCCTTACGCGACGATCCTGATGATCGGCTATGCGTCGGAAGGAACATTAGGATGGAGGCTTTTAAATGGACAGGATACGATTTCAATCCGTGGAAAGCAGCTGCCCGTCTTGGCTAATATTGAAAAAATTGACGTATTTAGCGGCCACGGAGATCAGAATGATTTAATAAAATTTGTAAAAACGCAGGACCCTGAAAAACTAAAACGAGTTTTTCTGGTACATGGAGAGCGACAAAGCATGGGCGATTTTCAGCAAAAAATTGAAGAACATGGCTTTAATTCCGTAGAAATACCTCTTAGAGGGCAAACTTACGAACTTTGATTGCCTCTTAGCCCACAAAAAAGAACCTGAATATGAGAACATACCTGGATTTCGAAAAACCTATGTCCGAGCTCGAACGCAAGCTCGAAGAAATGAAAACATTAGCAAAGGAAAATAATGTAGATGTTTCCGATGCCATTTCCTTACTGGAAAATAATATTACAGATCTTCGAAAAGAAATATTTGAAAATCTTACCCGCTGGCAGCGCGTCCAACTGTCCCGGCACCCCGACCGTCCCTACACCCTCGACTACATTGAATTGATCTGTGATGAGTTTATAGAACTGCATGGCGATCGTCAGGTAAGGGACGATCCGGCTATTATTGGAGGTTTAGCCAATGTGGGCGGACAGTCATTTATGTTGATCGGACAACAAAAAGGCCGTAATACCAAGCAAAGGCAGCATCGGAATTTTGGTATGCCCAATCCCGAAGGTTACCGCAAGGCCCTTCGTCTGATGAAGCTGGCCGAAAAATTCAACAAACCTATCGTGACATTGATCGACACGCCGGGGGCATTTCCGGGTATGGAGGCAGAAGAGCGCGGGCAGGGTGAAGCGATCGCACGTAACCTGAAAGAAATGTTTATGCTCAAAGTACCCGTGATCTGTATCGTGATCGGCGAAGGCGCTTCCGGTGGTGCATTGGGTATTGCGATCGGTGACAGGGTATTGATGCTGGAAAACACCTGGTACTCGGTTATTTCTCCTGAAAACTGCTCGGCGATCCTTTGGAGAAGCTGGGATTTCAAAGAGCAGGCGGCCGAAGCCATGAAGATCACGGCCAAGGATATGAAAAAGAACAAGCTCATCGACGGTATCATTGCCGAACCGCTGGGAGGCGCGCATCTGGATCATCAATGGATGGCGGAGGAATTGAAAAAAACCATTCTAGAGAACATCACCGAGCTCTCTGCGATCAGCGAGCAGGACAGGATCGATGAGCGCATTGAAAAGTTCTGCGCAATGGGTGTAGTGATCGAATCGTAAAAAATACATATCCAAAAGCTAATAGCTAACCGCCAGCAGCTCATTGCCATTCATGAAAAACGACAAAATAAAGAATATCATTTTTGATCTTGGCGACGTAATTCTCAACATTGATGTCCCCATTGCATCGAAATCCTTTGCAACATTAAGTGGCAAAGAACAAATTGAAATCCTTTCTATTTTCAAGGAAAACAACCTTTTCAGGCAGTTTGAGACCGGTAAGCTCGACGAGGCCGGTTTTAGGAATTACATAAGGGAGCTGCTCGGATTCTCCGACCTTTCGGATGAAGCCATCGATACGGCCTGGAACAGCCTCCTGCTGGACCTTCCTCCGGAAAGAGTTACGCTTCTTCAAAAACTGGCTGAAAACTACCGGTTATTTCTTCTGAGTAACACCAGTTCCATTCACATTACGCAGGTTAATAAGATCCTGGAAGCTTCCACAGGGATCGAAAAACTGGACGATCTCTTTGAAACCGTGTTTTTATCCTACGAAATGGGCCTTATGAAACCAGATGCACAGATCTATCTGAATGTACTGGAACAGGCCGGACTGAAAGCCGGGGAAACATTGTTCCTGGACGACAATCTGGACAACATCAACGCAGCTTCAAAATTGGGTATTGAAACGATTCACGTTCAAAAGCCACTAACCATTCTGGAATATCTTCAAGACTATGCAGTCTAGTACACGCACTTACATCATTCAGGCCATCCTTTTTATCGTTACTGTGATCACCACGACAATGGCTGGTGCGGAATGGATGTTTGGTAACATTTTCTCATTTGTTTACGATTTTGCTTATTTCCTGATGGGCTCGAACGCTGCAAAAGCCGAGGTCCCGGAAGCCGCCAAAGCCTTAGGCTGGTCGCAGTTCATGCAGGGTTTTCAATTTTCTATACCTTTTCTGGCGATTTTGACGATACATGAATTTGGACATTATTTCGTTGCCAAAATGCATCAGGTAAAAGTTACGCTCCCCTACTATATCCCATTCTGGTTTGGAATTTCCAACAGTATCGGGACGATGGGTGCTTTTATCAGGATCAAATCCGTCGTTCGCTCTCGTCTGGTATTCTTTGACATTGGCATCGCAGGGCCGCTTGCTGGTTTTATTGCAGCATTGGTCGTTCTTTGGTACGGTTTCACACATTTGCCGCCACCGGAATACATCTTTACGATACACCCCGAATATGCCAGGTACGGGCTGAGTTACCCGCAGTTCGTTTATGAAAATTCTGCCGGTAACATTGCGCTTGGTGACAACATTCTGTTCTGGCTGTTCAAAACCTACATTGCCGATCCTGCCAGGTTGCCGCATGCTTACGAAATGATCCATTACCCTTATATTTTTGCCGGGTACCTGGCCCTTTTCTTCACTTCCCTGAACCTCATTCCTATCGGTCAGCTGGATGGTGGCCATATTCTTTATGGACTGATCGGAAAGAAAAAATTCAATGTAATAGCTCCGGTACTGTTCGGCATTTTCGCTTTTTATGCGGGTTTGGGCCTTTTTCGCACCGACTCATTCGCGATCGGCAGCGACCAGATTTTCTACGAGCGGCTGTTTTACCTCGCGATGTACATTTATTTCCTGTACATCTGTTTCCGCAGGGTAAGCGACAATCCGTCTACTGGTCTCATGATCAGTCTGATCATCGTAGTGGGGCAATTTGCGGTTAGTTATATCAGGCCCGACTGGGACGGATCATCCGGTTTTCTGCCATTCGTCTTCATTTTAGGGAGATTTCTCGGTATCAAACATCCCGAAACCGATGAAAACGCACCATTGGATGCGCCCAGGGTCATTCTCGGAATCTGCGCGTTGATCATTTTCGTTATCTCATTCAGTCCTACTCCTTTTATAATTATTGAATAGGGAAGCTCCCAACACGAGGCCCTGTTCTTCAAACATGACGGATACCCCTGACCATATCAAAGAAATTCAACTTCAACTCTGGCTTTCCAAACCTCCGATGGAAAGACTCAGGCAAATGATGGTTGATAATGAATCTCTATTTTTATTTTGGCAACAAATGGGTAAAAAAGATGCCAATCAGGATCAGAACATGATCATCTCCTCAAAAGCTGAATAGGGAAACATGGAGAAAGTGCGACATTCAATCTCCCGAAGACAATTCGTGAAAACTTGTGCTACCGCACCGTTGTTTTTTCAGAATCTCAATCCCAAAGAAAGCTTTACCTACTCCGTTAACGGAAAAGTAAATGTCTCTAAACTAGGTACAGCTCTTATTCATGAGCACGTTCTGGTCGATTTTATTGGTGCGGACAAAATAAGTCCTGACCGCTGGAATCATGACGACGTGATTAAGAAAGTACTTCCATATTTAATGGAAGTAAAATCAAAAGGCATTCAAACTATTGTGGAATGTACGCCTGCATTCATCGGTAGGGACGTGTTGTTGCTCCAAAAATTATCCAGAGAATCCGGGCTGAATATTCTGACCAACACCGGCTACTACGGCGCTTCGGATAACAAATATCTCCCCAAATGGGCGTTTACAGAAAGCGCAGAGCAACTGGCTGCTCGTTGGATCAAAGAATTTGAAAATGGAATTGATGGTACCGAAATTAAACCGGGCTTTATCAAAACTGGTGTGAATGGTGGTTCATTGTCAGAAATTCATCAAAAACTCGTTAAAGCGGCGTCCCTCACACATTTGAAAACCGGCCTGACAATCTGCTCCCACACCGGCCCCGCGCTACCCGCACGTGAGGAAATTGAGATACTAAAAAAAACAGGGGTAAGCCCTTCCGCATTCGTTTGGGTACACGCCAACGGAAGCAATGAAGAGTTTACAGAATTGGCCAAAACCGGCTGCTGGATCAGTCTGGATGGTATTAGTGAAGGCAGTTTGGAAAAAAATGCAGAACTGATCGTTTTCTTGAAAAGCAAGGGGGTGCTCAATCAAGTACTGGTATCTCACGATGCGGGCTGGTACCGACCGGGTGAACCTGATGGTGGTGAGTTCAGAGGTTATACGGCGATTCCGGACAAATTACTCCCTCTTTTGACACAAAAAGGCATTACCGACGCTGATATCCGGCAATTGATGGTCGTTAACCCTGCCAATGTGTTCGCAATCCGCGTTCGCAGGCATTAGTCAGAAATTCATATCGATCGTAAAGGCAGTCCATCCGTCCGTACCCGTTTCCAGTGAAAATGCGAAGCTGTGATTGATCAGGATTTCCCTGGTGAGCGTCAACCCAATGCCCTGACCATCGCGTTTGGTACTGAAAAAAGGATTAAAAAGCTGTACACCGGTTTCATTATCAATAGGTTTCCCATTATTACGGATGATCACTTTACCATTGCCAACAGCCGCCTGGATCTCCCGACCAGTCTCGCAGGCCTCGATCGCATTTTTAAATACATTGACAAAAACATGTTCCATTTGCCCGGCATCCAGATTTTTGAAAACGGAATGCTCAGCAGCAATAATTTGAATGGACACGCCATTTTGTCGGGCTGCGGGTTCCATAAATATGGCTACGTCTCGAACCAGTTTTACCACGTCAGTTTGTTCCAATGCAGGTAATGGTAGCCGCACCACATCCGCAAAATTTCGCATAAACTTCGTCAGCCGCTGGTTTCGGTCCGACGCGATCTGCAATGCTTCACGCACATCCAGAAACGAATCGTCGGTCAGGACGCTGCTCGTAGTCTGCAAGATAGAATCTGTCGCTCCCAAAGTGTTGTTAACCTCGTGCGCCATCATCCGGATCACTTTTCCATAAGCATTCTTCTCCGATTCCAGTATTTCATTCGTCAATTCCTCTATCATCAAAAACGACCTGCGAAAGCCCTGATCCATAAAATGGGAACGCTGCACTTTGAATGTCACGATCCCGTTCGTTTTCACTACCCGAGACTCTCCGTCCTGCACATCAGCCAGTTCCGCCAGCAAAGGCAGGCCGGATTCATCCAGTTTCTTACCAATCAGCTGAATACTATCGTTATGAAATTGCTGCTTGGCTTTCAGGTTCAACGACTCGATTTTATCATCAAAATCAAGGATAATGATCGAAATCGGCGAGGCTTCGATGAGCTTTTCCAGAAAAAAATGCTGCTCATGCAATTTGGTACGCTCTTCCCGCAGCTGGTCTATCATGAGGTTATAGACCTCTATCAAAGTGTCCACCTCTCCTTTGCCGGTAGGCACAAATTTGATCGAGAAATCCTTGTCCTTGATCGCTTCAATCCCGGATCTCACAAATTGGATAGGTTGCATAAAATTTTGATATAACTGAATGGAGGCAATGGCGGAAAGCAGCAGAAAAACTTCTGAACCAATGAAAATCAATTTGTCATGATAAAGGACTTTATACACCAAAAACACCAGGACAGCGTGCAATGCCAGGATATAGAGAATGTATTGGACTTTCGTGGATAATCTCATAGGTCTTCGGAATCATAAGAAATTCCGTACTTTTCGAGCCGGCGGTAGAGGGCGAAACGTGTTATACCCAATGATCTCGCCACCTTGCTCACCTTATTCTGATGAAAAGTCATCGCTTTCGCGATCATCTGATACTCCATCTCTTCCAAAGTAATGGTACCCACCTCTGGCAGGTTTTTACGGGCCGACACTTCGTTGCCAACTGTCATATTCTTCTGAAAATCAACGATATCAAGGGTATCCTTGCTCGATAATAATACCGTTCTCTCGACCAGGTTTTTCAACTGACGAATGTTTCCCTGCAATGACAACGTCCGAAGCCATTTCATCGCAGCAGCACTGAGTAGGAGATTGGGACGCTGGTAAATGGTTTTCAGGTTATTGACAAAAAATTCAGACAGAAGCGGAATGTCGTCCGGGCGTTCCCTCAGTGCCGGGAGCTTCACGGTGATCAGGTTGATCCTATAATACAGGTCTTCCCGAAAAGTACCCTGGGCCACCATTTCTTCCAGGTTGCGGTTTGTGGCGCATATCACCCGCACGTCTACCGTTCTGCTTTTACTACTTCCCAATGGTTCAAATGTGCGTTCCTGCAACACACGCAACAGTTTTACCTGACTGGAAAGGTCCAGTTCTCCGATTTCATCCAGAAAAATGGATCCCCGGTGCGCCATTTCGAACCGGCCCGCGCGGTCTGTTTTGGCATCCGTGAAGGCGCCCCGCACATGCCCGAACAATTCACTTTCGAACAATGTGGAAGAAATACCGCCGAGATTCACCTTCACAAACGGCCTCAACTTACGCTTGCTGTTCAAATGAATTGCCTCCGCGATCAGTTCTTTTCCGGTACCACTCTCGCCCGTAATGAGCACGGGCGCGTCCGTGGAAGCCACTCTACCGATCGTTTCGAGGATATCGAGCAGCTTGGGATCCTGGCCTACAATGTTTTCAAAATGGTATTGCTGATCCAGTTTTCGCCTGCTGCCCGACAGCGGTACCTGCTGCGAAAGGTTCAGAATGGTTTTGACAGATTGCAGCAAATAGCTGTTCTGCCAGGGTTTGGTAATAAAGTCAATGGCCCCGTCCTTCATTCCCTGCACGGCCAGATCGATCGTGCCCCAGCCAGTAATGAGTATCACGGGCACAGCAGGGTAGCTTTTCTTGATCCGTTGCAACAAATGCATCCCCTCCTTTCCCGAAGTCTCAATAGAAAAATTGAGGTCCAGCAGAATCAGTTCCGGTGTTTCCGCCCTCAATGCATCAAATGTCTCCTCCGGCGACCCAACTCCTTTTACAGAATAACCTTCCTTTTTCAAAAGCAGGGTTAATGAGGTCCGTATCGCTAAATCGTCGTCAATTATTAATAGCATCGGGGGATAACGTTGGCAGTGGGTATTAGATGTTAGTTGTTAGCTGTTAGCCAAAAAACATTCATTCATTCATTCACTCATTCTTCATGCAACGCCAACGCCGGATGAATCCTGGACGCCTGGTGGCTTGGAAACCATGCGCAAAGTGTGACAATTATATAAATAACCACAATGGATGCAAAAATTGCGGTCATGTAAATTTCGCTATCCAGATCAAAAACGTGCATTAACGGAAATTGAATGGCGAACAAAAGACCAATGATAAGGCTGAAAGTGGCAATTACCCATATTTCACCCAGAAACTGGATCGTGACTTTTCCCTCGGTAGCGCCCATTGCCCGTCGTAAACCTATCTCATTTTTTCTTCTTCCAATGTTGAGGTTCAAAATTCCGAAAAGCCCCAAAGCGACATTGGTAAGCAGAAACCCGCTGACGATCAGAAATATAATGACCGGTACCAGCGTCAGATTGTGGCGATTCACACGCGAGTCTTTCAGGTAACTCACCTCAATCCCCCAGCCGGGTACCATTAAAGCAATGTCTTTCACCAGCTTAGCTTCAAAATTGGCATCGGTACCGGGAGCAGTTTTCACCAGAATGTTTGAATTCCAGCGGTCATCTTTGCCAAGCATCTGAAACAGAGCCGGATTATCATTCATAAATTCTCCCTTCGCCTTGAATTTATCAACCACGCCCATGACCTTATAGGAGCTTTTATCATCCAGTTTGATGACTTTGTTTAATGCAGTTTCATTTAAAAATAACTTGTTCTCCATTTTTTTATTGATGACGATCGGAATGAATTTGGCGACCAGATCGCCTTCCCGGTACCAACGCCCTTTGAGGAGCGGCAGGTCCAGTGTCTTGGCAAACTCAGTACCAGTGTAATAGAAATCAGCACCCACTTCAACCTTATTATAAGTTACTGAATTACCGATCTGGTTTGCCGAAAATGGTGTATTACTACTCGCCCGAGAGGCCGATTGTACCTCTTTATATGATTTTACACGTTGCAGTATCCGTTGCAGCTTTCCTCCCACATCGGTAGTGTCCTGGTTGCTCGCCAGGTCCAGGTTCCAGACCTGCTCGTATTCAAAGCCAATCGGCTGCAGGTAATTTCTCACATTGTAAACAATCAGCGAGAGCACGCCGAAAAGTACCAGAAAAGACGCCCAAATCTCAATAATCAGCAGAGAATGAGTGCCTTTTTTATTCCATATTAATTTGAAGAGATGACGTAACATGGCTTAATTAGTGAATTATGAATGAGTGAATGGCCGGTTCGATGGTCGGCGTCAATGAACAAATCCTACGCCTTCAACGCGTCTACGATCTTCAACCTCGACATTCTGAATGCTGGTAAAACGCCGGATAGCAAACCGAAAACCAGACATACGGCCAAGCTGATCACAAATACAGGCACATTGATCGTCAGATCGGCGTAGGCGATCCATCCGCTGGAATTGATGAAGTAGATAATCAGATAGGACAACGCCAGTGCAAATGTGCCCCCAATGAATGTTATGAAGACATTCTCGATGATAAACTGCCACAACAATGCGCTGGAAGGTGCGCCAAATGCTTTTCTTACACCTATTTCAGACGCTCTTTCCAGAATCCGGCTCACATTGACATTCACCAGATTAATCGCAGGCAGGCCCATAAACATCAGGATCACGAATCCGACCACGGTATAGAACAAAAACTTCTGGGTGGCATCTCTAGCGAATGTGTTCAGAAAATGATCGAAATACTTTTCTGCCTTCACGATCAGTACCGTGTAATGATCTCCGTCCTTAATTTCGGCAAAGGGTATTTTGGAAATGTTGCTGTCAAACTCCGACTGGATCGCAGGAATGTCGGAAGTACTTCTGGCCAGGGCTATGGCCAGAAACCGGCCCCGCATTCCTTTATTTTCATAGTTACTTTTCGGTGCGGTATAGGGAAAATACACATCTGAATAAGAATACAGCCTGGTAGGTGGGCTGCCTTTTACAACGCCAATCACCTTGTAATGAATGTTTTCTATTTCAATGCTCTTTCCTATGACGGAGCCGTTGCCGCTCTCAAAATACTGGTCGCGCAATGCATCCGTAATGACTGCCACCAGATCCGAATTCTGGATATTGGTCTCATTGTAAGGTTTTCCTTCCAGAAATTCGAAACCCGTTACTTCCCAAAAAATGGCGTCGGTATACTTCGTGTTCAGCTTGATCTTCTTGCCATTGATATAGGTATTGGAAAAACTAAAATTCGACATAATCGACACTTTCTCAGCCGATTTAAGCGATTTGGCATGTTTGGTCAGGAAAGGAAAACTTGCAGGCCCCGTGGACATTGAAGTCCTGGACGAATCCGTTTGCATCACCGTCGCAATATACAATGACCGGTCACGATTGACTTCCGGATAATGCGCACCAAACAAATGGTCCAGAAAGGAAGTCAATACCATCAAAACGGTCAGCGTCAAACTGATCCCGAACAGGGTGATGAATGTATAGAAAGGATGCCGCAGCAGCACTTTCCAGGCGATTTTGATATAGTTTGAGAGCATAATTTTGAATGACTGAATGATTGAATGATTGAATGATCGAGTTAGTGAATGGTTAATTTTGAGTGAGTCAATGACCGTGTTGATGGTGCGATGAACGAAGTGAATGGCCGTTTTTATTCATTCATTCATTCATTCACTCATTCAATCATTCAAAATTAAAAACTACAACACCTGCGTTCCATCGAACAACCTGATCAACCTATGCGTACGCTTGGCCATGGCGTCGTCGTGTGTTACCATTACGATCGTGGCTCCGTCTTCATTCAGTTTTTGCAAAATGTTCAGGATCTCGTTGCCCATTGCACTGTCCAGGTTACCGGTAGGCTCATCGGCGAGAATTATCTCCGGTTTGCCGACGATAGCCCGTGCGATGGCGACGCGCTGTTTTTGGCCGCCGGATAATTGTTTTGGAAAATGCTTCATACGATTGCTCAACCCCACTTTTTCCAATGCTTCCTGTGCGAGCTCTCGACGCTCTTTCGACGAAGTACTGCGGTACAAAAGCGGGATTTCCACATTATCGATCACCGACAGGTCATTGATCAAATGAAAGCTCTGGAATATAAAGCCGAGTTTCAGGTTCCGTAAATGTGCCAGCTCCTTGTCGCCATATTTTTCAACCTTGTTGCCACCAATCTCGATATGACCTTTGGACGGTTCATCCAAAAGTCCCATGATGTTCAGCAAAGTGCTTTTGCCACAACCAGAAGGACCCATAATGGATACGAATTCCCCTTTTTTGACATCCAGGTTAATGTTGTTGAGCGCAAGTGTCTCAATGGAACTGGTCCGATACACTTTTTCTACATTTTGTAATTTAATCATGGCGGTGTTTTGATGAGTGAATGAGTGAATGAGTGAATGACGTTTTGTTAATCGCTGACAGTTAATCTCTTACGGCCCCAATAGCTACTAATAACTTATTTTCTCGTTTTTTTCAAAGTCGTATAATGTCAGTAACCTCAGGCTGTAATAGGATTGCCAGTAGTCTCGCAAAGCAAGTATATAATCCCTTCGGGCAATGTCTTTTTCTTGGGTGGCTATGCCGAGATCGGTCACGCTGAGGTCGCTTAGTATAAACCTTTCTTTGGCGATCTGGTATCGCTCGGCGGCGATATTATCCGCTAGTTGCGTGAGCTTGACCTGTTTTTGCAACATTTGTAAAAGTGTCACCTGCGTGAAGATCTCCTGCTCAAAAGTAAGCTTGTCCTGCTCCACCGATTGTTGTGCAAACTCCTGGTTAGCTCGCGCGACCTCGGTCCGGGCCTTATTACGCCCCCAGGTCATGATCGGCAAGGTTAGTTGCAACTCTACAAATTCACGATCCTGCGGACTAATGTAAACATCAGCGGGGCCCGGACCCTGGTTTGACAACCCAAACGTTGCATTCAATGATGCATTCAGACCATTTTCCTTTCTGGCAAATTGCACATCGCGCTCGGCTTCAAGTAGCTTTCTACGGAAACCCACGGCTGCGGAACGATTTGCAAAAGCTTCATCCAATGCGATTTGCGTGTTAACCGCAAACTCTCTCGTGTCCATTGGAATTTCCAATGCAAGGTCTCGTTCGTCCCTGGTACCCATGTATAATTTCAGTTTCAATGACGCTACTGCGGCCGATTGTTGGGCAGAAGCAAGGTCTTTTTGAGCAGTTAATAAGCCCATTTGCAATTGCAGCAGGTCATTTTGCGAGATTTTCCCCAGTTCCAGTTTATGTCCCGCTATCTTGTAAAGTGTATCATTATTGCTCCGGTTTTTCTCCGCGATCTGTAAGTTGACCTGGGCCACCAGCAGGTCAAAATAATAACCGGTAGCGTCGAGGGCCACTTGTTCCAGCGATTGCAAATATTGCTGGTTACCTTCCTGGTACTTCAACGGCTGTATCTTGCGGTCCCATTTCAAAGCATTAAACCTGAAAAGCGGTTGCCTAAGACCTATTTCAAAAGGGATACCATTGTACCGCGTATTGTTTCTGGCAAAATCGTCAAACCGCTGCATTTGCTGCTGTACGTAAATCGTACCTCCCGTGAGTGCAATGCTCTGGCTCAGCGACAAGTTTAGCGTCGAATTATTGTTGGAAACCCGCTGAAATGATACAGAACCATCGGGCTGTACTACCTCAATGTACGACTTTGTAAAACCAGGTATCGTACCATTCAGGCTCAATTGCGGCTTGTAATCCGCCAGAAATGACCGGTACTGCCAGAAGTTTGTCTTCTTTTGGGTAACCGCCTGTTTCGACGCGATCGATTGTTGTTTGGCGAGATCAACCACCTCCTGCAATGCGAGCGTACGCAACTGCGCCGAGGCCGTCAGATTCATCATGAATATAAAAAGCAGGGTGGAGAAGTATCTCATCATCATCATTTATTGAATTGAAATCTCTTCCAAATGCTCATAATTATTCATATCAGTCACGATAACCTTTTCGCCGGTTTTAAGACCACTTTTGATTTCAATAAAATCAAAATTCGAGAGACCCGTCTCCACTTCGCGACGGTAGGCAGTCTGATTTCGCAGAACATAAATAAACTGTTTACGCTTGCCGGTAAATGCAGGGCCGTTCGCTACACGTAGGGTGCGCGAACTTTTGTTAGTCACCACATACACTTCTACCTTCATATTAGGCCGTAATGACTCGTTTCGGGCATTATCCAATTGAATCACGAAGCTAATGATCCCGTCTTTCACAGCGGGTTTAACTTGGGTAATCACGCCACGAAGCAAGGCTTCATTCATTTTAATGATCACCGAAAGCCCCGTTTTGACCTGTTCCGCGTATACGTCAGAGCAATTACCTTCCACCCGGAAGCTTCCCAGGTCTGCTACTTTCGCCAGCATTTCGCCCTCATTCACCGAAGAACCAATGTTTTCATTAACCCAGGTCAGTACGCCTTTTCTGTCAGCGACGATATCTGCCATTTTGAGCTTATGTTTCAACTCTTTCAAATTCTTACCTTCGATCTGAGCGCCCAGTTCCGTTTCTTTCAGGCTGGCGCTCATTGATTCGCGGTTATATTTCAGGTCGTTTTCAAGCTGCTTTTTTTCCAATTCGGCGATCTTCAGTGCATTGTCAGCTCGGGTAATGTCCTCAGCCGTTCCGCCACCCACCTTTTGAAGTCGTTTCGCATCTTCCAGATCTGCTTTCAGTTTGTTGATATTGAGCGACTTGATCCTGTCATTGATCTCTGCATCGTACAGATCTTTGTTAAGTCTCATTCTGAGCTGTTCAATGCTGTTCAGTTTCAGATCCAGCTGGTCCTGATAACGTTCGGCTTCGATCTCGGTCAGCGATTTGTCGAGTTCTACTATGGGCTGGCCGGGCTGCACCCTCGTTCCGGGCGTCAGCAGGATCCTTTTGATGCTCGCACGAATCGGGCTGGCGAAGATCTGCTCGTACGCAGGGATAATCTCCCCGGAGGCCGTCAATGTATTTTCAACATCACCGATTTCCACCGTCGCGGTACGAATTCTCGAACTTTCCAGGGTGCTTCCAAGCGATCTCCGGAAAAAATACAGCGTTGCGACCACCGCGATGATGATCACTCCTATCATGACCCAGCGTCTGTTCCTGTTGTTTTTAATGTAATCCGGCGCGACTTCGCGGTCCATTGTATTTTTGATTTAGGAGGTAAATAATTTCATGGCTAATTCATAACATTTGAATACATTATCATGCCAATTTCTAACCAATTGAAATACAAATATTTAACTCGAAAATAAAAACAAAAAACCGTGCGATGTCGCACGGTTTGTGTGGTTTAGAACAATTAATGTATTTACCTAAATACTAGGTTTTGAGTTTCTTCTTTTTCGCTGCGGGAAACAAAATGTTGTTAAGTATCAAGCGATACCCGGCCGAATTGGGGTGCAGGTTCAAATCGGTCGGTTCCTCTCCTACCCGATGCTGGTAATCCTCTGGATCGTGGCCACCATAGTAAGTGAAAAAGCCTTTTCCATGCATGCTGTGAATGTACCGTGCCTCCTTGGCCGATTTGTTCTCTGCCAGAATAATCACTTCCGGCTTGATCAGACGGTTTTTAAACGCAGTTGTTTGCCCCAAAAAACCTTTGATCATCGTTTTGTGATTTTGGGTCAGCATACTGGGCACAGGGTCCCATTTAGCCGAAAACTGAAACAATGAGAAAAAATCATTCGCTTCTGTCATCCCACGTTCATCGGGCTGATTATCAATGTCCGAAAACTCTATTTCATAGGGATAAGGAAGGGTTTTAAAGCCCGTGAAAGCAAATGCGTTGTCGTAATTGAGCTTCCCATTCGCGGTAGGATCGGCCGGCGTTCCGTCATACATCGACTCCACAATATCCAGTCCTGCCGCAGCCAGTGCAATATCGAATGTGTCGGTAGCATTGCACATCGCAAACATATAGCCTCCACCGGTCACGAATTCCGAGATTTTTTGGGCAACAGCGAGCTTCATCTGCGGCACACTGCCAAACTGAAACTTATTAGCCGTTTCTTCCGCCTCACGCTTTTGCTCCCGGTACCAGGGGTAATCTTTATATTGGAAAAACTTACCAAACTGGCCTGTAAAATCTTCGTGGTGCAAATGCAGCCAATCGTACTCAGGCAGCTTCGTGTTCAGTACTTCTTCATCATAAATCACGTCGTATGGAATCTCCGCATACGTCAGTACCAAGGTCACAGCATCATCCCAGGGCAACTTTGATTTGGGTGAATACACCGCTATTTTAGGCGCTTTTTGCAACTTTACGGCATCCATGTTCACATCCGGCGCACTGATTTCACTCAATATCTGCCCGGCCTGTCCCTCGGATATTACCTCGAAACTAACCCCTCTAACCGTCATTTCAGAAGCAAACTGCTGGTTGTAAGCCACCATGAAACTTCCTCCCCGGTAATTGAGCAACCAATCCATTTCCATTTCATAGGTTTTCAATATCCAGAACGAGATGCCGTACGCTTTCAAGTGGTTTTTTTGGCTCTCATCCATGGGTATCAGCAGCCTGTTGGCCATGCTATTCAGGGATGTAGCCAAAAAAATGATAAGCGGGATAAACAGCCGTGTCACTGGTTTGATTCTTTCACGTTTCATGTGCAGCTTTACGTATTGTAATGATTAAATATATAAAGAAATTGTACCGTTTCGCAATTTTAACGACAGAAAGCCCATTATGGTGCATAAGCAATACCCGATATGAATATTCGTGAAAATGTAGATGAAGGGCTGCGATCCATTCAGAGTAATCTGCTCAGGACGGTACTTACAGCCATGATTATTGCCATCGGCATCACCTCGCTCGTTGGGATCCTGACGGCCATTGAAGGCATTCAAAACTCGGTAAACAGCAGCTTTGCCGACCTCGGGGCCAATACATTTACCGTCAAAAACCACGAATACGACGACTGGCGGAATGACGGCCGGAAAAACAAACAATACCCGCCTGTCAACTACCGGCAGGCACTGACATTCGCGAACAAATTCAAGGCAGACTACAACGCAACAGCCTCTTTGTCAGCCGCTATCGGAGGCGCAGTGCAGGTGAATTACTTTTCAAAAAAGACTAACCCAAACAGTAGTGTCATCGGTTCTGATGAACAATTTCTGGGCACTAAAGGATATAAAATTGACCAGGGGCGCAATCTGGACCGCAATGACATGGAAAACTCCCTGAATGTAGCGGTACTAGGGCAAGAAGTCGCGCGGAAGCTTTTCGAACGGGTTAATCCGATCAATAAGGAAGTCACCTTTATGGGAAGCAAGTACAAAGTGATTGGTGTTTTGCAAAAAAAAGGCTCACTCGGTGGCAATAACGACTCCGACCGGATCATCCTCATTCCGCTGGAAAATGGCCGCGGACTGGCTGCAAACCGTGCATTGACCTACAATATTACTGCATCGGCCCCCAACATTTCTGATGGCGATTTCATAGTAGAAGAAGCGCGGGGCATCATGCGCCGGATACGAAATGACGAATTGGGCAAAGAAGATTCCTTTACCATCGACCGCGCCGACGCGATTGCCAAAGACTTCGAAAATGTAACAGGCTACCTTCGCATTGGTGGTTTCGGGATTGGTATCATCACACTTTTAGGCGCCTCCATTGCATTGATGAACATTATGCTGGTTTCCGTGACCGAGCGCACCCGTGAGATCGGCATCCGCAAGTCGCTGGGCGCCACGCCGAAAGTGATCCGTTTCCAGTTCCTGATTGAAGCCATCGTGGTCTGCATTATCGGTGGTATCGGAGGGCTGTTCCTGGGCATCATTATCGGGAATGTCATTTCCAATTCGATCAGCTCAGGCAGTTCGTTTGTGATCCCGTGGCTGTGGATGGCGATGGGTATAGCGGTTTGCGTGTTCGTGGGCGTACTTTCAGGCATATACCCGGCGATCAAGGCATCAAGGCTGGATCCGATCGAGGCATTGCGCTATGAATAAACGAGTTAGGTATCGGGTACAATAAACATTAAAATTTTCATTAAGTTTTTCAGGCAGGAAACTTGCTTAATCTGTTTTTCTCCCTACTTTTGCACTCCCAACAAGACAAGATCAATGCCCGGATGGCGGAATTGGTAGACGCGTTGGTCTCAAACACCAATGAGGTTACACTCGTGCCGGTTCGACTCCGGCTCCGGGTACAAAGACGCCTGACAATCGATTGATTGTCAGGCGTCTTACTTTTTAGGGGTGGCTAAAAGGGTGGTCAAAACTATCTCAAATTTGAAATTAACCGTTGAAAATTTACCTGAATTAGACTTGACACATCTTTATCATGCAATTTCCAGTCACTAGAAAGGAAGCTGATGACAGTTTCAACTTTACCAGGTTTAAGTGGTACGTTGTTGTACTCGACGACAAATGGCCCGTCTGTTTCAGTTAAAATAAAATCTTTCGGAATTCTTGAAATAATCTTTTTACCTGACATTGATTTTACCATACCGGGATTTATTGAGAAGTAATACCCCTCGTGAATAATTTCATCGATTAACTCCAGCCCCCCAGAGTACCAATGAAATATTGCGTTCTTTATTTTATACTTTTTTAATAGAATTAAGACTTCCTTTTCGGCTCGTCTAGAATGAATACTCAAAAGCTTCTTTTTATCGGCCACCGCACTCAATATGCTCTCGAAAGTCTTACCTTGTATCTCTTTCGTGGCAGTACCCTCTTTCGAAAAATCTAACCCTACCTCTCCGATGTATGATGTTTTAGACAGATTTTTCAAAAACTTAGGAAATTCACTTTCATGAAATTCTGCGTACAAGGGATGCATTCCTAATGCCTGCCTTACCTTTGTCATGTTTTGAAAAAAAGGCAACCCTCTCTCAAAGTGACTTGGCAAATTCGTCATTGACAATATAGGAAAGCCCTGCCTTTCGCACTCATTAAGAATCATCTCTGGCTTTGGATATAAATCAATATGACAATGTGTATCTAACATCTAAACGCCCGCTTTTAACTTAATGGCTGAGTTGCCAACCTTCTTTACCCATTGTTCTAGCTCTTTTCTAGTCCTCCAAACCACTTCAACAAACTGATTTAACTTTACTAAATTTTTTACACCGCCTACAATTAGCTCCTGTTTAATCTCTTCTTTGGTAATTGGATTGTTTAAGAAATCCAACATGGCTCCCGAATCCTGAGACTTGTCGCGCTTCTCTTTTCCAGGAAATAAGTTATTTATTAAATCTCCATAATCTGTTTTATCTTTTAGTGTTAGCAGTGCAGCTTGTCTATATATACAAGGCATGCAAACCCCACAGTGAGTAGCACCTCGATTCGTCCAATCCTTCACGTGTCCTCTTTTACCACACGAATTTGAATTTTCAATTAAACCTAAATGGGTTGTGTTATTTTTAAAACATTCTACTACCATTTCCCCCTTCGTTTTGAACTCATAAGGGTTGGAAATACGAGTTGCGATAGAAAGCTTACTCCATAATGTAATTATACTTTCTAAAACATATGGATGTGTTGTTCTTGTGCTACAAGAACTTCTTCTTGAAACACTCAGAGGAAAGTTTAAAGAAACGGTTCCATTTTCCGGAACCATTATACTTTTAGTTTTTGTAGCCTCAGCTGCTATTAGTGCAAGTCCAACAAACAAAATTGATCTGCTTCTAAAAGTCTTTTCCCTTGCAACCCGTGAATCCTTCTCCAACATAATTCTGATAGACGGGATATATCCAAATTGGTTAGGATATTCTTTTTCCAAGCTAGGAATTACTTTTCCTTGATCTTTTAATACACCTCTCATTTGAGGGTCATAATGAGATACAAACAAAACTTTCTCGTTGGGTTTCTGTTTAAGGAAATCTAGTGCTCCGATCAAAGAATCCAAACCACCGGACAATAAATTAACCTGTGCAAACTGGATTGAATATTCATTGGTTAGTGCTACCTGAGGCATATCGAACACCTCCTTTCTAAATGATACATCCCAATAATCTCCGGTTAAGAAAGACAGCAAACTGTTTAACTCTTTTTTACAGTAATTCCATTTCGAGGGATCATGAACAGGAAAGCTGACTTTCAGTTCTCTTGACCAACCATCTACTGAATTTTGTTTTCTTTCTACAAACCTATCAATTCCATAAACAGAAGCGCTTATTGTAAAAAAATCAAAAACCTCCTTACTTACAAGATTGGCAAATGGTAGTAGCGTTTCTAAATCAATATTGAGTGTTGCATTTCTTCCTGAGGACTCTACCAAATTTATAGTTCCATCACCGGAAGGTTTATCATAGGTGAGTTTGCCAACATTAATTGTTTTCATCGCAAATGATTTTAATTACGGAATCAAAAATTTTTTCTATCTCTCTTTTCCCTGCATCTCCTTTCCAGTCAATTTTGGCAACAGGTCGTTGGGTGTTCAAAACCTTTACCTGACCAAGTATATCTGCCTTGATTATCTTAAAAGTCTCCTTCCCAATTTCTATGCCTTTTTGTTGCTTCACTTTTTCTTCAAATCTTTGGGATAAATGCTCGAAAATATATAGGCCCCAAAAATTACAGAGTAAGTCTGCCAATCCCTCTCCTTCAACATATTCTTTAACAAGTTCCTCGAACTTATTCAGGTCATTTTCAGCTAGTGCTGCAAGTTGCTTCATAATTTCACAAGAAGCATTATTAGCGGCTGTTTCATCCATTCCTTCATTAGAATCCGAACAAAACACCAGCAAGAAGTCAAGCACGTCTTGAAAGGACTTACCCTCCAAAGAGCCAAACCCGATATCAACTAAGGTTTGTTGCAAGCCATTACTTCCAACTCCTCCGAAAAAGCTTGCTATTCTTCCGGCAGATTTAATACCAGCTTTGCCAATTGAAGATGATTTACCGCCACTTATTTTTGATCTCCCGCCACCGGTTTTTACAAGGTTATTAAATGCAGATTTAAGGTGTGCTTTTCTCCTTGTTTCTATTTTTTCAAAATGCTTTATGGAATCCTCTGACGAAATAGTATCATCATTTTCCACTTGCTTCTCTTTTTCAATAGTTTTAGCAACGTGGGTAATTGATTTGTTTAAATCCCCCCAATTAGGCTCCCCTGAAACACCAGGCGTCATTCTTTGAGTTGTTCCCATTATTTTTTAGGATTTAGTGCTTTATAAATTTGAGACGTCTTTTCAAACTGACTATATAGAGATTTGACGTCTACATTTTTCACTTCCGCTAATGCAAATTCGCTACGCAAACTGAAAGGTATTTTACTATTGTCTGTTTTTGCTATGGCTCTACCATAAGATTCTATTACACCTTGTATATTTTTAGCCATCATTTCAATAAAAACTTTGTGAATACTATCATTTTCCGAAAACTTACTTAATTCTTTTTCAAGTAATGATAGCAATGTTTCAAATTCCGAAGTGTTTAATTTCCCAATCACTTCTTGCGTAATAATATTGGTCAAAATGCTTCCTGACCCATGATCTATTAGTTTTTTGGTTAAACTACGAATATGTGGCGGTATCAAAGATGCTCCACTTATTGTAGTAGAAAGCTGATCTCTCGATATCCAGTAATAGTCTCGTAAATCCACGTTTGCAAGTTTCGGTTCAGCATTTAGCCACTTCATTACTTTTTCAGAAGCCCAGTCAGACGAAAATTGCTTTTTTATTTCATCAGTTTTTTCTTCTACCGCTAACTTTTCAAGGTCTACAAGCTGTTGGGATTCTCCCTTTTGTAAAGACTGCCAGTTGTATATTTCCTTAAATAGATTTGTAGAAGAATATTCCAATACCATTAATTTAGCCAAGATCTCAATTTTAAAATCTGATAATTTAGCAACTTTTACAAGTCGATTTCTTAATGTAAAGGTGTTTAAAAATCTTTTTATTTGTCGGGGATTTCCTTTTAACCCTTCTGTAATAATCGGTGAAAGCGAAGCTATCAACGAAACACTTTCAGTCAACTGTTTTCTTTGTTCTTCCGTTGCTAAATCTTGAATATCACCCAATCCAAAAACATCATATCTACTATTCTCCCTATTTTTCTTGAAAGCGTTTATTACTTTTAAGAAATCATCTCCCATTACCATCTTACAGAAAAGTAAGGTTAGATAAGTTTCAACCTCATTATCTGTTAACTTAGGCAGATAATAAGGAATTTGGATAAGTTTTTCCAAATAGTCACTAACAATTCGTTTATTCCTGCTATTTGGGTCATCAGCGTTTTCAATACTATCAGTTTTATAACGATGCTCAATAGCATGTCTTACAATTCTTGGGTCAGCACCAATCACAAATGCTGTTTTCTCGACATTTAGAAACAGTTTAATTGCTTCAAGGTTTTCGATAAGTCTATCAGGGGTACACCTATCTAAATCGTCAATAATCACAACAAGTTTTTTTATTTCAGACTCATCTATCATTTCCTTAAAATCGTTACGAAACTCTCGCACAATTGTTACGTCTTCATCTTCATTCTTTTTAATAATGTCTTTTAAAAAGTCTTCGGCATCTTCACCGGTGAGTTTTTCAGCAACATCTTGCGGCTGAAACTTAGAGAATTCGTTTACTAAGAACGGCAATAAGGAAGCGCCACCAGTTAAATATGCTGCTGCGCCTGGAATGATTACCTTCTTGAAGCTTAATCCTAATAAACGCATCCACTTTACAGATTTGAAGAGCTTTGCTGTTTTATCTTTTACTTTATTTCCAATAGTCTTATGCTTAGCAAATTTTTCGATAATAGATTCCAATAATGCTGCCTTTGCATCATCATAACCTTCAAATACCCATCCGTTGAAATACAAGACAAGGGTTCCATCTTTAAATCCGTCTTCTCCACCTGCCGTTAATTCCTCTTCAACAATTTTCAGAATACTAGATTTACCACTCCCCCAATCCCCAAAAACTCCAATTGTGACAGGTAAGACCTTGTCATCTTTGATTACATCAACCAATAAATCGGCGTGTATTTTAAATCCTAAAAGATCTTCCGAAGTTTCATTATCTGCCCACATAGATATACCAAATTTTTTTGTATGATTATTATCAAATTTCTATTCCATTTCTAACCCATCAACTCCTTAGCAATCAACTCAGCCTGCTTCAAAACCGTCTCAGTAGCCAATAATTGCATATCTGGCGGATAGCCGTATCTCCGCAAAAGTCTCTTCACTGCCACTTTCAATTTAGACTTAACACTTTCCTTGATCGTCCAATCGATGGATGCGTTTTGCCTGATCGTTTCAGTGAGTACCACAGCTAATTCTCTTAACTTATCTTTTTCCATCAGCTCCTTAGCGCTGTCGTTATTTGCTACGGAAGTGTAGAAAGCATATTCGTATTCCGTCAGCCCCATTGCTTTGGCTTCGCTGTCCATCTCTACGATTTCCTTACTAAGCTTAATCAGCTCATCCATTACCTGGGCGGCAGTCAGGATTTTGTTTTGGTATTTCTGAATTGAACTTTCGAGCATTTCCATTAGGCTTTTACTCCTTACTAGGTTCTTTTTAGCTCTACCTTTAATCTCGTCGTTTAAAAGCTTTTTCAAGACTTCCAGTGCCACATTTTTATGTTCCATACCTTTCAATTCCGCCAGGAATTCTTCGGACAGGATGGAAATATCTGGT
>NZ_JBDSFX010000012.1:0-51595 GCF_039919315.1 Dyadobacter sp. | reverse complement strand
AAGAGATTAGTTTGTTCGTTGGTGAGGTTTCAGGTGCGTCCTCGATGTCTTGGCTCAACGGGACAAGTGGGAAGATGAATTGTCAAGTTACCCCATCTAAATACTATGGCCAGTATTTTTATCCTGAATGAGCCATTATTGTGTATTTACATACTTAGGTTATGAATATGTAAATTGGTAAACGCGAGCCAAAGCTATATATATGCCTAATTTTGGACTTGTATATACCTTTGGCTTAAATATATCTCACTATGACGATGAAATACCTTCCTATTTTAATACTAATGTTTCTCGTCGGTTGTAAAGAACAGGACTTGGACCTGAAAATCCCTTACGCGGGTGACAAACTCGTGTTATGGGGCAAACTTCAGGCAAGTTTACCGGTCAGAATACAAGTGACAAAAACCTTTAACCCTGTCGGAAAAATTCCTGCCGATGCCACAGTTAACAATGCTACCGTCGTATTATATAAAAACGGCAAAGAATATATAACACTTCTGCATTCCGGAAAAGAGCCAGGATTTTATACTTCTGACAGCCTCGTGCAGGCGGGAGCTACCTACCTGGTGCAGGTATCGACACCTTCTTTCCCCACTGCGGAGTCGGCCCTTGTCACTGTCCCATTGGCATTGCCTGATATGACTGCGATAAGAACTCGTGATGTTGTTGGTCAAATGAACCATCAAACCTCGCAAGATCTGATCAGTTTGTATTTTACAAAAGAAGATGCCTTGCTTGACAGATACTTTAGCATCAAACTGACAAATTACTATATAAACGATACACTTTCCAGCTATCCCTATGCTTCGGCAGACAATATACCCGCCAATGAAGAAGATTGCCATACCTGGGGAATAGAAGTAGAGAAGCCCGAATATAATGACATTCTAAAGGCCATTGTTTATCCTCAAAGCCGTGTTTTCCTGATGTCAAATCAGTGCTTACCTGCGCCTGCCGTTCCACTCAAGTTTTATGTGGAAAACGAATCTGGTTACAACTCTACCATCCGAGCCTTGAAAGTAGTAGTACGTGTTGGGGTTATTTCAAAAGATTTTTTTGAATATGCGAAAATAGAAAATAAGCAACCTGAGGGTGTTGATCATCTGGTACTTCCTCCCCAGAAGGCATTAACCAACATCAAAAATGGCTATGGACTTATTTTTGCGTCCAACGAAAAGACCATAGAGTTACCATGAACCAGCCATTTGCCATTGTATTTGCTTTGTTATTTGGTCTGATCGCACAGCGTAGTTTTTCTCAAAAACTTACAATAAGTGGAACGGTACGTGATGCTATGAGCGGAGAATTGCTCATTGGGGCTTCTATAAGTGATAGCATCTCGGGGACCGGTGTGCATACCAATGCATATGGCTTTTTTAGCATTGAAGTGCCTTCGCCGGATCATTATCTTAAAGTCGGTTACGTTGGTTATTTGCCTGTATACATAAAAAATCTTTCAACGCTTAGCGTTCCGCTGGAGATAAAATTGTCGCAGGCCAATAATCTAAATGAGATAAATATCAGGGAAAATAAAATCCTGCGCTCTCCAATAGGGAGTTTGTCAATTCCTATTGACAGGATTAAAGCGTTGCCGGCCTTACTGGGCGAAGTCGATGTTTTAAAAGCATTAAGCTACACACCGGGTGTTTCCACCGGTACCGAAGGGAGTGCAGGCTTATATATTCGGGGCGGAACGCCGGACCAAAATTTGATCCTGCTTGATGAAGCGCCTGTTTACAATGTGATGCATCTGGGTGGCTTTTTCTCGGTCTTCAATCCAAATTCTTTAAAATCGGTGGATCTTTATAAAGGGGCATTCCCTGCCCGGTACGGAGGCAGACTGGCCTCAGTCATTGATCTGACTATGAAAGATGGGAATAACCAAAAATTTGGTGGAGAAGTAGGACTGGGCCTACTCAACCAGAAACTTACACTGGAGGGGCCAATCATTAAAAACAAAGCTTCGTTTATCATATCCGGACGGGTTTCTACATTGGGGCTTACTTCCTTGCTCAGTTTACGAAAGAAACCCAGCTCCGGCACAGGAGAGGACCGTGTTTATCGTTTTTATGACCTGAATGCAAAGTTTAATTATCAGATTAATAAAACGGATCAGGTATATGTTAGTGTATACAATGGCTATGACCGGTTTAAATATGCTGAGTGGAGTATCACCAATAATGGAAAAGAAACTGAAACAGCCGTTGGGAACAATTGGGGCAATACCACGGCAACGCTTAGATACAGTAAGGTTTTTTCTCAAAAACTTTTCGCAAGATTTGCCCTGCTCTATTCGAAATACACCAGTGAATACACCAATAATTTCGAAGATCAAGGTGTAAATGGACAACCCGCTAGTCTTTATCGTAATACCAATGCAGGTGTAAGCGATTGGGGAGGTAAAATTCAGTTTGATTATTTTCCCACAAATCAATTGAATATAAAATTCGGTCTCGACGCTACCAGGCATTCCTTCAGCCCGTTTGTTACGAAAAGCAACTATAATGGCTTATTTGATGATACCAAAGAAGGGCAGCTTCCCGCATATCAGCTGGATTTGTATGTTGATAGCGATATTGCTTTAACATCTCGGATCCGGTTGAATGCCGGTCTACGTAATAGTCTTTACAAAGTCAAGGGTCGTACATTCTACAACCCGGAACCGCGACTAGGGATAAATTGGTCACTTCCGGGCAACTGGTCGTTGAAAACAGGTTACTCTGTGATGAACCAATACCTTCATCTGCTTACAAACAACGGCTTTGGATTTGGGTATGATGCGTGGCTACCTTCTACGGATAAGGTGGTCCCGTCAAGGGCTAATCAATTGTCAGTCGGACTATATAAAACTTTTCCCGTCTCAGGCTGGGAGTTTTCTCTCGAAGTATATGCCAAAAGGATGAAAAACCTCATAGACTATCCTGATGGTACTAATTTTACCGGCCTGCTTGCCGGTTCCTGGGATGATGTTGTTATAAAAAATGGTATCGGACGGGGAAAAGGAATGGAGTTTATGATCAGTAAAAACTTAGGCAAATTCAAAGGTTCTTTTGCTTACACTTTGTCCAAATCTGAAAGGAAATTTTCAGGAATAAATGACAAAAACTGGTATCCAATGAAGTACGACAGACGACATAATCTGTCGCTTACCGCCGGATATTTGCTTGGCAAGAAATGGAGCCTCAATACCACTTTTGTTTATCAGACGGGACATACTGTCACATTGCCCGAGGCCGCTACCCTTACCGAGAATGGTTTTGACCCAAAGTTTATATACAACAATCGCAACAATGGAAGAATGCCCAGCTTCCATAGGCTGGATATTGGTGCAGTCAAATCTTTAACCACCGCCCGTAAACGCAAGGCTGAGTTGAGCTTAGGATTGTACAATGCCTATAACAGAAATAATCCTTTATATCTCGACCTGAAGATCCAGCGGAGTAACTTCAAGCCAACAGCAATTTCAATTAAGCAGGTTTCATTTCTTCCAGTACTACCTTACATAGGTTATACACTAAAATTTTAGACATATTATATTAAAAAACCATGTTAAGACCCAAATATTTTCTCCTTATTGTTTGCTTTTTTATCCTTGCTATGCATGGCCATGCTCATGCACAATCAGATTCGTTGGTGAATGAATCAAAAGCCCTTTCTGGCAGACTTTCCCCTAAAGAGTTAAGAAAGGGCAGCTTCACTTTGGCCTTAAATGCTTCTGGATCTGGCGTTAATACGATTAACCATTCCGGCAAGAACTGGTCGCTCGCACCCCAGGTAGGTTATCTGGTAGCTAATCGTTTGGTGGTAGGGTTCCAGTTATCGATAGGCAAATCTTCCCAAAGACTTAAGACAGGCACCCCGGCTGTTTATATGATTCCTGAATATGAATTTTATTCGGTTCTTCCGGAAATATATTCCCGCTATTACCTTCTGGATTTCAAGCTAAAACCATTTGTGCAACTCTCCTCAGGATATAACTTTCAATGGGGTAACGAGCAGAAGGGCAGCCTAGAAGCTTCATCTGATTCTCAGAATTTTGCCTTATCCGGTGCATTTGGGTTGAGTTTCCGTATTGGCAGGCATGTTGCTCTTGAGGCGTTATATAATGCTCGTTTCGATAACAATTCCAGGATCTTAGACTCCAATGAAAATCTTAAATACAGGCTGGGGCTTTCGATATTTATTAGGTAGGTCTCAATATTTAGCAGCATTAAAGCTTGGCAGCGATTCTGTCACAGTAAAGGCCACAAAGGCCCCAGCCGTCCCTTGCATGGTAAATTTAAAAAACTGCTATCTGTGACCGTATCGGTCAGTAGCGTGGCAAAAATAACACCCAACACCTGGCATGGCAACAGGGCGAGCATAAACCGGATTTGTGGTTTGTTCCAGAGGATATCCTGGCGGAAAAGCGTATCATCAGAGATAAACACACCCCGGTAAAAGAACCGTGTTATAAAGCCCAAACCGACTTTATAAAGCAGTACTAACAACCAGTGAAGTGCAAGTCCCATAAAAAAGGGAACCACCAGAAAGAAAAAGACATTCGCCATACCGTATTGTAGGGATGCCAAATTCCTATGCGAAGGTCGTGACGGTTTTTCTCCCTTTCTTTAATTTAACCCATTTAAGGTTTTCTCTGTCATCGTCGACAAACGACAACTGATAGGGGAGGGGCTTGGCTACATAGGATCCTTCTACAAGTTCCTGCACAGCCTGGCTGACCGGGAGCTGTTCCGACTGCTGCCTAATCTCGACCTGGTCTCAAGCCAGCTTGGCGACCAAACATTTATGAAAGGGTTTGTTCGGTATATCGAGCAGAACCACATTTCGAACCTGTTCAATGAATCCAGCTTCGGCTTTGTCGGTTTCCAGGATGATGTGCTGGTGCAAACGGCTGCTTACATGGCCGGCACGCTCGCGCGCTGCTATGACGAAACCGTCATTACGGACCATCGAAATGACTTCATTGAGATTCTCCGGCGCAAACCGCTATCCATCCAGTTTTTTCCGGACACCTTCGGTAATAGCATAGCCTTGCCATCAGCCAGCAGTCCGGACTATGACCAGGCGCTGGCCACATTAAGCACCAATTTTGCCAATGACTTCCTGCACCAAAAGTCGCTAAGCCCGGTTCCGCAGGTTAAAAACCAGGTAAGCTGCTTAGGTTGCAAAGGTCATAATGGGAGGATTAAACATTAGTTTCTAAATTAATTTGACCCTATGAAAAGTATAAATTTCCAATTTAGTACGTAATCATCCTAAATTAATAAATTTACGATGATATTATTCTGAAGTATTCTTTGGATTAGGCTTTTAATCCAATAACCCGGCGCTCCATTGGAGAGCATACGCTGTTTTGAAGTATTTTGTTTTAAGTTCGACCAGCTTCTGCCTGGCTTCCAATGCCTTGTTTTCCCGGCTGTTGATCAGAAATAGTGAGCTTTCTCCGTTAGAAAACCGGAGTTCTTCAGCTTTTACTAGTTGCTGATAGTTAGCATAGTTTAAACTCTGTAAGCTGATCTGCTCCCTGAGCGTATTGAATTCGTTATGGTATTGCCTGACTTTAACTTCCAGGTCCAGCTGCTTTTGCGTTTGGTCAAGTCGTGTTTCCTGAATTTTGAGCTGTGCCATCTTGTATTCTCCGCGGCCAGCCGATAGCCGTAGTGGGATTTCAAACTTGAAGCCGTATTGATAATTGTTATCAAAGATTGCGTGCTCCCCCGCGCTGGCCAGTGCATTATAGCCTTTGCTCAGATGGTTGTAGCGAAAATCGGCTTTGGGCAAAAGCTGTTGAAATTTGAGCCTTTTTTCAATATCCAGGGCGCGGAGTTTAAAATCGTAGGTTCTAAGTTCGGGATGTGTCTGGGCGGCTGCTATAAGCAGGCTAGCCAGGTCCAACTCGAAATCCGTCATGTTTTGTTGGTTGTCCCAGTCTGCGGGCGGCAAAACCGTTTCTGGTAAGATGTAGGGTTCTGCTGCATCATTCCACAGAAAAGCTGAAAGCCTTAGGCCTGCATTTCGGAATTCCAGCTTGTACTGATTTTGCTGGTACTGAAAGCTCTGTAATTGAGCCAGCGTTTCAATGGTATCAATGGCTGCACGCTCACCATTCAGTAACGACTTACGTACAAAGTCTAGCCGCTGTGCATTAATAACCACGTTGGCCTGGACGATCAGAAACTGGTTATGGTAGTTTACCCATTGCCAGTAAGCATCCATAGCATCCATTAGCAAATCATTTATTACCTGTCTTTGCTCGGTGTCAGCCAGCGACCTAAAAATTCTTGCCTGTTTTAAGGATGCACGCCGCTTATCCATGATCAGGTCCCGTGCAAGTGGAACGCTTACACCCAGAAAAGCAGATTGTCCTTTGGTCATCGTCGGGTCAAGCCGCTCGCCTGTGTAGTTGTCCACACCACTATGCACCTCGATCCCGTACCAGGTAGGAATGAGGATTTCCGGTGAAGTGCTGCGATAGTAATTGGTCCCCTCAAAGCGTTTGCTTGAAACATATGCACCTACGACAGGGTCGAACCCGCCACGCGCGACAAGCAGGTCGGCCTGAGACTTTTCAATATGGAGAACGGCTTGTTTGGCGACAGGGTGAAACTTTCGGACTAGTTCCATCACCTGCACCGGGTTTAGCGTCTTTGTGGAATCCTGCGCGATGGCCACATCTAGACCTGCCAGCGCTACCGTCAGGCTCAATTGGATTACTAAGATTTTCATATTGGAGGCCATGTTATTTCCCTTTGCCCGGATTTTTCAGCCCCGGTTCTTTCAAGGTGTAGTAATCCGGTGGGAACCCATTGATGTTCCGCCAAAGCTCATACCATAATGGCACGTCTTTGAGCAAAGCGATGCCCTGCGCGCCAGTTCCCAATTTTAGCTGCTGTGGCCAGGGCCGGTCAGCGTTATCTTCTGCCACAAGCACCCTGAACATCCCGTTGGCACTGATCGTATGCTCGAAGGCGACCACTTTTCCGCCAAACGTTCCGTAGCTGTTCTGAGGCCAGCCGCTGAAAATGATGGCCGGGAAACCGTCAAACATAAACCGGACTTTTTGACCGATGCTGACCAGAGGCAGGTCCACCGGGCGCACGTACATTTCAACGGCATAATTCACGCGCGTCGGGACGATCATCGTGACCTGTTCGCCATCTTTAAGGATCTCGCCAATTCCCGCCTTGTTTGCCTGCACGATCTGACCGTCCTGTGGTGCCAGGATTACATACATGCCATTGCGGATCGTATAGTTTGCCACCTGGTTTTCCAACTTGGCCATTTCCCCTTGTCCGGATGCGATATTACTCAGGCTTTGCAGCCGGTCACCTTCTGCTTTGCTGATCTTTTCGGCATACTCCTGACGCACGCCGTTTTGTTCGATCTCGACAATGAGCAGTTCTTGCCTTGTCTGGGCAATCTTGTTCTCGGCGGCTATTTTTTTAGCCAGCGCATTCTGAAAGGAGGTGTTCCGTTGCTGAAGCTGGGTCTGGGAAACCAGCCCCTGCTCGAACATTGTCTGCTGGCGTTCGTATTGATCCTTGCTCAGGTTAAATTCATTGGTGACGGCTTCCAGCTCTGCCTGCTCACCGGTCAGCTTGTTGTTTAACTGTCCTAGCTTATTTTCAAGCTGACTGATTTTTAAAATTTTAGCTGCCTGCAATGCTTGCATTTGAGAAACTGAGGTGGCCGCTTTTCCCTTGTATAAATTGATCGAACCTTTTTTGGCGTCCACCTGCTGCTGGGTGCGGCCTACCAGGTTTGGATCCAGATAATCTTCTTTGATCTCTGATATCTGCATGATCGTGTCGCCTTTTTTAACAAAGTCGCCTTCCTTTACAGCCCATTTGAGGATTTTGCCGGGAATGGGGGAATTAATGTTCTGGGGGCGCTGCTCCTGGTAAAGGGAGGTAATATCGCCCCGGGCCTTGATATTTTGTGTCCAGGGTAAAAAGAGCGCGAGTCCGAGTAGGAGAACGATGCCATAAAACCAATAGCGGACCTTGCTTTCCTGATCTTGCAAGTAAATTACATCCAGGGATTTGAGTGGGATTTTATACTTTACCGGATCCATTTTCTATATTGCGGGTTATGGTGGCTGCTGCGTTACTTAGTAGAATACGGTAATCGCACCGTTCCAGGAATTCATCCTCATTGCTTATAACAATGACGGTAGCATTGTTTGGTTTACCCAACAAGTATTCCATCATTTTTTGCTTGTCTGGCCCGGCCATTCCTTCCCAGGGATCTTCCAGCAGTAAAAGGATCGGCTTGTCCAATAGTGCCCTAAGCAGACAAATGCGCTTGATGTACTGACTGGGAAGATTCTTGCCGTTAGGGTCAACTTGGGTCTGGAACCCTTCCGGTAACAAATCAAGGAAACCGGAAAGCCCTGTTTTCTCGGCAAGACTGATAATTTCTTGTGTGCTAATGTGGTTTCTGCCAACGATGATGTTTTCCCATACCGACCCGATAAAAATATCTTTCTGATTCAGGTACATACCGGTTTTCTCTCGCAGCGAGGCAAGCCGGTAATTGCTCAGCGGGATTTTATTGAACATCAAAGACCCTGAGAACTGCTGGAAGTGCCCCCCCAGGATTTTTAAAAAGGTAGATTTACCAGACATGCCGTTTGCGAAGACACCGACAAGGCTACCACCAGCGATATGCATATTGACATCCTTTAATATCTTTTTATTGTTGGGAAATGTAAAGGAAAAACTGATCAGGTCTATATCTACACCTGTATGCACTTTTTCGAGCGTGATATCGCCTTCGCGTTCAGAAAGATTTTCGGTCACCTTGGCAAGCTTTTCAAGCCCTGTTGCCATATCATATACGCTGTCCAAGTTGACGATCAGCTTTTCCACCGCATTAATCACAATGAGCACCACAATTTCAGCAGCAATAAATTCACCGACATTGAGCTGCTGGCCCAGCAGAAGATAAGAGCCGCCTGCAAGCATCGCCAAAGTAATAGCGACTTTTGTGATGATTAGTGTTTTGTATTGTATTAGTAGTATGGCAAAGTGGTCGGTGCGCGACTGTAAATAGCGGGTAACATATACATCCGTTTTTGTTAGGTTCAAGTGGGCATCATAATTGAGTTTGAAGGGGTCGATGACCCGTGCCATTTCTTCAAGCCAGCCAGCTGTTTTATATTTATTGACACTCTCCTCTAGACTAGTTTCTAAGCCATTTGTACCGGTCCACCGAAAGATCACAAGCAGTATAATGAGTAATGTCAGGCCAAAAACGATAAAGAAAGGATGGTAGATTGCAAGCAGCAACAATCCAAATATGATCTGGATACTTGCCGCAGGAACGTCAAGCATCAATTTTGATAAGCCCTTCTGAACACTGATCACATCAAAAATGCGGTTGACTTTTTCAGGAAGATAAAATCCGTCTGTTTTTATTAGGTCAAATCGAGGGATCTTGTCTGCAAACTCAAAAACATAGCGAGTAAAAATTTTCTGCTGTATTTTTTCAATAATCTTCATCTGATTGATCTGCATCACTCCAACCATAGCAACTCCGATGACAACCAAGAATATCAATACATAAATAGATGTTACCATGGATGCCCCCAATACAAACCCTATTATGGCCTGGATGCCTAGTGGAAGACTCAAATTCACCAAACCGCTTAAGATGGCGTAAAAGTAAATTGCTATTGCGTCCGACCGGTCTAGAAGTATCAAGTCCCATATTCTTCTAAAAGGGGTTACTTTTTCCATAAACTTTGAATTGAAGTTCAAGTTAAACGTTAAGCCTAATGTCAATAGTATTACCATTATTTGACAAAGTAAATATATTTTTATTGGAATATTTACTACCGATGTTCGTTATTTTGCTATTTTCGAGGTATAAATGACGTTTTATGGATTTTCAGTTGAGTTTTCATTTGAATGAGAAGGTCTATTTGAAGGACCCTGAGAGCAGCGAATTGGGCAAACAATTGGTAAAGAGCGCTATTGACCTAATTTTCGAATTGGGTTTCGAGCATTTTACATTTAAAAAGCTCGCAGCAGAGGTAAATTCGACTGAGGCCACGGTATACCGCTATTTTGAGAATAAGCACCGTCTTCTGCTTTATATTCTAAACTGGTATTGGAGCTACATGGAATTTTTGGTTATTTTCAGGCTTCAGAATATCCAGGATGCTAGGGTCAAATTGCAAACCATCATTGAACTGCTCACGCAGGAGCTTCCCCAGAGTTCCGGGAAAATGGATTACAACAAGAGCTTTTTAAATCAGATTGTGATTTCGGAAAGCAGTAAAGTGTATCTGGTCAAAGATGTGAAGGAGATTAATAAAGCTGAGGTTTTCAAAGCCTATAAGGATTTATGCGGAAAGATTGCTGAGATCGTAAGTGAATACAATCCCGCATATCAGTATCCTAGGTCACTGAGCAGTACCTTGATAGAAACGTCCCATTTTCAACAGTTTTTCAGTAATTACCTCCCCAAACTAACCGATGTTAGTAGTACTGATCAGAATAACTTTACAGCCCATTTTTTGAGTAATCTCTTATTTAGTGTTCTGGATGCTCGTGATAATCGGCTTACATAGTCCCCTGTCATTTTCAAATAGTATGATCTATTAATTGATCCATGCAGTAGTTTATTTTTCGTATGGCTCGCACCAACTAAAATTCTGCTCAATGATTGCCGATTTTCGGCTGGTGACAAACTCTAAAAAAGATAGAGAAGCTTGGGACTGCTTTTTTTCTTTAAGCCAGACCAAGCTCCATGTAGTCTGTATTGGCAGGCCCTGGACGTCTATGATTTCCAATTGACGGTTACTTAACTCATTCCTTATACCTATCAAAGGCATAATCGAATAACCTAGTCCTGCCAGGATAGCTTGCTTGACTGCCTCATTGGACGTAAGCTCCATTTTTTTGAAGACGGTAATGTTCTGTTCGGAAATAAAGCGCTCCATGGCTAGGCGGGTACCAGAACCTTTTTCCCGGAAAATTAAAGGATAGATTTGCAGCTGTTCATTGACAACATTTTTAGTGTTGACATTTTGCCCGGTCTTGCCAACCAGAAAGAGCCTGTTTGGCAAAAGTTCCAGCCAATCAATATTTATAGTAGTAGGTAATATAGACACAAGGGCAAAGTCAACCTCGTTGTTTTCCAAGCTTTCTAATACACTACTTTTATTAGTCACGTCCATTATAAGCTCTATCCCTGCATGCTGGGATAAGAATTCTGACAAAAAAAACGGCATTACATACTTTCCGGTAGACACCACCGAGATTTTTAATTTACCTGCCAATTGTCCTTTGTAAGCCAGTGTTTTGTAATTAATGGCATGCACTTGTTCAATAATGCTTTCGGCCGCCGCAGCGATCTCTCGCCCAAAATCAGTGATGTAGATCTTTCTTCCGACTACCTCAGTAAGGGGGATGTCGAATTGTGCTTCAAAGTTCCTGAGCTGAATAGACACTGCTGGCTGTGACAAATGAAGCTCTTCTGACGCTTTGGTGACACTTCGAGCTCTCACAACAGCAACGAATATCCGAAGTTGGTTTAAAGTATAATTCATAAAAATCGTTTATGCTAATCATAGTAAATATAAATAAAAATATATGTATTATTAAAAATAGCTTTGCAGCTGTAAATCAAACTAACAAGGATGACAACAATTACAGTAGCAAAAGGCGATGGGATCGGCCCGGAAATTATGGATGCGACCTTAAAAATTATTTTGGCAGCCGGTGCCGCGATTAACATTGAAGAAATTACGGTAGGAGAGGCCGTTTACCTGGCCGGCAACGCGGCCGGGATAGCACCAGAGGCGTGGGAAACCATCCGGCGTAATAAGATTTTCTTAAAAGCCCCTATCACAACGCCACAGGGCGGGGGGTATAAAAGCCTAAATGTCACTACGCGTAAATTCTTGGGGCTTTATTCAAATGTAAGGCCTTGCATGAGCCTTCATCCTTTTGTAAGCACAAAGCATCCGGCTATGGACCTTGTCATCGTACGTGAAAATGAAGAAGACCTTTACGCAGGCATTGAGCATCAGCAAACAGATGAAGTAGTGCAATGCCTGAAATTGATCAGCCGGCCCGGATGTGAAAAAATTGTCCGCTACGCCTTTGAATACGCCCGGCAGCAGGTAAGGAAAAAGGTTACCTGTTTCACCAAAGACAACATCATGAAACAGACCGATGGATTATTCCACCGCGTCTTTGATGAGATCGCAAAAGAGTATCCTGACATTGAAAATGAACATTGGATCATCGACATCGGCGCAGCGAAAATGGCGGACACGCCACAGGCTTTCGATGTGCTTGTGATGCCTAACCTATACGGGGATGTGCTCAGCGATGTGGCGGCACAGATTGCAGGCTCAGTTGGTTTGGCCGGGTCAGCCAATATCGGGGAAGAGTGCGCCATGTTTGAGGCAATCCATGGTTCAGCGCCAAGAAGGGCAGGTCAAAACATGGCTAATCCCTCAGGTTTGTTGCAGGGGGCAGTGATGATGCTAAATCACATAGGTCAGACAGATGTGGCCGAAAAGGTGCAGAATGCTTGGTTGAAAACGATTGAAGACGGCATACATACCTATGACATATTTAAAGAGGGGACCAGCAAGTTGAAAGTGGGTACCAGTGAATTCGCTGATGCAGTCATCACAAATCTTGGGAAGAAACCTTCGGAATTAAAGCCGGTTACCTATGCGCAGAATGCAGCGCTTACACTCCCACGGTATCAGCGCAAACCGCAACTAGCCAAGGAGCTGATCGGTGTAGATGTGTTTGTCCATTGGAGTGGATCAAATCCGGACGAGCTCGCAGGCATAGTCAGCAAAATTGAAGCGGACGGCATTAAACTTAAAATGATCACGAACAGGGGGATCAAGGTATGGCCCGATGGATTCAAAGAAACTTTTTGCACCGATCATTGGCGGTGCCGATTCCAGGCAGAGTCCGGGGTTACGATGAGCAAATCTTTTATCGTCGAGCTTCTTTCCAAATGCATAAACGAAAAGATCGATTCCATCAAGACCGAGAACCTATATACGTTCGATGGAACACCAGGGTTCTCATTGGGCCAGGGGCAATAAGTCAAGCTTCTAAGTCAAAGTGAAAAAAACAACTTAACATCATAACCACATCAATCATGACAATTCAATTGGTCAAAGGTGAATTTCCCGCAAGTGATGCCATGGAGCTCATTTCTCAGCTGGTTCAGGTGAAGATAAAGTACCATGAGCAGAAAATAAGCAGCGACATGAACGAGGAGGATATAAAGAGTCGCGAAAAAAAGATAAAAAAGTTACAAGACGATCTATCAGAAATGAAAAAATATGTACAAAGCATTCCGGGTAATGTCGCAATGATATCGCACATGAATGTTGGATAATTAATAAGATACCGTGTGATAGAAGATTTCAATATTACAAACTAACCTAATCAGGCCCAAATATGGAAAATGCTGACATTCCTTTAATCTCAGGCACCTTTGAATGTGACGATGCACGTGATCTATTATTAAGCCTCATAAACCAAAAGATCCAGTATCACCATTTAAAAAATTTTAGTATGCAGGAAAGATTTGGTATCGTTGAAGCCAAAAGCGAATCCAGGATCCAGGAGTTATCAAAGGCGCGGCTCCATATCAGTGAGCATCTTCTGCTGGCACAATCCCTTGGGTGCAAAGTATCTGTTAATGCGACGATTTCCATCCAGTTACTAACGACTGCCAGCATTACATAGCCAACAATTAAGCAGCTAAATGCTTGAAAACAAACCGGATGGACACCTTGGCATTCCGGAAAGAGCATTAAACAAATGCTTCTAACAATCAAAAGTTAAAGACCGCGATGGAAAAGAGCATGAATTTTCCGGGGTTGCCTTGATTGAGATCCTTGAAAAAGCAGGTGTTACAACCGGAGCCGAGCTGCGGGGCGAAAACCTGGCAAAATATGTATTGATCACTGCTGCTGATGGTTACGAAGTGATTTACTCCCTGGCCGAAATCGATCCCGAGTTTACAGATCGGGTGATCCTATTGGCAACCACAAAAGACGGCCAGCCACTTGCCGTAGGCGAAGACCCATTCCGCATTATTACTCCTGGTGAAAAAAAGCCCGCTAGATGGATCCGTGAAGTGCGTGCGATCAAAGTCGCATTTGCAAAAATTTGATACGCCGAGTTTCAGCTTTTTTAACATACTATTGTACCTAAAAAGACATGAGCTTGTATCAAAATAGCAATAGTCCGGCAATCATTGTCCCTACACTAACAGTGAGCAATGGTTCAGTCGCCATAGAATTTTACAGCAAGGCATTTGTCGCCATACTGACAATCAGGGAAATCACAGGGCTTAATGTATCAGATAACGTAGGGTCATTACCGACCGTTAGAATACCAGGGTTTTCCGGATTGTTCAAATCCAGCGGTACTTCATCTCCGGACAGTACCCAGAAAATTTCAGGAGTGGCCAGTGTAGACAGGTAGTTCTGTATTGACGCAAAGACACCCGCCAGCTGGTTCTCACTCTCTGATCCACTGGCCACACTGGCAATGATCGCTTTAACCTGCAGGTCTTGTTGAAAAAGCCTGATCAGCTCTTTCGGCTCATGTTTTAACATCAGCGCGATCACGTGTGGCAAAGTGCAATATTGGGGATGGTTATTTCTAAGGTACCAGATTGCTGCTGTCAGGATTGCTTCGCTCGACTGGATCCAGAAGTCCCGCTTTTGCGATGCTTTAAAATCAATGTTGGAAAGGATTGTTTTGGCCGCTTCCCGCGCGTAGCTGGCATTGGTGATTACCTTCGGACTGACCGGGTTGATCTGGTGGCTGTATGTTAAATCTGTGAAGTTGACAAACCAGGTCTTGACCCTGCTGCCTTGGTAAGCACCGTTTACCTCCGATGCCAAGACCGGAAACTTGAAATCATAGACAAGGCCTGTAAACCTGTCCGGATTGCTGGATAATGGGCTCAATGATGCTTTTGCTCTTGCCAGATCCAGCCCCGCCGCAAATAAAGATCCCGCGCGTCGGGTTATCAATCTCTATGGTGCTACCGCTCACGGTTTGCAGTAGGGGTTCTTTTAGCAAATGGACAAAGAATTACGCTAAGGGATTTTCATTATCCTTACGCCCTGAGCGATCAATCGGTTTGATGATCACTCCTGCATGGCGCAATACCTTATAAAATGTCCTTCTGCTTCCGATCTGGAACGAGTTCATGATCTCAGTCGTAGATTGTTGACCTAATTCATATAGATTTTTCACAGAGGGTGCCATCTTCTGATATTTTACAGCTAACCCTTTTGGTCGCCCGCCTTTTCTTCCCCGCGCCCGTGCAGAATCCAGGCCGGCTCTTGTCCGTTGAACAATAACATTACGTTCATGCTCAGCAAGTGCACAAAATATCTGAAATACCAGAAGACCGCCCGGTGAAGTTGTATCAATGGGATCCAGTACAAAACCATTGCCCGGCCTGCGTGCTGCAGGCGCACTGCTAGTCTCCTTCTTTCTGCCCCTGAAATTAATATAGGACACAAATGCAAGGAAAATGCCAGTTGTGGCCTGCATGGTCAATTTTAAAAAGCTGCTATTGGTAATAGGGTCGGTCAAAATAGTGGGAAAAAGGACTCCCAGTACCAGGCATGGCAATAGTGCCAACATAAACCTGATCTGTGGCTTGTTCCAGAGAATATCTTGCTTGAAAAGCGTGTCGTCAGTAATAAACACGCCCCGGTAAAAGAAGCGAGTGATAAAACCCAGGCCGACTTTATAAAACAGGACCAGCAGCCAGTGAAGGGCGAGTCCCAGCACAAATGGGACCAACAAAAAGAAAAGGATGTTTGTCATCAAATCCTGATTAGGTGGATATATAGTATATGCGTCCAAAGGCTGTTAACGCATTGCCGTAGCACGCTCATTTCTTCCATTCCGTTCCTGTTTGCTGCCTTTGACTGTTTGTCAAGATAGGAATGACAGCTTTAAAAGCCCATACCGCGCCTGCGTTTTTGCTGGTTCTCTTGTTCCGGTTTGATTTGCTGTTCCTTTTTAAATTCCAGGTTTTTATCGAGCCTGGCCTGTAACTGTTTTGCGGTAAAACCAACGTCTTGCCCTTTGATGGGCACGCCCTGATAGCTGTAACTCGAATATTTCAGCTTACCTTCTTCTACTTTGTATTTGCACTCGATCCCCTTTTCTTTTAACCGCCGCTCCATGTCATCCGGATCGTGGGACTTTTCTTTTAAAGCAGCCTTGATAGCAATGTTGACCGCCTTCTGGGCATCCTCCTGGTTAACGGCCACATGACGTAATTTGCCTTCTTCCAGTTTTTCCAGTTTGGAAAAACCTAGCTCCTGGGTGATCTCTTTGCAGATCCGGACATTGCGCGCGTAGTTGTGCGAAGTTTCCAGTGCTTTGCTCCCATCTGTTGGCACGCGGTTGATGTAAACATGGATATGCTGGTGGGGTTTGTCATGGTGCTCATAGACCACAATCTGGTGTTCTTTCGGGTCTGCCCCCATTTTTTCACAATAACGGTTTGCCGTCTCGATCATCTGCTCACGCGTGGGCTTCTCTTCCGGCTTCCAACTAATCGACGAATGCCACACTGGTGTCTTGCACCGACTGTAAGACGCCTCCTGCTGCATCTCGGCGGCGATGCCTTCCGGATCACGGGAAACCACGTTATGCGTTATTAGGAGATCGGACTTGCCCATGACCTCTTTCCCTTCAACCGTATAGCCCGCGCCGTAATGGATCGCTCCGGAAAAATTAGACCCGATCGATGTTTTGGCGATCATGCTTTTAGTATTTTTTTAAGTTGCTCCAAAACTTCAAGCAAAGGCTTTTCATAAAAGAAACCTTTATTGGCATATGCTGCCAGCTGGTTCAGGTTGGTTCCTATGCCTTGCAGGTTGCGCTTTTCCTCCTTTTCAAACCGTGCCTGCACCTGGTGGCCGGTGCTCAGCCGGCGCAGGTATTCAGACACGCTCAGGCCGGCCAGGATTGCGTTTGCTTTGATCTGCGCATGCTCCTGTTCGGTGACCCGGACAGGGATCATTTTACCTTTATTTTCCCGCCTGGCTGCATTAGCCTTGCGGGCTTCATAATGCGGGTTCTTCTCGTCTTCCATAGTATAAACTTAAAAAGGGGACGCGTCCCCGGCTCAAAATGGTGGCTGGCCACCCAAGTCAAGGGAGGCACGACCGGTGTGTTTGTATGTGCAAATTTGAAGCGAAGCGGAGAATTTGTATATACAAACACATGGCTTGCTTCCCTTTAACAGTACCATCAAAAAACGAATATATAGCATTTAGCAAACTTTTCAAAAAATATTTATCTATCCTGTTGCTTGTTTGTACTTTTGATTTAATTTTGTGCTATAACCCTTTCTTATTTGTATTATGGATAAAAAATATGTCATACAAGCATTTGATCTCAATCTGAAAGGGCGCTTTGATGTCCTGGCTAAATACTATGGCAAGGATCTCTTTGCCATACCCGCACAGATCATGATACAACAGATAAAAGATGAACTGAGCATTACCATTTCTGATCATTCCATATACAATCTCAAAAGAAGGCTTAGAAAACAATTGCTCACTGCTGCAAGCACATTGCCACCTGCTGAAAACAACCAGGCTTCACAGCTGCCACAGCATCCTGTCATTTCTGTGCTCCCCCCTTCCGAAAGCAAAAAACTGCTCGTGCAGCCTGATCAGGATTGGGGGACAATCGTTGAAAATGCAACCAAAGAACCAAAAGGGAAAAAAGGTTCTGATTTAGACTTTACAAACTTTTAATCAAAATTGTACTTTTATTATATCAACCAACTATTAGCATGAAGCAGGTCAATCTTATTTTACAGTCAAAAGGGGGCGTTGGAAAATCCCTGTTCATCTGGTTTGTAGCACAAAACCAGAAAGAAGAAAAAACAAATTTTATCGACCTGGACGAATCTACACAAACTTCTTCTGCCCGTCTTGGCGCGGTCGTTGGAAAAGATCGCGTACGGAGCTTTAAAATACTCAACGAGTATAAAAAGCTCGAGCGTGAAAAAATCATTAGTCTATTTGAAGGGCTTGCCGGTGCCAAATCAGAAAAATATTATGTCGATTTTGGCGCCCCTGAATCAGCGGAATTTCTTAGCCTATTACAGCATGATGTGACTGCCGATATCCTCCGGCAGGAACTCGCTGATCTGGGTATTGCCCTGCGCATCTTTGTCGTCGTCGCTGGTCGTGATGCATTAAATTCATGTGTAAATTATTATACCGCTTTATCCAAGGAACTTTCCGGGCAATTCCCTTTAACCATGCTCGTGAACATGGGTACTTTTGGTGGAATAGAAACAGCGGAAAAGGCAGTAGAAAAACTCAAAGAACTTGGTGTTGACCTCAAACAGTTTGGGGACTTGGGCAACGGTGGGGCCGTCAAAGAAATCATTGACCTGATTGGTCAGCCAGATCCGGATCCGGCAACCATGGGTATGATCTCAAGAATGATGTATAAAAAGAAGCAAAAGGAAATTGACCAGATCATTGCATGATGGAAAAATCACAAAAATTAAAACAAGAGCTCCATCGCCTCGCTGGCAAGTTTAATCTTCCTGAATCAGATATTGATCAGGAGCTCGTCCCGCTTATGCTGGTGTTGGAGCAGGCGGCTACTAAGGTTGACCAGGCAGCTACAAAAATAAACGATTCCGTTAAACCGATAGTGACAAATCACCACTATAACCATGGTACATCTGCATGGACAGTTTTTGCAGCTGCGGCAGGTAAAAACATTGCTCCTCTGGTGGCGATCATCGTGGTTGCACTACTTTCATGGTATGGTATACATAAATTTCTTACAGATCCCGAACTAATCGAGCAAGCAGAGCTAAAAGATCAAAAAGCAAGTTATGTCTTACAACATTTCACGCACGATGACCAGGGCAACTTTTACCTCGAGAAAAATCATTATAAGGTCTTGCCCGACAAAAAAGGGATCAAGCTAATCCTGGATTAAATCCGAAACTTTGGCCATGCTCAGGATATAGCAATTGGAAAATCAAATATGTTGACCATACAGATCACAAGTTTTTCATATAGCAAGGGGTAACCACAGATTTATCCGGACATGGCGGTGGTTTTGTTTTGGGGCCGCCCAGGCTGATTGCAGGTGCATTAAAAACACTGGTTTAATAGACGGCCTTAGCTCACTCACGGGAAAGGATAAACCGGTGGCTGATTATCTGGAGATAGAAACCGAAATGCCCCGATTACTGGCCGCCATACAAACGGTTCTCGCGCTGGCCATTAATGACTACCTTCAAAAAGGGTACAGCTGCCTGTCTGTTTCTTTGGGTTATACCGGTGGAAAGCATCGTTCCGTATTTGCTGCGCAGCAAATTGAAAAATGGGTATTTGCCGGGTTTAATGGCAAGGTATAGGTTATAAAAAAACATCGGGAGCTTACATCTTAAAAGGGTGTGGCCAATGTCCGAAATACTACATCAAAGGCTATTTTATAATAAAAAAATATTTTGCCGTCAGTCGCCGCTGTCCCTTCTTTTAATTTAATCCTTATATGAGAAAATATGCTAATACTCCAGCCAACTTCATTGAACATGGGGGTTCGTTTGTCAGGTGATTCCGGGCAGCTTAACAAGCTGGGCAATAGGTTTATACATGTTGCCAAGAGCCATCCCCAAGCAGCTGTCGGTGAAATAATCGCCAATTTTGGCTTTAACCTGAAGCAGTACGCTCACAGTAAACGGATTAAGCCCACTTATACGATCCAGATCAGTTGGCCACACCTGCTTTATTTACTGCATGTACTTCAAAATATCAACCCTTCACTGTCTGAGCTGTCGACAGAAAAAGAAGCACTTACGATTCTTTGCGATCAGGCAAGCGAGCAACTTCGCAAGTTGCAGGCGGAATGTAATATGCCCATCAGCCATTTTTTGTATCCCGGTTTGGGGCTTTATCAGGGAGAATACATCGAAAGTTTATTGCTCATGACTGAATTGGCATTTGTGAGACATATGCCAATTGGGGACCGAATGAATTTTCTGGGTACCTGTATGGATACGCTCAATCCATCAGCCTGGATCCATCATGATACATTGGCTTTCGTAAAGTCCATCGCACATGATTCCTGGAGTTTGCATATTCTTAAGTCGGATCTGGCCGCTGATTTTTCACAAAAACGATGGTGATCAGGTAATCCTTCCCGCCATCAATTTCTTACATAGGTAATTACAACCGGAGTTAAAGTGACAGCTTTTTAGGATCCGGTCTATTGCTCTTCAAAATCAGTGTCACAGCTATCCTTCTATTTGCGCCTGCAGGCCCAGCAGCTTAATTATTATGCCGGTAAACTTGACCACAGCGCTGATTTCGAACAAGCCAACGGGATTTCCTTTGAGAGAACAAAACAAGTTCCTAAAGACGATGACACCAATGATTTCTCGACCGACGTTGAACTGAATGATAAAAAATACTCTTTCAGCTTTATTTTAACACGCAACCCGCGAAAACAGAGAATATGGGTGTATGCTGATTAAACAACTGGAATTATTACTTCCTTGAAGGTAGTGGAAATTTTTTAAGTGTTTCTTCCATCTGGGCAGTCTTTCTATCAAACATGTTCATTTTCGAAAGGTCTTTTTTTGCCCATGCCGAAGATATTACACGCTTCGGTGATGAACTCTGTTCTGTATACGCAACAACAGCTTCTGTCTTTTTTGACTTCTCTTTCACAACTGTATGAGACATACCTTTTTATTTTAGTTATAACCAAATTTACTAATCATTTGGCTGTTAACAAAAATTCATCATAATTTATTCCTTTCTCGAAATCTGACCAGCCCAGATTGTTTTTGACACTAACACCCTGAATCCTTAGGGATCCCGGAATAATATCCAAATTCTTGGCGATCTGGCGCTGATATAATCTGGTCCTGGTCTCTGTACTACCCACTGCATAAATGGCAGCACTGGGATGGTTTTGAAGAAATTCAAGTGCCTTCACTGCAACGGTTGCAAGAATTTCACCTACATCCCCATTTTTGGTTTCAAACAGATCATCAATTTCCTTCGTATCGGGGTTCCACTTTCCAAATCCCAATTCATATAAATTTCTCCGCCTGGATCCTTTCTTTTGAAATATTACAATATGCAGCTCAAAAATTCCACTTTTGCCGGTGCTTATAAATTTATCAGATGCAAATATATTATAGTGATCATAAAAATCTGCTCCCTTATATTGATCTGGATTAACCTGATCAGTATCGTATTTTTTTACTGACATAACTTCCTGCTAATTAATTCTGCAACAAAGAATATAATAAATTCAGTTGATTCATACGCTGTTAGGCGAATTTTTCTTTCTGTATTACATATAAGTGCAAAATTACTGCAAAAAATCATGCTCATTTTTAGATTTAGTAAAACAAGGCTATTATAGCAAAAACACATTCTTGTATCTTCCAAAGATGCGTTTTACTGCGACACGATCCGATTAACCTCAGATTTGATTAGACAAATTAGCTTACTGCTCTTCAAAATCAGTGTCGCAGCTGTTGCAGTGCAAAGCCAATCTGGATTTACGGCTGAAACTACCGATTCGGGCCAAAAGTAAAATGGAAAGCATAACTTTTTGACAACGAGAAAATTATGAACGAATAGGCAAAATCAATCCTGTTTAACGGTCGTTATGTGAGAGCTCAGAATTCGTCCCGAAAAGCCATCCCAAATTTCTACACAGCCGTCTCATAAATCAAAATACGACATTTTTAAGATTTTATAAGTTAGTGAGATTTAATTTTAAGAGGCTATTTTACTTTTGGCCCGAATAGACTATTCCAACCAATATGAGTGCACATTATTACATTGATCTCAAACTCGCCGGCTTTTAAGCTTGTCAAACATCATATTACCTGATCAATAGCTCTGGACTAACCTACTGTCGGATCGTATTGAAATGGTACTGGGCAATTTGACGACAATGAAGTAAAAAGCTCAAATGCAACACTGTTGCATTTGAGCTTTTTACTTGTTATGTTTGCTTGTGAAAAACGGTGCAGGCTTTAATGCGATCCAGATGAGTCAGACTGAACAAATATTAATCAAGAGCCGGGTTCGCCCAACCAGGAACCGAATTGCGGTATTGGATATTTTCATGCGGGACCACAAATCATTGTCCCATTCGCGTTTGTCATCGTTACTTGACCAGCACATAGACCGCGTAAGCCTTTACCGGACTTTGATTGACCTGGTAAATGCCGGGGTATTGTCCAGGTTGGTTGACAGTGAGGGGGTTGCGCAATTCCACCTGAGTCAAAATACAACCAGCGAGAGCTTGTTAATGCCACACTTTCGGTGCAGGACGTGTGAAGAAATTACTGCCTTACCAGATTTGCCACCCAGCTATGTTCGGCAAATATCAAATTGTGGGCAGATCGAGCAATCCAGGCTTTTGCTGGAAGGAATTTGTCTTGAATGTTCACAGGTAAAAATCCAAAAATAGTTTGAATCAAGGTAACACGCAGATCCTGCAAAGTCACCTTGATCAATCAGACTAAAACTTCTGGTCTATTGTATTTTCAAATTAAAATCCAGATTTACATCATCGCTTCCGGGAGTTGGCGTGCCGTTTTTTGCCCCTGGCTGGTGGCGTAATTGAACTTTCAATTTTCCCATGCCAGCTGCGCCAGCCTTTGCAGTCCCTGTCAGGCCGATCGGGTAGTTGTTGGCATCTTTATCACCATAAGTGTAGGTCAGCAAAGCATCGGGTGAAGCTGTATAGATCAGCAAATGCTCGTCAGATTCTTCCTGGACTTCTTCTGTAATGTCTTCAACCGGCGATTTGCTTTCATCCAAAAATTCGACTGTCAATGTATATTCAGTGTTAGCCTTTAACGATACGGTATCAAATCTTGTCGCTGCATTGCCACCATCACCATCGGCATCTTTGTAGCTGAATGAGCTAACCGTGCCTGTGCCGGCTTCCTTGAAATTAAGCGTGACCGAGGTGATCAGTTCGTTTTCGTCATCCGGCACAACGTCATCCCCGGAGTCTTTACATTGGACGAACGCAATGGCCGTGAAAAGCAATGTGCCATAAAGTAAATGCATCCTTAGTTTCATAGGTGTTTGGTTTGGTCAACTGAAAATTGCAACTTTGTTGCAAGATATTTCAACTGCAACCAAGTTGCAATTATTTGGCTATTAATTTTCAATTAAAAATGCATCTTCAAGGATGTAATTCAGGTGCTCGATATCTTGTGCATTGAGCCGTAACTTCCCGCCGATCGTTTTGACAGCATCAGTTTTAAAACGTTGATTCTTATTGCGAAGCTGCAATTCAACGATGGATTCGGGGCCCGCGCCACCGCAAAAGAAGCACATCGACATGGGTTGCGCAGAAATCACATAGATGTTGTTGTCCGGATCGGCAGGAATTAGATAGCCTTTGATCTGGATTTGTTTTCCTTCCAGTTGCAGGATGCTTTCCCCAAATGTAGGGTAAAGGAAATGCATGCCCAGTTGCTTGTTGAATTTTCTGGAAAAGCGGACATCGGAAAGATGTTTCCAGGTAATTGCAACCGGTTTGTTGTTGGTAAATCCTAAGAGAACGATGGCCAACAGGACCATTATGGGTAATTTTTTCATGGTTGAGCTGGATTTATAAAACTTGCCGTGCAGCCTGGTCGCGGATGGATTCGATCGCTTTTTTTGCGTTCAGCTGATAGTCGAGCATTGACTCGTCGGTCATTTGCGGCGCGGGTTTATGGTGGTGGCCCTCCCCGTGCTGGTGGGCATGCTCAAAGCCGGGCACTTCAATGACGGATTCTTCCCAGAGTTCTATTTGCCGGGCAATACTGTCTAGCCTGGCTATTTGGGCAGTTTCAGTATTTTCTTTACGAAGGCTGTCTAATAATTTTTCCAACTTGCTGGCTACGGTAACCGATTCCATGTGGACCTGATTGGCTTGTATAAGTGCTTCGCTTTTTCGATTGGGGCCACCACAGCCAAACATCAATGCCAGGGGGATAAGAAAAATAATTGTTTTCATTTGATGAACTTTTACTATGTGCAACAATGTTGCAAACATCAGTAAAAATTCTTGAATTCTTTTTTTATGCTACCTATGTTTAAAAAGTCTGCGCTTCCATTGCCCTTATCCCTATTGGTGTCATTACTGCATGTCGGATGCTGCCTTTTACCTTTACTGAGCATAGCAGGCTTAGCTTCAAATTTTGATGTCCTGATCCGCTATAAACCGTTTTTTTTAGTGCTGCAGGTGCTGCTGTTAATATATTTGAGCGTTTCACTGGTTAGGTTTTATCTGGGAATATTTTCTTTTCATGGCCAATTGGAAATCTGGTCTTACCACATAGCCTTTGCTATCGCTTTGGCTGGAATGGTTATTGGAGTGTCTGAGCCTTTTCGCAGCGAGCAGCAAATATTGGCAGAAAGGCAGTTTCAAATGTTTAGGACCCACCGGCACATCAAACTAAGTGTTTACAGCGGCTTTGACGCTGAGAAGTTCAAAGAGGATATAGTTTCAATACAAGGGGTCAAACCTGCTTCTGTTAAAATTGAAGGATCTCAGGTGTCGGCTACCTTTAAAAGCGATAAGGTAAGTTCGGTCCAAATAGTATATCTCTTGCAGAAGCGAGGATACGATGTTGCATTATCAGATCAATAAATGCATCATCGTTGCATTTATTGATAAGTAGTTTATATTTGCAACATTGTTGCAAATATAAACTTTTCACTATGAACCAGAAGAAGATGCCTGTGACCGTGCTTAGCGGATTTCTGGGCGCAGGGAAAACCACTTTGCTCAATCACATCCTACACAACAAGAAGGGCCTGAAAGTAGCTGTGATCGTCAATGATATGAGCGAGGTCAATATCGATGCGCAGCTCGTCAAAGACCAGAACACATTGAGCCGTACCGAGGAGCGGCTTGTAGAAATGTCCAATGGATGCATCTGCTGCACGCTGCGTGAAGATTTAATGATCGAAGTTGAGAAGCTGGCCAGGGAAAACCGTTTTGATTACCTTTTGATCGAAAGCACCGGTATTTCAGAGCCAGTCCCGGTTGCCCAGACATTCGGTTTTGTCGATGAGCAGAGCGGTATTGATTTATCCCGGTGGGCGGCCATCGACTGCATGGTGACTGTCGTGGATGCTTTCAATTTTGCAAAGGATTTTGGCTCGCTGGATACTGTATTTAGCAGAAAGCTCAATGATGACGGGTCTGACCGGCGTACGATCGTCAATCTGCTTACTGACCAGGTCGAATTCGCCGATGTGATCATCCTGAACAAAGCCGACCTTGTATCGGCCACCGATTTGAAAGAACTTCGCGGCATCATTTCTGCCTTGAACCCTGCCGCCAAAGTGATTGAAAGCTCATTTTCAAAGGTGGATATCAGCAGCGTGGTCAATACGGGTTTATTTGACTACGAAAAAGCAGAGCAATCTGCCGGATGGATCCAGGAGCTCGACAAAATAGAAAGTGGCGGCCATGTGCCTGAGACCCAGGAGTACGGGATCAGCTCATTTGTGTTCCGTGATGCGCGGCCTTTGCATCCAAGGCGGTTCTGGGACTACATCCAGCAGAACTGGCCTGCCGGCATAATCCGCAGCAAAGGACTATTCTGGATCGCATCGCGGCCAGCCGACGCGCTCAACTGGAGCCAGGCAGGCGGATCAGTTAGGGCAGAATCCGTAGGCGTCTGGTGGGCCAGTATGCCTCTCGCGCAGCGATTACGGCATTCATCGTATATAGAAAACCGTGAGTCGATCGATTTGCGTTGGGGTAGGTTCGGTGACCGGATTAATGAATTGGTATTGATAGGGCAGGACCTGGACCGGGGGGTAATCTTGGAGGAATTCGAGCAATGTCTGTGCAGCGATCGGGAAATCAAGCTCATGGAAAGTGGCACGCGGTTTGAAGATCCGTTCCCCGTTTTTTAAATACCACGCGTAGCGTCAGTTTTTTTTCCGGCGGTATTCCATATTTTCTCTTGAAACGTAGCGGGGAAGTGCTTGGGATATTGGTATCCTGCAAGTGTGCTGATTTCAGAATGACTTTTATCACTGTTGACCAAAGTTGCTTGGTTTCTTCCATTTCAAATCAGTCAGCATCTACAAATTGTCGTGCCGAAAAGTGCTTTGAAGCCTTTTCCAGCTTGAATTAATTAGCGCCAGCTGAAGCTAATATCGCAATTTAAATATCCGGGGCGGGTGCTGAAATCCAAGTTATGTAGATCAACAAAAATCTTCATCTTGCATCGTAGTTGCAAAATGAAGATTTTTATATATTTGCAACATTGATGCAAATGAATGAGGCCTATGCACTAACGATTTCGACTTATGATAAAACTTATCCGCCATATTTTCGTCTGTATCATTTTACTCCATTTTTTGAGCATTAACTCTATTCGGCTGTCTGCGCAAACAGTAGAGAAAAAGCTTACCGGGCACACCAGAGATCCAAACGGCAAAGCGCTGGCAGGTGTGAACATCCAGCTGAGCCATATAAAAAATGGGACGGCACCTGAGGGAATTGTGAGCGATTCGGCCGGACGGTTCAGTATAGTGCTTGGTGGTAATAAAAGATATGTTATCACCGCAACGTTGATGGGGTTTAACCAGGTCACAGATACGGTTTCGACCGATGGCGATGCTTCCAAAGAAATCCTTTTTGATATAGTGCTAAACGAAACAGCCTCTGAATTGCAGGCGGTGACCGTTACATCAAAAAAGCAGACTATTGAGATGCAGCATGGAAAGCTTATCTACAATGTACAAAACAGCGCATTAACCTCAGGCTCTTCGGCGCTGGACCTGCTCCGTAAGGTGCCGGGCGTAAGCTTAGGACAGGACGAGCAAATCATGTTGAAAGGATCCAGCGGGCTCAATGTGATGGTAGACGGAAAAATGACCTATCTCTCAGAGCAGCAGCTGATCCAGCTTTTAAAAGGGATGAATGCTGAAAATATCAGTAAAATTGAGGTTATTTCTGCACCCACAGCTGAGTTTGACGCCGCAGGGAATGCGGGTATTATCAATTTTGTCACTAAGAAAAACACGCAGAGCGGTTATTCCGTTGATTTCAGGAGCGGCGTTTCAAAAGGTAAATTCTGGATGGTGAATGAAAACATAACCGGGAGTTACCGAACAAAAAAGCTAAATATTTTTGGCACCCTGGACTTCAATACGCCCCACACTTTTATGAAGAGCAGTAGCGGCAGCAGTATTGTTGAGCATGGCGAAAGGGTGTATTTGAAAAGAGAACTCAGGACACCGCATAAAATCAATTTTTACACTTACAAATTGGGTGCTGACTGGCAAATTGCCCCCAAACACCAGATCAGCGCGGGATATAGCGGCTACCTGGATGATTTTGTTAAAGACAATGCTAGTTCGACTGTACGAAAGTTGGATGCTCATGGCAAGTTACTGGGAGTAGTCAGGTCCAATAATTATCTGGAAGAGCCCTATTATTACAATGCGACCAACCTGAGCTACAAGTTCGACATTGATAGTCTGGGAAAGAAGGTTACTGTCGACGGGCATTATATTTCTTACCGCAATAACTCGGATGGAGTACTATCGACGGATATTCAGGATTATGGCGAGCAGGCTTCTGTGGTCAATAAGCTGCAAGTGCACCAGCCCGGCATCGTTACAATCCGCTCCATTAAAGCAGATATCGAATTGCCTTTCGATATGGTCACTTTGAAGGCCGGGGCCAAATATGCCTACGTAACCAATGATAATCAGTTTACGTTTGATTCGCTTTCCAACGGACAATTTATTGAAGCGTCTTCGATGTCAAACCATTTTAAATACGACGAGAAAATAGCCGCATTGTATATTTCAGCCGCCAGGAAATTGGAAAGGACGAGCATTGAAGTCGGCTTGCGTTTAGAGTCAACCGTTGCTGCCGGGCGTACCGTAAAACAGGGAATAGAAAACCATTGGGACTATACCACATTATTCCCATCTTTAACCATTGACCACACGATTGACTCCCATAATAAAGTTAATATCTCAGTCAGCCGGCGTATCAACAGGCCTGGTTATGCAAGCCTTAATCCGGTCAGATGGTATGCCGACCAGTTCTTTTACTATTCAGGAAACCCATACTTAAAGCCTGAAATGGCCTGGCTTTTTTCCGCCGATTACACCTTCAAAGATAAATATGTATTGACGGCCAGCTACGGGCGCAGAACCAATTATCTTTCAAGAAGACTGGTCATAGAGGAAAATACGAATGCAATTATCAGTCAAAGTGCCAACTACGATAATATGCAGCGCCTGGATTTGCTTGCATCAGTCCCCATACAGCTTTTCCCTTTTTGGGAAGTCCAAATAACGGGTGGCATCAATCATACCCGTTACCCGATACCGCTGCTCGAAAAGGAAAAAACGTTCAGTCTATGGGCAAGCAGTCTGATCATTAGTCAGCAGATCAAATTGCCTGCTGGATTTAACATGGAAGTTTCAGCTAATTATACCTCGGATGAGCTCTGGGGCATTTATCGCAGGAGAAGCGTCTTTTTTGCGGACGTGGGTCTGAGAAAATCGCTGTTTAAAGGCAAAGTTGATGCGCGTTTTTCTTTTAATGACTTCTTGCGGACGAATTTATACAAAGGAGCCTCTCTGAGCGACTTCACAGATTATTATTATCAAGACCGTCCCGACTCGCACCGTTTGGCAATTTCGTTCAGGTATCACCTGGGTGGGAAATTACAGTCCTCACAGTCACGAAGAATTGAGGAGCAAGATCGATTGTAAGGCCCAATATCCAATAACAATAAATTCTCTATCAAAGATTTTATTTGCAACCTCGTTGCAATAATGATATAATGTTTTCTATATTTGCAACGTCGTTGCATAAGCGTTTTGCTGTGGTGCGTTTTTACAAAATATTCCCTGGACTTGCATGCTTAAATCTTTAGCGGTAATCTTTCTTTTTGCAGGATCGGAAACAGCAATTGCTCAGTCGAGTTTGCCGCCAAACCATGTTGGCCAACAAGAGAGTTTAGCAGTTAAAGATACAGCCAGACAGCTCCAAACGGTTCACATAACCGCGCCATCAAAGGAGTCACAGATGCAGAAATCCCCTCAAAATATCACCGTAATAAACACCAGGCTGTATTATAAGACCAATCAGAGCGTTCTTGATATCTTAAGGCGAACAAGTGGTATTAAAATACGGACAAATGGAGGTTTCGGGGCGAAAGCCGATTTCTACATCAATGGTATCAGTGGTAAACAGATCAAATTTTTTCTTGACGGCGTGCCGCTCAGTGCACTCGGGGAGACTCAGGGGATTAACCTGATACCATTAGAACAAACATCCAGTATTGAAATCTATAAAGGTGTTATACCTGTTTTTTTGGGGTCAGATGCGCTCGGAGGTGCGATCAATATGGTTTCGCGCAACGAGAATAAAAACTTCCTGGACATCTCGACGGCCATTGGCAGCTATGGTACGACAAAAAGTAACATCAATGCCAGAAAATTTTTAACCCAGCATTACTACCTTGGAATAAGCGGTAGTTATAACAGATCGGCCAACGATTATAGAGTGTCTGTTGAGGTGCCAAATGAATTTGGCAATCCGCAGACAAGAAATGTCAGGCGTTTCCATAACCAGTTTAAGTTCTATAACGCAAAATTTCAGACGGGCTGGATCAATACCAGATGGGCTGATGATCTCTCTGTTACCGGGCAGTTGTCGCATACTTATGATCAGATACAAAATAATGTGATCATGACCCAGCCTTACGGGCAGGCTTATAACGAGGATAACCTTTCGGGGGGCGTGCTGCATTACAAGAAGCGGGATGTCTTCAAAAACGTGCACATCAATGGTTACGGCTCGTTTTATAGAGTCAAAGGCTTTTTTGCCGACACTACTTTGAACGTCTATAACTGGGAGGGAAAAATTGTCGACAGAAGGGCAATGGGTGGCGAGATATCGACTTCAGGGAACCTGCTTACCAGCAGCAGCAATGTTTTCAACACACAGCAGTCTGTCAGCTGGCAGGCTGTGGAGCATGTGATACTGTCTGCTTCCAATACATACCAGCAGTATTTCCGCAATGGTAACGACCCATTTTCGAGCTCCTTCTATGGGTTTGACTTTTACGGTAATCCCCAGAAAATGAGAAAAAATGTCAGTGGGGTCAGCGCGGAATCCAAGCTGCTGAAAGGAAGGCTTATCAATATTACATCATTAAAATTTTATAACGCATCATTTGGGGGAAACAAGCTGGTTGACGATGCAAGTATTCCGATCAGCCAATCCATTCACAAAGCGGGATACAACACCGCATTTACGTATTTTCTCAAAGAGCAGTTGTTTTTAAAAGCGTCTTATGAAAAGGCGGTCCGTTTGCCGGATGAAACAGAGGCGTTTGGCGATCTGATGCTCTTAAAACCAAATCCTGGCCTGGTGCCTGAGCTCTCCGATAATTTCAATTTTAATGTGGTATTAAATTCAGAGTTCGTGGATTTTGAAGCCACTGGTTTTCACCGGAGCATTGAAAACATCATTTACCTGAGATCCACCCAGTTTTCTGCGCAGTACCAAAATCTATTGAAAGCAAACATTACAGGATTTGAATTTTCAACCAGGATCAGGCCGCATAAAATGGTTAAGGTCGAATCAAACCTAACCTTTCAAGATATCAGAAACCAGTCTACGGTAGAAAATGCAGGCATCAACAATGAGCGCTACATGGGGGCCCGGCTACCCAATATTCCCTATCTGTTTGCCAACGCGGCAATAACTTTCACAAAGGATAATGTGCTTAATAAATCCAGTTTAATCCAGTTTTACTGGAACTGCAATTACACCAACAGTTACTTTTTATACTGGGCGGTAGACGGAGACAAAACCCTGAAAAACATCATCCCAACGCAGTTTGTCAACAACCTTGGGCTATCGTTAACCCATCACAAATCTGGGCTCTCATTTTCAGCGGATGCCAGCAATATCTTTAACAACATGCTCTATGACAATTTTAAAGTGCAACTGCCCGGACGGAATTACAGCTTAAAACTTCGCTATTATATATCAAAAAACAGAACATAAGATGAAAAACAAGATTTACAATTTAGCCACATTGCTCTTGCTGGGTACTTCTATTATAATCAGCAGCTGTGACAACGATAAAGAAGAACCCGAAGCAGAAAAGGCGATCAACTATGCAATGACTGTGACAGGCGGAACCTACCCGGATCAGACTACATACTTTCTAGGGACCAAGGATCTTCCCTCCGGAACAGTGGGAACGGCTTCGGCGGCTGAGCTTGCCAGTAACGGCATGATGTTCAGCTACGGCGGTTATGCTTACGTGACTACATTCGGAGCACCGGCAACGCTGAGAAAATATAGTTTTGATCAGGCAGCAAAGCCTACCGAAGTTGCTTCGTTTATCGTGCAGGGCTTGAAAACTTTCGGTGCGGTCGATTTTATCAGTGAAACAGAAGCGTATGCGGCCAGCAACAGCTACGGTGGTGTGCCCAAACTGGTAAAGTTTAATCCCACCACCATGCAGATTACGTCAACGATCGACCTGACAGCACTTCAGAAAACAGGAGCGACGCAAATATTTTACCTGGGGATGACCCACCGCGACGATCAGATTTTTATGGGTTGCAATTACCAGGCTGGCTTTAACAATCTTGCGGATTCGGTATATGTGGCCGTGATCGGACGGACATCCGGAAAAGTTGAAAAACTTATTTCCGACGGCCGGACAGGTATGATATGGAGCAGTGGAACCGCAAGCGGGTTTTCGGGCGGGAGCCTTGTACTCGATGAAAGCGGGGATATTTATGTGCATGGAACAGGCAACGGAACTGGCGTGCCCAGCGGTGTAATCCGCATTAAGAAGGGGGCTACAACATTTGACAAAGACTATTTCCTAAACCTGAAAACTGCTACCGGAGCTGATTGCCTTGGCCTGATGTATTATGGCAATGGAAAAGCGCTGACCTGCCGGGCAGATGTTGCTGACAATTACCCGTTTGATGGTGATGTGCCTAGTTACAAGTATTATAGGATCGACCTGGCTGCAAAGACTTCTCAGGGGGCACTTGCCGGCATCCCGGATGTGTTTGGATCTTCTGCTTTTATCAGCAAATGGGATAACAATATCATTTATATCAATTCACCAGGTGCGACGGCCAACTCGGTTTATTCGCTTACGATAGCTGATGGCAGCGTCAAAAAAGTATTCGATTTAAGTTCAGGCATCTGCAATGGTTTTACCAAATTAAATTGAGCATTCCATGATTGAGGTAAAAGATCTGACCAAGGAATATAAGGATCATAAAGGGCTTGCAGGCATTTCTTTCAACGTCGAAAAGGGAGAAATTTTTAGCCTGGTAGGAGCTAACGGTGCAGGGAAGTCGACTACGATCAAAATCCTTACCAATCAGCTCCGGCCTACTTCGGGCTCAGCTGTCATCGATGGTTTTGAGATTAGCGGCAACTATCAACAGATACGGCCGTTGGTCGCTTACCTGCCGGAAAACTTGATGCTTTATGGTTATTTGACCGGGATCCAGAACCTTGAGTTTTTCTGCGGGATATCCGGTCTTCATTACACCCATGAAGAGCTTGGACTCTACCTTGAGCAGGCAGGACTGGAATCAAAGCATTTTAACAAACGGCTTGACAATTATTCGAAAGGCATGCGTCAGAAAGTCGGTATTGCGTTCGCATTGGCAAAAAGGGCGAAAATCCTTTTTCTGGATGAGCCTACTTCCGGTCTGGACCCTAAAAGTATCGCAGAGTTTTCTTTGCTTTTAAAAAATCTCAAGCAAGCAGGGATGACGATTTTAATGACTTCCCATGACCTGTTCCGCACCATGCAGGACGCAGATAAAATCGGGATTATGAGGGAAGGGAAACTGCTTGAAATCGTAAATCCCGAAAGCCTGAGTTTTCAGCTGCTGGAAGAGAAGTATATGCTTTACATGAATTAGCCGTGAAAAAGGAAAGATTTATAAAAGGGGATGTCGGCCAGCTGATCTTGTCCAATGCATTTGCGTCGTTAGGTGCAGTTGCATTGCTGTCCATTGATGCGTTTCTGGACGGGATTATTCTTTCCCGGCTTCTGGGGCATCAGGCGCTTGGAGCAGTAACGCTACTTTCCCCTTTTATGATCTTTCAATCTGCTTTGGCGAGTCTTGTAGCTACCGGCGCATCTGTTTTAATCAGCAGGGCGGTGGGGGAAGATAATGATTTGAGAATTCTGAGCATTTTTAAAAACATGCATATTCTCGCTGTAGTGCTCGCAGTAATGTGTCATTTAGCTTATCTGATTGTTGGTGATTGGACGCTTCATACGCTTAGCTCAGACGAGCAGGAAATTTTGTATGCGCATGAGTTCTATAGCATTTTTTCCGCAGGGACTTTGATTGTCATTCTTTCGCAGGGTTATGGGGCGCTGATGCGTAGCAGCGGACAGTTTGGGAAAGTAAGCATGCTGCTGCTGCTTTCTGTCTTAATCAATGTGTTGTTGTCCCTTATCTTAATTCCAAAAATAGGAATCGCCGGGTGTAGCTGGGCAATGCTGACCTCCCTTTTGGTTTATAGCTTTCTTGCATTTAGTCAAATCCAAAGCACATATCGAATCAATTTTAGGGGAAGAATAAGCAGAGAGGTGATCACAGAGATCTTTTCGATAGGCTTTTCATCATTTATATTTCAATCAAGTAATATTTTCAGGCAGGCACTGATCATAAAATTCATCAGCATACATTCAGCTGGTGATACGGCCTTTTATGGAATCATAAGCCGTGTAATTGCCTTGATGGTAATTCCGACACAGGCGTTGTTTCAAAGCTTCCAACCGACATTTATTGCCAATTTAGGAGCAGGTTTACAAATGCGGTGCCAACAGGCAATCTTGGCTGTAAAAAGGTATTCGGTCATTGCTGCTACTATTCTTTGCGCCGCGGCCTTCTTTTTGGCTGAAAATATCTTTATCCTTTTTTTTCCGGAGCTAAAAATACCTAAGCAGGCATTTACAGCTTTCCGGATGTGCTTGCTGCTGGTTTTGTGTTATCCGTTATCAGCGCTTTCGTTTGTGCTACTCCAATCGTCAGGCAATCACAAGCAAGCGGTAGTAATTTCCAGCGGAAGAGAGGTGGTTTTGCTTTTGCCCTTGTTGCTGCTCTTGAATCAAACCGGCCTGGCAAACGGGGTATACATCGCAATTGTGACGGAGGTAATAATTTACACATCATTGATTTACGTCTTTGCCAGTATAAAAATGAATTCTTTGCTATCTGTGAAAACTTTAAACAACCAGGTATATGGAAGTTGAGCTAATTAAAAAGAATGTTTCGGAGAACGGGTTTTATCATTTAAAAAATGTTAGTCAGCATTTCGTTGACAAGATTGTCTATGAGCTTGGGACGACACTTTTTATTACAGACATTATTGAAAGGGATAATGGACGCGTTTTGAACTCGTCAACGGATATGTTTCTTCACACCGATCAGCCAGATGCCCACTACCTGATCTGGCACTGCTTAAAACAAGCCGAAACAGGAGGTGAAACGGTTCTGATGGACGTTCAACTTGCTTTTGATTACCTGCCTGCAAAACACCGTAATGCGCTTGCAGAGATCCAGCTGAAACTGGACTTCCAGCGTGGGGACCAAACGCACCCTTTTTATGATAATGGTAAATTTTTTTACAGCCCGTCGCTGCTGCTTCAAAATTATTCGCTGGAACAGCAGCTGGCAGTTGCTGCATTTAAAACAGCTATTGAGCTCGCCCCGAAACTCATTATTAAACTGGAAGACAACGATTTTTTTGTGCTGGACAACACCAAATTCTTACATGGGAGAAAGTCGTTTAAGGCGCTATCCAATAGACATCTGAAACGCTATCTGATCGCTGATTTTCAATTAGCATAAAAACATTGGGCATTCATCAAGATTGCCGAAAACATTGTGTGCACAACAATTGGGGGAGGCTGAAAACCCAGGAGAGAGTAAGCAGAAATGTTTAAATCCTTAGAAAATGAACAATGTTCAGGTTTCAAAAAGTGAGTTCATTGCAGCCCTTTTGATGTTGAAAGAAGCTGAAATGGTAAAGAGCAATACAGTGAAAACCAAGCCATGCTGCGGTGGTCATTGCAAAGTAGGTCTATAATTCTAACAAGCAAGCGGGCTACTGTTTAGCCCGCTTGTCTAAATTGAAAGCTATGGAAGCACTAAAAACGCTTTATAAAAAGGAGCCTGATCTGCAGGCAATTCTTTCATACCAGGATGAGAACATTATCAGCCGGTTCGTCGACAGTTTTGACGTTACCTGGGAGCAAGCCGAAGATGTATTTCAGGAAACAAAAAAATTTCTGGTCATGGGAAGGCTTCCAGGCGTTTTTATGTTTGATGATATTTTGATCCTGGACGAAATGTGGCATAACTTCATTTGCTTCACACGTGAATATGCTGCTTTTGGGGAAGCCTATTTTGGTGAATTTCTGCACCATTTACCTAATACAAAGGCAGAGAAAGAGAGCGTGAAGGAATTGGCGGCACAAAATCCTGAAAAAGCCCAGCAGAGTTATCTGGAAAGTCTCAAAGTCACGATGGAGTATTGCTATGATGCTTTTGGTGAAGAGACAGTAACGAAATGGTTCCAAGTTTATCCGATCATGTATAGCAAAGAAAATATCAAACTGCTAAGAAAGCATTAAACGAAAAGGTCCGGAGATGGTACTTCGATTACTCATTAAAAATGAATGGAAAATGCTGGCCGGGAGTGCTGTTTTGAAATGGCTGACCGGATCTGTGCTGATATTTTGGCTGGTCGCCTTAGGCATTAGTTTGAATGAATACCAATACGAAAGCCAGATGCGTGCTTTCTATAAAAAGCAGCAAAGGCAGACCTGGGTTGAGCAGACCCCTAAAAACCCGCACATGGCCGCCCATTATGGTACATTTGTTTTCAAGCCAGCCAATCCGCTAAGCTTGCTTGACAAAGGGATCAGTAATTTTTCCGGAACCTTCATTTACCTGGAGGCCCACAGGCAGAACGATTTTGTATGCAGCCCGGCACAGAATTCTTCCAGTTTCATTCGGATGGGCGAGTTCAATATCAGTTTCCTGCTTCAGTTTGCGATCCCTCTTTTGATCATTAGCCTCGCAGCTGGAATGTTCAGTAAGGAAAAGCAAGACGGTACGCTGGGCTTCATGACCGCTAATTCGATCGGTGCCAGGCCCATTTTTTATGCAAAATCAGCTGTTCTGCTCGGGTTTACTGCTGCACTTACTTTGGCAATATTTGCCGGGACTCTTTTAGTCTCAGCTATTTTTGGCGTACAGTGGTCTGTGGGCCACATAATGGCCATTATCGCATTGTTTTTATCTTATCTTCTTTTTTATTGGTGTTTGACAAGTCTTTCATTGCTAGTTTCATTTGCCGTCGAAAGTTTCAAATCCGCTTTCCTTATAAGCTGTTTTACCTGCATTTTTCTTTTTTTTTGGTTTCCAAAGCTGACTGCAAACTTTGCTGACCGGCTGTTTCCATTGCCTACGAGCCTGGTATTCCGTGAAGCTGTCCGTAAGGAAATTGTGAATGGTATCGACGGTCATAGTATGGGAAAAAGGGAAGAAGCGGTTATCGACTCCATGTTAAAAAAGTACAACGTAGATTCTACCAGCAAGCTGCCTGTCAACATTGACGGAATATTGCTCACGAAAAGCGAGGCATATAGTTCTTCGGTTTACGATAATCATTTTAAAGACCTTCAAGAAAGGATTGCCCGACAGCAAAAGCTAAGTAGTTTGCTGGGTATATTTGACCCTTTTCTTTTGATTCGCAACATCAGCTTTGCCATTTCCCGCAATAGCATTTACGACGAGTTCGCATTTCGCAACGAGGCTGAGATTTACAGAAACTATTATGTGCAGGAGCTGAATAAAAATATGACGCTACATTCCAAAGAATCTGAATTCCAGACCTACAAAGTCGGCAGCGCTGTATTTGGCAGTATTAAAGACTTCGATTTTTCTCAGGCAGGAATTCCAGAAAGTATATTCCGCTGTCTTACAGATATCCTGGTTTTGCTCTCACTTTTGCTTTTCATTCATGTCCTAATATTTAGAACAGCCTCATGAAAAATTTGTTCAGACATGAATTCTATCTGTTAAAATCAAGTCCGATTTTTTGGATTTTACTTTGCTGCATTTTTCTGGCAACGATTTACAGCCTGGATAACGGGCGCAGATATTATGACAAGCAGCTTGCTACCATTGCGGAGCTAAAATTGAAAAATGAGGAGGCCCTGAAAACAGCAATCGGCAGTTATAGCGCAGATACCACAACTGCGGAAGGACAGAAAAGTTATTATGGGACAGCCGAAGCATCGCATGCTGTTTTCAATTCCCGGTTGAACGTATTCTGGGAGCCATCTGCACTAAGCGTGCTCAGTATTGGAAACAGGGATTTGTATCCTTACTATCAGGAAATCCTGCCGATCAGTCTTTACATGCGTTTGTTTAAAAACGAGATATCAAACCCGATGACGCTTCTGAGCGGCAATGTGGATTTTTCGTACATCATCATTTTTCTAGTCCCGCTTTTTCTGATTGCGCTCACTTTTAATCTGGTAGCTTTTGATAACGAGACTGGCGTTGCGCCATTGATAAGAATGGATGCGTCTAATTTATATGTGCACTACGGATGGCGATTTGGATTTTACATGCTAATATCTGCACTGCTTCTGGCAGTCCTTTTTGTTTCTGCTGTATTATTCCTTCCCAAAGAATTTTCTGCTGATAAATTGGTATTACTTTATTTGGTCAGCCTATTATACCTGGGGTTTTGGTTGGCGCTTTCCTACTTTGTTAATATGGCTGGCTGGTCAGCTGTGAAAAATATCAGTCTTCTGCTGAGTTTTTGGCTGTTCTTTACCGTATTGCTTCCTTCCATAGCTAATCAGTATACGATTTACAAATATCCGGTCGAGACCGAGAAACTGACCCAGAATATCAGGCGCGTACAGCTTACAGGTGGTGAGCCGCAAATGAAACAGATTCTTGAAAGGTTTTATAAACACTATCCTGAATATAAACAGCTGTCCGATCCGGAAGATATCATGTTTACCCGCGCCTATTTGGCACAAGGTGAATTTAACGACTTACATGGAGATAGCCTGTTTAACAATCTTGCTTCAAGGATGCAGCAGAAAAGTAACTTGCTAAGTACTGTCGCCTGTCTGGATCCCGCCATGTTTATGCAGCAGCTGTTTTGCAGACAGGCCAGTACTGATCTACCGGATTATCTGGCATATCTGAATTACGTCAGGGAATATAATAATCAGGTTAAGAGGTTTTATTTCAAACACATCTTTGGAAATAACCTAATCCTTCGAGAAGAATACAAAAAAAGCTATCCGCAATTTCCTCAATGAATGATATGGTGATTATCTATTATACAAGGCATTTAGAACATGTCAAGTGAACCCCAAAATTATTGAGCCAGAGGAATGTTAGGCCGACTGCCAATAGGAGAGCATCAAAAAGTGTGGGGCAATTGATTCTTTGATAACTTGAGAAGGATTTGAAAACCTTGGCGGCTCCACCTTGTCATGAAAGTAAAAAACGTTGTCCATCCATCTGTCATTGACCCCAGATCCGCGGTCTATCATTTGAAGGTACACATTCTGAATATTTCGCCAATGATCTACCGGCGCTTTATCATTGACGGCAATACGCATATTGCAGAGCTGCATCATTTGATACAGATGATGATGGGCTGGGAAAACCAACATTTACATGTTTTCCATATCTGGGGAGTGGATTATGGTATTGCTTATGAAGGAGGTAACTATTATAGTGATGACCCCAGTGAAATTTTTATCGGAGATTTAGGTTTGAGGGCCGGAGATAAATTTTCATATGTTTATGATTTTGGCGATTACTGGCAACACGAAATCCGTGTAGAGAAAGTTGAGAATATCAGGCCAGGGTATCATCACCCAATTTGCACAGCTGGTCGAAGGGCTTGCCCTCCGGAAGATGTCGGTGGCCCTTATGCATATCAGGATGCTTTGATAGGCCAATTCAGCTGGATCCAGGAAACCTTATCAAACGTACTGGAAAGTATTGAGAATGGAGAAGTTCCGGACCTTGATTTGGATAATGCCCCCTGGTGGTATCTTAAGCATCGCAGTGAAGTGTTCGACAAGGAAAAAATGAACCAGGCCTTGGCAAAAATGTATCCAAAAAAAGGGTGACGGTAAATTTTGGAGATCCTTGGGTGGTTACGATGCTTATTTTGATGATTAAGAGTAGCACTTTCTGTATCAATAAAACCTACAGTTTATTTCAGTACGTTTACTCACTTATAGAGCTTCGGCGTCACGCGTAACCCCGCTTTGTTCTGTGGCAATAAGTCTGTATTCAAAATCATGTTCTGTGCCACATACCAAGCATTGAAATCCCACTTGCTTAACTGATCTTCCGGCGTATCAGATGGGGGAGCGTACATGTCCTTTGTGGTGCCGGCCTTGCAGTTAATCATGGAAAGATATGTTAGTAACTCATCTTCCATCTGATGGCCGCCCTTCCCATATTGTGACCAAATGGCAACGAAAGCAAAATGGTGATCTTGTAATAATTTAATTGCCTGAGTAGTCATTCCAGTACCATTCAGGATTAGATAGCTCTGTGATGCTGGGTTGATAGAGTTCGGTTTCTTGCTATTCCAAGTCAGGTATGTATAAAAATCTGGTGCGCCTTCAAAGATATGCAAGGTGCCGTTTTCTGAGCCTTTCACGGTAGTTGGAAAGAAGCTCACAGCTTTCGCTCCGACCGTGGTTTTTTCGTATCCCCTACCCCGGTCAAACCGGACTTCAAAGCCGCCTTCATTGTTGCGTATGCCGATTCCGGTGTAGGCTCTTTTAACGTTATTTATAGCGTTAAATTTAACGTCTTTAATGTACGGCGTGACCGCGTCCGGATTGATACACCGGCTGACCAGATATTGCACTCCCTTGGACATTCCACGGCCGACATACGTCCGAAAATTATTTGCCGTGATTAACTCGTAAAACGGCAATTCAGGATCCATTGGTTTATTCTCCATGCGGATGGTGGGGATGGCATATCCTTTGCCGACTGTGCGCTCAATATAACTGAGTGCATCGGAAACGTCACGTAGGTCGCCACACCTCATGGCCAGCTCGATTATGCTGCCTCCCCTACCCTCTCCGTGGTCATACCAAGCGAACCGGTCTTTAGTCAATACGAAGCTGGGCGTATTCTCTTCCCGATAAGGCGCACGATACCACTTACGTCCCCCTGACATTTTGGCACATGCGTGGCCAAGGTTTTCAAGGAATTCGTCAAGCGGGATGGATTTTGCGTCCTTTACGTTCATTTTTTAATTTTTTTCTAATAAATATTTATTTAATATAGAACTATTTGTAGTTATTAACTAATTTCTTAGTTTAAATTACTCCTCCCTTCATTCGCATAAATGAGTTTTCCACAAATTTTTCCGCTAATAGTAGTAAAGAATTAATTGTTTTTTATTTTAAAGGGTTCCGGGACAAAATCACGGTAACTTTCGCGACAAAATCACGGTTAATTTTGAGACAAAATCACGGTGCATAACTACCTTATACACAGGGTTTTCCACATGTTTATCCACACAAAAAATCATTTTACCGTAATTTTGTCGTAATATTAGCATTCAATTACTTGATAATGAGATGGTTGTTTATAAAAATATACCCATACCGTGATTTACTCGCAAAAATCAATCTAATGTATTTATAATCAATCAGTTGCCGAACAAACCTAGCTGTTTTGGTATAGGCGTCGGGCTGTTGTAAAGCATTAAGCCTCTGGTGCCTTTCTGCTCGATCCGGGCATCAGTGTATAGACAACGCACAAGATCCCATGTCTTCTTAAAATTCGTCCGAAAGTCCGTCATACGGGTGTATTCTCCGCCAAACTGGTCTTTAAGTGTCTTCCATGCCAAAAACTGCGGCTTACCCTTGGGTATGCGGTGTAACCGGTGCGCCAGAAAACAATACAGGTCGATGGCCGTCGCATTGTTGCTCAAGGCTGCAAGGTGTAGCTTAGGCAGCGGTACAGCATGCTCAACCAGATTTGTAAAATATTGCTCTGACAGTTCGATCTGCTCAGGCCAGCGCTGTTGGTTTTCCGACCCTTTAAAAACAGTAAATCGGCTAACGATAGGCATGTTGGTGTTATCCTGCCACTCTGCGCCGTCGAATGATAGCCGCATGATGGAATTAGATAGCCGGGCTATTTGATCGCGTACAGCCGATATTTGGCTCCCTCCGTCCGTCATTCCAATTTCCTTGACAAACTGCGTCAGGTTGTTGCTGGACACGTCGATAATGCGGCTCTGGCTCTGTACGGCTATGGCGTTCAGGTTGGCAAGGATAATCCGCGCCTTAGTGCCGTATGGCAGTCCCAAATATTCCTGCTTATGCGTGGCCGGGTTCATCACCGGCAGTGGGATCACGGTCATAGTAAATTTGCCACTGTCTGTCTCCCAGACCTCATTTGGCGTCAATGGCTCCCGACGCGGTAGAAACACCTGGCACATGGCGGCTGCTTGGAAAAGGATTTCCCGGTCGTCCGGTTCTTCCTGGTATGCTTCGTAAATCAGCTTGGATCGGCGTATGGCGACTTTGGATGTTCCATCTGGTTTCGGTTTTTTAGCGGCCATAGGTCGATATTGTTTTAATTTTCAAAACCGTTGTTTCGGGTTCATAATCTACATCTACTGGGCGTTCGGCGTTTTGGTCGCCAAACCACTTGCGCAGCTGTTCCCAGGTAATCAGGTCATCATTAAACCACACCTGACTATACTTTGGATTGTAAGCCCAATCGCCATTGCCGTACTTACAGTCCAGCTCAAAAAGCGTTAATCTTTCGATTACTTTGGCACTCATTTACTGTTTAATTTAACGTTAAAATTGGTGTTATAATCGACGTTATATGGCTGGCTCCGCTGCACTTGATTTTAACTGATCTGTACGAGCCAGTCCTCTGATCACTGAACACTGTATTTACGGCGCTCACGCTCGATCTTTTCCTGAACGGCTTCAATTACCCAATCGTGAACTGATATCGTGATTTTACGGCTGCGGCTTTTGGCAGGGCGCTTGTCTCGCAGCTCTTTGATCGTTTCCATTTCGTAAACCGTCATGATTAACTTGATGCTCTTGGTGGTATTAGGATCCAAAGGTCTATCAATGCTCTCGACCGTGGTTTTTCCGCCTTTGTTTATTATAGCGTCGATCTGTTGCTCCGATACCTTTTTCTTAGGCGGTGACAGGGATATTGACATGGCTTATGCGTTTAAAAAGTTCTGTGATTTCGTTAATAGCTTTCGCGTCTGACTTCTCCCCCATTTCAAACACTGTCAATCCGGACGCGCCTGCGTTTGGGTATGCCTTGCGGTTCTTTATGGGGCAATCAACAAAGGTCATTTGCTCTATGCCTGCCAAAGCTTCTGCTGATTCTCGATTATCTGCGCTTGTAATATCTGCGCGGTTTAAAAACGTGTATGCGGTTAAAGGCGTGGTACGACCTGACTGTATCTCTTCTAGAATTTCCGTGAATTTCGACAGCGTCCAGATATCATGGCTACGGGGCTGAATTGGTATGATAGCCACATCAGAAACGAATAAAGATGCTCTTTGGCTGGTTGTGTCTCTTCCACCCGTATCTATAACGATATGGTCATACTTTGGCTTCATTGATTCAACTTGCTTTCTCAGATTTGCCCCTACAAGCTGCACCAGTGTGTAACCTACATTTCCTTCGAGGGTCTGCTCTCTCCAAGCGGTAAAGTCGCTTGCGGTACCCTGTTCATCAGCATCAACAAACAAGACGTCAAAACCCTGTTTAGATAACCATACGGTGAAATGTTCCGCGATAGTGCTGCGTCCACTCCCACCTTTTTCACCTGCTGTTGTAAAAACCATATAACGTTAGTTTAAACATGTAATTTAATGCCAATTTAGGCATATTTTTTTAAGTAAAAAATATGCCTAAATTAATGTTTTTATTAATGTTAAATTAGTGTCTCTTTTAATGTTATTTTTAACGTTAATCTACGTGTAAACGGTCATTTTGGCAAGAGGGAATGATACTGATGTCACGCTCGACCAGGAGAATCCCAGGCGCGTCCGATTGGTGTAGCGGATCTAAACTATAATGAGTAGGGGAGACCTGTATCGTGAAAGAGCGATTTGTGAGACACAGTAAAAATTCAGTGCTATTGTCAAGAAATCAAAATGCGCAGCTATGGAAAACGACAAAAAGGAAATTTGGTTAAATGAGATTATCGACTCACTACGTCTATGCTTTGATGGAAATGGTTTTTTTGCATTTCATGAGAGTGACGAAAATAAAGCTGCCAATGCATTTACTGGCGCTGTCGGTGGACTGGGGATGGAGCCGGAAGACTTCATTAACCTTGCAATAGGTCAAGCGCGGCTGATGTACACGGACGAGAAAGTTTTGGTAGATGCACAGCAATCGATTAGGGATTTTGTTGAAAGGCAGCTTTGGTTGCAACTAAAGATTTGGGAAAATTTGGGGTTCAACTTCAATCCAGAATACTACTCGGATGTGGAAGCACTAAATACGATCATTCGCATTACCGGCGGTAACTTCCGGTTAATTGATCGGCTTTTTAGTCAAATCACCAGAATAATAAAGGTTAACCAGTTGACATTTATTAGTAAGGATGTGGTCGAAGCAGCCCGCAAGTGTCTATTAATGGCCTAGGGAACACTCGTAACTGAATTAATTTCGGCAATTTAATTTTGAAGAAACCCGGCCAAAAATTGTTAAAATTTACACCCAGGGCTGCTTAACTGGATCGACCCCAGGCTTTTTTATGCTCTCCTTGTTTTGTTAGATATATTTTTAACTACATCATCGAGTTCTCTGGCTGATATGAGCAGATAGTCCAGAAGTTGCTCCCGGTCTTCGATGAAGGTCTCCCCATCTTGTAACATAGCCACGAGTCCCATAATTCGGGCTAACGGTGCGCGGACCACATGCGATTGCAGGTATGCTATTTCACGTAATTTGTTGTTTTGGTCTTCTATTGCCATGACATAATGATACCGTTCAGTCATGTCCTGGGCAATCATAAGTTTAGCAGGTTTTCCCTTAAATTGAATGAGATTACTTTGAATGTCTACATGAATAACGCTGCCATCTTTCTTTACATGCCGACAAATACCTTGTTGCATATTTCCATCTGTAATATTGTTGAGATTGAGTACCTGCTGTAAATGCGGCAAATCTTCAGAAAGTCTGATATCGTTGATCGTCATATTCAAAAATTCCGCTGCGCTATATCCATAATTTGCAATTGCCGCCTGGTTGACTTCTAGAAATTGCAAGGTTCGTAAATCAAAAACCCACTTGGGCAAAGGACTTAGCTGGAACAATGAGCTATAATTACGTTCTGATTCTTCGAGTGCAGTAGTGATTCTCCTGCGCTCGGTATTATCTCTGAAATAAACTGATAGTCCATTTCCAGACGGATATGCACTGGCATCATACCACCTTTGAAACGGAAGATAAAAATCTTCAAAATGAACCGCCTCGTTGGTTTTTACAGCCTGCGTAAGTTTCTTATACAAAGTAGATCCAACCGCATCCGGAAAAACGTCCCATAGCTTTTTATTTAAGACATGATCCTTTGGCTGCGCAAATAGCCTTGCGGCTTCTTTGTTCCAGTAATTTACAACCCAATCTTTATCTACAGCAAAAAATGCATCTCCAATGCTTTCAAGAATGCTATTTTTCTCTGCTAATGTTTTTATGGCTATCAGTTCGGCAGTCTTTCGAACATTTATATCCTGGAAACTACCACGTATCCTGACACATTTTTTAAGTTCAAATTCGGGTTCCCCAATCACCCGTATCCACTTTACATTGTTTTTTGCAGTTACTATTTGAGCTTCAATATCGAACGATGAGCATTTTTCGATGGCCAGGTTTAATTGTTTGGTAATTTCCGCCTTGGGGCCATCTCGATAGAAGTTGATGGCGGATGCCATGTCCGGCTCATAATCAGTATCTACTTCATGGATTTCCTTTGTAATTGCAGACCAGAAAACGGTCCCTTTTACAAGATCTATTCCCCATCCACCAATCACGGCAAGTCTGGTCACATTATCCAATAATTCTCCCTGCTCCTTCTTTTCGGTAATATTCTTTGCTACTGCAAAAATCTGACCATTTTCAGTCGCGGGTGTAGAAGTCCAGGCAAGCCATTTGACCTGCCCTGACTTCGTTATACAACGGTTTTCAAAATAAAAAGAGCCCCCTCCGTTTTTGTTGGTCTGCAAATCCCGCATTACTTTGAACTTGTCATCGGGGTGAATAAATTTCACGACGGGATTGTCCATCAGCTCTTTTTCACTGTACCCGAGCAACTCCGACAAGGCCGGATTGATCTTTTTAAAATAACCGTCCATTCCCACAGTACAGATAATGTCCGGAGCATGATGAAATATCTGATCGTACCCTTGTTCGAGTTTTCGGCTTTCAGTAATATCTCTTTCCACTGAAATCCAGTGCGTATACCAGCCGTTTTCATCGGCAACGGGCGTCACTGCAAGGTTGATCCAGAATTCTTCACCATTTTTTTTATAATTAATAACTGCGATTTCGCATGATTCCCATTTGTTCAGGCAGCCCCTGAGCCTGTCGAGCTCTTTCCTGTCTGTTTTTGGTCCTTGAAGAATCCGGGGTGTTTTGCCCAGTATTTCTTCCGAACAGTAACCAGTCATCTTTGTAAAAGCATCATTGACGAATAAAATCTTTGGACCCGGCTCGTCCTGCGGTTCAGCTTCAGTAATCAAAATGGCATCCTTGGTATTGGTGATGACCGATTCGAGAAGCCGTAAATGATTTGCTTCCTGTCTAAGCTTTTCTTCACCGAGTTTACGCTCGGTAATATCAGACCTGATTGTCACATACTGATAAGGCTTTTGTTTTTCGTCCAGAAAAGGAACAATTGTCGTGTCAACCCAATAATACTGCCCGTCTTTGGCCTGGTTTTTGAGCTCTCCCTTCCATACTTTCCCATTTGCGATTGTTGTCCAGAGATCACGTATGTAAACTTCATCATGAAAAGAAGAATTTATGATCCGGTGATCCTGACCAATAAGCTCATGAGCGCTATATCCCGACACATGACAAAAATTCTCGTTTACATACCTAATAATACCTTTCTGGTCTGTAACGGCGACAATCGCCGATTCGTCCAGGGCATATTTGTACGCGTATAGCTCCCTGTTGCTTTTATCGAGTAGCTGACTTGATTTTTTGATTGCAGAAACATCCTGATATTGGCATACCATAGCATGTACATCCGGCTCTTCAAGCAGATTTGTAAAAGTGGCCTCTATCCAGATATAAATTCCACCAGGTCCAAGTAACCGGAAACCAGTGGATTTTGAAAGTCCCTTGGTCTTTAAAAGATTGTGAAGTATCTGGATAATATCCGCTGCATCTTCGGGGTGAATCAGATTTTTCAAGTTTTTCCCTAGCATATCTTCGTCAGCCCAACCCGTGATTCGAACCGCATTGGGACTTCTGTATGATATTTCAAAAGATGCATTCAACAATGATATAACTTCAAAGCTATGCTCAAGAAGCATAGTCATTGCACGATCACTGAGTAGTAATTTTAAGTCCATATAATTTATTTAAATATGAGTAATTACTATTCTCTTCAAAACTACTTGGACAAATGACACTTTCAAAAACGCACACTAAACTAATTTTGTGTTGCAATGGAAAAGAAAACAATCATTCCTAAGGTAATAACGGGGGCCGCCGATACGATGATGATCAGTTGGTCGCAGTATTTCGGAAGCTTCTCATAGTATGGGATTAGGCGATAACTTGGTTGAAGAAAAATTCAGGTTCCTGGATGGTAAAATGATACATATTGTTGCCCGGTGGAAATATATTAGTTATCCGCAATCAACTTATATTCAAGTAGTTGATTCTCTTTCAGGAGCGGTATATACTGAGAGTTGCGCATTGTTGCCGTCGTTAGGCTAGTCGCAAAAGGGAAGCCAGTTTTGGAAATGACCAATGCATTTTAAAACGCGCGGCGAACCGTCCATAATAGTAAATGAGGTTTTCGTTACAAATGGGCGAAAACATACGCTAAGAAACCGCAACGGCGGCCGCTATCAACTCTGATCGTATAAATAGTTTTTGCCACTTACTGAACACAAGACGCTGTTTTCTAGGTTTAACTACCCTGATGCCTTCGTTTATTAGAGTTTGGTGCCATTAAGGGCTACCTTGTAGATATTGTACCAATCCGCCTACCATATGTTTGCACCAGAACCACACCATATCATTGCAATAGGTGCTTCGGCGGGCAGCCTCGAGGAAATTAATACTTTTTTCGACCATACCCCAGTCGATGGTGTTTCCTATGTCATTGTCCAGCATTTATCTGCCGAGTTCAAAAGCCGTATGGTTGAGCTGCTTTCCAGGCATAGTAAGCTCGTCGTCCAGCAGGCCGAAAACGGCATGTCAATACGGGGCAATCAGGTATATCTGATTCCAAATGACAAGTTTATGACCGTTCGAGGGCACTGTCTTTTTTTAAGGGGCAGAGAAAATGACCGCAGTCCCCATATGACAATCAATACTTTTTTTTCATCGCTGGCAGCAGATTATGGCCCAAAAGCAATTGGGGTAATCCTTTCGGGAATGGGATCGGACGGCACCGACGGTATCAAGGCCATAAAGAAAGCGGGCGGCCTGGTCATCGCCCGAGAGCCGGAAGGTACAGAGTTTCACAGCATGCCTGCTAACGCGATCGCAACCGGGATGGTTGATTTTATTCTTGACCCCGCATCCATGCCTGCGGTAATAGAAGATTATGTAAAACGGGACCTGGATTTAATGGCTTCGGGTATTAATGATGAGCAGCACCTGGTCGAAATCATCGAAATGATCAATCAGCAGTTACCTCTTGACTTTTCTGATTACAAACAGTCCACCATCCTGAGAAGAATAAAAAGAAGGGCAGCGTCCAATAACTTTGGCGAGCTGGAAAGCTACATTGAATTTGTTAAAGCAAATCCCCAGGAATTAGAAGCACTTGCCAAAGATTTTTTAATTAGCGTAACAGGCTTTTTTCGCGATACGGAGGCTTTTAATTTCATCGAAACCCAGGTAATTCCTGCTATTATTAAAGCCCTTGAACCGCAACAAGAGCTCAGGATGTGGGTAGCAGGCTGCGCTACCGGGGAAGAAGCCTATTCGCTGGCTATGCTTATCAGTGAGCAGTTAGGTGATAAAATCAATGATTGTGTTGTCAAGATCTTCGCTACCGATATCGATAATGGAGCATTGGCACATGCTGGTAAAGGGATGTATCATTCCGGGATCATGGGCAATGTATCAAAAGACCGTCTTGAAAGGTTTTTTTTACTGGAAGGCGATAAGTACAGGGTAAAACCTGAGCTTCGTAAGATGGTGATTTTCGCCCAGCATGATCTGGTAAAAAACCCACCATACTGCAATATGCATTTTGTCAGCTGCCGTAACCTTTTGATCTACATGACACCGGCACTACAAAAGAAAATATACCTGATGCTGCTTTTTGGCCTCAGACAACATGGCTACCTGTTTTTGGGGTCCAGCGAAAATCCCTTGCCGATCATGCAGAGCCTGGAAGTGGTAAATAAAAAATTAAAAGTGTATAAGAACCTGGAAGCCAATCAGGCTATCAGGTTTGATTCATTTTCATTGCCCGAACTTTCTTATAAAAGACCTGCTGATCCGTCCTTTACACAAGAAGAAATTTTGAAAAGCCCGGACCGTACCCTTGGCGATGCGGTCAGCGAGACTTTGAGCAAAAATCAGAACGAGCTAGTCATATGTATTGATCAAAATGAAAGGGTCCTGAAATTCTATGGGGATAATACAAAATTCCTACTTCAGAAAATCATGACAAGCGATTTAACGGAGCTGCTTCCAGGTCCGTTGTCCATAGCTTATAAAACAATGATCAATCAAGTAATCAAAACCGGAGAATCTTCCTGTGTTAACGGAATAAAAATAAAACAGGACCAGGATATCGTTGAAGTGACTTTGTCGATCATCCCAATGATTTTTAAAGGCCGGCCCAATGGATTTTTGGTAGTCTGTATCCACCAGGACAAATTACATCAATTAACCGCAGATAGCGATCTTGCTTTTGATGAAGAAGTTTATCTTAATAAGTACACACTCAGCCTGGAGCAGGAAAACAAGGAGCAAAAGGAAAAACTTGCTGTTTCGAGTGAGAAATTGTACTCGATGAATGAGAACATGCAGTCATTTAATGAGGAGCTGTTGTCTGCAAACGAGGAAATGCAGAGTACAAGTGAAGAAATGCAATCAATCAATGAGGAGCTGCACACCATCAATTCCGATTACCAATTTAAAAATAAGGAGCTTCTAGAGCTCAATGACGATCTCAATAATTATTTCCGCAGCAACATCAACGGACAGCTGTTTATAGACAGTGAACTTCGGCTGATAAAATTTTCCCCTGGCGCAGTCAAACTGATTAACCTTGTTGACAGTGATATCGGAAGGCCGTTGGGCAACATTTCTACCAATTTCAGGATCGAGACCATTATTGAAGATATCAGGCAGGTACTGTCCAGTGATGATCTGGTGGTAACAAAAGAAATTGAAGCCCAAAATGGCAACTGGTACCAGGTCATGACGATGCCTTATATCCGTCACAGCAGCAACAAAACCTCAGGGGCTATCATTACATTCAACGATATCACTGAGCTTAAAAGAACGCAGCAGCAACTCGATAAAAAAAATGAGATCCTGATGCGTATCAATTCTGACCTTGAAAATTTTGTCCATACGGCCTCACACGATCTTCTGGACCCGCTAAACAGCATAGAAGGAAGTATCAACGTGATGAATGCAATCAATGTAAATGATCCGGAGCTTAACGAATTTTTGCGTATCATAAACACCTCGGTGAAAAAATTCCGTTCCCTGATCAGTGAAATTGCCGTAGTGGCTAAAATTGAAAACGATTCTTTGCTAACCGAATTGGTCGACATGGATGAGCTGTTGGATAACATCGAGTGGAGCCTGAGTGAGAAGATCAAATCCAGCGGGGCAGTAATTAAAAGGCACCTTCAAGTGAAACATGTCGTATTTTCCAAAAAAAACTTGCGAAGTATACTTTACAACCTTATTTCAAACGCAATTAAGTACAGATCAGAACGCTCGCCAATCATTGATGTGCGTATTTCAGACGAAAATGACCAAACCATACTTTCAGTCCAGGACAACGGAATGGGGATAGATAATGGTCATGTAGATAAAATTTTTGATAAATATAGCAGGCTCCATACCGAGATTGATGGTCATGGGATTGGGCTATACCTGGCCAAAAAGATAGTCAACGCATCAGGTGGCACCATTACCGTCGAGAGTGCGCCTAAAAAGGGAAGTAAGTTCACAATTCAATTTAGTAAAATGCCTGCTGATTTGTAAATAATAATTAAAGATGAAGTCATGCGCTTGCTGTTTCAAAGATTAATTTAAGTTCCTTTGCCAACAGTTTTATTGATCCCGTTTTTTGGAAGAAATGATAATTGTATTGTTTCAACTCATCGAGTGTTTGTTGTGAAATAAGGCCAGAATATACAATAAGCTGGCAGTTATCAGGTATTACCCTGTTTAATTGGTTTAGGCAGTCCATTCCCTGGATGCCGCCCAGGTTCCAATCCATAAATATGAACTCAGGAATTGATTTTTCGTCAGAGCTTATTAATTTGATTGCCGTAGGGCAGTTGAACGCAAAAAGACATCTGACCGGCAAGAGCGTTTGACTAAGGGCTTCCCTGAAAATTTCATGTTCATCATCATCATCGTCAATAAGCATACAGATAGTCGTTTTTTCCATTTCTAATTACTTAAATCATTTTCTAATGGTTCTTCATTTAGTACTTCCAGGAGCAATTAGCTGATAAGGGGTTTACTATAATTCGTCTTCATTACTTATCAAAAGCATCTCCATGTATTGATGGGCCTTATTCCTCGATATATTTAAGGCCACCGAAAGGATAGACCCGCTTTTGTACTCACATTTACACATTTTTATTTTAAATTCTAAAAACGCCTCAATCATAACCGTATTTGCAATTTCATCTTTAAGCACTAACCTGCAAATTACCCCATACATTGCAGGTCCATACCTGTCATAGAAGTACTCATAAGCAGTTCTCTCATTGTCTTTTAGACCAATAGCAAGCTCTTCCTCAGTATATAAAAGACCGTTTTTCACAAGTACGAGTATTATAATATTCAACTTGCAACAACCGTGCCTTGCTTCAATTTTAAGAATATGTATTGTCCTGATATAGCTTTACATTAAAGCAACTCAGGATGAAAACAAAAGGGAAGAAAGTTACGGTCAAAAATCGAAAACCTTACGAGCGTTTAAGCGAAAGGGAAAAAAGGAAGATTGTGCAT
>NZ_JBDSFX010000011.1:0-52961 GCF_039919315.1 Dyadobacter sp. | reverse complement strand
GATCAGCAAAACCGAAGCTGCCGCGCATACCGACAGTACTACCGGCGGCCGCATTACCCTCAAAAGTCCCGCGCCTAAAAACCTGCCCATCAGCATTCCGCCCCAATAAAAAGCAACAAAACTGTTGGCTGCATTTTCACTGACCACCATTTTGTCGGCAATGTAATTTGTTAAAAATGATCCTATTGAAACTTCGGCACCTACATAGCAAAACAGTGCAATGACCCCGAATTTCAGGTTTCGGAAGTTCAAAATATTGGTTTCGCTTCGACCGTTATTTTCAGAATGCATGTTGATTACAGGCAATTTCAAGCGATTAACGACGATGGCAATGACGATCAGCAGCCCGGTAATGCACAAATACGGAATCCGCAAGGAATCGCTTGACCGCTGAACCTGACCTTCCGGCCCCAGGATCAGCCATGACCCGAGCAGCGGCGCGGCAGTGGTACCCAGCGAGCCAACACCCTGTATCAGCGTGAACCGGGAAGACGCGCTCGACGACGGGCCGAGCACCGTAATGTATGGGTTCGCAGCCACCTGCAAAAGCACAATTCCAATGGCCAGAATGAACAATGCCGCCAGAAAAAGATAGTACTGATGCATGATCGAGGCGGGAAAGAAAAGGAAAGTACCCAATGCCGCCACCAGAAAGCCAGCGACCATTCCATGCTTGAAACCTAACTTTTCGACCAGCCATCCCGCCGGAATCGACATAATGCCGTAGGTGAAAAAGAAGTAAAACTGCACCAGCGCGGACTGCGTGTAGGTCAGGTTAAAACTGCTCTTAAAAAACGGGACAAGTGTGTCATTCAGGCAGGTAATGAGCCCCATCATGAAGTACAAAACGGCAAGTGTCGCCAATGCAGACACATTGCCCTGCCGCTGGGGTATGGCGGTGGTCTGTGCGGAAGAAATCGGGATTTGTGCCATATCAGATGCTTAATAGCGATTTTTCACGGATAGATTCCCGCGTGTTCCAGCTGTTGCGGCCGGTTACCTTTTACATCCATAAAATAGAAAGTACCTCCGTGCTTAGGATCCCAACCATATTGGGTATCCAACACGTTTCCGTATTGATCCAGGCAAGTAAAATAACCCCCTGGCTGGTAATCACGTGAGTTTTTCATCCAAAACGGTATCACGTCATTCAGCAGTCCGCCACGGTACTGGTCAATGTATTTTTGCATTCAAAGTAAATATTCAGGGTTAGGCTATTTTTCAAAATACATGTGATCGACGTGAAACAATGCGCCTTTCGCAACCGGATTTTTAAAAACAAAATACAGGTCGTGCGTGCCGGATACCGGATTTATTTTAAGCAAAACATCTTTCCAATCCGTTTTAGGATCCTTCACCTGACCTCCCGGAACATCAACTTTACCCAATAACGGACCATCTTTCGCACCCTGCCGTAACTCGATCGTCCCGCCCACGCCTTCCTCCTGCACACGCATACGTATGCCTTTGATGTGCGTGAGATCTAGCGCATTGAATCGGGCGTATTTGCCATTGGTAATGTTGGCAATGTAGGAAATGAAACCAGTGTTCTGAGTCGCGATCACCACGCCCACATTTCCTTCCTGGTAGTCTTCCAGCTGAATCAATGGGTTTTTCAAAACAACGTGGCTGCTGGATTTTAATGGTTCAATGCCGTTTGCACCCTTATCCGTATACGCGGCGAGTAGTACGTAGGCGCCTTCGTTACCCTTGCCCTCGTGGTCGATCAGTTTAATGGTGCTGGCGAGCGGCGTTTTGCTCTGTTTTTGTGCCAATGATAAAATGTATGCAGCAATATCTTTGGCATCCTTTTCCGGCAGGTCGGCATGTGGCGGCATTGGATAAGTACCCCAGCTTCCGCTGCCTCCGGTAATGATTTTACGGGACAATGTGGCTTCTGCACCCTCCTTACCGGTATATCTTTTCGAGATTTCCTTCAACGCCGGCCCGATAGACTTGGTTTCCATGGTATGGCAGGCTTTGCAATCCAATGTTGCGTAAAGTTTTTGGGTACCGGCAAATCGCAGATCGCTTTCACCGGCAGACGTCAGCGCGCCAGCCAGGTCTTTCCCAAATGGCAGATAATTGAAGCTGACCTTCACATTTTCGGGGTCAATTTTACCATCTTCCTGATCTGTAACTTTTACCTGGTAATCCAATGTGGTGTTGTCCCAATAAAAGCTGCGGTTTGCCTTTGTGGCGATTGCAACGTCAGGAGGCGTATTTCCAACTTTGATTTCAGCCGTAGCAGTACCTTTCCCACCATTCTGGTCGGACACTGTGAGCACGACATTGTAGATTCCGGCTTCGGTAAATGTATGTTTTAGCTCCTCTCCGCTCAGCCTTTTCTCACCGATTTTCCATTCATAAGTAAGCTTGTCCCCCGGGTCATAATCTTTGGAACCTTTTGCGGATAATGTTACGGTAAAGGGTGCTGCGCCAATGGTCTTTCCTGTTTTCAAAGAAGCCACAGGATTACGGTTTCCCTCCGAATATTCAACCCTGATGATACCTGAATCGGTATTTCGTGCAAACCAGTTGGTACCATAAGCCAGCAAATACACCGCTCCGTCCGGCGCGATCTGCATATCCATCGGCGCTACCACTTTCAATTGCGGCAAAAACGGCTCCATACTTACATAGTTACCATTGCTATCCAGCGTCACGGCCATGATCCACTTCCTGATCCATTCAAAAATGAACAGTTTGCCGTTGTAGTAGTCCGGCAATTTGTACGGAGAATTGGGATATAAATCACTGTAATACACCGGCCCGGCCATTGCACTTGCTCCTCCTTTGCCCACCAGCGGCCACTTTTTAGAGGGAACTTTACCATACCAGATGAATGCAGGCTGCGCGGGTGGCAGCTCTTTTACGCCGGTATTATTAGGCGAGTCATTGATCGGACGTTTCGGATCTTTACCCGGCCCTTCTTTTTTTGTTTCAAAATTATAATCCGGAAATACCTCATTATCGCCCAAAAAATAGGGATACCCGAAAAACCCCGGTTTTCTTGCCTGGTTGATCTCGTCATAACTCAACTTTCCTTCGCTGGCGGGAATTTCAGTATCTGGCCCCACATCGCCCCAGTACACATATTTAGTTTTTGGGTCCACTGATATCCTGAATGGATTTCTCAAACCCATCGCGTATATCTCAGGCTTGCCTATCGAGCCGTCTTTGGGAAATAAATTACCTTCCGGAATGCTATACTCGCCGTCCGCCGTAGGTTTGATCCTCAATATTTTACCTCTGAAATCATTACTATTTGCCGTCGCACCCTGGTCGTCTGCCAGCTCGTGCCCTGGCCTTTCATCGGTTGGATTGTGACCTTCTATTTCTTCGGCATTGGTATTGTCGCCAATTGACAAATACAACAATCCGTCGCTATCGAAAGTCAGGTAACCTGCTGAGTGGCAGCAATATTTTCGCTGTGTAGGCACTTCCAGCAATACTTTTTTGGAGGATTGATCCAGATTTTGTCCACGCAATTCAAACCTTGTCAATTGGCTCACGTGCCGGTCACCTGCTATGCCATAGTAAAAGTAAATCCAGTGATTATTCTTAAAATCAGGGTCAGCAGCGACACCCAGCAAACCATCCTCAATGCCGCTAAATACATTGAATTGCGCAATGGTGGACAGCTCTTTGGTAGTATTGTTAAAATACCGCACCGCACCTTTTCGCTCAGCCACCACCATATCATAGTTTGGCAAAATAGCCATTTCCATAGGCTCGTCGAATCCTGAGATGAGGGTTTGATAAGTAAACCTGCTGGAATCCGGCCCCTGCTTTCTCGCCTCCATTTGAATGGCCTTGCTATCGGTTATGCTTCGGAACAGCGGCTGCTCCGGTTTTGAAACGGAAGCCACGCAGACGGCTGCCACGACCAGTAACCCGATGTAAGTTTTGATATTTTTCACCTGATAAACTTAATAATTTATTTTATTTAAAAATGCCTAGAATGGATAATTTTAATATAAAGTCACTCCAAAAAAATAGTTATTAATAATTTTATGGAACGCAGTGAAGCACCTGGCCCACTATACCCCAATGCATCCCTGTCGCCATCCGGCAAACGGGAAAGCAGTACGTCGTCCGGCTTATGTGAGTATCAGGACTAATGGTGCAGAAGGCGTAGGATTTCGCGATTTCTCAAAAAATGTGGTATCGTGAAGTGATCTACCATATATAAGTTGAAATTCCCCTGCAGTACCGGAATCAAGGGTAAACTCTTCCGACTTTCAGCTTTTGTCTCAAAGTAATAACCACCCGATTGCACAGAATTAAACTACGAGAACTCATGATATCCCGGAATATCCGAATTGACTGCACAGCATTTGTCACACTCCTCACATTTGTATTAGTACCCACATTCAATTTTGCCCAGGACACAAAAAAAGTATTTCCGCTTTGGGAAAATGGCGTTCCGGGCTTTGAAAACCGGCGTACTGAACCTGAGCAGGCTAAGGATTACTGGGTCAAAAATATTAATAGTCCATCATTGGAGGTAGTGCTTCCTCCTGCCGGAAAAGCCAATGGCACGGCGGTTGTGGTTTGCCCGGGTGGCGGATTCCGGTTGCTGGTTTACAATGCGGAAGGCACCGAACCGGCTGAATATCTGGCTAAATTGGGTATTACTGTTTTTGTCTTGAAATACCGTCTTCCACGGGAGGAGGGCTCACCCTATTCATTGGAAAAGGCGCCTCGTGAGGATGCATTACGGGCCATGCGACAAGTGAGGAGCCGCGCAAAAGAGTACGGTATAGATCCAAATAAAGTAGGTATGCTGGGCTTTTCCGCTGGCGGCGAGGTAGTAGCGGCGGTAGCCTATGCTTCCGGCAAAGGCGATCCTGCAGCCAAAGACCCAATCGATCGCCTCGACGGTAAGCCCGATTTTCAAATGCTCGTATATCCCGGTCCACTCGGAATACCCGAAACTGTCCCAGCAGACGCACCGCCCGCATTCCTGCTCGCCGCCAACGATGACCCTTGCTGCGGTGTGACCACCGCAAGTCTACTCGTTAAATACCGCGAGGCCAAACGCCCTGTCGAGGCGCACCTTTACACCAAAGGCGACCACGGATTCAACATGGGAAACCGCTCGCAGTGGCAGAGCATTAAGTCATGGCCACAGAGAATGGCTGATTGGTTGGGCGATAATGGGTATTTGGGGAAACAGTGAGATCGTCCGGATTAAATCTGTTGCCTACTTTTTCATCTCGCTCAATTTCACTTTCAATTCTTCCAAACCAGGATTTTAGCGACAACCCGCCCATCTGGACCAATGAGTAAAACATTAGGACAAAAATAACAGGAAGGAAAGAGGCACCATTAGGTTTTTTGAAATAAAAACTTCTAGTTAACCATGCAAATATTGGTGTAATTTAATCATTGCACACTCACTACCAACCAGGCCCGCGGGATGGACAACTTTAAAAAGTATTTCTTGCAAGCGATCAGGAAGCATTTTCCAGAGAACTCTGATCAATTGGTCGCGGAAATGGAGAATCATTTCAGCCATATTTCAAAAGACACCCGGTTTGCCGCTACTTCTAAAAATCCGATCGACAGGCGACTTGATTTTAGCGCATACTTTTTAGCGTTGGTACAAACGCTGGATGAGCTCGGTGAGAACTTTGAGAAGATCAGGGAAATATGCCTCGAAATAGTGATCGATTACGTGAAACCGAAAAACAAATTTCAGCAATTTCTAAAAAAGCTTCCGCCCAAATTGATCGGTACACGCGTTGCAGGGTTACTATTGAAGGTATTTAGCAAAAGGGTAAGCCAAAACGCCAATCCTGACGGCTTCATCGCCAATATTATTACCGATAAAAACGAAACCTACGGATTCGGGTACGGTGTTGACATTATCGAATGCGGCATCTGCAAACTTTTCAAAAAACATCACTACGAAAAATACGCCGCAATACTCTGCGAAGTAGACAAAGTCACCTCCGGTCTGGCCGGCCTCGACCTGATCCGCACCGGAACCATAGCGAATGGAGCTGACAAATGTGATTTTCGGTTTAGGAGGATTGTGGAGCCATAGCCATTTTGTAAAAGTGGTGCTCCCCTACAACCCAAATTTCTCCTGTGATTCTCATTTCGATTACGTTTCCGGCTTGACACCATTTTAACGTCAGTTATAGCAAATCGGGCACAGACCTTTATGATCCGTGCCCGATTTGCTATTGATTCTGAAAGTGTTTGGGTTCGTTGGTTAACCCTATTTAATTGTATACCAATCCCGCAACCGAACGTCAATGGATTTGTTTCCTTCATTAACCAATTTTTTGAATGCTTCGGTGTCGCTGAATCCGTTTGCACCGCGGTAATGGTAAGGATAAATGATTTTGGGTTTGAAATCCAGAACGGAAGAAGCGGCCTCAGGGACGTCCATCGTGTAAGGCAAATTCATGCAGACAAATGCCACATCGATGTTTTTCAGGGCGCGCATTTCGGGAATTCCTGCTGTATCGCCGCTGATATAAAGCGTTTTGTCGCCAAATTTCAGCACATAACCATTACCTCGGCCCTTTGTGTGCTTGGCATCCGCAGCTTCGGGGAGATTGTACATCGGAATGGCAGTGATCGAAATGTCGAGTTTACTGATCGTCTGGCCATTAGCAACTGCCACCGTTTTTGCTTTCAACTGGTCCGACATTTTATCAATAACGGCCTGTGGAGCAACGATAATCGTTTTGGTCAAATCCAGTACATCCAGGGTTGATGGATCAAAATGGTCGCCGTGGATATCGGTGATCACGATCAGATCGGGTGTGGCGATGCCAGCGAATGTTTTGGCGCCGCCATAAGGATCGGCATAAATTGTTTTGCCGCTCCATGTCAGTGCCAGGGTAGCGTGATTGAGCGGCTGAATTTTCAGCGGACCTTTGGAAGTTTTGATCTCATCTGCGGCCGGCAGCTGCGCCCAAAGTGGCGCTGAAATCATCAGTAATAAAAGTGCGAACGTCGTTTTCATAATTTGGTTTTTTTAATTGATCAAAGTTAAGTTTTCCAACGGTTTCTGCAACCGCAACATTTCCCTAAATATGCTGATCTGGCAAAACAGATATAATAATAGTAGGGTTAGTTTCAAAGTTGTTTCAATGTCAATTTTAAGGCTTGTGCCGCTGATGCTTTGCGATCCATTCCGGAGATTTTTGTATTTATTTCGGGCCGGGTAAATTGGGAAAGAATTTGCTGGGTGATGCCAGGCCTTATTATTTGGATGGGTATAACGCACATTATTAGTATCATTATTGGATTTTTACGAATCAAAAATATTCTAAGAAAATGAGCATTCAATCAACAGCTGGAAAAATGAAAGTGCATACCACAAACTACCATGACGCATTTATACAGGTTGCCGATGACAGTCCGGCCAGGGCAGGGGAAAATTTTCTGATGATGAAAAACTGGAAATAGTAAAGGCCATGCGGTCGAAGCGCGCTTAAATTTTGGTACGAAACTTGGCAAGTCTTGGAGACTTACCAAGTTTTTTTTGCGCGATTATTAAAATTAATGTGACCGATTGAAGGATGTTGAGTCTAAATGTTTGGAAAGACGAAAATAATCTATAATTTTGTTCACTAATAGTAAACTTTACTATGTTTAATATTATCGCCAGGAAGACTTTATTAGCCTATTGCGCACTTTACCCACAAGCATCCAATGCACTCAGAGAATGGTACGAGGAAATGATTAATGAAGAATTCGGAAGTTTTCAGGATTTAAAATCGGTGTATCCGAAGGCTAGTTTGGTGGGTGATGACCGGGTTGTTTTTAATATTATGGGGAATCATTACCGGCTGGTTGTGAGAATGGCTTTTGAGTACAAAGTGATCCAGATCAAATGGTTTGGTACACATTCTGAATATGATAAAATCGATGTTAAAACAGTAAAATTTAAATCTCAAATCTGATGGAATTGAAACTGATTAAAAATGACGCTGAATACGAATTGATGCTCGAATGGGTTGATGATCAGTTCGATAAAAAGCCACATCCCGAAAGTAAAGAAGGCAATAACTTACAAATTGCCCTGCTTCTGATCAAGGCTTATGAAGATGTGCACTATCAAATCCCTACACCGGATCCGATAGAAGCCATCAAACTTAAGATGGACGAGAAAGGGTTGAAGAGCAAAGATTTGGTTGAATGGGTAGGCAGCAAAAGTTATGTTTCTGCTTTGCTAAATAGAAAAAAACCACTAACATTGAAACTAGCGAAGCTTTTTCATGAAAAACTCGGTATTCCTGCTCAGGTACTTTTGAATTGATCAAGTTTTTTTGAAGCCTGCGTTGCTATCTTAAACCCCATTTCCTGACCAAAGTCATTTTTCCAAACCGCTCAGGTCATCTTTCCCCTCCGGCTATTCTGGCAATTTTGATGCATTCAACATTCGATGCTCATGCCGGTAGACCCGATATTCCAACCATACATTGAAACCCGTCACGCCTGCTACCATTGCGGTGAGGAATGCAAGGACGAAGTGATCCATTCCGACGACCATGATTTTTGCTGCGATGGCTGCCTCCTGGTATATGACATACTGAAAGACAACGACTTATGCCGCTACTACACCATCGACGGCGCACAGGGGATTTCGCCTGACACTTCGTTCTTCAAAGGAAAATATGACTACCTGGACTTACCCGAAGTAATCGGTAAAATGATCGAGTTCACAGACGGGCAACTGACTGCCGTCAACTGGTACTTTCCCAAAATGCATTGCAGCTCATGCATATGGTTGCTCGAACATTTGTACAAATTAAATCCGGCGCTCAGAAGCTCTGTTGTTAATTTTCCGGAGAAAAAAGTCAGGATAACATTTGAAGCGCAGCACATTAGCCTTAGCGAGCTGGCTTCGCTGCTGACCCGTATCGGTTATGAGCCTTATCTGAGCCTCAACGATCTGGACGGCAAGCACGTGGGCAAGTGGAACCGGACGCGTTTATACAAGATCGGTATCGCTGGTTTTGCGTTTGGCAACATTATGATGCTGAGCTTTCCGGAATATTTTCATTTAGGCCAAAGTGTGAGCGATCAGCATCTCCGGTTGCTTTTTGGGTTGCTGAATTTGGGGTTAAGCCTGCCCGTCTTGTTATATTGCGCCGCCGACTTTTTCAAATCTGCCTGGTCCGCATTGAAGGGCCGGTACCTCAATATCGACGCCCCCATCGCGCTGGCATTGCTCAGTGTTTTCCTGATCAGTCTTTATCAGCTCATCACTCAAACGGGCCCGGGATATTTTGATTCCTTCGCGGGAGCCGTGTTTTTTATGCTGATCGGACGGTATTTTCAAGACAAAACCTACGCTGGTATTTCCTTTGACCGTGATTATAAATCCTATTTTCCGATCGCAGTGTCTGTTTTCAACAATGGTACAGAGGCGCGGAAACCCATTACTGAACTGAATGAGGGTGATCTAATGCTTGTTCGAAATGAGGAGCTGATCCCCGCTGATGCTGTGCTCAAAAGTTCGCGCGCGCTCATCGATTACAGTTTTGTTTCCGGGGAAGCCGAACCGATCGAGCGAAAACAAGGTGATACGATTTATGCGGGAGGGAAGCAAAAGGGCGTTTCCATTGAACTGGAAGTGTTACGCAAGGTGTCCCAAAGCTATCTGACACAACTTTGGAACAATGAGGCATTTACCAAAGAAAAGGAAAACCAGGATCAGACATTGGCCGCCCGGATCAATAAGTACTTTTCATTAGCAGTGCTGGCGATTGCAGTGGCCGCTTTTTTAGTTTGGTTTTTTATACTTAAAAATCACGAAACAGCCTTTCTCTCCTTCGCTACTACCCTGCTCGTAGCCTGCCCGTGCGCATTGCTACTCTCCTCGACATTTACGAACGGAAACCTCCTGAGCCTGTTTGGCAAGAACCGTCTGTATCCCAAAAACGCCCACACCATAGAGCGGCTTTCTCACATTGATACGGTGGTTTTTGACAAAACCGGGACAATTACCCTACCTAACGAGGCTGATGTTGAATTCATTGGCAAGGCATTGACGCAGGAAGAGCAGGTCATGATCAAAACGCTGGCTATGCAATCATCGCACCCGTTGAGCCGCATGATAGTCAGTCATTTATCGCACATTACGGCCAGTCGCCGCACATTGACCGATTTCGCTGAAACCGGCGGCCACGGAATGCAAGCGATTTGGGGTAAAAAACATGTCAAATTAGGGTCCGCAAGTTGGGTAGGCACCGACGGCAGCGCGTTGCATGGCAACATTTCTTCAAAGGTATTCGTGTCGGTGGACGGAGAAACTGCGGGCTATTTCAGCATGACAAGCAGGTACCGCCCTGAACTGGCCGACACGATATCAGCGCTTCACAACGCGGGTATCCAAACCTGCCTGCTATCTGGTGACAAACCTACCGACAAAGTGTTCTTATCAGGTCTTTTTGGTAAAGAAGCGACCCTTCTTTTTGAGCAAAAGCCTCAGCAAAAACTCGAATTTGTCAAACAATTACAGGCCCGGGGACACCATGTACTCATGGTCGGTGACGGGCTGAACGATGCCGGGGCGTTGCGGCAAAGCCATGTCGGACTTGCCGTTTCCGACGACATCAACAACTTTTCCCCCTCCTGCGACGCCATTCTCGAAGGCAGTCGGCTCGCGCTGCTTCCCGCTTACATTAGTTTGGCGAAAGCGGGCCAGCGGATCATTAAACAGAGTTTTGCCATTTCGCTGCTCTACAATGTTGCCGGGCTGTCGTTTGCGGTAACGGGCGCATTGTCGCCGGTTATGGCCGCGATCCTGATGCCGCTGAGTTCGATTACCATTGTGGCCTTCACCACCCTTTCAAGCAACATAGCAGCCAGAAGCCGGATCAAAAACTGATCAATGTCATAAAAAAGCACCGCTGTTGGTCATCGTTCCGGGAGGGCCTTGCCGGTAGTTTTGACCCATTAATCCAAGTAAATCTTTCTGCCATGAGTGCGCTATACCTCTTAATCATTGCCAGCCTGACAGTCGCCCTGGGATTTCTGGGAGCCTTCATCTGGTCGGTCAAAAAAGGACATTACGACGACGACTACACGCCCTCCGTTCGCATCCTACTGGACGACACACCCGAAGATACCCACTCTTGATACCGCTTACCTGAACAACATTTACCATTCAATTTCCTTTAAAATTATGTCAAACATTCCCCATCCCGACCTCGCAACCGTTGAGCTGGACGAGTTTCAATATGACAATCGGATCGTCCGGGATTTCGCGATTGCGACGATCCTGTTCGGGCTGATCGGTATGCTGGTTGGTCTGCTCGCAGCATTCCAGCTGGTTTTCCCGAACCTCAATATGGATCTCCCTTTCCTGACATTCAGCCGCATACGGCCGCTTCATACGAATGCGGTCATCTTCGCTTTTGTTGGAAATGGTTTTTTCACCGGCTTGTACTACTCCGCACCGCGTGTTTTAAGAACGCCGATGTGGAGCCCTGTTTTGACCAGGTTTCACTTCTGGGCGTGGCAGGCGATCATTGTCGGCGCAGCCATTTCCCTACCGATGGGTATCACTACTTCCAAAGAGTACGCCGAGCTGGAATGGCCATTCGACATTGCGATTGCGATCGTGTGGGTTTCTGCATTGGTCAACCTGGTTATGACGACCATTAACCGTCGCGTCGAGCATATTTATGCGGCTATATGGTTCTATCTGGCGTCCTTCGTCACCGTCGCCATGCTGCATGTGGTGAACAGTATTGCACTGCCGATTTCATTGTTCAAAAGTTACTCCGTGTATGCAGGTGTGCAGGATGCGCTCGTGCAATGGTGGTACGGGCACAATGCGGTCGCATTTTTTCTGACAACGCCTTACCTGGGTTTGATGTACTACTTTTTACCCAAAGCGGCCAACAGACCGATCTATTCCTACCGGTTATCGATCGTCCACTTCTGGGCGCTGATCTTTCTGTATATCTGGGCCGGACCGCACCATTTGCTTTATACCGCGCTCCCTGAATGGGCACAGACGCTGGGAACCGTTTTCTCGATTATGCTCATCGCTCCATCGTGGGGTGGGATGATGAACGGGTTAATGACCTTACGCGGTGCCTGGGACAAAGTGCGCGAAGATGTAGTGCTGAAATTCATGGTAGTAGCCATCACGGCATACGGCATGGCCACTTTCGAAGGCCCGATGCTTTCTTTGAAAAACGTCAACGCCATTGCCCATTACACCGACTGGATCGTTGCACACGTACACGTAGGAGCGCTCGGCTGGAATGGTTTCCTGACTTTCGGTATTCTTTACTGGTTGTTCCCCCGACTGTACAATCGACCATTATACTCTCAAAAGGCCGCCAATTTCCACTTCTGGATCGGCACTTTAGGGATCATTTTTTATACTGTCCCAATGTATTGGGCTGGCTGGGTACAAAGTTCGATGTGGAAAGAATTCACTGCCGAAGGTCTTTTGAAATACCCCAACTTCCTTGAAACAGTTACCCAGCTTGCGCCTCTTTATTTTCTGCGCAGCGTTGGCGGCACCTTATATATCATTGGCTTCATTGCCATGATCTATAACCTCTGGATGACCGCATTGAAAGGCAATCTGGTGAAAACTGAAACTGCCAAAGCAATGCCGCTCAATGCGATCTGGAACGCTCCGAAAAGCGAATACTGGCACCGTCGCATTCTGGAACGCAAGCCGCTGGCTCTTACCATTTTCTCACTGATAGCAGTAGCGATCGGTGGTATGATTGAGATGATCCCTACATTTTTGATCAAATCCAATGTACCTACTATTGCCAGTGTGATGCCTTATACACCGCTGGAATTGCAGGGAAGGGACATTTACGTTCGGGAGGGTTGCTATGTGTGCCATACCCAGATGATCCGCCCATTCCGTTCCGAGATCGAGCGCTTTGGGGAATATTCCAAATCAGGCGAGTTTGTTTACGATCACCCGCATCAATGGGGCTCCAAACGTACCGGCCCCGATTTGCACCGTATTGGCGGAAAATATCCGGATTCGTGGCATTACAACCACATGGAAGACCCTACCAGCATGTCGCCGGGCTCTATTATGCCAAGATACGGCTGGTTGCTGGAAGATGACCTGGACACCAGTACTACCAAAGCGAAAATCGAGGCTATGCAGACATTGGGCGTTCCTTATGCGAAAGGATTTGAGAATGAAGCCAATGCTAACCTGCATAAACAAGCGCTGGAAATTCAGGGCAGGCTGAAACAAAGCGGCATCAAGGCCAGTGCCAACAAGGAAATTATTGCGCTCATTGCTTACATGCAACGGCTTGGAACAGATATCAAAGCTGAAAAATAACCGACCATGAAATTCCGAAATTACCTCGAAACCATCGCGGGAGTGGGAATTTACCCGCTGATCTCGCTGATCATATTCTTCGCCTTTTTTGTCGGGCTGCTCGTGTACGTGCTCCGGCTCGACAATGAGTCGCTGAACAAAATGCGCCGGCTGCCATTGCATGATGGTGTCGTTAAAAAAACCGTCTTATCAATCACCTTTTTCTGCTTGCTGAACCGCTCTGCATTTGCACAAGAAACAGAAAAAGTGAGGGCCGTGACAGGTACCGACCTGATTCTTTATGTGGTACTGGCAGGTTTGTTATTTGTTGTCATTCAATTGGTTATCCTGCTGGCTAATGCAATAAGTCTTTTGAAGAAATTCTCTAAGAAAGCCGAAGAAACTGAATCAACATTCGTTTTCAGCAACCATTGGTGGAGAAAATTCAGGGGCATTTCAGTGGATCTCAAAGACGAAAAACAGATCCTGATCGAAGGTCACGATTACGACGGCATACAGGAGCTCGACAACCGGATGCCACCGTGGCTGCAGTCACTTTTTATCGCCACCATTATCATTGCGATCGGTTATGCGGCCTACTATTTCAGCGGCATCGGCGATTTGCAAATGGCTGAACTGGAAAAAGAAATAGCCGCTGCGGAAATTGAGAAAAAGGCTTACATGGAGAAAGTCGGGGCAAGTATGGATGAAAATTCAGTCACATTAGTAACCGACCAAGCTGTACTGGGACAAGGAAAAGCCATTTTTACCGAAAAATGTATTGCTTGTCACGGTGTGGATGGAGGTGGTACAGTGGGGCCCAATCTGACAGACGAATATTGGCTGCATGGCGGCGGTATTAAGAATTTGTTCAAGGTAATTAAGTACGGCGTGCCCGAAAAAGGAATGATCTCCTGGGAAAAACAATTGTCCCCGACTGACATTCAGAAGGTGGCCAGCTACGTCGTTTCGCTGAAAGGTACCAAGCCTGCGAATGCAAAAGAACCGCAGGGCGAACTGGTGAGCGATGCCGCCATGGCGGCCAAGTAAACAAGCGAGACTTGCCAAGTCTAGGCGACCCCGTCTACAAGACTTGGTAAGTCTTATTTTACCGACCAATCATGAATAAGCTTCACCCGCAAAAACCAACAGGACAATGGCATAACCGCCGGATAGTCTTCACTGTGATCGTTTTGACATTGTTATTTGTCACACCTTTCATCAGAGTAGGCGGCCAGCCGTTGCTACTATTTAATGTGTTGGAAAGAAAATTCATCATTTTCGGAATTTTCATCGGACCGCAGGACTACTGGCTTTTCGGCCTGACGATGCTTTCGTTTATGGTTTTTGTGGTACTATTCACGACCATTTTCGGGCGGTTATGGTGTGGCTGGGCTTGTCCTCAGACGGTTTTCATGGAAATGGTTTTTCGCAAGATCGAATATGCGATCGAAGGTGATGCGGGTAAGCAAAAACTGTTGGACAATGCACCCTGGAATGCAGACAAGATCATGAAGAAGGGGCTGAAGTATAGTATTTTCCTCGTCGTATCTTTTGCGATTGCCAACCTGCTTCTTTCTTACGTACTCGGTGTCGATGCGCTTGCAAAAATCATCCGCGAACCCATAGCCGATCACGTCCCGCTTTTTACGGGCATCATGATTTTTACAGCGATTTTCTATTTCAATTTTGCGTGGCTGCGTGAGAAAGCCTGTACGGTAGTATGCCCCTACGGACGTCTGCAAAGCGTTTTACTAGACCGCAATTCGATCGCGGTGGCTTACGATCATGAGCGGGGCGAGCCAAGAGGCAAGCTACATAAAGATCTGGCGAGAACGGAAGGGGATTGCATTAACTGCTTCCAATGTGTGACCGTATGCCCGACTGGTATCGACATCCGGAATGGTACCCAAATGGAATGTGTGAACTGCACCGCCTGCATTGATGCCTGCGACCATATTATGGACAAGATCGGTTTTGACCGGGGCTTGATCCGCTATACCTCCGAAAATGCGATTGTTAAAAAAACTACCAAACTGATCACGCCCAGAGTTATTGGCTACTCGGTTGTGCTTTTGTTGCTTTGGTCTGGCCTGGGATTCATGGTCGCTACCCGTAACGACACGCAGACCACACTCTTTCGCGCGCCGGGAAGTCAGTACATTGAGAATAATGACGGTACGATCAGCAACCTTTACACATTTAAGATTTTCAATAAAACCAATCAGACCATTAACCCCACGATTCACCTCGACAATCCAACCGGGAAACTTCTTTTCGCGGGGTCACCGGACCTTACGCTGGAAGCCGCCGGAATGTCGGAGGGGACCGTGTTCATTATTATTCCAAAATCTGCATTGAATCGTCGGAAAACAACATTGACGCTTTCAGTCTCCCAGGGCGCGAAAAAACTGGAAGATTTCGAAACCACATTTATGGCACCTGAGGAATGAACATTCGCTAAACTATTGAACTATGAAAACGATCAAAATAAACTGGGGAGCGGGAATTGCTGCGGTATACATCGGTTTCGTTGCGATGATACTGGTACTCGTTGGCATGAGCACCAGTCAGAAAATCGATCTTGTGACTGACCATTATTATGACGAAGAACTCAGGTTCCAGGACAAAATCGACAAAGTAAAACGCACCGACTTACTTCCACAACCACTGACCTGGGAGGTGACTAACAATGGATTAGCCATTCATTATCCCAAAATGCTGAATGATCAGACCATCAGCGGAAAAATCAATCTGTACTGCCCTTCGAACAACAAAAACGACCGCAGCTTTGATATTATGTCTAACGGAAATGAGCAATTTATTCCTTTCAGCCAAGTTCCGGACGCCCGCTACAAGGTCCAGATCGATTGGAAATCAGGCGAAACCACTTACTGGAATGAAGGCGTAATGGTGACTAACCACGCTGGCAAATAGAATCATGACTACCGCGCTTCCATACCTCGCATTCACGATAGGACTGATCAGCAGTTTGCATTGCATCGGTATGTGCGGCCCGATCGCGCTGGCATTGCCGGTGCACAAAGGATCACGGTTGCAGCAGTTTTCAGGTTTACTGATTTACAATTCCGGTCGTATATTATCCTATTCAGTCCTTGGTTTGCTGGTTGGCGGTATTGGTACCTCTCTTGCCTGGCTGGGTTACCTGCGCTACCTATCGGTTTTTGCGGGGCTACTAATGTTGGCTTATGTTTTCTGGCCCACGCGGCTGGATAAGTACTTTCGTCCTCCTGTTTTTTGGGTACGATCTGTTCATTTTTTAAAGAAACAAATGGCCGTTCTGTTGCAAAGCCGCACTGAGGGTGGCTGGCTTTTGCTCGGTGTTTTTAATGGACTAATCCCGTGTGGAATGGTGTATATGGCACTTATGAGCTCCATAGCGACGGGTAGCATGGCTAGTGGCGCTATTTATATGATGATGTTCGGGTTGGGTACATTTCCGGCGATGATTTCCATCGGTATTGCAAAGCAGAAGTTTACGCCTGCGCTACGCTCCCGCATTCGAAGTTTTGTGCCGGTTATGCTTGCGGTGGCGGGGATTTGGCTGGTAATGCGAGGGGTTTTGGTGGATTTGCCTGTGAGTGGTGAATCGCATGCTGGGATTACGATTTGTAAGTAATGAGACTTGCCAAGTCTCCAAGACTTGGTAAGTCTTGTCGTTCCAACCAAAATATGTTTTTTTCATGACGACTGTCATGTTTTTCGCGTGGCTACCTGGTTAGCTTTGGAACCTCATCACATACATCAAAATTCACAATGGACAAGGACTTGCTGTTCAAATACAATACACCCGGGCCGCGTTACACCAGTTATCCAACTGTTCCCTATTGGCAAAAAACTGCTCCTACCCAGCACAAATGGTCAGATCTAGCCAATGAAGCATTTTCTGTTTCGAATGATAAAGAAGGGATCAGCCTTTACGTTCACCTGCCATTTTGCGAAAGTCTCTGTACCTATTGTGGCTGCAATACCCGAATCACCATTAATCACGCAGTTGAAACCAAATACATTGACGCTGTTCTGAAAGAGTGGAAAATGTACTTTTCCATTTTTGGAGGCACCCAACCTGTTATTCGTGAGCTGCATCTGGGCGGCGGTACGCCTACTTTTTTTAGTCCCAAAAACCTCACCAGACTGGTGAATGGACTGCTTGAAAATGCAATCGTTCACCCGAAAGCAAGTTTTGGTTTTGAGGCACATCCGGGCAACACCACTGACGAACATTTACAGGCACTATACCAGGTTGGTTTTCGAAGAATCAGCATTGGCGTGCAGGATTTTAATCCCATTGTACTCGCAATCATCAACAGACATCAGACTTACGAGCAAGTAGCGCACCTCACCCGCAAAGCACGCGAGATAGGCTATACCTCTGTCAATTACGACATTGTGTACGGTCTCCCGCAGCAAAAAGCCTGCTATATGATGCAGACTATGCTCCGCGTGATACAGCTCAAACCCGATCGCATTGCGTTTTACAGCTACGCCCATGTGCCCTGGATCAAACCCGGCCAGCGTAATTATACCGAACTCGACCTTCCTGATGCGGACAAAAAAATGTCCATTTACGAAACCGGCAGAAACGCGCTGGAACTGGCTGGCTACCGCGACATTGGCATGGACCATTTCGCATTGGAGACCGACGAACTTTTCATCGCCCAAACCGAAGGCCGACTGCACCGGAATTTTATGGGTTACACCGACACCCGTACCCAGCTGCTCATTGGTCTCGGTGCTTCCTCCATCAGTGATTCCTGGACCGGATATGTTCAGAATGAGAAAAAGGTGGAAGATTATTACAAGAGAATTGAAGCCAATGAAATCCCGATCGCACGCGGGCACGAGCTGACACGTGAGGATTTAATCATGCGCCGGCACATTTTAGAGTTAATGACCAGTTTTGAAACTTCCTGGACATCGTCTTCCGAAGTGTGTATGGATGTTTACAATGCGTTGGAACGATTATCCGAAATGGAATTCGACGAACTGGTTGAGATCGAGCCATTTCGGGTGCGGGTAACCGAAAAAGGGAAACCATTTATACGCAATGTATGCATGGCCTTCGACGCGAGGTTATGGGCGGACTTGCCGCAAACTGCACTTTTTAGTCAAACTATTTAAATAGCCGCTCCTTGCGGTGTTCACCTATGTCCTGTACCTTGGTATGTTTGATACAGATATTTTAATTCATACTCAGGTGATGACACGGCATATAGAAATGCTCGACGCCTTGTTCAAGCACGCGACAGAAGGCATTGTCGTAGTGGACAGAAGCGGCAGCATTGTAATGTTAAACCCAAAAGCCAAAGAACTTTTCGGGTATAAAGATCAGGAACTGATCGGAAATAAGATTGAAATACTCATTCCCGCCAGGTTTTCCAAAAACCACGTCGGAAACCGTGATGAATACCTGGAATCACCACGGGCGCGTGGGATGGGGCATTTAATGGACTTGTTTGCAAGACGTCATGACGGCAGCGAGTTTCCGGTAGAGGTAAGTCTCAGCCCATTCAAAACCAGCGACGGCGAGTTTGTCGTGAGTTTTGTGATTGATATAACGGAGAGAAAAAAACAGGAGAACCGCATCATTGAAGCCAATCTGGAAATTCAGAAACTGAATGCTGAGCTGGAAGAGCGCGTAGAGCAGCGCACCAGGGAACTGGCGAGTGCGATTCAAAGGGTGGAACAGTCGCAGGAAGAGGTGATCCGTGCCCTGAAAAAGGAACGCGAGCTGAACAATATGAAAAGCCAGTTTGTGACCATTGCTTCCCACGAATTTCGGACACCGCTGGCCACCATTCTTTCATCGGCCTCATTAATAGGAAGATACACCAAAACAGAAGAGGAGGACAAGCGTCATAAGCATGTGCAGCGGATCAAATCGACAGTAACGAACCTAACGGAGATACTGAATGATTTTATGTCGATCGGTAAGCTGGAAGAAGGTAGGGTTAACAGCGTTCCGATATTGACCACACTTCCGGCATTTTGCGAAGCCCTCATTGAGGAGATCAAAGGGCTTTGTAAAGAAGGTCAACACATTCATTTCCAATACACTGGCATTCACGAGGTTTGGCTGGACAAACAGCTGCTGCGCAATGTGCTTTTCAATCTGCTTTCCAATGCGATCAAATATTCGGAACCGGGCAAATCCATTTTCCTGAATGTGCAGTCGACACAGGAAATGGTGCGGGTGGAAATTGAAGACCATGGTATAGGCATTCCGGAACAGGATCAACAACACATATTTGACCGTTTTTTCCGCGCACACAATGCGGGTACCGCGCAGGGAACAGGCCTTGGATTAAATATTGTCCAAAATTACATTGAGCTCATGGGCGGAGCAGTACACTTTAGGAGCGAGGTTGGGAAAGGAACTGTTTTCGATATACAGGTTCCCAATCATGTGCCTTCTCAGGTGAAAAATGATTGATTCACAATTAATTACATTGTCTTGGAAACCAAAAAAGTACTACTGATCGAAGACAATCCCGAAATGCGGGAAAATACCGCTGAAATTCTGGAACTGGCCAACTACGAGGTCATTACCGCTAAAAATGGTAAAGAAGGAGTCCTGCAAGCCGCCAGCCACAATCCCGACCTGATCATCTGTGACATTATGATGCCTGAACTGGACGGTTACGGCGTGCTGCACCTGTTGGGGAAAGACGAACGCACCTCCGCCATTCCTTTCGTTTTCCTGACCGCAAAAGCTGAAAAAGAAGATTACCGCAAAGGTATGACCATGGGCGCCGACGACTACCTGACCAAGCCTTATGACGATGTGGAGCTGCTGAATGCTGTGGAAATGCGGCTAAAAAAGAGCGAACGCATCAAGCGCCAGTTTGACCGCTCTGCGGAAGGCCTCGATTCGTTTATGCAGGAGGCCAAATCATTCGATATGATCATCAAACTGGCTGAGGATAAGAAGGTTAAATTTTTACGTAAAAAAGAAACCATTTATACTGAGGGCAGCTACCCTTCCTACGTTTACTTCCTGCAAAAGGGAAAAGTGAAGGCGTACAAGTCCAATGATAATGGTAAGGAATACATTACTGATCTGTACAAAGAGGGAGATTTCTTTGGCTACCTGGATCTCTTGCAGGGTGAAACTTACCAGGAATCCGCCATTTCGCTGGAAAAATCGGAGGTAGCGATGATACCGAAGGATGATTTCTTCAATTTGCTGCAGGGTAACCGCGAAGTAGCCTCAAAGTTTATCAAAATGCTTTCCAACGAGATCAAAGACCGGGAGGAGCGGTTGCTGCAACTGGCATATAACTCCGTCAGAAAGCGGGTGGCGCAGGCACTGGTGATGCTGGCACAGCGTTACCAGGATGATCATTCCAAACCATTCTCCATGTCCATAACCCGTGAAGACATTGCATCGATCGTGGGAACCGCCACTGAAACCGTGATCCGGACGCTTTCAGATTTCAAAGACGAAAATCTCGTAGAAATGAAAGGCAGCCTGATCACGGTTTTGGAATATGAAAAACTGGCGCGCATGCGGAATTAGACTTCCGCCAGCTGCATTTCAATGATGTGTAGCTGCGTCAGCATTTCCTGGCGGTAAGCGAGCGTTTGGTTGGTGATTTCGGGGATTAGGTTTTTGTAATAATCAATCCCTTGGATCAGCTGCTCTTTGAATTTGGCAAAATACTTCGCCTTCTTGTCCGTCAAATCCTTGGCGTGGCGCTCCAAGTCCTTTTTCAGGTAATTCACATATAAAGTCAGCTCGTTAATGAACATATTAGGCCGCTCCACTTTTTCGAGCAGGTTGGCTTTTCCGTAAATGTGTCTGACCATTTCATCCAAAGAGAATATCCCGGAAAACCAGGCAAGATTAGGACCCGGGCAAATTGAAACGGCTTGATTCTCACGCGGTTTCAGCAGATCATTTTTCAGCAAAGCAGCGGTGGTAAGTCCTTCACAGAGACATAATTTCTCGGTCACTGCATTAATCTGTTCTTCCAGATCAGCCTGGTTCAGATCAAGCGATTGTAATTGTTTGATTTTGAGATGCTGGTATTCGCGGGACGCAGTACAGATAGGTTCCTCGGTGAATTCCGTATTGGAAACCAGGTACCGCTTGTTGCACGGACTGCCCGGCCTACCTTTCGCAATCCGTTCGAGGCGCTGCTTTTCCGCGCTGCTGTTTTTGAAATTATTGAAAAGCACACCCAGCGGAGAAGAGTTGCTGATGTAATAATCCTCACTGGTTGCCTTAGAAATGGCATTTAATGTCTGCTCATCCACATTGGTGACTTCCGGTACCAGCAGGAAAGGACTCCCCCAGCCCGTGGCGTCCATTTCATAATGACGCAATAAAAAGTCGTTTTCTTCCGCGGTTCCTATACCACCCTGCACGGTTATTTTCAACTCAGGCGGATGGTTAATTACTAAATTTTTACCTTCCAGCGCTGCCTGGTACATGTTGAAAAGCTCCGTGATCATCTCGGTTCTTTTGGTTTTAAATTCCTCCAAAACCGGGCCTAGCAAATAACCATCAGTCGCAAAAGCATGTCCCCCACAGTTCAGGCCGGACTCGATCCTGAATTCTGAAACCCAGATCCCTTTTTTGGCCAAAAACTTTGCCTGAATGAGCGCAGAACGAAAATCGCTTACTTTCAGGATTACCTTCTTTTTGAAATGACCATTTTCATCCGGAAAAAAGTCGGGGAAATTTTCCAGGTAGCTGTAAAGTCTAGGGTTCATTCCGGCCGAGAGAACGAGGGAGGAATTGAGGTTACTGTTTGCGAAACCTCGTAATGCGGCCAGGGCGTCCGTGTAAGCATCACCCAATAGGTGCCCGTCGCGGTCTTTGTTCACCTTATCTACCTTGGACATAATGTTCACATCAATCGCCCCTTTGGTTAGCAAGCCGCGCAGCACCAGGTCCGCATTCCGCTTTTCTTTCCCTTCGGGCATCGCCAGCAGGTTGGTATAGCGCTTTTTGAGTTGTGACGTTTCGGGTAAAAGGCTGAAATAACGATCAATGTCATGATGGTGACCGAAAGGTTGCCTACGAAGTTCGGCAAACTGTTCATTGACGATCCAGTTCATCAGGTTCAGATAGTCTGTGATCCTCCGGCTGCGGTAATCCGGCTCGGACTTTTCAATCGGGATATAAGTTTCTCCCTGCTTTAAATAATAATTCTTCCTCATTCGCTCGATCAACTCATCGTCCACAATGGATACGACCGATGAGATGCCGAAACGCGAAACTTTAATGGGTGTATCAACAGAATATCCCAGGCCTAAAACAGGAATATGAAAGGTATGCGACATGATCAGAATATGTTTGTTTTGCTTTAAGAGCAAAAATCCCGATTTCGCCTGACGATTTACATGACCATTATCATGGCGATTCGTGATCAATCGCATCATAATAAGCTTTTTTAAAGTAAAGGTCTATGTAACTTATTGTTTCACTAAACTCAGCTGCCATGTCTTATTGCTTAAAGAGTACCCTAGTCATTCTGATCTCCGTTTTTGCATTCGCCTGCCACGACCAAAAGGACACCGGAAAAGTAAAAATCTCGGTTAAACTCCATAATGGAAAAGGCGCGAAAGTAGATTTGATAAGTAGTAATATACTCTCCTTTGACACGATCATGCTCGGTTCTGTCAATGCCGACACAGCTGGCAGGGCATTTATTGAGATAGCACTTGATCAACCCGTTTTCGCTAATATTCAAAGCAATGATGAATACATTCAGCTGCTCCTGATCCCTGGTGATATAATTAACATTGAACCTGATAGCAGTAAAAAGCCTGGCGGATTAAGGTCTACCGGTGATGGCGCGACAGTGCACCAATACCTGGAAAAAACCAGGGCCCTACAACAAAAATATGAAGAGGTGAACGGAAAACCTGCCATTCACGCTGACCTGAACGAATTTATCGGGCGCCGCGATGCATTGCGTAAAGGGTATGATTCTCTGTATGCCAATCTATCAAAAGATCAGACGGTGAGCAAGTTAGCTTTACAATTGATGGCTAAAAAGAATCAAATGGCTCAGTACTTTTTTCACCAAAACTACATCAGCGCTCAATATGATTTCAATTTCAATAATCCTGAAATTCCTGCAACATTGAAAACGGTCATTAAAGATCTGCCTGATGATTCACTGGCTATGGCCGCCAATATGTATGAATACGGTCAGGCTTTGAACTTCTATCTGCAGGCAGATATTTTTCAAGAGGTCGGTGATGTGGCCAAAGATCAGGAAAATGATTCATTAGGCGATAAATGGCCGACCATTACGAACAATGTCATTAAAAAACGAAAATTATCGCCACGGCTTGACGCGCATTTCAGGGCCGCTAATCTAAATTATTATGTTAATATGGAAGGAATTTACCCTGAACTTCAAACCATCAGGGCTGATTTTAACAGAGATTGCAAAGTCCCAGCTTACAAAAAAGCCATTGATAAGAGTTTTGCCAAATGGGAAGCCATCGGACCCGGAAAACCTGCACCAGACTTCACAGGGCAGACCGCGGATGGTAAAAAAGTATCGCTCAGCAGTCTGAAAGGAAAAGTTGTGTATGTGGATGTGTGGGCAACCTGGTGCGTTCCTTGCCGGGAAGAGTTTCCCGATTCGAAAAAACTGGTCAAACAATTCGAAGGTAATGATCAGGTTGTATTTCTCTATGTTTCCGTGGATCGCGACGTGGATGCTTGGAAGAAGCTATTGAAAGACAACAGCATCCCCGCCGGAAGTCACATTAACGAGCAAACGGATCAGCCCGGCTCGCTTTGGGAGAAGTATCACTTGTGGGGAATCCCGCGGTATATTTTGATCAACTCGGACGGTACTATGCTGGAAACACATGCGCCCCGCCCCAGCTCCGGTAAGGCAGCGGCTCTGATCAAAAGTCATCTGAAAACGGTCTGAATTTGTTACAAAAAAAGAACACCGGTACCGGGACCCCATCCCCTCCCGGTGTTCGGCACCTCCTCACACTAGAAACTTTTACCCCGCGGCCAGGTACTCTCTCGACAGCAGCGTCTGAATTTCACGCATTCTTCTGCGGGCGATCGGCAGTCTGGCGCCGTTGGTGAGCAGTAACGTGTCCGGTTCCACGCGGGCCGTTACAAACTCAGGGTTAACCGCGCAAGACTTGTGGATGCGCATAAAATCCGCACGTAACGTTTCCATCACGCTTTTCAGCGTTTTGGAAACCAGGTAGTTGACACCTTTATGCGTATAAATGTGGGTATAGTTGCCTTCTCCACGCAAATGGGTGATCTCATTGGCGGCGACCCAAATGATCCTCCCCCGGACGTGTGCTGCAATCCGGTTGGGATTGGCATTACCGGCTAATGTTACAACTCTTGAAAATGGACTGATCGATGCATTCATGGCTAATAAAGATGGTCTGATTGATAACGCTATTTTTTCATGGCTCACTGTTTCTGACAGCGTGATACAAATGTGGCATCAACCCGCTCACTTATAAAACAGAATTTCGTCAGAATGTATGTTTTAGCAGTTGAAACTCACTTTTTAGCCTCTGATCTGTATTTCGTCGTTTTACGACTTTCCGGCTTTACCTTTATGATTGTTTGCCAAATGGATTAAAGGGCCAATTCTGACAATTCGGCAATTATTTATTACATCTGGCAGGCCCATAGCTTTTCTAACCGGCAAACCACCCCTATTTTTATGGTTTGTAAAATCCTATGATAAGCATTCGGTTCTGGTCATTTATTGCAAAAACCTACCCTGAAACACATCAGTCGGGATGGCGTGTTGCATTTTGGTTCATTTCCTACGCAGTCATCAGTGTTTCAATACTTTACCTGACCTTGTTTTTTTATAATAACGACACATTCTTCGAAACGGCCCCGCTGACGGAAGGCGTGATATGGTTTGTATTGGCAGTACTGGCAGGGTCGCTGATCGCGGCAGGGCTGACCGAGCTGGCTTTTACATTCAGGCAATGGAAATCCAATCAGCAGGAATTGCAACAAATGGCAGAAAAACAGTTACAAACTGAACTCGACGTCGTAAAACAGCAGGTTAACCCTCATTTTTTGTTCAATTGTCTTAACTCTCTCTCCGTACTAATTTCCGAAGCGCCTGCCACGGCCGAAAAATTCGTGGATGAAATGTCGAAAGTGTACCGGTACCTGCTGAGTGTGAATGGGCCTGACAAGGAAACCAATTTGGTTACCCTGGAAGCCGAGCTACGATTTATACGTTCTTACATTTACCTCCTGGAAACCCGTTTTGAAGGCGGAATCCATGTTCGCATTGAAATAGAGGACGTTTATCTGACGTTACTGATCGCTCCGATCACCCTTCAAACGCTGATAGACAATGCGATCCGGCACAATATCGTGTCCGCAGAGCGACCGTTACATATCCATATCACAACCACACCCACGGGACAACTGGAAGTGAGTAATAATTTACAGAAACGACTCGTCCGGATGCCATTCAGCACGGCCGGGCTGGCGACCTTGATCTCGCGCTATAAAATGTTGTTTAACCAGGCAGGAACCATTCAGATCAAAGAAAGTGAAGCGGGTTTCAGCATTCTTTTGCCATTGATCCACACATGATTCCCACATTCAGATTCGATTACATTGGACGGCTCATCTGGCTCAGCCTTTTCGGCAGGTGGATGTTTGCCCTGCTGGTACCGTGGTTTGTGCCAATCATCAGCTACCTGCTCATCGGCGAGCCCTACTTGTCCAGTATTTCTAATTTCCTGTTGGGCACGTTGATGGTACTGACGATGACCATTCTGGCATTCATACCGCACGATTGGGCGGCCCAGTACATTGCTCAAAAGTATCCTTCTATTCATTCCTCGACCAAAAGAGCGGTTTACACCGCTCTCGCTTTCTGGACTTTGACTTTCATATATGTTTCATTTTATGCCCTGCTGATCATCAAGTTCCGCCCGGTGAATGCGCAGTTGGATGCTGAAAAGATGGTCAACGTATACATTTTTGAGTTTTTCGCGGTATTGCTACTGACTGGTCTTTACGAAGTGAATTACTCGCTACAGAAATGGCGGGAGATGAAGGTCAATAAAGAAGCAATGAGAAAGGCCGGGTTGCAAGGCCAGTTACAGAGCTTGAAAAGCCAGGTAAACCCGCATTTTCTTTTTAATAGCCTCAATACCCTATCCGCACTGATCGGCGACGAACCTGCGCGGGCAGAGCAGTTTGTGGATGAAATGGCGAAAGTATATCGCTACCTGCTGCAAACGAATCAGGATGAGCTGACGACATTAGAAACCGAGATCAAATTCATTCAATCGTATTATCATTTGCTCCGTACCCGCTACGACGAGGGTTTGGAAATGATCATTGACGTGGATGAAACTGCCCTGGGTATGTACATTCCGCCGCTTACCTTGCAACTTTTGGTAGAAAATGCGGTGAAACACAATACGATACTTGAAAAAAAACCGCTATGCATTGTGATCCGCTCTGTCGGGGATGAACTTTTGGAAGTCAAAAATAATTTGCTGGAAAAATCGACGCGCGTTAAATCAACCAGGCTGGGGCTCGCCAACATTGAAGCCAAATACCGCCTGCTTTCTGAGCGGCAGCCACTTATCGATCCAGGCCCCGACTATTTTAAAATAACCTTACCCTTGCTTGCCGAAAAAACTAAAAACCAATGAATATATTAATTGTCGAAGATGAAAAGCTGGCTGTCAGAAAGCTGACCAAACTCCTGGAAGAAGCCGCACCCGATTTTGTGATCAAAGGTGTGACACCCAGCATTGAAGCCACGGTAGAATGGATTTCTCAAAACCGGGTCGCCGGCAACCCTGAGCCTGACCTGCTGTTTCTGGATATCGAACTCGCCGATGGACAGAGCTTTGAGATCTTCAATCGGATCGACATTCGCAGCACCGTAATCTTCACCACTTCCTACGACGAATATGCATTGCAGGCATTCAAGGTCAACAGCATTGATTACTTACTAAAACCGGTACAACTTGAAGATTTACAGCGCAGTATCAAAAAATTCTACGATCTCACCGGAGGCCAGCGCGGAACATCGGCTCATGTGCTGCCGCCCAATCTGGAAAATATCCTTAAAAACCTGCATTTGCAGCAGCCTGTCGCCGACTATCGCAAACGTTTTCTCGTCAAGCAAGGTGTAAAACTGCTCTCGATTGAAACCTCCGAAATCGCTTATTTCTATATTGATGAAAGTATCAGTTTTTTCAAAACACACCTGGGCCAGCGCTTTATGGTAGATTACCGGATGGACGAAATGGAGCTATTCCTCGATCCCGACCGGTTTTTCAGGGTTAACAGAAGCATTATTGTAACACACAGTGCCGTGGTGCAGATTCAGCCCTATTATAACAACAGGCTGGTGATCACATTGAAACCGGTATTTGAGAAAGAAGCCATTGTCAGCCGGGAGAAAACGAACGATTTTAAGAAATGGATGGGCAAATGATCATGAGTACATTACCGCAACCACTTGATTAGAAGTCAAAATCAATTCTTGATCAACATCCAAAGGCTTGCCAATATCCCCGAACGATGTAACAATGGACGCGATCTGGACCGGCACCAAATTCTCCGGAAGTATAACATTTTGCTCCTCCACCGAATGATTGGCGAGTAACAAACAGCTGGCACCTGGCTTGTGCAGCATCAGCGACGACACCATTAGTGGCAGATCACATTGCGTCACCTGTACTTCGTGCGGCTGCCATTTCAAGATAAAACCAAGCAGTATCCCTACCGGATAAATGGTCGTTTTTTTCATGATACCACCCGGGCCGGTCGTTTCGAAATAAGTAATTGCTGCTGCACCCGCCTCGGAAAGGTATTTCAGGCTGCCCAATGTCCAGGCTGCTGCAAATTCCGTATCCTGCCGGTCATCGTATGCATTATTTTCCTTGCAGCCTGTGGTGGCTACCGCATTAAAGCGCGGCTTTAACGTAATCGGGGAAATATGAACGGGCTTTCCGGATGTTAGTCGCTGAGCACTCCTGACCTGATCGAATTGAGCTGGCATATTTTCTACCATTGTTAGATTATCCGGTAAATGCACCTGAGGATTCAAGGAATAACACACAAAGTCCTGATTTTCAAACACAAATGCATGACGGTTCAATTCAGCGAAATTGGCATCCGTCCCGACTCCTACCCGTATGTCCGGCAAATCACAATGTAATAATGGAAGATATTTCTCAATCAAAGCCGCAGAAGTGACCCGTCGTTTCTCCTCCATCAACGCCACAGACTGAATGTTGGCAGTTTTGTTTTTCAGATTATCAATGAGCAGATTCCACTTACCTTCCAGTTCATCATTCACAAAAATCACCAGTTCCAATGGCAATTTCAACCGGCTGCTAATGATGCATGCACAATCCAGTTTTTCTTCCCAATTGTTGGTCGAAAGGAAAAGATCGGCACGCAAATGCGAAAACCCGGTTTTGGAAAGAAACTTGGTGTGATAAGGTTCTGGAATCGCAAAATCAGACGGTATTTGCAGGCCGATTGCCGGAAAATTCTGTCTTTCACCAAGCAATGAAATGCGGACCGCCTTTTTGGCAACAGATTGATAGACAAAGCCTCCAAGGCTCACGGTCAGGCGAACAGACTGGTTAAACCCTTCTCCTTTTACCACCTCCACCGGAAACGGAATCGTCAAAGGCGTACAATAGGTTTTGAATGAGGCGTCAGACCAGTTCCGTTGATCTTCGGTTTCGAAAACCTCTCCCTCAAAGTCCAATCGGGCGGTAATGCTACCGTTGACCAGCCACTGCATCGCGCTCACATTCAAAAACGTCTGGTGCGGACTAACGTATTCCGGGAAAAACTCGTGCGAAAAATACCCACCCGAATGCTCAATCGAGCACGGCCTTCCCGCTAGGCTGTCGGTGGGATGAAGGATACAAAGACCAATGCGGTTTTTAAGAAATTGACTGCGCGCTTCACCTTTGATCACAAAATGAATGGTACCGTCGGCCAGTCCGGTGATTTGTACTTTCCATGTGAACTTAACGCCCTGAAAATCTATATAACTAGTCAGCTTTACAGTAAAATGGTCAGTACCATCGTGAATCTTCTCTTTTTTGATCGTAAAAGGCAATGTTTTCCAATTCTGATCGCGGATCGCGAAATAGATCATACGCACAATCTCGCGATCGCCTACACGGATGTACCGGAGAAAGCCGTCGGCATAGTCGGCGGTAACAGGACCGGCATGCAATTGCATAAAGTTGATTTTTAGGTGTTTAGGAATAACTATGGTAAGAATTGCGCCACATTCTCCTTGGTAATGCGCAGTAATCCGGTGTTGATCGTTTGTGGAATATTAGTTATGCCTGCTTCGGAATCATTGGATGATAACCGATTGGTACTGTGCACCATATCAAACAAAAGTTGCCCGCCATACCAGGTAAACAGCTCCCTTTTCTGGCCTGCCAGCATCTGGATCACGCCGTCCCGCACCAATTTCAAATGTTGTAGTTCCCAATCGACGGTCGTTATTTTTATCTTTCCAGCCTTCCCCGCTTCCTTTACGGCCAACCCAATTCCCGGGCCTGAGTTAGAATCGAAGCCGCAAATTCCGGCAATATCAGGGTGCGCCGCGATAATGTCAGAAGTGACTTTCGAAGCGATTTCGACGCTCGATTTGTCTTCAAATTTACCGACGACCTGAATGTTGGGGTATTTTTTCAAAACATCCAATAAACCGCGAAAACCAGCCTCCATACTATTCAAACCCAATATCCCCATGTACGCGACCTTGCCTTTTCCGCCGATTAGCTTGGCCATTTCATTTCCCTGCATCCGCCCTATCTCGTACCAATCGGTCCCCAGAAACCCATGTCGGCGCGATTCCGGAATGTCCGAATCGTAAATGACCGTTGGAATGCCCGCGTCGACGGCTTTGTTGATCACCTGTGCAATACCCGGATCGGTACCGTTAATGAGCAGTCCGGTGGGCCGGGAAGCGATCACTTGTTCGATGGTTTCAATCTGTGCCGGAACGTCCCATTCCGGCGGGCCAAGTATGGACACTTTCACGCCCATTTTCTTGCCCCAGCGCTTGAATGCGGCCTGGTCGTGGTTCACATACATAGGCATGTTCACGGCCGTAGTCACCATCACATACTCCTCGTCCGGGCTCACCACATCCTGATCCACCACTTTGAAACCTTTGGAAACCTGCTCACCGGAACCTTGCCTGGGCGGCAACTCGCACGCACACAGGAGCGCTGCAAGCGTGAGACAGGCTAAAAATGAAAGCGATCGTGTATGCATAATGTAAGGATTTAGGAATAAAGGCCAGGAAATCAATGACAGATCACCCCGTGGCCAGCGATAAAATCTCTTCTTCTGTGGTTTCTTCCGCCGCAACCTCACCCACCACCCTACCCGCCCTGATCACCAGAATGCGGTCGGCCAGTGTCAACATTTCCGGCAACTCACTTGATATCAACAAAATACCCTTACCCTCCCTCGTAAGCTGGCGCAGCAGCTGGTAAATTTCAGCTTTCGCACCTACGTCAATTCCGTGCGTAGGCTCGTCGATGAGCAACACTTTGGGATTGTTCAAAAGCCATTTGGCCAGCACTACTTTTTGCTGATTTCCTCCACTCAGGTTCATCACCAGCTGACCGGCATCCGGCGACGCAATGTGCAGTTTGTCAATGTATTCCGTAGCGATCCATCGCGCTTTTCCTGCATTATACCACGTTGGGTCCGACGCTGCTTGCAGGTTAGCGGCCAGGATATTGTCTGTTAAAGTTTTGTTCAAAAATACACCCTGTGACTTGCGATCTTCTGGCACATAGCCTAGTCCTGCGCTAATGGCATCGGCAGGATGTGCTGAGTTAATGCTCTGGTCTTCAATTAAAATCGCCCCTGAAATTCGAGGTCGGTAACCAAAGATCGTTTGTGCGATTTCAGTCCTGCCTGCGCCTACTAATCCCGCCAATCCGACGATTTCTCCCGCGTGAACATGCAGGCTAATGTCTGAAAATCCATGCCCGAAGAGGTTTTTCACTTCCAACAACACCTTTTTTGTCGCCACCGACTTCCATCTCTGGTTCAGAATATCCCTGCCTACCATGAGCCGGATCAGCGCGGCCGGTGTCGTTTCGCTCGTCTCACCGGTACCCTGGTAACGCCCGTCTTTCAGGACACTCACCCGGTCGGAAATAGCGAAAATCTCTTCCATTCGATGCGAAATATAGATAACCGATTTACCTGCCGATTTTAATTGCCTGATAATGCCAAAAAGCGTCTTGGTTTCCCGGTCGGTAATGGAAGCAGTAGGTTCGTCCAGCATCAATATTTCAGGATCCTTTGACAATGCTTTCGCGATTTCAACCATTTGCTTTTCCGCTGGCGACAGCTCGCCTACCAGCGTTTCAGGTGCGATATAACTGATCTGCAGGCTTTCGAGTAAAATCCGGGTTTTCTCAAACAGTTTTCCATATTGAATAAAACCCCAGGAATTAACCGGCTGTGTATTAGCAAAAATATTCTCAGCCACCGACAGCGTATCGATCAGGCTGAGCTGCTGGTACACGATCGCGATGCCTTTTTCCGACGCCTCCGCCGGCCCGTTGATCGAGATCACATTCCCGTTCAGGATCAGGTCACCTGCGTCGGGTTTCAGATTGCCCGCCAGAATGTTCATCAATGTTGATTTGCCCGCGCCGTTTTCGCCACACAATGCATGCACCTCGCCGGGCAAGAGTTCGAAACTAATCCCGTCCAGCGCCTTCACGCCCGGAAAAAATTTACTGATACCCACAAGCTGCAAATGGCTCATAATAAGTCTGTTTCAAATATAAATCACCATATTCTCCCGCGCCGACCGATAAGCCGCGTGCACCAGCCTGATCGTTTCAAAATTGTCGGTACCCGTCGTTTCAGCATTCTTTTTCCCCTGCAAACTTTCCAGAATGTCCCGGTTACAATCCACAATCGATGCATGTACAACCGCATAGGCCGGGTCGATCCATGGGTACAGTTTTGGTTCCGCCTTCAAGATGGTCGTCCCTGCTATCGTCGTCACCCGGATCTCGTAATCGTTCAAAAGCGCCACCGTTCCTTTTTCACCTTCCACCGTCACCAGCGTCTGCGGAAATGACTCGCGTTCTTTGATAGTAGCATAAGACATTTCCACGTAACACGAAACCCCGTTGCGCATCCGCAGCAGCACATTCGCCACGTCTTCACCTTTTATTTCAGCATTAATGCGGGCGGTATGGCAGTACAGCGACGCGACTTCTCCAAACAAAAACCGTGCAATATCCAGCACATGCGACCCGATATCCGTAATGATAAATTCATCAAGATCCTTCAAAAATGGCTGGTTATCAAACACCGGAAAACCGGAGCAGAACGCCACATTAGCCTTGAAAATTTGACCAATCACGCCTGAAAGCAATACCTCCTTCAACTTCCTGATCGGCGCCTGGAACCGGAAATTTTCGTGTATATATAAGGCTACATTCGCTGCGCGGCAAGTATCAACCATTCCCGCCGCGGTTTCCAATGTGGGAGCCATCGGTTTCTGGCAAATCACGTCCAATCCCCTTTCCGCAGCCTTTTCCGTTAACATCGCGTGCGTGCTGACGTCTGTAATGATATCTACAAAATCGAGTTCATGTGCATGCTTGTCCAGCAATTCGTCTACGTTGCCATATACATTCTCTACGCCAAATTGATGCGCCAACGCAGCGGCCTTTTCAATGCTACGGTTGTAAAAAGCAATGGGTTTGACGCCCGCCAGCTCACGCCAGCCTGCAAGCTGGTACCCCGCCCAAAAGCCGGTACCCAACACTGCAAACTTTAATGTGCCCCCATTCTCCATATCCTGCATTTTAAAGCGATTTTCGTCTGATCAACTGCGATGGATTGGCAACTTGCTCCGATATTTTTTCATTGACCATCCTGCTGATCGTCCTGCCCATTTCTTCAAAGTCCGTCGAGATAACCGTAATTCCGCCTTCCAGGATCTCCTTCATCGGCGTGTCGTCGTAGGATATCAGGCCAATGTCTTTGCCCAGTTGAAGTTTTTCCTGATGCACATTTTTCACAAAATCAATCAAATCCCGGTCTGAAAACATCAGGTATGCCTCTCCTTTCCGGATCAGGTCGGGCGTCAGTTTGTCCGTGATCTCACAGCTAAGGCCAAAATCCTTACCGAAACGTTTGAAACCTTTGATAATGCCATCGGGAACAAACTGGAACTGGCCTTTCGACAGTACCAATGTCAGTTTTTTGTATTTTTTCAAAAGATCAAGACCCGACGCCAATGCCGCGTGAATATCGTTTTCAAAATCCTGATATACAGCCGCATACTCGCCGGTAAGATTTCCCACGGCTTTATCAATGATGACCAGCTTGTCTTTGGGAATACGGTTGATGACCTCCGACACATCCTCATTGAAGTGCGGCATGATCATAAAATAATTGTAGTCGTTCAGATTGTTACTGATCAGGCTTTCAAACAAATAGCGATCATAATGATGAAAGAACAGGCTTAGTTGCGCACCTTCGGGCAGCCCCGCTTTCAAGGCAAAATACAATGTCTCTTTATAAGCATTGAGCGTATCAAAAAGCACGAAAATGTTGAGTGAGCTGCGAACTTCCGTGTTCGCCACATAAAAGCCCTTCCCATGCTTTGCCTGGATCACTCCTCGTTTGCGCAGATCTTCGTAAGCCTTCGCTACCGTCACTTTTGCCACGTTCTGCCACCCCGAAAGTTCACTGATCGACGGCAATTGCTGCCCGTGGTTCAGCGTTCCTTTTTCAATGGACGAAATGACTTCGTTCAGGATCTGCTGGTACTTCGGCTCCTTCGATTGTGCATCAATTTTAATCAAATCTCTCATGCCCGACTTCTTTTTTGTACATATAAATCCAGCAAAACGGCCAGGATCAGGATCACACCCATGATCATTTCCTGCCATAGTCCTGATATTCTGGCTATGACCATGATATTTGCAATGATCCCTGTAAAAAGTGCCCCAAGCAGCGCACCGGGGATTTTCCCTACCCCGCCGGAAAGGCTCGCCCCGCCTAGAATGACCGCTGTGATCACCCTCAGTTCCAGCCCTCGCCCGAGTGTGGACATAGCCGCCCCGAGACGCGACGACAACAAAATGCCCGCGATACCCGCCAGCAATGCCGAAAGCACAAATGCGTACATTTTCATCCGCTTCACCCTGATTCCCGAAAGGTCGGCCGCCTTTTCGTTGCCCCCAATGTAGTAGTACCGTCTGAAAAATACAGTTTTATTGACCAAAAACGTAAAAACAACAACCGTAAGCAGCATATACCACACCGGCATTTGAATGCCCAGCAGCTTCGACTGCCCGATGGCATTGAACCAGTAAGGCAGATTTTGGATACCCGCACCTGCTACCAGCAGCGCTCCGCCCCGTACAATTCCCATCATGGCCAGCGTCTGAATCATCGGATTAATGCCCATATAAGCAATGAGATAGCCATTTACCCAGCCGATCAGGAGCGCACTGCCTATGCCAGCGACCAATGCAATGGGTACGGGCACATTATAATGAAACATCAGATGCGCCGCCAAACCTCCTGTAAAAGCGACAATTGAGCCGACAGACAGATCAAACATGCCTGAAATGAGGAGCAACATCATCCCCACGGCCACGATAGTATCAATGGAAAGGTTGAGCAAAAGCTGGCTCAGGTTTTCAAAAGTGGGAAAATTGGACGGAAACGCGATGCTCGCCAACAAACAGATCAGCGCGATGGTAAGTGCGAGAGAATTGACACGGTCCTGTAATATTTTCTTCATTTGGTAAACTGATAGTGAGCAGCTTAAACTTAAAACTTTTCAAATTAACATTTGAATAATTAAAAAAAGCTTTACCTTCGCCATCTCTACTGTACTCTACTGATATAAATTCATAAATGGTCAGATCAACCCTATTTCATGACTATGCAGCTGGGGATTAGCACCTATACTTACGGCTGGGCAATTGGTGTAAACGGCCAAGTCTCAGAGCGGCCATTTACTGAGAATCACCTCCTGGAAAAGGTCAAAACCTTTGGAATGAGCCTGGTACAGATTGGCGATAACTTGCCGCTACACGAGTTCAGCCCTGACCGGTTGAAGGATTTCGCTGATACTGCGAGAAACAACCACATTCAGATCGAGGTAGGCGCGCGTGGGCTTACTGCCGAACATCTTGATCGGTACATTCAAATTGCATTGCAATTAAATGCCAGCCTGATACGATTCGTAATTGACCAGAAAAATTATGAACCCGCATTGCCTGCTATCATCGCGATCATTCAAAATGTGTTGCCGGAATTGGAAAAACACCACATTACATTAGGCATAGAAAATCATGACCGACTGAAAACCAGCGAATTCGAAGCAATCATGGACGCCGTCAATAGTCCTCATGTGGGCATCTGTCTGGACTCGGTGAATTCAATGGGCGCTGGTGAAGGATTGGAACAGGTTGTGAATGCGCTCGCCCCTTACACGGTTAACCTGCACATCAAAGACTTTGGTATTCAACGACTTCCGCATGCGATGGGCTTTCAGATCGATGGTAGGTCGGCTGGAAAGGGAATGCTCAATGTCCCATGGCTGCTTGAAAATATCAGTCAGTACGGGCGGTGTAAAACCGCGATCCTGGAACAATGGGTAGTACCCGAAACCGACCTGGATTTGACGGTTGAAAAGGAAGAACGCTGGGCTCAGGAAAGTGTGGATTTTTTGAAAAACTATTTCTAAACATAAAATAATAAGACGCCAAATGACAAAAATCGCATTGATTGGTGCGGGAGGAAAAATGGGCTGTCGATTGACGGACAACTTCCTCAAATGCACCGACTATCTGCTTCATTACCTGGAAGTAAGCCCGCAGGGTATTTCTAATTTGCAACAACGCAACGTAACCGTGAGCGATCAGGAAAGCGCTGTACCCGAGGCCGATGTAGTGATCCTGGCAGTGCCGGATGTTGCGATCGGTGCCATTTCCAATGAGATCATTCCGCTCATGAAACCCGGGGCGCTGGTACTCACACTAGATCCCGCCGCCCCGCTCGACGGCGTCATCGCTCATCGCGACGAACTCGGCTACGTGATCGCCCACCCCTGTCACCCCGGTATATTCAACTGGGAGCCCACGGAGCACGATTTTCGCGATTTTTATGGAGGTATCACCGCCAGGCAATCGATTGTAGTCGCATTGATGCATGGTACCGAGGCACATTATCAGCTCGGAGAAAAAGTGTCGCAGGATATGTATGCGCCGATCAAGGATACGCACCGGATCACATTGGAACAAATGGCGATCCTGGAACCTGCGATGGTAGAAACACTGGCGCAAACGTGCATGGAAGTGGTGAAGGAAGGCTACGACAGGATCCTGGAACTGGGCGTTCCCCAGGCTGCGGCCCGGGACTTTGTTCTGGGACATCTGCGAATCCAGATCGCGGTTTTGTTCAAAGAAGTAAATGGTACCTTCTCGGATGCGGCTTATAAGATCAGCAAACGCGCCAAACCGATTTTATTCAAAGATGACTGGAAGAAAATTTTTGAAATGGACGACATTCGCCAACAGGTTAAGGACATTACAAGCAAATAGTTAATCATGAAAAGATACTTACTACTAATAGGTCTGGTGCTGGCTGGCGCCGTGGCCTCCGCCCAGCAGCCATTTTCAAAAGGCCGTCTGAAAGTCTCCGATAACCATCGCTACCTCGTCCATAGCGACGGGACGCCGTTTTTCTGGCTGGGCGACACTGCCTGGGAGCTTTTTCACCGATTGACCAAACAGGAGGCCGAACAATATTTGAAGCACCGTGCCAAACAAGGATTCACCGTGGTACAAGCCGTGGCCCTGGCCGAACTCGACGGGCTAAATACGCCCAATGCGGAAGGTGCTAAACCGCTGGTCAATAATGATCCTGCACAGCCCAATGAGGCATATTTCAAACACATGGATTACGTGATCGACAAGGCGGCCGAAAACGGTATCGCCATTGCACTGCTGCCAACCTGGGGCGATAAGGTTTTTAAAAGTACCTGGGGCAAAGGACCTGAGATTTTTAATGTCGGTAATGCGGCTGCTTACGGTGAATGGATCGGCAAGAGGTACAAAAACCGGGACAACGTGATCTGGGTGCTGGGTGGCGACCGCACGCCAAGGGCGGATTCGGACGATGTGAAGGTTTGGCAGCTCATGGCGGCTGGTATTGTCAAAGGTACAGGCGGCGACGATCAGGCTCTGCTCAGTTTCCACCCGCAGCCCAACGCGCTGAACATGGGAGGCTCGTCGAACTGGTTTCACCAGGATACCTGGCTGGATTTCAACATGTTGCAAAACGGACATTGCCGCGACGAGATCAATTATGACAAGATTGCATTCGTATACGACCGCAAACCGGCCAAACCCGTTCTGGATGCAGAGCCTATCTACGAAGATCACCCGGTGTGTTTCAATGTGACCGACCTGGGTACTTCCAATGCTTACGACGTTAGGAAATACGCCTACCTGGACCTGTTTGCGGGAGCATTCGGGCATACTTACGGATGTCACGATATATGGCAAATGAACGGCGGCGGCCGCGAGCCTGTAAATGGCCCGCACATGACCTGGAATGAGGCACTAGACTTGCCTGGCGCCAAACAAATGACGCTGGTAAGACGCCTCATGGAGTCCCGTCCGCTACTCGACCGCATTCCCGACCAGTCATTAATAGAAGAAAATAACAATGGTCCAGCCACACGCATACAGGCGACCCGCGGCAAGGATTACGCGTTCGTATACACGGCTACGGGCCAGCCTGTGACGGTACATGCGGGGAAAATTTCGGGAAAGGAATTCGTCGCACACTGGTACGATCCCCGAAAAGGCGAAGTCACCAAAATCGGTACTTTTCCCAACCAGGGAAAGCACCAGTTCAAAGCGCCATCGAGTGGTTATGGTAAGGACTGGGTACTGATCCTGGATGATACGGAGAAGAAATATGGGTTTGACTTTGCTTCGGCTGTGAAGTAGTGACAAAACTTCACTACTTCATAGTTGAACGTGTTGAAACAAAAATCATTTCCTGTAGGTCTTCAAGGCCGCTTTGTCTGACTGGACCTGCAGGATCTTTTTTAGACCTTCTACATTCATTGTCAGTCCTACCTCCGCATCCGGTGCGGTGTCCTCATTGATAATGCCGATCGGGCCACGGTAGGTACTTTCTCTTACGATACGGATCATTTCAGCTTCCGCGTCGCCTTCACCGATGGGTACTACTTTAACAGGGTTACCCTTTTTCAAACCCATCAGGTTAACAGCCATCAGGTGTGGCAATATCTTCGGGAAAAATTCAGGGAAACGATCGATATCTTCCTCGGCGTGATGAAAGTTGTAAACGATGCCGACATTGGGCCGTTTCAGATATTTGATCAGTTCCAGCTGGTTTTCAGGAACCCCATACCAGCCTCCGTGGTTGTAAATTCCTACCGAACAACCGATTTCAGCAGCTTTGTCGGCAATGTAGCTCAAAGGTTTCGCGACGGCTTCTATCTTTTCCTGCTGCGACATTTTATCCATATCCTTGATGCCAGCAATCATACACCAGATCTGCGTTTGTATACCATGGCGTTTCAAAACATCCAGAATGATCGGTAGCGTTTTGTCATTTTCAGGATTAGGGCCGGAATGCAGCCAGAATGCCTGTAATTTGATGTGGTGCGATTTCAATGCTTCCATTTCCTGATCGAATTCGGGAATGTGCTTCTCGCGCCAGTCATACGCCAGCATCGTAAAACCAAGTTTATTAAGCATTTCCGCCCTTTCCACCGGCCCACGGTTTTTGGAATCGAATGGTACAACGCACCAGGCTATCAGGTTTTCCTTTGCGTAAATCTTGTCCGTGCCGATTGTTTTTTGAGCGTTGGTATTCTGGTATTTTAAACACAAAACCAGCAGCAAGGAGGTTAATGCTAGTTTTTTGAGGAAAAGAGTAGTCATATCGCAGTCAGAATATTGGTAGTATGTCGCTATTACTGAAACAAAAGCAGGTTTGCGTGGCTAAATACCGTAACTGTGTAAATTGGGCGTAGTATCTCACTACGTCCGAGCGTTGGCCGGTCTCAGGCCGGTTTCCTCGCACTGTATTTGTGCCGGTCAGAGACCGGCATCCGCTCGGACGTAGTCGGAGACTACGCCCAACTTAGGGCGCTTTTCACTTCAATTCTTAACAAAATGATAATCCATTCAATAACTACCAAAACAACACCTTAACTAATTTTGCGAAAATGAAGCAAAAAGTTTTCATTCTCCTCCTGTTTTGGACTTGCATACATGGCTATTCCAAGGCGCAAAATGCTCCTACTTTTTCTGCTTCCAGGGATTCCGGCGACCGGATCGAAAGCAGTTTTCGCAGCCCTGACTCACTTTTACTGGTTACCAAAGACAAATATAATCAGGCAATCAAAGATAATGCTGAGCTGAAAGCAGCGGGTTACCTGCAACAAATGGGGTGCATACTGTTTGCCTCCGGACATTACCCGCAGTCGCTCGAATACCTTTTAAAAGCCGACAAAATCTATCGCAATCACCAGTCCGCCAACCTGTTGGCCGAAAACCTGATCGTGCTTGGGGAGCTTTATTATAGAAGCAAACAAACCGCTCTTGCCCGAAAACAGTACGACGAAGCATTGGTTTACTACCAAAAACAGAAAAACGAGGCAGGTAAGGCGGATACTTACGGGCGGATCGGGCATTTGTATGAGAAAAAACAGCTTTACGACAGCGCGTTTTATTTTCAGCGCAAAGCATTGGAGGGTTACCGGCAGCAAAATCACCAACCTGGACTGGCCAAGATTTACGAGAACCTCGGGAGCATTTACGAGGACCAGGAACGCTACGATTCTGCCTATTCTAACTTTAACAAGGCCTATTTACTCAACGAAGCGCAACATAACGAACGTGCCCAGATAGAAGTATTGAACAATCTGGGCGACGTTTTGCGCAAAACAGGCAAATACCGCGAAGGACTGGCTTACAGTTTTCAAGCACTAAACCTGGCACGACAAAAAGGAGAATTTTATCAGCTTTCGGGTGCTTACAATGATGTTGCCAAAGGCTATAACTTCCTGAACCGCAACGACAGCGCATTTTACTATCTCGCCATGAGCCGCGAGTACCTGAGTGAGATCTATTCCCAGGAAAGTAACAAGCAATTGGCGCTGCTACAAACTCTTTACGACATTGAAAAGAAGGATAATGAGATTGAAAAACTGACCCAGGCGCGCAAAACCGATCTCCTGATTTCTATTTCAATCGGCGTGATGGTAGTACTGGTCATTTTCATCGCCGGGCTGGTCATTAGCAGGCAGAAACTGAAATTCAGAAACGAGCAAAAGCTGCATGCGCAGAGCAAGCAGGTATACGAAACGCGTAATCAGCTGATGGAGGCTGATTTGGAGAATAAGCGGCTGCTGGAAGAAAATTTGAAACAGCAGCTTGAAATCAGGACCAAGGAACTCACCAGCTACACGCTGCACGTGATCCGCAAAAACCAGTTGCTGGAAGAGCTGCAATCAGCGTTGGACGCGTTAGTGAAAGACGATAAAAGAGACCAGAAGAAGCAGATTCGCCAACTTTCAGAACAGATTACTCAGGGACTGAGCGACGACCTGCATTGGGAAGAGTTCCGAACCATTTTCGAGCAGGTACACCAGTCCTTTTTCGATCGTCTGCAACTTCTTTCCGAACCCCTCACCTCCAACGATCTCCGGCTCGTTGCGTTGATCAAAATGAACCTGACCTCCACGGATATGGCGACGTTACTGGGCGTGTCACAGGACAGCTTGCGGGTCATGCGCCATCGCCTCAGGAAAAAACTAAACCTCCCGCAAGGCGATAATCTTTCGAACTACATTCAAGCGATTTAACCACTTCACATTTTCATAACATTAAGTTAACACAAACTTAATGGCTTTTGATCTACTCATAACTAACTGATTTAAAAACCATTAACTGCAATTTGTTAAACTTGTTGCCTTCATGTAACGCTTCACCGCGACACGTTTCCTTTTTGTAACGCCAACGGTTTGCATCCTGCCTCATTCTTTCTTCACCTTCGTTCCGTCATTTGAAAAATACCAGCAAATGACGCGGTACTTAACAGTTTCCATTGGAATGAAGGTTTACAAATTTTACTCGTTTCTGATTCTTAGTCTCCTCGCTGCTACCCCGCTTTTCGCAGCGACTCTCAGAGGAAAGTTGCTGGAGGCGGCGAGTGGCGAGCCTGCGCTGGGCGTGGCGATCATGATCGAAGGTACTAGTTACAATGATGTCTCCGGGCTGGACGGGACATTTGCGATTCATCATCTTCAAAAAGGCACTTACCAGCTCACTATCCGTCATATATCCTACACGACCATCCGGAAAGACATTACGGTTACCGACAACGAAACCGTCGAGCTGGATTTGAAACTGTATGCCGCAGCGGGATTGCAATTGAATGAAATAGCAGTAACAGGCAAAAAAGATGCATCATCCGAGCAAACAGCGAGGTCGCTGGAACGGAATGCGAGCCAAGTCATGAATATCGTTTCCGGCAAAACCATCCAGATCTCTCCAGACCTCACAGTTGCCAATGTGATCCAAAGGATTTCGGGGGTTACCATTGAAAGAAATAGCAATGGGGACGGACAGCACGCGATTTTGAGAGGGATGGACAAACGGTACAATTATACATTGGTTAACGGTGTTAAAATTCCAAGTCCTGATAATAAATACCGCTACGTGCCCCTGGACATATTTCCTTCCGATTTGCTCGACCGGCTGGAAGTCTACAAAACCCTCACTCCTGCCATGGAAGGTGACGCGATCGGTGGCGCGGTGAACATGGTGATGAAAGATGCGCCGGACCGTTTTACATGGTCGGCCAATATCTCTTCGGGATATAATGAGCTGTTTCTGCAAAGAGATTTTATGTCTTTTGATCGGAAGAACATTCAGTTCAAATCGCCTTACGAACAAAAAGGCAACCAATACAGCGCAGTACCAGCCGATTTTTCCAAGGCAGCCATTGATTACAAATCCAAATCGCCCTCACCTAATCTGCTGGGTAGCCTCGCAGTAGGAAACCGGTTTTTCAACCAAAAACTGGGCATACTATTGGCCGGTAGCTACCAGAATACCTACCGCGGCAGCAATAGCCTGTTTTTTGATTCCGAAACTGTGGATACCCTAAGCGACGAAACGCTTACGAAGATGAGCGAAAGGCAGTATTCTGAACAGCAAACGCGTTTTGGGCTACATTCCAAGCTGGATTACCGTATCAATGACAGACACAAAATCCAGTTTTACAATGCATTCATGAGCCTCACCAATGCGCAGGTACGGGATGTCAAATCTACACAGCTGACCATTGGTGGCTACGATCCGGTATTGGGCAATGCAACACTCGGCTATTCTACCCGATCGAGGTTGACGAAGCAGCAGATCTACAATAGTACGTTACAAGGTAAGCACCAGCTCACCGGAAAACTGGCTGTACAATGGTCGGCTGTTTATTCCAAAGCGACCAATGATGTCCCTGATAATGTGACAGTTCCGCTACTCGGGATTCGCAAGAATTTTGTGGAGAAGCGTACAACAGTGGGCGATGCATCTCGCCGTTGGGAACACAACTCGGATCGTGACCTGTCGGGTTACTTGAACGTTTCCTACCTCATGCCGATCGGTAAAATGCAGGTGGAATGGAGCGCGGGCGGACTTTACAGGGACAAATCACGGACGAATTTTTACAATAATTACCAGTTGAGGCCTTCCAAGCCACTAGCTGAATACGGTGTGGATTTCACGGACTACACACAAATCGGCTGGACAATCCAAAACCCGAGAGGGTCGGTGGCATCGGCTCTCAATTACAGTGCTACCGAGCGGATCACTTCCGGTTATGCTCAGTTCAAGGCCGAATCTGCCACATTGGAAATCTTGGGCGGTGTTCGTGCAGAGGCTACCGACCAGGGGTATGCGATGCGTTTCCCGATTGGTGAAGAAAGGCCGGTAGGCAACCAGACTTATACCGACATTCTCCCAAGCATTCAGTTTAAATACAAAACACAGGAGAATACCAATCTCCGGGCATCATATTTCAGGTCGCTCAACCGCCCCGGGTTCTTCGAAATAGTGCCTTACCGCATTGTACAGGAAGAATACCAGGAGCGTGGCAATGCTGATCTCAAAAGAGCATTGGCCGATAACATTGATTTTCGCTACGAACTTTTCCCAAAACCCGCGGAGCAACTAATGGTGGGTATTTTTTACAAACACATTAAAAACCCGATCGAGTACACGTTGCAAAAAGACGCTATTCGCGGTCAGGACATTTACTACTCGCCGGGGAATTTTGGGAATGCTACCAATTACGGTTTGGAGATTGATTATATCAAATACTTCAAAACAATTGGTATAAAGGCCAACTATACCTACACTCATTCCCGCATTACGACACCGAAATCGAAACGCATCCGCAATGCGAGCGGCGATCTTGAAACCATTAGCGTGAACCAGTCGAGGCCGCTTTACGGACAGTCCGCACACGTAGGTAACCTCTCAATTCTATACAAAAACGCCAAACAGGGGCTCGATGGCCAATTAGCTGCATCCTACACCGGCGACCGGATCAACACTGTTTCCCAGTTTCTGAACAATGATCAATGGCAGAAAGGATTCGTCCAGCTCGATGCTTCTCTTGAAAAGACATTCAAAAACGGTCTGGGTATCTTTCTAAAAGCCGCAAACCTGCTCAATACGCCTATGGAAGTGTACATGAAAGGTACGAGTGCGGTCAATGAAGGAATCCCCAATCAAAACCGTCAGAACAGGACTTTAATGCGGCGTGACTATTACCAGCGTTCGTACCTGCTCGGCGTTCGTTACAAACTTTAAAACAAATCCACCAAAATTGATTTACAAAATGAACAATCTGAAAATGAAAAATCTACTAGCATTCGCATCCCTGGCCCTTTTTGCATTGGCTGGCTGCAGTGAGGACAAAACCGAGCCTACCCCGGAAGTGAAACCGGTCGTGGAAGAAGCCGTTTCCGGCGAAGTATCCGGTACCTGGACCAAAGGCGGAACGTACAAGATCACCGGCCACATTCAAATCCCGTTGGGCAAATCTTTGACCATTGAAGAAGGTGTTACGGTGCTTTTCAGTGATTCGGTAGTGAAACCGGAAGTGGTAGTGCAAGGAAACCTGTACAGCCTGGGTACCGCCGAAGCCCCCGTAAAATTTACTGTGCCCGATGCGTGGAAAACATCTGAAAATCAGTTTGGTAACCTTTGGGGAGGATTGATCGCGGGACCAAAATCTGCTGAATTTGTTCTAAAATATACAGTTTTGGAATATGGCGGCGCGGTAACGACCGAAGAATCACCTTCCGTAAAAGCAGGACTTTACAAACAGTTGGCAGGTGAGCATGTTCCGGTGATTTACTTCCCGAATGTGGATGGAAAGCTGGTGGTGATCAACAGCACGATCCGCAACTTCAATGAGGATGGCTTCTACATTGAAGGCGGAAAGGTCATTATCGCAAACAATTATTTTTACACAACGGGTGTATCAGGAGGTGATGCGATCAACATTAAATCCGGTGTGCAGGCTGATGTGGCTTTCAATGTCATTTACAGCCCTAATACCAATGCTTTGAAGCTTTCAAACTCGGGAGACCGCACACCGCAGGCTTACGTGGTGGGTTATAACAACACCATTATCAACGCCGGATGGAGAAGGCCCACGACCAAAGGCGGCTCGATATGGCTGGAAAAAACAGTGCGTGCCGATCTGTATAACAACCTGTTAGCCAACGACCGTTTTGGAATTAAAAGAGACAAAGGAGCTGCCGAAGATAGCCGCTCGGTGATCAGTAACACGGTTTATTACGGTCACGACCAGGTTACTACCGATCAGTTTCAGCCTAATACGGAGATCATCAAAGGAGCTAATGACCTGCTGTCTGCCAAAGCTGGCGATAACGATCCCAAATTCGTCAACTATCCCCTATCGACCGCGACTACCAATGCTGCTTTCGATACCAAATGGGACTTCCACTTGCAGGCAGGTTCGCCGGCGCTCGGCAAAGGCAAAACCGACTTTACTCGTCTGTATGCTAATGGTCTCGTGATCAATGGCGTTACCTATACCTCCCCTGCGCCGCAGACCTTTGCCGGTGCTTTGGGGGCAAAGTAAGGTCCTTTTTTGTCACACTGAGCGGAGTCGAAGTGAACACGCACTCTGCAAAATTCCTTCGACCGCCGGGCGGCCCGGTCCGCTCAGGATCACAAGCTAAGTTCCTGATGACTAATGAATTAATAAAGCTTATATTTTCGACGTGAAACAAACCATTCCAATAGTACTGCTTGCCATTGCCATACTTTCATGCCATGACAAAAAGCAGCTCAATGCTAACCAAACCGATGCTGACACGACAGCATCGGTGGTTAAACCACTTTACGTCACCGACACCGTCGCGCATGACACGGACGATCCTGCGATATGGATCAATCCATTTGACCCCGCAGCAAGTCTCATCATTGGCACCGATAAGGATCAGGATGGTGGACTGTATGTATTTGACTTAAAAGGTAAAATACTCCAAGACAAGACGATACGAGGTCTGCAACGCCCCGACAATGTGGACATTGAATACGGTCTGTCGCTGAATGGCAAGCCGACCGACATTGCGGTAACCACGGAACGCTTTACCCACAAGCTGCGCATTTACTCACTGCCTGATATGAAACCGGTCGATGGCGGCGGAATTGAAGTTTTCGCAGGACAAACGGGTAACAGTGAACGTGATCTGATGGGTATTGCGCTTTACAAAAATCCAGCTGGCAAGATCTATGCAATCGTGGGACGTAAATCGGGGCCTACTGATGGCACTTACTTATGGCAGTACCTGCTTTCCGACAATGGAAAAGGACAAATCAAGGCTGATCTGGTACGAAAATTTGGTGCTTACAGCGGCCTGAAAGAAATCGAAGCGATTGCGGTGGACGATCAGCTAGGTTATGTTTATTACTCCGATGAAGGGAAAGGCGTACGAAAATATTACGCTGATCCTGAAAAAGGCAGCAAAGAACTCGCACTCTTCGCCACCACCGGTTTTACCGAAGACCATGAAGGCATATCGATTTATCAGAGCTCTGATTCAACGGGCTACATTCTGGTTTCGGATCAGGGTGCTAACAGTTTTCAGCTTTTCTCACGCGAGGGCGGCGCTGGCAAGCCGCATGAACATGCATTGGTCAAAAAAGTAAAAGTATCGGCCAGCCACAGCGACGGGTCCGATATGGTGTCGGTACCGCTCAATGATGACTTCAAAAATGGCCTGTTTGTGGTCATGAGTGATAACAAAACCTTCCATTTGTACCGCTGGGAAGATATTATTGCGGAACAGAAACTACCTTAAATTGCAATGACAAACCGGTCAGCCAAAATTGCCGTCATACCTGGATCCGGTTTCTTTTCGTGAGGAATGGTGTAGAACTCGCCGGTCAAGGTTAGTTTACCATCCTTTTTTTCGAGAATGATCTTTAAAAAACCGTGCTTATTGTCGCAGTAGTATTCCAGGTCAACATGGTCAAATAGCGCATGATTAGGATCAAAACGTCTGTCGTCCGTGGTCGCTACGGGGTGAAGCTCATCGTAGCCCCCGCCTCCTGCTACGACGTATGACAGCGTTTTTCCATCTTCATAATGTTTGGTAAAACGCTGATAATTATGAACATGACCGCTAAATACGGCATCGGGACGAATACCTGTTTCTGCAAAAACGCCTTCTAAAAACGTGATCATCGGTATGCTCGCACCGTGATTAATATCCGCCGAATAAGGTGCGTGGTGTTGGCAAACGATGATCGCCTTGTCCGGCTTTTCCAGCTGCGCCCTGCGTAATTCTTCGATCAGCCAGTTACGTTCTTCATCCGTCACTACCCCGAACTTGGTAACATTACTGTACAAGCCAATGATGTTCGCAAGCGGCGTGACCAATGTCCAGAAGACATTCGGCTGCACCATACTTTTGCGCTCCGCACCTCCGCTGAACGATACCGTCCTGCGTTCCGTATCGCAAAAAACCTGTGTGAATGCATCCAGACTCTTGTAAGGCGTACGACTGTCGGGATTTACATCGCTGTCGTGGTTGCCGGGAATGGCGAAAATCGGTGCGGGATATTTCTCAAAAGGCTTGAAAAACTGCCGCTCGTACTCGTGGGCTTCTCCGTGGTTGTAAACAATGTCGCCCAAATGGTACAGAAACTGCAATTCGTCCTGATCTGTAAACTGCTCAACAAGCTCTGTGACAACCAATTTCAGAAAATCCACGTGCCTGATACTACCCGTATCGCCCATCATGTGAAAAGCCATCCTGTTCTGATCAGGCAGCGGTCGGATGCTTTCCAGATTTAAGTGGTAAGGGTATTGTCCTGCGGGCTTGGGCAATGGCTGAAATTTGTTGGAATCGTCGGGCTGGTGTTTCTTGAATACCGGTTTTTTGAATTTTGGAGCAGTTTCGTAACGGAACATTATGGGCACTTTTGGTAATTGACTTTGGTCACATTTGGCACGTTTTGCCGCATTTCTACAAAAATAAACAAGTTGCGTTTAGAAATTATCAACATATCGTTACCATACCTATTTTGTATTTAATCAAAAATTGGGAAATCAGGCCGCTTCCGGGCATACCATTGGGCTACAAGCGAATGCGTTTCAGGTATTATCAAAACCGGCTTTTGATTTTTTATTAAGCTAACAATCTGGTAACATGAGAATCACATCTTTGCAGCATGATCAAAACATCCGGCATCATCCTGCTCGCACTGTCCACCTGGCTACTCTGGCTAATAGTATCCCAATTTATGCTCTGTGCCCGTTTTCAGTTTAATGATTCGATCCCTTTTGAAGGCCCGGTCATTTACAACCCTTATGATTCTGCAAATGCAGGCAGCTGGGTCAAATGTAATTTTCACGCGCATTCACGAGCGTGGGAGGGTGTTACCAACGGACATGGCACGGCCAATGATGTCCACAACGCATATAAATCTCTGAACTACGATTTTCACTGCGTTTCCAATTACCATCACATTGACACCACACACGCCTCCGAACCCGGTTACATTCCGGCCTATGAGCACGGCTACAACATTCTAAAAACACACCAGCTGGTACTGGGGAGCCAAAACGTGCAGTGGCTCGACTACCTGTTTTTCCAAAACGTCCACAACAAGCAACATGTTCTGGAAAACCTGGCAGACGAAAATTCAGTGATCATTCTCAACCATCCCGGATTGAAAAATGGCTACACCGCACAGGATCTTTCGCTACTCGGCGGTTATGATTGCATGGAAGTTTTAAACCCGTCGGTGATTTCCACACCGCATTGGGACGCGGCCCTTTCTGCGGGTAAAAAAGTGTTCATTGTGGGTGACGACGACATTCACGACGTGATCGCCAAAAAGCGGCTTGGTGAGATGTGTACCTTCGTGAATGTGGCCAAAAATTCGGGTTCTGAGGTGTTGGAAGCATTAAAAGCCGGGAGAAGTTATGGCGTAGTCATCGGTAAAGATCAGACAGCCGATTCCATTCCCAAACTTAGCAAGCTAGCAGTAAAGGACGATTCCATTCTGATCCAAATGACCCAACCCGCTACCGAAGTGACTGTTACGGGACAAAATGGAAAGGTACTGGCATCATTTGAAAACACATCCGGAGTTCAATACAAATTACAGCCCGACGATCACTATGCGCGCGCGACCTTCAAATACCAAAACGGCACTGCCATTTACCTGAACCCCGTATTTTTCACTCCAAAATCAGGTTATCAAGCGCCTAGGATTTATGAGAATGTCAATGAAACTACCTTTTATCGTTCATTGGGTATAGTCATTCTATTTTTATGGGTTTTGATCGCCTGGCGATTGCTACCCGGTAACAAACGTCAGCGATTGGGCAGAAGAAGGCTTTCATGGAGATAACCAGATTGATCATCATCGCAACGGTAATCCGTTGTATCATAGCATGCTACATTGATCTTGGCAATGACGAGGTGTACTATTTCACCTACGCCGTCCAGCCCGATCTCAATCATTTCGACCATCCGCCACTCGTCGGGTTGTTTATCCGCCTGTTTACATTCAACTTACATTGGGTGAACGAATTGGCCATGCGGCTCCCCGGCATTGTCGGCGCGGCGATCAATACCTGGCTCATTGCGCAATGCGGCCAGCTGATCCGAAACCGGAGAACGGGCATCATTGCTGTAACACTCTATAATACATCGGTTTACGCAAGCATTATTTCCGGCGTTTTTATCCTGCCCGACTCGGTACAGCTGGTGTTCTGGCTTGCCGCGGTGTACACCATGCTGAAAAGCATTGACACGCAATTGCCTCGCCAACGAAATCAGTTGCTGTTACTCACCGGGCTCTGGATCGGCCTGGCAGTTATGAGTAAGGTTCACGGTGTTTTCCTTTGGTTTGGCCTGCTGGGGTTTCTGTTTTTTCACCGTCCCGGCTGGTTCAAGAATCCGTTTTTGTACCTCTCCATGCTTTTGACCGCCCTCATCATTTCGCCGATCCTTTTCTGGAACGTTGATAACAACTTCATTACCTGGCAGTTCCACAGCGAGAGGGTCACGGTGAGTAAGCAGGGCATTAATTTCAAGTCGTTTTTAACCACCACCATCGGCCAGATCCTCTATTGCAACCCTGTGCAGGTAGCTATTTACATTCCGGTGCTCGGTGCGATTTTTAAAGGTTACCGGTTTGTCAGTAAACCATTCCTGTTGCTGCTGCTTTGGTGCAGTTTCCCGATTATCCTGTGTACCACGGCCATATCCCTTTTTCGCGACACATTACCGCATTGGAGCGGACCCGGTTTTTTGGGAATGATGCTCATTTCAGCCGCGTGTATGGACGAGCGAATGAGTCAGGGTGTTTCGCGGTTTTACAAAACAGCATTGAATTCAGCCATTGGAATCATGCTTTTTATATTCGTCGCCGGTCTGTCAATCGTAAATTTCTATCCGGGTACATTAGGCAAAAAAACCTTTCCGGAAACTGGGAAAGGCGATGCTACACTCGACATTTATGGCTGGGATGCCCTGCTGCCCGCATTCCAAAAGATCAGGGAAGACGATATTTTGCAGCACCGTATGTTGGCCAGTTCCCCTATGCTCGTACATCACTGGTTCCCTGGCTCACACATGTACTATTACGTCGCGTACCCGTTACACATGCATGTGATAGGGGTAGGTTCACTGCTGAATTTGCATAAATTTATATGGCTGAACTCGCTTTCTGCCCCGGTTTCGCCGGGTATGGATGCCTACTATATTTCCCCATCCAACAACTTCACCGATCCGGCCGTGGAGTACGGCAATGCATTTGAATCTTACGAAAAAACCGCGACCATTACTCAGAAACGAACAGGCAAAATTGCGAGATACTGGTATGTATATCGTCTAAAACATGCCACCAGAACATTAGGAAGCAGTTTTCAAGAAACAGCCCCATGACGATCAGGCAGTAGCGTACCGCTTTTTGAGCAAATTCATTATATGCACATTAATCTCCCATTGATCAGCCAGCGGCATCCTCGTGTAGGGCATCACCGGCATATAAGTGGCCGGGCCAAATTCCGTCGTGACGGTTAGTTCAGTGCCCTTTTTCTGATGCTGAGCGACCACCGCGTCCCACCATTTCAAATGCGTTTCCAGCGTCTCGTCCCACTCCGGCGCGCGGGGATCATTCACCTGCGGGCCCTCCGGGTGCCCTACTCTGCTGTGCACATGATCGGCATGGGCAACCGCCAGTGCGACTTCCTCCGGCAGGTCCGCCAGCAGAGATTCGTGGACATTGCACCAATGCGAAATGTCGAGCGTAATGCGCAGGTTGGGCATGCGCGTGAGGTAGTCGTAGGTAACATTGGCTGCGTAAAGGCTCTTTCCCCGATGCGTTTCATGAATAATCCTGATGCCGGACTCCATGGAAAGTGCCGCCGCAAGGTCAAAAAGCCGTTTATTTTTCTCAAAACTAAAATAATCCTTACCAGTCTGGCAATTGACAAATACGGGTTTAGCGGCGATCAAGTTTCGAAGGTATTTTTCATAATTGGCGGCATGTTCGTCAATATCTTTCTCAAATGACTGCCAGTACTGACCGATCAATTCCAGCCCGCGCTTGGCCAATGCTTCGAGGATCTGGTCTTTTTCTTTTTGTTCAAAAGGCAAAGCCATTTCCACGCCATGGTATCCCGCCTCTTTTACATTCCGGCAAAAAGTGTCAAAAGGAAGTACATTACCCCATTCAGGCGCATAAAATTTAATATTCATCGGCAGTATCCTAATTATTCAATGTCGTTTTTACAGTAACCCAAAGCGGTTGCACAACCCAAATTACTGTTTTCGCCACTATTGCATGGGGAATTATGTAAAAGTATGGAGCGAGCAGAAATTCTGGCTGACGCCGAGGACATTGAGCAGTTTTGAAGAACAGTTGCCAGTGGATTCATTCATCCGGATTCACAAATCATACATGCTTACCAAGCGATTTGTACATTATATAGAAGCAATGTGGTCCGTCTGAAAAATGGAAAAGAGCTTCCGGTGGGCAAAAATTACCGCCACACCGTGAAGCTCTTACCCAGATTTCATCCCTAATCGGATTTTTTGTATCAACATTACCAACGTACCGCCTTGAATTTCCAGCCGGGCACCTTTTTCTGCATTTCAATTTCATCGTCCCGTTTTTTCAAACCACAGTCAAGGTAATTCTGATGCAAAGCTTTCAGTGCTTCCCGGTCCAGCTCTACACCAAGCCCCGGCCCCTCAGGCACCGCCACCGATCCTTCCTCAAATTTCATGCGGCCACCGACAATGATCTCGTCCGACTGCCAAGGATAATGGGTATCCAGCGCATAAGGAACTGCCGGCAATGCTGCTCCTAAATGCACCATAGCAGCTAGCGAAATGCCTAAATGACTATTTGAATGCATAGAAAGGCCTCTTCCAAACGTATCGCAGATACCCGACAATGTCATCGAAGACCGCAGTCCACCCCAAAAATGGTGATCGCTCAGGATAATATCCTCGGAACCCAGCTGAATGCTTCTTGGAATATCCTCAAATGAAGTGGTACACATATTGGTGGCAAAAGGAATGTCCAACTCCTTGCGCACCTTCGCCATATTCTCCTGTCCGCGCACGGGATCTTCCAGATATTCAAGGATATGCTGCATTTCCTTGCCGTATTTAATGGCAGTTTCCACTTCCCATATTGCATTGGGATCCACACGCAGTGGCACATTGGAACCAAAAGCTTCATGCAAAGCAAACATGGAATCCACCTCGACACGCGGCTCAAAAACCCCACCTTTTAGTTTAATGGATTGAAAACCAAACTCTTTACACATAGCATGCGCCTGCGCCACAATGCCCGCCGGGTCTAGCGCAGCGGCCTGACGCGCCGCCGCCCAGCCGGTTGCATGGGGATCAGTACCAAACTCCAATTTACCACCCGCGCCCTCATATTTATAAAAAAGATAGGCAGCAAATGGTACACGGTCCCGCATTTTGCCACCCAGTAAATCGACAACCGGCCGGTTGGT
>NZ_JBDSFX010000010.1:0-89190 GCF_039919315.1 Dyadobacter sp. | reverse complement strand
CAATTTTGGCGATGAACGCGGAATTGCAGAAACCCTGAAACTGGCTGAACTCAATGTACCGGTACTGGTACAGGGTTACCCGGATGATCTGGACAAGCTGGACGTAGCCAGACGCCGAGATTCATGGTGCGGAAAGATATCAGCCTGCAATAATTTGTATCAATTTGGAATCAAATATACGCTCACTACCAAGCATGTAGTGCACCCGACCGATCCTACATTTACCAAAGATCTTCTGGACTTTCTCGGTGTATGCCGGGTTACGATGGGGCTGCGGAAAGTGAGGATTGGGGCGATAGGAGCACGCCCCGGCGGTTTTAATACGGTTCGTTACAGCGAGAAGATTTTGCAACGAAATGGTATTTCCGTTGTCACTGTGGATTTGTCTGAAATTTTGGGTAATGCCAATAAACTGACTGCCCAGGATACCAGTGTACAACAACGTTTACAAAAAATAAAAGACTACGCACCTACTGGCCGTACACCGGACGCAGCATTGATACAAATGGCGAAACTGGATGTGGTTTTGACCGACTTTATGCAGGAAAATGCCTTGAATGCCACTGCGATACAGTGCTGGACTTCGGTTCAGAAAAACTACGGGTGTAATGTGTGTACGAGCATGAGTATCATGAGCGAAAGCATGCTGCCGAGCGGTTGTGAGGTCGACGTGACCGGTACGCTGAGTATGTACGCACTGCAACTGGCATCGGGGTCGCCGAGTGCGCTGGTGGATTGGAATAATAATTACGCAAACGATGACAACAAATGCGTGCTTTTCCATTGTGGAAACTGGGCCAAGTCATTTTTGCCGGATATTGAAATCAGCACTGCTCCGATTTTGGGAACATCGGTAGGAGAGGAAAATACTTATGGCGCACTGTCTGGACGTACACCGGCCTCGCCGCTTACTTTTGGCCGTATCAGCACCGACGATCCGCGTGGGGTTATGAAGGCATATATAGGTGAGGGTAAACTCACGGACGATACATTGAAAACATTCGGAAACCGCGCAGTGGCGGAAATTCCAAATCTTCAAAACCTCATGCAATACATCTGCCGAAATGGATTTGAACACCATGTGGTGATGAATGCTTCCAAAACGGCAAGCATATTGAATGAGGCGCTGGGAAACTATATGGGCTGGGAAGTGCAGCTTTTTAACGAATAATCGTGCAAACCATGTCAGAGCAGGAACTTGCGCACAAGTCGGTGGAGTACCGGAAGAAAATACTCCGATACATCTACAACGCAAAAGCCGGCCACACCGGCGGTAGCCTGTCGTGTATTGACATCCTAAATGTGCTATATAATGATACCATGCACGTGGATCCGGAACATTTCACGTCTGCCGACCGCGACCGGTACATTCAAAGTAAGGGCCATACGGTGGAAGCACTTTATGTCGTACTGGCGTCGAGAGGCTTTTTTCCGGAGTCTGATCTGGAAACATTGTGCAAGTACCAGTCTCATTACATTGGCCATCCTACCCGCAAAGTGCATGGTATTGAGCAAAATACGGGCGCATTGGGTCATGGTTTGTCGCTTAGTGTGGGTACTGCGATCGCAGGTAAAATGGATAAAAAGGATTATAGAGTGTTCACAGTGCTCGGAGACGGCGAATTGCCGGAAGGATCCAACTGGGAGGCGGCGCTTTCCGCGGCTCATTACAAGCTGGATAATCTTTGCGCGATCATTGACAAAAATGAATTGCAGATCTCCGGGCCAACCGCCGATATATGCAACACGGATCCCGTCGATAAGAAATTTGAAGCATTTGGCTGGGAGGTGCGGCATGTGGACGGTCACGATCTCAAACAATTGAAAGAGACTTTTGACGCCTTGCCATTTACCCAAGGCAAACCCAGTCTGGTGATTGCGCATACAGTGAAGGGAAAGGGAGTAAGCTATATGGAAAACCAGCTCCGTTGGCACCATGGCGTACCTAGCGCGGAGCAATATGCAGAGGCAATTCAGGAATTGGATCTTCTGGACGAAGCTATTCATTAATCAGAATCGCAACTTTCAGGAATTAAATTGGAAGAAATAGTGGATGTAACGATTGAGAAAACTGCGGTGGTGAACAGGGCAAATCTGGAAATATTTTCAGAGACATTACAGCAATTGGCGCAGAATGACCGCGATATCATCGTGGTAACGAGCGATTCGCGAGGCTCAGGAAAACTGGTGCCATTCGGACAAAAATTCCCCGAGCAGATTGTGGAAGTAGGGATTGCGGAACAGAACCTGGTAGGGGTTTCCGCCGGCCTGGCTTCAACGGGTAAGAAGGTTTTTGCCGTTTCGCCTGCCTGCTTTCTAACGGCCAGGGCATTGGAGCAGATCAAAAATGATGTGGCTTACTCCAATAATCCGGTGAACCTGGTGGGTATCAGCGCGGGTGTGAGTTATGGCGCTTTGGGTTCAACACACCATAGTCTGCATGATTTTGCGGTGCTGCGTACCATTAATAACCTCATTATCGTGGCTCCCGCTGATAATTTCGAAACGGAGCAGGCGATCCGACTGGCAGCTGAAACCGATTTGCCAGTCTATTTAAGATTCGGTAAAAAGTCAATGCCGCTGTTATCGACCGAAGAAAAGACATTTGAATTTGGCAAAGGCCGGATCGTCCGTGAAGGAAGCGATTTGACGATCATTGGTACCGGCGAAACGGTCGCTCCGGCTCTGCTGGCCGCGGAAAAGCTGCAAAAGGAGTTTAATATTTTCGCGAATGTGATCAGTATGCACACCATTAAGCCACTGGATTATCGATTATTAGCGGACACTGCTGCTACCGGAAAGCCCATCATTACCGTTGAAGAACATAGCATTTACGGTGGCCTTGGAGAGGCATGCGCCTCTTATTTAATTCAGAATAATCACCATAACCGGTTCAAAATCATTGGAATACCCGATGAATATACCGTGACCGGCTCGCAGCAAGAGATATTCACGCACTACGGAATATCGGAGGAAGGCATCGCCGGAATTGCCCTCGAACTTTGTAAATAAATCACCCCGCCATCAGGTTAAGCAGCCCATTTTTGAGTCAGCATTTTAGCAATCCTTTTTAAATATGGTTATTCAGGAATATTTTATCAAGACAGCAAGAAGCCTGGTATTCCTTCCGCTGCTATTTTCCCAATTGACGACTTTTGGGCAATCGATAGAGCCGAAGCGCAGGGTTTTGATTTTGACAGATATTGAAAATGAACCGGATGATACCCAGTCCATGATCCGTTTTTTAACCTATTCTAATCAGTGGGACATTGAGGGACTGATCGCTACGACCTCCATTCATCAGCAAAAACGGGTGGCGGTGGAAAAGATCAAGCAACTGATCAATACTTATGGTAAGGTCCGTGCCAATTTGTTATTGCACGAAAAAGGATATCCGGAAACGGAATATCTGCTGAGCATTACCAAAGGTAGTTTTCCTGAATTCGGCCTTAATGCGGTGGGTAAAGGAAAAGATTCGGAAGGCTCGGAATGGATCATTAAAGTAGTTGATAAAAAAGACGACCGGCCGGTGTGGATTCCCGTGTGGGGCGGGGCTAATTGTCTCGCACAAGCATTATGGAAGGTGAAAATGACACGCTCGCCGGAAGATCTCAAAAAATTTGCTTCGAAGATCAGAATGTATACCATATCTGACCAGGACGATACCGGGCCGTGGATCAGGAAGAATTTTCCGGATGTTTTTTATGTGGGTAGCCCGGGTTACCATGCGGCGGGAGCCTATCATTATGCGACCTGGTCGGGCATTAGCGGGGATAAATTTCATGGCAGGTTCACTGGCGCGAATTTTGAAATCGTGGACAATCCCTGGCTCGATGAAAATGTTAGAAATCATGGCCCACTGGGCGCTGAGTACCCATTCACCAAGTTTCTCATGGAAGGTGACACGCCTTCTTTTTTGGGACTGATCCCCAATGGCATGAATGATCCCGAGCACCCGGAATTCGGTGGCTGGGGTGGGAGATACGAACTTTACACGCCACGCACATTGAAATATTTTTATGAACCGGAAACCCGGCCGATCTACACGGACGCAATGGACGAAGTGAAAGGTGTGGACGGAAATTTCCATACCAGCAACAAGGCGACATTATGGAGGTGGCGCGAAGCATTTCAGCACGATTTCGCGGCGCGGATGGACTGGACGATCAAACCATTCAAAGAGGCAAATCATCCGCCGAAAGTAGCCTTGAAGCATGCGAATGCATTGAAAGCGACGAGTGGTGAAACTGTCACATTGAGTGCAGAAGGTTCAGAAGATCCTGATGGTGACGGGTTGAGCTATGAATGGATCTATTATCCGGAGCCGGGGACGTACAACATCAAGGAACCATTAGGTATTAAGGATTTGCACGCTGTGGGCACCTCTTTTATAGCGCCCAAAGTGAGCCAGCCGGAGACGATTCATATTATTTTGTCGGTGACCGACAATGGTAAACCGTCGCTCACCAGGTATCAGCGGGTTATTGTTACTGTGTTTCCGTAACGAGACTTACCAAGTCTTCAAGACTTGGCAAGTCTTGCTTAAAATTCCTACCCATGAGATTCCGAAGTACATATATACTGCTATTGACCTGCGCTATTTTCGGATTGGCATTCATCGGATGTAAAACAAAACAAGCCGACGACGAGCCAAAGAAAATAGCCATTGTAGTCTCAACGCTCAATAATCCGTGGTTCGTTTTTCTTGCAGAACGCGCTCAGACTAAGGCCAAAGAGCTGGGGTATGAGTCAAAAGTTTTTGATTCTCAAAATAGTACTTCATTGGAAACGGATCATTTTGAAAATGCCATTGCCACTGGTTATGACGCGATTTTGTTCAATCCTACCGACGCAGACGGCTCCATTGTCAACGTAAAAAATGCTGTTGCAGCGGGTGTGCCGGTTTTTTGTATGGACCGCGAGGTGAATGCCAACAATGCGGCCACTTCCCAGATACTATCGGATAGCTACTCAGGCTGCGTGGCAATCGGCCGGTATTTTGTAGAAACACTCAATAAGAAAGGCAAGTATGTCGAAATCCTCGGAATGGTAGGCGATAACAATACCTGGAACCGCTCCAAAGGCTTTCATAGCGTGGTCGATTTTTATCCAGGGCTGAAAATGGTTGCTCAGCAAAGCGCTGATTTTGACCGGAATAAGGCAATGGAAGTGTTGGAATCCATCTTACAGGCACACCCGGACATTGATGCGGTTTTTTGCGGAAACGATGCAATGGCGATGGGCGCATACCAGGCTTTATCTGCTGCCGGTAAAGCTGACAAGGTTCGGGTTTTTGGTTTCGATGGCGCTGAGGATGTTGTGAAATCCATTCAAGACGGAAAAATAATGGCTACCGGAATGCAGTTTCCCGAAGTCATGGCGAATACTGCTGCCACGTTTGCAGATGAGTATTTCAAAGGTAAAAGGGAATTTCCGAAGAAGATGCCGGTGGCTGTGGAGCTGGTTAAAAGGGACAACATTGAAAATTATGCTGCTTACGGCAAAAAGGAATAGTCATGAGAAAAATCATCCGATATGCTGCATTCTTCATTTTAATCGCGGTTGTAGCTTACAATTCTGTTTATTTCAAAAAACTCGATGAGGTAAAAGCAGGAGCGACATCATTTAATGCAGCCAGGTATGCCGGCAGATTCTGGGAGACGAAACTACTGCCGGCCACATCAAAAGCCATTGAAACGGGCGAACTGTTGTCCCTTTTGAAAACGGATAAAGGAAAGGCATTTGCCGATCATTCACATGCACTGGGAATTGGAAACGTGAAGTTCTTTCTGATCAAAGGCATAGGGACCGTTGAGTCCGTTGAAGAAAACCAAGTCTTGCTCAAAATTGAATTTCAGCACGAAAAATCGGTACTAAGGATTGCGACTGAGTACATCTTCGGCAATGCAGTGCGCGACGCCTCAGGGGCAATGGATATGAATGAGTTTTCTAACTCCATGGATTTCAATAATGTATCGGCGGAGATCAACAAAATCATACGCGATAAGGTCATTCCCGGTTTTAAATCAAAGGTTAAAAAAGGGGACCGGATTACATTTTCAGGCGCCATTGAATTGAACAAGGAGCATACAGACCTGAAAAGGATAGAAGTGATACCGGTGAGCTTGAAAATAGTGGATAATATTTAATTCGATTAGCCATGTTGACAGTCAACAAGATAACCAAAAAATTTCCGGGAGTGATCGCTTTGGAAGACGTTTGTCTGTCCATTGAAGCCGGAAAAGTGACTGCTTTAATTGGAGAGAATGGTGCTGGAAAATCTACATTGATGAAGATCCTCTCTGGCGTTTACCAGGATTTTGAAGGTGAGATTATTTACAAAGGTGAAGTCGTTCGATTTGCAAATCCAAAAGACGCACAGCAAAAAGGGATCGCCATTATCCATCAGGAATTGAACCTGATCCCTTATTTGACGATTACAGAAAACATTTTTTTGGGACGCGAGCTGCTAACCCAATACGGCACTATTGATAAAACACGAATGCGGCGCAAAACGCAGGAATTGCTCGATAATCTGAAACTGAAAGTAAATTCTGAAACGCCGATCTATAAATTGAAAGTAGGTCAGCAGCAGATCGTTGAGATCGCCAAAGCACTACTGACGGACGCTGAGCTGATCATTATGGACGAGCCAACCTCTGCCATTACCGGCAGCGAGGTGGAGGTGCTTTTTGGCATTATCGAAGATTTAAAAAAGGAGGGAAAGGCCATTGTGTACGTCTCTCACAAACTGGACGAATTGTTTCGGATCGCAGACCATTATGTGGTTTTAAGAGACGGTAAATCCATTGAATCCGGCTCAATGAGCGGGATAACGCAGGAAGAGCTGATCCGTAAAATGGTGGGCAGAAGCATTGCGGTGATCCGGAAAAATACAGAAGAACGAATTTGCTCCGACCTGCTAAAAGTGAAAAATATTTCGCTCAAACATCCCGTCCGGACGACTGAAAATCTGTTAAAAGACATTTCGTTTCATGTCGGAAAAGGTGAAATTGTGGGAATTTTCGGTTTAATGGGCGCGGGGCGGACGGAGTTGCTGGAAACTATTTTCGGCTTGCATGCGGGATCTTTCTCAGGCCAGATTTCAATGGAAGGCAAATCATTGAAAATCAATTCTCCTGCGGACGCCATACGTGCGGGCCTGGCGCTAGTGCCTGAGGATAGAAAGAGGGATGGGTTGGTACTAGGCCTCAATGTAAAAAATAACATTAGTTTAACCACACTGACCGATCTCGAAAACCTGGGCGCATTGAGTGTTTCGAAGGAAAATTCATTGGCCGACAAGTACATTGATGAGCTGCAAATTAAAACCTCGACCCGCGAACAAAAAGCGAAGAACCTCAGCGGAGGCAATCAGCAGAAAATTGTACTTGCCAAATGGCTGGCTACCAAACCAAAATTATTGCTGCTCGACGAGCCCACAAGAGGTATTGATGTGCATGCCAAGAGTGAAATTTACAAACTGATCATGAAACTGGCCGACGAAGGTTTGGGTATCATCTGTGTTTCCTCGGAATTGCCTGAAATCCTGGCGGTTTCCGATCGGGTACTGGTAATGGCCGAAGGCGCATTGACAGCAGAATTCTCAATACAAGATGCGACCGAGGACTCTATTCTCAGCGCCGCAATCCCTAAATCCATTTACGAAAAACAAGCATGAATTTAGCCCTATACCGATCCAGACTGCTTCGCTTTCAATCATTAATAGCATTGTTTCTGTTGTGTTTGGGACTTAGTTTGCTGTCCGACAAGTTTCTGAGCGTTTCTAATCTCTGGAATGTCATGCGGCAGATTTCGGTCAATATCTGTATTTCAACCGGGATGACATTGATCGTACTCACTGCGGGAATCGACTTGTCTGTCGGCTCGGTACTGGCGCTTTGCGGGGCCATTACGGCCGGGTTATTGAAAAACGGCATCGAACTGCCGGCTAACAATTTATACATTGGTTTTACCATATTGGGAGCCGTAGTCGCCGGGTTGCTCACAGGATCATTGCTGGGCGCGTTTAACGGTTGGGCTATCACGAAGTTCAAAGTTCCTCCCTTTGTGGCAACATTGGCGATGCTGACCGTTGCGCGTGGATTTACAATGCTATGGACACAGGGTTTCCCGATTAGTGGGCTGGGGGATACGTTTTTGTATTTTGGAACGGGCTGGTTTCTGGGAATTCCGGTACCGGTCTGGATATCGGGTATCATTGTTCTGGCTGCGGTTTTTGTCACAGAAAAGACCCGGCTAGGACGCTACATTTATGCCATTGGCGGTAACGAAAGTGCTTCCAGGCTGTCTGGGATCAATGTTAACAAGGTCAAAATCATTGTCTATACCATTGCCGGGGCGCTGGCCGCAGTAGGCGGGATTATGGTCACATCGCGGCTGGATTCCGCTCAGCCCAACGCTGGCATCAGTTTTGAACTGGACTCGATAGCGGCAGTTGTTATCGGAGGCACGTCGCTTTCGGGTGGGCGTGGCAGTATACTGGGCACCGTACAGGGCGCTATCATTATCGGGGTACTAAACAATGGCCTCGTTTTGCTCAATGTCTCCCCATTCTGGCAGCAGGTCGTGAAAGGATTGGTTATTCTGCTGGCTGTCATTATCGACAAATCCAGCTCACAAAACGACTGAGGTTACTTCTTTTTAAGCATTGCTTTTTTTGCCCTCTTCGCCTGTATTCTTTTGAACAACAGACCATTGAGCCAAACGAACAATATTACACCTAGTAAAATAAGCACTGCATTCAGCTTGTAAGACAAACCCACGAAGCTTTCTTCCCCTTTCATAGTTAACCTGTACCGGATCCAGGAGCGTTCAACGGTGGTCGTAGTACGGTCAAAAGGCAGAGCATCATCATAAATGGCTTCCATGATAAATTTGCCGGTAGTATCAATGTAGCCGTATTTGTCATCGATCCGGATCATGGAAATGCCATGATTGTAGTAGGATGCGAAATCGTATTTCAATGGCGTCCTGATTTTTCCGGACTTATCAATGTGACCGAATTTGCCATTAATAGCCACCGCAGAGCGATTTTCACCTGTAAAACCAGTTGCTTCGTCGTAAAGAAAATTAATTTTGACCTTCCCCGTTTTGTCAATGCAGCCCCATTTCCCATTCTTTTTGACCCAAAACAAGCCGTTAGTCGGCTTCCGCGTCTCCGAATATTCGAATGGAACAATGAGGTCTCCCGTGAATGGGCTTACGTAGCCGTACTTATCCCCGTAACGCACGCGTTCGAGGCCTTGCCCAGAAAATTTGTAGGTAGGGTCAATGTCGTCGAGCGCGACAGGTACACGTAGGATCATGTTTTTGTCGATGATGCCGTACTTGCCCAGGAAATTGAAATGATAAATATTTTTTGAATTGTTGATCCTGCCCTCGTCAAACTTGCTGAAATTCCAGTTGAGTAAGAACATATCCCTCTTTCTAAACCAGATCACGTCTTCCTTCGAATCGCGGTTGCATACGTACTGGACGGTTGCTTTGGAAATGAGGAAGTCGTTTTTATAATATTTGATTGGTATTTCATAAATGACTTTGCCTGTGATGTCAATGTAAGAAAGTCCAAATTGTTTGCCTACAGGATAAATGACCCAGGTTTTGCCATTCAAAAATTTGTCTGTGCCGGTATATTTGGCGGGAATAACAACTTCACCGTTTCGGTTCATAAATCCGTGTAAACCTTGATTAGAATCAGAACCAAATGGAACGAATTCTGCAAGCCCCTCTGAAAAATCCCCAATGTCGCGATAGGCCGGTGTGAGTTTTCTACCGTTACCGTCGAGGAGGAAAGTTTCGTAAGATTTACAGGGTATCGCTACTTTTTTAACTACATAGATCCCGTCGTATTCATGGTGTTCGTTGTATTGTTGAAGCCATGGTTTCGAAGATCCGGACTGCCCCCACGTCGCATTCCAACTCGCAAACAATATGATAAAAACTAAATAGCGCACAGCCGATCGAAGCATTCAAAAATGGGTTTTGGTCAGTACCATGTTAAGTCACCAGCTACGAATATACCTAATACGGTTATTTTAGCCCAATATTTAATGGTTAGGATTGAAAAGTTAATACCCAATGCAAGACGCAGCCAGTCTCAAATGATTTATTCAGAAAATTGGTATAAATTCAATTGACATTTTCGACCCATGATCCCCGAATCAAAAAGCGACCAGTTTTATTCACGCCTGCCGGTAAACCATATCCCGCTCAGCGATCTGCTGCTGGAAGAACACCTGTTTTACAATGTGCCCGACAACTGGCACGTGATCGTGACCGACATCAAAAATTCGACCATGGCCGTGCAGAATGGCATGCACGAAACCGTAAACCTCATAGCCACGGGAAGCATTGTTACTGTACTGAACATTGCATTCAAAGCGGGTATCACCATTCCGTTTTTCTTTGGGGGCGATGGCGCGACATTCATTTTGCCTTCATCCATTATTGGTGTGGTTATGAGAGGGTTATTGTTGTATAGGAACAATACGAAGGACAATTTCAATCTGGAACTTCGGGTAGGAGAGGTACCTGTTGCCAATATTTATGGCTTGGGTCATGAATTGAAAATCAGCAAGTTAAAGGCTTCTGAAACGCTTTCGATTCCGGTTGTGACTGGCAATGGATTGAACTTTGCCGAAAAAATAATTAAAGGTGAAAATTACCTGCTGGCTCCGCCCGTGACGGCCGGAGAGGAGCTGGATCTCAGCGGAATGCAATGTCGCTGGGACAAAATACTTCCGCCCGAAAATATGCAGGAAATTGTCACACTGCTGGTAATAGCAACCGGGAAAGTAAAGCAGCAGGAGGCTTTCAGTAAAGTGATGCGGCATCTGGACGACATATATGGCACACCGGAAAAACGTCAGCCGATCTCTGTTTCGAAGCTGAAATGGAAAACAACATTTAATAAAATTGAACTGGAAATGCTTGTCAGGTTGGGTAAAGTCCAGTTACTGAGAGCAGTAGGGTCCTGGCTGACAGCATTGACCGGCTATGTTTACTTCCAGACTTCGAGAGGAAGAAACTACCTGACGCACCTCGTGGAAATGTCGGATACGCTGGTCATGGATGGTAAAATCAACACCGTTATTTCTGGTACTGAGGCGCAAAGACTCCAATTAGAGACTGTTTTGGATCAATTGGAAGCGGACGGAGAAATCCTGTACGGATTATTTGTGAGTAGCGAGTCCGTGATGTCGTGCTACGTACGTGATCTGAAAGATGGTCACATTCATTTTGTCGATGGGGCAGAGGGAGGCTATACGAAGGCTGCCGGTATGCTGAAACTCAAATTGAAAAAATAGCTTTCGGGCTGCCCGAGAGAGATTCGTTCGATTGCCTGTTTCTTGCCACCACGCTGTCATAATGCTTGAATAAGCAATGGTATAGCATCAACTCATAAACGCGCTGTTTGGAAGGAAATATACGGTTGACGGTCATATGGGCCAGGCTGGATAAGATGGTTTCCCGCTTTTTGTCTTCTTTTGGCAGTTGTTTTAGAAGAAGCCGCTGCTCACCGTCCCGGTCTGTTTCATGGGTTTGAAGCAATTGCTGAATTTCAGTCTTAGAATGCCGGTACCTGACATTAAGCTTCTTCCTGAGCGCCGGATCTCCTTTGAACTCGTCGAAAAAGCCTTCTTTTAACTTTTCAATCAGAGCGTGACGCTGAGATAACGAATAATCGGCGTCGCTCAGTAGCTTGTCTATTTTTTTAATACTGAATAAAAATCGCTCATTTTCATCGCGGTTACAGCCTGCCAGAAAATGCATTGTATCCAAAGTATCGACCTGAAAAAGCTTCTCATAAAGCGCGATATGGTTCCAATCATACCTTTCCAGCTCCCGGCAATACGTGTCAGTCTGAATGTCATGAATGGTGCCGGCCTGTAAAAGTGGAGCAACAGCATCGTGGACAGCTTCCCAAACTTGCTGATAAAATTTTGTAGCAGGATCACCCCAAAATCGTAGCCGAAAATGTGGATCCGGGTCATTGTAACGCACAAAGAAGAATTGCTGAATGATCTGATCTTCCAGCAATTTGCAGATCAACGGATACAAAACGCTGATCAACGGAGATTCGTTGGATTTTTCGCTGGTATATATTTTCAGAAACAACCACTCACTGCCGTATGCGAAGTGCTGTTCAGGAATATCGTATGCAGGCAGGGAGAAACCGGGGATCGGAGCCACGTCGGGATTCTGGAATGGGAATACAAATTCGCTGACGAACCGCTCCTGACCATTGGTAACCCAGCAATTTTCAGCAGCACCAAGGAATTCCATAATTCTGACCGTTTCATTTTTTCTGCAAATTTCCAATAGCAGATCGATCGACTCTGCAACGCTCGTGTTGATAAGCAGTTCATTGTCGCCGGATGCTACTGTGAAGTTTTCAGGCAGACCAAGCTCCCGGATCGCTGCATTGACGTCGGCATTGTCCTTATCCCTGAAATCCTGGCCTTGTAAAAGCCAACTTTCTCTGTTAATGATGAGTTTTTGGTAACTGATCCGCGGCAGATACGCTTGTTTTTGCAATATTCCCCAATCCCAGGTCATATTAAGATTAGCATCCTGATCCTGCAAGTCACATAAAAAGCGATAAACCGGCACGCCTTTTCGAAAGTTATGCATGCTGGATAGCCGTGGAATAATGCGTTTATTCAGCCTTTTGGAGCGCAGAACAATGTCACCATTTCGAACCGAAACCATTAGATCACTCAGCAGGATCTGGAAATCCCCCGGCACACTGGCATGACCGAGGTATGGGATCTGGTAGGAATACAAATGTGGCCTGGTGAGAATGTTGCCGGCTTTGCTATCCGGGTAATGGACAATTTCCGCAAAGACAACGTCCGGATGCATACGCTCTTCCTCGCTTGTGCATGCGTGCAACTTTTCTTCCAGACCGGGAATGCCGTCGGCAAAACGGCACAGCATATTCACTGCCGATGGGCCTTGGCATGCAAGGATGTTAAAAAGAAATTGGCCGCCATCCAGTTCCCGGTCAGACTCTGCAATGATATTTCCGAAAACAAAAAAACTACCCGCATCACGTAGCATGGGCATTTTTTGTTTTTGAGCACCGATCATTTCCAAATCCTGGTCCGTAAGGATTAGCTCCTTCTGACCTTTTCTTAGTGCCTGGCTATACTTTTCAATGATGAATTGCTGCCACCAGCTGTCATGGACAGAAGTTGGTTGTTTACCTGTTTGGAGACCGAGGTCATCAATCATCGGCGCGTACCCGGGAGCAGGCGCTGAACCTTGCCCGTACCCGACACCCGTATCGTCATCGAGTGCGAGCGCCAGGGGCACCTCTCGGTCATGAAATTTTTTTAAAAACCGCTCTTTGAATTTCTGAATATCTTCCGGTAACCTGCTTTGATTCAGTACCATGGCTTTGCCGATCATTTCACTGATTTCCTTTACTACGGCATCATCGAGTTGATTTTTCCCGGGAGAAAAGTAAGAATCTACTTTCAGAATGTTCGGCTTTTCAGGGGTGATTCCAATGCTCTTTAGTTCTAAATCGAGCGCAGTGTGTATGGCCGGGAGGTCCGTTTTTCTTTCTAAAACCTGCTGCATTCCTCTTAGGTTTGCGACTATGTTAGCGGTGTTTTCAAGCAGTGAGACTTGTGAGATCAGTTTGAGAAAATGATCACCATCTACTACCTGCGGGCCGATCTCAAATTCAAGTATCTGATTTTCAATTAATAGGTCAACAAATTCAAGAGACTCCTCACATGCATTTCCGTGGGCGGCGAGCGCAAGGACAAGCTCAGGAATGGTTGCGCCGGATTTTGAACGGTCAAGTATAAGTGACAGTGCTTCGGAGTCGTCCAGTGCACTGATGAAATACTGGTTTTGGGTGTTATGGTGGATGTACTCAATGTACCTGTAATTCGCATTACCGGTCGGATAAAGAGAAGTGTTAGGGAAGAGTTTAAGCTGTTTCCGGACAACCGAGCAGGTTGTTAGCCATTTACTGATGGCGGGTATCAACTCAATGTCGACGGATATTTTTTTTGCCGGGGCTTCGAAAGGCAACAGCAGAACCCCGCTGCCCGATTGAATATTTCCAATTGTGGATGAGGAGAACAGCCCAAAAGGGGTGCAGCGTGTGGTAGTGCGAATAAAGTATTTGTATAGTGTGACGAGTAGCTGCTGTTTCTCTGTGATTTTTTCACCTGCGAGCCAGCGCTGCATCCGCTCGTATAAAGAAGGAGAGGCGATTAGTATCGCCTCCCTTAACAGCAAATCACCCATATAGTAACCCATTAAAAGTTCTTCGGAAGATCTGTCTGCGCGTTGCTGATGAAACTTGTTGAGTTGGTCAATTGATCTGGCAGGCCTGCGTATCAGGTAAAAGCCAAGGTGGTTTATCATTTGACTTAATGACTGGCTAACAGATGATTAAATGGTTAATAGTCTGCAAACAGGTGTACTTTGCTGGGTGGTTTCCATGTCTGTACCCACTATGCCTGTGAACTTGTTTGGTGTAATATTTACAACTCGTTCTTTTTTTAACACCAGTCTGCCTACTGGCTTCGATTGCTTAGTCATTTTAGGGTTCGTAACTTAATGAGATAGAGGTGTGCACAGGGGAGAAATTCAAACTCCGCTGTGAATGTATCAAATAGGGGAAGTCGTTGGTAATTTTTTAGACCAATGAGGCAATAATTTCGACTAATGAGGCTATTTGGAAGACTAACTATAATTTTACATCTTCATGAAGATGACTGATGCTGGTCAAGTCGATTTCCAGTTCAATACCGAATTGCTCATCTGTTTGAGTAACAGTTAATTTATGCTTTTGCGGATATAGCAACTCAAGTCTTTTTGCAGTATTCAAAAGGCCGAAACCTCCCGCCTTTTCATTTGTTTTCTTCAATGATGATAAGCCACTTTTTGGGGGGACACTGTTTTTCACCTGGAAACGGAGATTATAGCCTTCCAAATCAATTGAAATATATACGAATGATGGGGCGATGCTTCGACTGGTTCCGTGCTTAAATGCATTTTCGACGAATGAAATCAAGAGGAGTGGTGCAATGAAGTAATGGTCGGGGTTACCAATCAGATGGTACTCAATGGTAACTTTTTCGGAAAATCTGGCTTTTTCCAGTTCAATGTAGCTTTCAATATAATCCACCTCCTTCGTCATGACGACCTTTTCCCGATTGGATTCATACAAGCTGTACCGCATCAAATTGGAAAGCCTCATAACCAAATCCGCAGCATGATCGTCAACATCAGCAGTTCTCGCATAAATTGCGTTGAGGGTATTGAAAAGAAAATGGGGATTGATTTGGGATTTTAGAAAGCTGAGTTCCAGGTTTAAATTATCCCTTTGCAGCTTCAAACTTTCTCCCTGAAGATCAAGATTGTTTTTCTCTAGTTGAAGCCGGTCTCTCTCCAATCTTAAATTCTGAGTTCGCACTGAAATGACATTCCGCATTACTTTCACTGAAAGAATGGGAATTAAATAAAACAAACTCCATGCATAATTGATATAGGCAATTGTAAAGTTTGTAAAACAGGCTGACCATGGATTTGGTGCAAGGTACTCATCCCACAATCTCTTCACATACAATTTATTACCGTTTAGCGTGCCATTGCTAACTTGGGATAAATATGCGAATTCGTAATAGTTGCTAATGTGTAATATCTGATATAGTATCAGCAGGCACGGGATCAGGATGGCTAGCCTCCTTTGAAATAGAAACTTTGGAAAAACTACATATCCCAAAAAATAAAAGATGAATAGCGATTGTAAAAGTATGGCGACCGAGGCATGTTGTACAACAGTTAGGTTGTCCTTGGTCAAAGAAGGCATAGAATAATAACGAAGTATTAACCATACCACTAACCATGTCACCAAGTGCAGCAGTATCCTCACTGAATGGCCTGGCAGCCTGAAAAAAGGGAAAACCTGATTAGCCATATTACATTAGACCCTGTTTTTATGTAGAGATGCCAGCACATTGCTTCTGTAAGTGACACCGATTGGGACTTTCTTGCCGTTTCGTGTGGTGATTTCGTTGCCCTCGATTTCCAGAATAGCGTCTTTATTCACGATATAAGACCTATTGACCCTTAGAAATAACGTCTTCGAAAGAACTTCTTCCAATTTTGACATGGTCATATTTATCACCGAAATACGGTCGGACCAGTGAAGTTTGAGATAGTCCTTCATCCCTTCTATAAAATGGATTTCATGGGGGTCTACCTTGATTAGTTTTTTATTCTCTTTCAACAAGAGAAAGTTATGCTGGTCGGACTTTACTTCTGAGGCTGATTTTATTTTTTCCAAAACGGCCTCATTGGCTGCCCCCGCTGTATCTGTCGAAACGACTGCTACCTTATTGACGGCGCGCAAAAAGCGCTCGAAGGAAACCGGTTTCATCAGATAGTCGGTGACCTCCTGTTCGTAACCTTCCAAGGCATAAGAAGGATCGGCGGTGATCATAATAATGGCCGGACGATTGCTGGGAAGCAGTTTGAGCAACTCAAAACCTGTTATGCCGGGCATTTCAATGTCGAGTAATACGAGATCCGGTTGCAGTTGACGAATCTGGAAGAGGGCATCAATAGCGGTATCGCTTACACCAATCAATTCTAGGAAAGGAATCCTGGCAACATATTTTTCTATTAGTTCACGTGCAACCAACTCATCGTCCACCACTATGCATCGTAACCTTTGGGGAGAAATCATATCTTATTGAAATTCGCGAGCATCACTTCGTTCGTGTGCAATAGTATAGGTATCCGTCGAAATAAATGTACTATTCGGCTGCTTTTTTTCTGATAAGTTATACTTTCTTATTTTTAGGGTGCAAACTGGCTGCTAACATAGCAATGCTTGATTCTGCTTGTCCGGCAAACACTCCCCCAATCATTCAGTCATTTGGTCAATTAAAACTTTCCGGTTGTCATTCAATTTTGGTTTTGGTATCGCGCAACGCTTGATTTAAAGCAGCAATCCATTCTACCCCATACCGACATGACAAAAACTCCATTCACTCTAATCCTTTTACTGCTCTTCTGCATAAATGAAATCCTGGCGCAGGCGGTGGTGACTGCCGATAACAAGAGACAGCAAGTGATGCAGGCCAACAATGCAGCACCCGGGCCCAGGCACGGCAAGGTTATTACTGAAAAGCTGGCTTCTGCCATACTCAGGGAAAATCGCGTCGGTCTTGATACGGAGCGTAGTATCAAAATTTACCTGCCGCCCGGGTACCAAAGTTCAGGCAAAGCCTATCCGGTAGTGTACTACTGTCATAATATTTTCTGGAATGCCGAAAAGATGTTTCAGGATGGTAATCTGGTCAGGCTTTTGGAAAAAGGATTTGACCAGGGTGTCTTGAATGAGCTCATTTTCGTAGTCGCGGATTACAGTACCGCGTTGACAGGCAGTATCTACGAAAACTCGCCTGTCAGTGGAAAGTGGCTGGATTTTACAACCCAGGAATTGGTACCATTCATAGACAGGCGCTTTCGGACTTTGCCGCATCGCGACAGTCGGGCATTGGCGGGAGATTTTATCGGTGGACGTGGTGCATTGAAACTGGCCATGACACACGCCGATATTTTTAGCTCCGTGTATGCCTTGCATCCTGTGGCAGTTGGCATGGGGCACATGCCATGGTCGGGTATAGGTATCGACTGGAAAAAAATTCATCATGCCAAAACATTCGACGATTTGGCTGGCAATGTCCGTGAACAGATTTTTCTCAGGGTATGTCAGGCATTTCTGCCCAATCTGAACCGTCCGCCATTTTATTGCGACTTTTTTGCTGATCTGGAAAATGGCGAATTGAAATCTAATATTCAAAACATCATTACTGCCAAAGCCGGTTTTCATCTGGAAGAAACCTTGAATGAATCAGCTGCAAACCTGAAAAGTTTGCGAGGTATTGCTTTTGATTGGGGCCGCTTTGACGCAAATCAGGATCATGTGTATGCCAATCAGACATTTAGTAAAAAGCTGGAAGACCTGGGAGTTGAGCATGAAGCCGAAGAATACCGAGGCGATCCGTTTAACAAAAACTGGACAGAAAACGGAAGATTCTATGCACGAATGCTACCATTTTTGGGCAGGAATCTAGTGTTCTAAAAGCTACCTTTTCAACACCCGCCTGACATCACTCGCAGAAACTGCATCTTCATCATTACCGAAATTTTGGCGTATGAATGTCAGTACCTGTGCCATTTCCTCGTCTCTCAGGAAATTATGTTTGGGCATTAAATCATTGTAAGGCTTGCCCGCCACCTGAATTTCCCCTTCTAAGCCATTTGCGACAACCTCGATGAGCCGTTTTTTGCTCCCCGTTACCCATTCCGAGCCGCCTAGCGGAGGGAAACGGCTGCCGTCGCCCATACCATTGCGCTGGTGGCAGGGCGTACAATAAGTGTTGTACACGCGCTGGCCCGCTACTTTGGTTTTAGTATCCAGATTATCAGCTATTTCGTCGGGGGTGCGGATATGGGCGAGCTGCTTGTGTGTTTCCATCGCAGCAAGCTGTTTTGTTCCAAAATCATTTCTGTTTCCTTTGAACATCACCCGCCAGATCTTCCCTTTTTTGGAGTCGGTCATGTATAGGGAACCGTCTGGTCCTTCGGCCAATCCCATCGGCCTGAATTTGGCGTCATTGGTATTAATGATCGGATCAATGACTGCAAAACCGTCTGCAAATACTTCCCAATCACGATCGGGTTTGCCGTTTTTAAATGGGACAAAAGCTACAAAATAACCCGCTTGCGGATAAGGTGAGCGATTAGTAGAACCGTGAAAAGCAATGAATGCGCCATGTTTGTATCGTTCGGGAAATTGGTTTCCCTTATAAAAAAGAAGGTCATTGGGCGCCCAGTGGCCTGGAAACCCCATTAATGGATTTTGATACTTGGTGCCTTCGCCTTCCTTTTTGCCATCGCCCCCATACTCTGGATTAAGCATTTTTTTACCTTTCATTTGGTCAAAATAGTAGTAAGGCCAGCCGACATTTGTTCCCTGAGTCACTTTTACGAACTCTTCCGCCGGCAGCACCGCGCTTTGCCAGGAGGAAAATAATTCAGGAAAAAGGCGGTGCAGATTGTCGCGTCCGTGTACCACTGCATACAAACTTTCATCGTCGGGATTCCATCGCATTCCGACAATACTCCTGAGGCCGGTTGCGAACAATGTCCCATCTTTCTGCGTCTGACCAACTTTATCCGCACTGAATTTCCAGATACCACCATGCTTTTCAAGGTCGGGGCAGGGATTCAGGCCGATGCTGCCCGGCTTCCCGCCCGGCGAATTGACCATATCCTGACACGCGTCCGAAGGCGCGCCGAACGGTACATACATATTCCCCTTATTATCGAAAGCCATAGGTTTGGTGATGTGCCAATGCGTTTCATGCTCGTGGTCATCTTTAAGAATGACTTCGATATTTTCATCGGGTAGCAACTGACCGGGGATCAGTTTGCTGCGGTAAACCACCAGCGACGAACTGAAATATAAGTATCCATTACGGATCGTGATACCGTTTGCCAGACTGCTGTGGTCTTGGTACTTCCCGAAATTTGTCATGATATCAGCCTTACCGTCACCATCGGTATCGCGCAAAGCCACGGTTCCGCCTTCCTGGCCCTTTCCGAAGTAGCGGAGTTTTACATAAATGTCGCCATTGTCGTTGATCACAATGTGCCTGGCCAATCCGGTACTGTCGGCCACTACTACCGACTCAAATCCATCGGGAAAGGTCAGTCCGCCATTGTCGGGATCGCCGGGAGGCAGCGGCTTATCTTCCGCATTGCGCGCGCCGGAAATGAGCATTGTAATGAGTACGCAGCATATTAATGCTTTGGAAAAGTGTTTTAGGAAAAAGACTTTTGAGTTCATGATGTGATAGCTGCTTTATTTTTTAGCGCTCAGGCCGTTGAGGTCCCATACTACTTTTCCTTGCTTCAATGTCATTTCAACTTCCAGTTTCTGATCACCGGTAATGCTTTTCTGTGCCGAATCGATAAACCCGAATGTCCCTTCGCGCAGCCTGACAATGACTAAGTCGGCAACGCTTCCTTCTTTTAGATTTCCCAATTCTTCATGGTGAATGGCTTTGGCAGGGTTCCAGGTGGCGATAGCGATCACTTGTTCCAGCGAAAGGCCCAGTGCCATAAATTTTGACATCACATTAGCCATATCTTTCATGCCGGAATTCATGCTGAAACGGTGCAAATCCGTACCAAATGAATTAGGATAAAAACCCTGTTTGACAGCCGGCCTAGCCTGATCGAACCAGAAACCCGCTCCGCCGTGACCGAGGTCGAAGAGAATGCCGCGTTTCTTTGCTTCCAGGACAAATGGTCTAATCTTACCGTCATCATCGACTATGGGCATCCGCTCCGAAATGTTTTCGAATGTATGCGTGATCATATCGCCGGGACGCATTTTGGCAAGCTGGTCCTGCAATGAGTATTGAGGTAAATGACATTCAACAAATAATGGTCTTTCTGCTTTTCCCGCTGCTGCCAATGCGGTTTCAAAGGGTGACCAATTTTTACCATTATAGTGCCCGATCTTCACGCCTGCAATGATCTCGGGGTACTTTTTCATCATGGCCGCTGTGGAATCGGCATTCATATCCGCCAGGTTTTGCTCATGTTCTGCGCCAGTCATTCCTTCGCCAGAGATGTTCAGAAAGGCCAGAATCCGTGTTTTGGATTGATCAATGACCTGCTTTTTAAACAAGGGAAAACTCCGCCAGCCCGAAGTGCCCGCATCGACGACGGTCGTAACACCTGAACGAAAAGTAAAATCGTCCGGCGACACGCTGTTGACACCATTGGCAAACAGGCCAGGATTGCTACCAACGAAAACGTGGGTGTGCGGATCGATAAAGCCAGGCGTGACATACATTCCTTTTGCGATGATCACCTTTTCCGCGGAATCGGTAATGGATACTGCCACCCGGGCAATGTTTCCTTTGCTGATCGCCACATCCATCACCGTATGGATACCACTGGCCGGATCGATTACATGGCCACCTTTGATCAGCAGGTCATATTTTTGAGCAACAACAGATTGCACGCCGGTTAGCAGCAAAGTAATGCCCCAAAGTCTTGCATTCATAATTCAATGAGAGATCACAATGGTTGACACTGATTATTTGGCAGACATTTCCGTTTCCCAACCCGGCACGCTGATACCGTTCAGGTCCCATACGATCTTGCCCGCGCGGATCGTCAGCTCGGCTTCCAGTTTTTTGTCGCCTTTTAGCTTGGTCCTTCTGGCATCAATAAATCCAAAATCACCTTTTCTGAGATTAAAAACGGCCACATCAGCCTCAGAACCTACCGACAAACTGCCCAGATCGGGACGTTTGATCACCTGAGCGGGATTCCAGGTAGTGCGCAGGATGACGTCGGGCAGAGACATGCCAATGTTCAGGAATTTGGAAATAACATTATCGAGCCCTTTCATACCGCCATTCATGCTGTCGGTGTGCAGGTCGGTGCTGATCACATTGGGTTTAAAACCCTGCGCTAGTGAAGGAATGGCCTGTCGCCACGAAAAAGCACCTCCGCCATGGCCTACGTCAAAGACAATCCCTTTTTTCTGAACCTCGAAAATGAATGGTTTCACCTTGCCGTTTTCGTCCACTACTACCTCGCGATCGTTGGGCCCGTATGCATAGGTATGCGTGAAAATGTCGCCCGGGCGAAGGTATTCTTTGAAAAGCTTTTCAATGGAAAGCGGCGGTCGGTGCTCTCCAAAATCAACCATAACAGGCACATCAGCCAGCTTACCAGCCTCCACCGCCTTTTGAACCTGTGCATAATCGCCCCAGTAATGCGCGGATTTGATGCCTACAATGATCGTGGGAAAGAGCTTTTTGATCATGTTCGCTACCATCACCGGATTCATATCGGCCAGGTCCTGCTCCTCGTACCGGCTCGCCATTCCGGTTCCGACAATGTTCAAAAAAGCCAGTACGCGCGTTTGCGCTTTGTCAATGGTTTGTGATTTGAATGTCCGGAAATTCCGCCAGCCCGATGAGCCTGCATCCACGACCGTGGTGATACCGGCGCGGAATGTGAAACCATCCGGTGGAAGGCTGGTAGAAGCGTTTGCAATGTAGGCATCCGGCGTAGTACCGTTAAAAACATGCGCGTGCATATCAATAAGGCCGGGCGTGACGTAAAAACCTTTCACATCGACTGTCTTTTTCGCCGAAGCAGTTGGTATATCCGCCGCTACCCGCACGATTTTTCCCGCAGTGATAGCGACGTCCATATAGGTATCGATATTATTTTTCGGGTCAATGACGTGCCCGCCTTTCAGCAAAAGGTCAATTTCCTGGGATCGTGCAGGAGCGGCGCAGCAAAGAAAGGAAAGGATGCACAATATGGCATACCGGCGCATGCCATTTCCTGGTGGTAAGAAGCGTGACATTTTTCAGGAGTTTAGGATTGGGCTGAACTTTCATCCAGCGCAATATTTGAAGTGTGATTTTAACGAAAAAATATCAATATCACAAGACAAATGTGCACGTGCACGCTAAACTGCGGTAAGGCGAGCAGCTTCCTGGGGCAGAGGCGATAATCTTTTATATTGCCAGCAGTGTTTTAAGTTGTATTTTGATCGACGGACTTTTTGCAAACCTAATTCGAAAGCATTTTCAGCCGGTCTTTCAGAACGAATATCCTCTCATCGTCGACGGTGATGACCTGCTGGTAATTTTGAGAGATAAATTGTTGTAATCCAGCTATTTGCTCATGTTTGTATTGGGTGGGATCATTGAACCAGAACGACTGACAGGACATCAGATCGATGAAAATGACCGGTCTGCTTGCTTTCAGATCACTCAAATATTTTTCCTGGTAGGTTTTCTGTTTGGGGCTGGGTGTAAGAAGCCGGTAGGGTATAGCGTCGGCCGTTGCCTGCGTCAGCTTCGTTTCAAGATGATAGGACGGGTGCCAGCCCCATAAAGCGATGTTATCTCCTTGGTGCGCATATTTCAAAATTTCCCTCGAAACTGGTGATATGAAAAGTGGCGCTCCGAGTCTTTCTTTGTAAACCTGAATGCCCGGTAATGAAGCATGGCCTGTCACTGTCGCCAGCTTATTAATCAGGTGAGGAGATAGGCAGATTAGCATCCAGACAAACGAAAATAGCTGAACTTTTCGAGCATCCCATTGCGCTGTTTTTAGAGTTGCTTCCATTAACACTCCCGAAAATATTCCAAACGGAATAATCAAAAATTGCTGATAATGCGGGAATAAATATCCGGACTTAATAACGCCGTAAAAAGAAGTAAAAATGTGAATCAGGCCAAACCAAAAAAGCAGATTGAAGGATTTAAATAATGAACCTGAACGGATCAAAACCCACAGTGCAAAAATGATTAAAAATAGATAAGCAATGAATAAGAATAGAAATTGTCCGGAATGTGCCAAAAACCCGGGATATTGAAGCGCTTTTTGCCAGGTAGTTCCTCCGCTGGAATATTCAAAATTACCAATCAGATAGAATTTCCAGAAATATTCGAACGCTCCAAACTGAATCGTAAGACACAATACGATCAAAGGAAACAGCAACCCACCCACGCAAAGACTGGCCAGCGACTTTATCTTTTGCGTACTGCGCTGGAAAACAATTATGGCTGTAAAAACTACAATCACCAGCGCAGTGGGTACTCCCTGTAATTTTGCAAATGGTACCATTCCTGAAACAAACCCGAGCACAAATAGCAGCGTAATATTGGGTTGTAACTGGCGATATAATATAGAGAAAAACCAAAAACAGAGCGCCAGTAAAAAAAGGACCAGGTATTCATTATAGAGCGTCGAAAAAGAACCCTGGCTCAAAAGATAAAAGAATGCAATGGGCAGAAAAGCAACCAGGGAAATCAGCGGCGAAAAAAGATTTTTAAATGTCAGGAAAGTGGCCGAAAGGGTAATGCAAAGGATAATGCAACCCAATAAACGAGCGGAGGTGTAGTCGAAAGGCATACCCAACCAAGACGGCAATATCAATGCATAACTGGACAATGGTCCTTGTGTCAATCCGTCCACATATTTCCAGTAAATCCAAAACTTTTTCAGGCTCATTCCCTGCACCAGCATTTGACTTTCATCAATATCCAATTCATGATTGTATGCAATGAATGGATAGCGCATGTAAAACAGCAGCGCAAAAAAAAGGATTGCCCATAACCAACTGTTAGATTGATATGGTTTTGCCGTGTTTATTTTTACTTTAAAATATAATAGTGCAAAAATCAGGACCAGAAAAAACCCTAAAAGAGTGTAATTGGTAAGCCATTGATCAAAGTTCAGCATGGAGGTTTTTATCGATAGATCAGTACTGGTGCGACCCTTTTTTGGTATTATGTTTTAAACCTGCTTCCGTAATAGTAGTGCTCTCCTGATAGTTTTCGTAGTCAGTATTAATTCCCCAGAGGTCAATATTCTGCTCTCCGTCAATTTTTCGGGCCGCCAGCATTCCCATCAGAATACTATGGTCCTGATTATTGTATTTGAAGGCGCCGTACCTGCCGACGGGATATAGATTTTCAATACCGGAAAGGTATTCCTGAACTGGTAAAAGTGCTTCCATGTAACCTTTTGAATAGATCGGGTAGCAACGGGGGATTCTGTAAATGAACCCTTCATCAATGGCCTTTATGCCTGCCAGACCAGTCTTTTTTAAGTCTGATTTTGCAATTTCTATCAGTTTTTCATCTGGATATTGCCAGATCTCATCATCCGAATTACACCAAAGTTCCAGCGCCAGAATGGTCTTTTTGGAATCCCCGTAAAGTTCCGGAAGCCAGTTGCGAAAATTGGTGATCCTTCCCACATGCAGATCGGCTGAGTGAATATACAACCATTGATCTGTAAAAAGGCCCTCTCCGTCCACCAAAAGATAAACCACAATGGTATTACGGAATTTGAGCTTTGCAACGGACTCTTTGACCGACGAAGATACATTGTCGATGGTGTTGGCCAAACTCGTAAGAGGCATGGTACTGATTACCGCGTCATAATTTTTTATCGTACCGTCTTCCAATTCAATTCCCTGCGCGATACTATCTTTGACTACTACTCTTTTGACCTTCGTATTTAGAAATATCTGACCGTTATTTTTTTCAATATGATCAGCCATTCTTTCATAGATCATTCCGGTTCCTTTGGATGGATAGGCAAACTGATCTACCAGTGTTTTATGTTGTGCACTGTCACCCGAAAAACCATTTTTGATTGCTTCGTAAAGCGATAATTTTTTAATTCTCTGAGTGGCAAAATCCGCGTCGAGTTCGGTGCATTTAATGCCCCATAGTTTTTCGGAATAATTTTTGAAAAATATAAAGAAAAGCCTCTTGCCAAAACGGCGAGTGACCCAGCTTTCAAAATCACCATTGAATGGGACCGGCGCAATTTTTTGCTGACCATAACTAATGATACAACGCAATGTTTCGTAAGGCCCTAAATTTTTGAAAGCATTGAAAGGTTTGAGAGGGTATTGGAAAAATCGGTTTTTGTAAAATATCCGGGTCTGCCTGTTGATCATTTGGTAGTCTTCACCCGCAACTTCGAGCCATAATTCGTTGATCTGTCTGTTGCTGCTAAAAAATCGGTGCGGGCCAATATCTACCAGACAATCCCAAAGCATAATGGTGCGGCTCATTCCTCCGACACTGTCCTGAGATTCAAAAATGTCTACCTGATAATTTCTTTTTGTGAGTTCATATGCAGCGGTCAGGCCGGCAGGACCGGCACCAATAATGGCAATTTTCTTCATGAGTAGTTTTAACGGAGATATTTTCCTGGATGAGTTTTATACGAAAAAACCAAAAAGAAAAATGCTAACCTAATAAAACTGATAAAGCGGTTACGGATTTGCTTTTAACGGTAAAGCCTGTTAATGTCGCTGCAAATAGGGCGACAGTTCTATTACATCGACCTTTAACATCCGGCTTTTAAAAAGGTCGGATTTATATTTGAAAATAAAATTGCGCAGCGACATTCCTGTTTGATTCAGGATACAAATATTGGCAACATCTTCGGATACATTGAATCTCAAAAGAAATTCAGGTACCCGAATGCTTTTGTTTTGGTGCAATTCATTTCTGAGGAATTCGATCATCTGATCAGTCAGGACGTCACGGGAGGTTTTTTCTCCTGCCTTTTTACTTTCAAAATTATTTCTGGCCAGGATCGTCACGATCATTTCAATGCTTCCGCGGATCAGCTTGATGTGGGATGCCGGACGCTGGGCAACTTCAAATGTGACCTGACTAATCAGCGAATGGACTGTCTGGTTATCCCGCTCGTTGGGGATCGGTTGGCCCTGGCTCATGCGGATGCCATTGCAAAGATTTTCAGCAAGTTTATAAGTATCGGCAAAGTCAGGACTGAATGCTTTTTTCTTTTGAAAATCATCCCCCAGGTAAGTATCAAAAGCGATCACAAAAATTTCAGTGTCTTTATCCTCTTGAAATACAGGTTGTTGGCCTGGTTTTAGAAAAAGAATGCCATGGTGCGAGTAGGAAGACATGCTACCATTCAGAATAAACTGCCCGTGGCCGGACATGATAAAAATGATCCGATAATGGTCCAATTGCACTGGACTGGTCTCCCAAACGCGGGTCCTGCTTCGGAACAGGTGAAATCTTTTACGGACGCTTAACTTAATGGATGACATGACAGTACATGGCTTTCTGTAAACCCAATTTTGTCAAATGCAGATTCTGTTGAAAATTGAAATCTCGGAAAGTCAGTTAATGAATCGCGAAAGGCCATTTCACGTTGCTGAGTACCTAGTGGTTACTAGCGTCCGAGCCAGTTTTTGAACTCGCTAATGCGGTCGGCACTCACATAAGCTTCCTGTGACTGGGTAGGATTCAGTTCAATTTTGAGCTTCCCGGCAGAAATGGAGTGAATCTCTCGTATCGAACTGACTGAGATCAACAGCGTGCGGTTGATGCGGAAAAATTCCTGGGGATCGAGCAGTTGGCATAGTTTTTCGAGGCTGTACTCGACTGCGAAATGCCTTCCGTCGAACAGTCGTAAAAAAGTGGCCCTTTCTTCAATGGTGAAATATGCGATATCTGTTGTTTTAAATGTAAAAATCCGCGATCCGGCTGTGCACAGGAAGCGGTCTTTGTATTTTTCACTCAGCATCGTCGCCGGTAAAGTATCGGTAGTGACCATGCCGTCCCGATTAGTGGAGATCGCGGTTAGTTTTTTGAATTTCAGCAAAGACGCCTGCAATTCCAGCGGATTGATGGGTTTCAAGAGGTAATCGATGCTGTGTGTCTTGAAAGCTTTTTGCATATAGGCATCAAATGCCGTGGTAAAAATGATCGGTATCATCAGGTTCAGTCTCTCAATGATCTTGAAACCATTGTCGTCTTCAAGATGGATATCCAGGAAAATAAGGTCAGGCTGAATGTTGGACTGGTTTTCCAGATAGGCGATCGTTTCAAAAACCGAGGGAATAATGCCCAATATCATCATGGAAGGATCAATGCCTAAAATGAGGTTTCGCAGTCGCTCCGCGCTTAGTTCCTCGTCTTCTACAATCAGCACATTCATGATATCAGTGGAATTTTTACGACAAAATGAGTGCTCGTTTTCTCGATCACTACCTGTTTGTTCTGCAACAGTTTATACCTGTTTTCAATGTTTTTCAGGCCGAGCCTGGTGGTAGGCTCGCCAGGCTGCCTGAGCTGCAATGGATTGCTTACAATTAACAGGCCATCTTCAATGGCAATACGGATCGTTAGTGGATTATTTACCGACATCGTGTTGTGCTTGACCGCATTTTCGATCAGCAGTTGCAATGTCAATGGTATCACCGAATAGCGTTCCAGGTCGTCAGGGGATAGTTTTACATCCATGATCACCTTTTCTTTAAACCGCGTGCGCAGCAGGTAGGTGTAAGTTTCCAGAAATTTGATCTCTTCGTTCAAACTGATCTGGTGCAACTCCGCCTGTTCCAGAATGTAGCGGTAAGCGAGCGATAATTGTTGTATAAATTCACTGGATTTTTCGGGTCGCGACTCTACCAGCGAAGAAAGTACGCTCAGGTTGTTGAACAGAAAATGAGGACTGATCTGATTTTTTAATGCCAGAAACCGCGCGCTCATGTTTTCCTTTTCGAGCTTTTCTGAATCAACAAGGAGCTTTTTTAGCTTTTCCTGCACCTGGTTATTGACGCACAGGTAGTAAGCTGCTATCAATGCCATGATCGTGAGCGCCTGGTTTGCCCGTAACCGGAGCGCTCTGCTCATAAGCCAGTTAGGTTCACGTATAAATGGTCTAGGCATACGGGTCCATAAATGGTCCATTAAACCCCAAGTGTAGATCAACAGAAAGTTGAAAAAAACAGCCAGCAGAATGGCTGGGACCAAGGCAATCAATTGGTTGGAGAGTCTGAAGCCAGACGGATCACCAGTACCAGTCAATACGGCAATCTTTTGAAGAAACCAATCGATCAGATAGATCCAGGTGGTGTAAAAAATAGTACTGATCACGATTTCCATCCCGAAAAGCGGCAGTTTTCGGAGAATGGTGCCCCAAACATCTTCCGGAACGTTTATATATGTACGTAAGGGTATGTAAATGAGCGCCAGAGCGAAACCGAGCAACCATTTCTGACCAAGATGATAAGGCCGCATGTTTAGGGATTAATGTATTTTTTCAAAAGTAAAGGATATTTTACAGTAAATGAATATTACAAAAAATCCATTCACCCCCTGCAAAAATCACCTTACTGCTACATACTGACGCTAAACCAGGCGCCACTTCTTACGCGGCTTTCGGGAAAGCAGTTTGTTGGCCTCTTTATCGCCGACAAACTTTTCCTTATCCGCATTCCAGGTCAATTCTCTTTTCAATCGATAGGAGATCAGGCCCAAATGCATGGGGATCGTGAGCTCGCGGGCATAGGCCAGGTTGGACTCTGGCTGCGTCCTGGCCTTTACGGCGTCCACAAAATTCTGCTGGTGGCCGGGTGATCTCGGATTGGTGACGGGTATGGAAGCGATATCCGTCATTTTTTCTCCGTTAATGGTGATTTCCCGCGTGTTGTAATCGCAGATCAATGTTCCTTTATCCCCTTCAAAAAATGCGCCGATCCCACGGTCAGCCGCTCCCGTCACATTCGGCGGAATGGTAGTCCAGAATATTTTTAATCCGTCAAATTCATAGTCCACGTCAAGGGTTTTGGGGGCGGTCGCAATGCCGGTGTAAGCCTCGCCGCGTGCGCTGATTTTTTTCAAACCTTTGGGCTGAATGGATGAATAAACGACGTCTGCAATATGGCACCAGAAGTCAGCGAATTCTCCACCCGAATAATCCAGGAAATACCGGTAAGTGAAATGGCACTTTTCGGGAATGTAGTCCGTATAGGGAGCGGGACCGAGCCACATATCCCAGTTCAGCGTTTTAGGAATGGCCTGCACAGTGGGAGAGCCCAGTTCCTTGGTGGTAGATTGTTTCCAAAGCCGAACGGTATGGACATGACCAATCGCTCCCGATTTAATGATCTCCACGACCCGGTGAAAATTATCGCCCGCATGGATCTGGTTGCCCATCTGGAAGATCCGGTCATGCTTATTCATTTGTTTGAGCATCATTTGGCCTTCCTTCATACAATAGGAAAGCGGCTTTTCGCCGTATACATCCTTGCCTGCCTGAAACGCCAGCGTCGCGATCTGCGCGTGCCAGTGATCGGGCGTGGCGACAGTGATCGCATCAATGTCTTTTCGGTCCAGGATATGACGGAAATCAGCGTACGTATCCACCTTGCTACCGGGCTTCATGCCTTCCAGTTTCTGACGCGTTTCACCCAGATGCAGCTCATCTACATCACAGAGCGCGACAATATCTACTTCTGGCAAGTTGGCAAACCATTTCATGTGATTGTTCCCCATTCCTCCCAACCCAATGTGCGCGATCCTGAGCCTGTCGCTGGCCGCAGCTTTACCATACAATGATGGCAAAATAGTAAAACCAAGTGCGCCGAGCCCGGCCATTTTTACAAAATCTCTGCGGTTGGTGTGAACGCTCATTAGATGATTGGGTTAGGATTAGGTGACAGGCTGCTATTTATTGATTTAAAGCAGCCTTAGCAGCAAAATTACTACCGAAATAACCTCCTATGCACGAAAAGACTTACTTGTCAATACGTTCTTCCAGGTGTACTTCCACGCGGTCACCCTCTTTTTTGTTCAGAATTTTGCACATTTCTGACTTGACCGGAAGCTTATGCGTACCATCGCCCAGTGCCATAAAGGAACTGCGAAAAGCATGGCCGTCAATGCTACCTGCCACCTTCACCAGGCCACGGGTTTTGAAAAATGTGACTGATTCCGGCCATCTGACATAAGTCCAGCCGCCTTTGCTGGGGCTTTTCAGTAGTTCGGCTTCAAATGTTTTGTTGATCGTGCTCATGGTATCATTAGGTTTAAAATTGAACCTTTTCCAAGTATATTGTCGGTAATGTGATAACATTGTAAAATTAGCAGGTAATGTAGCCATTTACAGGGTGTTATTGCGACAAAATGAAGGCTGATCACGACGGGTATTTACATTTAGCAAAATAAAAATGAAGCTGTTAAAAGGATTGATTTTTCTGATGATTATTACGCAAGCCGCATTCGCCCAGCCGGACATTCCCAAAAGGAAGTTTCATTTATACCTCCTGGCCGGGCAGTCCAATATGGCGGGGCGCGGTAAGGTGGAAGAGCAGGACAAAACGACGCACCCAAGAATCTGGATGCTCACGAAGGACAATACCTGGGAGCTGGCTACCGAGCCATTGCATTTTGATAAACCACCCGTGATCGGCGTAGGGCCCGGTTTTGCTTTTGCAAAAGCAATGGCGGATGCAGATACCAATGTCGTGATCGGACTTATTCCCAGCGCGGTAGGCGGCTCGCCCATTGAAGTGTGGGAACCGGGGAAATACTACGAACCTACCAAAAGCCATCCGTATGATGATGCGATGAAAAGGGCCCGAATTGCATTGCAGAAAGGTGAATTGAAAGGCATACTCTGGCAACAAGGCGAATCGGATAGCGACTCATTGCATGCTGGATTGTATGCCGACAAGCTACAATCGCTCGTTGCGAGGTTTCGAAATGAGCTGAAAATTAAGTCCTTACCTTTTGTGGCCGGTACCATGGCTGAGTTTTATGTCAATGGGCATCCTTGTGCCAAAATAGTAAATGAGGCAATCATGAAACTGCCTGAGCAAGTTAAAAATACATCCTTCGTGAGTGGCGCGGGACTAACGGAAAAAGGCGACCAGACTCATTTTGACAGTGTTTCTGCGAGGGAATTGGGTCGCCGGTACGCGGAGGTCTTTAAAAAGCTTTATAATTAATAGCGTTTGAAGCTGTTACATCGAAAACGACACCCCATTTTCCATCGCAGCTTCATACTTCTGCCTGTCGAACCGGTATAGAAATGGTGATTTGTTGGCCACGCCCACGCGTTTTTCTTCCAGTTTTTCGAGGATATCATAACTCATGAGCAGCTTCTGGAAATTGCGGCGATCGAACTGCTTGTCCAGGATGGTCTCGTACAACCTTTGAAGTTCAGGCATGGTGAACTTTTCAGGCAGCAAATTATAGCCCAGCGGCTGGGTTCTGATCCGCTGCCGCAATGCTGTCAATGCGCGTTCGATCATTTCATTATGGTCGAACAGGAGCGGAGGAATTTCGGAAATTCCCCACCAGCGGCATTCGTCGGTATACCAGTCGGGCGTGGCCTGTACCTGATCAAATTCTACTAGGGCAAAGTAGCCGATCGAAACGATCCGTTTGTAGACCAACTCCGCGAAAAAGCTACTTCCGAATGTTGCTTCCAGCTTGTGTAACAACTGTTCCTCCGTGAAATACTTGTTCCGGTTAGTATCACCGAAAGTGTGAAACTGATGCAGGGAAATTTCGCTCAATCCAGTCCTTTCCAGTAAGATACGGGTCGCCGCATGGTCCGCGGACTCGTCTTTATAAATTCTTCCGCCAGGCAGGCTCCACCCATCCGTGGCCTTCCAGCGCAGCAGTAGCATTTTCAGCTCGCCGGCATGAAATCCGAATATCACACAGTCGATTGACAGCTCCTGCAAAGTCTTTTCCAGGATGGTTTTTAAATGATGCTCTACCATATAGATCTAACTCAAAAAATTCAATGCGTAAATTTTACACAATGATTTTTTTGTTTTATCATTGTACCAGATTTTTAATTAATAAATTTCAATTTTTTATTGAAATACTTCTTTTGTGAACAGTTGCACATCATCTTAATGAAAAAACTTTTTACAATGATCCCGATCCTGCTGCTATCCACAAGTGTACTGGCGCAGGCACCGGAAGAAAACCGTTTTCAAAAAGTGGTCTTGACCGAAAACCTGAACGAGCCGCTTGAAATGGCAATCCTGCCCGACGAGCGTGTGCTGTTCATTGAGCGGCACGGCGCGGTCAAACTGTACAACCCGCTGCTTAAAAAGACTTCGGTAATCGCTACTATACCGGTCAGTACCAAATATAGTGACAACTCGGAGGCAGAGGACGGGCTGCTGGGCGTGAACATCGACCCGGACTTTGCCAAGAACCATTGGGTGTATTTTTATTACTCGCCTGCTGGCAGCATACCTGAAAACATACTGGCGCGCTTCGAAATGAAAGGCAATGTCCTTGATTTGGCCTCAAAAAAAGTGATTCTGAAAATCCCGGTTCAACGCGATAATTGCTGCCATACCGGCGGTTCCATCGATTGGGACGCGCAGGGAAACTTATACCTGTCGACCGGGGATAATACCAGTCCACGCGCCTCCGATGGCTACGCACCCATAGACGAGCGCCCGGGAAAGAGCCCGTTCGATGCGCAAAAGTCATCTTCGAATACCGCCGATCTTCGAGGGAAAATTATTCGCATTCATCCGGAAGCCGACGGGTCGTATACCATTCCAGACGGCAATCTTTTTCCAAGAAACACCTCAGCGGATTCCAAAACCCGCCCCGAAATCTATACCATGGGCCACCGGAATCCATACCGTATTTCGGTGGATTCCAAAAATGGAAATCTGTACTGGGGCGACGTAGGGCCTGACGCGGGTAAGGATTCTATTGGTCTGGGGCCTGCTGCTGAGGACGAATTCGGTCAGGCGCGGAAGGCTGGAAACTACGGCTGGCCTTACTTTGTGGGCGATAATAAAGCTTTTTGGGATTATGATTTTGAGACCAAAAAATCGGGAGAGAAATTCAATGCGGACAAACCGGTTAATAATTCTCCCAACAATACCGGGCTCACTGAGTTGCCGCCAGCGCAAAAAGCATTCATCTGGTATCCTGCCGCCGAAACCAAGCGGTTTCCATTGCTGGGGTCGGGCGGTAGAAGTGCCATGGCTGGGCCGGTGTTTTATAATGATAATTTCAAAAATGCAAAGCGTCCTTTTCCGGATTATTACGATAAAAAATTGCTGATCTACGAATGGATGCGCGACTGGATCATGGCTGTAACACTCAGCCCGAAAGGTGATTATGTGAAAATGGAGCGTTTTCTTCCTAATCTGAAACTGGAACATCCGATCGACATGGCTTTTGGGCCCAATGGTGACCTTTACATACTGGAATATGGTCAGGGCTGGTTTATGGGAAACCCCGAATCCAAGCTGGTCAGGATCGAATACAATGGCGGCAACCGGAAGCCATTTGTAGCTGCTTCGACCGACAAGCATGCGGGCGCGATACCCTTTACGGTTCAGCTATCCTCGGCAGGTACCAGAGATTTTGACAATGATTCGTTACACTATCAATGGAAAATCACTTCCCAGGCGGGTACTGCGCCAGTTATTCTGACCGAACCCAATCCTTCATTTACGTTTAAGAAAAAGGGTATTTATAAGATTTTGCTGACGGTTAGCGATGCGAAAGGTTTGAAAGATTCGAAATCTTTAACGGTTCAGGCAGGTAATGATCCTCCCCGGGTATCGCTGGAACTCACGGGCGGCAACAAAACATTCTTCTTTCCCGGAAAGCCTATTCAGTACAAAGTGAATGTGAGCGACCAGGAAGACGGAAGTCTGGACAATAAACGCATTGCGGCTTCCAAAGTGAAGATAATAGCAGCCTACCAGGACGCGGAAGACAAACCGAAAAATGACTTGGGACATCAGGAAGCACCCGTCACATTCACAGCCGGAAAAACACTGATCGAGAAAAGTGATTGCAAAGCCTGCCATTTCCAGGACAAGAAATCCATTGGCCCGGCATTCATCGATGTTGCCGCAAAATACAAGGCTGACAATGGGGCAGTGGCCACTTTGTCGGATAAAATTATCAAAGGCGGAGCGGGCGTTTGGGGCGAAACTGCAATGGCGGCGCATCCTTCGATAGGCTTGCCGGAAGCGGGGCAAATGGTGAAGTACATATTGAGTCTGGCCAATGAAAAAACGGCTGCAGAGCTTCTGCCGCCTTCGGGAGAGGTGCTGGCGAAGATACCGGAAGGTGGTGATCCGAATAAAGGCATTTATAAATTTTTGGCCAGCTACAAAGACAATGGAGCCAATGGTATGCCCGCGCAGACGACCGAAAAAACGCTGATCCTGAAAAACCCTACATTGTTGTTTGGCAATGCCGACGATGCCTCGAAGAATATCATGCGTTTCAAATTGGGTGAAAATAACCTGCTGATTGTCACCACTCCGAATACGTCGGCCACTTTCAAGAACATTGACCTGACCGATATTACCGAACTGGATCTGGTCGTAGCTGCGCCGAAGGACCAGTTGAATGCGCAAGGTGGAATAGTAGAAATACACAAAGGTATGGTAGACGGCGAGCTGTTGGGTAAAACGGCTTTCATTGAACCCAGCAGTGATCCCAATGCATTCAATTCCAGTAAGCCGCCGGCACCTTACAAAGTTCTGATTTCCCCGCAAACCGGCGCTCAAGACCTGTATTTTGTATTTAAAAATGATACTGCAAAAGGAGCACTTTTCGTGCCATTTTCAGTCACTTTCGTCACAAAATGATTTCCCCAATTTCAAAATAACTACCTTATGAATACGAACCGTCGTCAATTTATCAACCAACTTGGGCTGGCTACTGCCGGGCTCGGCCTGGCGTCCATCGACTCACTGATGGCAAAGGATACCGCTGCCAAGTTCACATTTGACATTTCACTGGCTGAATTTTCCTTCGCTTCCGAGCTATACGGCGGCAAAATGACCAATATGGATTTCCCTGGGCGGGCCAAAAATGATTATGACATCAGCATTCTGGAATATGTATCGGGTTTTTTCAACAATAAACATACCGACCAGACTTATCTGAAAGAACTGAAAAAGCGATGCGACGATCTGGGGATGAAAAATCACCTGATCATGGTGGATGGTGAAAACCTGACGGCTCTCGACGCCGCTGCGAGGCAGAAAGCGGCGGAGAGTCACTATCCGTGGGTGGATGCCGCGAAGTTTTTGGGCTGTACTGCGATCCGTGTGAACCTGGGTGATGCGATGGCGATGCTATCGGGAAAGAAAGAAGAAGGTACGCCCGAACAACTGGCGACGGCGGCTGTGGATGGTTATGGAAGGTTATTGGAATATGCTGGTAAGGCCGGATTGAATGTCATTGTTGAGAACCATTTTGGCGTCTCCACCGACCCGGACTGGCTGGTGGGAGTTATGAAACAGCTTCCTGCGAAAAACAAAGGCCTGCTTCCTGATTTTGGCAATTTCTGCGCGGAAAGAAGCAAACCTGCCACAATGGATCTAAAAGGAATAATGGCGACAACCTGCGTCAAAGAGCATGACCGGTACGAAGGAGTGAAGAAAATGATGCCTTATGCCCGTGGTATCAGTGCAAAAACCCACCGGTTCGACGACAAAGGCAATGACCCGGAAACGGATTTTATCAAGGTCTTTAATATTATCAAGGCCTCGGGCTGGACGGGTGGCATTGTTGGCATTGAATACGAAGGCGGGTTGATGCGGGATATGGGCGGGGATATGACCAAGCCGACCAATGATGAAGGTATCCGCCAGACCAAGGCACTGCTGGAAAAGGTGCTCGAAGAATTGGGGTAAATGTTTGGCAAGTCACAAGTGGTGCCACCCTGGGTTGAAACCCCGGGTTAGTATACCGGACATAGCTATGATCCTAGATATGTCATAACCCAGGGTTTTAACCCTGGGTGTGGTGTGGTGTGGTGTGGTGTGGTGTGGTGTGGTGTGGTGTGGTGTGGTGTGGTGTGGTGTGGTGTGGTGTAGGCCAGTAGGTCTGACAGGGACTAGCTCCGGCCGGATGCGCCTGCCACCTGCCTATCGTGTCTCTTACCGGCACGAGTACAATTTCTGGGCTTCTGACTGTATTAATATTTGGTCAAAAAATTTAATAAATATTTGATTTGCAAATATGGACATCGTTTCAGCATAAGTCTTAACTTTATGAGAATCAAATCATTTCTCACAACTAAACTAAGGCGAATGATGAAAAAAAATCTATTCAGCGTATTGACGGCCTTGTTATTAATGGCTTTTTTTTCGGCTTGTGACGACCATCAGTTACCACAAGATGTTATTGAGCAAAAAGGACTGCTTTTAAGTGGTGCCCAGGAGTTTCCTGCCAAGGAAACGGCGGCTTATGGATGGGCGGATGTATCTTACAATAAGACGACCAAAATCCTCAGCTACAAAGTTAGCTGGTACAATCTCTCTGGTATTCCACAGGGCGGGCACATTCACGGAACTGCTTTGCGCGGTGCAAATGCGGGTATCAAGCATGACTTTTTTGCATCAATTCCAAAAACAACAACGGGTACTTATTCAGGCAGTGTGCTGGTGGACGAGGTAGCCATTAAGGAAACAGATCTTTTGAATGGTCTTTACTACTTCAATTTCCATACCCCAATGAACCCCGGCGGGGAGATCAGAGGGCAAATTGAATTTTATAACCAGAGCCATATTATCAGCAGAAAAGGCTTGCCTATCACCGGTGCTCAGGAGGTGCCTGCTAAAAATACCGCTGCGATGGGTACTGCGGATGTTTCTTACAACAAAAACACCAAAGTACTGAGCTACTACATCACCTGGAAAGATCTGACTAGCATGCCAACGGGTGCACATATCCATGGAACCGCTGCACCGGGTATTAATGCGCCTATTAAGCATGACTTTTTCGCCATATTCCCATCGAAACTCGCCGGGTCATTTTCGAATTCGGTTGTAGTGGGAACGACAATCAATGAAGCTGATTTGCTGAATGGCTTATATTATTTCAACATTCACAACATCATTTACCCCGCCGGAGAAATTCGCGGGCAGATTCAGTTCTAGGGAAATTAATTTCGGAAGAGGTAGTCCGTTCAGGGCTACCTCTTTCCTATTGTTGCCAGCTTATGACTGCTTGAATTTCAATTTCTCGTCAATGTTCCGGGCGATCTTTTTGCCTTGCTCCTGGCCTGCATCGCAGGTTTTGCGGTAATGAATGCCGCCATACACCCGCGAGTTACCAGCCTCAATAGCAGCTTCTTCGAATGATTTATAAGAGCGCGGCTTGAAACCTACCAAATTGTAGGAATTGTCTGTGAACGCAAAGTTTGGTCCAAATAAAAGTGTAAGCGTTTGCGCAGCAGCGGCGGAAACGATCGCATGGCCCGATGGGTATTCGGGATGCGGCGGCGTGACAATGAGCGTGTTCCATTCCGGCTTGTTCATCACCGTGCGAATGTAGGTGATCGGTCTCAGCCCATTGTAACGGTACTTGCCTTTAAAAATACTGACTGCGGATTCTGAACAGGCAATGCCCAGTTTTGCGTAAGCCACGGCTGCAAGTTCAAGATCGACTTTTTTATTGATCAGAATTTGGTTCAAAATCGATAGCCAATGCGCTCCGCCGAAACTTTTCCCATCGGGATCGTCAGCCCAAAAGAACGCAATGGCCTTTTGTTCAGGAGTTAAGCTTTGCGAAATGTCATAAACTTCTTTCACTTGCGCATAGTATTCCGAATTGGGATCGGTGGAATAGGGGACAGGTACAGCCAGATCAGCATCGCTATCGCTACCAATCAAAATCATGCGGTTTTTACCCCAGTTAGGCAGTGCGGCGGCCATGAGCGACGGCGGTGTTGGCAGCCATGCGCCGGCCCTTTGCGGAATGTCAAAAGGCGTTTTGTTGTCGCTACCATCTGTTTTGGACCACTCAAATACGGCGGAAGCAATGCTTTTTCCAAACTCTGCCGAGCGAGTTAATGCATCCGCCGGACTGTCTTTTTGGAAAATGACCACATTAGCAGCTTCCAGTGAATCTATTGATGCCTTATTGGCCGGGGAAGTCATGGGGAAAAATGCGCGCGTAATCGTTGCCATTGCGGCATTGGCCGATGCAGGCCAGTAGTAACTGACGCCGGGTTTGACAGCGGGCAAGTTGGTCAGGCCATTCAGCTGCGGGGCAATGGACTGGTAACCAACCAGACCCGGTGCGACGGATTCATACAGCGCCACACCGGTGTAGCCGCAGCGCCTCACGGTCACAGGCGGAGGAGCGGGCGTTGTTTTCGTAATTTTAAGTTGCAGTGTCAACCAGGACGTGACCACATCGCCGGACAAGCCCGCAGCCGGTTTCTGGGTGGTAATGGAACGGTGATTAATGGCTAACGCAATAATCGGGCAGGCAATAAGCCAGATCGAAATCCGGATGGTGCGGTGGATTTGTTGAGAATGCTTCATCGGGGAGTGTAATGTTGGTGTGATTTTAAATCAAGTTAAAATAATTATCAACGCAGACCTATCTCGCGTCGGTGATTTTTGAAGAAACTTAGTTATCGTAAAGTATTGATATACAATTATGTGTATAGTTGTGATCAGCGCGCAACGATTATTATTTTCCTGTTTGGTTAGAGCAATGTTTTGTGTTGAACCAATTAAAAGTTGTACATTTAGCAGTATCCCATTATATCCTGCCAGCGGGCCGGAAGGTGGCTAACGGACGGGGATTTTGGGAAATATCGACCACATACACTATTCAATAAAGGCCATTCAATGGCTTAGGCAATGACTATAAATCATCAGGAAATCGATGAAATCACCGTCTGGGATGATTTCAGAAAGGGGGATAAAAATGCTTACGAATTCATTTACCGCAAGTTTGCCCCTCTGCTATACAACTACGGTTTCAAGATAACAGCCAACCGCGAGCTAACCCAGGACTGCATTCAGGAGCTTTTTATTGCGCTACTGGTCAGCAGGACCAAAATCAGCCAAACTGATTCTATCAAATTCTATCTATACAAATGTCTGCGAAGGTTATTGATGCGGGCTATGAAAACTGATAGCCGTTATGTAAATAGGCCGGAAGGATTTGAAGATCAGTTTAATGTCGTGTTCTCCTACGAATATGAACTGATCGAAGAACAGCTTTCAACTGAACGCCTGGCCCACTTGCATAAGGCACTCGACAATCTGCCTCCCCGCCAAAAGGAAGTAATCTTTCTGCGCTTTTACGAGAACCTTAGTTTTGAAGAAATCTCCGCTGTGATGGGGATTGAACAGGCTTCCGTTTACAAAGTCATTTACAAAGCCATTCATAATCTCCAAGGTAAATTATTGCTGGAATACGCTGTGGTCCTGGTGGAACTGCACTCGCTTTGCAGGTTAATGTAACTATTTTGAAAAATAATTTCATTTTGTAGGGATAAACAGAGAGGGCAGGTTCATTTGGTTGATACATAACCAAACCGAACGCTTCATGAGTAAGCATTTGCCAGACTACTCTACTTTCTCCGTTACCGATTTTGTACTGGACCATCATTTTGTGCAATGGGTCCAGAACCCTTCGGCGCACGACATTTTCTTTTGGGAAGACTGGCTCCGTCAGCATCCCGATAAACAGAAAATCCTGGCCGATGCCCGATTATTGGTCAATCATGTCCGTTTTGAAAAAGACTACAATTCGCAGGAAAATATTGACGAGACGTGGGAGGTACTGTCAGCGAAATTCGATGAGCAAAAACCAGTTGTACCCAATGTATTTTTCAATGCAAGATTTTTCATGCGGTTCGCGGCGACGGTTGCAGCAGTGGGAATTACCGCAGGATTTGTCTGGTACCAGGTTACTGGCTCTCCGGCTTCTTATTTATACAAAACAGGTAATGGAGAAGTCGCAACTTTCAAACTATCAGATAGTTCCGAGGTAACATTGAATGCTAACAGCCAGTTGAAAGTGACGATGCGGCAGGGTTGGAATGCCAGCCGCGAAGCCTCGCTCGAAGGCGAAGCTTTTTTTATAATCAAGAAACAAAAGTCGCATACCAGCTTCACCGTACACACTTCCAATGTCGATGTGAATGTACTGGGAACGGAATTCAATGTGTCCGACAGGCGTGACCTCAGTACGGTGGTGCTACAATCCGGCCAGATTAAGATCAGCAATACGATTGGACGCGTGCATGAAATGCTGATGAAGCCGGGCGACCTGGCGGCATTTGCGGACACTAGTAGCAGCTTTCGCATCAGGCTGGTGAACCCGGAAAATTACAACTCCTGGATCCATAAAAAATTGGTTTTCGATCACACTTCCATTTCCGATGTGGCGCATATGCTGGAAGACAATTATGGCTTTTCCGTGGTAATTTCGAAACCTGCGCTTGCCAAACGGACATTTTCCGCCACGCTTCCTTCCAACAGTCTGCCCATTTTGCTGAAAGCCCTGGAAGAATCCTTCAACCTCAACATCACGCAACTGGATAAGAAACTGACCATCACAGACAAATAATAACGACTCACCAGCCATGCAATTACGATTACCTGAACATACTAAGACTTTCTTTTCATCCGGTATTTTACTGCTGGGCCTGCTTGTGGCGACGGTTAGTCAGAGCCAGGACATTCACGTCAGCGGTCAAAACGATCGTGGCGCGAAGACTGGTACCCTGAAAAAACCGTTGAAAAATGTACTGAAAACATTCGAAACACAATACGGCATTCAATTCGCTTACGACGACCTGCTGATCGACGGAATGATGGTACCTTCTTCGATTCCGGCTTCCAAGAATTTAAACGAAAACCTGACGCAGATCCTCGCACCGCTGGGGCTCACTTACAAGCTGGTTGACAAAGCATTGTATGTCATTCAGAGCATACCGGTGCAAAGAAAGCCAGTTGCCACGAAGGTTTTGGAAACCAGCATCTCATCCAATCGCACTGACCGTACTATCAATGGGAAAGTGGTTGACGAGAAAGGCGAGGCGGCTATTGGTGTAAGTCTGCTGCTGAAAGGTACTGCTACTGGTACTTCGACGGATGCAGGGGGGAATTTTTTCATCATCGTGCCCGAGAACGGTGGCACATTGGTGGTTTCTTACATTGGATATCTCACGCAGGAATTCCTCATTGCTAGCAGCAATAGGGTTGATATCAAGATGTTACCCGATTCAAAAGTCCTCAATGAAGTGGTCGTGATCGGCTATGGTGTGCAGAAAAAGTCAGACTTAACAGGTTCACTATCATTGATTTCGGGTAAGGAAATTGCGAACCTGCCGATGAGCAGCATTGACCAGGCTTTGCAAGGGCGTACCTCGGGTGTGAATGTGACCCAGAATACGGGAGCGCCGGGAGAGGGTGTCAGTGTACGGATCCGCGGGATAGGTTCGATTAATGATAACAGTCCACTGTTTATCGTAGACGGAATTCCGACCAAAGATGCGTTCCAGGTACTGACTCCCGGCGACATTGAAAGTATTTCTATTTTAAAAGACGCGGCCTCGGCTTCCATTTATGGCGCAAGGGCGGGCAATGGTGTGATATTGGTCACTACTAAAAGAGGAAAAACCGGCGAGCCGCAAATCAATTTCAGTTCGTTTTTTGGCTTGCAGCAACATGGCAGGCTGATCAAAATGGTGGATACGCCGAAGTATGTGGAGCTATACAACGAAGCTGCGAATACCGACAATGCACAGCTCAACAACCCGACGCTCAACAGAAAACTCATTCCTGCCGGGCTTGCAATGGCCAATACGGATTGGCAAAAAGAGATATTCCGTGTAGCGCCCATTCAGAATTACCAGCTGACGATCAGCGGCGGTACCGACAAGGTCAGGTATCTGTTGTCTGGTAATTATTTCAATCAAAAAGGCATTGTGCTTAATTCTGGCTTCGACCGGTACAGCCTGCGGGCTAATATGGATATCAATGTGACCAAGCGGCTCAAAGTGTCCACGAACATCAATATGCTTTATAGTCAGCGGAATATCGTGGGCAGTTCCGGTGACGGTTACGGAGGAAATGGTGGCAGTGTGGTCCGCTATGCATTGTTCCGGACGCCCGCTATTCCGGTTTATGATCAGAATGGAGAATTTACGGATTTACCTGACAATCCGCAGTTTTTTGGAGACGGCTACAACCCCGTCGCACTGGCCATGAAAATGGATAATAAAGAAAAACGCTACCGGGTTTTTGGCAACGCGTATTTGGAATACACGATTGTTAAAGACCTGAAATTCAAGTCGGACGGTGGTTTGAACTTTGATGTGGTGAATCAGAAACGGTTCAACGAAAACTGGGGTACCAACCTTAGGATCAACAGTCCGAGTACATTGAACAACACCATTATCCTCAATTCCACAGTCAACTTTAACAATACGCTGAGCTATCATAAGGTCATTCATGAAAAACATGACTTGTCTATTCTGGTGGGGACTGAGGCGATCAAAAGTGTCAGCAAACCTTTGGGCGCGACGGATTATAATTTCATCGACCAGATCGATAACCTGCGTTATCTGGGTCAGGGGCTCAATATTCAGTCCAGAGGCGTTTTTGAAAATGATAACCGTTGGGCATTATTTTCATTGTTTGGTCGGGCGACGTATAGTTACCAGGGTAAGTACCTGGCTTCGGCCAACATCCGTCGCGACGGCTCTTCGCGCTTCTCGGCCAATAACCGGTACGGAACGTTTTACTCAGGATCGGTAGGCTGGAACATTGATAAGGAATCTTTCATGGCTTCCCTGTCGAAAACGATCTCTCTGTTGAAAGTGAGGGCGAGTATTGGCCAGCTGGGTAATCAGGATATTGGTAATTATCCGTGGGCTTCGCTGATCGCCAGCGGCTACAATTATCCTTTTGGTTCCGAGCAGAGTCCGGCATCCGGTTATGCGATTGCCAGCCGAGGGAATACCAATGTGAAATGGGAGTCATCTACGCAGGCTGACATTGGTCTGGAAGTGGGTTTGTGGAATAACAAACTGGTGTTGGTGACCGATTATTTCAATAAAAGAACGTCCGATATGCTCATTCCGATTCCTGTTCCCAAAACTGGCGGGAGCGCTGCAGCGCCTTATGTGAATGCAGGTAAGGTGGAAAATAAAGGTCTGGAATTGGAGCTGACTTACAAAGACCATGCGGGCGATTTGGCCTTTAGTATTTCTGGCAACGTGACTTTTATCAAAAACAAAATCCTGTCCCTCACCAACGGAAGGCCCATTCCCGGCGGCAGGATTGATAATGGTGTGTTTGCAACGCGCACAGAGCAAGGTTACCCGATCGGATCTTTTTTCCTGTATCAAATGGAAGGTATTTTCCAGAATGAGGGCGATATTTTCACACATGCTTACCAAGGCAACAACATCCGCCCCGGCGATGTGAAATACAAAGACGTGGACGGCGACGGGCTGATCACCGAAAAAGACAGGACGCACGTTGGCAGTGCCATTCCCAAAGCCACATTTGGCCTGAATACCAATTTTGAATACAAAAACTTTGACTTGTCGCTGTTCTTTCAGGCTGCCACCGGTAACAAGATTTACTATCAGGTAGCAACGGACATTGAAGGTTTTTACCGCGCATTCAATGTGACCCAGCGCGTTTACGACGAACGGTGGACGGGCGAAGGAACCAGCAATACGCAACCGCGGATCTCGTGGCTGGGCTCGTCGAACAACAAATTACCATCGACGCGATTTTTGGCAGATGGCTCCTACGTGCGGATGAAGAATGTCCAGATCGGCTATACTATTAAAGATGATGCAGCTAAAAAGCTGGGATTCAGATCGGCGCGGTTCTATATCAGTGCGCAAAACCTGCTCACATTCACTAATTACCCGGGGATGGACCCCGAAATGGCTACTAGTGACAATACCAGGAACGAGCAATTTGGGGGTGATGTAGCCGCAGGAATTGACTGGGGAACGTATCCCTCAGCGAAAATTTATTCAGTAGGTATTAATCTGAATTTTTAGAAAACAGCCAGCACATGAAAATTCTCTTAAATATATGCATTACGGTCATCATTGGAACGGCTTGCGGCTGCTCAAACTTCCTGAATGAGCAGGTCAAAGCAGGTTATCCCGACGATGCATTTTACAAAACCGCCGCCCAGGCCGAACTGGCTGTGAATGCGGCCTATCAACCATTATCATTTGCAAATGACCAAAACCGGCTCTGGGTATTTGGCGACGTAGCGTCCGATGATGCCGACAAAGGCGGAAACCCAGGCGATCAGGCAGATATAGGTAACATTGACGATTTTGTCCAGATCTATCCGATCAATGGAAACATTGAAAGCGTGTGGGGAATTTACTATGAAGGCATTACGCGTTGTAATAAAATCTTGCAGCAGGTACCCACGATTGCAATGGATAAAGTACTGCAAAACAGGATATTGGGTGAAGCGCATTTTCTGCGGGCTCACTATTATTTTTATCTGGTCAACATTTTCGGACCGGTACCATTGATCCTTGAACCCAAAAATGCCCAGGAGCTTCAAATTCCGCAGAGTCCTATTGCGGAGATTTATGCTAATGCGATTGAAGCGGATTGTAAAAGTGCCATCACATTGCTGCCTGCTTTGCAAACCGATGCGGAAGTAGGCCGGGCCACCAAAGGAGCGGCTACTGCATTACTAGCGAAGGCGTATCTGTACCAGAAAAAGTGGCAGGAAGCAGCATCGACTGCTGCGCTCGTGCAACCGCTGGGCGGCTATGCATTGGCGCCGGTTTTGACGGACAACTTTAATGAGAAGTTCAAGAACAATGCAGAAAGCATTTTCTCTGTGCAACATCTGACTAACCAGGTTCCGTTTCTGGGTAACCGATTAAATCAATGGTTTGCACCGCGCACCGAATCCGGGTACTATTTTGATGTCCCTACCCAGCGTTTTGTAGATGCATTTGAAGTGACCACAGCCGGTATTCCCGATCCGAGACTGGATTATTCGGTGGGTAGAAAAGGCCAGCCCTGGCTTGATGGTGAAGCTTTCGATCCGGAATGGTCGCCAACGGGTTATCTGCAAAAGAAAAATCTGCAACCTGTTTCAGAGATTCCCAAAAGCATTAAAGGTAATGGTAACCTCAATTATGTAGCGATCCGCTACGCCGATGTACTGCTGTGGCAGGCCGAGGCATTGAATGAGCTGGGCAAGCCGGAAGAGGCGCTGAAATACCTGAACCAGGTCCGCAAGCGTGCCCGTGAAAGCTACCTGTTTGACAAAAACCTGGAAGGCTTCGGAACGATACCGAAAGGTTTGCTGGCTGATATCACCGTTACCAGCCAGAATGGATTGCGTGATATCATTCACAAGGAGCGCCGTACGGAGCTTGGCTTTGAATTTCACCGGTTTTTTGACCTGATGCGGTGGGGAAAAGAGGAAGCCATGAATGCATTGAGAGATAAAGAATCATTCAACTATGACATCAACCACTATTTCCCGATCCCGCAAAGTGAGCGGGATACTAACAAAAGTCTTACACCTTAATTTTTAATTTAAAACCAATTATCAATGAAAATCAACAAGAGTTTTGCAATTATGCTGGGTCTGTTCGCCATGTGCCTCGTATTTGTTTCCGCATGTAAGGACGATGACGATCCGGTGATCCCGCCAGTCGATAAATCAGTATTGAAAACGGCATTGGATGCGGCCAACGCTTTGTATCTCGGAGCCAAAGAAGGTACCGCAGTAGGCAGTTACGAAGTGGGATCAAAAGCTGTATTTAAAACGGCAATCGATGCCGGCCAGGCCATTCATGACAAAGTGGGCGTAACTGCGTCGGAAATCTCCAATGCGGCCGTCAATCTTAGCAAAGCTGCTGAGACTTTTACTGGTAAAAAAGTGGCTGAAATCGCACCGGAGAAACTGATCGCATTCTGGAAATTCGACGGTGACGCCAAGGACGCATCGGGTAACAAACATGATGGAGCGTTGATGAAAGGGCATGCGCGCTGGGGAGCCGGTACGCCTACATTGACCAAAGACCGTTACGGAATTGCTGACAAAGCCTATCACTTTGCCAAAGGCGCTAACGTAGAAGTACCATTTGCGACCAGCCTGAATCCGCAAAAGGAAATGACGATCAGCTTGTGGATGAAAATGGATACATTGAACTGGGCGGACAACTATATGGTGTCCCTCAATCGCTGGAATGGCTTTAAATTTCAGACTCAAAGTACAAGCCGCGCATTCCTGACCGTGCATACGGCGGATAACAAGTACATTGATAAGGATAACGAACTGGCGCTGGAAAAAGAAAAATGGTACCATCTGGCAGTGTCTTACAAATCAGGCGAAATGGCTTTTTACGTCAATGGAACTCAGGTTAAGGTGTATACCGATGTTGCCGGGGATTTTATGGCTGTATCCAATGTCAATCTGACCATTGGCCAGGATCTTCCGACTTCGGTTTACACGACTGCTTCGGATAAAGATCCGTTTTACCTGAATTATGGTGGCTATTTCAAAGGCGATATGGACGACATCCGAATGTACAATGCAGTGCTGACGACTACGCAGATCACCTCGATTTACAATGCTGAAAAACCTTGATTAACAACCGGGTAAGGTAATGAATGATCATTTCCGTGGTACCAGGCGTCATGACTTTTCAGGTCGGCGCGGGTGCCACGGATTTTTAAATGCATTGAAATATGAAAAACCGTAATTCATTCATGCTGTGGGTATTTTTGTTCCTCGCTGGATTCGCCTGCAAGGAAAAAAGAACCGACCCGGTTATTGATTCCAAGCGGCCTTTCGTCAACACGCAACATCTGGAAAACCTGTACCATGAAGTGAAAATGCCCAATGGTACCGTTGCAGGCAGTATTGTAATTTACAGCGACTTCCCGAACTACAACTGGGTGGCCGATGAAGATGAAGGGTTGACCTGCGTAGATGATGTGGCCAGGGCAGCCTTGTTTTACCTCAATGAACCGGATTTGGCCGGTAATGTTGCCAAGCAGCAGAAACTGGATAAACTGGTTGAGTTTGTCCTGCAAATGCAGGCTGAAAATGGCTATTTCTACAACTTTCTTTTTGGTAATTTAACGATTAACAAGACATTCAAGACGAGCGTGGCGGAACCGAACTGGTGGTCATGGCGTGCATTCTGGTGTTTGAATGACTGCTATGCTTATTACCAAATCAAAGATCCGGCAATGGGTGTGCGCATTGATGTGGCTACCCAAAAGCTCTGGGTATTGATTCAAAAGGATGTATTGAACAAACCACAGGTTACAGAAGTCATATCCGGTCTTACTATTCCAACCTGGCTGCCATTCGGTTCGGCTGTGGACCAGTCGGCGATCATTTTATTGGGGTTACTCTCTTACTATGAGCGTCATAATGATGCGGCGGTACTAAGCGGAATGCAGAAACTGGCAGATGGAATATTATTAATGCAAAAAGGGGAGACAGACACTTATCCATTCAAGGCGTTTTTGTCTTTTCAGGATACCTGGCATGCGTATGCGGGCGATGCTGCCTATGCATTGCTGACAGCCGGGAAAAAGTTAAAGAAAGAAGCGTGGATCAAGGCGGGCATGCAGGAAGTGGATTATTTTTATCCCTACCTGATCAGCAAAGGATATCTGGAATCTTTGCAGATCAGCCAGTCCGTTACCACGATCTCGAAAGTGAAGGAGTCGCAGTTTAGTCAGATTTCGTACGGTATCAGGCCGATGATCTGGGCTACATTGGCGGCTTATGATATCAGTAAAGACTCGAAATATTTGAAGCAAGCGGCTGACATTACAGGCTGGTATCTTAACAGAAATCCGGCCGGGGCGGTCATGTATGACACCAATACCGGCCGCTGTTTTGACGGTATCGGCTCATCATCAGACGTTAATAAAAATTCAGGCGCAGAATCCACGATCGAAGCATTGTGGGCATTTCAGAAAATCGAAAAGTACCCGGAAGTGGTGTCGTTATTGGGAAAATGAATCCAGGGATATTACTTATTGGATCATTCGTGCTAGATTTAAGGGACATCACGCACCATTAATGAAAACTGTCGCCGGGATCGTTCTTCTTTTGCTACTGCTCTGCAATATGCTCGGGCTGTCTATTGCTGTTTTGTGCTTGAATGCTCAATATGAGACAGCTGCCAAGGATGAAGAAAAAGAGGATTTACGCGTTTTAAAGGCATATGTTCCTTCAATACCTTACGCAAATGCGTGGGAAGCCAGCAACGAAAACGAGGGGCTTTACCGGATCGATGATCAGTTGTATAATGTAGTCCGGCAGGTGCATGAAAATGATACTTTGTATGTGACTTTGCAAATGAATGCCTCTGCATGGCAGCGCTTTACAGAGTTGTCGGATATGATGCAGCAAGTGAATGCAGACCAGGAGGCATCTAATCCGGTAAGTCGCACCATGAAATTGCTTCATGATTTGTTCAAAATATACTTACCTGTCAATGGCACCGCGCTCGAATGTGCTATGCGTTTTGAATGCAGGCTGCCCAAGGCCCTTTATGCTGATCTTCCATGTAGTCTGATCTCTCAGGCCCTCCAACTTCCCTCGCAACCTCCCGAAACTGTCTGAATTTTTTTGAATTTAAAATTATTTATTACCCGATTCCAGCCAACGCCGGAGCCGGGCATGTATCATTTACATTCTATCAAAAACATGACATTTATAGCCACAGAACCCATTGGAAGTATTCCAAGACCCGCTTATTTGCAACAAGCCATGCAGGCTTTTCAGAAAAATGAAATCCCGCAAACAGAACTTTCCAGACTGTTTGCCCAGGCCACACGCGAAACCATTGTCCAGCTGGAAGCCACAGGTTCTCCTGTTATTTCGGACGGAGAACAATCCAAGCCCAGCTTTGTTACTTATCCGTTGCACGGTTCTGCCAACCTGGCTGCGGGTGGCGTGGTGATCCCGTTTGCTGACGGACACACCCGCCAGTTACCCCAACTGATCGCCGGCCCATTCAAATACGAGCAGTATGCTGCTGATTATCTGATTGAAGCTAAAAAATATACCGCATTGCCGGTCAAACAAGCAGTAATCTCGGCATCAGCTATGAGCTTACTGTACCCTGCGGAAGGAATACCGGGTTATTCGCAGCAGCAGTTTATCGCCGATCTACTCGACCAAGCTGAGGCTGATATCCGCAAATGCTTTGATGCGGGTGCCTACAATGTGCAGATTGACTTTACCGAAGCACGTCTGGCGTTGAAGCTGGATCCGAGTAAAGGTTTATTGTCTCAATTCATTGATCTGAACAACCAGGTGTTCGACCGCTTTACCGCTGCCGAGCGGAGTAGGATAGGGGTTCATACCTGTCCGGGCGGTGATCACGACTCCACACATAGCGCAGATGTGCCTTATACTGAACTGCTGCCGCTTTTTTTCAAATTGCATGCCGGCAACTTTTATCTGGAATATGCAGGGGAGCAAGACAAGAAAACGGTGCTGCAATCCATCAAAGAAAATATCGGGGAGAACCAGAAGGTATTTCTGGGTGTGATCGACGTACTTAACCCGCGGATCGAAACACCGGAAGAAGTTCGTGATTTGCTGGTGGAGGCTTCGGAGTACATTCCCGTTGCGCAACTGGGATCCACTGACGACTGCGGTTTTTCTCCATTTGCTGACGATGTTTCTACCGCGCGTGAAATTGCATTTGAAAAAATAAAAGCAAGGATACAGGGTACTAAACTGGCGGAAGCAAAAGTAAAGTAGTTTTTATAATAAGGACTTGCCAGGACAAAAACACCTGGCAAGTCTAGCATAGCGACGCTGTGCGCAATCGTACGAAAACTGTCCGATTTCGAACAAAAAAAAGATCATCTTTTTTGTAACCTATTGTCAGTTTGGGACTTATCACGAGGCATAATAGTTGCAGTCAACTTCTAACCCTAAAAACTGATTCCCATGCTGAAAAACTACGTCGTCCTGGCGTTTCGTAACCTTGTCAAGGATAAATTTTACAGCCTGATCAACATTCTTGGTCTCACGATCGGCGTCACCTGCGGCATGCTGCTGTTTCTGTATGTGTCGGACGAATTGAGTTATGACCGTTACCATGAAAAAGCTTCGCGGATCTACCGGATCGTTTCCTACATTACCGAGCCGGACAAGATCAACAAATGGACCAGCACGCAGCCTCCGCTGGCCAAGACATTAAAACAGGACTATCCGTTTGTAGAGAGTTACGCACGTTTTTTTGGCAGAGGACGTACCATGTTCCTGCTTGGAGAGCGGCGCTTTTATGAAGAAGATGTATACTCGACTGACTCGACCGTATTCGATGTTTTTACTTATAAATTTCTTGAAGGCGATCCGAAATTGGCACTAGCCTCGCCTCGGAGCGTAGTACTGACGGAAAAGGTGGCGAAAAGATTTTTTGGTGAAAATGACGCATTGGGCCAGATTCTCCGTACCGACGATACCACCGCGTATAAGGTGACGGGTGTGATTCAGGATGTGCCGAAAAACTCGCATTTTACATTCAATGCGTTGATGTCGCTGGATGGAAACCAACGCAATGCGGACGGATGGGGCGGGTTTTATATCAACAGTTATTTGCTGCTATCGAAAAATGCGGATGTAAAGAAACTGGAAGCAGGTTTTCCCGGACTTTATAAGAAATATATGTCCAGCATTTTCAAGCGCATGGGTATTCACATTACCTACCAGTTGCAACCGCTGACAAGCATTCATCTTTATTCCAAATTCGACGGCGAAACCAATGGGGATATAGGCTACGTATATACATTCAGCGCGATTGCGTTTTTTATGCTCTTGATCGCCAGTATTAACTACATGAACCTGGCCACAGCGCAGTCGGCCAGACGTGCGAAGGAAGTGGGTTTGAGAAAAGTAATGGGTTCGTTGAAAGGTGCATTGATAGCTCAATTTCTGACTGAGTCGGTTTTGCTTACTTTGATTTCGCTGCTTACCAGTCTAATCCTAGTCGCAGCATTGCTGCCTTTTTTCAATCAGGTTTCGGGTAAAGAAATAGGTTATTTAGCTTTGCTAACGCCTAAATTTATGCTGATCGGTGTGGCTATTGTGGCATTTACGGGTTTGGTGAGCGGCAGTTATCCGGCTTTTTATCTGTCAGCCTTTGAGCCTGCAGCAGTATTGAAAGGATCTTATAAAGCACGCGGCGGAAGCTTTTTCAGAAAAGCATTGGTCGTGACGCAGTTCTCCATTTCAATGGTGATGTTGATCTGTACCTGGATCGTTTACCAGCAGCTCAATTACATGCGGAGTAAGGATATGGGTTACGACCGCGACCAGGTCTTGACCATTGATTATCAGGATAACCAGTCGCAAGCCAGCTATAATGCATTACGCAAATCTTTAATGGATAATCCTAATATTCAGAGTGTTGCGTCAGCCTCTTCTCCGGTGAGCAACATTGGCGGACGTATTATTTTTACGGTTGAATCCAGCACAGGAATGAAGGAAATGGGTTTCAAACCTACCCAGATCGACCATGATTATATCAAAACAATGGGCATGAAAATTGTTCAGGGCCGTGATTTTTCTGAGAAATTTCCTGCGGATACCGCAAATGGCGTGTTGATTAATGAAGCTGTGGTCAAGCGCATGAATTGGAAAGACCCGATTGGAAAGAAAATCATGCTGGGCACCGTTCCGGCAGACGGCAAAAATCCGCCTCCGACAGCGGAGGTGGTGGGTGTGGTGAGGGATTTCCACCAGCAGTCGCTTTACAACCCAATCGAGCCGCTTATTATGGTCTATCGGAAGGCCAATGGAGTGATGCATGTGAAGATCAAAACTCAGAATACGAAAGAAACGCTTGCCTACATTGGACAGAAATGGCAGGAGATTTATCCGAACCGTTTGTTTGAATACCGGTTTCTGGATCAGGATTTTCAGTCAGCATACCGCGCTGACGAGCTTCGTGGTCAGATTTTTACCGCTTTTTCCGCATTGACGATCCTGATTGCCTGTCTGGGCTTGTTTGGTTTGGCGACATTTACTACTGAGCAGCGTGTCAAAGAAATCGGTGTGAGAAAGGTGCTGGGGGGATCGGCAACGAGTGTGGTGCTGCTTCTCTCCAAGGATTTTACAAAACTTGTTTTATTCTCTTTCCCCATTGCCATTCCGATCGCTTACTTTTCAATGGATAAATGGCTGCAAAGCTTTACCTACAAAACGGATATGAATGTGTGGGTGTTCGTAGCAGCATGCGCATTGACTTTATTGATCTGCTGGTTAACCGTTATTTATCAGTCGCTTAAAGCGGCATTGGCTAACCCGGTCAAATCGTTGCGATCGGAGTAGCGACATTCAGGAGTCCTATATTAAAAGCCATTGAAGAACTTAGCAGGTTTTTCAATGGCTTTTTTGATGTGTTTTGAGTCTTGTTCAAGTTGTGTGTAGTGTCAAGTTGGGCGTAGTCTCCGACCACGTCCGAGTGTATTCCGGTCTCTGACCGGTCAAGCAACAAAATAGAAAAGACAAATTCAATTGCTCGCTGCTACCGGTCGCAGACCGTTAACACACAGACTTAGTCGGAGACTACGCCTAACTCAACATTGATGTGCGGCTTTACTTTTATTATAAAAGTTCAATTTTATTAGATTTAATGCAAACGTTTGCATTAAATCTAAATACTGTTTGAAATCATAAAATTTGTTACTCATATTTGCAAATAGGCTTTTTTTTAACTTTAAGGTGAAGAATAGCATCTTATCTATAAAATTTTATTTTAAAAAGTATAATACAAGTGAAAGAACATCAAAAAAAGATAAAGGTAGGCATCATAGGAGTAGGTAACTGCGCGAGTTCGCTGGTGCAGGGAGTGGAATATTACACTAAGTTTGCCGATCAGACTTCCGGCCTCATGGCGGACAACATTGGTGGCTATAAAGCGGAGAACATTGAATTTGTGTGTGGCTTTGAAGTAGATGAAAGAAAAATAGGTCTGATGTTGAATGAGGCCATTTTCGCAAAACCCAACTGTACCGTTGTCCTCAATGCTCAGATTGTTTCCGAAGCGCCCATTTATCGTTCGCCAGTCCTTGACGGGGTTAGCCCGCTCATGGCAGCCTACCCGGAAGAGAACCGTTTTGTGATTAGGGAGGATTTAAAAACTACTGATTTGCTGCTTGATAGGGCGAGCTATGATGCAGATTTGGTGAGCACGATACGTAATGAAATCGTTGCAAATCTGAAAAAGCATGAGACGGAAGTTTTGATCAACTATCTTCCCGTAGGTTCGCAGCTTGCAACTGAATTTTATGCCGAAATATGTCTGAAATTGGGTATTTCGCTGGTGAATTGCATTCCGGTATTCATTGCTTCCGACCCGGTTTGGGAGCAGAAATTCATTGATGCTGGCATCCCGATCATTGGCGATGATATGCGGAGCCAGTTTGGCGCCAGTATCGTTTCGCAAATGTTGCAGGAACTGGCTTTTGAGCGTGGTCATCACGTGAAAGCGCACATTCAACGAAATGTAGGTGGTAATACCGATTTCCTGAATATGGAAGATAAAAATCGCCTGAAATCGAAGAAGATCTCCAAAGAGAATGTGATCCGCGCGCAGAATGAAATTCGTGGTATCGCTACTATCGGCAGCTTTTTGCATGCCGGCCCTTCCGAATACATTCCGTTTTATGGTGATAACAAGGTTGCCAATTTCCGGCTGGAACTGGAAGGATTTATGGGAGCGCCGGTCATTCTGGATGCGCAGTTGTCGGTTCAGGATTCACCTAATTCGGCTGGTGTCGTGATTGATGCGATCAGGTATGTGTATGTGGCCAGGGAAATGGGCTTGGTAGGGGCGTTGCGAGGACCGTCGGCATCTACCCAAAAAACGCCGCCACAGCAAATGATGTTCAGGGACGCGGTGGTGGAATGTAGGGCGTTGGCGAACCGTGAACTCACCGAATCGACGAAAATGCAATTGAAAAAATGACTTAAATGGCCGGTATTTACTGCAATAACGGCTATTTATTGGGTTGCCTCTTCCAATTCACCCGATATTAGTTTTCAACCTAAAAGAAGCGTAACTTACGTGATGGAAAACAGATATAAAGCGGGGATGAATATTACTGCATCAGAGGCGCCGGAAAACAAGTTGGTAATTCTTCGTTATTACAAACGGATATACTATTGCGAGCTGGTTGGCGATACTACCCACAAATTATTATCCTATTTCGAAGGAGACCTCATCGCACCTTCAAACGCCTAGGATTTACCGTGGCGTAATTTTAAAAACAACTACATTGAAACCAACAGCCGAGCAGTTAAAAGACTTTTTTAAGTCTGATATATTTCAGATGGAGCATCTGGAAGGAAATAATTACGAAAAGGCCATTGAAGAGTTTTATCGCAGGTTTTATGCCGATTCTTCTGTGAATGAACCTTTGCCCCACCCACGTAAATGGCAGACCGCTTATGTTAGGAAATATTCGGTTAAAGCTTTTTTAAGGACTAAAGACGGGTCTATCCATCACGTTATTTTTAAGCAAGGCATTGAAGCCAACCAGATCCTGAATTTTGACGGTACTCCCTGGGAAGGCGATCCTAATTCGCTGGATGTCTGGCAGGAATATTACGAGACCGACCGGAGTCTGGAACTGACTAATTAAATTTTTTCTGGCTTTTCACTGCTTTACTATCTATCGAATCGGGTAGTATGACATCGCTTTGCCAATTCTGACGATTCCTGAGGATGTTTGACTGAATTGCTTTTTGTGATTTGAAAGTAAATTGTTATTTTTGGAATCAAAAAATTGTTATCCATAGTAACAATCAGTTCGAATTCCTCTATGAAACAGCTGGCTACAAAAAGCGACATTGTCGAGAAGTTGCGAAGCGATATTCTCTCTTTGCAGGGATTTAGCGCGCCATCTTATGATCAGCGTGCTAATTTTGGTTTAGGTCCCATTGAATCAGCATTCCCTAACGGCGTTTTCCCTACTGGCGCGGTTCATGAATTTATAAGCGATACATCCGAAAATGCTGCCGCAACGACTGGTTTTATGGCCAGCTTGTTGAGTAAGGTCATGCAGCAGCGCGGCGCATGCCTGTGGATCAGTACCAGGCGAATGGTATTTCCACCCGCATTGAAATTTTTCGGCATGGAGCCCGACAGGGTTATTTTTATTGATCTTCATAAAGAACAGGACTTGCTTTGGGCGATGGAAGAGGCATTGAAATGTGATGCTCTTGCTGCCGTAGTGGGCGAACTGAAAGAAATAACCCTCACAGAATCAAGGCGTTTGCAGCTTGCCGTGGAGCATAGCCGTGTAACCGGATTTCTCCACCGCTACAATCCGCGCAGTGCCAATACACTAGCAAGTGTTTCGCGATGGAAAATTACACCCTTATCCAGCGAACTGGAAGTAGGTATGCCCGGCGTAGGCTTTCCCCGCTGGAATGTGGCATTAGAGAAAGTTCGTAATGGCGAACCCGGCGAATGGCAGGTGGAATGGTCGCATAATGAGTTTAAGCACATGGAAGCACGCACGGCCGCTGAATCCGATGTTAGTCTGCGCAATGTTGGGTAAAATACCAGCAGGAATACCAGAATGGTGTTTACCCTTTCATCACAAAAGTATATTCATGATTTTGTAAAAGTTTGTACATTATCGTTTGTAATACTTTTCCCTTCAATTCCTACCAATTCTCAACAATGAAACCAGTTTTATCCAAACTCGTCCTGGTCATTTTGGCGCTTACCTGCTCTACCACATTCAGCCATGCGCAATCATCCGTTCCGCCAGCCCAAGTAGATTCTCTTTTCAAGGAATGGAATAAGCCTGGCATGCCAGGAGCTGCGGTAGGTGTAGTACACAAGGGTAAACTTATATACGCCAAAGGATTCGGTGAGGCGGATGTTGAAACTGGCTCTAAAATCACCCCGGAAACGATCTTTCACGTGGCATCTGTTTCCAAACAATTTACCGCTTACGCCATTGTAATGCTGGCCCAAGAAGCCAAGCTCTCGCTGGATGACGACATTCATAAGCACATTCCGGAGGTACCTGATTTTGGAAAAACCATAACGCTCCGACATTTAATCCACCATACCAGCGGCTTGCGCGACCAGTGGAATCTGCTCGTAATGGCGGGCTGGCAGCTGGACGATGTGATCACCAAACAGCACGTTCTCAACCTCGTTACCCGCCAAAAAGAACTGAATTTCGAACCCGGTTCGGCTTATGCTTACTGCAATACAGGCTACACTTTGCTGGCCGAAGTCGTGGCGCGTGTTACCAAGCAGCCGTTCGCATACTGGATGGAGCGCAATGTTTTTAAACCATTAGGAATGAAAAACACCCAGTTTTATGATAACCAGGAGGGCGTTGTAAAAGGCCGCGCTTATTCATTTCACAGGACACCGGGAACGTTGGGCCCGACTATGTTCAGCAAGAGCATTTTGAGCTATGGTAATGTAGGTGCGACCAGTTTATTTACTACTGTTAATGATCTGGCGCTCTGGATCGGGAATTTTCGGGTGACGGAAGTGGGTAGTAAAGCGACTATGACGCAAATGCTGGAACGCGGGCGGCTTACGAAGGGAGACACGCTTCCCTACGCATCCGGATTGATGCATGGTCAACACAAAGGCCTGGATTATTATGGACACGATGGGGCTGATGCTGGTTTTCGTTCACATTTGTCTTACTTTCCGAAGGAAGATTACGGTTTTATTGTGCTGAGCAACCAGGCTGAGTTTAATCCTCCGAAGAAGAGCTTTGAAATGGCTGACCTTTACCTGACTTCCTCCATCAAAGAAGAAAAACCAGCCGCCAAGGCGCCGGTAGTTGCTACGTCGGCAGCAGAATTTAAATTCGATTCAACACTTTTCAAGCAATACGCCGGAGCCTACTCTCTAACAGAAGCACCTGCGCTTGTGATGACATTTAAAAAGGAAGGCGACAAATATCTAACCCAGGTCACCGGTCAGCCGTGGTTCGAGATGTTCCCATCTTCCGATTCAACATTCTTTTTGAAAGTAGTGGAGGCGTCCATTACATTTCACCGACCGAAAGAGGGAAAAGTAAACCGTATCACATTGAAACAGAATGGCGATCATCCCGCAACACGCGTCGATCCGCAGGCCGATGCGGACATAGCGCGTGAGCAATTTGTGGGCAAATATTACAGCCCGGAATTAGAAACACTCTACACAATTGAGCTGAAAAACAATGTACTCAAACTCATTCACGTACATCACGGTGAAGTGGATCTGAAAGTCATGAACAAGGACCGCTTGAATGCTCCGTGGTGGTTTGTTCAGAATATAGATATTGTAAGGGACGCGGCTGGCAAGGTTCTTGGTTTGAAAATGACCAACGGACGTGTCGCGAATTTGTGGTTCAAGCGACTGCCCGATGATTTTACGACGGTAACAGCACCGCCGGCAACTGGCAAATAGCCCGATCATGATGACTAAAAGTCTCTACACTTTCGCCATTTTTTTTCTGACCCTGATGGTCTGTTCGGGCATATTAACCGGTGTCGTTCATTTTTTTACCGGCCCGTACATTGCTAAGTTAGAATCATTTAATAACTGGCATTTGACAGGCACTGTCGTTTCACTGGTCGGTTCAGTATTTTTGATAAAATATTATTATTTCAAAAGATACCGCCTTGTTTTTTACACAGGCATCATTGCAACCGTAACATCAGTTTGTTTTGCTTTTGTTTACTATATGATGCTTCTGCGACATAGGCAATTTGAAACGTTATATGCTCCTGCGTTGTATTCTGCCTTAATTACCGGTATCATTTATTCATTGAGCCTTACTTTTTCCAGCTCAGGTAAGCAGCCCCGGTTAAAAGCTGCCGGTATCCTATACATCATATCCGGAGTCATCCATCTGATAACTGCTATCTGGTTTTTCAGCTCTCAGGATATTCCATTGAAAGTTACATTAGAAAGCATGCACCATTGGACTTCAAGAATTAGTAGTCTGGTGCCTGTTTTGTTTATCCTGCAATTGCGAAATGAAGCTTTTCAGACAAAGGACATAGTCCTGCAAACAAGCCAGGCGAGTTCGTTAGAAGGCTGGCTAGCGCTGGCGAGAATGATGGCTCTTGGATTTACAATATATTTTGGGATTAATATCGCCAGCCAAACTTACCGGCTTGATCATATATCAGAGAGCGCGAGGATATTGGCACAGCCGTTTGAAGCGAGATATTATGCGAATGGTAAAGGAGACACCTTGCGATACCGTTTTATGAAGCCATTAGATTACAATTCTGAAAAGAAATATCCTCTTGTCATATGTCCGCATCATGGTGGCGCACACGGAACCGATAATATAAGGCAGGTGGAAGGTTCCTGGGCTGCGTACTTGTCCAGGACCGAATACCGGAAAAAGTATCCCGCTTTCCTTTTTGTCCCGCAATGTCCCCGCAATGCCGGCTGGGGAAATTACCCAGGTTATCCCGGCATCGATACCATGGTTTTCGCGGCCATGGATGCGTTGGAGAAAGAGTTTTCAATTGACGCTAAAAGGCGTTATTCAATTGGCGTTTCGGGTGGAGGGTATGCGTCATGGCATTTCATTAGTACACGCCCGACCCTGTTTGCCGCTGCGGTCCCCATTTGCGGCGGAGGTAATCCGAAGCTGGCGCACAACATTGTTGATGGCCGAGTATCAGTTTGGGCATTCCACGGCGACAAGGATGATTTAGTTCCCGTCAGCTACTCCCGTGATATGATTGCCGCAATCAAAAAAGCCGGTGGCAAACCCAGATACACCGAATTCAAGGGGGCTGGTCATAACCTGGGTGGCGCGGTTGAAAACACCCCAGGCTTATTGGATTGGCTTTTTGCACAGAAACGGGAATAACTCTGAAGTATAAACTTTTGTCATAAGTTCGAATTGTAACCTCTTGATAATTAAAGAAAAGTTAATATTTTTAAGAAAACTTTCACCTCTCAAACTTTCACGGCCATGCATCATTTTTTTACTAAAATGAAGGGACTCTCGCTCCTTATACTTGTGCTTTTCATTGCTTCCTGTGGCAACGATAATATCGAACCCACTGATCCGATTGCTGATCTTGCTTCTGACAAATCGTACCTGATCGTTGAGATGGATGGTAAAGACTATAATTTTATTGAAGGAAAGGCGGGTATTGAAATTAATGGCAGGTTTTCAACAAGCACTCAGCACCCAAACGCTGGACACGGCGGCGGTTTCTCGATGAAAGACAGCACGGATTGGTATATCATATTCTTTTTCAACCGCGAAGACTTGAAAGCCAATACAGCGAATGCAAAAAAACTGTTTGACGTCAAGAAATATGATTATCTCCGGCTTGACAGAAACTACGAATTCGTGAATATTTTGGGTGTCGAGGTGGGTACCACGAAAGATATGGGCAATGGTACAGCGCTGTTAAAAAATACATTATACCAGGAAAATCAAAATCCTCAGTCGTTTGAAGTGACGAAAGTATTTCTCTCACCGACTTCCGATAAATTTGTATTTGTAGAAGGTAATTTCGAATGCTGGTTGGGAGATTTCCAGGTACGTAAGAAAGTGAAAGGAAAGTTTCGGATACAAGTACAGGTTTCGGAGTAGGGGGCGGCTGAATCTGCTATTTCAGTATCGCAATAGATCTAGCAGCCTGTCAGCTGTAATGAATCATTCGTAGCCAAGATTTAATTCCTGAGCTTCTTCTGCTAAGAATTTGAAATTTTTGATTCGTGTTTCCTTCTGATGCTCAGCATACTTTACCAAATCATCCAGCAAATGCGCTTGTGACTTCCTGCTTTTCTGAATGGAATGACACCCTGTTCAAGCAACTTCACGATATGCGGCCTTGACAAATGAAGCATATCAGCCGCCTGCTGTGTACTGACCTCTGAGTCAGATGGAATAAGCGAAATTGCCTTCCCCGACGCCATGAAATATCAAAACCTACCTTTTCACCACCCTATCAATCGCCCTAACAATCACCTCCCTATTCTTTGCCATTTTAATGAAATTAGGGAGTCTTTCGACCATTGTCGTGTGGGTGTTGGTCTGGCGTTCTCTCAATTTTGCGGAAACGTAGTCCCGGATTTCGTTTAAATGTGCCCGGTTATAAGCCCAGAAAATTTCGCCTTTGATGTCTGTTTGAAACCAGAGCGGGAGATTGAAGACGGGGTCGCAGGCACCTTTGCCGTCGTATTTCAATTGGTACTGGTCGTTTTTGGGTTTGTAAGTTCTGACGATGCCGCAATGCGGGCAAGGGATTGTTAGCTTTTCGACTTTCTCCTTATTATTGGGAAGGGTAGTGTCAATCGCTTTTCCACAATTTTCACAGGCCCGTTTCACAATCGCTTCATACCTGATCCGGTCATTTGCCTTTTCAATGTGGTTGCAGCTTTTGCAAACCAATTTATCATGACTGGTATCTAGCGCTTGATTCGTCGTGACTGTCGCCATAGCCCCGCATTTGGGACATTCCACCAAAAATTCATTCATGAAGGAGTACCGCACCTTTGCGGATCCGGAATATCTTAGATTTTTGTCTTCCATGAAACTACTTTTCTATCTGTCTCTTAAAAAACGCCCAGGTTTCCTCAAAAACATCAATATCCGTCAGAAACTCATGCTTGCCGTTGATAACTTTGAGTAGCGTCACTTCTGGTTTCCCTTTTTTCTGATAAGTATATTTTTCAATGGTAATGTCATTATTCGGATTCGCATCAGGCACCATTGACTTTACAGGCTCGCCACTATATCCGTCGAGTTTTGCCCAATATTGAAACGACTGATCCGTGGCGCGTACATTACCAAGCGTCACACCTGCCGTTTTCACTTCGCCGCCATTGTAAGGATTGGTTGCATCCGCAGTTCCGTTGGTGATCATCACCGGTAGCGGGACATTCATGGGTGTACAATCCATATTTTCATCGGTAGGCAAATTGGCCACAATTGCGGAAATAGCTTTGATTTTTCCCGGCATTGTTAACGCCAGCTTGTAAGACATATGCCCGCCGCCTGAAAAACCGGTCGCAAAAACATGTGCTTTGTTGATTTTGTATTTTTTGGAAAAGAAATCAATCATTTGAGAGAAAAAGGCTTCCTCATTCAGGTTTTCAGTGTTCGCTACCGCCGTGGAGGCTTTGCGACATTCATTCCAATACCTTTTATAACCGGCCGGATAAACCAATACCAGATTTTCGGCCTCAGCTCTGGCCTGCAGTTTAGCGGCTCGCGGCGCGAAACCCATTGGCTCGCCACCCGAACCGTGCATTACAAAAACAAGGCTGGCTCCGGGTTTAGCTTTAACGGATTTGTCATATACAAAAACGCGCTGATGGCCTTCAATCAGTAGGGAGTCGGTGACTAATTGCGCTTTTACAGAAAGGAAAGTAAGCAAAAGCAATGCAGGTAAAATGAACTTGCGCATGTCGGGAATAGGTAGCTTAATGTGTCATGCAAGTTACATTAAGTCGATATTATTCCAAAGAGCAAGCCTTTTGCTATTCGTCGCCATTCATAGTCTGATATTGTCATTTATTGTCATTCATTATTTATACATGGCCAGAGAATGTCACTTGTTGCTGTTCACTGAGAACACACAGGTTCTGGCAGCACCCAATAACAAATGACAAACCCTGACTATCAATGACAACATTCCACTCAGCATAAACCCCTGAATGTTAAACTAATATATATGACAAATCCTGACAATAAATGACTCAGAATGAAACACCTTTTCAAGCATTCTCCAATGTCGCAATATCAAACTTCGACATCTGCATAAATGCCTCGATCACTCTCGGTGCCTTTTCCGGATCTGACATCAATTTTCCCAAAACAGCCGGTACCACTTGCCAGGACATACCGAATTTATCGTCGAGCCAGCCGCATTGGTCATACTTGCCGCCTTCGCCCAGTTTTTCCCAGTAGTAGTCGATTTCTTCCTGCGTCTCACATTCAATGACGAATGAGGTAGCGGGTGAAAATTTGTAATGCGGGCCGCCATTCAGTCCCATGAATTTGAAACCATTCAGCTCAAAGGTTACAACCATCGGGTTCTCGGCGGTGATTTTTGAATTTTTGAAAATGGAGCAGTAGTAGTCGGCTGCTTCTTTGGCGTTTCCGTCATACCAAAGGCAAGGATAAAGTGGTTTGGTCATTTTATTTGAAGTTTAGTTGTTTACAATACTATTAGCGAATAATTCGTCCAGCTTTCTAAATCCTTCGTTCAATCCGCCTTCCATGCCTGATTGTAGCAGGCCGTCACGGTCTTCCACGGATTTGAAAACGGATTGAATGTGTAGGCGGGTGCGGTTTTTAGGTAGCTCGGTCATCGTTAGAAATTCCAGTGAAACATGTCCGCGCTCGGGCAGTCCCTCGAACTCAAAAGTCCTGATAATCCTTTCTGGTGCAGTTACCTCATGGATTACACCATTAAATCCAAATTCACCACCGCCATTGCAGAGCGAGTGAACAAAGCGGTAAGAGCCACCCGAGCGGCTGTCGAATTTATCAATTCTCATTTCCATATCGTTCGGCCCTAGCCATTGTAGCAGGAACTCAGGCTCGTTGAAAGCGCGAAATACCAATTCCCGCGGCGCTTCAAATTCCCGCTCGATGAAAAACTCTTGTTTGCCTTTTTCGGCAGTGATCTTAGTTGCGTTTTTACTTAGCATTTTCCTTTGCTTTTAAGTTGTCCAATAATGTGTCTAAACGGTCGAAGCGCTCTTCCCACATTTTCTGGAATGGCGCTAACCAATCGGCTACTTCTTTCATTTTCTGGGGATTAAAGTGATAATAAATCTCCCTTCCATTTTGCTGCTGGTTGACGAGCTGGCATTCAGTCAATATTTTAATGTGTTTTGAAACTGCCTGTCTGCTGGTGTCAAAGTGCTCGGCCAATGCATTCGGTGTCATCGCCTGCATCGCGATCAACATCAATATAGCCCGTCGCGTCGGGTCTGCTATGGCTTGAAATACGTCTCTTCTCATCACTCAAATTTGTCTACTTGCTACCAATCGGTTGCAAGTATAAGTGCAATTAATCGGTTGCGCAAGTTTTTTGGATAAAATATTTTTGGGAATGTCAAATTCAATGAAGTCAATTCATTTTTTCTTTGCGACCTTTTAACTTTCTTGACCTTCAATAATATATAACCTGATCATTACCCGCATGAGCTTCATAAAACTGCCTTATATTTTTCTCCTTGTTGTTATTTCAAATGCCGCATTTGCCCAGCAGCAACGGGATACTTCTTTTACTTTTAGTAAATATTATAACCTGGTAAAAGGTAGCGAAGCATCAGCCCAAAGACAGATAGAGTTACAATCCGACATTGACACCACCTGGTTCCGTTGGAAGGAGCGAGGGTATAGTTTTGGATTTATTCCTTCCAAAACACCAATGTACACCACCGTAAATGGCGTTTTGAGCACGCCATATATGGTCCAGGTGCGCGGTAATGCCGAAGAGCGGAACAAAAAACGCTGGGGTTACCACGTTTTTGAAGGTTATGCCAAAGACGATAAATCGCGTATTACCATGCTGGTCAACAAACACATCGAAATGGAACGGCCGGTTGCAGAACTATACTATTATTCAACGGTTTATAATCACGACGAGACGGCTTACAACTGGTTCAAGATTGGTTCGGACGTTAAGCAGCATTCATTTATGTTCGGTCGGGATAAAGCGTTATTCTACGGATCATTGAAATTGACCAATGCATTAACATTGGGCTCCATTGGAAAAGAAGACATTTCAGCCACCAAACCCGACGGCGACGACGAACAGAATGCGGAAAAGGATGCTAAATATGTGAATTATAAAGAGTTGAAAAACGGTGGGGACGGTACTATTTTCTATGACAAAGACCGGGACATTGTCGTTATCAAGATTAAAGGTAAGTGGATGAAAGTGGCGGTGGAGGCACTGCCGGAGGGAGTGGAGTATGGGTTTTGAGAGAGCGTAGGACATTTTTGTTAAACCTAAAATGATTAGTTAAATTTGAGTAACACATCTGAAGAAATTATGGCTAACACAGCACTAGACTACAGGAAAGAATCGCAAAAAGAGGGGCATACTCGTACTACCGAATCGCTTGTAAAACATGAAATTGCTAATCGCCCGCTTTCAAGAAAGGCTCAGGAGGCGAAGATTTTTCTCGAGAGAAACCCCATTCCAAAAGAGTTTCTCAAATCGTAGATAATGGTATACCGCTAAAATAATTGATATTCAAATATTTACAGACGTAATATCATTCCCCAAAATAGTCATTTGTAGTCAGGCATTGCGACAATAGTTCAGTTTTTCCTGCTTTCGCCGGCCTCACTAACATTACAATACCTGACAACCCATGACAATAACTGACTAACCCTGAATCTTCTCAAGGTACCCCTCCAACTGGTCAAAAGTCCCGCCAAATCCTTGATGCATACTGTCCATTATTGAGTAATAAGTTTCAATCTGAGCCTGCGTGGCGTTGATCGGATGGCCTTGCAGCGTCAATGTGGTTATCCCACCGTTTTCTTCCAATGTAATCTGATTGAAAACTTCCAGCGGAAAATCCATCGGGAATGGCGAGGTAATAATGTTTCCTTCCGAGTCGGCGAATGAGTTGATGAATTCCAGTAAGTCGGCGCGTTGAATGGTTTTATATTGGAACAAGCCCCACATTACGTGACCGTTGCCTTCCATTTTATAATGCGTGCTACCGCCTGGTTTAAAATCAAAACGTTCCACTGAAAGCTGGCTACCCGCCGGTCCCCACCATTCACTGAATGCTTCGGGTGATGCAAAAGCGTCGAATACAAGCGTTCTGGGCGCTTTAAACTGTCTTACGATCTTCAAACCTTCTCTTTTTTCTGTCTGTTGTTCCATGTTATTAATTGTTTGATTGATTGTTATTTGATTCCTCATTTGATTTATTACTAGCCTGAATTTTACTTAGATAACTTCCCAGCGAATCGAATTGCTCGTTCCAGAACTGACGGTATTGGTCTACCCAGTTGGATACCTCGCTCAGCCCATCCAGTTTAGCTTCACAAAATCTTTCCCGTCCTTCCTGCCTCACGACTACCATTCCGCACTCAGTAAGGATTTTAATGTGTTGGGAAACAGCTGGTCTGCTGATGTCGAAATTATCCGCAATGGCATTGAGGTTCATAGCCTTATGGGCGATCAGGTTAATGATCTGTCGTCGGGTAGGATCTGCTATGGCCTGGAAAACGTCTCTTCTCGCTTCGATTGACATGATGTGTAAGTATTTGCTTACACAAAAGTATATGTAAGTATTCGCTTACGCAAATTTTTGAAGAAATTTTTTTTAGATCTAGATGTATGGCTAGTTCATAGTTGAGACCAGCCTCACATGCGCCACCATGCCCGCACACCCGTATGTGTCGCAAGTTGAGGCACACTAGCCCAAGGCCACACTAGCCCAAGGCTTAAGCCTTGGGTTGAGGTTCGCGGATGCGTTCGGGTTCGCGTTTCGGTTTGAGTTTGATCAGAGGGTGGTTCAGCCCGTTTACCTCGTTGTTGACGATCTTGTATTTGGCCAGGCTTTTCAGGAGTTGAGTCAATGTCTTGAACCCATAGGTGCGGGAGTCGAAGCTGGGGTCAATTTTTCGTAGTGAGGATCCTAATTTTGAAATCAGCGCTTCTTCCTCTTCATTCGTCGATATTTCAAATGCCTTATCAATGATCGTCATGTCAATTTTCGGGAATTTCCGGCGTGCTTCGGTATTCCTGGCTTCTTTTTGAATTTTCTCTTGCGGCGTAACATCAACCTTTTTGATCTCAGGTTCTTCCGTTGTTGCATCCAGCTCCGCCACCAAATTCTCGCTGAATGTAAAAATTTCGCATGAATTGACAAACGCAATCGGTGTCGTTTTTCTCCCGATACCCATCACGAAAAGGCCTTCTTCGCGGATCCTTTTTGCCAAACCGGTATAGTCGCTGTCACTCGAAACGATACAAAACCCGTCGACACTTTTGCTATGCAGAATGTCCATAGCATCAATGATCAATGAACTGTCTGTCGAATTTTTACCGGTCGTGTAAGAAAATTTCTGGATCGGGCTGATCGAATGATGGTTGACGATCTCTTTCCAGCTATTCATATTAGAACTTGTCCAGTCGCCATAGATCCTTCGGATGGTCGCTTTTCCATATTTGGAGACCTCCTCCAGCATTTCCTTCATGAACTTGGCTTGCGCATTGTCCCCGTCGATCAATACCGCAATGTTGAATTTAATTTCGCTCATTTGGTTCACATTTAGCTAAGTTTGGTCGCTATCCAGCCACCGAATATCAGAGATTGAGTAAATATATGAGGTTTTCCAAAGCCGGTTTCTGCGAGCAATTCAACCAACCTTTCCTGTGAAATTGGAAACAAAGATTGCCTGATATGCCCGATCCCGCCCTCTACCATCTGAGGGTCAAAGCCTTTGCCCAACAAAAGAGCCCGAAGCAATTCCAGATTGTAATCGAACGACTCCCCGGCACCAAAAATGTCTACCATCACCAGAAGAGCCCCTTTTTTCAATCGCTGTGCAATACTTTGAAGCAAATGCAATTTTGATCCATCATCCGGAAGAAAATGAAAAACCAGGATCGAAAGCGCAGCATCCCACTTTTCTTCTAAGGGCAAGTCAGCGACCAGACCGGTTACAAGTTCACATTGATGGTCAGGATAGGCAGATTTCAGTTTTGTTTCAGCCTGTGCAGCCATCTCAGGGGAGGGGTCCACACCGGTAATTTTCCAGGCACTGGTGAATTGAAGCAGGTTTACAATTTCCGCACCCGTACCGCTTCCGACTATCAAAACATTCTTTTCATCATCAATACCGAGATGGTAGCCGAGCAAAGAAGGCAAAAGCCCCTGAATGGAATCATATTCCGGGCACCATACCCGGATCGACTGATCATAAGTTTGAGCCCTGGGTCCTTCAAATATCTCGACTGTTTTCATAAAAAAATACCTTGTGCGATAAAACGATTTGGTTCTGTTGCACAAGGTAATGTCTTTTGAGATATATTTTTGAAGAAGTTCGGCGCAGGGTAGAATCTATAGTTTCGGCGTATTTTATAACTACGGTGTCTCGTTTTCCAGTCTCTGGAACACATTTAATTTCTACTTCAAACTGATATTCCGGATTACTTATTTCAAAATCAGCTTTTTACTTTCGCCAATAGGGGTGATGATGTAATAGTTTTTCATCGGCTTAAATAAATAAATAATATCAAGCTGATATGTCACCTGAATCATGGGTTCCAATACAACCGGGTTCATTACTACATCAAAACTCTCATAAGTGACTGGCTGGTAATATTGAGAGACCGACTTCACTGTTTCGTTAACTAGGCCCTTTTTCTCAGGTTTTAATGAGGTTCTTGCAAAAGCCTGGTAGCCCGAATAACGTGTCTCGGGTAATATTACATGAAAGTTTTCGCCAATGACTTTTTTCAATGTATCCAGATTTAAATTCAGGCCCTCATAAGATCTGACCCTGTTTTTGACTTCCAAAATACACTTATTGCGTAGGCTATCTTTGAAGCTTTCTACATCTGAGCTAAAACAGTCTACCTTCACCAGATCATAAATTTCCGATTGCGCGGCAATCGTCACCAGTTCATCAATCCGCGAAGACTTTTTGTAGCGGATACTTAGATTTTTCTGCATTTCGAAGCCCGCGGGAATTTCGTTATAAGTCTTGCTAAATAGCCGGTTTTCTGTTTCAATCTCATATTTCGGTACAAACGAAATCATATCGATACTGATATCTGACGCGATAATTCCAGCTTCCAGCAACTTTGCTTTGAGTTTATTCAGCCGCTCGCGCATCATTTGATCTGTCATTTCCGCAGTTCCGGCAGTTTGTACAATGTTGAATGTTGCCACATAAGTATCTGGCAATGCATTAATCAATCCTTTTACGGAAACCCTGACCGTGCTATCGTTAATTTCGGAGATATTGCTCTGAAACCGCTCGGCGGGGAGCATTGAAGTACCATTATGATAAATGCTGTTACCAGCCGATTTTGGCGACACGTATTGAGAATTTCCCATCACCTGAGCAGTGATTTTTGCGGAATTTAATAGAATAAGGATCACCAAAGTAAATTTTTTCATATTGTTCAGCAAAAGATTTGGCTTGAATATTAACCTGCCTTTGTTAGTATTGCCAAAGCGATTATCCTCCGGTTGCCAAATTTTTTAAACGGATGATCATCTGTTCATCATTGCGCGTTCAATGTTCATTTTTGAACAAAATCAATTTTTGATAATTCCAATAACTATTTAATTATAAGCTACTTGATTGCCGGTTGTTTCTTTGGCATACCATTTGTTTAGCAAATATCAATAAAATACATTTCAACAAATGGGAAGATCATACCTGGGCGAATTTGAAGAACTAGTCCTGCTCGCAGTAACCGTCCTCAACACCGGAGCATACGGTGTCAGCATTGCCGAAGAACTCCGCCAGCGTGCCAACCGCACCATCAGCCTCAGCGCAGTGCACATTGCATTGTACCGCCTCGAAGAAAAAGGCTACGTCACTTCCGAAATGGGCGGGGCCACATTGAGTCGTGGCGGAAGAAAAAAACGGCTTTTCAGCATCACTACCGCAGGCCGTGAAATGCTGGCCGAAATCCAGGAAGTACGTGCTCAGTTCTGGAACGCTATCGTAACCCCAGCCCAATCATGAAAAACAAAAATCACATCTCCCCGCCACGTTGGGCAGATAAGCTATTTAAGCTCCTATGCCCGCCCGAACTGTTCGAAGAGCTCCAAGGCGACCTGCACGAACAATTCGAACTAGACATAGACAGAGTAGGCGTAAAAGCCGCCAAAAAAATTTACACACTAGAAGCTCTAAAATTCACAAAACCATATTTCCTAAAAAAACGAATCCTAACCCTAAAAAGAGCTAAAAGCCAACAGCTAAAAGCTAACACCCCAAAAAGCCCGAAAGCCGAAAACCGACAGCCGATAGCCCTCACAATCATGCTCCAAAACTACCTCACCACCGCCCGGCGTACCCTTTCCCGCCACAAATCCTACACCGTCATCAACGTCCTCGGGCTCGTGCTCGGGATGAGTTGCGGGATACTCATCTTTTCGCTCGTCAATTATCACGTCGGTTTTGACAAATTCCATACAAAGGCCGACCGCATTTACCGCGTCACTTCCGAGTTGCACAATGAAACCGTCATCAAATATGGCAATGTGCCGCAGCCCATCGGCGCTGCCATGCGCGACGATTATTCGTTTGTCGAAAAAGCCTCGATGCTTATCAGCTTTGGCGGGAGTATTTCGTTTCCGTCCCGGAAAGACAATGCGAAGTTCAGTGACGGAGTATCCTATACGGAGCCGGATTTTTTTGGGATCATGGACTTCCCGTTCGTCGCCGGAAACCCGAAGACCGCGCTCTCGCAGCCCAATACCGCCGTCATCACCGAGGAACTGGCTGAGAAATATTTTCACGGCGAAAACGCTATCGGCAAAAGTTTCCGGCTGGACAATAAGACGGATTTCACCGTCACCGGCATCCTCAAAAACCTGCCCGAAAACACCGATATCCGCCAGCAGATATACGTTTCTTACCCGACCATCAGCCAAACCACGCCCTGGCTCAATACCTGGGGCGGCATAATGAGTGTCACCCAGGCCTACGTTCTGCTGAAACCCGGCACCGACGCCAACAAGGCCGACAAAGCCATGGCCAGCATTTCCACCAAATATTACAATGCGAAAGACGCGAAAACCTTCAAATTCCATTTGCAGCCACTTTCTGATATTCACATGAATCAGGAATTCGACGGTGCCGTCGCCAAAAGCCAGCTCATTGCGCTCTCGCTCATCGCCGTTTTCCTCATCATTACCGCTTGCGTCAACTTCATCAATCTCGCCACCGCCCAGGCATTGGGCCGCAGCACAGAGATCGGCGTCCGTAAAGTAATGGGTAGCAGGAAAGGGCAGCTTTTCTGGCAATTCATCACCGAAACGGCCCTCATCACGCTCATTGCATTCATTTTCGCCATCGGCCTGTCGTACCTCGCATTGCCTTATATGAACGAGCTGCTGTCGACCCGCGTCACGCTCGATTTGCTAAAAGACATTAGCCAACCCATTTTCATCACCTGCCTGCTCCTCGTTGTCACCTTCATTTCCGGCTCCTATCCCGGGCTGGTCCTCGCAGGTTTTCAGCCGATTATGGCGCTGAAAGGAAAACTGACACAGAACCAGGTCGGTGGATTTTCCATCCGCAAGGGATTGGTCGTGACCCAGTTTGCCATTTCGCAAACACTATTGATTGCTACCATTGTCGTCACCAGCCAGATGCAGTTCAACAGCGAGGCCGATATGGGTTTTAAGAAAGACGCTATCGTGATACTGCCCGTGCCAGAAACCACAACGACCAAACAGAGCGCCATGCGCGCACGGTTTTCTCAATTGCCGGAAGTCGAGAAAATCACGTTTCTGAATGTCCCACCGGCATCGCCACAGAATAATCTGGATACCGGCCTCCGGTATGCGGGGAGGCCTGAGGATGAAAAATTCAACATTTTTTACAAAACCGGCGATCCGGAATACCTTTCCACGTTCGGGCTTAAACTCGTTGCAGGCCGCAATCTGGCACAATCCGACACCACAAGGGAGTATCTGCTGAACGAGACGGCCATTAAAAAGCTTGGCATAGAGCCAGAAGAAGCAATCGGTAAAAATGTGAACATCAATCACCGCAGCGGTACCATCGTCGGTGTCATGAAAGATTTCCATAATGCCTCGTTCCGCCAGAAGATTGACCCTGTTTGCCTTACCACGCGGGCCGATAATTATTCTCAATGCGCCCTGAAAGTGAGCGGCCGCAACCTGCCCGTGACGCTTGCTTCCATCGAAAAAGCGTGGAACGAAACCAATCCCGAGTACATTTACAATTACCAGTTCCTGGACGAGCACCTGCAACATTTTTACGAAACCGACCAGCTCATGCTGCAACTCATGTGGCTCTTCGCCGCCATCGCGATCTTCATCGGCTGCCTCGGCCTGTACGGTCTCATCTCCTTCATGGCTGCCCAAAAAACCAAAGAAATTGGGGTTCGCAAAACCTTGGGTGCCGGCGTGGGAAGCATTGTCTGGCTTTTCGGCAAGCAATTCGCCCAGCTGCTAGTGATCGCCTTCGTCATCGCCGCCCCCATCGGCTGGTGGCTCATGAATAAGTACCTCGCTGATTTTCAGTACCATATAGACCTCAATGCTACGATTTTCATTGCTGCGATTGGGATTACGTTTTTGATTGCGATCGTGACGGTAGGGTATCGGTCGGTGAAGGCTGCGCTGATGAATCCGGTGAAGGCGCTAAGAAGTGAATGAATTAATTAATGAATGAATGAATGAATGAATGAATGAATGAATGAATGAATGAGTGAATGAGTGAATGAGTGCCCCCGTGGAACGGAATGAGTGCCCCCGTGGAACGGAATTAGTGAGTGAGTGAGTAATTAAATTTTGGCATTTGGTCAATCAGGCAGCTGCCTTACTTTCTTTTAATTTATTCAAACATTCAAATGAACATCATATCGCATACTGTCAATGAAATCCAGATTGGCGAAGTAACGTCGGACGAGCTGATTATTGAAACGGCCGAAGACGGATTGGACCTGCTTGGTAATCTCTATTACCAGGGATTTGACAGCATTGTCATTCACGAAGAGAACATTGCACCCTCATTCTTTGACCTCAAAACGGGCATTGCCGGAGAGATACTTCAAAAATTTTCCAACTACCGCATGCGTCTGGCCATTATTGGTGACTTTGAGAAATATCCTGGGAAAAGTATACGGGATTTTATTTTTGAGAGTAATAGGAGTGGGCGGGTTAATTTTTTGGGTAGTGTTGGGGAGGGGTTGGAGAGGCTTTCGAAAATGTAGTGAGTGAGGTTTCGAGGTGGGATGGAATGCGGTGCTCTGACCGGGAATGAGTTGATGACGATTGGTCGGCGGGATTCAAGGTGCCGTATTGTTAAATTCGTATTAGTTTCGAATGCTGCGCCCCGTTCGTTTATTTGAATGTTCATTTCTCACCAATCCTTCGCAGGCCTCTGGCCGGGTAAAGATCAACTCTTACTAGGTGCAGATAATCCTTCTGTTTCTCTCGACATTCCCTGGTTGATGCTCTCTCATTGTTTACGTATTTGTGGTGAAGATATGGGGGGAAATTTGGCATAGACACTACAATATACACTTATCACAATAACTGCCTGAGATTTAAAAGGATTGCAGCATTGGGAATTACCGCTTCAAAACAACACCTACAAATAGAAAACTGCACTAAAATTGTGTAATAATCATCCTGTAACAAAATTTAAAAAATATTCAAGAAAGGTCTACTGTAAGTCTTCTTGAACATCACTATTGTCCCTGGTTCGTAAGCTATCAAAAATGTCCTTTATTGTCTTATTATCATCCTTTTTCTGCGTAGATATTCGAGAATTATTTTCATTTGACCAGTTATATCCATAGGTATTTTCCTTTTCTTGTTTTTTAATTTTCTCTTCTATTTTTCTTTCGATGGGTTCAATATCTACCCTGAACGCGTTAGCTAGGCTTTTAAGCTCTGTTAATTTGTCCTCTAAATTGTCATCTGTGTTGTCAGCTTCGTCTTCTATTAGGATAAAAATTTTAGTACAAAAAGTCGGATTGTCTACAATAAAAAAATTAAATTCGTCAGGGAAAAATACTTCTAATCTTCGAATTTCATAAATTTCATCAAATTCATGAATACTCTGAGAAAGCTGGCTAATAATTAAGAATTCGTCAACTTCTAGATCAAGATAAAACTCGTTTAATAGATTGATATAGCATTTAAGTTCATTTCCATGAAGCTCCTTTGGGTACAACATTTTTTCGAACTTAATTTTAGTAAATTTATGCAAATCTGGAAAACTGGCTACTGTTAAATTAGTAATTATTTCGTTTAGCTTTATATAATCAGAAAGAGATGACCTTCCCCAGCCCTGGTAACGTGATCCCGTCAGAGAAACAAAGCTTAAAATGTCAAAATCGCTAATAATCCTATGTATAGCTATTTGCTTCAATTCGTCATCTAACGGTATTTGATTCCATGGAATAAATTTCGAGTCATCGTAAGAAAATATTTGAAATAGTTGATTGAAATATTTTGCGGATATGATTATATCTCTAATATAGTCTCCATATTCTCTAAAATAGAACACTAAAAAATCTTGCACTGACGGATTTTGATATTCAATTGCCAGTTTGTTGGCTGAATCTTTGCGGATTTCAACAAAAGTGTTTTCTAGCTCTTTAACTGATTTTTTAAATTCTATTTCGTTATAATTTATCCTATATGTATTCCAATTTTTCTCTACGAAATTTTTTGTGATTGCTTTTAAGTCTTCTAAAAGAATCAATGTACCGATTGTCATTAGGTTAGCTAAAATGCATTGAGACAGCTTAGATATCTGGTTTTCAAATGAATGCTTCCAAACACTTTGTGGGTTTTTTATAAATTCAACAAACTTGTTCGAAAAATCGCTTGGATCAATTGTCTTCCAAATGTCATCATTAGTTATAGTTTGGATAATCCTAGGATTGTAATTTGGATGATCGATTATAGTTTGGTATGTATTTGTTTTAAGTAAATTTTGAATGTGGGCCTCTGATAGATTAGAGAAAAAAAGGTGGTTGTATAAAATTTTTGCCCTCACAATTTTAGTATATTGAGATAAGTCTAATATACACTTTCCAAATTCGAGTAGCGGGTTATTAAATATGTCATATTTCTGTTTTGCCTGCACCAGTATATATTCCCGAGTAGTCATTATAATTATTTTATCAAGTGATTTTGACACTTTTTCGATGAATTTAACTATCCGTTGTTCTTCATTGGTGTTTAATTTGTTTTCCAGAAAGTTGGTGCCTAGAAAGTCATCAAATAGAAAAATTTGCTTTTTCCCTTCGCGGTAGCTTGTATACCCGTCATTTATTGAGTCCGACAGAAATATAAATTCGTCAAAACCATTTGCGAGGTAGTGATAGACAAGGATTCTAGCTAGCGTTGTTTTTCCTATTCCTGGTATACCAGATATTATCACATATTTCTTTTCTTTAATTATGTTGTTAGCCTTATAGTAACTTTCGTTGTCAACATAGAGATTGATCGTGTTTTTTATTGACTCTTCTTCGAAGTTAGATTGATTATATATCTTACTATTAAGAAGTCTATCAAGTATATTCGAGCTGGATAGCCACAGCTTAAAATGAACCTTCTCGATTTCAGGATATATACCTAATAAGTTGTTTAAATCACTTCGACCTAAAATATCAGAGGTGCTTAAAATGAACGGCTTAAATAGGGTCAGTATGACATCTTTTTGATGGGGAGTTAAATCAACAGTGGTAGACACTATGTAACTTACAGGGCTTAGTTTATTTACTTTTGGTAATTCTTTTTCTAGGTTTCGAATTAAAGCATTATAGTCTTTGTATCTTTTGCATTGGATTATTAGGGTTTTTTCCAGTGATATTGAATGCCTGAGATCTATACCACCATCTCTGCCACTTGCAAAAGATTCTAATGTTATTTGTAAATATTTTTGAAGAAGGTCTCTTGTCAGATCCTCAAACTCTGGGGGTGACAAATTTAAAAAATTATAGTCTGGCATGAGGGTTGCAGTTAGTCGATATCATGAGTTTTGGCGGACGATGTTGTAAACTACGAATTTGTAATTAGCCGCTAATGGATGAAAGCGCTAGAAACTGTTTTTCTAATGTAAAGATCAATTTATAGAGGAGACAATGCGAATCTATTAAAGCTGTTTTCGCAATTTACGGTTGATTACGGTACACGTACCGATATTCATATTCTTATCGTTCCAAACTCTTAAAAGTATATGGAATACTTCGCTGTTTTGGGTGCGTTGGGAGTTCTTCAATCGTTTGATGCCCATCCGTAGCATTATGGCGAGACATTTTGCTTATTAGGTATACTAGTGTGCTTTAAACCAACTAAATATTAACGGAGGTTAAGTCGGATGAAAGCAAGTTGAAATTGTACTTGCCAACGCTTTCCAGTAAAATATCCCCCTCTCCCAATTTGCATTTCTCCAAATTTCTTCTGAACCTTCAAGCTCCTAATCAAATGTAACATTATGAAGAATCTTGCAAGAAATGCCCTGTTATGGTGGGGGTCGGCGAAAGCTCCCCGAGCGGTGTTACATCTGCTAGGACACCTAAAACAGGGCACCCTGTTTTCCATCCTAATACTGTAACACTAATGCAAACACTACCAAATTCCGACGAATCTCCGGATTCGCAGCACCTGGCTTACGGCCGGGAAGTCGCTGATTTGCTCAGCCAGTGCCCTGCCGCCAGCTGGGTCAATGACCTTTGGGACATTTACACCGGCTATATGCTCGCCCAAAAAGAGATGGGTTACAACCATCGGGCCGCCGACATTTTCACGTCTTTTAAAGAACTGGTGTTTTTCTTCCAGCGAGTGGAAGGAGTAAAAGGGTGAGGTAGTTAGCTGCCTGTTTTCAGTTACAAAGCCAGGTGATCTTGATTGATTGCCTGGCTTTTTTGTGAGGCATTGCTGATGATTCTCGTGCAATTCGTCACACATTAGAAATTTAACCTATATACGTTTTGTCGCAAATATTCGCTATATTTGCGACAAAACGTATACTAATATTTGTATGGAAAGTGCTGATGATCAAATAATTGAAAGAATGAAGCGTTCCCGGAGGGGTACGTTGCACGGTGTGGATAGTTTTTTGGATATCTCGAATGCAAAAACCATATCAAAAGTATTAGAAAGGCTGACTCAAATCGGTGAGCTCCATCGGGTGGCCAAGGGTATGTACGTGCGGCCGGTCGAAGATGAAGCAATGGGCATTGTACTACCAGGAATAGAGGAAATCGCGGAAGCAATGGCCAAACGCGACAAGGCGCGAGCAGTACCAACAGGAAGCTTTGCGCTGTACAAATTAGGGCTGACCAGCCAGATGCCAATGAATATCGTATACTACACAGATTCGTCCTCCCGGCAGGTGAAGGTCGGTAAACAAACCATTACTTTCAAAAAGGCCAGCACACGAAATGTTTCAGCGATCGGTGAAATAAGCAAGCTGGTCATTCAGGCATTGCGGACGATCGGAAAAAATAATGTGACCGAAAACGAAATGCGCGTCATAAGAGAGAGGCTTGCACACGAAAAGCCTTATCAATTGCAGCACGACATTAAGCTGGCTCCCGAATGGATCCGTCAGCTGATGCGACCGTCACTTTAATATAACACACATTTTATGTTTACACACACATGATTGATTTAAAGAGTTTACAAGCATGGCTTCAATTGCCAGATGCAACCCGTCTGAGCATATTCAATGAAACGGGGCGACAAATGGGGTTACCCGGCGTAGCTGTTGAGAAGGATTGGTGGGTAGTGCATACGCTGGCTCTTATTTTTTCAATGGAATGCGCGCCTGCTTTGATCTTCAAAGGCGGGACATCACTAAGCAAAGGTTTCGGGCTAATCCAACGGTTTTCTGAGGATATTGATCTGGCCATCGACAGGGAACATCTGGGATTTGCTGGTGTGTTAAACAGGACAAAAATCAATAAGTTACGAAAAGCGTCCTTCGGCTTTTTGACGACAACTTTCATTGAGGAGCTAGGAAGTAAATTTGAGAACGCGGGGTTCGCGGGAGTTGCTGTTGACTTTCGGAAAACTACGGAGTCTGATCAGGATCCGATTATTATTGAAATTTATTACCCCAAACTCACTGAAAAGGAAACCTACATAAAACCCGGTGTGCTGGTGGAAGTTGGCTGTCGTTCCCTGAAAGAGCCGGTCACGCAGAGGATCTTTTCAACGCTGATCGCCGAAAATTTTCGTGAAAGACCATTTGCTGACAAGCCTATATCTATTCCGATTGCAAACCCGGAGCGGACATTTCTAGAAAAGATTTTCTTATTGCATGAGGAATTTCAGAAATCACCCGAAAAAATACGAGTTGACCATCTGAGCCGGCATTTGTACGATATTGAAAAGCTAAACCGGTCGCCATTCGCTGATAAAGCATTGTCGGATGCTGTTTTATATCAGAACATTGTTGATCACCGCAGGAAATTCACGGCACTGGCCGATGTGAATTATGATAACCATCGGCCAGACAACATTGCATTTGTTCCGCCAAAACACTTGCTACCTTCATGGGAGGCCGATTACCGGCAAATGCGCGAGAATATGATTTACGGAGATACGCTCACATTTAGAGAACTTATTGGAGAACTAGAGATATTGCAGAAGCGAATTAATGGATTGAATTGGTCATGAGCACGTTTTAAAATTGTTTGTCATCAAACGGATGCTTTTCCAAAATCAACCGATGTTCTTCCACCTCTCTGCGTTGCCAATTTTCATTCAGCTTGCCCAGTAGTTCTTCCTGTTTCTGAAACATGATCCTCCTGAAATCCTGTCCGCTCACCCGGGTTTTGCCTTCGTACTTCACAGCCATGGAGAATGTGACATTGGCAAAAATCCAGTAGAGCAGGTCGTCCAGGTCGCCGGTTGCTTTGCGTTCGAGTTCCTGACCTCTTTCCACGATCACGTAATGCCACATGCCTGCGAGGTCCGCTTCTACATGTGGGTGAGCGCCGTCGAGCGAGCGCTCGTATGTAGGTAGGAGTGAGGCAGGTGCCTCGATTATTGCAGCTAATTTCTCTACGATTTTTTCTAACTCAGCTAATGATTTTGCCATGTTCAAACTGCTATCTTCCCCGACCCGGAAATTCTTCTTGCCTTAACGGCAGGTTTCAAATCTGCTTGCTGAGCCAATTCCGTTTTTAACAAATTTTCAACAGATTCAAATTGCAACACTGGCACTTTCCCTACAAGCACAGCCAGTTCAACCAGTTTTGAAATCGTAAAATTGAAATTCCCATTAAGAATTTGGGAAACGTAGGAGGGCGACACACTGAGCTTTTCGGCTACTTGTTTTTGAGTCAGATTATTTTCCTCCATATAAGTATTTAGCAAGCCAAAAACCTCGATCTGAACTTTGGTGAGCCAGTATGTAGGGCTTTTTAACAAATCTTCTCTTGTTTTCATAGCTGTTCAGATTTTGGTTTCTGGAATACCATGCGAATAAATTTCTTTAGCTAATCTGGTTATTTGCTTCAAATCTGCATTTTGCGTGCTTTTTCTTCCACCCATCATAATCACCTTACCTGTTTTTTCTAGTTTAATCAGGTAAAAGCGAAGACTGGAGCTCTTGGCCTCGTATACTTGAAATGGCAAATCCCCCAGCTGCAATACGCGATACATCGTTTTGGGTAACATTGTTAGGTTACACACACATTCGAGAATCGCATAAATTTTGTCAATCTCGTGAGCGAATGCCCCTTCGTACTCAATAACCTTTTCAAATTCGTCGATCGGGCAAACTTGGTTGGTTATTAGTTTGAACAACCTGATTCTGGTGTTACCAACCTTCTCAGATCTTTGGATAGTAAACTTGGGCATAAAGTTAAGTTATAACTTAATATTTTGAGCAAAATTTTGTTTTTTCTTTATGCACAAAAGCAATTATTTGAGATAATACTGAGATTTTAGGAAACCGATTATCAAGTGGGGAGTTTTAGAGGACGAATGGCTATTTAAACAGCTACTAAAATAGCAGTTTGGCGTTTGTTAGCTAGTTTTGGTCATCAAACGGATGTTTCCCCAAAATCAACCGATGCTCCTGTTCCTCTCTGCGTTGCCAATTTTCATTCAGCTCGCCCAATAGTTCTTCCTGTTTCTGAAACATGATCCTCCTGAAATCCTGTCCGCTCACCCGGGTTTTGCCTTCGTACTTCACGGCCATGGAGAATGTGACATTGGCAAAAATCCAGTAGAGCAGGTCATCGAGGTCGCCAGTTGTTTTGCGTTCGAGTTCCTGACCTCTTTCCACGATCACGTAATGCCACATGCCTGCGAGGTCCGCTTCTACATGTGGGTGAGCGCCATCGAGCGAGCGCCCGTATGTAGGTAGGAGTGAGGCAGGTGCCTCGATTATTGCAGCTAATTTCTCTACAATTTTTTCTAAATCTGCTAATGATTTTGCCATGAGATTTTTGAAATGTAATGCCAAAGATAAGACTGAGGCTGATAAAAGACAGCCAGAAACTGCATTACGTATATCCAAAACCGACGGTGGTCAAAAATATTTTATGCTTTGTGTGCGGGTTGCTACTTTGGATGAGTAATGATTTATTCACAGAATCACGCTCCTTATGAAAACAATCACCCTTTTACTTCTGATACCCTTTTTGATCTCCTGGGAGGGAAGCGATGTCGCTGCACAGGATTTGCGAAAAGGAAAACTGGTAACCGAATATCTTACCTCAACCATTCTGGTTGAAAACCGCGTGGGGATCGATCCGAAAAGGAGCATATCTGTTTATCTACCACGTGGTTATGACGAAAATAAAAAGTCTTATCCCGTAGTATATTATTTTCATAGCCTCGGGTATAGCAATGAGCGTTTGTTTGCTGAGGGCAACGATGTTCAGCCCATCATCGACCGTGCCATCGCCAATGGCGTAATTGGGGAATTTATCCTGGTTGCGGCCAATTACAGTTCGCCGACACTCGGAAGCTGGTATGAAAATTCGTCAACCAGTGGGCGTTGGCTGGATTTTACCATAAAGGAGCTTCTCCCATACATTGACGGTCATTTTCGTACCATACGTCATCGCGATAGCCGTGGACTCACCGGCGATTTTACGGGCGGATATGGCGCGATTAAATTTGCAATGCTCTATCCGGATCTTTTCAGCGTAGTATATGCGCTTCATCCGGTTGGAACGGGTTCCGGGTTGAGGCCTATGTCGGGTGTGGTGGACTGGCCAAGGCTTCATCAGGCGAAGGCTTTTTCAGACCTTGGGGGTGACTTTTATGCTCCCGGTTTTGTGGCAATGGCCCAGGCGTATCTTCCCAATCCAGACCGTCCGCCTTTTTACTGCGATTTTGTGGTAGAAATGGAAAATGGCAAACCGGTAACAAAGCCAGATAAAGTTGCCTTGTTGCAATCGCGATTTTATCTGGACGAACTACTCAAAGAAAACGGCGATAACCTGCGAAAAATGCATGGCATTGCGTTTGATTGGGGACGCTACGATCCCACACAGAGCCACGTTTATTCCAACCAGGCCTTTACCCGTAAACTGGACAACCTGGGCATTGAACATATTGCCGAAGAATACAACGGCGGAGCTTATGACAAGAACTGGATCGAACATGGGCGTGTCGAGGATAACATGCTGCCATTTTTGAACCGGCATCTTGCATTCGAGAAGTAGCTTCAGTACAAAACCTTTCTGAATGTGAGATTAATTCTCGCTTTCATGGTTTTCATGGACTTAGCAATTCTATGTTCCCAATATTTTTGCAAATCACCTTTCATTAAAAGTAGTGAGCCATTTCCCAATTCAAGTGAATGCTGTTGCCTGTGATTTTCCTTGTTCCTGAAATCAAAATTCCTGGCCTGCCCAAAACTGACCGAGGCTATTTCCGTTTTAAGGCCAGGTATCGTGTCTTTATCACTATGCCAGGCTACGGAGTCATTTCCGTCACGGTAGTAATTGAGCAGCACGCCATTGAAAGTCATTCCGGTATGAGCCTCCACTTTGGTTTTAATGGCCCAGAGTTCATCAGTCCATGGTGTCGGAACCCGCCGATCATCCTTCCTGATCGGCGGGTCCCCAAACCATGCACATAGCCTTGGCGTCACCACTTCCTTGTCGTACATCATTAGCTTGGTTTGCTGCCAGGTAATGGTTTCCAGAAAAGTGTTCAGATAATGATCACTTTCCTTTTTGTCAAAGAAACCGGCATTATATTCCATCAAATGCTCGGGAAGCAGCAAATGCTCCGTATCATCAAATAACTTAAACTGTTCCATCTCACGTTTCTTTTACCTCTTTCTAATAGGTTTTGGATCATTTTCTTTTGCCAACCTTTTAATGCTCTCGGCACTAGGTAAATTTTCCGGCATTGTCCCACCCAATTCCTGAATCGTTTGGCGAACTTTTTGACCAACTTCGAAATGCGTTTTGTTAGCTTTCTGCTTTCCTGTGATATTTTCCCGTCTCAGCTTATCATCGGTTTGTGTTGTACGGAAAAGGTTAGCGGCTAATTCGGAGCTGCCCATGTGATCCAGAATATGCTGGCTTTTTTTGAGCTCCTTCCTTTCGTGTATAGCCTTTGCGTCCAGTCCTCCGTATAAACCCATATAGCCGTGATTTTGAAAAACAGCATAATCGATCGGTTCGACAACGCCGGCAATGCGGGCAGAGTCAGCTAGCAGCAAATTGTGCCGTGCAACCTCACTACGCAGAAAGACTCGTTTTTCATTTTCGCCGGGCAGATTTTTGTATTCCTCCATTTGCCTTATCTCCTGCAAACGGGTTTGTACGGCGAAATAAGTTTGGCCCAGTGCTACTACTTCTTTTGCGGGATCAGCGTTCTGAACAATCAGATAGCACGCATAACGGGATAGCTTCACATTTTCACTTTTACGTTTAGCCCCTTTTCCAAGTTCGATCATATCGTGCATATCCCCGAAATGATCTGAGACGCTCTGTTCGCTGTTTTTGCATGCTTCCTTGGCTCTTTCGATAACTGCTTTGAAGTATCTGTACTCCGTATATTCCAGCACTTTTGCCAGTTCGCGGGCACTCCAAAATTCATTTCCTTCCTCATCTGCTTTTCTTATTTTCTCAAAAAGCGAAGGTTCTTGTCTTGTCGTCATGGTCATTTATTTAGGTGTGTAAAGTTTGGTTTCTGTCTTGAAAACAAAGTAAGAAAAAACCTTGCACTTACACAAGTAAATTGATATCATTGCGAACAATTTATTGATATTTAAAATATCACTTTTACTTAATATTCTTTAAATCAACTAGTTAATGTATTAAAATGTAAGATATGCCATGCAGCAACGCTTCGCCACTATATGGTTCCGACATCTGGTTACTGACCAGGCTGTGATTGAGCGGCCGGAGCTGAAAGGCGCTCAGTTTGTGCTTGCTACGCCTGAACGCGGACGCATGGTGGTGAAGGCGGCCAGCGCTCAGGCCATTGCCAGTGATATTGAGATAGGAATGGTGGTAGCTGACGCAAAAGCAATTTATCCAACATTGGAAGTGATCGATCACAAGCCTGGTTTAGCGGAAGAATTGTTGAACAGCCTGGCGGAGTGGTGTATACGTTACACACCCATTGCCGCGGTGGATCCGCCCGATGGCCTGATCCTTGACATTACCGGTTGTGCGCATTTGTGGGGAGATGAGCGTGCCTATCTCAAAGAAATTGTTATCAAATTAAGAAGCGCGGGCTATGATGTCAGCGCTGCCATTGCAGATACCATTGGGGCCTCCTGGGCTGTATCTCGATATGGACAAGGGAAACCAATTATTGGAACAGGTGATCAGCTTCAAGCATTGCTGTCATTATCTCCCGCTGCGTTGAGGCTGGAACCTACCATATTGGAGCGTATGCAAAAGCTAGGGTTTTACCAGATCCGCAATTTTATCAACATGCCGCGATCTGTGTTAAGGAGGCGCTTTGGTCAGGTGTTGCTGGACCGTATTGATCAGGCTTCTGGCGTTGCAATCGAGGTTATTCAGCCGGTTCAGCCTGCCGTGCCTTATCAGGAGCGGCTGCCTTGTATGGAGCCGATTGTAACTGCTACCGGCATTCAAATTGCCTTGCAGCGGCTTTTGGAAACGCTTTGTGCACGCTTGGCGCAGGAAGGTAAGGGGCTGCGATCGGGCATTTTTAAAGGTTACCGGGTCGATGGCAAAGTAGAGCAGATTGATATCGTCACCAATCGCGGTTCATGTCATGTAGCGCATTTATTCAGGCTTTTTGAGTTAAAAATACAGACCATTGAACCGGCATTGGGCATTGAATTATTTGTACTGGAAGCGCCTGTTACTGAGGATCTTGCTGCGCATCAGGAGACAATCTGGAATACAGGCGATACCAACAATGTCAGTTTAATGGAACTGCTCGACAGGCTGGCAGGTAGGGCAGGAATGAGCATTATTCATCGCTACCTGCCGGATGAGCACCACTGGCCCGAACGATCTGTGAAACCGGCCGCCTCTGTTCTGGAAAAACCACAAACTTCCTGGCGGACTGACCGTCCCAGACCTGTTTACTTGCTGGCTGAGCCTGAGGCTGTTATTGTGAGTGCGCCTATACCTGATTATCCTCCGATGTTATTTAGTTATAAAGGGAAAACCCATTATACCAAAAAAGCGGATGGTCCTGAGCGGATTGAAAGGGAATGGTGGCTGGAAGAAGGTTTGCACCGGGATTACTATTGCTTGGAAGACCAAAGCGGTGCGCGCTATTGGGTTTTCAGGCTCGGGCACTATGACGAGAACAAGTCGAAATGGTTTATTCATGGTTTTTTTTCTTAATAAGACTTGGTAAGTCTTGAAGACTTGCCAAGTCTCTTGCCACATTACTATGAAATACACAGAATTACAGGTAACGACAAATTTCAGCTTTCTCCGCGGCGGATCGCACCCGGAGGAACTGGTCGCGCAAGCTTTGGAATATGGCTATAAAAAAATCGCGATCACCGACCGAAATACGCTGGCAGGCATAGTTCGAGGCTACGCAGCAGCCAAAGGAAAAGACATTCAAATCATTCCCGCCTGCCGGTTGGACTTGCTCGATGGCCCCAGTTTATTAGCATACCCAACCACGCAACAGGCTTATTCACAGCTTTCTGCATTGTTAACAGAAGGTAATCTCCGAACCGAAAAGGGGAAATGTGATTTGTATAAAGCGGATGTTTATAAATATGCAAAGGGACTGAAATTAATAGCAGTACCACCAGCTGCATTGAACGAACATTTTGACTTTAACCAGGATTTTAAAAATGCATTAAAAGAGTACAAATGGGCTTTTGGAAAAGACATTTACATTGCCGCCGCACGCTCGTACCAGGGCGATGATACCAAGAGATTGTATCGCATTTCGCAATTGGCGGAGCAATTGAATGTCCCAATGGTTGCTACTAATGACGTTTATTACCATCACCCGGGCCGACGGGAATTACAGGATATTCTGACATGCATCCGCGAAAAATGCACCATTTATAATGCAGGTTTCCGGCTTTACCAGAATGGGGAGAGGTATCTGAAAGAGAATGAAGAAATGCTGAGGCTGTTCAGAAATTATCCTGATGCGGTCCACCGGACGCAGGAAATTGCCGATGCCTGCCAGTTTTCTTTGAATGAATTAAAATACGTTTATCCCGAAGAAATCACCAGTGGAAACCGGCCACCATTGATAGAACTTGCAGAATTGGCCTGGAAAGGGGCTGTGGAGAGATTTGGAGAATGTATTCCTCAAAAGGTCGAAGATGCTATTGAGTATGAAATGACTTTCGTGGAGGAAATGGAGTATGCACCATATTTCCTGACGGTTTATGACATTGTTCGTTTTGCCAGAGAACAAAAAATCCTTTGTCAGGGCAGGGGATCAGCGGCTAACTCCACTATTTGCTATTGTTTGGGGATCACCTCCGTGGATCCTTTGGAAATTGACCTGCTGTTTGAAAGATTTATTTCTTCCGCGCGCAATGAGCCGCCGGATATTGATGTGGATTTTGAGCACGAGCGGCGGGAAGAAGTGATCCAATATATTTATCAAAAGTACGGACGTGACCGGGCCGGAATTGTGGCAACAGTAACCCAGCAACACCAGCGAGGTGCAATCCGGGATGTGGCCAAAGCAATGGGCATGTCCGTCGATGCGATTGGCAGACTTTCCAATTCGATTTGGGAATTTACGGATGAATGGTTTGAGGGGAAACGGGTTGCAGAAGAGGGCTTTAACCCCAATGATCCGCATTTGCTCAAAATTTTGGACCTGACCAAGCAGTTTATGGGTTTTCCCAGGCAGCTCGGGCAGCATACCGGCGGTTTTGTAATCACCCAGGGCAAACTTTCCGACCTATGCCCGATCCTGAATGCAAGAATGGAAAACCGTACCTGCATTGAATGGAACAAAGACGACATTGATACATTGGGTTTTCTTAAAATCGATGTACTTGCTTTGGGTATGCTCACCTGCATCCGAAAAGCATTTGATCTTGCCAAAAAACATTATAACAAAGATTACACGCTGGCTAATGTCCCTCAGAAGAGAGAGGATGTGTATGATATGATCTGCAAGGCAGATACCATCGGCGTTTTCCAGATCGAGAGCCGTGCACAGCAGTCTATGTTGCCAAGGCTCAAACCGCGCTGCTTTTATGATCTGGTGATCGAAGTGGCGATTGTGCGTCCGGGACCTATTCAGGGGGATATGGTACATCCTTATTTGAGGAGAAGAAATGGAGAAGAAGATGTCGATTACCCATCCCCTGCACTAAAAGAAATCTTGGGAAAAACACTGGGCGTACCGCTTTTTCAGGAGCAGGCAATGAAAATCGCTATTGTAGCCGCAGGTTTTACACCCAGCGAGGCCGACGAATTGAGACGTAGCATGGCGACTTTTAAGGTCAAAGGAATGGTTGAGAAATTTGAGCGAAAGCTAACTGAAGGGATGACAGCCAATGGATATACCAAAGAATTTGCGCAGCGCATTTTCAAACAACTGGAAGGATTCGGGAGCTACGGTTTCCCGGAAAGCCACGCCGCCAGCTTTGCATTGCTGGTGTACGTTTCCTGTTATCTCAAATGTGTATACCCGGATGTTTTTGCCACCGCTTTGCTGAATAGCATGCCGATGGGTTTCTACCAGCCAGCGCAGATTATCATTGATGCGAGAAATCATGACGTGGAGGTTCGCCCGATAGATATTAACTACTCCAATTGGGACAACCTACTGGAACAAAAAGCCGATAAATACTGCCCGATCCGTCTGGGATTCAGGCAGATAAAAGGCCTGCGGGAAGAGGATATGCAACTGTTAACGGCTGCCAGAACAAAGCCATTTACCAATATTCACACATTAAGGGACGCAGGAGTTTCACAAACTGCCTTGGAAAAGCTGGCCGACGCCGACGCATTCCGGTCAATTGGTTTGGACCGGCGGCAGGCATTGTGGGAAGTGTCAGCATTGAGCGACAGGCCCATTGGTTTGTTTGAAGGACAGCCGTCTGAAAGTGCATTGGAAGCGGAGGCGGATTTGCCCAAAATGTCTGCTTCCGAGCATGTGGTGCAGGATTATGCGTCAACTTCTTTGTCTTTAAAAGCACATCCTGCCAGTTTTGTGAGAGAAAAACTCAAATCGTTGAATGTATTGACTACCAATGGTCTGGAACTTATTGGTAACACAAGAATGGTGAAAGTGGCTGGTTTGGTATTGGTCAGGCAGCGGCCTGGAACCGCAGGGGGCGTTTGCTTCATTACCATTGAGGATGAAACAGGATATGCCAATCTTGTTGTTTTTGAAAGCCTTTTCGAAAAATACCGCAAAGAAATACTGCGGTCCCGTCTGCTGATGGTCGAAGGAAAGTTGCAACGCGAAGGCGATGTGACTCACGTGATTGTCCAGCGCTGTTTCGATTTGTCGGTAATGCTGCGCAAGCTCACGACGATAGAAGACGAAAACCCTGATGTACTTACCCTTTCGCGCGCTGACGAGAAAGATGAATACGTTTCTCAGGCCATTAACAAACGCACCCAAGTGCGGAAAGAGGTACAGACCGAGATTTTTCCAACGGGGCGGAATTTCAGGTAGTAATGGCTAGTTTAGTGGTTGTAAATCAGTACCGATATTTAGAAAGCCTCATGCTAGAATTGCTCGTTGTTGCCACGTTTTTTGGATATATATATTATTTAAGAAATTACGCCGATCTGCGCAGCAAATCGGAAAAAGAAGAGGCCGAATTTTCACCGGGCGTGGAAATGTACAAAAGCGGCCGGTTCGATGAGGCTTATGCATATTTTGACAAAAAAGTACAAAACAGACCTAAATCCTGCATTGCGTTTTTGTACAGAGGTTTAACTCAAAAGGGGAGAGGTAATGTATCTGAGGCATTTGATGATATTCAAACCGCAGTGAGCCTGGACGATGAGGCTTACAAAGCGCATTTGGAGTTTGGTAAATTGTACATGGATACCCATGACTATGAGACCGCGCTTTCAAAATTTAACAAAGCGATTGTTAAAGCCGAGGAAACCTCCCCGCAGTCGTATCAGTGGCGAGGCCAGGCTTACCTGAAACTGGGACGGGAAACTGAGGCGCAAGAGGATTTTGCAACCGAAAAACGACTCATTGAACAGTCTGGAAACCGGGACGCAACTTCACAAGTTAAAGCACCATTTGTTGATAAGAAATTGATAGTTAGTATGGTCATGATCGTTTTTACAAGCGTGCTGATTATTTTGGGAGTTAAAGATGCCGAAAGCGTTCACCTTCCTTATCTGGTAGCAGTATTTTGCGCCATTGCGATTGGTTTTGTAGAACCTCATAAAGGCTGGCTGCTCGCGCTGATGCAATGTGTCCTGGTGTTAAGCGGCTACTTTTTATTTACTACTCAACCCGAGACAAGCGGCAGCCGCGAGCTCGAAAATTTCAGCCTCTATGGTTCGGTAATTCTTACATTCGTTGCCAGTTTTTTGGGTGGGTTTATGAAAAGGGCTTTAAATATGCAGTAGGGGCTGCAAAGTGATCGAATGCACCATATGGATCTGTTTTAGAAAATATTCATCGTGCGAAACGACCAAAAGTGTCCCCTGGTAATCACTGATCGCAGCGGTGAGTATTTCAATGTTCTGAATGTCCAGATTATTAGTCGGCTCATCCAGGATGATCATGTCCGGCGCCTGGTTACTAATCGTCAGTGAACAAAGCATCATCCGCATTTTCTCACCACCACTGAGCGCTATACAAGGTTTGTCCCAATATTCCTTTGTGAACAAAAACCTGTTTAAACGGATTTTAACCTCATGTTCCTGCAATGCACCGGAATTGTAATGTTGCGCCTGCTCGTAAACTGTCAGGTTATTATCAATCAGCGAATAGTCCTGGTCAATATAAATGACTTTCATATCCGCTCTTTCAATGGTTCCCGATTGCGGTAACAGGTTGCCCAAAAGCATTTTGATCAAGGTCGTTTTACCCGAACCATTCTGGCCCTTGATGGCGATACGCTCGCCGCTGGTGATCTGAAAACTCATTGAATCTTTCCAGAGCAGTTGATGATCGTAGCCGAAATTGATGTCCTTTGCCGTTACCAGTACTTTCCCTTTGTGAAGCTCGGAATGATCAAGATTCACCTTCATTTTGTCCATGTCCGACATGGAGGCGCGAAGTTGGCTCAGATCCTGTGAAATGGCGCCCACTTTTTCCGCGTGTACACCTTTTATTCGCGAGGTGCTTTTCTCCGCATTGTTTTTAAAAGTATTCATGGAAATGGTAGGGAGACCCGCTTTTTCTTGTTTTTTCTTACCGCGGGCATCCAGCTTTTGCTGACGCTCCAACGACTCCCTTTCTATTTCCTTAACCTTTCGAAGTGCTTTTTCCTTGCTTTTCAGATCCTGGTTCAAGGCCTCGCTTTCGACCGCTTTTTGTTCTGCATAAAACTCATAATTGCCGCCGTAAACCGTTATGCCTCGTTTGCTGAGTTCATAAACGGTGTTCAGCAGGTTTAGTAGCGTCCTGTCATGGCTCACTACCACCACTGTGGCCGTCGTGGATTTGATATAATCATAAAGAATACCTCTGCTGACTGAATCCAAATGGTTACTAGGCTCATCCAGCAATACTATTTCCGGACTATGGATCGTGATACCTGCCAGTATCTGTAAAAGGGTTGATTTACCCGAACCATTATTACCTATCAGTGCAATTTTATCGTGTCGATTGATAGCGAGATTGATGTCAGTAAATAACAAATCTCTATTAGGATGCGTG
>NZ_JBDSFX010000009.1:0-8685 GCF_039919315.1 Dyadobacter sp. | reverse complement strand
TTTTCCCTGTTTTTATAAAAAATGATTAAATTTCTTATCCCGAACTCACGTTAAATATCTAAAATTTGCACAAAGATAAGAATAAACAAAAGCCGCCCCTAACCGGGACGGCTCAAAAATTATCAAGAAGCAAATGATGTATGCTTAAATCTGATCTCAGTAAAATGAATGCTTGTAATCTTCAACCGAAGTCATGATCACTTCATGCGCTTCTTCCCTGCCGTACACATTGGTAATTTCAATGTGTGCTTTTTCGCCTGGTAAGTTTTTGTATGTCAAAAAGTAGTGCTTCAAACGCTCTACAATTCCTTCCGGAAGTTCGCTTAGGTCTGAAAAACCGCCATATACTTCGTCACCTTTCAATACCGCGATAATTTTATCATCAGCCTCTCCGCCATCGATCAGACGAATTCCTCCGATTGGTTTGGCAGTACAAAGGATATCTCCGTGAGAAATGATTTTTTCGCAAAGTACCAAGATATCAAGCGGGTCACCATCGCCCTCAGTCACATCTCTTCCTGAGCGTTCGCGCGCTAATAATGCTATTTTGTCACCGCAATAGGTCTTTGGAATAAAACCATAAAGTGCAGGAACAATGTTGGAATATTTCTGCGGCCGGTCGATCATCAGATAACCGGTTGCTTTATCAATTTCGTATTTAACTGTATCAGTAGGAACAATTTCAATAAATGCATTTACAAGTTCAGGCGCATTTTCACCCATTGGAATTCCATGCCAGGGATGTGCTTTGTGTACGTTAGCGATCATTATTTGTGTAATAGGTAATAACTTTTTTATGAATAATTTCTTCCTTGAAACTTAAATCCCGGCCCGTTCAGAGATGTTGTAATCCCCGGTTTTTGAAACGGATTGCTTCACAAACAATTCCCCCAAAAATCCGGCCAGGAACAGTTGCGAACCAACCATAATGGCTACCAGCGCCAAAAAGAACAATGGATTTTCAGTAACATTCCGGTAGGGCTGCAAATTATAAATATTATATATCTTTTTACCCAGCAACCAAAAAGCTATAATGCTTCCCAGAAAAAACATAAGGGTTCCCAGACTGCCAAATAAATGCATTGGCCTGCGCCCAAACTTATTCACAAAGGCAATCGAAAGCAAATCCAGAAAGCCAAAAATGAAGCGTTCCAACCCGAATTTTGTGTAACCGTATTTGCGGGCCCTATGCTGGACAACCTTCTCTCCGATTTTTGCAAAACCGTTCCATTTGGCGATCACCGGAATGTAACGGTGCATTTCGCCGTAAATAGTAATGTTTTTTACTACCTCTTTTCTGTAAGCTTTCAGTCCGCAATTGAAATCATGGAGCGACACGCCTGAGATACTTCTGGTGGCCGCATTGAAAATCTTGGTAGGAATGGTCTTTGTAATCGGATCGTACCGCTTTTTCTTCCAGCCCGAAATCAGATCAAAACGATCTTCGGTGATCATGCGGTACAGCTCAGGAATTTCGTCCGGACTATCTTGCAGGTCGGCATCCATTGTAATTACCACATTCCCCCGCGCGGCCTGAAAGCCAGTTTGAAGCGCCGCGGTCTTTCCATAATTTCTTACAAAACGAAAGCCTCGGACATTCGGATTTTCGGAAGAAATTGTCGAAATCACAGCCCAGGACTGGTCTTTGCTGCCATCATCAATGAACAGAACTTCGTACGAAAAACCGTTTTCGTCCATTACCCTCGCAATCCATTCACTGAGTTCAGGCAATGACTCTTCTTCATTAAAAAGCGGAATTACAACGGAAATCTGAATAGCTGAATCGGTCATGAATAATGTTCAATGGTATGCCTGTAACGGCGTCGCGGTGCAAAGTTCGTGTTTTTCCTGATCAAAATATTAAATAAAAGTCTTTCAATAAATCTTTAAAAGCCTGGTGGTAAGTCACTCCGTCAGGTTCATAAATGTACATTACCTGATTAACTTCCAGATTCTGAAGCACTTTATCTCTCTGAAATGTCATGAGTTGCCTGAATGCTTTTTTGCCTTCGTGGTGGAACAAAGTCAGTTTGCGGGTCAAAAACCAGCCTGCCTTCTCCGCTTTTTCTACGAAACGGTTTCCTTCATCCAGCGGAAAAAGAATGTTGAACTTACCTTCTGGCTTTAAAAGCCTGATAATAGATTGCAATAGCTCCTCAAAATCAAGCGACTTCGCATGATGGGCAATGTTCTTTTTGTCGATGGGAGATAGCAGATCGGACTGAAAAAATGGCGGGTTCGTAATGATGACATCGTACCGGTGATCCGACTCAAATTCCTGTACAGCGGAATGAAAAAGCCTTATACGGTCATAGAAAGGGCTTTTTTCCACATTCTCTCCTGACTGATAAAAAGCTTCGGCATCAATCTCCACGGCGTCAATGATCCCGTACGAATTTCGTTGTGCTACCATGAGCGACAGTAAGCCCGTACCCGCACCGATATCGAGAATGTGATCGGCATCTCTTACGTCCGCCCAGGCACCCAGCACGCAGGCATCCGTACAAACTTTCATGGCACACTGGTCCTGCTGAACCGTAAATTGCTTGAATTTAAAGTGGGAGTTTCGTGCCATAAGAGTTTCTATTTTCGTCCAAAATCAGCCGGGTTTTCACCCCAGTACTCTGTTTCCCATTTCAGGATTTGATTCTTAAATGTATTGGTGGCCAGCCATCGTTCCGCGCGTTGAAGCATTTCAAAAACCGGTTTATTGCGCGGCGTCAATACCAGTTTAGTATTAGCATGCTTTTTCCTGATCCAGCTTATCGCCGTTCTCGAATCGCTATATATTGGCAAATCACTTTCTTTTTTTTGCAAATAGGCTAATGCATGTACAATCGCAAGAAACTCTCCAATGTTATTCGTAGCGTCTTTGAACGGGCCCTGCAAAAAAATCCTTTCTTTGGTAGCAAAATAAATACCCTGATATTCCATGTCGCCCGAGGCCGTATTCCAGGCTGCATCCACTGCAATGCTATTTTTAATGGGCTTACCAATGTTGGCCGGCGCTTCTTTCAGTATGGCAGGCTTGCTATCCTTCTTCGCAACAAACTCCCAGTAATCACGCTGGATAGCCGCTTCTGCCTCTTGTATTGATTCAAATGACTTGTAACGTGCGTCCTCAAAGCCTTTGATCTGGGCTTCGCATTCTTTCCAATCTGTAAAAACTCCCGTTTTCCGCCCCTGCCACACTACGTAATATTTTGTCTTTTTGGCCATTTATTAATGAGTGTATGAGTCAATGTTAGAAGGATACTCAGGCTTTTTGTTCCCAGACTTGGCAAAGATTGACGATTACTTCTACTGCCTTTTCCATATCCTGCACCGAAACCCATTCTAATCTTGAATGAAAAGCATGTTCGCCTGCGAAAATGTTTGGACAAGGGAGGCCCATAAATGATAGTCTTGATCCGTCAGTACCACCTCTGATACTCTGCAAAATTGGGTCCAACCCAGCCATTTTTATGGCACTGAGCGCATTTTCAATTACTTGCGGATGCTGATCCAATATTTCTTTCATGTTCCGGTATTGCTCTTGGACCTTAAATTCCACCGATGATCCTGGATAGTTTGTCAGTACCTGATCGGTAATTTGTTTCAGTAATGCTTCTTTTTTGTGAAGGCCAGAAACTGAAAAATCCCTGATAATGAAGACCAATGTCGCTTTTTCTTGGATACCTTCCATTTGAACCGGGTGAATAAACCCTTGCTTATCCTCTGTACTTTCAGGAGAAAGACTTCCCTTGGGCAATGCAGCGAGAATGTCAGCCGCTATCTTCAAAGCATTTTCCAGTTTCCCGATTGCATAACCTGGATGCGTGCTCACGCCATGAATGGTGATTTTCACACCGTCAGCCGAAAACGTTTCGTCCTCCAAAGTACCGATCGCTTCTCCGTCCACGGTATAGCCGTAATCTGCTCCCAGTTTGACGAGGTCCACCTTTTCCGTTCCCCGTCCCACTTCTTCATCGGGCGTGAACAGAATTTTAATGTCACCATGCTTTACCGCAGGATTAGCCAGAAGAAACTCGGCCGCAGCCACGATTTCTGCCACTCCTGCCTTGTTATCAGCACCCAGCAATGTAGTACCGCTGGCCGTAACAATGTCATTTCCTATCTGCTGGTCCAAATCATGTAGCTCGCCAATTCTCAAAACCTGACTGGTATCATCCGGCAAAACAATGTCGGAGCCGTCCCAATTGTGGTGAACGATCGGTTTCACATACGCGCCCGAGACATCAGGCGAGGTATCTACGTGAGAACAAAAGCAGATTACCGGAATGTCCGTTTTGTCTGAATTCGAAGGAATGGTCGCATATACGTACCCATGCTCATCCACATGCGCATCCGTGACACCCAGTTCCTGCAACTCCACTACCAACTGATTACTCAGGTTACGCTGCTTGGCGGTACTCGGAAAACTCTCGGAATTAGGGTCCGATTGGGTATCAATTTGTACGTAGCGCAGGAAACGTTCGAGTACGGAAGTCATAGCAGGATGTGAATGGGCAAATGAATATTAACTGATAATGGAAGCCAGATCAGCCGGAGAATAATTGATATTTTTCAGTGTTTTGTCGTCAGCCTTGCGGTAAACGAGGTATTTCCCGCTGTCTTCCTTGTAGTAGCAATCCGTTCCTTTGGCTTGGTAATGTGCTACTGTCGCTTCTGCTTCTTCAATGGTCAGGCATGCTTTGGACATATTGGAGCGCTGCACTTCGTCAAACAGTTCCCTGAATTTTTCTCCCAATCCAAATTCCAAAATAGCGCCGGATAATACATATTGCAAGTCACAAAGCGCATCTGCTACTTCCACAATGTCTTTTTCAAGAATTGCTACTTCCAGCTCTTTCAATTCCTCAGCCAGCAAAGCTACCCGAAGACGGCTTCTACCCTCCGAAGGGATCGTAGGCGTTTCAAGAATAGGGTGTTTAAATGTTTTATGGAATTCCGCGACTTGATTCAGGCTGTCCAGCTGTTGCATTTTTGTATCGGTTTTTAAATTTTGCATTGAACTATAAATAAATGACTACCAATGTCTTACATTGACAGATTTGTCTTAAACAACTTAATGGCGATCGCCAGGAGAATGATACCAAATACTTTACGTAAAATGTCGGTACCGCCCTGCCCCAGCTTCTTTTCCAGCCAGTTGGAGGATTTGAGTACCAGATAGACAAAGAACAAATTCAGTAATATGCCTACCAAAATATTCTCGATCGCGTAAGCCGAGCGCAGCGAAAGCAGGGTCGTCATGGTAGCAGCGCCGGCAATGATTGGAAAGGCGATCGGCACAATGGAGGCAACGCCAACATCCATATTGTCGTGTTTGAAAATATTCCTTCCCAAGATCATTTCCAGCCCAAGCAGGAACAGGATAATGGCGCCGGCAATGGCAAAGGAGGCGACATCCACTCCAAAAAGGCTCAACAGTCTTTCTCCCAGAAAAAGGAAAACAACCATAATAAACCCAGCGGCCAATGTCGCTTTTTCGGACTCGATTTTGCCCAGTTTTTTCCTAAAATCCACAATGACCGGCAATGAGCCGAGCACATCGATTACTGAAAAAAGAATAAGTGTAACGGATACTATCTCCTTGAAATTAAACATGTCGTTGACCCCGGCGATTTTCCAGCAAAGTTGCTCAAAACCGTCTGCTTACACAACCTTTCAGGCTGGAAGTAGTTAAAAAGGGTACTAGGAACCGTTTCCGGGAAGAAAATTCAGGAAAGTATTAAATTGTTTCTTGTACTTTTCCTCGTCGATTTTATAGAAAAATGCTCCTTTTTTTGAATAACCTTTCTGTTTTTCGTCCAGCTTGATCAGCAAATTCGTTGACAGCAGTTTCCGGCTGAAATTACGCTTGTCAAGCTCGGTCCCGAAAATGGCTTCATACAGCTTTTGAAGCTGGGGAATTGTGAATTTTTCCGGAAGTAGCTCAAAACCAACCGGGTGCTGCGAAGCTTTGTACCTCAAATGCTCAATGGCCATATCCACCATGGAGGCGTGGTCAAACAGCAACTTGGGTAATTCTTGCATAGGGAACCATTGCGCCTCGTAATTTTTGGAAATTTTAGAATCGTAATCCTCTACATTGATCAACGCAAAATAAGCCACAGAAACGGTTCTTTCCACCGGGTCACGCCGCGGGCTCCCGAACGTATGAAGCTGTTCCAGATAAATGTCAGTAAGGTTGGTCAGCTCAAAAAGGATGCGGGACGAGGCTCCTTCCAGACTTTCGTCGGGTTGTACCCAGCCACCCATCAGGGACCAGGTATGGTGCTCATCCTCAATGCCTCTTTTGACCAATAAAAGTTTTAATTCCTCGCCGTCAAAACCAAAAATAATCGAGTCCAGGGCGACAAGACACTTCGTTTGGGCCTGGTATTGCTTTAATATATCTAAACGCACAAGTTATAGCTGCGGGGGAGTGAGAAATAGTATTTAGTTAATAAATGCAAACAGTGACGTTTACTACTCATTCGCTACTTCGAAGTCATGCTGACTAGAAATTGCTTTAATGTATCAATCTCCTTTTGAGTAATAGCAGGGAAATTTGCGATCCTGAAACTGGTATCCTTTTCTTTACCATAACCATTTCCTAGTACGATTTCAGCCTGTTTTGCCGCTTTTTTAAGATCAGCAATTCGTTCTCTGGTTTCCCGAACGGCGATAACCGTGTCAGATCGTACTACCTCGTTTTCTACCAGGATCTGGTAACCATTTTCGGAAAGGAACGAGTACCATTCAGCAGCCCTTTTCTTAGTCTGATTGGATACTTCCTGAATAGGCGCCACCTGCTGCATTACTTTGCCCATCAGATAAATCCCAAGTGTATTAGGTGTGTAAGGCGTCTGGAATTTGAGAAAATTGTCTCTTATAAACAACAGACTGTTATAATGCTTGCGCTCGCCGATTCGGATTGCCTGTTCAATGGCCTTTGGGGAAACGATCATTACCGCCATTCCTGCTGGCAAGCCGAAGCATTTCTGCACGGATGCGTACCATACATCCGCACCTTCCCAGGGTAGCTCGACACCAGCCATGGAAGATGTTGCGTCAACAGCAATGACATTGGGGACTCTTTTACGAAGATCTGTGAAGAAGTTGTCAGCAACTTTGGTACCGTTGGAAGTCTCATTGTGCGTGATACAAATCACTTCATCTTCTCGGACAACCGATTCATGTAAAAACAAAACCTCATTTGGCTCAAACGACCCGTCTGCGGTATGAGAGGATATATTATGAGTATAATCCATCCATTTCTCTCCAAACGCACCATTAAAGATGTGTAGACTGGAATTTACGATCAGCGACTGCGCGATGATTTCCCAGCATTCGGTAGCAGACGAAACAAAGTAAACTTCGTAATCAGCCGGGATATTTAACTTCAATTTCACGCCGGAGATCGTTTCCCCCAGCATTTTCATAAATCCATCGCTCCGGTGGTTGGCACTGATCAGCCCGCTATCGAAAGCCTCTTTAATGTAATGTTCCACTTCGGGATAAACTTTCGAGGGTCCGGGATAAAACGTGATCATTGTTGCTATGATTTATTTTAAACAAAAACATCACAGGTTTCGGAGACTGAAACCTGTGATGCTAATATTGAGATTTTTAAGTTTTATAAAAACCCTTCGCGAATCATCGCTTTTTCCAACTTCGCGCCTAATGCATCCGAAGCTTTCAATAAAGGCAAACGAACCGCCGAGCTACAAATGCCTTTGATTTCCAGACATTTTTTGATGCCTACGGGATTGGATTCAATGTAAAGCAATGTGTCAAATTCCAGGAACGCCAGCTGCAATTTCGCAGCTTCTTTGAAACGTCCTTCCAGCGCATGCCAGGTAAGTTCTCCAAATTCCTTCGGGAAAGCATTTGCAATCACCGAGATCACACCATGCCAGCCGACGCTCACCATGGTGGTTACCAGATTATCGTCGCCAGAAAGCAACAGAAAATCGCCTGGTACGCGTGCCGCCAATTCCATGCTTTGTTCAAGACTGCCGCCTGCATCTTTAATACCAATGATATTTGAATGTGTTGCCAGCGCCACAATGGTGTCAGGCTTCATGTTGGTCACGGTGCGACCTGGTACATTGTACAAAATGACAGGTACCGGCGAAGCGTCAGCAATAGCCGTGAAATGCGCAATGATACCTTCCTGGGTAGGTTTATTATAGTATGGGCAAACCGACAAAATTGCGTCGATACCATTAAAATCTGTTTCCTTAATGCAATCCAGAACGGATTGGGTATCGTTGCTGCCAATGCCATAAACAATAGGCAGTGACTTGTAGTTATTCTTGATTGTAAATGCCAGAATTTCACGTTTTTCCTTAGAGTTGACCGTCGGCGATTCTCCGGTTGTACCCTGAACGACGAGATAGTCCGTTCCTCCTTCAGTCACCAGGTCGATCAATTTTTTCAACCCCTGGTAATCAATCTCATTCTGCTCATCAAAAGGTGTGATCAGCGCTGCTCCCACTCCTTTGAAACGTTGGTCCAATGGCATTATTTACTTATATAATTGGTTAATTTTAAAAACACAAAGTTAGCTTTCTGAGCCGTTTTTCTTTACTTATTCTCAATCATTGCTAAAAATTCTTCCTCGCTTAAAATCGTCACGCCTAGTTTCCTGGCTTTTTCCAGTTTTGAAGGCCCCATATTCGCGCCAGCCAGCAA
>NZ_JBDSFX010000008.1:0-17585 GCF_039919315.1 Dyadobacter sp. | reverse complement strand
TCCGGCCGCTTTTTCTATTTTTTCAATTTGAACAGGATCGTTCAGAAAGTGGTCGAGCACCGTTTGGGCTTCTTTTAATTCCTGGCTGATAATGCTTTGATAATCCATATCGTATTTTTCGAACATTCAATTTTTAAGTTTCCTAATCTAATTTCTGATGGCTTTCAGCACATGTGTTTTCCAGCCTGGCCCCCGGTGCCTTTCTACGGTGAACCCGGCGGAGCGAAGCGCACGTTTTACAATTCCTTTGGAAGAATATGTTACTAGTACGCCGCCCTGACTTGTTTGGGCCGCTATTTTAGAGAATATTTCTGCTGTCCACAGCTCAGGCTGAGCCCGTGGGTCGAATGCGTCATAGAAAATAACGTCAAAAATCTCCGTGGAGCTGAAATCTTCCAACCGTGTATCCTCTTTTTTAAGTGAAAAATTGTCAGAAATAGCATGCTGAGCTGACCACGGACTGTCATGAAGTTTCATAAAACCCGACTGGCCGGTCAAAGTTTCATAATTCAACAAAGAGGCTTCCCCCGAAGTAACGGGAAAAGCCTCTATGGAAGTGTAATATATTTGCTTACCGAGCTCGTCGGCTAGTTTCCAGGCGAGAAAAGCATTTAAACCGGTGCCAAAACCCATTTCAAAAACATGCACGGGGGCGGAGGCATTTTCCAAAATCGGCCGTAAGCCCAGATTGATATAAATATGCACCGCCTCGCCCAAAGCACCCTGCAAAGAATGGTATTGCTGTTGATATTGTGAGCTGTAAAGTGAGTGCGAGCCGTCTTGTGTTACAATAAATCGATCCAAGTAAACCGGGTGTTTAGTTCGGCTTAAAAGTACTTAAATCATTCTTCGCAGGGTAATCTGTGTAAAGAAAATATCACCCTTGCGCTTCACCAGCAGATCTACGTTTTTGCCATCTCCCCGCTGCATGAGCTTGTAAATGTCACTTACATTCAGTTCGGAGGCTGCGTGATCATCAATAAAAAGTAGCTGATCCCCTTCAAGTAGTCCAGCGTGCGAAGCGGGCGAGTCTTCCTGAATGTGATTCACGATGTAGTTATGCAGGTCGGTACCCTCGGCTCGAATTTCCATTCCGCTCATATCATGCTCGAATTTCTCTCGCAGGCGGCTTTTAACCGGTTTTAGTACCATATAACGATCCTGGTAATTCATCGTTACCTTAAATCTCCGCAAGAGTTCACAGCCGATATTGCCCTGGCGCGTAGTTCCGGCGCGTAGTTTGGAGCCAAATGCAATGCTGTCGGGAAAAGATGCTACAATGTTATCCATTTCAAACCGGCCCAGTCGTAACCTGTCGATCCTGCCCAGATTTCCATTGATGACGCCATTCAATCCGCGACCGAGCTGCGCCCTGATCACTTTTTGAGGTAACCGGAAAGATTCTTTCGGTGTGTTGTTCAAAAGCAATGCGTGACCTGCGCCGGTATCGATCAAAACACGGATTGGGTGCTCGCGACCATCGGCAAACAGCGTTACTGCGTCGGTAAACGGCTTGGTATCTTCAATGATAAGGGGATGCTTATCGCCCTTTCTGGGTTTATACTTATACCGGCTTGGCTGCATTAATACCAGTTCTTTTCTGGAAAAATCGATGGTTACCACGAAATTGTTAAAAATCTCATAGCCGAAAATCCCATGCACCGGTACGCCAACATACTCCGAGAGCCGCAGAAAATCCTCTTCCAATACAACGATATTCTGGTGGTTCGCACGAAGCCGGCCCATTGAAAAGCGGTTGTCAATAGCGACATGTGCAGATATGGATTTCCCTTCTCCCGCTCCGGTAAGACTAACCTTGCGGGTTAGCCGGAGCTTGTCGGGTTTAAGAATGTAAGGATCGGTAATAATGATCGAACTGACGCCGGTATCCAGTATAAACCGGAGCGAATCGGTATCGTTGATCTTTGCATACAGAAGAATCAGATTTGAATGCAGTTCAAAGGGAATACGTGCGGTTTTGTGATTTTTATCTAAAAAATAGCCATACTTTTCTTCTGAAACCGGGGGAACATCTTCTGTTTTCGCAAATGATATGCTGCTGGTAAAAAGTATGATTGCTAAAATTAACCACTTAGACGTTTTCATCGTGGCCTCCTTTCGTTAAATCTTTTGTTAGTAGTCTTTCTATTTAAATTACGAAACACACTGATTATAAATGGCTTAACTCTGTCTTTATTATCTTTTGTGTATACTAAGTATCAAATTCGGCCCAAACGGTTAATTGAGTAAAATTAAAGCATTTTACCTTAATTAAACACAAAAAATTCTTAATATGTCCAAACTTTCTGGCTTTTTTTATATCATTTATGTATAATAATGTAAATGATGAAATTATGGTAATTTTGTTGCGTTAAATGACGTTTTTTCACAATAAAAATTTTCTCATGCGTAAAAAAATTGTTGCCGGTAACTGGAAGATGAATAAGGTTCTGGATGAAGCAGTTGCGCTTACTTCGGAACTGGTCAATATGGCTAAAGATGAAGTCTCTAATGACGCCAAAATCATCCTTTGTCCTCCTGCCATCTACCTTACTGCCATTAAAAAATATATAGAGGACGCTCCTAATTTTTCTTTGGCTGCTCAAAATTGCTCTGATAAAGTTTCCGGTGCGTACACAGGCGAGATCTCTGCGCAAATGCTGCAGTCAATCGGTGTGGAGTACGTGTTGATCGGGCACAGCGAGCGCCGCCAATATTTCAATGAAAACAATGCATTGTTAGCTGAAAAAGTGAATACAGCACTTGCTCATGGGGTTTCACCGATCTTCTGCTGCGGCGAGTCTTTGGAACAAAGACAAAATGAAGATTACATCGGATTTGTAAAAAACCAGATCACCGAAAGTCTTTTCCATTTATCCGAAGAGCAATTGCTCTCGGTCGTGATAGCTTACGAGCCGATCTGGGCGATCGGAACCGGTTTGACGGCCTCTGCCGAGCAGGCCCAGGACATGCACGCTGCATTGCGCCAGCACATTGCTTCGAAATACGGTGCTGATGTGGCAGATGAAATTTCGATCCTGTACGGAGGAAGCGTTACGGCCGCCAGCGCACCTGAATTGTTCTCCGCACCTGATATCGACGGAGGCCTTGTAGGAGGTGCTTCGTTGAAGTCAAGAGAGTTTACGAATATTATTAAGGCTAGGTAATTAGTAAATTATCAATACCCAAATTTGTCATCCTGAGCGCAGTCGAAGGAATTTTGCAGTGTGCATGTGCACTTCGACTGCGCTCGGTGTGACAATTATATTATCAAGCTTGCGTAATTACGAACTCAACCCTACGGTTTTTCCGGTGCTCCTCGGCGGAGTTACCTTTTCCGATGGGTCGCGTGCCGCCATATCCTTTTGCTTCGATCCTGCTCGCTTCGATTCCTTTCTCAACCAGGTAGCTTTGTACGGATTCCGCTCTTTTTCTTGATAATTCCAGGTTTTTATCGAAATCGCCCACATTGTCCGTGTGCCCTTCGACGCGGATACGAATGTCAGGGTTTTCCTTCATCATGTCCAAAAGCCGGTCTAGTTCCGCATAGGACTCGGATAGGAGCGTATATTGCGAGGTTGCAAAATAGATGTTAGGTAATACGATCGTTTCGCCAACCGACAGCGGCGTCAGGTAAAAATCCTGATCGAACGCGCTTCTTCCTGCCGAATCGGCCGGTACAAGGGGGAATGTAGTTCCGTAGAATCCTTTGGCGACAATGCGGAAATCATATCTTTCCGCCGGATCAATGCCAATGCGGTAATTGCCTGACGAGGATTTGAATTGCAATGAATCTCCTTTTTCAATGTATGAGATTTGAGCAGATACTGGTTTTTTCGTTTTGGAATTATAAATCGTTCCTTTCAGCACTGCAAATCCGGCCGTTTTTACTTCCGTACTATCTGCTATTGGCTTTTCCGCCAATTTTGGTTCAGGCTTTTCAACCGGCTTCTTTACCGGCACCTTCGCTTTTACAGTAGCCTTGGCCGCATTACCCGCCTGCTTTTTAAAAGGATTTTTGATACGAACGCCGTAAAAATTCCAGGAATGATGCCCTTGTGAACTACGTCCTTCGTAGAAGTCAAATTCTTCAATACCTGGTGAAAGTCTTTCGAAGTAGGCGACGAAATCTACCGTTTCACCTTGACTAATCTCTCTTTTCGTCTCGGTAGGAATGTTTTCTGCCTTGATGAGCTTGAATTTTTTATCAATTTCACCTGGCTTGTAAAGTCTTGTCTCCGGATCAAGCCATATCTGACTTCCTACCATCTCCTGTTGTTTTTGATCAGGCCTTTGAGGAAACCTAAACATTTTTGGCAGCGCAGGATCCAATCCTTTTTCTACAAATTGCAGGTAAATGATGGTATACTTGTCCGTCAGCTCTACCTTTTTGATTTTAACATCAGGCTGAGACTGCTCCAATACTTTGGGATTATCAGTAATTTGTCCGAAGCTAGTATCCAATGCCAATACAAGGGCACATAGCAATGCCAGTAGCAACTTAAAATTCATGACCTTCAAATGTTAATTTTAGATAAATAACTGCAAGAACGCCCGAAGAATCCTGATAGTTTGTTAAAAATTGTTAAACTATCTATCTCACTGATTTACAGGGATAAATTTAGCCCAAAAACCCGGATCGTAACGCTCCCAGGCGTGGCAGGCAAAGGGTAGTTGATGGCCCGTCAGCTCGTAAGTAGCCGCGGGGCTTTTTTCGAAGGAGAAACGAAGTGCCTCCTGCCAGGCAGGAAGTTTTAAAAATAATTTCATGGGATAAAGGCGTGTCGCTTCCTGAGAAAAAAGCATGTCCTCATTGCCTTTCCAGGCCGGTCCCTTCCAGGTTGGATAAAAACGATTGAAGATTTTCAGGTACCGGGTAAAAGCCGGAATGCGGCGGAGCGACAGGCCTCCATTCAAAACAATACGCCTGCTGGACAATGCATTGGCATAAATATCCTTCGATTCGGCGCTCAGAACGTCAAATTCCGGCTGGTGCAGGGATGGTGCTCCGATGTAGTCATATCCCTTTTTACACCATTCAGGCAGCTCATCGCGAAATACAAAGGCGTCGAGCTGATAGATGAGAATGTACTCGTACGCGAGAAATGTTTTGTAAAAATCAATGGATATCAGCAGCTGGTTATAGGCATCGATACCTGCAAACTGGTTGTCTTCGAATGAAATGAATTCAATAGCAGGATAATCGGCTTTTATCTGAGCCAGATCCAGGCTGCGTGGCTTTACAATTTTTACGGGATAGCCCGACAGTACGGTCATGCACTGTTTCAACGAGAGCTGTTCGCCCGCTGTCAGACTGGACTGGTATACCGGGATTACCACGGCGACCGAGGGCTCCCATGCTGTAACTTTCACACTTAACCTGATTAATTATTCTAATAAATCTCCGATTGCCGGCAACCACCAGTCTTTGCTGCTGAATTTGTAATAACCCCTCACCAGCTGACTTACAATGGGTGTTAGCCTTTTGTAGCGGTTCTCAGGAAGTGATGCCCTTCTATAAAAATGCTTTTGGGACAAATAAAGCTTGATCAACTTTTCGCGCGGTACAAAAGGGATCGCTCTCAGCAGCAGATAAAGTTCATGCAATTTATTCGCTTTCTCTTCCAGAGGGATCAATTTTTGCTTCCGGTCGCGCATAAACCGGTCTTTCAGCTGCACCTTTTCAGTTTTGCTTCCAAAACCCACCTGCTGGCTGGAATGTATCCGATAGGAGATCAGCGGGTCAACTATAAAATCAATTTTGTTTTGAAGACTTAGAACAACCGCTATCCATGCGTCGTGGATCAGGTCGGGGACGTGAGTAGGAAAAGGCATGAGCCTGGCCAGACACGATTTTCTGATCGCCAGCGTAGCGCCCGTTACAACAAAACCATTAAAAAGGATCTCGTGCGGCTTACCGTTTTTCCAGATGTTCTGCCCTCTTTCGTCGAATTCAATTTCCTCCCAGATCGTCCGTCCGGTAGGGTTTGAATCATCATCAATCATGAGGGCATTACTGAACACTGCGTCTATTTCCGGATTGGCATTCAGATACGCAACCTGTCTCTGAACCTTGTCCCGTCTCCATTCATCGTCCTGATCGCAAAGAATAATGATATTTCCTTTGCAAAGGGACAGGCATTTTTCAAAATTCTTTGTCGACCCCAGGTTTTTTTCGTTCACGTGAATGTGAACAGGGAACTTGCTTGTCAGTGCAAAAGACTTTATGATTTCAATGGAATTATCCTTCGATTTATCGTCACATATTACCAACTCATCAACTGAAACTGTCTGATCAGCAATGCTCTTCAACTGTGCGAGTAAATACCTGGCCCCGTTGTAAGTGCACATAGCTACTGAAACCATAAATGTGTATATAGAATTAAATTAAAAATATCGCAAATTAATGGTAATGCGTTCTTTACCCAAACAGTAATACTACTTTCATTCAGATTCTCGCTTAAAATTTTTGCCAGCATTCGGAATACTGATCACATGCGCCTTAACGGCCCAATTTAGGATCTCAGAAAACTCCTCCGCGTCCTGGTAATAGATCACTGGGGTCGTATGGTCTTTCTCCCAATTATTTAATGTCGTCACAATTTGCTCATTGGACTTCACCAGCGCTTTATAGTTGTTTAAAAATACTATTCCCCAAAGTAGAACTCCCAAAAATGCCATGTATTTCAAATGCTCTTTTTTCAGGATTTTGATTTCCAAAAAGATCAACACAAGGAACACTGGAATTGTGGCCGTAAAAAACATATAGCGCGGCGCAATCCCTCCCGCTGCCTTTGACTCAAACCGTGAAATGGATATAATTATTCCGGTCAGTATCGGCATCGACAGCATGCAGTACAGTAATGGATTCCGAAAAGCGTATCCTTTCAAAAATAGCCATAACCAGCACATTAAAACAAGCAGGCCGGTACTCATGCATAAAATGATGTTAATGTTCTGACCCGCAGACGGATTAACATAAAAAAAACTTCCGAGGAACGTTAACAATAAACGTGCCATCCATTCGACATTAAAAGCGACCTCTGGCCCGGTATGAACGGACGGTGGCCGGGGTAAAAAGGTGATCAGCAAAAGGCCCAAAGCGATTGATCCCCATACTATTAACAATGACCATTTCTTTTGGACAAATAAAAGAAAAGCCCCCAGAAAAAGCGCAATGAAGCCATTTCCGAAAGATAAAACTGCAATAATAACTGCGAGTAATGCTATTAAAAATGTTACTTCATTGATTCGGTTGGCCTTATCAAGCAAAAACAGGCTGAGGAACGAGAAGAAAAAGACAGTATAATGCTGAATTCCTCCCCAATAATAAAAAGTAACCTGCCAGAAAGCCAGACTAAACAGAAAAACCGCGGCCCATAATACCGTTTCAGCGGAAAGCAGGCCCTTTTCTTTCATCGTAAACAGGAGCACCACAAAAAACCCAAGCAGAAAGACATTCTGAAAAATGACCAGATGCGTAAAATTGATCTCGTGAAATAAATAGTAGTATAATGCAGCCGTCGATTTGGAAAACAGGATCCGATGCTCATTGTGACGGCTCAGCAAAATATCCCTCCTGATACCAAATCCAAAGTTTTCGTAAAAGAAACGTCTGATGAAATTCAGGGTCGTGTCGTAGTCGTCAAACGAAGGGGCATTGAGTGCGTGATGTAGAAGTGTATATCCGAAAATTAAAAAAATGGCAATGCTCAAACTGATTGAGAGATATTTACCCATATCTGATATTTTTGTCAAAAAACTTTATGCATTTACGACTCATAAAGTTACATCCCTAATCCGGGATTCTAAATTAAAGTTACTAAATGCATATTAATGGCCTTACCAGATCAGCTCAAAAAGGCGATTATCCAAATGCCTGCCAAAGAAAAGGATAAACTGTTACTCAGGCTCATCACCAAAGATAAAACGCTGTCAGACAGGCTGCAATTCGAACTGATTGAAGATAGCGCGACCATTCCGGACCGTCGGGAGGAGATCATGGCCACCATATTGCGGACTTCAAAGTTTAATCAGAACACTCCGGGATGGATTCTGATGGACTTGCGAAATCTCAGTGGCGACATTGCCTATCATATCAAGGTTACCAAAGATAAGATTGGCGGCCTGGAACTGAACTTGTTCCTGATGAACACTTTTATGGACCAGTATCCAAACATCCTGAAAACTTATTCTTCCAGAGCGGATACCTGCGCATTATACATTGCCAAAAAAGCGCTCACGATCATTAATGGGATCAATAAGTTGGACGAAGATTACCGGGTGGATTACATCAAAGACGCGAATAGGATGTTAACATCGGTGTTCACCCTGGCCTCACGGATGTATGCACACCAGCTCGACCTTCCTCAGGAACTGGAAGAGTAAAATTTGTAAGATCCTTGTTTAATCGCTGATATGAAAAATACTGCACTACTGATCATTGACGCTCAGTTTGATTTTTGTGACCCCTCGGGAGCGCTGTTTGTACCCGGCGCAGAAAAGGATGTGGAACGCATCGCAAGACTTATTGCGCTCGAAGGAGACAAAATAGGCAGCATTTTTGTGACGCTGGACACGCATCGGGTACTTGACATTGCTCATCCATTGTTTTGGCAAGACAGAAATGGTAATACCGTTGCGCCATTTACGCTGATCACCGCTGCGGCTGTGAAGGATGGTAAATGGACTCCGAGATACCATCAGGAATATGTGCTGCATTACCTGGAAACGCTGGAAGCGGAAGGTGAGTTTAAGCATTTCATCTGGCCGGAACATTGCCTGGTAGGTTCCAGAGGCGCGGCGCTGGATGATACGATCCTGCACGCGCTCCTTGCCTGGACACATCGCACCGGCCGGGATTACCAGGCTATCGTGAAAGGAATGAATCCGCTTACTGAGCATTTTGGTGTTTTTAAAGCGCAGGTACCCGTTGCCGACGCGCCGGAAACAGCGCTTAACCATTCATTTTTGACAGAACTGGAAGCATTTGACCGGGTACTGATTGCCGGGGAGGCTCGGTCGCATTGTGTGGCAACGAGTATCAATCAGATCCTGAAATATGCTCCGGCATTGGTACCCAAAATATCAGTTCTGACTGACTGCATGTCGGATGTTACCAACTGGGGCCATCTCGCAGATCCCATTTTTGAAAATGCAGAGGCAAAGGGAATGACCTTTTTAAAAGCTTCATCGATCATTCTCTAATACGATACTGATTACATTCCCTTTTGAAAAGCCAAACTAAATGGCTGAACTTTTGGTTAATATTGAGATCGGTACATTCACAAACTTGTGCCGCATATCTATTTGATTTTCTCCTATGATGCAATTATCTGTGCCCCGGATTGAGGCTGCTCAATTCGACGATCTGGATCCGAGACAATATATTCTGATCAAAGGTGCCCGAGTAAATAATCTGAAAAATGTTGATGTGGCGATCCCACGTAACAAGCTGGTAGTCATTACTGGTCTGTCGGGCTCTGGAAAATCTTCTCTGGCATTCGATACATTGTTTGCCGAAGGCCAGCGCATGTATGTGGAAAGCCTTAGCAGCTATGCGCGCCAGTTTTTAGGAAGAATGGAAAAGCCTGAGGTAGAATATATTAAAGGCATTTCTCCCGCCATTGCTATTGAACAAAAAGTCAATACCCGTAACCCGCGGTCCACGGTGGGTACATCCACGGAGATCTACGATTACCTCAAATTGCTTTTTGCACGGATCGGCCATACTTACTCTCCTGTTTCGGGCGATCTGGTGAGGAAGGACTCGGTGACAGATGTTGTGAATTTCATGCTGGCCCACGAGGAAGGAGCCCGCGTAATGATACTGGCACCATTGCTGATCCGGGAAGGACGTTCTCAGAAAGAAGAACTGACCATTCTGCTTTCCAAAGGATACACCCGGATTGTGATGAATGATGAGGTGGCTTCCATTGAAGATGTTCTGGAAAAACCTGATCATTTTGCCCAGTCCGGCAACCAGATATTTATTCTGATAGACCGTGCAGGAATCAAGCATGATGATGAGGATACACAGTACAGGCTTTCTGACTCTGTGCAAACGGCGTTTTTTGAGGGCGAAGGCGCTTGTATCGTTCAGGTTGTGAATGGAGAAAAAAGGGTTTTCTCTGATAAATTTGAATTAGACGGAATGATATTTGAAGAGCCTACCGTCAATCTTTTCAGCTTTAACAACCCTTACGGGGCTTGTAAGAGATGCGAAGGATTTGGAAAGGTCCTTGGAATTGATCCCGATCTGGTTATTCCTGACAAAAGTCTTTCAGTATATGAAGGCGCGATCGCTCCCTGGCGCACTGAGAAAATGAGTGAATGGCTTGTGCCGCTGGTTCGCAATGGCGTCAAGTTTGACTACCCTATACACAGGCCTTACAAAGATCTTACTCCGGCGCAAAAGGAACTTCTTTGGACCGGTAATCAATATTTTCAGGGTATTAATGATTTTGTGGCTGAACTGGAATCCCAAACTCATAAAATCCAGTACCGCGTGATGCTTTCCCGGTTCAGGGGCCGTACTACCTGCCCGGATTGCCGTGGATCAAGATTGCGGAAGGATGCCTCTTTCGTTAAAGTGGGCGGTGTTTCCATTACCGATCTGGTTTTAATGCCGATCAAAGATGTTTCTGTCTTCTTTCAAAATATAGAAATCGGGGAACACGACCGCCAGATAGCCAAACGGGTATTTACAGAAATTGTTACGCGGCTTGATTACATGAACCGTGTGGGGCTTGGGTACCTGACATTGAACCGGCTCACGAGTACATTATCGGGCGGAGAATTTCAGCGTATCAAACTCGCTACTTCGCTGGGTAGCGCGCTCGTGGGTTCCATGTACATTCTGGATGAGCCTAGTATCGGGCTTCACCCGAGAGATACGCAAAGACTTGTGGGCGTTCTGAAATCGCTACGTGACCTGGGTAATACTGTCATTGTAGTGGAACATGAGGAAGAAGTCATGCATGCAGCGGATCAAATTATCGACATTGGCCCGGAAGCGGGTACTGGTGGTGGACATGTGGTTTTCCAGGGTAGCTGGGAGGATATTGAAGGGCTTCGCGATACTGATCCTGATGAAAACACTGTAAAATCACATACGCTGGATTTTCTGCTCGAAAATGACTCTATTCCTGTTCCTTCTGTTCGAAGAAAATCATTGCATCACATTGAGATTAAAGGCGCGAGGGAGAATAATTTGAAAGAGCTCGATGTCAAAATTCCATTGAACACACTCACTGTGGTTACGGGTGTTAGCGGATCAGGGAAATCTACATTGATCCGAAAGATATTGTACCCTGCATTAATGCGTTTGAAAGGCGAATTCAGCGAGGAAGTGGGACGTTTTGATGAACTGGGGGGAAGTGTGGATCGCATTGAAGCCGTTGAAATGATCGACCAAAACCCGATCGGAAAATCATCCCGCTCCAATCCGGTAACCTACATAAAAGCTTACGATTATATCAGGCAAATGATGGCTGACCTGCCATTGTCGAAAGCCAGGGGATACAAGCCTTCCCATTTTTCATTCAATGTGGATGGTGGAAGATGCGAAGTATGCCAGGGTGAGGGCCAAGTAAAAATTGAAATGCAGTTTATGGCTGACATTTACCTGACTTGCGAAGGCTGCAATGGAAAGCGATTTAAACAGGAAATTCAGGAAGTGCGCTATCAGGAAAAAGATGTTGCTGAAATTCTGGATATGACTGTGGATGAAGCCATTGATTTTTTCAGAACATCGGAGCCGAAGCTGGCGGATAAATTGATGCCATTACAAGAAGTAGGGCTGGGTTATGTGGGTCTAGGACAGTCTTCCAATACATTGTCGGGAGGTGAGGCACAGCGTGTCAAACTGGCGTCATTCCTTGGTAAAGGTTCTTCCAATAAGGGTAAGATGCTATTTATTTTTGATGAACCGACTACCGGCCTTCATTTTCATGACATCAAAAAATTGTTGAAAGCGATTAATGCATTGGTAGAGCAAGGCGACAGCGTGATCATCATTGAACACAACATGGAAATTATCAAAAGCGCCGACTGGATCATTGACCTTGGCCCTGAGGGTGGCGATGGCGGGGGATATCTCACATTTGCAGGCACACCCGAAGAAATGGCCAAATTGGAGGGAAATTATACTGCAGACTTTTTGAAAGAGAAGATATAATTGAAACTTTGAAAAAAGTCACTTATATTTGTGACATAGTTCACATTTTTAAGGGGCTTGTTATGGCTGGGTTACTTTTGTTTCAGGAAGATTTTGTTCCGTATGGCATGAAGCCAGCGTCGGACTTTAATGTGATCAAAACGTCCAGAGAAGGTGTTTTGAGATCAGTGGCTGACGATGTTTCAAATCTGGTAGGGCTGACGGATAATGAGATCGCTTATGTGCTCGGTATGACTCCGCGCAATCTGCATCGTATTCAGGCTGAAAAAAGATTAGGTACTGAGGCTTCTGAGAGGCTGCTTTTACTGCGAAACGTCCTTCTTCATGCTTTGGATACATTTGAAGGAAAAGAAAATACGGTTCGCAACTGGTTGCGAACACCCATTAATGAACTGAACGACCAATCTCCGCTGCAATTAATGGATACTATTACTGGTTTTGGCCTGGTGGATGATGTCCTGGGTCGTTTGGATTACGGTCTTCCCGCCTGACCCGGTAGTTACTATGCCGCAGGTTTACAGAATAATCAAAGAAAAATTCAGAAACGAGGCTCTTTCATCGGAAGGCAGCCGCTTGTTCGGTGCCCGATGGAACCCGAAGGGAACCGGTGTTCTGTATGCTACCTCTACGCCCGAGCTTGGGCTGGTAGAAACGCTCGCACACGCTCCTGGCATAAGGTATGAGGATTTACCTGTTTACTGGCTATCAACTATCGCCATTCCTGACGACATTCGTTATTATACCAGGCAAGAAATGCCTGACTACTGGCAGGATAAAAACTATGAGCGGACGCAGTACTGGCTCAAAGAATGGCTCATCAACCCTGACGTTCTGGCGATCGGGATTCCTTCTGTTATTGTTCCGTTTTCCCAGAATATCATTGTTCATCCCCGTCATCCGCTTTTCAGCGAAGTGTCACTCCTGGGCCAGGAAAGGATTCCCATTGACAAGCGCCTCTGGCGACAATAAATCCGCAGTATCTGTATAAATTGAAATAGTCCGAACCGGCTAACGGATCGTAATATTTTAGAGTAAAGAAAATAGGCAAAAGTCTTATTGAAACTAAACCAATATCCGCATCCAATGAAACTCTATAAAACCGAAAACGGCATTATTCTTGAAACTGAGGACGTATTCTATCGTTTACACGAGACTGATTGGGATTTGGCCGTTAACAGGGATGATCTGTATGACTGGCTGGAATTGCAAACCAAAAGTCTGATACCGCTTACTTTCACGGATGATATTCCCATGCCTGAAATTCTGGCACCTATTGGTTCTCAGGAGGTTTGGGCATCGGGAGTTACTTATTTCAGAAGCCGTACTGCTAGAATGGAGGAGTCTGAAAAAGCGGGTGGCGGCAGCTTTTACGACCGTGTTTACGAGGCGGAAAGGCCTGAGCTTTTCTTTAAATCGACAGCCTGGCGTGTGGTAGGAAACCACGGAACGGTGCGCATACGCCGCGATTCAACCTGGGACGTGCCTGAACCGGAGCTTACACTTTTTGCATCCTCGTCCGGCACTTTGGTTGGCTACACCATCGGTAATGATATGAGCTCCCGAAGCATTGAAGGTGAAAATCCATTGTACCTACCTCAGGCTAAGTCATATACTGGAAGCGCCGCTTTGGGGCCTTGCCTGTATGTGCCGCAAGATCCATTGGGTGACGATACGGTGATCGATTTAGCCATTGTCCGTGCCGGGGAAGAGGTTTTTAGTGGAGAAGTGCCTTTGTCTCAAATGAAACGCAAGCCTGACGAATTGCTTCATTTCCTATTCCGCGAATTGTCATTCCCGCAGGGTTGCTATCTCATGACCGGGACCGGCATCATTCCTCCTTCCGATTTTACTTTGCAAAAAGATGATATTGTGCACATTAGCATTGAGCCCATCGGAACATTAACCAATGTAGTAGGATAAAAAAGCGAAAAAAGCTGCAAGGTATCCCTTGCAGCTTTTTCAATATTGATAGAAGTATTGCTTACGAATTTCTCAAAACTTGGCTGAACCGACGAACGCGTAGACAACGCAACGGACAACGCTAACAAGCTTCGTCACCACCGAATCACCACTGTCTGCATCTTGTTCACTTTCAAAGAACGACGCAGGCCCTTCTTCCAGGATTCTCTCATTCAATGTAATCTTTTCAGGCATTTTGTCTGTAAAACGCGTGTTGAAGAAAATCGTTGCCGCATGCTTGGTCTCAGTAGAATACTTCACCTGTTTCGAAACCTTTGCTTTTTTAGCAATGATCTTTTCACTTGGGCATTCTTTCCCTACCTGTAGTTTTTTGTGAGCCACAAACATGTTATGGGAATAACCTGTCGCTCCTGCCTGAAGGCTGAAAAGTGTTAGTAGTATAAGTAATTTTATTGTTTTCATGGCTGTTGTTTTCAGTCGTTCAGAAAAAGATCTCCTTAGAATTCGTTGTAACTAATTGACTCTACAAATATATATGTTTTAATAGGTATCTTGCAATACATAGTACCTTGTTTTTAACATTTTTTTTGAAAAAACTTTTTTAGTACCAATTTAGCCTCATTACCCCGGAGCTGCTATTGCTTAACAGATGTAAACTTAATATAAAAGGTTGCAGCTACTTCCATAAAAAAGATGAACCGTTGGAATCTGTTGCTGAACAGTAGCTGGTTAGCGATAAAATGCAAAACGCCGGAAAAAAATTCCCCGGCGTTTTCTCTTTAATTTCAAAGTCACAAATTTATTTCTCTCTGAAGAAAATCGTGATCGGAACACCCGAAAAATCGAAATTCTCACGCATCCTGTTTTCAAGATAGCGCAGGTACGGATCCTTCACATGTTTCGGATTACTGCTGAAAAACACGAAAGTGGGTGATGGTGTCGGCAGTTGGATCATGTACTTGATATTGATGTACTTACCACGATCAGCAGGCGGAGGATATTTTTCAATCTCTTTCTGCATCACGTCATTCAGTTTCGAAGTAGAAATTTTCTTCGTTTTATTCTGATAAACTTCCATTGCCTTCTCCATTACCTGGTGAATCCGTTGTTTTTCAACCACGGAAGCGAAAATGATAGGCATGTAATTCATCGGGGCAAGTCTTTCGAGCAGGCTCTTTTTGAATGCATCGGCTGTTTTGGAGTCTTTTTCTACCAGATCCCACTTATTGACCATAATCACGATACCTTTCTTGGCTTTGTCGGCCAATCCGATAATGGTAAGATCCTGCCCTTCCAGCCCTAATGTAGCGTCCAGCAATACTATGCAAACGTCGGATTCCTCCATCGCTTTCACCGACCGCAATGTCGAATAGTATTCAATATCCTCATTCACACGCGATTTGCGGCGCAAACCGGCGGTATCTGTCAGAATAAACTCCATTCCAAACGCATTGTAATGGGTATGGATCGCGTCACGGGTTGTGCCGGCAATGTCGGTTACGATACTTCTGTCGGTACCTGTAAGCACATTCAGGAATGATGATTTTCCCACATTCGGTCGTCCCATAATCGCTATACGAGGAATACCTGCTTCGGGATCTTCAATTCCAGCTGTTTCAAAATGCTGAACAACACGGTCCAGTAAATCTCCGGTACCAAAACCCGTTTGGGATGATATTGCGAAGATCTCATCCCCTAGTCCCAATTCATAAAATTCAGCTGCTGAAAGGTATCTCTCATTGGTCTCTGCCTTATTGGCAACCAGATATACCGGTTTGTTGAACTTACGGAGCACGTTTGCAAAATCTTTGTCCAGATCCGTCAGACCTGTCATCGTATCGACCATAAAAAGCACTACTGTACTTTCCTCGATGGCCAGCTCAACCTGTTCGCGGATCGCTCCCTCAAAAATATCTTCTGAACCTACTACGTATCCTCCTGTATCAATTACTGTAAAATATTGGTCCGTCCATTCCCCGTAACCATAATGCCGGTCACGCGTTACACCGCTCTGGTTGTCCATAATTGCCTTGCGGCTTTCGGTGAGACGGTTGAATAAGGTGGATTTGCCCACATTAGGGCGACCAACTATCGATATTATATTTGCCATTATCTGTTTAACTTATTAAATATGATCCAAACGGCCCGATTGGCTGAACCGTTTTCCTTTCTTTTATTTTAATTTATTCGTCATATCCGAACTGGCGCAGCTTGTTTTCTTTGCTTCTCCAGTCTGGTTCTACTTTTACATGTTGCTCCAGAAATACTTTTTTACCAAAAAAAGCTTCCAGATCATGCCTGGCCTGAATACCGATCTTTTTAAGCATTTCCCCTTTTTCTCCGATAATAATCCCCTTCTGACTCTTGCGTTCCACCAGAATTTCGGCACGGATCACGATCATATCATCCCTTTCCTTGAAATCCGCAATGACCACTTCGGAGCTGTATGGAATCTCCTGACGGTAATTCAGAAAAATTTTCTCGCGTAATATTTCAGAAGCAAAGAAACGCTCAGGCTTGTCGGTTAGTTCATCTTCACCAAAATACGGCGGGTGAAATGGCAGCCTGGTAATGACCGCATCGAACAAAGTGGCGATATTAGCCTGGTGCAATGCAGATATTGGTATAATCGCAGCTGGCTGGATCTCATTTTCCCACTCGCTGATTTTCAGTTTTAACTGTTCTTCGTTCGATAAATCGATTTTGTTTAAAACCAGAATAATAGGTGCATCCGCCCGTTTGAGTAGTGGCAGTACCTCATGTTCCGCAGCCCTTTCCCCTACCTCTGTTACAAATAAAACCACATCAGCATCTTCTAATGACCCTTTTACAAAAGTCATCATGGAATCATGCAGCTTGTACGAGGGCTTGATCACGCCCGGGGTGTCGGAATACACCAACTGAAAAGGAATATCTTCATGCTTTCCGTTCAGTATTCCCATGATACGGTGCCTGGTCGTCTGTGCTTTGGAGGTGATGATAGACATTCGTTCGCCTACAAGCACATTCATGAGGGTGGATTTCCCTACATTCGGCTTTCCTATAATGCTGACAAAACCTGCACGATGATTCCGTAAGGGAGTATTTGATTCTGGTTTTTCTTCCATAAAATTGCTTTCTTCACTATTCATTTTTTCAGGGACTGCAATGTACTGGTGGTTGGAACGGTCAGTCGGTCATCCAGCATTCTGTTAGAATATTGCTGAATAAAAGCCTTGACCTGCAACTCCATAGGCTCCTGAACCTTAGGAATCCGACCCATCAAATTATTTTTCAAAAGCTTGTCTTCCTGATAATTATACAAACCTACGGTTTTCCGGCCATCAAATTGCAATATGTGAGGTCCGTTAAACCATTGATACACGCCGTCGTAGTTCACTGCAAAGTTCAAAGGTACCTTGCCAAATATGTTTTTGCCGTAAGCAAAATAAGGTTTATCGTAATGTAAATAGCCCAGTACCGACGGCAGAATGTCAATCTGCTGAAC
>NZ_JBDSFX010000007.1:0-12803 GCF_039919315.1 Dyadobacter sp. | reverse complement strand
CTTTTTAGCTGCCGGTGCTTTCGCAGCGGGTTTTTTCGCTCCACGCCCGGCTGGTTTGTCAGGAGTTTCGGCAGCCAATTTAACTACTTCTTCGTAAGTCAATGCGGCGGGATCCGTTCCTTTCGGGATTTTTACATTCTTTTTACCAAAAGCAATGTAAGGACCATATTTGCCATTCAAAACCTTTGCCTCTTTATCCTCACTGAATTCTTTGATCGTCCTGCTGCTGTCCTGCTGACGTTTTTCAATGATGATCTCTACCAGCCTTTCCTCTGTCACAGCCATTGGATCGTCTGTTTTGGCAAGAGATACATATTTGCCATCATGCTTCACATACGGTCCGAATTTACCAATGTTGACCACCAGCTCGCTATCTTCAAAAATACCCACGGTACGCGGCAATTTGAACAATTCAAACGCTTCCTCAATCGTAATGTTCTCCATCAGCTGACCTTTCTGTAGGCTCGCAAATTTTGGTTTTTCCTCGTCTTCCACATCACCGATCTGCACATAAGGGCCGTATTTGCCGATCCTTACCGACACTTTTTTACCCGTAGCAGGATCTTCTCCCAAATCTCTGGAAGTAAGGCTTTTATCAATTGCTTCCTCTTTGGCTTCCGCTACTTTTTTCTGAAACGGCGTGTAGAAGTTCTTGATCATATCGCGCCAGGCAAGCTGCCCTTCCGCAATGTGGTCAAAGTCCTTTTCAACGTTGGCCGTGAAAGAGTAATCGATGATATCATTGAAATGGCTTACTAAAAAGTCATTCACCACCATTCCGGTGCTTGTAGGGAATAGTTTCGATTTTTCTGAGCCGTACACTTCCTTATTTACTTTGCGCTGGATCTGGTCATTAGTCAAAGTCATTTCCCTGAACTCCCTTTCCGTACCCAGGCGGTCCTCCTTCACAATGTACTCACGTCTCAAAATAGTCGAAATCGTGGGAGCGTATGTGGACGGACGCCCGATACCCATTTCTTCCAGTTTCTTCACGAGACTGGCTTCCGTATAGCGGGGAGGGTTTCGTGTAAAGCGCTCAGTAGCTTTCATATCCGCCAGATTGAGGATCTGGTTAATGTTCAGCGGCGGCAGCATTCCTTTTTGCTCTTCATCGCTCTCATCATCATTGGATTCCAGGTATACCTTCAAAAACCCTTCAAACTTGATCACCTCGCCTTGCGCGATGAGTTCCTCAGAAGTAGTTGAAATAGCAATGGTAGCCGTAGTACGTTCCAGCTGCGCGTCCGACATTTGGGACGCAATGGCACGCTTCCAGATTAGTTCGTACAAACGTTGTTCGTTACGGTCACCGCTGCCCGTTAATGTTGAAAAGTCAGTCGGACGAATGGCTTCGTGAGCTTCCTGTGCCGATTCGGATTTGGTCTTGAAGATCCTTTTATTATAGTATTCCTGTCCGTACTCAGCGGTAATCTGCTGTCTAGCCTTTTCCAGCGCTTCCTCCGATAAGTTCGTGGAGTCGGTACGCATGTAGGAAATCTTTCCTGCTTCGTACAGTCTCTGCGCAACGGTCATGGTCTGGGCAACGGAGAAGCTCAGTTTTCTGGATGCTTCCTGTTGTAATGTAGAAGTTGTGAATGGCGGTGCAGGTGTTTTTTTTGCTGGTTTAACTTCAAGATTTTTGATAGAGAATTGTGCGCCGATGCATTTTTCAAGGAATTTCAGAGCGTCGTCCTCCGTTACGAAATTCTTGGCAAGTTCGGCATTCAATACCTTTCCATTGCCCAGGTCAAAATGAGCAGTTACCTTAAAACTGCTTTTACTTCTGAATGCGTCAATTTCTCTTTCACGCTCCACCACAATCCGCACAGCCACCGACTGCACACGACCTGCTGAGAGATTGGATTTACCTATTCTGATTTTTTTCCAAAGTACCGGTGAAAGTTCGTAACCCACGAGCCGGTCCAGAATCCTTCGTGCCTGCTGGGCATCTACAAGGTCAACGTCGATGATCCTTGGCTTTAATATGGCGTTTTGTAAAGCAGTTTTGGTAATCTCCCGAAATACAATGCGCTTGGTATCATCCGGCAGGCCGAGTGCTTCTTTTAAATGCCATGAAATAGCTTCTCCTTCACGGTCATCATCCGTCGCGAGCCACACTTCGGCGCCTTTGGCAAGCTTTTTCAGCTCAGAAATGACCTTTACTTTATCAGATGAAATCTCATAAGATGGTTGGAAATCATGCTCAACATCAACACCCATATCATGTTCAGGGAGGTCACGGACGTGTCCAAAACTGGACTTGACAGTGAAATCCTGCCCTAAATAACTTTCAATGGTTTTGGCCTTCGCCGGTGATTCTACGATCACCAGATTTTTCGACATAACTTTGGATTTAAGGGATCTGCTACCACTTTGAATGTCCAAATATAGGGCACATTCCTGCAAAAAATCAAAGCGCCTGAAAAAAGGTAATTTTAAACACCGGCAGATCAGGAGGTTTTCACCAGACGATTTTTAAATAATTTCCGAAATGTGAAGGATGGCAGAACAAAAACAAATATGACGGGGTTATCTAAACGTACCATTAGTATATAATGATGCTAAATAGTAGCGAAAAACTGACGGGATACCTTCGTATATTTGGTATTTTAGTACTTTCGCGTGTTTAATGACAACAGATAATCCCAATTTTGAGTAATGAATATTTATAAGGATTACATCAAAGAGATTGAAGAAAGAAAAACCCAGGGGCTTAATCCAAAGCCTATTGATGGTGCCGAATTGCTGAGCGAAATTATTTGGCAGATCAAAGATTCGGGTAATGAATACCGTGCCGACTCTCTTCATTTTTTTATTTACAATACTTTACCGGGAACCACAAGTGCTGCCGGTGTGAAAGCCAGGTTTTTAAAGGAAATCATTCTCGGCGAGTCCGTAGTAGATGAAATATCTCCTGCATTTGCCTTCGAATTATTGTCACACATGAAGGGTGGACGTTCGATCGAGGTGTTGCTTGATATTGCCCTGGGTGATAATGCTTATACTGCTAAAGAAGCTGCAAAGGTTTTAAAAACACAGGTTTTCCTATATGACGCAGATGTAGATCGTTTAAAGGAAGCATTCAAAAGCGGTAACGAAATCGCTAAAGAGATTCTTGAAAGTTACGCACAGGCTGAGTTCTTTACGAAACTGCCGGACATAGCGGAAGAAATTAAGATAGTTACTTACATTGCTGGTGAAGGCGACATTTCTACTGACTTGCTTTCTCCGGGCAACCAGGCCCATTCAAGATCAGATCGTGAACTTCATGGTTTATGTATGATCACTCCCAAGGCACAGCAGGAAATCAAGGCGTTGCAGGCAGAACATCCTGACAAAAGCGTGATGCTGATAGCAGAAAGAGGTACCATGGGTGTAGGTTCATCCAGAATGTCAGGAGTGAACAACGTGGCACTTTGGACTGGTAAGCAAGCAAGTCCATACATTCCATTCGTTAATATTGCTCCGATTGTTGGAGGTACCAATGGGATTTCTCCGATTTTCCTCACTACTGTCGACGTTACCGGCGGTATTGGTATTGATCTCAAAAACTGGGTAAAAAAAGTTGACGAAAATGGCACGATAATCCGCAATGAAAGCGGTGACCCTGTGCTTGAAGAGGTGTACTCTGTCGCTACTGGTACTGTTCTTACGATCAATACAAAAACGAAGAAATTGTATAATGGCGATCAGGAGCTGATTGATATCTCTAAGGCACTTACGCCTCAGAAGATGGAGTTTATAAAAGCCGGCGGGTCGTATGCGATTGTATTCGGTAAAAAGATCCAGACAGTTGCTGCGAGGATTCTGGGTATAGATATTCCTTTGGTATATGCTCCTTCAAAGGAAATTTCGCACGAAGGACAAGGTCTTACCGCGGTAGAGAAAATATTCAACAGAAATGCTGTGGGTACAACTCCGGGTAAAGTCTTACACGCCGGTTCGGATGTTCGTGTGGAGGTTAATATCGTAGGATCACAAGATACAACCGGTTTGATGACTTCTCAGGAATTGGAGTCAATGGCTGCAACTGTCATTTCACCAATCGTGGACGGCGCCTACCAATCGGGTTGCCACACTGCGTCAGTATGGGATAAAAAGGCGCAGGCCAACATTCCGAGGCTCATGAAGTTCATGAACGACTTCGGTTTGATTACTGCGCGTGATCCGAAAGGCGAATATCACGCTATGACGGACGTAATTCACAAAGTACTTAACGATATCGTTGTGGACGAGTGGGCGATCATCATCGGTGGCGACTCTCATACAAGAATGTCCAAGGGTGTTGCTTTTGGTGCTGACTCAGGAACTGTTGCACTTGCGCTTGCTACCGGTGAAGCGTCCATGCCAATTCCGGAATCGGTGAAGGTAACATTCAAGGGCGATATGAAGGATCACATGGATTTCCGTGATGTCGTTCATGCTACCCAGGCTCAGATGCTTCAGAAGTTTGGAGGAGAGAATGTTTTCCAGGGCAGGATCATTGAGGTTCATCTCGGAACGCTTCCTGCTGACCAGGCATTCACGTTTACAGACTGGACTGCAGAAATGAAGGCAAAAGCTTCTATCTGTATTTCAGAAGATGATACGCTGATTGAATCATTGGAAATTGCAAAAGGCAGAATCCAGATCATGATCGACAAGGGTATGGATAATCACAGGCAGGTTCTTCAAGGCTTGATCAATAGGGCTGATAAGAGAATTACGGAGATTAAATCGGGTGAGATGCCGGCTTTAACTCCGGATGCGAATGCCAAGTATTATGCTGAGGTTGTGATTGACCTGGATGTGATCGTGGAACCAATGATTGCCGATCCTGATGTTAACAACAAGGACGTTTCCAAACGTTACACGCATGATACCATTCGCACGCTCTCATACTATGGGGAAGATAAAAAAGTAGATCTTGGGTTTGTCGGTTCCTGCATGGTTCACAAAGGAGATTTAAAAATCGTTTCTCAGATGCTTAGGAACATTGAGGAGCAACAAGGTAAGGTAGAGTTCCATGCACCGCTCGTGGTGGCAGCGCCTACTTATAACATTATAGAAGAACTTAAAAGCGAAGGTGACTGGGATGTGTTGCAGAAGTACTCTGGTTTCGAATTCGACGATAACGCACCGAAAGGCGCGGCCCGTACCGAATACGAAAATATGATGTATCTGGAACGTCCGGGTTGTAACCTTTGCATGGGTAACCAGGAAAAAGCAGCCAAGGGAGACACTGTGATGGCCACTTCGACCCGTCTTTTCCAGGGAAGGGTAGTTGAAGATTCGGAGCGCAAAAAGGGAGAGTCTCTGCTTGCATCCACACCAGTGGTTGTGCTGTCTGCGATCCTGGGGCGGATCCCTAACATAAATGAATACAAGGCTGCGGTGGTAGGCATTGACCTGACCAAGTTCGCGCCTCCCGTTAAGCAATTGAGTAGATAGTAGTCGGTGGTTCGGTTTTTGATACGTGAGAATGTATTAGCATTAATTTAATTACTATGGCTTTTGACTTAGACATGATTAAGGGTGTTTACGCCCGCATGCAGGACAGAGTAAAAGCTGCCCGTCAAATAGGAGGGCGGCCTTTAACTTTGGCAGAGAAGATTTTATACTCGCATTTGTGGGAAGGTACCCCCACTCAGGTGTACGAGCGTGGTAAATCGTATGTAGATTTTGCGCCGGACCGTGTGGCGATGCAAGATGCAACTGCCCAAATGGCTCTTTTACAATTTATGCAGGCTGGCAGGCCCCAAGTTGCTGTTCCCTCTACCGTTCACTGTGATCACCTGATCCAGGCGGAGGTAGGCGCGGTGCAGGATTTGAAGAATGCCGTTGATAAAAATAAAGAAGTTTACGATTTCCTTTCTTCCGTATCCAATAAGTATGGCTTGGGGTTCTGGCGAGCGGGAGCGGGTATCATTCACCAGGTAGTACTTGAAAATTACGCGTTTCCAGGCGGCATGATGATCGGTACTGATTCTCACACCCCCAATGCAGGTGGTTTGGGAATGATCGCGATCGGTGTCGGCGGTGCTGATGCAAGTGATGTCATGTCGGGACTTGCGTGGGAGCTGAAAATGCCTCGTTTGATCGGCGTAAAATTAACCGGAAAACTGAGCGGATGGACTGCTGCCAAAGACGTTATCCTTTGGGTTGCAGGACAATTGACCGTAAAGGGTGGAACGGGTTATGTGGTTGAATACTTCGGAGACGGTGCTGAAAGCATTTCGGCGACAGGTAAGGCTACTATTTGCAACATGGGCGCTGAGATCGGGGCTACGACCTCCATTTTCGCCTATGACGCCAGAAGCGCAGCCTATTTGAGAGCGACTGAAAGGGGGGACATCGCCGATGCTGCTGATGCAGTGAAAGAATATTTGCGTTCTGATGATGAAATTTATGCAGATCCTGCAACCTATTTTGATCAGTTGATCGAATTGGATCTTTCGACCTTGGAGCCACACGTAAACGGACCATTCACGCCGGATTTGGCGTGGCCGCTTTCTAAGTTTGCCACTGCGGTAAGGGAAAACGGCTGGCCGGAAGTACTGTCGGTAGGTTTGATCGGATCTTGTACCAATTCAAGTTATGAAGATGTGAGCCGTGCAGCGTCGCTGGCGCAACAGGCCGTTGATAAAAAACTGACCGTAAGCTCAGAATATACCATTACGCCAGGTTCTGAACTCGTGCGCTATACAGTAGAACGTGATGGTTACCTGGATACATTTGCTAAAATCGGCGGTGTTGTTTTGGCTAATGCCTGCGGGCCCTGTATCGGTCAGTGGGCACGGCATGGCGCTGAAAAAGGAGAGAAAAACTCCATTATCACGTCATTCAACCGTAACTTTTCGAAACGGGCCGATGGTAACCCCAATACGCACTCATTCGTTGCTTCTCCTGAAATTGTAACAGCACTGGCCATTGCAGGCCGTCTTACTTTCGACCCGCGTACCGATAAACTTATTAATTCGGAAGGTGTAGAAGTGATGCTGGACGAACCAAGTGGTTTGGAGCAACCCGTCAGAGGATATGCAGTGGAAGATGCCGGTTATCAGGCTCCTGCAGAGGATCCAAGCCAGGTACAGGTGTTGGTAAGTCCTACTTCGGACCGGTTGCAATTGCTTGCGCCATTTCCTGAATGGGAGGGAACGGATCTTTTCGGTTTGAAACTGCTTATAAAGGCAAAAGGCAAGTGTACGACTGACCATATTTCAATGGCGGGGCCATGGTTGAAATACCGGGGTCACCTGGATAACATTTCTAACAATATGTTGATTGGTGCGGTTAATTTCTACAACGAGAAAACCAACACTATTAAAAATCAACTTTCCAATCAATACTCGGAAGTTCCTGCGGTACAGCGTGATTACAAAGCACATGGCATCGGAACGATTGTGGTGGGTGACGAAAATTATGGTGAAGGTTCATCCCGTGAGCACGCGGCCATGGAGCCACGGTTCCTGGGTGTTCGCGCGATCTTGACCAAATCTTTCGCACGTATCCACGAAACCAACCTGAAAAAGCAGGGAATGCTGGCTTTGACTTTTGCGAATACTTCTGATTATGATAAAATTCAGGAAGACGATACCATTGATATTCTTGGACTGGAAACATTTGCAGAAGGACAGCCTCTTACGATCGTGTTGCACCACAATGACGGTACCAATGAGGAGTTCCCTGTAAACCATACGTACAATGCACAGCAGATCGAATGGTTCAAAGCAGGTTCGGCATTGAATATTATTAGGAGGTCTGTGGGAGCGTAAAAACTGCCGGGAATTTGTAAAAACAATAAAAGAGGTTTCTTTCGAAGCCTCTTTTATTGTTTAGGCCCCAGCGGGGCCCCCTGTTTCTAGAATAATGATGTGATGATCGTTGCCAGCCCCGGAGGGGCTTCCTGTTTAAAAATGCTGAAATCATCAAAAGCAATGTCCCTTTCAGGAAACTCCTCCGGAGTTCAAAAATCTGCTGAATACCTGATTGCTAGGATCAGGGTGCCCCGCTGGGGCATTTTTTGCTACTTTCCTTTTCAATTCATTGATGCAATATTCTGCCTTTCTGCCTTTGGTAAGATTGAAAAAGAAAAATGAACATGCCTGTCATAATCGAAACATCGGCCATGTTGAAGATGCCGGTTTGAAAAAGACCGAAATTGATATGCATGAAATCTGTTACCGACCCGTGTACTAGTCTGTCGTAAATGTTGCCGATACCACCCCCGATTGCAAAACTCAGCGCCAGCGCACTCATCCAGGTCAGATTTCTTTTTAATAGCATGTAGATAACGCCAAAAAACAGGGCCATTAGCGGTATTACCGAAAGAAGGATAATTTTCAATGTGTCGGGCAAGTTGCTGCCAATGCTCAGAAATGCCCCGGTGTTTTCCACATACGTAATGGTCACGTAGTTTTCAACCACCTCAATGGTTTCATAAAAGCCGACGTTTTGCCTGACCACATTTTTGGAAATCTGGTCGCACCCGATATTGGCGACCAGAATGCACAGTATCGATATATTTCTGATAACCCGACTGGATTTAATTGGGAACATTTACTTTGTTAGACTTTTAATGGATGTAACCTTAACCTCCTTGAATTCAACCTCCGAACCCTCTGATTGCAATGCTATTTGCCCTTTTTCGGCAGTCGCATTATAGCCATAGTTGACAAGCTCGCCATTCAACCATACTTTAATGGAGTTTTTAAGACATTCAATGGTCATCGAATTCCATTCACCCAGCGGTTTTTCCGTTCCATCCGTCAGGTTAGGGATGCGGCGCAGTTTGTCACCATTTACTCCCCATTTTTCCTTAGGCCCGCGTCTTTTCTCCATATCAGGAACGGTGATGTCTTCCTGAATACACCAGAAATCGCCCGCGTTCTGGTTCATCATTTGTATTTCAATGGATTTAGGAAACATTTCATACAATGCTCTTGAAGTTGAAACAAATACCAACGCGCCACAATTGCCTGGTTTTCCTGCAAATCTGTATTGGAATGTCAAACGAAAATTCTGGTACTCAGCGTCGGTGATCAAATGCCCGCCCGGTGTTCCCATGCTGACAAGTAATCCGTTTCTGATCAGGAACGGGCTTTTCACTGCCGGGTCTTTGTCCATTTCGGGAACATCCACATGCCAGCCTTTCAAATCCTTTCCATTCAAAAGCTCTTTGGTTTGACTATGCGATTTTTGGGAAACAAGCAAGATCAGTGCACTTATCAGCAGTACCAGTTTTTTCATTTTGTTCAAGACTATTTTTAGTTTTAATGGTATTTGGAATGGAAAAATTAAGCAATAATCGTGTTACTAGGGCTATTGTGGTATAAAATGTAGCAGATATACTTTAAATTGAACCTTCTGCATTCTAAAAACATATTAGCTGTGATGAAAAAATTACTCTTCCTGGCTGCGTTGCCATTTTTAAGTTGCTATGCATCAGCGCAAAAAATCAGTTATGATGTTTCATTTCCCAACCTCATCCATCATGAGGCGAATATTGCTGTAACCGTCACCGACGCACCGCAAAAGGAACTTGTTTTCCGCATGAGCAGGTCTTCGCCTGGCAGGTACGCTACACATGAGTATGGGAAAAATATTTACGATGTGCTCGCTTTTGACAAAGCTGGTAGGTCGATATCGGTTCAAAGAGTAGATGGCGACATATATAAAGTGGCGGGAATCAATGGTTTTGTAAAGGTTCAATACACAATATATGCCAATCACGCGGATGGTACCTACGCCGGACTGGATCAAAGCAGCGTGCATTTGAATGCACCTGCGACATTTATGTGGGTGAAGGAATTGGAGAAAGCGCCGATCGAGGTGAAATTCAATTTACCAAAAGATCAGAAATGGATCATTGCAACCCAACTGCTGCCGGGAGGCGACGCGACTACCTTTACTGCACCGGACCTTCAATATTTAATGGATTCGCCGGTTAAAATCGGTAACCTCATTATTAAGGAATGGACTGTCAATAATCCGGACAAAAAGCCTTCAAAGTTCCGACTTGCGTTAGAAGCAAAGTCCACCGATTCGCTGGCAACCAATTTTGCGAGCAAGATCAAACGCATTACACAGGAAGCGCAAAACGTTTTTGGAGAGTACCCGGTTTTTGATTCTGGTCAATATACATTTCTGGCGAGCATCAATCCGTATGTCAGAGGCGATGGAATGGAGCACCGGAATAGCACGATGATTACACTCCCCGTTGCTTTCGATGGTTCCAGTAACCTGCTCGGCGTTTTTTCACACGAGTTTTTCCATACTTGGAATGTGGAGCGGATCAGACCGAAAACGCTGGAACCATTCAATTTCGAAAAGAGCAATATGAGCTTCGAACTGTGGTTCGCCGAGGGTTTTACGCAGTATTATGGAGACCTCATACTCGCGCGGGCAGGATTTGACTCTCCTGAAGAGTACTGTCAGACATTGACTTCGCTTGTGAATACCAAAGAAAACACAGCAGGAGCAAAGAGGATTTCACCCGTTCAGGCTAGTTGTAATGCTGTTTTTGTTGATGCGGGCGTTGCGGTGGACAAAACTAACTATCCCAATATTTACACATCCTATTATCCATATGGTGCGTCCATTGCATTGGCATTGGATTTGGAACTCAGGACGCGTGGCCTGACACTGGATGGTTTCATGAAAGCGCTTTGGGCAAAGCATGGAAAGCCGGAAATACCTTATCAGGTTTCAGATCTGCAAACTGTACTGGAGGTTTTTTCGAAGGACAAGGTTTTTGCTGAAAGTTTTTTCCAAAAGTATGTCAATGGTCATGAATCCTTTAATTATGCTCCTTTGCTTCAAATGGCGGGTTTATCACTAAAAAAGCAGTTTGAAGGACAGCCTTGGATAGGAGATGTGCGTTTCAAGGAGGGACCTGAACTGACAGTACAGTCCAATACGATCATTGGTACGCCATTGTATACTGCTGGAATTGACATTGATGATCAGTTGATTAAAGTTGATGGCAAAACGGTGGGTACTCAAGCTGAATTAACTGCCATTATTAAAGCGCATAAATCCGGCGAACAAATCACAGTTGATTACCGCCATCGGGACGACATTAAATCTACGATGCTTACGATCGCTGAAAATCCAAAGCTCATTGTTACGCTGAACGAAGGTGCAAATCTTCCAGTAACGGCGGAAATGAAAAAATTCCGCATGGAATGGCTGGATAGCAAGATTAAATGATCTTTCAAAAGCAAATAATTCAAAAGGCCGGAGTCGATTCCGGCCTTTTGAATTATGTTTTATCGAATTAGCAGCAGCTTTTTAGTTTCTGTTTCATAACCCTTTTTGATCTGCAAAATGTAAATTCCCGCAGGTGCACCATTCAATCGAATCTGTTCCTGATGGCTTCCTTTACCTTTTACTTTGCTGTTGTACCAGCTTTTGCCTTGCACATCCGTGACGGTAATGATTCCCTCGCCGTCGGTAACCAGTTTAAATTTCGCTTCAAAATGAGAAGTTGATGGATTCGGATAGACTGTCAGGGCTTCTTCAACATGGGTTGTTTGCGTTTTGGCTTCTGGTGCATCCATTCTGGCATTTTGCCCTCCACCCGTCACACAAATCTTATCCTGGCGGAGGCTCGGTCCGGGTAACCCTTGAATCCTAACTGTATTGTTACCTTCCGCAAGTGTAATGTTAATGATCTCCTCCCTCCATACAATGTTCCAGGTATAAGTAGACGGCAATTGTACTGACGGCAGCACTACCGTTCCATTCACAGCTAAACTCACGAGCGGATTACCTGAGGCATAATAGCGCAATTTCAATTGATAAGTCCCGGCTGCTTTCACACCATTCACGGTATAGTCCACATAATGGTTGTAGTTATTTTGATCGCCCCTTGTTTTACCTCCCGAAGCATTCGGATCACCTGTTACCGGGCCATTACCATCGGAATTCTCCGCTTCCAGGCATAAGTTTAACGGTTCTCCTGTCGGGGGCTGGCAGTTCGCTACGGTAATGGAAGCTGTGGCTGTTTTGCTTGTACAACCGTTTTTGGAAGCGGTAACAGTGTAATTAAATGCTCCATTGGTCCCGGGCGCATTGGTGTTGACCGAAATTCCTGACAAATTGATGCTATTTCCAGTCCATTGATAGGCAACACCACTGCAATTGGCGCCCGAGCAAGTAGCAGTCAGGCTGATCGCCGCCGAGCATGCCGGAGTAGCATTGGACGGAGCGGCAGTCACATTGAAATCACATTCAGCGGGTGTATTAGTACCCACATGAATGGTCAGGCTGGCCGTTTTGTCTGCGCATCCCGCTTTCGAAGCCTTCAGTGTATAAGTATAATCGCCTGGCGCAGAAGGTGCGTTGATATTAGCTGACGCGCCGGTCGCGTTGGCACCGTTGCCCGTCCATGCATAAGTGACGCTACCGCAATCCGCGCCGGTGCAGTTGGCATTGAATGTCATGGCCTGCTGCGGCGTGTAGGATTGCGAATTGGCAGTAGGGGCTATCGCAAAGTTGCAGGTAACCGGATTAGGATCAGGGTTTGTCGAGCCGTCGCCGGTGACGCAAATCTTGTCCTGACGAACAGCGTAGCCAGGCAATCCTTGAATACGCAATGTATTATTTCCTTGATTCAATGTCACATTGAATGTTTCCTCCCTCCAAACGATATTCCATGAATAAGTCGGCGGCAGCTGCACCGAAGGAATAGCATTACTGCCATTCACTGCCACACTTACCAGCGCATTGCCATTGGCATAATAACGGATTTTGACCTGATGTACGCCGGTAGCTTTCACACCATTCACGGCATAGTCCACATAATGGTTATAGTTATTCTG
>NZ_JBDSFX010000006.1:0-19914 GCF_039919315.1 Dyadobacter sp. | reverse complement strand
AATTGGCAAAAACCTCTTTCAGCCACACATCGTTGAACCAATCCATGGTAACCAGGTCGCCAAACCACATATGCGCCGACTCGTGCGCAATCACGCTGGCACGCGCCATACGCCTGTTTACAGACGCATTTTCATCCAGAAACAAGGAAGGCTCATTGTAAAAGATCGAACCCGGATGCTCCATGCCACCATACTGAAATGACGGCAGCAACACAAAATCAAACTTCCCGAAAGGATAAGTAATGCTCGTATAATCTTCCAGCCACGTTAACGCTTTGGCGTGGAGTTCAAACACTTCATCCCGGTTACGGTTGACCTTCGACGTATCTGTCTCCCGGTAGTACATCGTCATTTCGCGACCATTCAAGGATTTTGTCTCCTTAAAAAATTTCCCGGCTGCAAATGCGAAGAGGTACGAGCTGATCGGTTTAGTTTTTGCAAAGCGATAGATACTCTTGCCATTTTCCGAAGTTTTTGCTTCCAAAGCACCATTAGACACCGCTTCCCAGGCTGCTGGCGTTTTCAATGTGAGGCTGTAAGTCGATTTCAGGTTCGGCTGATCGAATAACGGAAAGCAGGTAGAGGCGCGGTCCGGGACAAAAAGCGTGTACAGATATTCCTCGCTTCGGTTCAGCGACAGGTCACCGGCAATGAATGTAATGCTGATTTCATTCTTACCCTTTTTCAAATATTCCGGCAAAATAATGATATGCTCATTTTCAAATGTATAAGGAACATTTTCGCCCTTTTTCTCTACTTTCAACAGGTTGGATTGCTCCGAGTTGAAGTCCAGTACCAATGCGGAATCAAGCGAATTGAGCTGAAAAGTGATGGTCTCCTTACCATTGATCCGCTCATTTTTCTTCACTGGAATATCCAGTTCAATCTGATAATGAATGCTGTCTATGGTTTTCTTACGGTACTCATTCAATGCGAAAGAGACACCTTTTTCGGGCAGGGTAGCCTGTTTCTGTTGGCAAGCCAATGTTGTTAAGACAATTACAAACAATAAATAAATTTTCCGCATATTTGAGTTTCAAAAACATGGGCAAACTAACTAAATAACCCAAGAAATAATGACAATAAGAGGCTTGCTCGCAAAAATTTCGACATCTATACTTTTAACACTTCTTCTCGTCACCACCCATTCCCAGGCACAAACCCTGGCTCCGCTGACTGTGGAGAAAATAATGAGGGATCCTAAGATGTGGATGGGGACATCACCGTCGGGCATTACCTGGTCGGATGATTCCAAAACGATTTATTTCAATTGGAATCCGGATAAAAATGCCGCCGATTCGCTGTACGGTTACAATATTGCAGACAAAAAGATCAGCAAAATAACACCGGAAGAGCGCAAAACGCTGCCGGGAAGAAATGGTATCTACAACCGGCTACACACGCTCAGGCTTTTTGAAAAGAACGGGGACATTGCTCTGATCGGATACCAGAATTTCACAACCAGGCAGATTACCTATACTGCTGAACGTGAGAGCGATCCAGCATTAAGCGGCAACGAAACCAGTATTATTTTTGAGCGGGGCAACAATCTGTACGGCCTTTCGCTTGTCAGCGGATTGCTCAGTCAGCTGACCGATTTTAAAAACGGCACTAAAAAGTCAGATACCAAGCCCGGAGATCAGGAAAAATTCCTGAAAGAAGATCAGCTCGCTATGTTCGATATTTTGAAAGAACGAAAAGACAAAAAAGACGCCGGCAAAAAAATTACAGAGTCTGAAAAACCTTCCTACCCGAAAGAAATTTACCTAGGAGACAAGAATGTTTCCAACCAGAAAGTAAGTCCTGACGGAAAGTTTATTACTTACGGGCTTGCCCTGCCCGACAAAAATGCCAAATCAACCATAATACCGAATTATGTAACGGAATCAGGTTTTACGGAGGACATTTCGGGCCGAACAAAAGTAGGCGCGCCAGCTTCCAAACATGAATTCTGGGTGTACGACATTCAAAAAGACACCACCATTCAAATAAGCGTAAAGGACATTCCAGGCATTCACGACAAGCCCGATTACCTCAAAGATTATCCTAAACTGGACACGGCATGGAAAGACAAGGAGCGCGAAGTGGTTTTTCACGGCCCGTTCTGGTCTGACGACGGTAAAAATGCAGTAGTGGTCGTCCGTTCGCTGGATAGCAAAGACCGGTGGATCATGGCGTTTCACCCTGAATCTGCTTCGCTGAAACTACTCGACCGACAGCGTGACGAGGCGTGGATCGGTGGCCCTGGGATCGGCGGTTATCCGCAAAGTTCAGGAGAAATCGGCTGGCTGGATGATCAAACCATTTATTTCCAGAGTGAAGAATTAGGTTACTCCCATTTATATAGTTTGAATGTATCGACAGGTAAGAAAACCGCGCTGACTTCCGGCAAATTTGAAGTCCAGAATGTGGTGTTGTCCAAGGATAAAAAGACTTTTTATATCATTACCAATGAGGTTCACCCTGGTGAGCAGCATTTGTACCGTATGGCCGTAAGTGGCGGAGAACGCACACGTCTCACATATCGTACGGGGGCATACGAGGCAACGCTTTCTCCCGATGAAACCAAGTTTGCGCTGCGCTATTCCAACAGCACTTCGCCATGGGAGCTATACATGATGGACAATCCTGCGCCTGGCAGAAAGACTGATCCGCAAAGAGTTACAGAATCTATTACTAAGGAGTTTTTGTCTTACAAATGGCGGGAAGCGAAGATAGTGACCATCAAAGCTACCGACGGCCAGAACATTTATGCAAGGGTTTATGAACCCAGAAAATCCAATGGCAAGGCGGTCATCTTCGTGCATGGAGCGGGCTATCTCCAAAATGCCCACAAATGGTGGAGTCAATATTTCCGGGAATACATGTTCCACAACCTGCTCACTGACAAAGGTTATACCGTGCTGGACTTAGATTATCGCGCCAGCTCAGGATATGGTCGCGACTGGCGGACTGGCATTTACCGGTTCATGGGTGGTAAGGATTTAACAGATAATACCGACGGAGCGAAGTGGCTCGTCAAAACTTATGGCATTGATGCGAAGAAAATAGGTATTTATGGCGGCTCGTATGGCGGCTTCATTACATTAATGGGACTTTTCACTACGCCCGACGTTTTTACAGCAGGTGCAGCATTGCGCCCTGTGACCGACTGGGCTGCGTATAATCACAGCTACACGGCCAATATTCTTAATGAGCCTCAGGCCGATAGCCTGGCCTATCGCGAAAGCTCACCCATTTATCACGCCGCAGGATTAAAGAACAATCTGCTGATATGCCACGGGATGGTAGATGTGAACGTGCATTACCAGGACGTGGTGCGGCTTTCGCAGCGGCTAATCGAGTTGGGCAAAAACAATTGGGAACTTGCGTCTTATCCGATGGAAGATCACTCTTTTGTGGAAGCGTCGTCCTGGACTGACGAATACAAACGGATATTGAAGCTTTTTGAAGAGAAATTGTAGGGGAGAACTGGTGTCGGTAAGCGGCACCAGTTTTAAATCGGTTTACGCTGCATTACTGATCTTTCTAGCGATCGGGTAACCGCCGTAATTCTCCCACAATCCCATAATCAGGCTCCTTTCTTTGGGAGTATGCAGGCCAAAGTCGATCAAGATTTCACCATCCCGAATGCGGCTTTGGAAATATTCGCCGTACTCGTCGGACATGACAGACTCAGACAATGCCCTGAAACCTCCTTCATTTAATCCTCCGGCCACTACAAGGGCCAGTCCCGGAATCGCCACAAACCTACCATACACATCCAATGCATCCGGGATCCTGGAAACTTGTAGCTTTTTTCTTTTAAAATAATCTAGCCCCGCGTTGTTGTAAAAACTATCCCCGTCGTGTTCATAGAGCCGGTCGCAGGTGTCCTCCGACATGATTAATGTTATTTCTTCTGCCTTATATCCCAGTTTAATAAGTGTTTGATAAGCTTTCTCTGCATCCTCCCTCGTTGCAAACACGCCTGTCACGGTACTTGTACTTTGTTGATGTAATGGTGTCATGTCAATTCAGTGTGTAAAAGTTTGAAAAGTATTATTCTTATTAAATGCTTAATAAGAATTGATGCAGTAAATTAAAAATCCGTGCCCGACTGTTAACATAGCATATCTTCGTTTTTTGCGATTATATACGTAAATGCACACGAGGCCATAATTCTACACAAAACAAAAAAGCATGTAGTATAAGAGTAATTACAAAATAGCTGCTGCTTATACCGAAGACCGGCGTGACCGGACATTATTCAAACGACCTATACTTAACTTAAAATGAATAGACTTTTCAGAACAATAAAGCAAATTGTATTAGCGCAGGCAGTATTTGCCGTCGCCTTCGTTTCCATTTCACAAGCCCAGGTCGGCGTAGGTACCAAAGCTCCCAAAGGTGCTGAGGTGTACCTTGACGGCAGCCGTAAAATGCTGGACGAGAAATGGATGTACTGGGAAGGACCCCGTTTTAAAGCCAAACCGCCTATCAAATGGACAGTTGTTAATGATCCTGTTGACAAAGGAACCGTGATCAACTGTAATGATCCTGCCTCTGCGGGCGGATTGTACGGATCGGCGGACATTGTGACCAAAAAACAATTCAAGGATTTCCGGGCGCACGTGGAGTTCTACATTACCAAAGAAGGCGGAAACAGTGGTGTTTATTTGCAAAACAGATACGAGATCCAGGTTTTGGATGGCGATACCACCTCGCACGGAATGGCGGCGGTGATCAACGAATCCAAGTCCCCTTACTATGCCTACAACGGGATCGGCAAGTGGAATTCTTACGATATCTTGTTCCGGGCAGCGCGGTTTAAAGATGGCAAACGGGTTGAACAACCTATGGTTACGCTTTATTTCAATGGAAAAAAGGTACACTCCAATCAAAAGATCAGTCAGGTTTGGGGCGGGGCTAATTCGGGTATCGACGGAGGCAATGATGGAGGAAAAGGCATTACCGACACACCTGGTGGCTTAAAATTACAATCCGAAGGTCACGACGTACTATACCGCAACATCTGGATCAAGGAAATGGAACTGGAAAAACCTGATACTGACTTTTAATCACAAAACATCAGCAGTACCACCCGTTCTGATCAGCATTGGAACGGGTATTTTTTTGCATAAAAATGATGAATGGTGAGCCAGCTAACCATATATATGATTTAATTGCCCAAAAAAGACCATTCAGTCACATGGAACAAAGAGTTGTATTTGATTTTGAAATCCAATTTACCAATGGAGGTGGCATTCAAGGCCAGGATTTCCGGCTTGATATCACCGGGGAAAGCATCTCTGACCAGGAACTGGCGGATTATATTGTGCAGGACCTGAGGCTGTTAATGGTGGGAAAAGTTAATATTCTCAACAAGTTTTACATTCAGGAAAAACACAAACGTACGCCGGTCGACACACCATCGCCTGAAAAACTCGTCGACCTTAGTCATACCATTTTCGATGGACTAGTTACCTACAAAGGTCTTCCCGCACCGATTATCTGCGACTTTTTGAGCAGAGAAAATTCAAGGGGCAGGTACGAAGAAGGTACCGAATTTCAGATTGGGAAAATTGAAATGGTAAGCAACACCGGTACCTACATTGACTGTCCTTTTCACCGGTATGAACACGGAAAAGATCTTTCCGAGGTCAACCTGGAAGCTTTCGCGAACCTGGAAGCGATTACGATTGATGCCAGCAATGTCATAGAAATCGGCGCTGATTATTTCAAAGGCCTGGAAATCAGAAACAAAGCTGTGTTGGTGCGGACCGATTGGTCTAAAAACTGGAATACCGACGCTTACTTCGAAAACCATCCATTTCTGACAAAGGAAGCCGCCGAATATCTCCTCGAATGCGGCGTCAAACTGGTTGGAATCGACAGCCATAATATTGATGATACCCGAGGAAACAGTAGGCCAGTCCACACCATTCTGCTGGGCGCTGATATCCTGATCGTAGAGCATTTATGTAACCTCGACAAGCTTCCGGGAAGTAACTACCTGTTCAGCGCGGTACCTCCCAAATTCAAGGGAGTCGGAACGTTTCCGGTGAGGGCGTTTGCCACATTGCCGTAATTACCGTTCGATTTTCTGCGATTTAAAGATCCTGTGTTAACCAAATTCATCTGCTGGCACGGGATTGATGGCTTCCGACCGAAAAGCGCAACTTCTATGAAACTTTCCGAAAAATTCAGTTTAGCCGGCAAAACTGCCTTGGTAACAGGTTCAAGCCAGGGGATTGGCAAAGGGATCGCCATCGCGTTTGCAGAATATGGCGCGGACATTATCCTGCACTATCGAAAAGACCGTGCAGAAGCCGAAGCTGTTGCGAAAGAGATCAAAAAGTCAGGCGTGAAAACATACATCATCAAGGCTGATCTGTCCAAAACTGACGGCGCCAAGTCCATTTCTGACCAGGTTCAAAAGAAGGCCAAAATGCCCGACATTGTTGTACTGAATGCATCTGTACAAATACCAAAACTCTGGCAGGATACAACAGAAAAGGACTTCGATGCGCAGGTGAGTGCCAATTTCAAGTCAACATTGCTGCTGATGCAGCGTTTCGCTCCTGAAATGATTTCGAAAGGCTGGGGAAGAATTCTGACGATCGGTAGTGTGCAACAGGTGAAGCCACACCCATCCATGATCATTTATGCGGCAACTAAGTCAGCGGTATTGAATATGGTACAAAATGTGGCCATGCAACTCGCTGATAAGGGAATTACAGTCAATAACCTGGCACCCGGTGTAATCGGTACACCGCGCCTCGATCAGGATGTGCCTGAACCGGAAGAAAGGATTACGAAGCGACTTGAAACTCCGTCAGGACAAGTTGGAGACCCTCAAGATTGCGCCGCGCTGGCCGTCCTGCTCTGCTCGGAAGCAGGACGGTTTATCACCGGGCAAAATATATTCGTAGACGGCGGAATGAGCCTGTAACCTACTTCTTCTTGTAATCAATCTTAAAAATAGTACCATTCAAGTCATCCGTCACGTACAGCGCGCCGTCGGGTCCCTGGGCCAGGCCGCATGGGCGATGCTGGATAGGGCCGCTGGGGTTTGCGAGGTCAACACCTGCGAAATTGTCCGCAAAAATCTCCCATTTGCCCGGTTTACCGTTCACAAATGGCACAAAAGCGACGAGATATCCCTTTTTCAGCTCCGCTGATTGGCTGTGAAAAGCGATAAAAGCACCATTTTTATATTTTGCCGGAAACATATTACCCGTGTAAAACATCAGAGCATTGGGGCCAAGGTGCGCCGGAAATGCTACCAACGGGTTGATCGCTTTTTCGCCAGACACTTTCTTACCGTCACCACCATATTCGGGTGCCAATATTTTTTTGTTCTGAAAATGATCGTAATAAATGTAAGGCCAGCCCGCATCGTCGCCTTCCTTGATCCGATAAAGTGTTTCGGCAGGCAGTTCTGCGCTTTGTTTCGGCGTGTAGTACTGAGGGTACATATCGTCAAATTTGCCGCGTCCGTGCGTTGTAGCGTACAAGGAGTTGGTTTTATTGTCCCAGTCAATCCCTACTGCGTTTTTCACACCAGTCGCATAACGGGTACCATCCGCAAATTTTTGGTTCAGCTTATCTGCTTTGAACTTCCAGATTCCTCCCGCAGAGTCCAAAATGCTACATGGAGACATTCCTTTTCCTGAACCCGCCTGGCGGCAATTGTCATTATAAGAACCCACTGTAACATAAATATTACCATTGTTGTCCAGCGCAAGTGGCTTTGCATTGTCCCGTCCATGATCCACCAGTCCCTCGACGATCTTTTCAGGATTCTCAAAATCAATGATCTCTTCCTTATCGTTCAGCTTATATCTGAAAATACCTTTATTGGAAGAGCTATACAAATACCCGTTTTTAATCGCCACGCCCGTGCCCTGATAATCACCAAAAAGCTTTTGCTCATCGATCGTACCGTCGCCATTCGCGTCGCGCAACAGATACATTCCCTTCCCGTCTTTCAGCTTCGAAAGCTTCACATACATATCGCCATTTTTACCAACCACTATATGCCGCGTCGCTCCCAGATCGGTCGCCAGGATCTTTGCTGAAAAACCTGCCGGAAGTTTAATATCCTTCGCATCAACCAGTGCAGTGATTTTACTTTTCAGAGGAGGAACCTCGGCTGCATTTTTGTACGCCAAAAGGCCTGTAACTCCCGCCAGCATGAAAAATGCGCTTGCCGTTTTAATTAATTTTCTTTGCATGTAATGTTTAAATTGAGTTAAATAGGTTAATTTTATTAAATGAATACCTGAATTTCTTCGGTATATATAAAAGCATTCCTAGGAAAGTTTATTACTTGGAGTAGTCATTCATTTTTCCTTAAATAAATCTAATTTGGAATGTTTTTTTTTAACATCTTTGGGCATCGAACCAAAAACTACCTATCCTACGTAATTTAGTAATCTAATAAAATACTACTGCTATGAGCCCATTTGATGATGACGAAGACGATTTGTTTGATGACGACCTTCCTGGAAATTACCCGGCCGAAGAGGACATCTTTCGTAAGGGTCTGATAGATGCTGACATTGATCCTGAGGACATTTCGAGAGTGAAACGTGAGTTGGAGCTTGAAGCAGGAGAATGGAATGAAAAGTCATTTGACGACGACCTGGTAGGCGACGACCTGGACGTTCCGGGATCGGAATTGGATGATGATGACGAAGAGATTGGCAGGGAGGATGAAGAAAACAACTATTACAGCCTTGGTGGCGACAATCATGATGACCTGGAAGAAAACCAGGGTGACTAGTCGATCAAGATCACATATCGAAGGCCTGATAAACTGATTATCAGGCCTTTTTTGCTTTATAAGGTTAGTTTCTATCTAATTTTTACAAAAATTTAATAATTAAATGAATGTTCGTTAATATTTTAATTAAACCAATATTCTCTCTTGTTTCGTAGCCTAAGGTTGAGATATATTTGTCCTTTACGACAATTTATGCCACTTTATTCTATGAAAATCTCTTCACTGCTATTAATATTCGTTCTCACACTTGCGGTATTTCCCTCCTATTCCCAAGAATCTCGCGAACTCAACTCCGGCTGGAAATGTGCGCCGGTTTCCAAAGTAAAAGAATCAGGACTAGCTATTTCAAAAAGTGGTTTTGCCATTGAAAGCTGGCAGCCCGCAGTGGTACCCGGTACCGTGCTCACCACCATGCTCGAAAACAAGCAAATTCCGGACCCGTTTTTTGGAATGAGCAACAAGCTCATTCCCGACATTTTCAATACAGGCCGCGAATACTACACTTACTGGTTTGTAAAAGATTTTGAAGAAAATGTCAATCCCGGACAGGAAGTATGGTTGCATTTGCGGGGTGTTAATTACGGTTGTGATGTGTTTCTGAATGGAAATAAACTGAATACTAAAACGCACGAAGGAATGTTCCTGCGCCAGTCATACAACGTGACGAAATTCATTCAGAAATCAGGCAAAAACAGGCTTGCCGTTATCGTTTACCCGCCGGATCCCGTTGGCAACCCAAATGGCGGACAGGGTGGCGACGGCACCATTGCCCGTAATGTATCGCACCAGTACGTGGCTGGCTGGGATTGGATCCAGCCCATCAGGGACCGTAATACCGGTATCTGGGACAAAGTGATCATTGAAAAAACGGGCACAATCAACATTAAAAACCCGCATATTGTCACACTGGTATCTGGCAAGCGTAACCCGGAAGGCAGCCAGAAACCAGCTACCATTAAAGTGACTGCAGAACTGGAAAATCCCACTGCATTGCCGCAAAAGGGCACTTTACACTATATACTCGACGGTGGCAAAGTTTCCAGGGAGGTCACCATTCAACCACATTCGACCATTGAAATTAAACTACCTGACCATATCCTGAACAACCCAAAACTTTGGTGGCCCAATGGTTATGGAGAGCAGCATCTTTATCCTCTCAAAATGCAGTTTGTGCAGAACGGAAAGGTTTCCGATACCGAGGAAATGAATGTGGGGGTTCGTGAAATACAGGCGGACTGGAACACGACTACCCGTAGCAAACAGATATCGGTCAATGGCCAGCGCGTTTTTATCAAGGGCGGCAACTGGATCATTTCCGACGCCATGCTACGTTTTTCCGATGAAAGATACAATGCAGAAGTTCGGTTTCACCGCGATATGAACCTGAATCTATTGAGAATCTGGGGAGGCGCGCTCACCGAAAGGCCTGAGTTTTATGAAGCCTGCGACCAATATGGAATTCTGGTGATGCAGGATTTCTGGGGATCAGGCGATTGCAATGGGCGGTGGGTAGATCCTATGAAACTCGATGATCAATGGACAAGAAGAAAGTATCCCGACGATCATGGTCTGTTTCTGAAATCGGCAGCTGACCAGATCAAGATGATCCGGAATTTCCCTTCGCTCGCGATCTGGTGTGGCGGGAACGAGATCACTTTGCCCGTTGACATCATGAACCCGTTACGCGACTCCATCCTGCCCCAACTGGACGGAACCCGCTGGTTTGTAGACTATTCCAATTCCGACGACATGTCATTTAATTCGCTCGGCGGTAACGGCGACGGGCCTTATGGTATTCAGCCGCTAGCTCGCTTCTGGAACTACAAAACCTGGCCATTTAACTCGGAAATAGGTTCGGTAGGCGTCGGTGACTATGAGTCGCTGGAAAGATTTATGCCCAAAGAAAACCTCATTGCACCTGCCTATTCGCCTGATAGTAAGCGTGAAAAAGTTGACTCCGTGTGGGCATATCACAAATACATTGGCTACGAACAGTACATTGATCCCTATGGAAAAGCGAAAGATGCACGTGATTTTGGCAAGAAAGCACAGCTTGTGAACTTCGACCAGTACCGGGCGTTAATGGAAGGTTTCAGCGCTCACATGTGGGACTGGTACACCGGTGTCATCATCTGGAAAACACAAAATCCATGGACCTCGCTGCGCGGCCAAATGTACGACTACTACCTCGACCCGAATGCATGCTTGTACGGATTACACTCGGGTAGCGAGCCGCTGCATGTCATGTACAACCCTGCCGATACTGCCGTAGCGATCGTGAATAACACATTCAAGCATCAGTATGACCTGATGCTGGTGATCGACGCCATTGATATGAAAGGCAACAGCAAAAGCCTCGGACAGGTTTTCGTGGAAATAGGCCCATCGACGACTCGTAGCATTTTGGGTGTCAAAAAAGAAATCAGGGAGTTGGCTAAGAAAGAAGGTATGTTTCTTTCGCTAAAACTTCTGAATGTTAAAAAAGAAACTGTCAGCAACAATCTATACTGGCTAGCTGATGAAAAAGGCAATTATAGTGGCCTACAAAGCATTCAAAAATCGGAACTCAGCGTCACCAGTCGCGAGGTTCAAAAAGGCAAACTCGCAGTAACAATCACTAATCCCGCAGGAGGTCCGGTAGCATTCTTTAATAGGCTATCGTTACTCGATCCAAAAACAAAAAAACGCCTTTTGCCGGTGTTCTATGAGGATAATTACGTCTCAATTCTGCCCGGTGAAAGTAAGACCGTGACGTTGGAATATATGCCCGACAAAGAAGTTTCACCGCTGCTTTCGGTGGAGGGTTGGAATGTGGAGGAGAAGTTGGTGAAGATTGGGCAATAGTAAACTTGCGGATCACTTTTAGAACGCCATCCCCAATAAGTATGAATAATTATCAGACGGCTTTATCTAAAAAAAGACTTAGAACATGGCCGCATTTACTGCTGATGCTTTTAAAAAAGAACTGATTGCCATTCTTGATTATTGGGAAAAATATGGCCCGGACCCGGAGAAAGGTGGCTTTTATGGTCAGGTCAATTATGAAAACCAACCTGTAAAAGACTCGCCGCGTTCCGTAGTGCTCACTGGCAGGATACTTTGGACATTTTCACTGGCACACAGGCTCTTTAAAGAAGTAAAATATCTGACATTAGCGGACCGGGCATATCAGCAGCTTGTTAAGAGTTTCATCGACCCCGAACACGGCGGTGTATACTGGTCTGTGAAGGCTGATGGCTCCCCCCTGGAAACGAAAAAGCAGATTTACGGCAATGCGTTCGCAATGTATGGACTCAGCGAATATTACCGGATCACGCACCATCAGCCGGCGCTAGACCAAGCGATCGCATTATTTAATGTCATCGAAAAGCACGCTTTTGACCCCGTAAATGGTGGATACCGGGAAGCTTTCGCCCGCGACTGGACCCATACGGACGACTATATTCTCAGCAAAAGTCCCTGGATTAAAAGCATGAATACGCATTTGCATTTGGTAGAAGCCTATACCAATTTGTACAGCGTTTGGCCGGACAAAAAACTCAAAAAGCAGACTTCCGATATGCTGGAAGCGATTATCACGCATATAGTGAATCCCGAGACCAACAGTATGCGGCTGTTTTTTGACGAAAAGTGGAAACCAAAGGACAACATTATTTCCTACGGTCACGATATCGAAGCTTCCTGGCTGCTATTTGAAACCGCCGAAATTCTTCATGGCGAAAAACTCATTGAGAAAATGAAGAAAAAATCGATTCAAATGGCCACTGCGGTCAACAAGGGTTTAAGTGCAGATGGTGCCCTCAACTACGAATACGATCCTGAAACCAAACATACACAAACCGACCGGAGCTGGTGGGTGGCAGCCGAGCAGCTTGTTGGATTTTACAATGCCTACGAACTAACCAAAGACAATCAGTTCAAAATCAAGGCGGAGCGGAGTTGGGATTACATTATCAATGAATTTGTAGACAAAGAGAAAGGGGAATGGTATGGTACTGTCAAAGCGGATGGTACGCCCGTTAAAGGTGACAAAATCAATTTCTGGAAATGTCCCTACCACAATGCCCGCGCCTGCGCCGAAATGTTGCGACGAATTCAAAAAGCCTGAAATCAGTTCAATTCAGGAACATTTCATCAACCAGTAAAAGCGCCTTATTGCCTTTGCTTCTGTGCCATTCGGGGATTTTACTTAATGGTTTCGCCACTATTTTAATGTAAGAGACACTTTGAGGCTTGAATTTCCCTTCCACAGTTTTTAATGAAGGCTTGTCTCCTTTTGAAGGCAGTGCGGCTTTGAATTTGGTCAAAAGCTTCAAATTTCCAGCATTGTCGCCGCCCCAGATTTCCACCAGTTCAGGCGGAAAAATACCGGTATCTTCCTCCACCATATAATGTATTCCGAGTGAAGATAGCATGACGGGTTTCTTGAATTCAGAAATAAAAGTCATGTCATTGTCTCTAACGCCCGCCCAGTTGTTAGCCCAGGCGGGGTTGTTAGCACCGATAACACCCAATTTATGATCGAAAAATGTCTTCGCCCCCTCGGCCTGGTGTACGCGGTTGAGCGGGGCAAGCAGGTTCACACTATCCGGGTTGAATGTGCTTTTGAAAAAGTCAAACGTGATCATATCGCTTCCATACCAACCATTTTTGTAGGCTTTGGCCTTAATGGTTTCACTTTTCGTTAATACCGTCTTATGATCAAATAATGGCGATTTAGTGCTGTCAGGCTCGGTTCCATCCATCGTAAAACGAATATCCACGCCTTTAATCGGATGTTTCAGTTCCAATGCCAGCGATTTGCCAAAAATGGTTGAATTGTTCTTCACCTGCGGCGGGTTCAATTTCAATGGATTTTTACCGTCGTCCTTAAAACCACCAATGATCGCCAGGTTTTTGTTCACTTTTTGTAATTGCACCACTTCGTCAGCCGACAATTTCGTTTCCCATACCGCGACCGTTTTCAAGCTTTTTAATGTTGGTAACAGTGCTTTTAAATCATTGAAATTCAACTTAGTGCCTGTGAGCGTAAGGTTTTGCAGATGCTTTAATGACGATAATTCCTTCAAACCTGCCGCAGTCACATCCGTGAAGTTAAGATCCAATTTGCTCAGGTTTTCAAACTGCGTAATGCTCTTCATATCGGCATCCTTCACGGGCATTTTGTTCAGATTAATCGAAATAACCTGTTTTTTGATCTCGCTCAATTCGTCCAACTGCTTCACACTGTATGCCGCACTATTGTAAATGTTCACTGCCAATGCCGGTGATTCGCGCGCCAACGGTAAGATCGTCCGGTAATCTGTGTTCAACTCAGCTACCTTTTCTTCATCCACAGAAGGAAAATCGTATTCTTTCTCCTGGCTCGCGGGTTGCAAAAAAGAGGAAGCGATGACCCGCAATGAATCCGTAGGAGGTAAATCGGTCAGTTTTTTCTTAAAATCCGCTTTCCCTTTTACCCACAATGTGAGTATAGAAATTTCCTGCAATGTCAGTTGCGCCTTACCAGTCGGCGGCATGTGTTTTTTCTCTTCGATGGGCAAATGAACGCGTTGCAAAAGCAGGCTCATCTTCGGATTCCCCGGAACCAGCAACTTTCCTGACTTCCCTCCTTTCATAATGGATTCAGGATCGGTCAGGATCAGTTCGCCTTTCAACTTGTCGGGATTGTGGCAGCTCGTACATTTCTGCTCAAAGATCGGCTGGATCACATTGGCGTAAATAAGTGCCTGATCCAATGGAACTGCGGCCATTTGTTTGCCAGAAGATATCGGCTCCCAGATAAAATTATTGCCATGCGTCAATGCCGCACCATAATGACCTGTCATAATCAATGCAATCACCGTCAGCATAGCTCCTGTTTTGGCCAGCGGTGCCCGGTACCAGGTTGTATTTCTGATCCAGTAAATAATAGAAGAAAAGAAGAAAATACCCGCGCCTGTCCATTTGTGAAAAAGCAATGTATCTCCGGAATAGCCTTCTTCTCGCGAAAGGAAAAGCCCCATAATCACTGTCACAGCCGCGAATAGGGCGCCGATTAGCAATAGATTTTGAAGAAAATTCCTGTAAAAAAGATTGGTAGCATACTCCGGTTTGAAGCGAAAAAACTCCAAAAGCATCGCCAGCAGCAGGATCACGATCGGAAAATGGAGGATCAGCGGGTGCATACGGCCAATGGTTTGCAGCCATGCCGGAATGACCAGTTTGCTTTCGAAGAGCAGTAAAAACAAAATGAAGATATTGGAAGCAACCAGTACCTGTTCCGCAAAAACCCTGAATCGTAAATGCATTTAAACGTTACCCAAAAATTGATCAATTAAAAAACGACTGCGAAAAATCAGCTGATAATGTCCCGGACGACCTTGCCTGAAACATCAGTAAGCCGATACCTTCTGCCCAAATGCTTGAAAATGAGTTTCTCATGGTTTAGGCCCAATTGATGCAGTATTGTCGCCTGAAAATCGTGAACGTGCACCGGATCTTTGGCAATGTTGTAACCCAGCTCATCAGTTTCACCATATACGATCCCGGGCTTGATACCGCCACCGGCCATCCATATTGTAAAGCACCTCGGATGGTGATCGCGACCGTAGTTGTCAGCCGTCAGTTTTCCCTGGGTGTAGCTGGTCCGGCCAAATTCTCCACCCCATATCACGAGCGTTTCATCCAGTAATCCGCGTTGTTTCAAATCAGTTACCAATGCAGCCGAAGCCTGATCCACATCCATTGCCTGTTTGGTAATTTCAAATGGCAGGTTTCCGTGCTGATCCCAACCTTGGTGGTAAAGCTGGACAAATCGCACACCGTTCTCGGAAAGCTTCCGCGCCAGCAGGCAGTTGGCCGCGTACGTACCCGGTACCAGGCACTCAGGCCCGTATAACTTAATAATATCATCGGGTTCCTTCGACAAATCCATTACTTCCGGCACGGCAGTCTGCATCCGGTAAGCCATTTCATATTGCTTGATCTTGGCACTGATCTCGGGATCGCCAAACTCTTGGTAGGACAATTCATTAAGCTCAGAAAGATTATCAAGCATATCACGTCGCTCGTGACGGTCCATTCCTTCGGGATCCCGGAGGTAAAGCACAGGATCTTCCCCTTTGCTGAACTGTACACCCTGATGCACGGAATCAAGAAAACCATTGGACCATAATTTGGAATAAACGCCCTGACCATTACCCACCCCGCGGGAAAGCAACACCGTAAAGTTTGGCAGGTTTTTATTCTCATTACCAAGCCCGTAGCTCAGCCAGGAACCCATACTAGGCCGGTTTCCCTGCTGCGAACCTGTTTGTAAAAATGTCAATGCAGGGTCATGATTAATGGCCTCGGTGTACATGGACCTGACAATACAAAGGTCGTCCACGATCTTGGACGTATAAGGCAGCAGGTTACTCACCCAAGCCTGCGATTGACCGTACTGCTTAAAGTCCACGAAAGAGCCTACCAGCGGAAACGAGGCCTGATTGGCCGTCATACCTGTCAGTCGCTGTGTTCCGCGCACCGAAGGCGGTATTTCCTGGCCATTCAAATCACGGAGTTTAGGCTTGTAATCAAACAATTCCTGCTGGGAAGGCGCGCCATTTTGAAACAAATAAATCACCCGTTTGGCTTTGGGTGCAAAATGCGGAATACCGGGCGCCAACCCCTCCTCTTCCAATCCTCCACCTTTCAACAAGTCGGGCATCAGCAATGATCCCAACGCAACGCTCCCTATCCCCAGACTCATGGTGGATAAAAAGCGCCTTCTGTTGAAGTTAAATCCGTGTTCTAATATTTCCTTTTCCATAATTTTTAGCTGTTGGCTACTAGCTGTTAGCTTCCTTTGACTTTACCAGTTGATTTGAGCTTCTCCTTCATTGTCAATTAGCTATTAGCTGTTAGCCATAAGCGTTTTTTACTACACCTGCTGATTTCAGCCCCTCCGTTATTCGCGTTTAGCTAAAAGCTAATCGCTAACAGCCAACAACCCTCACGACTTCGTTATCGTCTCTTCCAGATTATAAATCGTGGAAATGACTCTCATTAATGCAGCTAATGACATTTTATCAATGTTTCGGGTCAGTGGGTACTCCCCAACTGTCACCATTTTATCGGCCGTTTGCGGTTTGATCGTTTTCAGCTCTTTTTCATAGTAGGATGTCAGCACATTCAGTTCTTTTTCATTCGGTGTACGGCATACTATCAATCTAAAAGCCTTGATGATCTTATCCTTTGTGACGCTTTTTTCCTGCACCAATTTGGAGGCCAGCACGCGGGAGGCTTCCAGCACTGCGGGATCATTCATCATCACCAATGCTTGTAATGGTGTATTCGTTTTCAGCCTCTTCACTTCGCAAAGGTCCCTATTACTAGCATCAAAAATGCTCATAGTGGGTGGCGGAACCGTCCGTTTGATCAGCGTATACATGCCACGACGGTACAGGCTCGCTCCATGATCCTGATTATAAACCGACAGCAGTCCCCGACCGGATGTCGCACCTTCCCATAGTCCGGCGGGCTGGTAAGGCTTTACACTCGGGCCACCAATGGTTTTGTTTAAAAGGCCGCTACTTGCTAGTACCAAATCCTTGATAAACTCGGCATGAATGCGGTAACGAGGACCGCGTGCGAGCAAAATATTATCAGGATCCACGGCGAGTTTTTCTTTCGTGACCACAGCCGACTGCCGGTAAGTAGCCGACGTGACCATTTGTTTTACAAGTCGTTTTACATCCCAATTGTGTTCCATAAAGTCAACAGCGAGCCAGTCGAGTAGTGCAGGATGTGAGGGCAATTCCCCCTGCATTCCAAAATCTCCGGAAGTTTTGACAATACCTTTTCCGAAGAACTCCTGCCATAGAATGTTCACATAGACCCTCGAAGTCAATGGGTTCTTTTTGTCAAAAAGCCATTCGGAGAGCCCCAGTCTATTTTTAGGATATTTTTTATCAAAAGGCAGAATAGAAGACGGCGTACCTGGCTGTACCTCGTCGCCGGGCGCATCGTACACACCTCTTTTCAGAATGTAAGTCTTGCGTAATGTGTCCAGGTCGCCCATTACCGACACGATCAACCGATTGGTATCAGGCTTGTTCACAAACGTCAGGATTTTCTTCACGTCTTCATTGCTGATCTCCATGAAAGGTTTTTTGGCGTAAGTTTCCGGCCCGCCGATCACGGATTCGATCCCTACCTCTTTTACATTGTTAAAAAAGGCAAACATCTGGTAGTATTCCTTCTGCGAAAACGGATCGTATTTATGATCATGACAATGTGCACATTCCAACGTGACACCCAGTAACCCCTTACCAAACAGATCATTACGATCCGTAACGTACATCATCCTGTACTCTTCCGGGATTACGCCGCCCTCTTCGGTGATTTTATGATTCCGGTTAAAACCAGTCGCCAATAATTGCTCCTTGCTTGAATTTGGCAAGAGATCTCCCGCCAGCTGCCAGGTCACGAAATCATTATAATGCATATTTTGATTGAATGCATGGATCACCCAATCACGCCAGGGCCATTGCGTCCGGTAACCATCATCCTGGTACCCGTGCGAATCGGCATAGCGGGCAAGATCGAGCCAGTGAATCGCCATTTTTTCACCATAGGCTGGGTTTTTCAGCAGCTTATCCACCATTTTTTCATAAGCTTTCGAACTTTGGTCAGCCAGAAACTCATCCATCATTTGCAGTGTAGGCGGCAGGCCATTGAGATCCAGGCTCAGTCTTTTTAGCAGTCGCTCCTTGTCGGCTTCTTCATTGGGTGTGAGACCTTTTTGTTCCTGCTTTTGGAGTACAAACCGATCGATTTCATTCCTTGGCCAGTCCTCCTGATCCACTTCCGGCAAGGCTGGCTTTTTGGGAGCTACAAATGCCCAGTGCTTTTCATATTTAGCACCTTGCTTGATCCATTTTTCAATAAGATCTATTTCGCGCTGGGATAATTTCAGGTTGGAAGCAGGCGGAGGCATACGCAGGGACGTATCCTGGGTAGCAATGCGCAGATATACCTGTGAAAATTCAGGTTTGCCTGCTACCAGTGCGTGTGCCTTTGGATTTTCCTGCAATGCTTTAAAGGCACTTTCCGCCACGTCCAGGCGCAGACCGGCCTCCCGTTTGTTGGCATCCGGCCCGTGACATGCCAGACATTTATCCGAAAGAATGGGCCTGATGTCAAAGTTGTAACTGACCTCCTTAGGTAACTTCTCCTCCGCAGCCTGGCCCGGTGTTTTGTTACAGGATTGAATAGCAAATGCAATTCCAGCTCCTATAACGGCTAAAAAAATTCTTGTCTTGAAAATCATGTTGTGGGTTCGGAATGTCAAATCTCACTTTTTCATTAATATAATTAATTAACTAAAAAAATGTACATTTATTGGGGCAATAATGTCTATTTTAAGATTGGCAACTGTCCTGCTCTATACTGTTCCTACCATTAAATCCATCAATTTTTCTTTATGAAGCAAAGAATAATTTTACCTATTCTACTGACAATTATCGTGTTGGCCAGCTTTGCTCCGGCCAAAATCGGGCAATTTGAAAAAAGTGCTGATGTCGGAAACCCCAAGCTTGCAGGTTCCTCGCGTTATGACGCCGTAAAAAAAGAATATGTGCTGAAAGGCTCGGGCTATAACATCTGGTTTGAACGCGATGAGTTCCAATTCCTCTTCCGCGAACTTACAGGTGACTTCAAGGTAACTGCTGACTTTGACCTAACCGGGAAAGGCACAGATCCGCACCGGAAAGTAGGCTGGATGGTGCGCGAGTCCACAGAAGAAGATGCTTCCCATTTGAGCGCCGTAGTGCATGGCGACGGCCTCACCGTGCTGCAATGGCGGGTTGCCAAAGGCGACAAAATGCGTGATCCGGAAGATGAGATTTTTAGCAAAGAAAAAAATATTCAGACCGTTCAGGTGGAACGTAAAGGCAATGAGTACACCATGCGCGCTGCGGCCAAAGGCGCTCCCTTGCATGCAGTAGGCGCACATGAGATGGCGAATTTGAAAGAAAAAGTACTGATTGGATTGTTCATTTGTTCCCATAACCCGGCGGTAGTAGAAGAAGCCAGGGTGAGCAATGTGACCATTGTCCAGGGGAGGAAGTAATTCCTTCCTTAGATAACGAGAAGTTGTATCACAAACGCCCAACTTAGGT
>NZ_JBDSFX010000005.1:0-15960 GCF_039919315.1 Dyadobacter sp. | reverse complement strand
CGGTTGAAATGTCCGCTTCGAAGTCGCGACCACGCTTTTTAATCTGCGAAACCAGTTTGGGAATGTCGGCTTTCAAATAGATGAGCAGATCCGGCTGGGAAACGGTGCGGATAATGGATTCAAACAGCAGAAGGTAGGTTTGGTAATCCCGCTCGGTCATCACACCCGACTCGCGGAGATTCCGGGCGAAGATAAAGGCGTCTTCGTAGATCGTCCTGTCCTGGATAATGGTGGAATAGGTCGTCGCCCTGATCTTCTGTACCTGAGCAAAACGGTTATTAAGAAAAAAGATCTGCAAATTAAATGCCCAACGATCCATATCCTGGTAAAAATCAGCGAGATATGGATTTCCCTCCACGGCTTCATACATCACATCCCACTTGTAATATTCACCCAACATTTGGGTAAGCGTAGTTTTTCCGGCGCCAATGTTACCAATGATAGCTATGTGCATGAGATAAATGCGTGAAGTGAAAGAAGATGAGCAGCTGCAAAAATATAGATTTCGCTGAATAGTCAGTCCTGACCAAAGTCCTATTTTTTGATTTTCGTTAAAGAACGGTTATTCGTATATTTGCGACTGATTTGGAGAAAAGATCCGCGCAGAATATTGTCTTTTTTCTATCCTACTGACATTAAAAGTTACATCAATGAAGCCTTTCAGGGTTATTCTATATTATTACTACGCTACCATCGCCGATACTGAAACCTATCGCGACGAGCACCATTTGTTTTGTGTTGAAAATAATTTGCTCGGCAGGATCATCATTGCTCCCGAAGGATTGAACGGAACCGTTTCGGGCACGCCGGAAGATTGTGAGGCATATATGAACTACGTCCGCTCTGACGAGCGCTTTCAGGACGTTCAGTTTAAAATAGAAGAACATGACCAGGTAGCATTTCAAAAATTGCATGTGCGCGTGAAAGACGAGATCGTTAACTCTGATCTTCACGTAAACCCGCTGGTTCGCACCGGCAAGCATCTGGAACCTTCCGAGTTCAAAAAACTAATCAATGATCCTGATGTGGTGCTGGTGGATATGCGTTCGGATTACGAACATGAAGTCGGCAAGTTCAAAAATGCGATCACTTTTGACATGCATAACCTGCGTGAGCTGCCCGACCATGTGCATGAGATCGAGCATTTGAAGGACAAAAAGATCGTTACCTATTGCACCGGCGGTATTAAATGTGAAAAAGCGAGTGCCTACCTGCTCGATCAGGGCTTTACCGATGTGTACCAATTGCACGGCGGCATTATCCGCTATGGACTGGAAGAGGGTGGCGAGAATTTTGACGGTAAATGCTATGTTTTCGACAACCGGATCACGGTCGATGTCAATTCTGTTAACCCGACGGTGATCTCAAAATGCTACGTTTGCGATGAACCCTGCGACCGGATGATCAACTGCGCGAATGCGGAATGTAACACGCATGTGCCAGTATGCCATCAATGCGGCGAGGCAATGGAGGGCGCATGCTCTCCCGAATGCAAGGCGCACCCGGGCAAGCGCACGTATGATGGTACCGGCTATTATGTGAGCCAGAGTAACCATTACCATCCTTCGCAGGGACTGAAAAGTCAGAAAAAGAACCTGAAGAAAATGAAGCTTGCTCAAAGAACTGAACCGGCTTGATGCTCACTTCAGTTCTTTTTCAAGAATAAAATCATTCATCCAGTACGGACCAATCGGAATGTCCTGTTCGCCGGTAACCTGGAAACCCATTCGTTCATAGAATGTCTTGGCCTTGTTATATTTATTAACATTTAAAACCAGGACTTTCCCCCCGACAGACCTGACATAATTTTCCGTTTCATTCAGGAGATATTTCCCCGCGCCGGAACCCTGGGTAGCCGGAAGTACATATATTTTATGTAATTTGAACTTTCCAAGTTCATCTTCTGAAACGGAAACGAAGCCCTCAGGCTGATCCTGATTGAGCAGGATCATAAAATGATGCCCGGCAACCGTCATTTGATTTTTTAGGGATTCAAATGAATATATTTTTTCGAACATATAATCAATTTGCTCCTTGCTAAGAATGTCACTGTAAGTAGGTTCCCAGGTTTTTTCCTGCACCGAAATGATCACCGGGATGTCTTCAACGGTTGCATGCTTTATTGTGAATGATGGCATATTGCTTAAATTTGACACTTAAAACTGCAAATAAATATTTATTAACCTAAAAACCACCATACTTCGTCGACGACCTGACATTAACGCCAGGCTCACATTTCGATAAGTAGAAATATATGAAACCCCTTATTTTAGTTACAAACGATGATGGTATAACATCAAAAGGAATCCTAACACTGGTAGAAGCCATGCAAACCCTGGGAGAAGTCGTTGTGGTAGCGCCTAACAGCCCACAGTCGGGAATGGGACATGCTATCACGATAGGTGAACCTTTGAGACTTTATTCCACCCATATTTTTGAAAATGTAGTAGAATATGAATGCTCGGGAACACCTGCGGATTGTGTAAAACTGGCTAAAAATTATGTTTTGCAGGATCGTAAGCCTGATCTGGTGGTAAGTGGTATCAATCACGGCAGCAACAGCTCGATCAGCGTGCTTTATTCGGGTACCATGTCGGCAGCGATTGAGGCGGCGATTGAAGGCATTCCGGCCATTGGTTTTTCATTGTGCGATTTCCGGGAAGACGCTGATTTCAGTCATGCTATCCCGTTTATCAAGTCTATTACCGAGACAGCCTTGAAAAATGGGGTACCGAGAGGGGTTGCGTTAAATGTGAATATTCCTCAGAAAACAGACTTGCCGATCCGGGGAGTTAAGATATGCCGACAGGCGCATGCCAAATGGCAGGAAAAATTTGATTACCGGGTGGATCCCAACGGACGGGGCTACCTTTGGATGGCGGGTGAATTCGTCAATTTCGATACAGAGAAAGAAGATACCGATGTCTGGGCACTTGATAACAACTATATCTCGGTGGTCCCGTGTCAATATGATCTGACAGAGTATGAAGCACTAAAACAGCTATCAACCTGGGATTTATAATTAAAATCAGCTATGGCATTAGTAGGCAGTTTATTAAAAAAAGGCATTCATTTCAGCAACATTGTTGCTAACAGAAGAAAAGCGGGGCTGCATCAACAGCAAAAAAAAACGCTCGCAAAATTACTGGCCAAAGCCCGGTACACGGAGTTTGGCGAAAAATATAACTTCGACGAATTGCTTTCGTCTATTCTTTTTGGTGAAAAAGGGGCATTCTACGAACTATACAAGCGCTCCGTCCCCGTTTTCGATTACAACCGGATTTTTAACGAATGGTGGAATAAATCGCTTGAAGGCGAAAAGGACATTTGCTGGCCGGGACAGATCAAATACTATGCATTGAGCTCAGGCACCTCAGAGGCTGCCACCAAGCACATTCCAGTTACCAAAGCGATGTCGCGCGCAATGCAGAAAACCAGCATACGCCAGATCCTCTCGCTCGGACATTATAAAGACCTACCAAACGACCTGTATGAAAAGGGTTTCCTGATGCTCGGAGGTAGTACAAATCTGAACAATCAGGATAAGCATTTTGAAGGCGACCTGAGCGGGATTCAGGCCAAGCAGATCCCCTACTGGTTCAGGCCATACTACAAGCCCGGCGAAAAAATAGCAGCGCAAAAAGACTGGGGACTCAAACTGGAAGAAATTACCAAGCAAGCGCATGAATGGGACATTGGTTTCATCGTGGGCGTGCCGGCCTGGATACAGCTTTTGATGGAGAAGATCATCGCTCATTATAAAGTTAAAACCATTCATGACATCTGGCCCAATTTGCAGGTATTTGCACATGGCGGTGTTTCTTTTGAACCCTATCGAAAGGGATTTGAAAAGCTCCTCGCCCGACCATTGATTTACATTAATACATACCTGGCATCCGAAGGATTTATCGCCTACCAGACCCGGCCGGGAGCCCAGGGAATGGAGCTGGTGTGTGACAATGGGCTGTTTTTTGAATTTATCCCTTTCAATGAGGCTAATTTCGACTCAGACGGAACACTGCAGCCCAACCCTGAAACATTGATGGTGGACCAGGTGGAGGAAGGAAAAGAGTATGCACTACTGATGTCAACCTGTGCAGGTGCCTGGCGATATCTGATTGGAGATACTATTAAGTTTGTCGATAAAACCAAAGGAGAAATTGTCATTACCGGCCGAACTAAGCATTACCTGAGCCTTTGCGGAGAGCATTTGTCTGTCGATAATATGAATAAAGCTGTTGACCTGGTGTCTGATGAAATGGGTTTAACCGTGAAAGAATTTACAGTTTGTGGCGTGGAATATGGTACCATGTTCGCACACCAATGGTACATCGGCGTAGAGGAAAAAGATGTGGATGTAGCGCAATTAAGGAAAAAACTGGATGCGAAACTGGCGGAACTGAACGATGATTACGCCGTCGAACGACGACACGCATTGCAGGAGGTACTGGTGACCGTTCTTCCTAATCAGGCTTTTTATGATTGGATGAAATCAAAAGGCAAAATGGGCGGACAGCACAAATTCCCAAGGGTTTTCAAAAACTTCCTGATCGATGACTGGAAAGGATTTTTGAAAACCAATGGCTACATTGAATAGCGACATTACTTGAAGAAATTAGTATAAGCGATCTGACAGGCGATGAGGATAAAAACCACGCCTGTCGTTTTGTTAAATAAGGTCACTACCCGCGGCGTGAAGATCCTTTTCAACCGGTGCGCGTATACGGCAATCGCACTTTCTACCAGAAAAACGACTATTACACTGGCTGAAAAAAACAATATCACCTGGTTCAGGTTATAATGCAGGTTGGTACGTATATAGGAAGCGATGGTTACCCAGCTTATAAAATTGACGGGATTCAAGCCATTCAGCAAAAAGCCTGTTGTAAAGTAATAAAGCAGATTACCGAAGCGCGTTTGCGGGTAAGCGATCTTGGGCTGGCCCCGGACGAGGTTATTAAGGCCTAATACTATCAAAAACACCACCCCTGCCGCCGCCATCCATTTTTTGAAATCAGGAATGTCGGGTAACAATGCGGTACCGAAAATGGCGAAAAAGACGAAGATGATGTCGCAGACAAAGACCCCGAAGGCGATCTTGATGCCCGTGCGGTAGCCATTGTCCACGCTGTTTTGAACCAATGAAAAAAAAACGGTGCCAAATGTGAGGCACAATGCGATCCCGGTCAGCGTCCCGTAAAAAAGTGATTGCAGCATATCAGATACCTTTCTGCCGTGCAGTCATCAAAATGGCACATACCGAAAGAGAATCCGTGATTTCCGATCGCATCACCATATCCACCGCGTCCTTTAAAGGTATTTTTTTGACCTGCAAATCCTCGGTATCCTCCGGTTCCGCGTCCATTTGCGTAAGCTCCTCGGCGATGTAGAGAAAACCTTCTTCGTTGGTAGCAGAGTTAGAAGTATGAATTCTGGCCAGTTTGGTCCATTTTGCCGCAACCAAACCCGTTTCTTCTTTTAGTTCTCGTTTTGCTGCATCCAATGGATCTGCTCCGAGCATCCCGCCGCCTTCCGGAATTTCCCAGGAATATTCGTCGATCGCATACCGGAACTGGCCTACCAGATAAATATTCCCTTCCTCGTCAATCGGGATCACACCAATGGCCTGATTTTTGAATTTTACCAAACCATAAATACCCTTATTACCGGACGGGTTAATGACGTCACGGTGACTGAGTTCCAGCCAGGCGTTTTCATATACGGTTTCGGAAGAAAGTGTTTTCCAATTATTTTCTGTGGTTATAACCCGCATTTTCTTAGTATTTTTGACCTCTGAATGACAACTCCCAAATGCAAATAAACCAAAATAAGCTCAAACAACGTCTTATCCTGCTGTCTTTTGTAGCCAGCATCGTGCTGACAGGTTTGAAGTTTTTTGCCTATTATCTCACGTCTTCCAATGCTATCCTGAGCGATGCTTTGGAATCCATTATCAATGTAATTGCCAGTGGTTTTGCATTTTACAGCATTTACCTTTCATCTCAGCCCAAAGATCGGAACCACCCGTACGGTCACGGGAAAGTAGAATTTTTTTCCGCAGGATTTGAAGGCGCACTCATTATCATTGCGTCTCTTTTTATTAGCATTGAGGCAGTCCAGCGCTTAATGGACCCCGCTCCTATCCAAAATCTGGCGCAAGGTTCGGGATTTATCCTTTTTACAATTCTGGTCAACACGGCCATTGGTTATAAGCTGCTTTCCGAAGGCAAAAGAGTGAATTCACTCGCCCTCATTGCAGATGGACGACATTTAATGTCGGATAGTATCAGTAGCGTAATGCTGATTCTGAGCGTGGGGCTGATTTTGTTGACAGGATACGCCTGGATCGATAGCGTCGCTTCATTGTTTTTTGGTGTTTTTCTAGCATTCAATGGATTTCAATTGGTGAGTAAATCGGTCGCAGGCCTCATGGACGCGAGCGACGAAACCCTGCTTGAAAAAGTGGTACAAACCCTTCGAGACCACAAGAAATCTGAATGGATCGACGTTCATAACCTCAGAGTTCAGCAATATGGCTCTGATCTTCATGTAGACTGCCATTTGACGCTACCTTATTATTGGGAACTGCAAAAAGTGCATGAAACGATCCACGACTTTGAAAACACCTTAAAAGCGAGTAATTCCGGGGAAACGGAAATTTTTGTCCACGCGGACCCTTGCCTGTTCCAATGTTGCTACTTTTGCAAAATCGACGATTGTCCGGTACGGCAACACGCATTTATACAGGACATCGAATGGACGGCAGCAAGCCTGGTGAAAAATGAAAAGCTGTATAACGAAGCAAAAATTCACATTCAAGAGTAAACATAAATCTAAATTCTAACCACAATGTATTTTTCCCGACGCGATTTTATTAAACAAGCAGGAGCTGCCGCACTGGCCGCTACTACTTTTACCGATCTGTTTGCCGAGCCTGCTGCTAAAAAATTATGGTTTGATATTTCTTTGGCAGAATGGTCTTTGCACAAAGCGCTTTTTGCAAAAAAACTGACCAATCTCGACTTCCCTGAATTAGCGAAAAAAGAATTCGGAATCTCCATTGTTGAGTACGTTAACCAGTTTTTCAAAGACAAAGCCGAAGACAAAACCTATTTGAACGATTTGATCAAAAGACAAAAAGATAACGGCGTTTCTGCCCATCTGATCATGATTGATGGCGAAGGCGGTTTGGGAGAGTTGGATGCTGCAGTTCGTAATAAAGCGGTTGAAAACCACTACAAATGGGTTGAAGCGGCGAAATATCTGGGTTGCAAGACCATCCGCGTGAATGCGTTCGGAAAAGGCACCAATGAAGAAGTCGCCAAAGCGGCGGTTGAAGGACTGGGTAAACTGGGTGAATTCGCTAAAAAAACAGGTATCAATGTAATTGTCGAAAATCACGGCGGCTCATCGTCAAATGGCAAATGGTTGTCAGATGTGATGAAGCAGGTTAATCTTAAAAACGTAGGAACGCTTCCTGACTTCGGAAATTTCTGTATCACCAGAAAAGACGGTGGCTGCGCAGAATCTTACGACAGATATCAGGGAACGCAGGAATTGATGCCATTCGCGAAAGGTGTGAGTGCTAAAACTTATGACTTCGACGAAAAAGGAAACTGTATCGAAACAGACTACACTAAGATACTTAAAATCGTAAAAGACAGCGGCTTCAAAGGAATCGCCGGTATCGAATATGAAGGAAGCAAGCTTTCGGAGTATGAAGGGATTAAGGCGACGAAGGCGTTGCTGGAACGTGTAGGGCCGACGGTTTAATTTTTAGTTACTAACAATATTTGACAACACCTGACTACACTCGACATTTATTGTCATGTTTGGTCAGGTGTCGTCATTTTGTGGCTATCATTGGCTGATATGAAGTTTGGCGTAGTCTCCGACTACGTCCATGCGAAAGCCGGTCTCCGACCGGTACGTACACTAACATTTAGCCAGCGGCCAGAGACCGATAACACTCGGACGTAGTCTGAGACTACGCCAAACTCTCACTACATTCCCAGATAACTCAAAAACTCCTTCTTGGTTGCCTCTTCCAGGAATTTACCACCATAATAAGCAGTAACGGTAGAGCTGCCTGAATCGCGGATCCCACGGGATTGTACGCACATATGCTGCGCGTCGATCACCACTGCAATGTCTTCAGTTTGTAAAGCTTGTTTCAATTCATTGGCAATCTGCACGGTGAGCCTTTCCTGAACCTGAGGTCTTTTGGCAAAATATTCAACGATCCTGTTTAATTTGGAAAGCCCGATCACTTTTCCGCTTGATATATACGCAACATGCGCCTTTCCGTAGATCGGCACAAAATGATGCTCACAGTTTGAAAAGACAGAAATATCTTTCTCCACCAGCATCTGGTCATACTTATATTTATTTTCAAAAAGCGTTACCGCTGGTTTATTCTTAGGATCCAACCCGCTGAAAACCTCTTTGATAAACATTTTGGCAACACGCTTCGGAGTTCCTCTCAGGCTATCGTCGGTCATATCCAGGCCCATGATCTCCATAATGTGACGAAAATGCTTTTCAATCAGCTCCATTTTTGTTTCATCCTCCATGGCAAAGGCATCTTTACGCATAGGGGTTTCGATGGATGAAAATAAGTGATCATCGCCAATCTCTTCAATATCAACGTTGTCAGTCAACGGGATATTCGACAAAGTTCCGTTCTGTTTCATATAATCTGACTTTCAGGGCGAGGCCTGAATCAATTTTAGTTCTTAGGATTGAATAGATAACGATCGCTATGTTTTCAGCAGAGGGATTCAGATTTTTAAATTCCGGTACATCCAGATTGAGATTTTTGTGATCAAACCGGTCGAGGACAAACTCCTTTAATATGGAACTGAGAATCTTCATGTCTATCACATAGCCAGTTTCCGGGTTGAGCTCTCCCGTCACCTGCACGATCAATTCATAATTGTGTCCGTGAAAATTGGGATTGTTACATTTACCGAATACCTCGCTGTTTTTCTCGTCCGTCCATCCTGGATTATGAAGACGGTGAGCCGCATTGAAATGTTCCTTCCGGAACACCGCCACCTTTTGCGCCATATTTTAAACACTTAAATTTAAAATTGCCTTAAATGTCGTTACAAAGTTTGTGTCCAACACATTTAAAGTCGTCGAGCCTGCATGAAATGCCCGCTTTGGAGTCACTTGCTTTGGGGTAACGCTGTAAAGAACGAATTTGTTCATCACATTCTGAAATGATTGGAAGAAGCAAGAATAATGCTTTAAATTTTAATTAATAAAAAAATTTAAAAATCTCGTTATTGCATGTAAATTGCGAACTTGGACTGTCGGGAATGCACTGCCTTTTCCGCGCTCCTTCCTAAACCTTATTAACAGATAATTTATGGATAGACGTAATTTTATTCAAAAAGCTGCGCTGGCGGGCCCTGCCATAGGAATCCTGCCTTCAATACATTTAAAAGAAGAAAAAGTAGCCGATAAAGTTCGTCTGGGATTCATAGGAGTTGGGCTACGTGGACGTAACCATGTAGAACAGGCACTTTTCCGCCCCGACATTGAAATAAACGCCATTTGTGATATTGACAGTTCGGCCATCAACTTTACGTTGGATAAAATAAAGAAAGCAGGCCGGAAAGCGCCTGTGGTTTATTCCAAAGGGGATGAAGATTTTTTGAACCTGGTCAAAAGGGATGATCTGGATGGCATATTGATCGCTACTCCATGGCAATGGCATGTTCCTATGGCACTGGCTGCCATGAATGCAGGCAAATATGCAGCCGTAGAAGTTTCAGCCACAGTCACTTTGCAAGAATCATGGGACCTGGTTAATACCTTCGAAAAGACCGGCTCGCATTGCATGATCCTGGAAAATGTATGCTACCGGCGCGATGTGATGGCCGTCCTCAAAATGATCCGTGAAGGAATGTTTGGTGAAATGACGTACGCACATTGCGGTTACCAGCACGACTTGCGGGGAATCAAACTTAATAATGGTAAAAGTAATGAAGGCTACGGTGTCGAATTTGGCGAAAAAGGTTTTTCGGAAGCCAAGTGGCGCACACAGCATTCAGTAGACCGTAATGGTGATATTTACCCTACTCACGGTCTTGGCCCGGTAGCACATTGGATGGATATCAACCGCGGCAATTGCTTTACCTATCTGACCTCTACTTCTACCAAATCGAGGGGACTACATAAATATATAGTAGATCACGGCGGCAAAGATCATCCCAATGCGAAGGTAAATTTCAAACTGGGCGATATAGTAACGACCGTAATCCAGTGCCATAATGGCGAAAATATCGTGTTAGTCCACGATACCAATTCGCCGCGCCACTATTCGCTGGCGTTCCGCGCACAGGGGACCGAGGGGATCTGGATGAACGATGGACATAGTATTTATCTCGAAGGCGTTTCTCCCAAAGAACACACATCCGAACCCGACAAGCCCTATCTTGATAAAAATGACCATCCGCTTTGGAAGAAATACGCCAGCGAAGCTGAAAATGCAGGCCACGGCGGCATTGATTATTTTGTACTGAGAGGTTTTGTCGAATCAATTAAAAGAAAAACAGCGCCGCCGATTGATGTTTATGATGCGGCTGTTTGGAGCGCTATCAGTCCCTTGTCAGAAATGTCAATCGCCAGAGGCAGCTCGCCGGTCGAAATTCCTGACTTCACAAGAGGCAAATGGAAAACAAACAAGCGCATCTTTGGCCTGAATGACGAATATTGAGTACTATACCTGATAACATATTAATAAATCATAATTAACACCCGAAAACAACCCAACTAACGATCACTTAAATGAGCAAAAAGAACAATTATCTAGGCCCTCTCTTCATTATCGGCGTAATATTTTTCGTGATGGGGTTCATCACTTGGGTAAACGGAACGCTGATTACCTTCTTCAAAAAAGCTTTCTCTCTTGACAATACCAGTTCGTATCTGGTGACATTCGCCTTTTTCATTTCTTATACGATCATGGCGATCCCCTGCTCTTATGTTGTAAAAAAGACAGGTTTCAAAAATGGTATGTCGCTGGCCTTGCTGGTTATGGCTGCCGGAACATTGATCTTCATTCCAGCAGCCGAAATGGCTTCCTACCCCGTCTTTTTGGTAGGTTTATTCACGATTGGAATCGGGTTAACCGTTTTGCAGACTGCCTCAAACCCCTATGCAACATTGCTCGGGCCGCGCGAGAGCGCAGCGCAGCGGATCAGCGTCATGGGAATCGCCAATAAAGGAGCTGGGATTATCAGCCAGATCATTATTGGAAAATTGCTTTTGGCGGGTGCAAGTTCAACCGACCCCAAAGAAGAGCTTGACAAAGTGGTTGTTCCTTATCTGATTTTGACCGGAGTTCTGGTTGTGCTTGCAGTCGTAATCAGGCTTTCAAAAGGCCTGGTAGAAGTGAGTGAAGAAGAAGAGGAAACATCGGCAACAGGTCAGCTTAGTACACAAAAAACCTCTGTTTTTCAATATCCCAACCTTGTTTTGGGCGTACTTGCATTGTTTTGCTATGTGGGTGTTGAAGTTATTGCAGCGGACACAATCATCAATTACGGTGTTTCTTTGGGGATTCCTGAGAACGAAGCGCGGGTTTTTGGAGCTTACACATTGGGAGGCATGATGTTCGGTTATGTGCTTGGGATTGTGTTGATTCCTAAATTTGTTTCGCAGCAGGCTTATATGATTTTTTCCTCCGTGCTGGGCTTTGCGGTTACAGTTGCTGCAATTTTCACAACTGGCTTTACATCGGTTATGTGCATTGCGGTGCTTGGTTTCGCCAATGCAGTAATCTGGCCTGCATTATGGCCTTTGGCGCTAAGTGGTTTAGGAAAATTCACCAAAATTGCCTCTGCCCTGTTGGTAATGGGTATTTCAGGTGGTGCTGTCCTGCCTCTTGTTTACGGAGGGATCGCTGACTCAATCGGCAGCACGCAAAAAGCCTATTGGGTAATGGTACCATTGTATTTTTTCATATTGTATTTCGGCCTTGTTGGTCATAAAAAGAAAAGCTGGTAGTTCATGAGGATTTCGACTCCCGGCCGCATTTGTTTATTTGGTGAACATCAGGATTACCTTGGGTTACCGGTAATAGCGGCGGCCATCTCGCGAAGAATAAGTATTGACGGCGAATATCGCGACGATGATAAAATAATCCTGCATTTACCTGATTTAGGTTTAAAAGAGGAATTTTCTCTACGTGACACATTTCCTTATGTGATCCAGAGAGATTATTTCCGCAGTACTGTCAATGTTTTAAAAAGGAAAGGCCTTTCGTTTTCGAAGGGTTTTGAATGTGTGATCCATGGAAATATCCCGATCAATTCGGGTACTTCCAGCTCATCCGCACTCATTGTTTCCTGGGCTCATTTTCTCGATAAAATGAGTGATAATCCATTCAATTTCTCTCAAAAAGAACTGGGAGAAATTGCCAATGCGGCCGAAGTCCTCGAATTCGGGGAGCCCGGCGGTATGATGGACCATTACTCCACTGCCATCGGGAATGTGATCTATCTGGAATCAACTCCAATCATTAAAGTAGAAGCGCTCACGCCAAAGCTGGGCACATTCGTACTCGGCGATTCATTGGAACCTAAAGATACATTGGGCATACTGTCGCGCTGCCGCTATGGTATGGAAGATGTGATCAGAAAGGTTACTGCCTACGATCCGGAGTTTTCCATTTTCACTACTCCGTTTGAAAAAACCATTGATTACAAAGCGCTGCTTTCCGATGACGAGTTGAGCCTGTTGCGTGCTAATGTAGAGGATAGAGACATATTACTGGAAGGTAAAGCACTGTTAACGCAAAGTATCCATACACCTGTTAATGAACAGTTTGACACTCATTTTGGTGAACTGCTTTACAAGCATTACAAAAACCTGCGTGACCATAAAAGAACCTCTACTCCTAAAATAGAGCGCATGATGAATGCAGCGCTTAGTGCAGGAGCATTGGGTGGGAAAATTAATGGATCCGGCGGTGGCGGATGTATGTTTGTGTATGCACCTTCCCGCGCAGCAGAAGTGGCAGAGGCTATTGAAAAACAGGGAGGCAAAAGTTATATCATTACCGTGGATTCGGGAACCAGGATCGAGGGCTAGGTTATTAAATGCACGATTGTAATTCCGATTGTGTTTTTGTTTTAAGACCTTTGCATACATTATGGATCTCAATGATCATTCCATGTCAGTAATAACAGCTTCCGAAAGAAAAACAAATCTCTACTGTCCTTCCCTGACAGCATATACAAGGCGTAAAACGATTACCATCAACATCGGCGACCTTCCAATGGGCTCCGACTACCCGATCCGGGTACAATCGATGACCACGGTTGACACGATGGACACCCAAGGCTCCATTGACGAAGTGATCAGGATGGTGGAATCGGGTTGTGAATATGTCAGGATCACGGCGCCAAGCGTCAAGGAAGCACAGAATCTTGAAAATATCCGCAATGGTCTGCATAAGCTGGGTATTCATGTCCCACTTATTGCAGACATTCATTTTACACCCAATGCTGCCGAGCTTGCGGCCAGGATCGTTGAAAAAGTCAGGATCAATCCCGGTAACTATGCCGATCGCAAGCGTTTCGAGGTCATTGATTATACAGATGCTTCTTACGCAGCAGAATTAGAGAGGATCAGAGAGAAATTTATTCCTTTGGTCAAAATATGTAAAGAATACGGCACGGCAATGCGGATCGGTACCAATCACGGCTCGCTTTCTGACCGGATATTAAGCCGGTACGGTGACACGCCACTCGGTATGGTTGAATCCGCGCTGGAATTTTTACGCATTTGTGAAGAGCTCAACTACTTCAACATTGTTTTGTCGATGAAATCCAGCAATACGCAGGTGATGGTGGAAGCATATCGCTTACTTGTCCAAAGACTTGATGAGGAAGGTTTGAAACCTTACCCATTGCATTTGGGTGTAACCGAAGCTGGTGAAGCCGAAGATGGACGGATTAAATCCGCTGTCGGAATCGGTACTCTGCTGGAAGACGGTCTCGGCGACACGGTCCGGGTATCATTAACAGAAGCACCTGAAAAGGAAGCACCTGTGGCCCGCGCGCTTATCGAGCGCTACACTTCCCGCACGCCACATGACTTTATTGAACCCGTCGAAATTATCCCGATCAACCCTTTTCAGTACACACGGCGCGACACGCAGGAGGTTTATAACATTGGCCACCTGAATGTGCCCAGGGTCATTGCCGATTATTCCAATGTGCATGTTCAGCAACTGGAAGATCTGAAAAGCATTGGTCATTTCTTTTTGCCGGTACCCGACAAATGGGCAATGAATGATCAGGGAGCGGATTTTATATATACCGGCCAGCAACCTGTACCGTTTATGCTACCGAACGGATTGAAGGAAATGTTGGATTACAATCAATGGTTAGGCCATCCTGAGAAGCAAAACAAATTTCCGCTACTCAGTCCCGAAGAATTCATTGAGGCAGGGAATGTTATCGGGAGCCCGGTTAGTTTTATCAAAGGCAACATTCATTCGTTTGATCAAAGCTTTTTAGAGAAAATACGTGATAATCATCGGGTAGTACTGGTTTTGTCAACCGACAATGCGCACGCAATGCCGGAACTGCGCAGATTTTTTTATACACTCACAGAACTGAAAATAAAAGTCCCTGTGATCATTCAAAGGACTTATCAGTCTGATATGGGGGACAAGCTCACCCTTTATTCGGCAACTGATATTGGAGGTTTGTTAGTAGATGGCTTCGGTGACGGGACATTGTTATCGCCGGAATTTCCAGATAAAACAACGCGCACGGAGAAGCTAAAAGCAGCCTCGGCATTCAACAGCATTGCTTTCGGGATCTTACAGGCAGCCCGGACAAGGATGTCAAAAACAGAATACATTTCCTGCCCTTCCTGCGGCAGAACGCTTTTTGATTTACAGGAAACGACTGCAATGATCCGTAAGCACACCGAGCATTTAAAAGGTGTGAAAATCGGGATTATGGGTTGCATTGTAAACGGCCCGGGCGAAATGGCCGACGCAGATTATGGTTACGTGGGTATGGGTAAGGATAAAATTGCTTTATACCGTGGGCAAGAAGTGATCAAACGATCAGTGACTGCCGCGAAAGCAGTAGAAGAGCTGATCGGGCTGATCAGAGAAGATGGCCGGTGGATAGAGCCGGAAGAGCGCGAGGTATTGGTTTAGCTTTTAGCTTTTAGCGACTAGCTTTTAGCTTTTAGCTTTTAGGGACTAGCTCTAAGCTTTCCGGGAAAGTTGCATCAAAGTAATTAATGAGCCGATTCATAACAACAAGCTAACAGCTAACAGCTAACAGCTAACAGCTAACAGCCAAAATCAAAACCACATGAAAAAATACTTTCAACTGGGCGATGTATTTTACTACTTCATCCGGGTTTTCAGGAAACGCGACATTAATTCGCCGGATTCGGTCAACCTGCGCATGATGCACGGGATTAATAGAATCTCTATCGTCATGTTTTTGATTTGTGTAATCATTATGATCATCAGAGCTTTAACAAGATGAATTTAGAAACACTGCGGGATTACTGCCTGAAATTGCCGGGCGTAACCGAAGAACTTCCTTTCGGGCCGGATACGCTGGTATTTAAAGTAATGGGTAAAGTCTTTCTTTTAACGCCCTTGGATGCGGCAGGACATCAGTTCAACGTGAAATGTGATCCTGAGAAAGCCGAAGAATTAAGGGCGACTTATCCCGACGTGCAGCCCGGCTATCATATGAATAAAAAGCATTGGAACACAGTCCGTGTGACTGGTAGTATTCCGAGCGAAACACTATTTGGCTGGGTAAAAGATTCCTATGATCTCATCGTGGCAAGCCTTCCTAAAAAGAACCAGGAGGAATTGAAGAATATTGATTAGAAAGCAAACGAGGCCCCGAAAAGGCCTCGTTTGCTTTAATGTCGAGCGTAGTCGAAGGATCCTTCGACTAC
>NZ_JBDSFX010000004.1:0-26703 GCF_039919315.1 Dyadobacter sp. | reverse complement strand
GCGATTTCTGCTGCGTCATGCGTCGACCGCCCGTTGTTACATCGTAAGTACCCAGTAGGGCAACTTGTCCAGCCTGGTTTATCTGATACGGCTCACTGATAACAGAATGCTTCATGCCGTCCCGCAGATAAATGGTTTTGTTTGTGCCAAGTGGAAATAAATCGACTGGCACGCCCGGGGCCGAATTCAATAGCATAATATTGCTAAGGGCAGTATTTCCATTTTCGGCGTCAAACCAGCTACTCGTGCCATACCAAGTCACCTTATCAAAACTAAATTCAATTCGTCGATCGCCCAGACCACTAGATAACCATGGTTCTGACCAAACATTATTATTAATAATCCTAACCCCATTATATCTCAAATCTCCCAGAACGGGAACCACCCGGGACCCCGGTAAACTACGATTGTACCAGCCGCCGTAAACTTTGAGTTGATTGAGCTCAAATAGCTGCTCGAAAGTCCCTTTAACGGGACCACCTTCACCGTCAGTGAATTTGGCAACTATCTTGAATTTGCCACCGCGGTTGATCGGCTCGTTGTTCCAGGCAATAACACGGGAATCAGTCCCTGCCACATTAAATAGTCTCATGACCTGGACCGAAGATGAAGCTATGCCGCCTGTCGAGAAAGACACGCCGGCAGATGACACATCGGTATACACGCCTGCAACTTCATAATAAAGTTTAAGGCTTGCGTATGTATAGGTGAACCCTATATTGGTAGCTTTAAAATAGCCATTGAAGCCACCAGAAGGCAGATCACCATCGAAAGCGCCAGTCAACAGGTCTTTGATAGTAGAGCCGTCATAACCGTTAACCAATTTGAATATGACCGCCGGTGGCCCCGGCGGGGTCCCTACCGTTATATCTTTTGAAAGCGAGCCCACCGACAGCCGGTAAACCCCGTCAGGATATTTTGGTGATTTCCACACCTGGATCTCTGTCACATTGGCCACGTAATCGTGGGTAACTGAATAAAGTTTAGTATTGGTAGTAACGTTTAGCAGCTCGGTCAGCGCCTGCATGGACTGATCGATTTTCGCCAGGAATTCGCTGAATGATCCCTGGTCGTTATACTTTGGGTATCCTGCCGCCCAGTTGATGGTGGTGTCAATCGGCAGAACCAGGTCGCGGAAAACCCATTGACTTTTGCAAATGGCGCCACGAATACCTATCCGGTAGGTCTGACCAGGGAGCTTCAAGAACTCTGCAATAAAAAAAGGTCCGTTATCGGAAGGTGATGTGCCAGCGTGAAGCGGTACTATGTCCGTGTCATTGTTGACAATTTTCCATTGTAATGGATTAACCCCGACAGAATCGTAGGGGACCCGTATTTTACCGTTATTGAAAATCTCGATGGCTGTTTTCATATAATGGAAAGGCCCGACCTGACAATCGGTAAGATTGTTGTAGGGATCTTCCGGCTCCGGTTCGTCGTCGTTAGTCTGGACCCTGAGCGAAAGCACTTTTTGATTACCAAAAAGGTCCCTCACAGCCAATAGCACATTTTCCTCCAGGGGCAGCGAGTCGTCAAGTTTTCCGGACAGCTTTATAATCAAGCCATCAACAGTTACTTCAACACCTGCCGCTTTTAGCGAGTTGTAGGTTACGTCCACAGTCAATTCCTCATTAGGGTGATAAGATTCTTTGTAATTTTTCAGGTCCAGGTACCTGGTGAAGTCAAGCCCCTTGGAGACCACGATCGGGGGTAGCTCGTCAAATGCGGGATGGGTCATTCGTTTGATGTACCATTCTGATAGCTGGCCACCGAACAAATTGACATTGAGACCAGGGCTCATGGCTTGCAGGCCATTGAAAATGACCGAAAGACCGTCAAGGCTTTTGGCGTATGAGGGTACGGTAGGGTCTGTCTCAGCAGCATTGACTGCCGTTTTGAGATTTCGGGGAAGTCCCTGGCCATTGTAGAAGTCGGTGGCTAGTCCCGCAGGCAACTTCTTTTGAAGGCCTGCGAGCGCACGAAAAACACCGTCACTGCTGACCGGGTTATCACTGTTAGAAATAGGGTAAGGGTCGACGCGCAGAACCGGAGGGCCAGAAGTTCCACCACCACCGGTTGATGTTTCCAGGCTGCCGGCCAGCACTACATTTGCGGGGATGTAATCCTGTGTGTCTTCCCCTTCCAGCAGCTGCTCATCGAGCGAGTCGAAGATCCTGGCAAACTGGTATTCGAAAATCAAACCGTACTGGTTGTCGCCGTCTGATCCGCGTTGAATGGTATCACTGTTAACCTGGACCGCGTAGGCGCTGCCTTTGATGATCCGGTATTTGAGGGGGCTAATGAAAAGGTCCAGCCATAGGGCCAGCTCCTTTTTGCGCATCCAGCCGGTGGCCACTTCCTGGTTATCCTGGTAGGTTGCGTTCCAGTCGACGAATTGCGCCTGGGTAGATTGAAAATTATACGGCAGCACCTTTTGCGCCTGCTCTTTAAAGACCTTCCAGTTAGAGGATCCTTTGCCATAGGTCATCAGCGTATCTATCGAGCCGTAGAGGTTGACATAAGCAAAATAGCGGACGTATTCCAGGTGAGCGTAATTGACAACCAGACGATAAGGTTCGCTGACTGCTCCCAGATCATCCTGGATGGTAATCGTAAATTCTTTGACCGTGCGGCCGGTACCGTTGAAATAACCCAGGTTCAATTGCTTGAAGCCTACCCCGAAAATGAGTTTCTCGTACTCGAGCACACCCGTGATCACCGCTGTGTTGGTGGTCAGCTCGGTTCCGTCGGCAAACAAGACAGTCGCCCGGGCGTATATGTTCTTTCCGGAAGCGCCGAAATTTACCCAGCTCACAAATACCGGTTCGTCCTGGCGGACTACCCTGAGCGCCGGGCGCAAACTGAGCAGTTTATAAACACTGTTAGATTTCTTAAAAGTGTCTATCAAGCTTTGCGGACCCGTTTTCCATTGTGCGAAACCACCCAGCAGCACCACATGATCATCGGTCTGTTGCAGGGTGCCAATACTCAGGTTTTGCCCTCCGGCAAGTGCGTAGCGCAGGTAATATTTCCTCCGGCTCTGGTTGCAACGCTCTGCAACAGGCAAAACCATGTCAGGGATCTCGGAAGCCAGATTGCTATGCAGCACCGCCGAAACATCGAATACCGCCGTCGAGCTTTCATCAAAAGGCTGGGTAGCGTTATATTTGAGTTGATACATGGAAGCATCAGCCGTTTGCATCCACACTTCCACGTAGACACTGTTATTGACAACAGTGCTATCGTTTGTGCCGGTCACGCTGGGTGTAAGCCCACCACCGGAGAAAACAGTCTTATTTAAATTGAATGCAGTGCCGGCCAGGCGCGCGGTAAGCTTGATCGTCCAAAGCGTTACAGACCCAAGCGGACCACTAATGGTAACCGGGTGCGCCTGGACGGTAAAGTCTTTTTGTAGGAAATAATTGCCGGCAAAATAAGGCACCAGGCTTTTCACATAAGTTTCGTGTGTGGCAATATCCCATACCGGGTAGGTTGGAAACTCAGAACCGTACAGACCTGGCAGCTCAGCAGCTGTAAACCTGAGATCATTTTCGCCCCACCGGAAGATGATTTGCGAGCCGGCCAGCACTGGGTTGTCGATCGAAAGAATGGTTTCGGATTGGATCCCGGGCACGATCCCTTCACGGTCGTCTTCAAACACCCATGGAAGATCATTCTTTGAAAAACCGATTTTTTCGGGAGGAGTAACAACTATTGCCATGAATCAAAATTACCCGCGGCCTGCCCTGGTCAGTAGGACAAATTATGCCGCAAGACGGACATTAAAGCACTTTAATTAAAGTGCTTTAATAGGTCCTAATCGTCCCAGGCCTGGGGATCAAAGCAGGTTCCAGCGGCAACACGCCACGTGAATTCGATACGCCAGCCATACAGATCATTGGCTAATGGTCCGACCCAGTTTCCTGGACTGGATCCGGAAATCATTGTGGGTTTATTGTCGATTTTAATTTGCAGCTTATCCGATTGGTTTTTCATCCTGGCAAAGATCTGATCTGCCCCGATTTTGCAACGTTGGTAGATTGCCGATTCGACATCGCCAACACCTTCACTGCTTTTTTTTGCCTGGTCCAAAACGATGAAAGCAGACCTAAGCACCTGGAACCGGGCGTCTGAATTTTCATTGTCTTCGTCGTAAAATTCTACCATCAGACATGGAAGCGTAAGCTTGTTTCTGACTGATACCAGCATCATGTGGGCCATTTCAGGTCCTTCCACAAAAAACAGGTTGACCATGCCCGGTTCTCTGCCAAGAAGTTTCAGTTTGGAGGCTACGTTTTCAAAATAGCTTCTAAAATCGGGATGGCTGTTCATTTGACAGGATTTTGAAGGATTGTCTCGTTTAAATTAAAGAGCACCGTATGTGCCGGCATCGCCTCGATCGATTTAAATTTGGTAACATCCCGTTCGGCCATCGTCGACAAGGTTTTTAGCCAGGAAAGCGATACCGACTTTCTGGTCTTTGGCTTGATTGGTTTCTCCCCTTCTTCTTTTTTGGGCTCTGGAAAAACCAGCTTGTACATTTTAGGCAGCATGTTTTTAGCGCCGTAGTAGTTCATCAGGATTGCCCACTTAACATCCGGATCCACCTGCTGAAAAAACTCGGCGAAATATTCGACCATGCCTTCCTGGTAGGGCTGGCGTTTATCGGCCTGATTCTTACGATCTTTTGCTGCCGGCCGGTACAGTATGCCACAAAGCTGGTCGAGTGCGTCCACACTCTGGGTTTTTTCAAATTTTTCCAATTTCCCTTCCGCCATGATGAATTCGGCGAAGCTCAAATGTTTAAATACATCCCCGGGGCCGAAAAGTGAAACTAGACCGTGTCTTTTAGTAGTCACATGCACCTTCTTGATCATGCATTTGGAAGGCAGTTTCTCAAAGTCGTAAATGAATTCCAGTGTGCTGAGCAGTTCTATCCGCTGAACTGCATTGAGCAGCTCAATATCGGGGATGCTCATTTTTGCCAGGACGATCAAAAGCATCCATTGTTTGGATGGTTCTCTTTCTGCCTGCTTTATGATCGCGATCGTGGCCAGGTACTGCTCCTGGCTTAACTGGTCAAAGCCCGTGGGTAAAAGAAAGTTTTTTGTCCTTCCATCCGGGAAGTTTAGCTGTATAGGTATCATCGATATGCTTAAAAAAGTATGAATCCTGAACTTTCCTGGCACGCCACCGGCGCTGGGTCGACCACCGGCGCGGTATAGCCATCGGGCTGCAATTGATTGAGCAGTTTGACCAGGCTTTGCAATGTCGCTTCCCCGCTTTTTTCGTATTCTTTGACAGCTGCTTCGATACGCGAATTTTCAGACGGTGTCACTGAGCCATTCTCGCCGATCATGACCTGCAGGCCTTCGTTGGTAAATTTAACGCTTCGGGTGAGCAGGGCGCGGGCTGTGGCCAGGTATATCAACGCCCGGCGCGCGACCGGTAGCAGAACCTTGTCATCTTCATCGAGCTCGCTTTCTTTCTTAGCTACCAGGTTGGCATAGTAACCCTGCATGATCGGGGCGATCCTTTCCTGCTCATGATAGCGGATCCCTTCCCGCATTGCGCGGAAAGTGACCCGTGGGTAAAGCATGTTAAATAATCCTTGTACCATGGAAGCCGACGGTACCAAAGAGAGCCTTTCAGCTTTAAATTCTTTGCTGTCGGCGTAATCAGGAAACTCGACGATTTTATCAGCCAGATAATTCATTAAATCATCCAGCGCTTCCAGGCCTTCGAACAGGTAACTGGTTTCGAGGGTTTTTTGCTCGCGATCCCCAAGGTTCCAGCGCTGATCTGTGCGCGTCTTATAAATCCCGGAGTCATCGATCTGTACGCCTCCAATTTGCACGTAATACCACAAAGCGAGCGGCACACTAGCGCTCCGGATGTAGCCCAGCAACTGGGTTTGAGCAGCATCCAAAGTCCCGCCTTCGTAATCGAGTTTTAACTCAGTGTGAAAGTCCACACCCAGCAGGGGGATAATGAACCTTCGTTCTGCTTTTCGGACCGCTGGTTCAATGGATTTAAAATTTAGGTCCCGGCTGACTGGGGCGTATTGGCGGATCTCGTCAATGGTGGAAATTAGCATTGCCAAATTTTATTTGTTTCGGGCACCAGGTAGCTGCTCCGATCGTGAAAGATTATTTTGTTTCAAAGCTTCTCTTGCCGAATTCACGCCTGAACTTCTTGATTGCCGTCGGCTGGTCTTTTGCCCAGACCTCGAAATAGACTTCGATGTTTTGAAAATGGAACCTGGTTAGCCAGTTCGCTTTTCTACTGGTCCAGATCTGCACGTCGACACTTTCGGCCGGCATTGGTCGTGGTTCCAGCATATTTACCGGAGACTTCACCGAAACGGTACGATCTTCGAAATACAAAGGGCATTGCAGAAGGCAAAGCGACATTGCCAATAACATGGCGACATTTAAATCCAGTAGTCTGCTTAAAGTTTTCATGTTACTGATAGTTAAGCCGCCGCCTGCTGTTTAGATCCAGCGCCGGTGTCCAGGGTGGTTAGTAAGGTTTGGGTGGTCCCGAAAACGAGCCCGGGATATTTTTTGGCCCAGCCGTTGTAGTCGGCTATAAAATTGAGCGGCTCGTATTGGACGTCACGGTAAGGCTGTAATTGAGAAAGGTAAATCAGCAGCGACTCCCGTTTATCAGATCCACCACTACGGGATCCCATTTCTTTGGAGGCAAAACCAAAGAGTGCTGGATCGATGCCCAGTGCGTAAAGCAAGTGAGCCGTAGCCTCCATGTTGTCGGCCAGATATGCCCCGTCTTTTAATCTGTCTGGTAAAACATTGATTTTCCAGCCTTCAATAGTCTTACCGTCGACAGCTGAAACGCCGAATTCGGTAGCCAGGGCAACGCCCGCTTTTTCGGCACCCATGAGTCGCCTTTCGATTTCGGCCACTTTGTTTTGCTTGATCAGCGAACGGGCTCGATCATCACCTTTAATCCATTCATCGCCAAACTGATTCTCCCAATACTCCCTGGGAATTTCAATGTGGTACTTGATGATCATCTGGTTTTCAAAGAGCGCTTTTTTCAGGATTGGCACTTTCGCCAGCACATCCAGCCAACCGGATGTACGGATACCGTCCCAATGCGCCAGCTGGTAGAAGGTTGTGCCTGGTGTAGGGTAAGAGCTCGGGTAAATGAACTTGAAATCGCCCGTGTGCTGGTCACGCATCCAGTCGACCAGGTCGTATTGGTAAGGGTCCAGCGTCCGGACTTTGATCGTTTCGTCTGAGTCGACAGATCCGTACGGCCAGTTCGCATTGATGTAAGTAAACTCACTTACGCCATTGGCATTCTGGGATCCCAAACGGCAATAAGATGCATCATTAGGATGGATGTGGGTGATCTTCTTCCTGTTTTTGGAAAGGATTAGCTCGGGGAAAATATTCAGGAACCAGAATATGTCATTGGCTGATTCGCGCTGATAGCGCTTGAAGTGCCGATTATTGAGGAACTCGTGAATCTCGTTGTCCCGCACGTATGAAAGTTTCTGTTTTCCTTCGTCGTCATAGTCGACCTGGAAGGGGATCACCGGTGTCGATATCAGGTTGGCTTGCCACTTTAAGGCCGTGGGTATTATTGTGCTGTTTCTTCCCTTTTTTAGTACTTCCTGAGGGAAATCATTTGCATCACCCCAGGAAACCATCCCGGTAGTATTGATCGTCAGGTTATCCTTTACGATCGGCTGTGAGGGTTGAGCACCTGGCTGCTCCATAGTGATGACAGCCTTGCCGGCAGCTGACAGCGCAGTGTTGCTATCTGGAAAGATGATATTCATAACACAATATGGCCGTTGATTTCCTGGATCAGTTGGACATGCACATGCCTGATCTCGCCGCTTGTCTGGTTTTTGACGTGGATAGGGTAGCGTTTTTCCCTGCTTCTTTTCTTTCCATCGGTACTGGCCACCGCCGACGTCCTTCTTTTGGCTATTAAAACACCCTGATCAAAGACAATGCACTTGCCGCCAGTGCCGCGCTTTTTATCGGCGGTACAGAAGACGATCCGGAAGCAAACAGGACGTTCCGGATTGCGGGACTCGTCCATAATTTTAAGAGCGTCAATTACGAGTATAGGAGGCTTCATTGCACGAAAATACCCCCATAAAAGGGGGGCAGATAGGACACCAAACTGCGGAATTGCACAAAAACACACCGGTTTTGTATAGGGTTTTGCACTTTTTTTTCGGTCAAAAGCCTCAAAATCAACACCATCGCGGGTCAGCATTTCAAAAAAGGGCACTCAGTCGGAATCCTGACCCCGCCACACCCTGCGGCGTGGTGCAATTGCTAAAGGCCGACAGCCGCGATATATGACGCGGCCCCCCGATCCGGCCCGGCCTGGCTCAGAGCCGACCGGGCTAGTCGCCGAACTCGATCAGTGATGAGCTTGGCTTGACACCATTGCGCCGGCGCTTGATCATACCATAGACCAACAGGTCTCCGGCATCGGTGTAGTGGGGTGCCTGCTGCTGGTCAGCCTTCTTGTCCTTCTCCATCCATTTGTCTTTCTCAAAGCCGTGCTTGCCCTTGGTATCAAACTCGGTTAGATCCATGGCAACGCGAAGCTTACCGGTATTGGTCTTATTGAACCTGGCCTGGTAGAACTCTGCACTCGATAGCGGCCGGCCACCGAGCAGTAGTGACCAGAGCTGGTACCTATTGTAAAAAGAAGGTGTCACACCCACCCAATAGAGGGTGACAGTCCAGCCCAGTTGTTCCAGCGTCTCTTTAAATTCTTCAATGGGATTCTTGTCACTGACCGGGTTCTTGCCTTTGTGGGTGTGGTCATAATAGACTATGATTTCCTTTTTATAGTAGTAACGGTAGTAATTGTCAACCTCAATGGCCAGGTCTGATATCTTCTTTGGATTCAGTACATCCATGGCATTCAAGATGGATATCATCATTGCAGCTTCCTGGCCAAAAACTACGTTGTTGATCTTACCGCCAACATCGAGGGCTGCTTCAAGTGCCACTGACTTATTGAGGTCAAAGTCTTTCCGGCAATCATTGATATTGCCTTTACCATATGCTTTCTCTGGCTGGCCATCGACGAAACTGTAGTCGATGGATGAGTAAAAGTGCTTATCTGCCAGGTCGGGATAGAAGGAGTTTTGGACCTGCTTTGGCCTGATGTTTAATACAGATGTACGGAATAGGAAATCGGGTAGATCGCGTTTAAGATCCTTGATAAAATCAATGCCCAGTACATCAATGTTCTCTAATGTGCTGGCCTCTGAATAAAAGATCAGATCCTTCCGGACCATGGATAGCTCTTTGTTGATCTGGCTGATCTCATGGATTTCACGGTTGGTGTATTTACCTCTTTTGCTGGCGGCTATGCGGATTTCATACAGGATCTTTTCGAGGCCGAGAATGTACTCGTTAGCAGCAGGATCGACCATGTTTTCGAAATCATGGATCCATCGACCTCCGGCCGTGGTCGGCATGTCGGTAGTGAAAATCTCAGAGTGGTGCAAATGGCAATCGCCAAAATACCGCTTGTTTCCACGAAGCGTCGGCTTTACTTCACCATCGAGTTTTGGTTTGTCGAGCAGTTTTGCTTCGTCACCACCATACCAGTCGACGGACATACCATTCGATGATGCAGGGCGGTCCTGGCTAACCAGTCGCATAACACTTACATTATATCGGTCAACCCGGACAAAAATGCTGTGATCAGCTGTTTCCGGCATTAAGTAGGGCATTTTCAGCCCAATGTTTTTAGGTGGAAAACGCCTGACCCAAAAATCTACATCGCGCTTCAATCCCATTTCCTCCCACCGGTTGATGATCGGGGGCATGGTCCTGTCCAGCAGCTGCATATAGCTTTCAGCTACGTTGATACCTCCTGAACGGGGCATCAGCTCTAAACATCGATGGAAGCGGTGGGCTAGTGCGCCGGCACTTTTACCGGTCGCTCGGCCCCAAACTAGCCGCATGATCCTGGCATCGATAAGGTTTGCCATTAACTGTGGCTTGTTCCAATACAGTGCCTTTTGGCTAAGATCGTTGATGCTGCTGCTCATTGCGCGGGTTGTCGAGTATGTCGGCGTAATAGATATCCTGAATTTGGGCCTGCGCTCTTTCGTCTTTTAGCTTGTACCAGCTCTTTTTCAGGCTTTCATAGTTTGGAGTAGGAGCAGCTCCAACTGTGGCTGGGTCACTGTTAATAATCACCTGGACATTCACCGGGGTAGGTAGTAAGGCTTTTTCGCGGTCGAAACCGTGTATTTTGGTAAGTGTGGAATCACATTTAGCAGCTATTTCCAGCCCTTTTGTGGTGCCGGCTTTAATCGCCTTGTTCCGGAGCCGTTTGGTTCGTTCGATCAGCAGCACCTTTTCAAATTCTTCATTGACCTGGTCGACAGTGCAAAAGAAGCGTTGACAAGCCCGGACGTCGTTATACGCCTGGCGTTCGGATATGCTGTAATGTCTGACCAGCGCGCGGACAACTTCGATATCATTGACCGGCTCAAAGTTGGTGTACCATTCGCGAGCGAATTTCCACCGGGCCAGCTGCTGCTCCTGGACCGCTGAAATCTTATGTTTGTCTGGATCCAGGTACCATTTGTAAATGGCATCAAAGTCATCAGCAAATGGATCCGACTTGGATGCCGGAGAATTGTCAGGAACGGGAAGGATGTTCACGAGTCTAGGATTTTTTGCTTTTCAATCATTTTTTCCACGAAGATCAACGCGCTGGGTTCGCCCAGTTGGGCCAGGGGGATCAGCTTTTCGCGCATCTCGATTTCCAGCTGCATGCGGCCGCGTTGAACAGCCAGAAAGAAGGGATGAAACCGGTCTTCCATCCAGGACAATGCGTAATGCTGCTCGACTTCGACCCAGATCGCGATTTCGGAAATAGACATCAGCAGGTAGGCAAGCCGCTGGACCTCAGAGAGCATTTCCTGGGATAAAACAGGCTCAGGGACGTAGCGTTCGGGTTCATTCATACCGCAAGACTACACAGTTTCAGTGCAGTAAGATCGGACAGAAATTCTGACTCAATTCCTTTTACAGCGTGTTGGCTCACTTTCCATGGCATTGCCCTGATAAAAAAAACATGTATCTTTTTATCAGAATAATTAACATGAAATTTGATATAGCAATGGAGATCGATCAAATTAAAGCCAGACTATCGGGTACTCGTTTCCGTATCATAAGTGAGACAGTTCTTAGCGCTAATTATATGCGCATTCTCGTTGAAACTGGCGATAAAATAGTCCTAGAAGGTTCGGAAATAATTGTTAGCGGACCGAACAAGACAGACATAGAAATCCTTTTGGGCGAAGGCAATTATACTCCGGATTTCAAAGATATTGGGCGAGTCGCGGGGAAACTGATCAAGGATTTGGCAAAGTTTTTCGGCGTCTCGGCGGCGGGAGGTGTTATTGGGAATCGCGTCGACAAAAGGATTGAAGACCTTGAAAATGATAAGCCAATACATAGAGTAACCGTAGGGAAAATCCTTGAGGTTCCTAAGCTGCAATATACGGACTACCCTCTGTTAGAGCCTATTAGGCTTGCTCTTATTAGCGATGAAGTGATCCGCGATCCTAGCTATCTGCGCCCCCTTGTTCACCCTTTAAGTTACCAACAAAGAGGTGCCATACTCCATATATGCGACGAAGAAGGTATCTCGATGCAAGATCTTATTGCTGCAACTGGACTTAGCGAATATGGCATTTTTTTGCTCTTTCATAGGGCATTGCATATCATCCCAACTCAAAAAACCAAGGTGTTAATTTTAAAAGCCATAAATGCACGCGTAGGCAAAGAGAAATATACCGTTGAAATGATTTTCCCTCCCAGGTCTGCTGATAGCGACGATTAAATTTCAGTCTCTAATTCTTTGAGCCGGCTACGCCACTGATCCAATACTTTTTCGAATTCTTTTTTACGTCTGGGATCCTGTTCACTAATCACTTTTTTCAAGGTCCTGCTGATATAGGTCCGTACGTTTAGCAGCTCGCGCGGAAGTTTGATATCGGTTGGATCGATCGCTTCCTGCTCTGGTACCCGTTTGAATTCGATGTAATAATCAATTTTGGCAAACAGGGTATCCAGCTCGTCGGTGATATCCATGACCCGGAAGGCAACCTCTTTTCGCTGCTCTCGTTCCTGCGGATCTGGTAGGTCACGGAGCCTCTGTTTTAGCGCCACACGCTCATTCATTAGGGCGTGGGTAGTTTGCCTCATTTTAGTGATTTCCTGCGGCTCATCAGGCACGTTTTCACGGATTGGCTCTGGTTTTAGCTTCGCGCCGGTGAGCTCGTCGAGCCTTTCCTCCATCTCGCCGACCTTTTCACGAAGATCGCTCACTTCGCAGTCCAGGTCTTCGACATCGGATTTTATCAGCTTAATCCCGGGATCGGGCTGCTCTTCTGGTTCTGGATTTAGACCGGGCTCGGTAACGCCTTCCATGATTGCAGCAAGCAATTTATCCCTGAAAAACTGGTTTATTCCCCTGCAAAGCATGCCGTAGGTGACATTTTCACCGTAGCGCTGTCTATAGAGCCTGAGCCCCTGGGTGTAATCCTGGGTCTTTTCCCATTCGAGGGCCTGAATACAATACTCTTTGGTCATAGCTTTAAAAACAAAATCATCCGGATGCGTGCGCGTCCGGATGATTTAAATTACCATTTAAACACCACAAAAAAATGAAAGGTCAGGACCTTACCACGTGTGGATAACCGCCCTCTATGAGTATCCCGGCTTCGGTATCCGTCAATTTGGTAAGGTCATATTTTTCGCCTCGGAAATGAACGATCATTTCGTCTTTCATTTCCAGGCCTACAATTTGGAATGACTGCTTTTTAGCAGCAGGTTCACTTACAAGTGAATTTTCAGGGATCTTGCTCATTTTAGGTTGCAGGGGTTGTGGTTACAGCTCCGGTGTAAAGCAAACGCATTGTTGCCGTGTTGGAAACGGTAAACTCATACATGCCACCTTCACCTTCGTTAGCGCCCGGCACTTTGGTCCCCTTGATCGTAGCGTACTGTTTCGCCGTACCAAGCTGATCATACGTCCCGTCAGGCATGTTGGCATCCTCGGTCAGGAAAACAAATGGCCTTATCCCGTTAGCCTGATTAAACAGGATCGTTGCCGATGGACTGTTTGAAGGCTCACGGAAAACAAGTGAATTGTTTTTGGTTCCAGAGTTTTCGCCACCTTCGGCAATGGAATATGCTCCGGTATTCTTCACAATTTCAATCCGCTTCCAGGCCTTTTGTGGCTTGAAGGTATGGGTCTCTGAAATGGTATGCTTGGCCGTTCCCACGGCATCGGCTGCCGGTTTCTTTAACAAAAGGAAGTCAGCCAGGGGCGCATAAAACAATACCAGTTTGGTGCCGCCCTGGTTGCTATCGCACTGGTCGTCGAGTACGACGTCTACTACTTCACACATGGGTTTCTATTGATTAAAAGCTGTTAAGCCTGGTTAATAAATTGATTTCTTAAACAACAGGCGTTAGAACACTGCTATTTTTGTCGATAAGGATCTTGATGAGTCCCTTGTTCGATTTCAGATCTTCTGCAGTGTACTCCGTAGAGCCGTACCTGAAACGGCCCAACGCGCGGTATTTTTTACCTCCGTGGGTGATGATCAGTTGATCATTGGCGACTTCGCTCTGATCGTCCAGGCTTGAAAGGGCATCGCTCAGCTGAGCGACAAGTGCCGTTGATTCAGCAAGCTGACTGTTTGCAAAGTCGAGCGCTGTACCTTTCTCGGCCATACTGACTTCAAAAACACTCACGCTTTTCTCAGCTGCTTCCAAAGCGACTTTTAAAGTTGCCAGAGCGTCATTAGCCTCTGAGAGCTCCTTTTCTTTACCAGCAAGCTCTTCTTTAAGCTGCTCGACTGTTAATTCTGTTTCCTTTGACATAAGTATTAAAAGGGATTGGGAAGGTGCTGAGCACCTTCCCTAAGTGATTGAACCTATTTAAACAACTGGTGCGCCGTCGTTAACCCAGACCAATTCAGGGATGACGAAGCCGACACCCATCCACCAGTCAGTCATTAACTTAACAAGACGGTTCTCGGCCTGGATGTCGAAAATGCCTTTGGAGTTTTGCGGCCCTTTACGAAGCATGATCGCATTTTCTTTTGGCGTGGTGAAGATCCTGTCATTGGCAGATCCGTCGGCTTTCAGGTTCATCGATGGCAGACCGACCAATGTGAGGTTCGCGTATTTGACGCTGACAGTCCCGTTCGCATTTTCGGTAAAATCGGCGTCCTTACCATACTTTTTGCGGAATCCGCGCTTGTATGGTCTCATAAGCCTTTGCGGGATGTACGAGTTCATTGGGATCTCCTGGTAAAGGCTTGGAATACCGTCGGCATATTCTTCAAAATATTCCACCAACTGAACTTCGTCAGTCGGGATAGCTCCCAAAGCGATTGGCACAATCCGGGTAGCAGTAATATGATCATTGATGATCTTCTGGATACCATTCATTGAGGTTCCAGCTGGTCCTGCTACGTTGTTGGTAGGTGCAGCAAAAATACCGCGACCAATTTCGAAAAGCTCCTGATCCTGCTGAATGCGCGGGATGATCATCTTTTCGATCCAGTACTTGACATATGGCCAATCTGTTCTCTTAACATTCATCGACGCAAGGAAACCCAGCCACATGCTTTTGATATCGTCCGGATACTCAGAAAGGTCCGCTTTGATGTTGTACTGGCGGATTTCAACGGGCTTGAATTCAGCGGTACCGATCGGCGTGAACGCTTTTTGGAAAGGCTGAACGATCCGGCCGTGCCGACTTTCAGATGCGCGCCAAATGGTGTCGTCGGTGATCACCTGAGTAAAGACCTGCTCTGTAACAAAGCCCTGATACAGCTGGCTATAAATGCTGTTCTGGTTTTGTCCGGAATTCAGGTAATACGCGCCAAACGCGGATACTAATTCGGTAACTGTCATTTTTAACTATTGATTGAGGATGAAGTGTAATTTGCTGTTGGTTAGAAGCCCATTGCGGCCGCTTCTTTTTCTGTTTCCAGATCATCTATTACCTGGCGAAGAGTTTGCTGACCGCCATCGCCTTTCGGGATTTCATCTTTGGCTTTGGATACTTTGGTTCCCATCGCACCTGGTTGTTCGCCTAATACTTCGATCTTGCCTTCCAGCTCAGTGACTTTGTTGGTCAATGTGGCTACGGAGGCAGCAGCTGCATCACGTTCTGTGGTCAGCGTTGTAACCTGGCCGAGCGCCTGATCACGTGCACTGGTCAACTCAGTGATTTGGTTAGAAAGCTGCTCGACTGTTGGTGCTGCACCTTCCGGAGTTTCCTGCTCATCGTTGGCAGATTTTACCAGATTGCCCATTGCAGTCAAAAAGGTTGAAAACTTTGAATTCGACATTTGTATGGTTGATTGTTTGTTGGTTGCTACCATGTCCGAGAGCAAACCGAGCGTTTCACTATCGCTGATCTGCTCATCGATGATGCCGTTTTCGATGGCATCATTTGGGAAGAATATGCGGCCTTCCATTGGATCCTGGCCTTTGCCAGTCAGCCGGTCACCGCGGCCGGCTTTTACGTCAGATATGAACTGATCATTGTAAACAGTCAGCTGCTTTTGCATCAGCTCTGAATTCTTTCCCCCGCTTTCGAAAAACTGGCGGACTTCCTCGTTTTTCTGGGAAGATCCTTTGGCGTAGATATCAAAGATGTCCAGCCCGAAACTGGCGTAGTACTTATTCCAGTCGGCAATAGTCCGGTAAGTACCGATCGATCCGATCTGATCACTTGGCTGCGTGGCCACAATGCGATTGGACCCAGCAACCATGTAATACATCGCGCTGGCACAATATCCGTCGACAACAGCTAAAATCGGTTTAGGGAAATTCAGGACGGCTTCGTAAGCCTCCCTGGTACCATGCAGCATTCCACCAGGGGAGTCTACGATCAATTTTACGCCGCCAACCCTGCTATCATTGGCCAGCTGCGCAAGCATGCTGACCAGGTTTTTTGAACTGGTAGCGTAGTAGGTGGAATACTTGTAGACCGGACCGACCAGGTTGATCACGCCAAGCGCTTGACCTTTGCCAATGGTCTCGTCCTTACCAGCCGCCGCAAATGCGCCGGCCGACTGAACTAACAGATTGGACTCCATGGTCGGCCAGAGCTTTGACATATCATCGCCCTTGTCCGCTCTGAGGATCAGGTCCGAATGTTGAAGAAGCCAGTTAGGCTCGATCAGCCACTGCCCGGACAGGCAGCGGCTGATCATTGTGATTAAAGCATGAGAGGAAGAGTTTTCGACTGACATCTTTCAGGTTCTATGAGGCCTCAAACCTAATAGCACCTGAAAATTTTCGGTGGGACAGAAACGCCCGGTATTTTTTGGTCACAAAAAAGCCCCTTGATGATTTCAAGGGGCGTCGCTTTTAATAGTCTCCACGGGCATGGCAACGCGCTTCGAACCTGATATCCATGCTGTACAGGGCGCAATCCTCACGTGTTAAGAGACATCTATCATCGGTTTGTTGGAATCAAAGATCTCGAAGTAACATTTGCCTTTTAAATTCTGGTATCGTCTTATAGATTTCAAGCCATCCCGATTCTACATCGGATAGCATTTTGTAAGACGGTTTTCGATCCCCAGCATGTTGAATCGTCTCTTTTTTACAAGTTGAACAATGCATCAAAGCCGGCCGGGAAATAGTATCCAGTATGTTATCCATCGTTTGAGGAAAAAGAGGGTGGTAGTACTTAACCAACTCATCTTGGGCAATCCCAAACTGGTTACCGGTCCCGCACTGCTGACAACATCTATTGAAAAAATAAACAGTAACCGACATATGGTTTTGAAGCTGACACTACAATTCAATAAACGTCATCAAATTCCCAGTTGTTAGGGCTTGATGCTGATCGCCGAAACTGAATAGCGGCGACACCTAGCCTCACTTCGGTCAACGATAGCGGTTCCATGATTGGAACAACCAGGTACGGCAGGCCGTCAGGCACCTTATAATTTTCTGTTTCAATCCTTGACATCCTTTCGAAAGCCTCCCTTTTTGCACGGGTATCGCCGCTGTCGAAAATTTTGAAACAGTCCCAGCTTACCCAGGCATGATTGGAATCTACATGCAAAAAGCCCCAAACACCGGGTTTATCAAGCTTTGGCAGATAAGTTACTTTTAGCGAGATCCGCTCGCTGTGTCTAGGATAAAAGGTCCAGGTTAAAACCATTAAGCTATTACGACGGGCCGTTTAGTGAATGATCCTGTAAAGTTAAGCTTATATCCCTGAGCTCCTACAATTTCGACAGGATCAAAAGTGCTTGTCGATAATTTCACAAATTCTTCCCTGGTACCCACTATTCGCCGTTTACCATCGTAATGAGCAACCCGGAGCACAAGCCTCATTTGTCCCATGGCATCCAGCTGATCGGAAATTTCCTGACTGTCATTAACAACCAGGCAGGCCACACTTACCGACGTTAAATTTCCATGCGGCGTATCCTCTGTTGGCTGGGCGAAGGATAGCGTGTTCTTATAAACGCCAATTCCATACCACTTATTTATTGGTACAGGAACGCTTCCGTTCCAGGCGCTGATTTCATGCCAGGGCAGGAACTCTAGTGAATATACCCCCGTGGGTAATTCACAGAGTTCAGATACTATATCATTCATAAATTCTTAAATTTTTCCCAGGAACATGCCAGGAAGAAACGCTGAAAAGTCACTGTCAGGGATATTCTTTTGCGCACGAAAACGTAAATACATTTTTCGGATACGATCATCGTCAAACGAATTGTCCCGGATGTTGTACTTGTTGCGGAAGTTGTCGATCGTTGACTGGATAAAGTTAAGGTCCCCGCGGCTCCGGCGCATTTCCATTTCCTGCAAAATCTCAGTATACATGCATTTCATGATCATGTTTTGAAATTCAAGTACGCGGCGCTTTGGAAAGATCGTAGCAGGATAAGCGTTGTTGTATCGAACTGGAAGCATAAAGCTCCATTTCTCCGTCATTTTTCGAGATGTCAAATACTTGATATCTTCCTCAGAATTTGTAAAAGTTTTCGTCTGTACTGTCTTTCGCACCAGGGCGTTGATACACCACATCCCTAAAAACTCGTCCTTATTCACTTCTCCACTATCAGGATACCATTTTTCCAGATAGTTTTTCACCGGCGGACTGACCGGGATAGAATGTTTAATTCTCCGGCCAACCCGAACTTGTTCCACATGCATACACTGAAAGAGGTTTTCGTCGATTTACAACGTAAAATTATCAAGTATTCGTTTCGACCGTAGGACAGCTACGACCGTCAGCCCGTGCGAGTTGCATGTCGATAGAATCCATCGTGAAAATTTTGTTGATATTATTACAATCAGAATTTACAACTTTTCTTGATATTTATAACATCAACGAACCTAAAAATTATCATGACTACTTATGTAGAAAAAGGAGATATAATACTCCTTGAAAAGGGCATGAAAGTGCAGTATCCGCTGACTCCGATCAGAATGTACAAGAACCATAGCCCGTATTCAAAAAGGACTTGTGACGGCCACTGGGAAGTTGGGATAAAAAGGATAGGGCTTTCCAATCCGCAGCCAGTACAGGAATTTTTGACAAAGTCGATCAGCTTTTTATTCTCCTTCCAGGAAGTTCCACTCGATCAGAATATCCTGCACCGTTTTATCACGCACCAGGCTCCTAATATCCCGCAATTAGAATTGCTAATATCTGTCGGACACTACCTGGTGACTGACGTTATTTTCAAGGAAAGGGAGCGGAAGGTATTTTGTGAGACCTATCGGCCAGAACCCGGAGCAGCCATTTTCAAACTCTATTTTTACCAGGATAGTAACAACATAGCCACAATCGATCGCCTGAAAATTATGAAACAGTCTTGACCTTATTAGTATTGAACATTTACAAGGCCTCGGAATTAAATTTCTGAGGCTTTTTTGTGTCCGAATGCTGTGCGACCGATCTCGCTGCCGAAGGCTGGGGGGCTCAAACCACATATTTTTTTTGTAATTTCTTATTTTTTGTATTTGCAACTGATCTTCAAGCGGTTACATGTAAAATTAGCGGCTATCAGTTTGTATTTTGGGATACAAACTTTTGTATTTGACTATTTGAAACCGAAAAAGGATACAAACCTGTTTTTGATTTTTGTAACTTTTTATCCTTAGGATAAGAAATTAAGTAATTTTCTTATCTCTGAAAATCAACACTTTAACAAGTATAAACAGGTTAAGATAAGAAGTTACAAAATTTAATGGACTTTTGAGAATGGGGTGAAAGGGGGAAATTGACCGCAGCCCTCGTAAAACAAAAAAGGGCGGCCCGATTGGCCGCCCCTCATATAGGAATTTTGTGTTTTTTAAAGAGTACTGCTTTCAAGTGTCCAGCCTTCTGCTCTTAAAGCGTTTCTGAGTGGTTGAGTTGCTTGCTGATCAGAACTGCGTCGTGTCCATAATAGCCGTTGTGGGCATTGTAGGCGACGAATTGAAGTAACCCGGCCGTGGTTTCTAAATTGACGAACATAGCACCGCCGGCATCGAGAGATTCGATCTCTTCGATATACTTTTTATTTAGCGCCTGGTCTACCACCGCGATTGATATCAGCTCAGAGCCGATAAACTCCATTGTGTTGTCATTTGTGATCAGATAGCCCCATTTCTCACAATAGTATTGACCGTCTTGGATACCGATTTTAATTTGTTGTTCAGTGGTGACGATGACAAAGCCTTCGTAGATGGAATGCTCAATCTCGAATGATCCGTTATAAATATTCAATATTGTTTCCATAGGTAGTTGGATTCTGTTAAAGTTTGTAGTGATCTATCGTTCTGTAATTGTAACGGTTTTGGTAGCCTTGATACAGCGATATCCGCGCTTCCTCCAATATCGCCAGCCACGAATACTTCCGGCAAAATTCTCAATTGAGCCTTTGCGGGTCTCGGAAAAAGCCCAGCCGACTATGGTATCAACATGATTCACAACTACCCATCCTTTAGACTGGACATTCATTGGCTTCATAAGTGTTCGACTCTGTTAAAGTTTATTTATTACTCAGGATATTTTGATTTTTAGGTGAATTCATGACGTCTTCTTCCCGTTTCCAGTACCAAAGCCCCATAAAATTTTAGTAGGTCATTTTCTGCCATGTTGGCAAGGTCTGCGCTGGCAAAATCATTAATCTAACATATTGGGCACCGACGTTCGAATTCGAATGGTTGTAGTCGACGTTGTTCAGCGAGAAACCGGGACCACCAGCGGCCACAGCGCACGACCTGTTTCTTTTATACTATTGGGCCTTGGAAGGCTTTATAAATTTCAGAGAATTCCGGATGAGTGGCTGCGTACCTGGCCGTTTCCCTGTCCTTGAAAACGAGGCGGGCACCGACGACCGAAATCGAATGGTCGTCGTCGACGCGGCACAGCGAGAAACCGCGACCACCAGCGGCCTGATCACGCATATTCCACCATATTTCCCACTTATCCTGATCCCTGTTGTTATAGTCCGGAACCCAGCCCTGGTTTAAAGCCCTTGTGAGCACCAGGGCTTTGGCAAAGCCGTTTAAGGCCAGTTGGTCATCATTTTTAGGATTGGCATACGGGATGATATCTTCCGCCCTAACACCTTCAACCTCATAGGCCTGCTCAATTGTTTCTACTCGTGCTGCGATATTCATTTGTTTTGATTTTAAAGGTTAGAACTTACTTTTTCACTACCATAAAGCCTTCGAACAGGTGCTTGAAGTGCTCGGCAAAGTATTCCGCATCCTGCTTTTCGATGAAAACGAGGCGGGCACCGACGCCCGAAACCGAACAGCGGCAGCGGACGTAGAACAACGAGAAACCGGGACCACCAGCGGCAGGGCTACGCATATTCCACCATAGTTCCCATTTACGTTCGTTGGTATCATAGTCCGGCACCCTTCCCTGGTTCAATGCTTCAATGACAACAATAGCATGCTCGAAGCTGTTAACTGCTTTCTGCCGGTCGTTTTTCGGGTTTGGGTACGGTGTGATTTCTTCCAGGGACGTTCCTAAGAATTCGCAAGCGTCTTTCACTTCAGTGATCTTTTTTTTGGTGCTACTCATGATTTTGCAGGTTTTAAAGCTTTGTTGAAAATTGATAGGAATGATGTTGCAATGAATCTAGCGGTTTTTTCATTCTTGAAACTGCGGCGGGCACCGACGAACGAAACCGAACAGAGGCAGCAGACGTCGTCCAACGAGAAACCGGAACCACCAGCGGCATTTTCATCCCAAACCCACCAGATGTACCATTTTTCTTGGGCCTCATTGGCATAGTCAAAGACATGTCCTACACCATTGGCAGCTTGAATGATCACATCGAGCTGGTGGTTTGCATAGGCGTATTCACGCTCGTCTTCTGGCAAAAACGCGTAATCCGAAATGGTCAGAGGTTTACGGGCGAGCAACTGGCAGTATGCTTCGTAGCTTGGCTCGACCGAGGTGATATCCTGGTCAAAGTTATACGGGGCGCAAAAGCTCCTGAGGACTTCCTTTACTTCTTTTGAAGCGCCATTATAGGCCTTCTGTGCATTTGCTGCAGTGATTGTTAAAGTTTGCATTCGATTGTTATTTGTTTAATTAAGAACTTCCCTTGTGTCAATGAATTCGCCAGCGTATTTCATGCTGCCCTGGGTGATCAGTTTGACAATATGTCCATACGGCTGCCTTGTAAGTTTTAGCGTATCCAGGATCAGAATATCGACGTCCGATGGCTCGTAGCGATTGTTTACCCAGGTGAATGCGCGGCGATAAATGAGCAAGATCCTTCCCTTTGAATCTTTCCAGATCGTTTGTTCCCGGAGCAGGTGTACATCGGTGGTGTCTTTAACGTGTGCCATGTTATCAGGGTTTGTTATGGATCCTATTCTTGAAAACCGCCGTACTCTAAAATCCGGTGATAGACAATATCATCGCCGGTAAATTGAACGGCGATGATAATCTTGACGGCGTCTCCGGCCTGACTGGACTCATGGCAACGGTCACAAACATACGCAACGGCGTTGCCGCGTTCACCCCTGAGCACATTTCCCCAAGTAGGAAACTCCCAATTTGCTGGTATGTCCAAGGGAGCCCAGTTCAGATATTGAGAGTCTTGTAAAAGCCTTTCGCAAGCGCAGCACTTACATTTCGCCAAAATAGCGTCGAAGTCAACAGTGGCGTTACTCATCAGAAACACCTCCTTTCACAGCGAGCTGGTCAAATGAGCCTTTTATCCTTTTGATATCAACGTAAAGCAGAACGCTGCCACCGGTACCGTAGATGTGGATCCTGGCATCTCCTCTTTTACCATGGCCAGATCCGGGATCCACCGCAACCGCTTTGCAGTTTTTGAAACGCTTATGCAGCTCGCTCAAATTGAAATTCAAGTCGGTCAAAAAGTTTCCCGGCTCGCAGATCAATAAGCGATCGTTGAGCCGGACGCGGTCTATTACCTCCTTCTGATAGCTGTTTTTCGAAGTGTAGGCCATACCCATATCAATGAGGTAGAGCTCTGTTTCTTGTGGTGCATCCATTGTACACGGGTTTAAGTTGAATAAAAGGTTAAAATCCAATGTCTTCGTTGTCGTCCCGACGCTCGAAGTCTAATCCCGGCACTGGGTCAGGATACTTCACGGGGCCTATCCCTTTGATCGACTCGTCACTTTGCTTGTCGCTCCGGAAATAAATGGCTTCCCGCTTCGAGTTGTCGAAATCACGGATAATTCTTCCCTGGCTATTTTGCAGGTCGACCGGGTTGAACTCGTACCCATGATAGGCCGCGTATTTTCTACAGTAATCCGTGAATTTTTGGGTTGACAGGTCGCGGATCTTCTCGCTGGACATGTAGCTATCCTTTGCATATTCCTTGCAAACCGCTCTGTTTAGGTTTCCGGATTCATGGCCGAAATACACTTCCGCCCATTCGAAGAACCGGCCTCCCATCGAGCTCATTAGGTTCCGCTTGTTGAGATTGGCCATCGGCGGCTTAATTTTCTCAGTGCAGGTCAGGTAAAAATGCAGGCACTGACTCATGAAATTGAAAAACAGGTTCCATTGGATTTGGTCAAAATCGTAAAATAGCTGCTTTCCGTCAAAATCGTCAACAGGCATGCGGGTTTCCCGGTATAATGTGCCTTCTCCTTTTTCGTGGTAATAGTCGCTAAATGCGGTTACCAGTTTGCGGCGCTGGGTCGATTCGGAAAAATCGCGGTCACCAAAATTGCTATCAAACCAAAACTTAGGGGATTCATCAAACGAGATGTTGTAAGACTGTGCGTTTTTCGGGTTTGGGCTCATGTCCCCGGTGATATCGCCATAAAAGACGCCGTAATCAAGGTACTCAGAACAGTCGTCAAAGATCAGAAGGTCAGTATGACGGGTGACCTTGTCATAGATGTGCGGATTTTTTGTGAGCATCGGATTCCTTCCAGAAAAACTAACGTTATACCGCCACATCCATTTTAGCGCCTTTCCTGTCAGGGATTTTCCAGATCCACCATTTGACTTCGCATCATCCCCTTGCATTTCAGAAAGTTTATTATCCATCGCCCAAATACACCAGGCTCGTGCCGGTGATTTGTAGCGGTGCATCATATACCCTATTGCAAAAATCCGGTTAACTAGGTGCTGCTTTTGCTCGGCGCGTTCCGCTTCGGTGAGCAGTTGGCCAGCAATGTTAAATTTGTTGGCTTTTAGGTAGGCGCGCTGATCATCTATGTTACGGTTAGCAAAAAATAGCTCGATTTCTTCCTTCGTCAATCCGTGTTCCAGGATATATTCGTCCCGTTTTTTCGGTGCGGAATGGGTCATCCAAAGCGTTTGGCGTTCTTCCAGTTCCTTACGCCAATGTACCCTAGCGGTGTTAACCTGAAAATTTAAGAACTGGCAATCGTGGCTTAAAATATCAATATCGTACTGGCCACTTTCAAGCTTATCGATCCGGAACATTGGATCTACCTTTTTGACAATGGCCTGCGCGTTATTTCTGGTAGGATAGGTGATCACCTTGTCTTCCCAAACATATTTCGGTGTATTGAGTCCTTTTGATTCTTCGATTCCGGATGCGGTGACTTTCCAGGTGCAATTCTCGAAAAACAAATACTGGTGATCGTGGCCATTTGTCTTAAAGTCAGGTTCAATCAGCGGAAGGTTTCCTAGGTTCGAAACACTAAGCTGATTGGTTGTATACATGGTATTGAGCAGATCTTGTGTGATGCTCTCGTCGAATTGCCAGCGATCATCAAGGAAGCCATGTAAGTATCCTTTGATGTCTTGCGCATCGATCTTCTTTACCACGCTGCCAACAACATGCACATAAAAAAAACCGTCTTTGTCGCGCTCTGACTTAATCCGGGCAAATCCAGACCGGTACAGAAAGTTATAAGCCTGGACGTGGTTGAACTTATAAACAATCAAAGGCCGGTCGAATTTCATTTTCTGTTTGCCTTCATCGTTATACTGATATTCTTCGTCCCAGAATCGGTATGGCAAAGCTGTGGTCAGTAAACGGTCGAAATTCTTTTTATTGTGGGTTTTCAGGTAGTCGCGCAGGTCTTTGCTGGTAGCTTTGCCGGTTTCCTTGTCGACGCGAAGTATCTTTTCCGGAAGCCACACAGTTCGTAGGTTTAGGAACTTAATGGCCAGGGCGTGCCCGGTCATTTTCCCGGTCCGGTCGATATCCGGAAGGTTGTATACCTTGTTGGCGATTTTCAGCAGCGCGGACATATCTTCACCGCTCAGGCTTTCTGATTCTGAATTCATCCAGATTACCCGATATCCAAGGGCAGCACAGTTTAAGCCGTCTGATCCACCAGAACAGCATATTATTTCCTGCAACTTCGCTTTCTGACGCTCAACTTCTTTTTCGACTTCATCCTTACTGGGAGCAAATTCCTCACTAGTCTGGCCTTCCAGGGCCTTTTCCTTGGCGATCTTATCATATTCGTCCCTTTTGAGCTGACGTACAAAATCCTGGTGCTGTTTCAAGCCATGGACATAATGAGACGGCTTTTTGCCAACATACCGGAATCGTTTGTCGTGTGGTGCCTTAGGCCGGTAAATTTTCCCGAATTCGCCTTCGTCGAAATAGAAAATAGGATATTCGTCGGTGCTGTAGGTGGTCAGGTGTTTTCCCTGAAATACATTTGTATAGCATTCCAGGCTTTTAAAATGGTAAAGGTTGAACAGCTGCTGGGCCTTTTCCTTCCTGGTTTCGTCCGAGCTGCCAAGATTAAGCCAAGCACTGTCCGTTAGGACCGTCCGGATCTCAGTGATCGTAAACTCTTTTGGGATAACTCCGTGAGCACCTTCCGCTTCATCGGGTTTGGCCGGCCGCTCTTCATATCGGGGTTTTGCTGCGAAGTTCTGCGTTTCATCCTGGTAATCGTAAAAAGCGCAGACATCCCTGAGCGCTTCACCATATTCCCATCCTTCCTCCAGCATCGCGATGGCGATGGCATTGCGCCACTTCCCATCCCGGCCAAAGTCAGTAACACCCCATTCACCGGACTCCAATTTTTTTATACTGGCACTTGCTGTCTTCTCTTCCCGGGTTTTAAATTTTCTGTGTGTGTTCCTGAAACTTTCTTCTGCATCGGGGTAATATCGAACGATGTAGCTTTCGCCGCCATCACCCGCAAATAATCGGTTCAAATCAATTCTGGCCATTAAAAAAAGGAAGTTACTGTATTGAAGAAAATAGGGTTTGGAGGGTTGTGGCCACTAAATAGGTTTCCAGTAAGCCTTCAAGATCAGCGGCCGGCGGATCTCTTTGAAGAAGATGATCGGCCATATTAGCGCAGTAATTAGTATTATACTGTCGCATTATGACCCGCTCGTAATCGTCGAATTGAAGAACTACATGACGACCGGAAACGTACCTGGCACGCTCAATTTTGTTTAGAAGAGTTTCGTGTGTCCGGCTGACGTTGGGCATTCTGGTCTCGTTCACCCGGATGATAATGTAAGCTAAGGCGACTTGCCGGTGGCTTAACTGGATACTTTTGCTGATAGATGATTCCATAATGATAAGTTGGAAAGGATTTGTGGCGGGAGCCGGACTCGAACCGGCGACCTATGGGTTATGAGCCCATCGAGCTACCAACTGCTCTACCCCGCTATGATTGGTTCATTTTAAGCTTACCGGCCGCAAAGCAACCGGTAAGCACCTTTTTTACTCAACGAACCTTGTAAAAGGTTCGCAGGGTGGGAGCCTTGACGACTCCATGCCGGCTAAACTGGTAGGATACCGTCACACCCTGCAGATTCCACTGGCTCAACATGGCCAGCAAAATCTATTATAAACCCTCCTCTAATTACCCCGGGCAACAGGGCGCTGCTCCGGAAGTTTCTTTAATGTCTGGTCCATCGTCCGTTGAAATGAAGGTTGATAGCTTCGACTGCTGATCTTCAATATTCTGGCGTATTTCGTCTTTGGTTACGCCATACATCAGGTAAACTTTGATTGGGTGAAATTTCAGGACCATTTCCTGGACTGTCAGCCAGTACTCCAAAATGAAATTGGTCCTTTCTATCTCCTTAGCCACTTTCTCAGCCCATAGCCGAGACTCGTTATTAGTGCTCACCGGGATGTCGCTTGGTCCCCAAGTAAACTGCCAGCCCGTAGCAGGCAATTATAAAAATACCTGCGAGGGTCAAATAGAAAGTGATTTT
>NZ_JBDSFX010000003.1:0-119668 GCF_039919315.1 Dyadobacter sp. | reverse complement strand
GATTTTCAAACGGGTAGTGCCATTGAGCATACGGCATCGCGCCGGAGTCAAACCAAACGTCGATAAGGTCCGGTTCGCGGTGCATTACATGGCCTCTTTTTGAAACCAACACAATGTTATCCACATAAGGACGGTGCAGATCGAAGTCCCCGTGTTCAAGTTTTTGAAGATAATCGGAATTAAGTCTGGACTGTTCTCTCGTTAAATGTTCTGAAATGATCGCTTCTTCTAAAAGATCTTTCAATTCCGCTATGGAGCCCACACAAACTTCGTCACCGTGGTCATTTCGCCAGATCGGAAGCGGCGTACCCCAGTAACGTGAGCGCGAAAGGTTCCAGTCTACCAGGTTTTCAAGCCAGTTTCCAAAACGCCCCGTTCCGGTACTTTCGGGCTTCCAGTTGATCGTTTTGTTCAATTCCACCAGCCTGTCCTTCATTGCCGTGGTTTTGATAAACCAGCTATCCATCGGATAGTACAGCACTGGTTTGTCAGTCCGCCAGCAATGTGGGTAGGGGTGTTCGTATTTTTCTACTTTAAATGCCTTGCCCTCTTCTTTCAGTCTGATCGCGATCAAAACATCGGTAGCCCGGAATTCGGGATCATTTTGCTCTTCGTCCGAATAGTATTCCGGCTTCACAAAACGGCCCGCATAATCTGTAATTTCTTTCACAAAACGTCCCCGGCGGTCGACGATAGGAACATCTTTGCCAGTTTCATCTTTCACCATAATAGCGGGAATTCCATTGGCCTGCGCCACCCGGAAATCGTCCGCACCAAAAGTAGGAGAGGTATGCACCACGCCTGTACCGTCTTCGGTAGTAACGAAGTCACCGATAATCACCCGGAACGCAGGCTGCTCCGGTTGAACATAAGGCATGAGCTGCTCATATTCAATGCCTTCCAGGTCTTTACCTTTGAATTCACTCAGGATTGACCATGGCAATAGTTTTTTATCACTCGCAGCAAAACCGTCAAAATCACCATCCTGACCTTTTTCTGAAAAATATTTACCGATCAAATCCTTCGCCAATACGACTGCTACGGGTTCGTAGGTGTAGGGATTAAATGTTTTGATAAGTACATAATTAATGTTGGCACCGACGGTCAGGGCTGAGTTTGCAGGGAGTGTCCAGGGGGTTGTTGTCCAGGCTAGTATTCGAATATCAAGACTTGGCAAGTCTGAGAAGACTTGCCAAGTCTCAGCATCTTTCACCTTAAACATCGCCACGATAGTCGTATCCTTTACATCCTTATACGTTCCCGGCATGTTCAGTTCGTGCGACGACAAACCGGTTCCGGCAGCCGGGGAATAAGGCTGGATCGTGTAACCTTTGTAAAGCAAACCTTTGTCATACAGCTTTTTGAGCAGGCTCCAAAGGCTTTCGATGTACTCGCTTTTATAGGTAATGTATGGATTTTCAAGATCCACCCAATACCCCATTTTTTCAGTCAGGTCATTCCATTGGTCGGTAAATTTCATGACCGTCTGGCGGCACTTTTCATTATATGCTTCAACGGAAATAGTCTTCCCGATGTCGTCTTTTGTAATGCCAAGCTCTTTTTCAACCTGCAATTCAACCGGGAGACCATGCGTGTCCCAGCCACCTTTGCGTTTCACCTGAAACCCCTGTAAAGTTTTGTAGCGGCAAAAAATATCTTTGATCGCACGCGCCATCACATGGTGAATTCCCGGCGTTCCGTTAGCGGAAGGAGGGCCTTCAAAAAATGTAAAAGTGGGAGCACCTTCACGGGTTTCGACCGACGCTTCGAAGATTTTTTGGTCTTTCCAGAATTGCAGCACCTCGTCTCCGATTTTCGGATAACTCAGGTTTTTATATTCGTTATATTTCATATGTGCTGTTAGCTGTCAGCGGTTGGCTGCGAGCTGGTAATGTAAATGGCAATATATCCTTAACCTACTGCGGTTTTTAAGAGTGCAAAATTACGGATTTTTCTGCTAAAAGGTGTTCGCTTTTGAATGAATCCGAGATAGATTGTATTATTTTGGCACTTCAATTATCAATCGCAAAATGGAACTCATTAACCGCCTATTGACCGCCAACAAATCTTGGGCAGCCCGGCAGCTCGAAGTTGACGAAACATATTTTGACAATCTGGCGAAAGACCAGAAGCCGGATTTCCTATGGATCGGTTGTTCCGACAGTCGCGTGCCGGCTGAGGATCTGACGGGCTCGCAGCCGGGCGAAATGTTTGTACACCGGAACGTCGCTAACCTCGTGGTACATACCGATATGAACATGCTCAGCGTGTTGCAATATGCCGTGGAGGTGTTGAAAGTGAGGCATATACTCGTTGTAGGGCACTACCAATGCGGCGGCGTGAAGGCATCGATGATGCATAAGGATTTGGGCCTTATCAACCGCTGGCTGCATAATATCAAGGATGTTTACGACAAATATGCTTCAGAACTGGATGCAATTGAAGACGAAAAACAGCGTTTCGACCGACTGGTGGAGCTGAATGTGATCCAACAGGTGCAAAATCTCGCACAAACAAGCATTGTACAAGGCGCGTGGAACCAGGGGCAGGAGGTGCATTTGCACGGCTGGGTGTTCAGCCTGCACGACGGGCTGGTTAAAACGCTCACCCACATGCCGCCGACTACCAAGGTGGAAGGGATTTACCGCTACGACTTTTGATCATAACAAGCCTGCCTCGTGCAGGCTTTTCTTTTGGTGGTTCGTGATGTTCATACTACCTTAGTATTTTAATTGAGTCTAAATAAGCAATTGAAATATTGAAGGAGATGAAAAAACTGATTGGTCAACTGCATCTTTACCTGGGCCTTGTTTCGGGGGTTCTTGTGATCGTTATATCCCTGACTGGCTGTATTCTGGCATTTGAGCAGGAAATCAAAAGTTTTACACAGCCTTATATGTTTGTGGACGTTCCCGCAACCGTTGATGCCAGGGTACTGCCGCCATCGGCCTTAGCGGCCAGTGCAGAGAAGGCACTTCCGGGTAAGAAAGCCAATGGCGTACTCTATGACGTTCCCTCCCGCAATGCACAGGTCGGTTTTTACAACCTTGATCCGGAGTATTATTACGTCGTTTATATCAATCAGTATACCGGAAAAGTGGTCAAAGTCTGGAACGAGGACGGAGATTTTTTCCATTTTATCCTGCACGGGCATTACTATCTATGGCTCCCTGAAAAAGTCGGGCAACCTGTAGTGGCATCCGCTACATTGATTTTTCTGGTTATGATGATCAGCGGATTAGTATTGTGGTGGCCAAAGAACAAATCTGCCGCAAAACAGCGGTTTTCAATCAAATGGAATGCGGCCTGGCGCCGAAAAAACTATGACCTGCATAATGTATTTGGGTTCTATATCATGTCAATTGGCGTGGTACTAGCCATTACCGGGCTGGTTTGGGGCTTTCAATGGTTTTCTCAGGGACTATATACAGCCACCGGCGGCGAAGGTTCGGATGTTTATTACAATCCTACCTCTGACACGACGGCTGTCTCAACAGTTTCCAAACCTATGCAGGCTGTTGATCGCGCCTGGCACATTTTGCAAAAAGAATATCCGAAGCATTCCAGTCTCAATATTTCATTTCCGCACCTCAAATCTGAGTCGATTTTCTCCTATGTCAATTTCAGGGAAGGTACCTACTATAAGGTGGATTATACCTATTTTGACCAGCATACATTGAAAAAAATCAATGCAAAAGGGCCTTATACCGGCAAGTATAGCGAGGCCAATTTTGCACAAACGCTGCGTCGGATGAACTATGATATCCATACAGGTGCGATTCTTGGCCTTCCGGGAAAGATTCTAATGTTTTTCGCCAGCCTAATCTGCGCAACTTTACCCGTCACCGGTTTTATCATCTGGTGGGGCAGGCGCAAGAAAAGTCCAAAGAATGTTAGAAAGAATTTACGATCAATGAAGCCCGATTTGATTGGCCGGTAGTCTTCATTGCTTTTGATAAACTCTTACGTAGTCAACTTCAAATTTTGCAGGAAACACCGTCTTTGACGGATCTCCGCCATTATCTCCGGCGACAGCCATGCCCAGCAAGATATAATGTGGGTGGCGGAATGGGTGAATGTCTTTGTTTCTTACATTAATGGTTTTCGATAAATCCTGTGAGGCAAGCAGCACATCGTCAACATACAGGCCGATCGAGGTTTCATCCCAATCCATTCTCCATACGTGAAATTTGCTGGACCATTCAGGATCATTGAAAGAGCTTAGCGGCTTTTTAACGGAATTCCAGACTGGTTTATATTGTTCCGCCGAACCCCAGGCCACATTGGCAAGAAGCATGTCACGGTAAAATTCCATGATATCAATTTCTCCGTTATCGGGCCATTCTCCCTTATTCCCCAATGTCCAGAACGCCGGCCACAGTCCTGAACGCGTATCAATCCTCGCTTTCATTTCAAAACGTCCGTACTGCCAGCTCTTCTTGCCTCGGGTAATGATACTGGCGGAAGTGTACTCGGCATACTCCTGGTTTTCTTTCCAGTTCGTGCTGCCTGCGACGTAATTCGGGTTTTTCTTCCTCTCTTTTTTTGCTTCAATGATCAGAAAACCACCTTTGCAATAAGCATTTTCGCCCTGAAACCATTGCGCTTCATGATTTCGGACAAAACCCTTTTCCGGCTGCCATACGGTAGGGTCAACGGCACCGTCTTTGTCAAATTCGTCGGCCCAGACCAACTTCCATTGTGCTTGCACTGTTGGTATAATATTTAGAGTCAGTAATAATGTAAATAGCCATTGTCTTGTTGAAAAGGAGATCATTATGATGGGTTTTGATAGGTTATTTGCGTGATTTTGTCCGGGTTACAAAGTAAATTATTAATATGCACAATGAAGCTAATGGCCGGGAGCTGATGTTAAATGCAGGAAATATGAATAAAATTTTTGAAACGGCGAAAAAATCAGGATTGGACGGTTTCATGCTCGCATTGATCGGAATGATCGTTTTGGCGTGGCTGTGGCCGTATCCGGGAATGAAAGAAAGTCCCGTTCCATTAGGTACGATTTCAACTTACGCGGTTTCCGTGATATTCTTTTTTTACGGATTGAGGCTCAGTCCTGAAAAGTTACGCGCGGGTCTCGTCAATTGGAAGCTGCACGTCATGGTGCATTTGTCGACATTCGTGTTATTCCCATTGATCGCACTGGCTTTCAGACCATTGTTCGTGTCCGATGAAAGTCAGACGTTGTGGCTGGCGATCTTTTTTCTTACGGCATTGCCTTCCACGGTGTCGTCTTCGGTTGTGATGGTTTCTATCGCGAAAGGAAACATTCCGGCCGCGATTTTCAATGCCAGCATTTCAAGTCTGATAGGGGTTTTCATTACGCCACTCTGGATGGGAGTGGTAATGGATGGAGGATCCGGTCATTTTGATCTGCTTTCGGTAGTCGGAAAGTTAGCATTGCAAGTATTACTTCCGGTATTTGCCGGTATTGTAATGAACAGGCGGTGGGGACATTTCGCCGAAAAGCATAAAAAATACATCCGCTATTTTGATCAGTCTTCCATTTTGCTGATCGTTTATACATCGTTTTGCGAATCTTTCGGCGAGCATTTGTTTAGTTCTTTGGGAATAAAAGAAATTGTATTTTTAGGGATAGGAATGCTGGCAATGTTTTTCGCTATTTACTTTTTGCTGACTTTCATCAGTGGCTTATTAAAATTTGATCGGGAAGATAGGGTGACAGCTGTATTTTGTGGTTCAAAAAAATCATTGGTACAAGGCGCGGTAATGTCAAAAGTGCTGTTTTCAGGGGCTCAGGCAGGGGTAATGTTGTTGCCCATCATGTTGTATCACGCATTACAGCTCATTGCCGCGAGTATCATTGCGCAACGTATGGCGCGGGAGGTGGAAGAGGAAGTTGCTTTAATTGAAAAATAATATGCGGTTGATATCGTGGTTGGTCAAGTTATTGGTTTTGATTTTTTTGTTGGCTGGGATCCAGTCATTATGGACTAATGTTCGTTCCGGCAACCTGATGCCCAGCTGGCTTAACGGGGAGGACAAAACCGAAACCATGCATACCATCGTTTTGCAGGAGATCACCGCTATGGGTAAGCTGGAACTGGTTAAATACAATTTCAAGGACGTGGTGGAGGAAGAGATCGTGAAAATGTGGCTTCCCAATGCCAAAGCGGTGCTTATCGTTCAGGGGGAGGCGATTGGATGTGTGGATTTAACCAAAATCGTGATTGCCGACATCAGTTCAGACGATGAAACATTGGTAGTACACATGCCTGACCCGGAGCTTTGTGTTTTTAAAATAGATCACAGTAAATCAAAGGTTTATAATACCGAATACGCTTTTAATGAAGAAGGTAAGCTGGTTCAGGAAGCGTACAAACAGGCTGAAAAGCAGATCCAGAAATCAGCATTGGATATGGGTATATTAGATCAAACCCGGGAAAATGCAAAGAAGATCCTGACACCGGTACTCGAAAAGGCATCCGGCAAAAAGGTGTTGCTGAAATTTCCAATGAATACCAAGATAGAAAAATTACGCTAACCTTAAATACTGTAAACTAACCCTTTCCGATGAGTAAAAAAGGATTCCTTACCCCAGAAGAACTTCAATCCAAAATAGGAGAGGGCCTGATAGAAACCATCGTGGTCGCTTTCACAGATCATTACGGGCGGTTGATGGGGAAACGGGTGGACGCTGATTATTTTATGGAATCGGTGCTAAAATCCGGTACCCATGGATGCAATTATTTGCTAACTACCGACATGGCCATGGAGCCGGTGCCCGGTTACGAATATGCCAACTGGGAGCTGGGTTACGGGGATTTCCATCTGGTACCAGACTTAAACACATTACGTACCGCCGACTGGCTGGAAAAAACTGCGCTCGTCATTTGCGACCTGCACAATGAGAAATCGCATAAACTGGAATCCATAGCGCCGAGGTCTATTCTTAAAAAGCAACTTGCTGTACTGGAAACTGGCGGAATGCAGTGCTTTGCAGCTTCCGAATTGGAATACTACTTGTTGGAAAACAGCTACAAGCAAGCATTTCAGCAGGGTTACCAGAATCTGACGCCCGCCGGGTATTACCTGGAAGACTATCACATTATGCAGGGAACGCGGAATGAAAAGTACACATCTGTAGTCCGCAGACATCTTAAAAATTCAGGCATACCGGTTGAAACTTCCAAAGGAGAGTGGGGCCTGGGGCAGCATGAATTGAATGTAAAATATTCGGAAGTGCTTCCAATGGCAGATAATCACATTGTTTACAAGCAATGTATGAAGGAAGTAGCCGACGCGATGGGGCTATCGGTAACATTCATGGCAAAATTCGCAACCGATCAGGCAGGTTCCAGCAGCCACATTCACATGAGTTTGTGGAAAGACGGCGAGAATGCTTTTGCGGGTGATCAGCAGTTTGGGCCGGTGAAAGGATCAGATCTTTTTCGCTGGTTTCTGGGAGGCTGGATCAAGCACGTTCCTGATGTCATGCCCTTTTACGCACCGACCGTGAATTCATACAAACGTTTCGTGGATGGTTCCTGGGCGCCTACGCGGCTGGCTTGGAGCTATGATAACCGTACGGCAGGTTTTCGGGTAGTAGGCAGTGGCGCGAGCCTAAGAATTGAATGCAGAATTCCGGGCGCCGACTGCAATCCTTACCTGGCATTTGCCGCGTCACTAGCGTCCGGTTTGGATGGTATTAAGAATAAAATTGAACCGCCGGAATGCTTTATCGGGGATATTTATGCCGCAGCACATTTGCCGAGAGTACCGTATACATTAGCTGAGGCAACTGCATTGTTTGAACATAGTGAATTTGCAAAAAATACATTCGGCAGCGAAGTAGTAGCACATTACACCCATTTTTTCAAAACCGAACAAAGAGCGTACGATACCACGGTGACGGATTGGGAGCGGAAACGGTATTTTGAACAGATATGAATGAGAAATTGGGGATATGTTAGAAACAGGAGGCCCCGCCGGGGCCGGAAAATTCCCAAAACATCCTGTGCTACAAACAGGTAGCTCCTCCGGAGCAAGGTAGTTGCCGCAGAGCGGCTCCCTGTTTGTAGAAATGGAGAATTGATTTATTCGTATTTGGCCCCGGAGGGGCCGCCTGTCTATTGCAATGCAGGATGTTACATAGCCCGACACCTGTTTATTAATGCGTTTTAAATAAATAATTTTGAAACGTTTAGGCTCGTTGTTTTAACCTAATTTCAATGTCACACACTAATCAGAAAATATGGCAGACACCTATTCGCAAATTTACCTTCAATTTGTTTTTTCGGTCAAAAACAGACAGAGTCTAATTCCAAAAGAACGTAAGGAAGAATTGCACAAATACATCACAGGCCTGGTTCAAAACCGGAAAGCGAAGATGCTGGCTGTCCATTGTATGCCAGATCATGTACACATTTTCGTCGGCTTTAAACCTGCGTACTCAATTTCAGAATTCATTAAACAAATTAAGGTTGAAAGCAATGAATTTATCAATGCAAAACAATGGACAAAGTATAAATTTGGATGGCAGGAAGGGTATGGCGTTTTTTCCTATTCCCATTCAGATATAGATTCAGTAGTCAAATACATTTTGAATCAGGAAGAGCATCACCGAAAGAGGAAGTTTCGAGAAGAATACATTGATTTTTTAGAGAAATTCGAGATTGAAATCGACGATAAATATTTGTTTGATTTTGTGGATGAACGTTAGGAGGCTCCTCCGGAGCCCAAAAATCGGGCAATGGATTGCTAGAAACAGGTTGCTCCTCCGGAGCAAAATGCTAGCCGCAGAGCGGCTCCCTGTTTCTAGGAATGTAGGGTTGATCTTTGCAAGTTTGGCCCCGGCGGGGCCACCTGTTTGTACAATGCGTATTAATTTGACAATGGGTGCGGAGCCGTCAGGTTTTACGATTTGTTTAATTTTTATTTCCAATAACACCGAAACTCAATTACTATAATTCATATAAACCGTTAATAAACAACCCAATGCGTTTAGAAAATAAAGTTGCCCTCATCACTGGTGGTAGCGGGGGAATTGGCCGCGAGACTGCACTTTTGTTTGCAAAAGAAGGAGCCAAAATCGTGGTGACTGATGTAAATGATGCCGCAGGCCAGGAAACAGCGGATGAAATCGTAAAAAATGGCGGAGAAGCATTTTTCCTGCATTCTGACGTTTCCAAAGCCGCTGATAATGAGGCGGCCGTGGCATTTGCAGAAGAGAAGTTCGGGAAGCTGAACATCATTTTCAACAATGCGGGCATTATGCACAGCGATGATGACAATGCCATGACCACCGAGGAGGCGATTTGGGACCTGACGATGAATATCAATGCGAAAGGGGTATTTCTGGGGTGCAAATATGGCATACCGGCATTGCAGCGTGCAGGCGGAGGCTCCATTATCAATACGGCTTCATTCGTAGCGATCCTGGGTGCGGCTACTCCGCAGGTAGCATATACCGCCAGCAAAGGTGCAGTACTCGCTCTTACACGTGAGCTCGCGATCATTCACGCACGTGAGAACATCCGTGTGAACGCATTATGCCCGGGCCCATTGCGCACGGAATTGCTGATGAAATTCTTGAATACCGAAGAAAAGAAACAACGCCGCCTCGTTCACATTCCAATGGGCAGGTTCGGTGAGGCAAAAGAAATGGCTTATGCAGCATTGTTTCTCGCTTCCGATGAGTCCTCATTCGTTACCGGAACGGACTTCTTGGTTGACGGAGGTATCACTTCCGCGTACGTAACACCACTTTAATTTAGAGCAGGAGGAAACCTTGTTTCTTCTCCCAAAAACTATGTCGACTCAAAAAACGATCAGTCCGATTGACGGTTCGGTGTACGTGGAACGTACGCTGGCTGATGCCGCAGCGGTTGAAACAGCATTAAATAAGGCAGTTTCTGCGCAAAAGGAATGGCGAAAAACTTCGCTGGCCGAGCGTGAGGCAGTATGTCGGAAAGCACTCGAATATTTTTTAACCAATGCCGATGAAATTGGCCTGGAACTGACCTGGCAAATGGGACGCCCGGTGCGCTACACGGCCAACGAAATTCGAAAGGGTTTTCAGGAACGTGCCAATTATATGATTTCCGTTGCCAGTAAGGCCTTGGCGGATGTTGAAGTGGCTGAAATTCCCGGTTTTAAAAGATTTATCCGCCGCGATCCTTTGGGAATAGTGTTCGTGGTAGCTCCCTGGAACTATCCTTATCTGACTTCCGTAAACTCGGTTATTCCGGCAATTATGTCGGGTAATGCGGTCATATTGAAACATGCCCAGCAAACGCCATTGTGTGCGGAACGGTATGCAGCGGCCTTTGAATACGCCGGTTTGCCGGAAGGGGTTTTTCAGTATCTGCATTTGAGTCACGACCAGGTAGCAGAGGTTATTGGTGACCAACGCATTGATTATGTAGCTTTTACCGGTTCAGTGGAAGGTGGTCACGCGGTGCAGAAGGCTATTAATGCAAGATTTATCATTGGTGGACTGGAACTTGGAGGGAAAGATCCTGCCTATGTCCGTGCGGATGCTAACCTGGCTGACGCTGTTGAAAATCTGGTGGATGGATCGTTCTTTAACTCCGGACAATCGTGCTGCGGAATTGAACGCATTTATGTGCATCAGGATGTATATGAGGAGTTTGTGAATGCATTTGCGGAGCTCACAAAAACTTACACATTAGGCGATCCCACCGATAGCGAAACGACATTAGGGCCTATGGTGAGGACATCAGCCGCCGCATTTGCCCAAAGGCAAATTGATGAAGCGATAGCACAAGGAGCGACTGCGCTCATTGATACTAAACTTTTTCCTTCTCACCAGGCGGGTACTCCCTATCTGGCCCCGCAGGTTTTGATCAATGTCAATCATTCGATGGAGGTGATGATGGAGGAAACTTTTGCGCCGGTAGTGGGTATCATGCCTGTAAGCGGTGACGAGGAGGCCATTCAATTGATGAATGACAGCCAGTACGGTCTTACAGCGTCCATTTGGACCACTGATATCGATGCTGCTTTGCTAATCGGTGAGCAGGTGGAAACGGGAACATGGTTTATGAACCGCTGTGATTACCTGGATCCTGCGCTGGCATGGACGGGTGTTAAGAACTCCGGGCGAGGCTGTACATTGTCAACAGTTGGATACGAAGCATTGACAAGGCCAAAATCATTTCACTTAAAAATCAACGCTTAATTCTGCATGAAAGTCGGACTGCTGGAATGTGACCATGTGAGAAGCGAATTATTGAATATTGCCGGAGACTATCGTGAGATGTTTCCGGCATTGTTTTCTGCCGTCGCGCCGGAGTGGGAATTTACCTTTTACGATGTTTGCAATGGACATTTTCCCTCATCTGTCAACGAATGTGATGTGTATATTTGTACGGGTTCAAAGTCCTCGGTATATGATGAGGATGACTGGATTTTCAGGTTGAAGGATTTTTTAAAACAAATTTACCAATCGAAAAAAGTCTATCTGGGTGTATGTTTTGGCCATCAGATGCTGGCAGAAGCACTGGGCGGAAAAGTGGAAAAATCGGATGTGGGCTGGTGTGTAGGTGTGCATACTTTTCAAATGTTACAACATCGTAAGTGGATGGTACCAGCATTGCCCGCTGTTAATCTGTTGATGATGTGCCAGGATCAGGTTATGAAGCTGCCTCCCGACAGTACATTGCTCGCATCGACTCCTGATTGCCCTGTTGCAATGTTCTCAGTTGGAGAGCGAATGGTCGGTGTACAGGCGCATCCCGAGTTTCCCAAAAAGTATGATCAGGCATTGATGGAGCTTCGGGTCGAACGCATAGGAGCTACCAAAGTGGCGCTAGGCATTGCGAGTCTTGAATTACCGACGCATGAAATTGTGATGGCAGAATGGTTGAAGAATTTTGCTGAGTCAATAGCGTAGAGATTCTATTCTTAATTTTATCTTTACCCTGATTTATTAACGAATGCATTCCATGACCGATAACAGCACTATTTTGCGGCGCCAGATACTCAGCTCTCATCAGACGGGCCAGAAAATTCGTCGTATCGCTTTTGAAATTTACGAACAGAATTTCGAGGAAACCGGTATCATTATCGCCGGCATTGCGGGAGAAGGTTATGCTTTTGCCCAAAGATTGGCCAGTGAACTGTTAGACATTTCGCCATTAGACGTTCAATTGGTGGAGCTGCGTTTTGATAAGAATGTACATTTCCAAAGCCCCATTCTGTTCGATAAAGAGGTTAATGTAGAAAATCAGGTCATTATCGTTGCCGATGATGTACTGAATACTGGCCGGACATTAGCATTTGCATTGGAGCCATTCCTGAAAGTGCGTATGAAAAAAGTTCAGGTAGCGGTGGTCGTGGATCGCAGCCATCACCTGTTTCCTGTCCACGCCGACTACGTAGGATATTCGCTCAGCACCACGCTGACGGAACACGTTCAGGTGGTACTCAGCAGGCCGGACGAAGAAGGGGTTTATTTGAAATAGTAAGTATGTTAGATACTTAGAGCAACGAACTGAAACGACTATGAGACTACAAGTCATACATGACAGCAAAGGAAAAACGACGGGAGTTTACATTCCGATTAATGAATGGAATGATTTAAAAAAGCAATACAAGGATTTGGAAGTTCTCGAATATGAGGACCCTTCCAAGGAGCAAATATTGTCTGAAATTAAAGAGGCACTTGTTCAATTGAAGATGGTTGAACAGGGAACGCTTAAAGCCCGGCCGGCCAAAGACCTCTTGAATGAGTTATAATATACTCTCCATTCCACTTTTTGACAAGCAATCTAAAAGACTTGCAAAGAAGTATCCTTCCCTGAAGAAAGACCTTGCCGATTTGATTTCACATCTGGAAATCAAACCTGATGAAGGCACACCATTGGGTAACAATTTTTACAAAATCCGCTGGGCGGTTTCGTCAAAAGGCAAAGGAAAATCAGGTGGGGTAAGAATCATTACTTATGTGAAAATCCTTCAAAATACTGTGTTCCTTTCGAGTATCTACGACAAATCGGAAAAGGAAAATATCACTGAGCGGGAGCTCGATGATATTTTCCGTCTAGTTTCGTAACATTAATCCACAGCCGTAATCTCAATAATAACACTAGTCCGCCTCGCACTAACAGCCGGATTGAAACCTGCTGTCATCAGAAATTCTCCGGAATAGGTCTGGTCTTCTTTGATTGGGGTTTTGGTTTCAGGGTAGAGATTCAGTTCCTTCACTTTGTATTGCTTGGCAGGATTCAGGCCTTGTAACCTGAAAGGAATGTCGGAACCTGCGCCATTCCGGTTTCCGGTGAGGTAAGAAAACAGGATCGCGCGGTCTTTGTTTTTGGTTGAGAACATTAATGAAGCAAAATCATTTTGCTTGGGATCCACCAGCCGGTAAAGGTCTCCATGCCATACCACATCTTTAATCGCATTGTAAGTGGAAACCGACTGCTGACTGAATTTGAGGTCTTTTTCATTCAAATGACTTACTACAATATCATATCCCAGTTTCCCCATCATAGCCACGTCCGTACGGAATTTGAGCGGCTGCTTTCCCCAGTCGGTAACGTGGGCGCTGTGTGTAATGGCCGGGTAGAAGTACGAGTACTCCCATTGCATGAATACCCTTTCCAATGGATCGGTGTTGTCGCTGGGCCAGAATTCGGTAAAATATTTCAATGCTTCATAATCCACACGACCGCCGCCGCCGGAGCAAAGCATCATCGGAACCTTCGGATATTTGGCCCGGAGCTTTTCCAAAACTTTATATAAGCCTTTCACATAATCCACATAAAGCTGCGATTGCTTCTGTTTGCTCTTTTCCAAATAGGCAGAATGCGCATTGAATGTGATCGCATTGCAGTCCCATTTGATATATGCGATCTCAGGATTTTCGGTAAAAAGTTTGTCCAGGATTCCGTAAACGAAGTTTTGCACTTCTGGATTAGAGAGATCCAGAGGCAGCTGGTTGCGCATATAATGCTCCGGTCGCTGCGGTTGTTTGATCACCCAGTCGGGATGCTTTTCGTACAATTCACTTTTAGGATTCACCATTTCAGGTTCCACCCAAATACCAAATTTGATCCCGGCATTCTTAGCTTCCTTCACCAGGTATCCAATGCCGTGCGGTAGTTTTTTGACGTTTTCCTGCCAATCGCCGAGCCCTGCGCCGTCGTTATTGCGGGGGTATTTGTTAGCAAACCAGCCATCGTCGAGCAGAAACAGGTCTACGCCTAGTTTTTTACCGTCTTTAAACAATCCCGCAAGCTTTTCTTCATTGAAATCAAAATAAGTGGCTTCCCAGTTGTTGAGCAAGGTAAGTCGCGACCCTTCTCCGTCCAGAATCCTGTATTTTCTGGCCCAGTTGTGCAGGTTGCGGCTGGCGTCGCCTTTGCCGTTTTCGGAGAATGTGTAAATGAATGACGGTGTCTTAAATTCTTGATTGGAACTGAGCGGATACTCGGATGCATAATTATTGATCCCGGCAATGAGACGCAGATTATGGTAAGAATCAACTTCGAAATCCATGCGGAAGTTACCGGACCATGCCAAAGTTCCCAACATTACTTTTCCTTCCGTTTCAGTAGCAGGTTTGTCAAATGACAACATGAAACTGGGCGGCTGGAAAAGATTGGCCCGTGTTCCTAATTTGGAATCCAAAACCCTGATCCCGGCAGTCAAATGCTCTTCTTCGGGATTCATTTCCTTAGCCCAGGTACCATTGTAATGGGTTAGGTAAAAATCTTTGGCAACAAAATAGAGATTAGCAGAAGCATATTTTTGCAACATGATCTGTCCTTTTTCCGAGCTTTTGATCTCACTCCATTGTTCCACTACATTTTCCTGGAAAAAAGTCCTGTAATTCAGCGTCACTTGAACCGCATAGATTGGATCTTTCAACAGGATGCTCGTCAATGTAGTATTTTCATTTTCTTTGACGGTTTTATGACTTACATAAATCAGGTCCAGCGATGGGTTACCGTCCGAATGAGTTATTTGCAGAGCTGGTTCGGACACATTCCAGGAGCCGGAAGGGGTATAGGCAGAGTTATAAATACCTGCATTGCCATCTCTCTGGCGGCTTTGAGAAGGAACCAATGCATAGTCCGACGCCTTACCAAGCTTTTTTCCAAAGTAAATAATACCGGGATGGTTATCCTTATCGGTTTGAATGACCAATGCATTTTCCCTCGTTTCAATGGGAATGGTGACTCCGTTTTGCGCGTATGCATTCAGGGAGGAAAGCAGCAGGAGAAATAATGGAGCGAGGGCAAATCGACGTTGGGAAATCATTATAAATGAGTTGATAGGACGTATTTAAAAACCAAAAGGATCAACAATTGCAATGTTACTTGACAATTTTGATCCTTTCAGGAAATAAGCGAAATCAGGAGAAAACCCTTCTCAGTTTGATATTTTCGACCGGACGAATGATCAGCGGTACTTTCTCGATTTTAACAGAACTGCTGTCCAATCCAAACCATTTGTCTTCCGGTGTCGTGAAGTCTTTGACGAAGAAATATGTTTTCATCACTAGTTGCTCCACAAACGGTAGATCATTTTCGAATGAAAGAAAGCGTTCCAGTACCACAAAACGGAAGTCCCCGGTAATGTTCTGGCGGCTCAGCGACTCGTAGCGACTGGTAATGTCCACTTCTTTGTTCATCACCATATCTTCCACCACCTTCCTGAAAAACATGTTGATCCGCTGATCCACCCGGAATCCTAGCCGGAAATTGATCTTGATCACGTTATCATTGTTATCATCGTCGGAAAGCACTTTATACTCCATTGTGTACGGGTCATCGGTAATGTCCACGTGGATAAACCAGTACACATCGGCACGTTTGGGCCGTTTTTGAAATATAGAATAAATGACTTTGGTCTCGATCTCAGTAGCACGCGATGCATTGGTCATGAACACCAGGTGAGTCGTATATTTTGGGATACTGATGTCCCGGCTGAGCTCATGCAATGCAGGTAGGTATTTTTCAAGTTTCGTATATTCGGTGAGACGTAGTTTGATGTAAAAGGCTTTCAACCAAACGGTCATTAACCCTGCTACCACCACGCCGATGAGGATGGTGAACCAGCCACCATGGGTGAATTTCAGCAAATTTGCACCCAGGAATAGTCCTTCAATCGACAGATACAGGAACATGAATGCAATGACAATCCACAAGTTAACCCTTTTGATATACAGGTAATATGACATCAAAATGGTCGTCATGATCATGGTTAACGTAATGGCCAAACCATAGGCGGCCTCCATATTGGCGGACTCTTTAAAATAAAGAACCACGGCTATACAACCTAACAATAACAACCAGTTGATACTGGGGACATATAGCTGTCCTTTTTGATCGCTTGGGTAGATGAGCCTTACTTTTGGCCAGAAATTGAGTCGTATGGCTTCTGATATGAGTGTAAATGAGCCCGAAATAAGTGCTTGGCTGGCAATAATGGCAGCCGAAGTTGCAATGATGATACCGGGAAGCAGCCACCATTCAGGCATGATCTCATAAAAAGGTTTGCGTCCACCGAGCAGATTTCCCACTTCCGATAAAAGCCAGGCACCTTGTCCAAAATAGTTGAGAACCAGACAGCTTTTGACAAAAATCCAGCTAATTCGGATATTTCCCCTCCCGCAATGTCCAAGATCCGTATACAAAGCCTCAGCGCCCGTCGTACATAAGAAAACAGCACCCAGCATCCAAAACCCTCCCGGATGTTCAGTAAGCAACTGATACCCATATACGGGACTAAGAGCCTTGAAAATGGCTGGATGCAGCATAATTTGGGAAAGCCCCAACACACCAAGCATTGTAAACCAGGTGACCATCAGAGGGCCGAAGGCTCTTCCAACAATTTTTGTCCCGAAACCCTGGATTAGGAAGATTGCAGTAAGAATCCCGATTACAATTGGAATGGTTTGTATATTGGGATAAAGCAATTTAAGACCTTCAACTGCCGAAGAAACGGAAATGGGAGGGGTGATAATGCCATCCGCCAGTAATGTGCTTCCCCCGAGAATAGCCGGAACAGTTAACCATTTTGCATGCTTTCTAACCAGCGCGTACAGGGCGAAAATACCTCCTTCACCACGGTTGTCAGCACGCAATATCAGGATCACGTATTTAACGGTCGTCTGTAACGTAAGTGTCCAGAAAATGCAGGACAATGCACCGTAAATAATTTCTTCTGTAATTTTTTCAGACCCAATAACGGCCTGCATTACATACAATGGCGAGGTGCCAATGTCTCCGTAAATGATACCGAATGCAACCAGTATGCCTGCGGCTGTTACCTTATCTAGATTATGCTTGGATTCCATTCACTTTTTGTCGAAAAAACGGCGAAAGTTAGGAAACCGCAGCAAAGAAGTTACCGCCACTGACAAATTTAATTTGTCAGCCAGCAAATTAGCGGTTGAAAGTGTTGAAAAGCAGGTAGCCATTCAGACAAATAATCGTCAAAGTGATCACCCAGCTTAACGCAGTTACCATTTTTGAATTCGCAAAACTGCCCATGATGCCCTTGTTTGAAGTAAAGAGTACAAGCGGGACTACTGCAAAGCTTAGTTGGAGCGATAATATAACCTGACTGAAAACCAGCAAATCAGCAGTGCCCTTTTCTCCATAAAAATAAGAGACAATCAAGGCAGGCACGATGGCAATTCCTCTGGTAATGAGGCGGCGCAGCCAGGGTTTCAGGCGAATGTTCAAAAATCCTTCCATGACGATCTGCCCGGCGAGCGTACCGGTCAGTGTGGAGCTTTGGCCGGAAGCGAGTAATGCGAGCGCGAAAAATATACCGGCAAGACTCACGCCTAAAATTGGGTCGAGCAAATGGTAGGCATCGGTAATGTCGGCAACTTCAAAGCGACCATTGGCATGGAAAGCGGTAGCTGCCAGTACCAGGATCGATCCATTAATGAAGAAAGCGAGTGCAAGCGATACGGTTGAATCTATGGTAGCAAACTTAATGGCCGTCTTTTTACCTTCTTCATCCCGTTTAAATGCACGGGTTTGCACGATACTGGAATGCAGGTACAAATTATGGGGCATCACCGTCGCACCCAGGATCCCGATCGCAATGTAGAGCATGCCTGGATTGGTGACGATTTCTTTCTTTGGCAGTAACCCACCCAGCATTCCAGAAACCGACGGTTGAGAAACAATCATTTCATATACAAAACTAAAGAGAATGATGGTCATCAGACCGGCTACGATACTTTCAATGATGCGAAAACCTTTTTGCTGAAAATAAAGTACAACGAGAACATCCAAAGCAGTTAACACAACCCCAACCGGCAGCGGCAGGCCAAATAACAGATTGAGCGCAATTGCCGAACCAATCACTTCGGCCAGGTCGGTGGCTGCAATGGCGATTTCAGAGAGTATCCAAAGAACAAAAGATACGGGACGTGAATAATAATCACGGCAGGCTTGTGCAAGATCACGGCCGGAAGCAATGCCGAGTTTGAGTGAAAGATGCTGCAAAAGCATCGCAAACAGGTTGGAAATCAGGATTACTGAAAGTAATGCGTATCCAAATCGTGAGCCTCCTTCAATGTCAGTAGCCCAGTTACCCGGATCGATATAACCTACTGATACCATCAGGCCGGGACCTGCGAAAGCCATCATTTTTTTCCAAAATCCTGCTCCCTCGGGCACAGGGATGGATGAATGCACTTCTGATAGGGAGGCCAGACGGTCGGTATCGTCTGATATCTTATTTCGCAATGATCTATTTTCTTTTAAATTGTCTATCATTTTTGTGAGCGTTCGAAATAAACAATTTCGTTTACCGAAAACAAAGATAAATAAATTCTTAAATATATTTTTAGGTTAGTCTAAATTTTTTATTTTATGATTTGTAAAGCGTACTTTTGCAATAATCAGACCAGGCAACCGATGCCGACTTGCAATGCAGAACTCCTTCACAGAAGAAAATTATCTTAAAATTATTCATTCGCTTTCCGGACGCGACGGTGCAGAGGTGAGTACCAATGCGCTTGCCGAGAGTACAGCGACCCGTGCTGCTTCCGTTACAGATATGTTACGTAAGCTGGCGGAAAAAGGATTAATCAATTACAAAAAATACCAGGGCGTCACGCTGACCGAGTTGGGTGAGAAAGTGGCGATCAAGGTAATCCGTAAACACAGGCTCTGGGAGGTGTTTTTAGTCGAAAAACTGGGTTTCGGATGGGACGAGGTGCACGACATCGCCGAGGAACTGGAACATATACCTTCGGAGATCCTTGTCGAAAGGCTCGACATTTTCCTGGAACACCCCAGGTTTGATCCGCACGGTGACCCTATTCCCGATTCAAAAGGAAACCTTACCGAGCCAGATTATCGTATCTTAACGGATGCGCAGGTCGGGGAGAAAGTGCTGATGATGGGTGTACTCGATCATGCGCCTTCATTTTTGCAACATCTGGACAGGTCTGGAATTACGTTAGGCGCTGTTTTGGAAATCAAAGAAATTAATGAATATGATAAATCTGCTTCTGTACAAATAAACGGCGGTCCGACGTTGTTTATCAGTCTCGAGGTATCTAAAAATTTATTGGTACAGCGCCGATGAGACAAACCCAGCCATGAGACTTAAAATTCTGGATCGCTATCTGATCAAAAATTTCCTGATAACCTATGTTTTCGTGGCATTCGTGATCGTACTGATCATTTGCATGATCGATTACACGGAAAAAGTAGATGACTTTCTGGATAAAAAGGCGCCTCTCAATGAAATCCTCGTTGATTATTACCTTAATCTCATCCCTTACTGGATCAATTACATCAGTCCCCTGATGGTATTCATTGCGACCGTATTTTTCACGTCACGCATTGCTGCCCGGACCGAAATTGTGGCGATGCTGAGTAGTGGGATCAGTTTTGGGCGCATGCTGCTACCCTATATGGTCGGCGCGGTGATCCTTGGTGCGGTTACATTTATCCAGGTAGGATGGGTACTGCCCAAAGCGAACAAGATCCGTAACAATTTTGAAAAAACTTACGTCAGGCAGGAGTTCTATTTCAGCGGACATAATGTGCATATAACCATCGCCCCGGACGTGTATGCCTATCTCGAAAGCTATAACACTGCCACCAAAACGGGGAATAAGTTTACAATGGAAACCATCAAAGGCACTCAGCTGGTTCAGAAATTCTACGCTGATAAAATTGTTTGGCAGCCGAAAAGGGGCAAATGGAATCTCCAAAATTACCAAATCAGAACGTTGGATAGTCTGGGCGAAAAACTGAGTAGCGGTATGGAAATTGACACGACGATCAACCTATCGCCCAAAGATTTTGAAAGCGATTACAACCTGTTCGAAACTTTCACCTTACCAGAGCTGAATGCATACATTGATTTGCTTAAAAGTCGGGGTGCGGATGGTCTGGAAGTATACCTCATCGAAAAATACATTCGTTTTACACAGCCTTTCGCCATTCTGATCCTCACGGCGATCGGAGTGATCGTGTCGGCCCGTAAAAGCAGGAGAGGGGTTGGGTGGCAGATCGCGCTCGGTTTCATGCTGGCCTTTATCTACATTCTATTTTTTCTCTTATCAAAAGGCGTCGCTGAGGCGGGTACGATCAATACTTTGTTTGCGGTATGGTTACCCAACATTGTTTTTTCACTGATCGGAGTGGTTTTATACAAAACATTACCGCGCTGATATGCTTTCACCTGCCAATCTGCGGTCATACCTGCATCTGCATTTCCTGGTCATGATCTGGGGTTTTACGGCTATTGTGGGGCTGATGGTCACTATTTCCCCCGTCGCATTGGTTTTTTACCGTACGCTTTTTGCAGCAGCAGGTTTGGGTCTCATTATTTTTTTCAAACAAAAACCATTTAAAACCGACAGCACGGACCTGTTCAGAATGCTGGCGGTAGGATTTGTGTTATCAGCGCACTGGATGCTTTTTTTCGCATCGGCACGGGTATCAACGGCCTCCGTTTGCCTCGCAGGTATGGCCACTACCTCACTCTGGACGAGCCTGATCGAACCTCTTGTCAGTAAAAAACCAATCCGGCCGCTGGAAGTTGGGCTGGGAATTCTGGCTTTTGCAGGTTTATATGTGGTATTCAGATTCGAATTTGACCATGCGTTGGGGCTCGCGCTGGCGCTAGCTTCGGCCTTGCTGGCAGCTGTTTTTACAGTAGCCAATAGCAAACTAGTCCAGCGGATTAGTGCCTACACCATTACCTTTTACGAAATGATCGGTGCGACCGTCTTTTCCTTTGTGTTTTTAGGAATTTCAGAATGGCAGGGCTGGACGGGCGGCGAACCTTTTATTCCCGCAGGTAAGGATTGGATCTGGATTTTGTTTCTCGCCCTGGTATGTACGGTTTATGCCAGCACGATGGCCACACAGCTCATGAAGCAGTTTTCCGCCTATCTTATCAATCTGACTATCAACCTCGAACCGGTATATGGTATAGCTCTGGCCTTTTTCTTTTTTGGCGAAAAAGAGCGGATGACACAGGAGTTTTACCTCGGTACATTACTGATTTTGCTTGCGGTTTTGCTTTACCCGCTGCTCATGAATACGGCTTTCGGAAAACACGACCGGAAAGTAATTGAAATGAAGAAATAGGCCTTATTGAGCAGGGCCGGATAAGGAAAAGGAGCATATTAACTTATTACTGCTATTTTTGTCGCTTCAATCAAAAGGATAAATATGAATCCAGCCCGTTTACTTTTAGTAATACCATGTTACAATGAGGAAGCGATATTGTATCTGACCTATTCTAAATTAAACACCTACTTCAACGGCATCAAACAACAAGGACTCATTGCTCAGGATAGCAGGATTTGTTTTGTGAACGACGGAAGCAGGGACCGGACCTGGAATATCATTGAAGATCTTTGCCACGAGGATCCTAATGTGATCGGGGTAGGCTTGTCCAGAAACTTCGGACACCAGAGCGCCATCATGGCCGGGCTTGAAAAACACATTGATCACTTCGATTGCTTTATTACCATTGATGCTGATTTACAAGACGATATCAACGCGATCACGTCCATGATAGAGAAACATCGGGACGGTGCAATGGTGGTGTATGGCGTGAGGGGCGACAGAAGTTCCGATTCCTGGTTTAAACGCTCGACTGCAGAAGGTTTTTATGTTTTAATGCAAAAAATGGGCGTTCCGGTTGTTTTCAACCATGCTGATTTCAGGCTGATGGATCGCCGTGTATTGCAGGAATTGGGTAATTATAAGGAAATTAATTTGTTTCTGAGGGGTGTCGTACCGCTGATCGGCTTCCGGAATGACAAGGTTTTCTACAACCGGCTGGAACGCGAGGCCGGGGAAACCAAATACCCGCTGAGCAAAATGGTGCTCTTCGCCTGGAACGGGATCACGTCCTTTTCCACATTTCCAATGCGGCTGGTGCTCTATTTCGGCGTGTTCAATTTTTTGATCGCCATGGCCATCGTCGTGTACATTCTGTTTTCATATTTGGTAGGCTATACCGTTCCCGGCTGGACGTCCACCATGTTGCCGATCACCTTTTTCAGCGGTTCCAATATGATGGCGCTGGGCCTGATCGGGGAATACATTGGTAAGATTTATGAAGAAGTCAAAGGCCGCCCACGTTACATTATTGAAAAAACTGTCAATGAATAGATTTTATAGGAAATACAGAAGTGTCGGCAACTACATCAACATGCTGTTGATGTTCGTCGTGCTTATACCGATGTTGGCGCTATCATACTATAATCACCCGTCGCCCGCAGATGACTACTGCTACATCGACACTGTTTTTAAATACGGATGGTTTGGGGCGATGAAACTTTATTACACCGGGTGGACAGGCCGCTATTTTGGTATTTTCCTGAATCACAGCAATCCGCTATTGTTTCATTCCATTGCAGGTTTTAAAGTGCTGCCCGTTCTGCTGATCGGGGCTACTATTTTTTCATTTTACAGCCTTTTCCGTCACCTTACGCCTACGCTTTCACGCATTGCTCACATAGGTTTTGCAGGAGTTGTTTTCTTTCTTTTTGTCGTTAAAATGGCAGGGACTTCGGAAGCATTTTATTGGATGGCGGGGTTTGTAACCTTTACCGTACCAAGCATATTGACCCTTTTCTGGATCGTGCTGGTGCTGCGATGGTATCGTCAGGACACGCAATCATCTAAAATTCTCGAAGGTATTCTAGCTGCTTTTCTGGTATTCGCATCAATTGGTTGCAGCGAGCCTAACTTGCTGACCATGGTACTTTTGATTGGCGCCTGGTGGGTTTACAGACTGTTATACCACCGGAAGGTTGATGGTTTTATGGTTTCCATGCTGGTCGTGGCGCTTCTTTCATGTTATATGTTTTTTGCTGCACCGGGAAATGATGCGAGGATCGGTACCAATCCATTGGGAGGAAATATTCCGTTTTCGATCATTTCATCGTTCAAAATGCTGGCCAAACTTAGTTATGACTGGTTGTTCAGAACACCGCTGTTGTTCTTTTCAGTAGCCTGGCTGGTCGTACTTTCCCGTGTTTCGGAAGGCTCGCGGATTTACTTTTCGATCCCGGTATGGTATGCATTGCTGATGGTGGTAGGTATATTGGCGGCCCAACTTTTCCCGAATTATTATGGAGTAGGGATCGACCCGTCACCACGGGTGATCAATTGCGTTTACTTCTTTTTCCTGATCGGGTGGTTCTATTTAATCGGAGTTGTTTTTCATTATTTCAAACAAAGAAAGATCGACTACTTCCATTTTACAGTAGTTCGTTATGGCGTACTTTATGCCATTCTGGCGATTTCAATTGCGCTGTCCTTTTATCGCAGCGCTAACGTTAATATGCTGTACAGAGATTGGTTAAAAGGAAAAGCAGCTGCATTTGACAAAGAAATGTATGCCCGTTACGCCATGCTGGAAAACGCAAAAGGAGACATTGTTGACCTGCCCCTGATACAGTCAAAACCGCTTTCCATTTTCGTGGACGATGACATTAAAACGGACTCAACGTCCTGGTGGAACAGATGTATGGCGGGTTATTATGGAAAAAAGGTGATCACTGTGAAAAGTACCGAAAGTGAACAAAAACAGTAATCTTCTTCGTATCGTTTCGATGCTGGTACCCGTCTTGCTTTGGGTATTTGTCATTTTATACTATTCCGTCAACCTTCCCTGGTACGACGATTTCGATCCTTTTCCGGATTTCCTGCACAAATGGATCACAGACGCGTCGCTATCTGACCGCCTCAACCTGCTGTTCCAGCCCAACAATGAGCATCGGATGGTGGTCGGGAAGCTGGTAACATTGATCTACTACTGGATTACCGGTCATCTTAATTTCACATTTCTGCACATTGCCGGGGCTTGCTTTACATTAGGTACGCTCGCTATTTTCTGGCGATCATTCAAAGAGAGCAAGCTTAGCTGGTGGTATTTTCTGCCGGTGCCTTTTTTGCTGTTTCAATTGCAGTATCATTTGGTCTTTCTTTGGGCAATTTGTAGTCTGCAACATCAGCCGGTGGTTTTCTTCGTATGCCTGTCGATGTTTTTATTATCAAAAAATCGTTTTGGATGGGCAGTGCTGGCGGCCGTTTGCGCTACTTATGCCATGAGTAACGGCATATTTGTGTGGCCTGCCGGCGTGGTCGTATTACTGCTTAGCTTTCGTTATAAGCATCTCGCGGTGTGGTGCGTGGCCGGAACATTGGCGGTGGGCTTCTATTTCTACGGATTATCGGCGCAGGGGAATGAATCCAGTCTGGCGTTTTTTGCCAAATATCCCCATTTATCGGTCTTGGGCTTTTTCGCTTTTCTGGGCGGATTATTTGACTTTTTTCCAGAGAAAACCATCGTCGTGCGTTCAGCATTGCCAGTACTGATGGGTTTTCTGGTGATGATATGGATTGTAATCTGGCTTCTCAGGCAGTTAACGCCCTGGCTAACCCAGACATTCGGTTGGCCACGCAAAGCGATCGGCTTATCGGCATCAACTATTGAAGCTTACATTGAAACCAAGGCATTCCAGAAGTTTTTATTGGGAATACTAACATTCTTGTTGGTTAATGCATTGATCATCGGGTTGTTGAGGCCCAGGTTTGGCTTTTTTGTGATGATCGTCAGCAATTACAAAATGTACCCCGCATTGTTCCTGACCATAGCCTACCTGACATTTATCGCTTCAACAAATCGTCAGGGTTTACAGAAAAAGGCATTTCAGCTCACCTTGGTAGTAAGTATAGCAATCTGGTGTATTTCCATTTACAGTTATTTGCCTGTGATCTCAGAAAGACATAAGTATTTGACTGTGAACGGCTACAATCAAGAGTATAATGGATTTGGGTTAGGACATGTGCCGTTCTCAAAAAGTGCGGGTTATGTTGATGATTTGATGAAGGACATGGTCAGTTTAGGAGTTTTCCAGTATCCCACGCAGGTTTCAGAACTAGCGACCCAGGTAGCCTCCATTCAGGGGAATGCTCCTTTTCAGAAAGAAATAGCCATTACTGACCGGGAAAAAGCATTCTATCTGGATGATTCTGTAAGTCCAATGTCCTATAATAGGTCAAGTGGGCAGTATGCTTTTGTCAGAAATAGCGGGCACCTTTATTTTTTCAAAATGGAGCCGCATAAGTACGCTGGCAGGAACGTTTTTCGGCAGTATGACAAAGGCTCGGATGTCGAAATTCCATTCACTTCACTGCTGCCAGGCACGTACGATCTGGGAGTAATCCGCGTTCAGAATGGACAAACAAGCGGCGGTATTCTTAGAAAAATTACAATACCTTAAATAAATGAATATTTCGATAATGCACTGAAAGGTGTATTTTTGCCGCCATAGGTCCAATTGAAAACAGTATCATATTGAAAACCCCTCAGATATCCATTGTTGCGCCGCTTTACAACGAGTCCGAGTCTTTCCCTCTGCTGGTGAAACGCATCAATGCATTGATGGATTCGAGTCCGCTGGCAATAGAAGTAGTGCTCATCGACGATGGTAGTAAGGATGATACTGCACTCAAAATCAGGCAACTGGCATTGACGGACGAGCGGTACCACGGTATATTTTTATCCAGAAACCACGGCCATCAGCTGGCATTAACGGCCGGTATTTCTGCTGCACGCGGCACCGAGGCTCTTTTTGTAATTGACGGAGACCTGCAAGACCCCCCCGAACTGCTTCCTGAATTCTATAAGTTGCTACAAGACGGCAACGATGTGATATATGCAGTCCGTAAAAAGCGGAAAGAAGGAATTATCAAGAAAGCTGGCTACCATTTATTCTATCGGATACTGCGTTCGATCTCATATGTAGAGATACCACTGGATAGCGGCGACTTTGCGATGATCAGCCGCAGGGTAGTGAATGTCCTTAATAAAATGCCGGAAGAAAGCCGCTATTTGCGGGGAATGCGTTCCTGGATCGGATTTAAGCAGGTTGGCTTCGAATATGAGAGAGACGCCCGGGCTGCCGGCGAATCCAAGTATTCATTCAAGCAGTTGTTTCAACTGGCATATAACGGTATTTTCAATTTTAGTGAATTTCCGGTGAAGTTTATGAGCCGGATTGGGATTACAGCTATCCTGATCTCGCTCGTGTATTTTTTGACTGTTGTCATCAAGAAAATGTTCTTCGCGCACGTGATTGAAGGTTTTACTTCTTTACTTTTTGTGATCATATTGTTTAGCGGTGTGCAGCTGCTGGCCCTCGGAATTATTGGCGAATATGTTCTGCGCATATTTTTCCAATCCAAAAACCGTCCTTTATTTATCATCAAGGAAGAAATAGTCGACCGCGAGTACATTTGAGCTAATGCTGTTTAACACGATCCAATTCATCATATTCTTTATTGTCGTTACGCTGGCTTATTTCAGTCTGTCGTGGCGCGGCCGCTGGATGCTTTTGCTAGTTACCAGCTGCTATTTTTACATGGTGTTCAAGCCTGTTTTTATACTGATACTCTTTGGAACTATCATTATAGATTATTATGCAGGCATCTGGATTGAGAAATCGAAGGACGCAAAGCAGAAAAAACTGCTCTTGGTTATCAGTTTAATTTCGAACATTGGTATCCTCGCTTTTTTTAAATATTACGACTTTTTGCAGGATTCGGTCAACCATGTCCTCGCCTTGATGGACTTTCGGTTTGCTATACCGCCGCTGACGAGAATTTTACCTGGTCCGATCGCAGAAATGATCACTGAGGCTGGTAAGGTCATATTGCCTATCGGGTTATCATTTCACACATTCCAGGCCATGAGCTACACCATTGAAGTGTATCGTGGGAACCAAGCTGCTGAAAAGCATTTCGGGATTTACGCTTTGTACGTGATGTTTTATCCCCAGTTAGTAGCTGGTCCGATCGAGCGGCCACAGAATATGCTGTTCCAGTTTCATTCGTATTTCAAATACGACTTTGAGCAGGTGAAGCAAGGATTAATGCAAATGGCTTTTGGACTTTTTAAGAAAATGGTCATCGCCGACAGACTTTCGATCATGGTCGATTACGCTTACGATCCCGCTTCGGACCACAATGGATTGACATTATTAACAGCTACCATATTTTATTCTTTCCAAATTTATTGCGATTTCTCCGGCTATTCCGACATGGCCATTGGAGCGGCCCGGGTCATGGGTTTTACTTTAATGGACAACTTCCGGTCACCGTATGAAGCCAGGTCCATCCCTGAATTTTGGGGACGATGGCACATCTCGCTTTCCACGTGGTTCAGGGATTATTTATACATTCCACTTGGGGGAAATCGAAAGGGTGAGCTAATGAAATATCGTAATCAGCTGATCGTCTTTATGGTAAGCGGGTTGTGGCATGGTACGAGTTGGAGTTTTGTCATTTGGGGCAGCCTCCATGGCATCTACCAGGTACTGGCGTCGGTTCGCGATAAATGGATAAAAAAAGCGAATATTCATGTACCGGACAATCTCTTTTTTAGATCAATTAATATCTTTCTGACCTTCATGTTAGTGACGCTTGCGTGGGTTTTCTTTCGGAATTCCATTGGTCGGTCGGTCATTATTTTGAAGGGCATCGCAAACCTGTCTTTATCAGACGAGATCATGACACCTTTAAATAGTGTGGAAATGTGGTTTTGCGTTTTCCTGATTGTTTTCCTGCTGATCAAGGAGCATTACTACGAAAAAATACCAACCCGGAACACTACATTATTCTTCATTCTGTTTCCGATCATCTCTTTTCTTACCTATTTCCTGGGCGTTCTCACTGAAAATCAGTTCATATACTTCCAGTTTTAAAAGGAAAGAGAAAGGGGCAAACATTTGCTATTAAATATTTGTTACCCTTGTTTAAAGGGTAATTTCATCCCTAGCTATCCAGATTAAAGTTTTCAATAAAATGTACGAAGTAACTTCTGACAACCGGTTAAAAAGTCTAATAGTAGTGGGTGACCGGGTATTGATCCGTCCCAAAAGCCCGAGTGACAGAACCAATAGTGGCTTGTATCTTCCGCCAACGGTTACGGAAAGAGAGCAGGTTCAAAGCGGATATGTGATCAAGGTAGGTCCGGGCTATCCCATTCCTGTGGCAGCAGAGGACGAGCCTTGGAAAGAGACCGAAGAAAAAGTAAAATACATGCCTTTGCAGTCCAAAGAGGGTGATTTAGCGATTTATTTGCAACGCAATGCCATCGATCTTGAATATGACGGTCAGAAATATGTGATCGTTCCGCAAGCCTCCATTCTCATGCTGGAACGTTCAGAAGATTTATTCGACTGATCTGAAATTAGGCCAGCCTATCATAAAAGTGTGAGCGGCGTGGTCATCGGAGCCAAAGTGCCGTATCTTTGGGCATGATAACTCCGGAAAACCACCCCGTTAATCTCGACGGGCTAGGCATTGCAGCACTGAATGCAATGCAAAATGAAGCAAATGATGCGATTCAGCAAAATAGTGAGGTAGTACTGCTTTCCCCCACAGGCTCAGGGAAAACACTGGCTTTCCTGCTACCGATTGCAGGTATTTTAAAGACTGACGTACAACTGGTACAATGTCTGATCGTGGTTCCTACCCGGGAGCTGGCCCTTCAGATCGAGCAGGTTTGGCGGAAAATGTCAACCGGCTTTAAAGTGACTTGCTGCTATGGCGGGCACGATATGCCCACGGAAATTCGCAGCCTGGTAGAGCCTCCTGCATTGATTATCGGTACACCGGGCCGCGTTCTGGATCACATTCAGCGACAATCTTTCACCGGAAAACAAATATCCACACTGGTACTCGACGAGTTTGACAAGTCTCTGGAAATGGGTTTTCAGGAAGAAATGACTGACATTATCCGCAATCTCCGTGGCCTTAAAAAACGAATTCTTGTTTCGGCTACTAACGCTAAAATCCCTTCATTCGCAGGACTGAAAGCGCCGGTAGTCATTGATTATGTGAATGAGAATAAGGAAAAAAGTGGCCTGACATTGGTTCAGGTAATATCGGAGAAAAAAGATAAGATTCCGGTACTGGTTAAGTTGTTAGGCGTCTTGGGAGCTGAATCGACCTTGATATTCTGTAATCAAAGAGATTCTGTGGAACGAATCAGCGCGATACTGAAAGAAGAAGGTATTGATTGCGCATTTTTTCATGGCAAGCTGGAACAGGAAGATCGTGAAAGAACATTGATCCGTTTTCGAAATGGATCCGTACAGTACCTGGCCGCAACGGACCTGGCCGCACGTGGACTCGACATCCCGGACGTGAAGCACGTGGTTCACTTTGAATTACCGATGAAGGCGGACGAGTTTACGCATCGTAATGGCCGCACAGCCCGTATGATGGCCGAGGGTACCGCCTACATGCTCACGCACCAGGACGAGCAACTTCCCGATTACATTCCAGGCAGACTCAAAGTACTTACGCTTCCTGCAAAATCATCGCTACCGCCGGTTTCTGAGTGGGTGACGGTGTATATCAGCGGAGGTAAGAAAAATAAGCTCAATAAAATGGATATTGTTGGGTTTCTGCTTCAAAAAGGGCAGATTGAAAAACAGGACCTGGGACTTATTGAGGTTAAAGACAACATTTCATTTGCGGCCGTCAAAAGAGATAAAGTAAAGGACATGCTGGCACTGATTGCCACAGAAAAGATGAAGGGAAAGAAATATAAAATAGAAGTAGCCAGATAGAATTCGCTCCGCAGGCCTTGCGGAGCCTTTCAATGCATATAGTCAAAAGACTTTTAAGGAAATGAGCAAGGCAAAATAAAAGTATGGACATAAAAAAAAGCATGCAGTACAGCATGCTTTCGAAATGTCTTTTATGCCTAAACTTAGATAACGCGAACGTTAACTGCATTCAGACCTTTTTTTCCATTTTCTACGTCGTAAGACACTTTGTCATTTTCACGGATGTCGTCTTGAAGACCTGAAACGTGAACGAAAATGTCCTTCTCACCAGTTGATGGTTGGATGAATCCAAATCCTTTGGAGTCATTGAAAAACTTTACTGTACCTTCTGCCATTAGTATTGATCTTATATTTTTTTAAAAACCAAATGTATATAGAAAAAATATAAAAACAAGAATAAAATTAAAAATCACTTAGAATTATTCTAGTTAATTAATTAAACTTTGTGGCATGCCCTTGATTGAAACCCTATCCAATATTTCCCCTTACTGGCTCCCAAACGGGCATTTTCAGAGTATTTACCCCGCACTTTTTCGCCGGGTAAGGGGTGTAAAATATTTCCGGGAAAGAATTGTAACCGATGATGAAGATTTTCTGGACCTCGACTGGTCTTACGGAAATAGCGCCGGATCGGGGCGGTTGGTTATACTCTCGCATGGCCTCGAAGGCAACAGTACGCGACAGTACATTCTGGGAATGGTGAAGCTTTTAAATGAAAAAGGATTTGACTGTCTGGCTTGGAACTTTCGCGGCTGCGGTGGGGAAATGAACAAGACGGCGCGGTTTTACCATAGCGGCGCCACAGAAGATCTTGATCTCGTTGTTAAACACGCCATTGGAAAAAATAAATACGACAGCATTCATCTGCTTGGTTTTAGTCTGGGGGGCAATCTTACACTCAAATACCTGGGCGAATCAGGAAGTAATCTGGATCCGAGTATCCGAAATGCATTGGTGTTTAGTGTTCCTATGGATCTTAAAGCTTGCAGTCTCGCCATTATTCAGCCTGAAAATGCAGTTTATATGCACCGTTTTTTAAGATCGCTGAGACCGAAGGTGAATGAGAAGGCGGTACATTTCCCGGATCGTATTAATGTAGCAGATCAAAAGCATGTGCGAACACTCTACGACTTCGACCATATTTTTACCGCACCGCTGCATGGGTTCAATAGTGCGGACCATTACTACGAGCAATGCAGCTCCAAATTCTTCATCAAGGATATTGCCATCCCGACAATGGTCATTAATGCAAAAAATGATCCGATCGTACCTTACGAGAGCTTGCCACTGAGCGAGTTGGCAGCACACGAGCTTGTTTGTCTGATCGCGACGCGGGACGGAGGACACTGCGGGTTTAGACCTGCGAAGCTTAATCATAACATTTACTGGTCGGAGCAAAGAGCTGTGGAGCTATTTTCAAAACAATAAAACTCATCCAGAGAATATTTTGTTAGCGTCATAGCTAACGGATTCGTAATTTTGCACCGTAATTGAAGAAACACCGGACCCTTAGAGATATAAATTACGTCAACTCGATTATTATTAAGTTATTTCCCGCTTCATGTCCACATTAACTCTCAATCCACCACCGTACATTATCATTGATTTCGACAGTACTTTTACGAAAGTGGAAGGACTGGACGAACTCGCTGCGATTGCCTTGAAAGGTCATCCGGAAAAAGATCTGATCGTTCAAAAGATATCGGACCTTACCAATAAGGGAATGAATGGCGAAATGTCATTTGCGGATGGTCTGCGTCAGCGAATTGCTTTGTTGAAAGCTAATCGTACCCACATTGATGATCTGGTTTCTTTTTTAAGGACCAAAATTTCGGATTCGTTTCAGCGGAACAAACAGTTTTTGACTGAAAATGCAGACCAGATTTTTATCGTTTCAAGTGGTTTTAAAGAGTTTATTGTTCCGATAGTGACAGAAATGGGGATCCACGCTGACCATGTGTATGCTAACGAATTCAGTTTTGACGAAGACGGTAACATTATCGGTGTTGACGAAGAAAACCAACTTTCAACCGATGGAGGGAAGATCAAGGTTCTTACTACCCTCAATCTGGCAGGTGAAGTTTATGCAATTGGAGATGGTTATACGGATTATGAACTGAAAGCTTCGGGGTTGGCCAATCGTTTTTATGCATTTACCGAAAATATAGAACGGCCGCGCGTGATGGCAGTTGCAGACCATATTGCGACTTCTTTTGATGACTTTTTGTATGATAACAAATTGAGCAGAAGCCAGTCTTATCCAAAAAGCCGTATCAAAGTGTTGTTGCTGGAAAATGTACACCCCGCAGCTTTGCGTGCCTTTGAAGAACAGGGCTTTAATGTGGAGTTTGTAAAAGGTGCATTGGACGAAGATGAGCTTTGCGAAAGGATTAAGGACGTATCCATTATAGGTATCCGTTCCAAAACAAATATTACCAAACGTGTGCTTGAAAATGCGAATCGTTTGATGGCTATCGGCGCTTTTTGCATTGGCACCAATCAAATTGACCTCGATGAAGCTGCTAAACGTGGTATTGCGGTTTTCAATGCCCCGTACAGTAACACCCGTTCTGTTGTGGAACTGGCTGTTGGTGAGATGATCCTGCTGATCCGTAATATCGTAGGTAAAAGCAATCAGCTGCACCAGGGAATCTGGGACAAATCTGCCAATGGTAGTTTCGAGGTTCGTGGCAAAAAATTGGGAATGGTAGGTTACGGAAGTATTGGTACGCAGCTTTCTGTGGTTGCCGAGGCGCTGGGTATGGAGGTGTATTTTTATGATGCCGTAGAAAAATTGTCAATCGGGAATGCTAGAAAAGTAAATTCACTGGAAGAGTTGCTGGCACTATCTGATGTGATCAGTATGCACGTGGATGGCCGGAAAGAAAATACCAATTTGATCGGAAAGCGCGAGTTTGACTTGATGAAGGACGGAGTGATATTCCTGAACTTGTCACGCGGGCACGTGGTGGACATTCAGGCATTGGCTGACGCAGTGAAGAGTGGAAAAGTAGCAGGCGCTGGTGTAGACGTGTTCCCGAAAGAGCCAAAAACCAATGACGAATTGTTTGAAAGCGAATTGCTGGGATTGCCTAATGTGATCCTGACACCGCACATTGGAGGAAGTACCGAAGAGGCGCAGGAAAATATCGGGCATTTTGTTCCTGCCAAGTTGCTGGAATATATGAACAACGGAAGTTCTTACGGAAGCGTGAATTTCCCGGAAGTGCAATTGCCGAAACTGAAAGATTCTCACCGCTTGCTGCATATCCATGCCAATGTACCGGGTGTGCTTGCGAAGCTGAACCATATTTTTGGGAAGAACAACATTAACATTACTGGCCAGTATCTCAAAACCAATGAGCATATCGGTTATGTAATCGTCGATATCGCAAAGGATTACACGGAGGAATTCATTCAGGAAGTAAAAGAGCTGGAAGGAACCATCCGGTTCAGAATGCTTTACTAAGCTTTGTTGAAATCAAAAAGTGAACCGGAAAAGGTTCACTTTTTTTGTCACCTATCATTCGATCACTATGTCATTCACATTTTTTACGCCAGGCCCCGCGCAGCTATATCCAACATTTGAAAAGCATTTACAAACTTTTGTAACTGACCAGCTCGGGTCGATCTCGCACAGAAGTCAGCAATATCGCGATATCCATAAATTCACTGTGGATCAGCTTCGGATACTTTTGAATGTTCCGGCTAGCCATGCTATTTTGTTTTTAGGTTCGGCTTCCGAGATTTGGGAGCGGATTTTGTTCAGTTGTGTGGAACTGGAAAGTTATCACCTGGTGAATGGATCGTTTTCAAAAAAGTTTTACGATTACTCCAACTCGCTGAATAAATATGCTCATTTGTTTGAAAAACCAATGGGTGAGAGTTTTGTAGCGTCAGAAGTCGTGGTACCTGAATATGCGGAACTGATCTGCACCACGCACAACGAAACGAGCTCGGGCGTTCAGATGCCGGTTTCGGAGATACATAAAATCAAACAAAAAAACCCGTCTAAGTTTATTGCCGTGGATATGGTTTCTTCTGCTCCATATCCGGAGCTTGATTACAGCCTGATCGATACTGCATTCTTTTCAGTTCAGAAAGCATTTGGATTACCGGCTGGACTTGGTGTTTGGATCGTGAGCGAAAAATGCCTTCAAAAAGCAGAGTATATCAAAAACCAGTATTCGATCGGGGCGCATAATGATCTGCCCACGCTTTGGAAAAACGCATTGAACAATGAAACACCTGCTACCCCTAATGTAATGGGGATTTATTTGTTGGGTAAAATCGCTGAAGATTTTAACAAGATCGGCGTGCAGAACATTAGAAAAGAAACCGAGCAGAAAGCGGCTCTGATCTATAAATTCATCGAAAAAACCACGGGATTTACACCATTTGTGAAGGATAAGGCCAATCGCTCTCAAACGGTGGTAGTCGCCAATACAGAGCTTGTTTCCACTGACATTATCAAGGCCGTAAAATCCCAGGGAATGGTAATCGGCAGCGGGTACGGGAAGTATAAATTGAACCAACTGCGCATCGCCAACTTCCCGGCAACTTCATTAGAAGATGTTGAGAAGCTAATTCATGTTTTGGGGAGAATATAATTTTTTGGTTTAAGAAAGTGACCAGCGAGGATGTCCGAACGTATCAATGTTCTGACATCCTCATTTTTTATGAAAAGAAACGACGTTTTATGGAAGTCCATTTTAGAAGATACTTTTGATGATTTTCTAAGATTCTTCTGCCCCGAAGCTGATCAAATATTCGATTTTTCAAGAAAGTTTGAATACCTGGACAAAGAACTGGATCAGCTATTCCAGCCGCAAGACGGTAGGTACGCTACCAAATTTGTTGATAAGTTAGTAAAGGTATTTACCCTGACTGGTGCCGAAGAATGGGTGCTCGTACATATCGAGGTACAAGGTTATCATGATCGCTTTTTCGAGGATAGAATGTTCACTTACTATTATCGGATTTGGGACAAATACAGAAAGCGGATCACAGCATTTGTTATCCTGACCGACGATAACGCGACATTCAGACCGACTTGTTTTGAGCAATCTTTTCTAGGTACGACATTGCGCTATCAATTCAATTCATTCAAAATCCTGGATCAATCGGAGTATGAGCTGGAAAAAAGTGATAACCCATTTGCACAGGTTATCCTGACAGTAAAAGCGGCATTGAAACGCAAGGCTTTGAAAGAGGAGGATCTGTTAAAGCTGAAACTTCAACTGGCAAGGCGTCTGCTTTCCAGGGATATACCCAAGCATAAGATTGACAAACTGCTAAATTTTTTAAAATTTTATGTTAGATTTGATAGGAAAGAATCGTCCAAAATATATGATTCAGAAATCGTCACACTTACATATAAGAGAAATCAGATCATGGGAATTGAAGAAGCAATAGCTGTAATGGCCGCGGAAGAATGCCTGGATGCAGGTCATCGAAATAGTAATATTACTGTCATTAGAAATCTTCTGACAGGCACAAGTTTTGACGATAAGAAAATAGCTCGTCTTGTAGGAGTCAGCACTGATTTTGTTGATGATGTCAGGAACAAAAAAGTAGATATTATCACGGATGTAGGCTCAGAATTCAAAATCTTCCGTTTTTTGGAATAGCTAATCGAATCTGGTTATCAAAAGACCAAAGGCATTCATTCGGATGCCTTTGGTCTTTTGATAAGCTAGGACTGATGATAAAATGGTACCAGAGAAACGCTAATTTCTTAAATAGTATTTTAAGAATAAATATTTAGCTTTATGCTTTGATATCAAAAACACAAACGCGGTGATCAATTTTGAGTCCTTAACCGGGGAGAAAACGGACCAGCAACTATGGCGGCGGATTCGTGCGGGAGACGAGCAGGCGTTCACCAACATTTTTGAACGATACCACCGGACCTTATACAACTACGGAAGCAAGCTGTCCACCAATTCCGCTATCGTAGAGGACGCGGTGCAGGACGTGTTTATTGATGTTTGGAGGCTAAGAAATAATCTCACCGAAAACGTCACCTCTGTAAAATTCTATCTTTACCGTGCCCTGAGAAGAAGGATCCACCTGGCTCAGGACAAATTTCCGGTCACCGAAGAAATCACACTACTGGGCGATCAGGAAATACCATCTAATCTTGTCAATTCCGAAACGATTCTGATAGACGATGAATCGTCGTCGATGCGTGCGCGAAGGATTCAGGAAATGCTTTCTCAACTTCCCGATCGCCAGATGGAAGCGCTGACTTTACGTTATTTCGACGATTTCAGCATGGAAGAAATTGCCGACATTATGGGCGTCAGCGAGAAATCTGTACGCAACTTCATTTACAAGGCCCTCACTTCCCTCCGTCAGAATCGCCAGACTCTGCTTATTTCTATGCTGATTCTCTGCCTGTTAGTTATTTTTTAGAATTTTTCTCCAAAAAAGTTTCATTTATAAGGGGTCATTCTCCGATTTCGTCGCTCTTTACTTTTGAAGACGATAAAAAGCATCCCGTTCACATGAAGCATGATCCCTATTCTCTGACAGAGCTAATCAGAAATGATGAGTTTATCGCATGGGTCATGCATCCGGATGCATTGAGCGACAGACGCTGGCAGCTTTTTTTGGAAAGGCACCCGGCTAAGAGACAAACTGTAGAGTCGGCCAGGGAGTACGTGATATTGTTGGCCAAGGATACCGGAAGGGACCAACCTACTAAAAACCAGAGCGATCGCATGTGGAGTGCGGTCGAGAGCCGGATGCATGAATCTGTACCTCCGGCGACGGAAAATGTGATGCCGCTTGTTCAGGCGAGAACGGTTTCGGGATGGAGATGGGTGAGGGTAGCAGCTTCGGCAGCCCTGATATTGAGCATTGGATCCGTGAGTTACTGGTTTTATTATAAGAATACGCAGGGTAGAGATCGTGTTTCAGCAGCGCAGGAAACATTACCGGTTGCAGGGGCCATTCAAAAGAACAATGATACGGACAAGCCGATGATGATACTCCTGAATGACGGAAGTTCGGTGGTTTTGCAGCCGGGTGGTCATTTGAGCTATTCAGAGGGTTCTAATACAAAGAGAAGAGAGGTAACCTTGACAGGAAAGGCATTTTTTGAAATTGTAAAAAACAAAGAGAGGCCGTTCCTGGTATATAGCTACGGGTTGGCGACCAAAGTACTCGGTACCAGCTTTATGATCGATGCTTCGGAGGAAAACAAAGATATTAAGGTAGAAGTGAGGACGGGTACTGTCGCGGTGTTCTCGATTAATAATCTGGACAAAGCAAAAGCAAGCGAAGAACTGGATAAGCCGGAGTTGCAGGGCGTAACATTAACCCACGACGAAATGATTGCTTTTTCACGCGAGAATGGAAAAATCGTCAAGCTTGCAGAACCGGTTAAAGTGCCTCAGTCCGATAAAGACATTTCGAAACAGCGATTTGTATTCGATGAAACACCGGTATCGGAAGTTTTCAGGATACTGGAATATGTTTACAACGTGAATATTATCTACGACAAAGATAAAATGGGCAGTTGTCCATTGAACGCAACCCTGGTAGGACAACCATTCCGGGAGAAACTTGAAGTGATCTGTAATGCGCTGGATGCCCAATATGACATTGTGGATAACCAGGTGACTATCCTTGGAAAAGGATGTAAATAGTTGAATCCTAAATAAGAAAAGTATTTAACCCAAACTGCTGCCTATGACGTAGAGCTATCCTGTATGCTATAAAAAAAGACCAGCCATGTTCCAGCATGACTGATCTCCGATTCCCCCAAAGTAACTGACATTACTGCACATTCATTTGACAATGAATGAACGGGGAAGATTTCGTTGAATAATCTCCTTAAACAACAAATTCATTCAAAAATATGAAAAAAGTTCGACGACTTGAAGACTTTCTCATTACGCTCATGCGAATAACATTAATTCAATGCATCCTGGCTGGCCTGTTTGTGGGCATTTCATGGGCACATGATAGTAGGGCTCAATCTGCATTGAGCCAGAAAGTAACGGTTGACATTCAAAATGAAGAAATTAAGACGATCCTTTCGCAGCTGGAAAAACAGACCAATGTAAAGTTTGTTTTTAGCTCAAAACTGATACAATCGGGCAGAAGAGCATCCATTAAGGCACAGAACAATGCACTGGCTGACGTATTGGATGCTTTGCTGAAACCCATGGAGCTGCATTTCAAGGTGAAAAATGACCTGATCGTCATCAAACCTGATCACGCGCCAGCGAAAGAAATCGTTGAAGCAACTGAAAAACCGGTTGTGAGCGAGTCCGTTTCGACGTTTGAAAAAACCATTGCAGGTACCGTTAAAGACGATACTGGCGTGGGGCTGCCTGGTGTGAGCGTTGTATTAAAAGGAACGCAAACAGGTACATTGACGGACGAAAAAGGAAAATATTCTATTACCGCTCCAAATGGCGAAACCTACCTGATCTTCTCATTTGTAGGGTTTTTGTCGCAAGAAGTATTGGTAACAAGCGCCCAAAGCTCCTTTGATATAACACTTAAAGTAGACGACAAAGCATTAGAAGAAGTGGTAGTAGTAGGTTACGGCACGCAGAAAAAGGAATCGCTGACCGGCGCTATCTCTACCGTAACCAGCAAAGACCTGGAACGCGTACACGGAGGATCAACAGTGAGTTCAGGGCTCGCAGGGAAAATCCCCGGCGTTACATTCCGTATGCCCGACGGTCGTCCGGGCGCAAGTGCTACTGTACAGATCAGGAATATGGGAAATCCACTGTTTGTAATCGATGGTATCCAGCAGGATGCCGGACAGTTTAACAATATTTCACCAAATGACGTTGAGAGTATCACAGTCCTAAAAGACGCTTCTGCGGCCATTTATGGGGTTAGAGCGGCTAATGGTGTAGTCGTAGTTACTACCAAAAGAGGCAAAAACGGTACCAAAAATACGGTGAACCTGGATGCTTATACTGGGTGGCAAAATTGGTCAAGGTTCCCGAATGTGGTCAATGATTCATACCAATGGATGCATGGAAAGGCGGAGGCGGAAATGAACCAGTATGGTAAAACATCTATTACCCAGGCTGAGCTCGACAAATACAAAACCGGTACGGAAATGGGTTACCAGAGCTTCAACTGGAAAGATTTTATCGTTAAAAAGAACTCGCCGCTGAATTCTGTCAATCTCAACATGACGGGTGGTTCGGATAAAATAACCTACTATATTTCCGGGACACATCTGAGCCAGAATTCAGTGCTGGGTCGGGAATTTACATTCAAGAGAAATAACCTTCAGAGTAATGTGGATGCTAAAATCACCGATGGCTTAAAAATCGGGATTCAGATCAACGGCCGGATCGAAACACGTGATCAGCCTGGTATTCCCGGTGGAGATGATTACTGGCTGCCACGCTTCGCGATCCTGCGTAATCGCCCTTTTGAGCGTCCCTATGCGAATGATAACCCATTGTATCTCAATGATATCAAGCATAATGAAACGAACTGGGCTTACAATAACAAGAAACTAGGCGGTTACCAGACGGATATCTGGCGGGTTTTGCAAACCAATATGAATGCAGAATACAAGATTCCGGGCCTGAAAGGTTTGGTGGCCAGGGGAATGTACTCCTACTACATTGCCGATCGCGTTTTGAACGGACATGAGTATACCTATCAGGCATATACCTTCAATCCGACCGACGATACCTATAAAGTGACCGGTGGAAGTACCAATCCATGGAGAGAGCGTCGCACGCAGAAAATCATGCGGAATGTTTACCAGGGGCAGTTGAATTATAATAATACTTTCGGCAAACATACAGTCGGCGCGACATTCGTGGCGGAACGGCAGGAAGAAAGAGACCAGGAACAGTGGGCGCACTCAGTACCCAAAACGAATGTGTTGCCGCTGATGTACTTTGCCACGATGGATACCTATGACGACAAGGATAATCAGCTTGCACGTATAGGGTATATCGGTAGGGTAAATTATGACTATGCCGGTAAGTATTATGTGGAGTTATCGGCTCGTCGTGATGCTTCCTGGAAGTTTGCGCCGGATAGGAGGGTTGGTTATTTTCCGTCTGCATCAGCCGGATGGAGAATTACGGAAGAAGAGTTCTTTAAGAAATTGGTAGGTACAAGAAGCATTCTGGACGATCTGAAAATACGCGGTTCCTATGGTATCCTGGGTGATGACGACATTGGCATTGGGCCTTACGATTATTTGCCCGGCTATAATTACAATCAGGGCAATGCAATCCTGAGCGGAACTGCTGTGGTTACTTCACGTGATAAAGGCCAGATCATTAATAACATTTCCTGGTTCAAAAGTAAGATCACCGATGTTGGAGCAGATTTCTCATTGCTAGGTACCAAACTGACCGGTTCTGTTGATTACTTTTATCGTCTTCGTACGGGATTGAGAGGCCGGAAATACGATTTGCTGGTACCTAGTGAACTGGGTTACAGTCTTCCAGACGAAAACGTAAACAGCGATTCGCAATCCGGATGGGAAGGTGCTTTGACCTACAACGGAAAATCGGGGGATATCAGCTACTCGGTGGGTGGCAATGTTTCTTTTTCGAGAAGTAAATTTATTTCGTCTTACAAACCGATTTTTAACAATTCACTGGATCAATACAGAGCCTCCATTGAAGACCGGTATAACAACATTTTCTGGGGTTACGAGTCAATCGGCCAGTTTCAGTCTCAGCAGGAAATTAACGAATATCCCGTCAACATTGATGGCCAGGGAAACCGCACATTGTTGCCGGGTGATTTGATTTACAAAGATATCAATGGTGATAATGTGATCAACGGAGCAGATGAAAGACCGATCGGCTACACTACCAGCGGGCAACCAAACATCAATTTCGGCCTCAATTTCGCGGTAAATTGGAAAGGGATTTCATTCAATGCGGACTTTTCCGGCGGTGGAATGTACTCCTGGAACCAGAACTGGGAACAAAGATGGGCCTACCAGAATGATGGAGCATTGAACAAAATATTCCTCGACAGATGGCACCGCGCAGATCCGTTTGACCTGAACAGTGAATGGATTCCCGGTAAATATCCTGCATTGCGTTACAATGATGGCGGACATAGCAACTATAACAAAAACTCAACTTTCTGGCTGCACAATGTGAAATACATCCGCGCCCGGACCATTGAGCTAGGTTATTCATTGCCTAAGACCCTGCTTGAAAAATTGAAACTGCAACGCGCCCGGGTTTATATCAATGGTTATAACCTGTTCTCTATCGATAACCTGAAAGAATTTGGAGTGGATCCTGAAATCGCTGATGACAACGGTTTACAATATCCACAGAACAAATTTGTCAACGTAGGGATTAGTCTTTCAATCTAATAATCAAAGAAGTCGAGATGAAAAAGATCATATATATACCAGTGTTTTTGATGTTGCTGCTAAGCTGGGGCTGTAATGATGACGAATTTTTGAACAGACCGCCAACGAATATTCTGACCGAAGAACAGGTTTGGGGCGATGAAGGCCAGGTTTTGTCGCTGCTGGGTAACTTGTATAACCGTTATTACGATATTGGTTCTGTTAAAGATTGGGGTTCATTATCAGGATTTAATGAAGCCTTTTGGTCAAATGCGGGAAGTTATGGTGATTTTCAAAACAGCGGATGGGCCAATAGTTCATGGTCTACCTGGGATTATGGTTATATCCGCGAGATCAATCTTTTTATTCAGAAATGTACAGCTGCCGAAAAACTGGCACCAGCTGTCCGCGACCGTTTTTTGGCAGAAGCTAAGTTTTTGAGAGCGTCCTATTATTTCGAGCTAGTTAAAAGAATGGGTGGTGTGCCGCTAATTCTGGAACCAATGACCTACGATTTCAGCGGAGATCCCACCTACTTGCAGCATCCGAGAGCCAAGGAATCCGAAGTTTATGATTTTATTATCAAAGAAGCGGAAGAGATCAAAGCTAATCTGCCAGCGAATGCGGGTGAAAAATCACGGGCTACGCAGGGAGCGGCGCTGGCTATGCAGGTACGTGCGGCATTATATGCGGGATCGATTGCAAAATATGGCGTGAATACGCCCCAGGTAGCATTGCCCGGCGGAGAAGCTGGAATCCCGGCTACATTGGCAACTGGCTATTACACCAAAGCATTGAGCGCAGCGAAAGAAATTATCAGCGGCAGTGCAGGAGCCTATGCATTATATACTAAAAAGCCTGATTTGTCGGAAAACTTTTCGAGCATTTTTTATGATAAAGCGAATAACCCGGAAGTGATCTTCGCTGAGGATTTTAAGCTCCAAAGTGGTAAAGTACACGGTTTTACGATTTCAAATCAGCCGCGTTACGGAGCTGAGGAAGAAGAAGGCGGCCGGATAAATCCGTCACTGAACCTGGTGGAGGCTTTTGAAAAACTGGATAATACCTTTGCTCCGATACCTGCCACAACCGCAGCCGGTGCACCGATTTATTACAATGAACAAACAGATATTTTTGCGGGAAGGGATGCGCGGCTGGCTGGAACGGTCATGTTGCCGGGTACCACATTCAAAGGCAGAACTGTCGATATCTGGGCAGGATATCAGCTGGCGAATGGTACCATTGTCAGTGGAGACGACCGTGGCGCTCAAAAAACACTGCCGGGCAAAACGGTACCAGAGCAGGTTGTGGGTTTTGACGGCCCTATTGACGGTTTCGAATTTACAGCACAAAGTGGTTTTTATTTACGCAAATATCTTGATCCCGTAGTCGGATCGGGGCAGCGGGGTGTGCAGAGCGAGGTTTGGTTTGTCCGCTACCGTTATGCAGAAGTACTGCTCAATGCAGCCGAGGCAGCATTTGAATTGGGACAAACTGCCAATGCAGCCACTTATATGAACCAGGTGCGGGCACGGGCAGGATTGGTAAATCCATTGTCAGTATCTCAAATTACATTCGACCGTATTGTTCACGAACGACGTGTGGAGCTGGCATTTGAAGGACATTATTTATATGATATGAAAAGATGGCGCATTGCCCACCTGATCATGGATGGTAATGCTATTTCAGCAGATGATTTATCCAAAGATCTTGGAAAAGCAACCAAAAGAAATACGCAACCCTGGGCATTATGGTCTTACAAAATATACCAGCCGGGATCAGCTAATAATGGGAAATGGATCTATAAACCTGTGAAATTGAGCCGCGTGACAGGAGCTGACCGTTTCCAGCTGGGGAATTACTATTCTGCCATCGGGGACGATATCATCAATAATAATCCAAAGATCATCCGGAATCCAAATCACTAGGCCATCACATTCAAAAGATAAGATATCATGAAAATAAGATTTCATTTTATACCGCTCATCGCATTGGCTGCCCTTTTTGCTTCCTGCGGGAAGGACAATTATACGGAGCCTAAGTCGACTTTATCGGGGCAAATCGTTTACAATGGCGAGCCGATTGGCGTTGAGTATAACCAGGTGAGGCTGCAATTGTGGCAACCTGGTTTTGGGAAACTTGCTGCGATAGACGCCAATGTGGATCAGGACGGATCGTATTCTGCCATTCTTTTCAATGGTAATTATAAAATGGTTGTTCCAAAAGGAAGAGGCCCTTTTAGAACATTAGAAAAAGACGCGACTGCGAAGGATACATTATTTGTCAAATTAGAAGGTAATCAGACAGTGGATGTGGAAGTGCTTCCATATTACATGATCCGCACGCCGCAGTTTAATGGCGGGGAAAGCAAAGTTTCTGTTGCGCTGAAACTCGAAAAAATAATCAAGGACCTCAACGCGAAAGATGTGGAAAGAGTAACGCTTTATGTCAATAAGACAGAATTTGTTTCCCGGTCGACCAACATTGCCACAGCCGAAATACCTGGTGGGGAAATCAAGGACCTGAATGCGATTAGCCTCATTGCCACTGTTCCGGCGCTGGTACCGACTCAAAACTATGTTTTTGCAAGGGTAGGTGTGAAAATAAAGGATGTGGAGGATATGGTTTTTTCATCGGTTCAAAAAGTGCAGTTGTAAAGAATTAAGCATCCTAAACTCTTAACAAGTTTTATTTAAAATTCAATTTAATGAGGAAGTACATTGCAATGTTGTTTGTCGGGTTAATTGCCCTGGCTTGTGCAAAAAACAGAATAAGTTCGTCGCGAGGAAAAACGGATGCAACAAAAGGTAGAAGAGCGGAAGTACTGTTCCTGGGCCATAATAGCAAACATCATGATTCCGGGAAATATGCTCCCTGGCTTTCGGTGAAATTATTCAGGAGCGGTATCAACATGTCTTACACTGTTGACCTGAATGATCTGAACCCTGAAAACCTGAAAAAGTACGACGGACTGATCATTTATGCCAACCACGATTCACTGTCGCCAAGCCAGGAAAGTGCCATGAAAGCTTTCGTGGAAGGAGGAAAGGGACTTATTCCACTTCATTCGGCTTCTGGCTGTTTTCGCAATTCGGCCTGGTACATCAAGACAATCGGCGGACAATTTGCTTCCCATAAAACAGGCAGCTTTAAAAATATAATACTAAAACCGGAACACCAGGTCATGAAGGGCATTACTGCCTTTCAGACCTGGGATGAAACTTACGTGCACAAAAACCTGAATCCCGACAAAACCGTGCTGGGCGAACGGGTGGAAGGTGACGTGCATGAACCCTATACCTGGGTGCGCAATGAAGGAAAAGGACGCGTTTTTTATACAGCTTACGGTCACGAGGACAGCACCTGGACTAACAATGGATTTTTGGATTTGGTAAGAAACGGCGTACTATGGGCAATGGGCGATAAAGTGAATGCTGAAATCGCCGCATTGAAATTGCCCGATGTGGATATTTATCAGTCGGATACTATTTCACATTATACCAAAAGACATTTGGTACCTAAAATCCAGGAATCACTTTCACCGTCGGAGTCCAATAAATTAACGCAGGTACCCGCCGATTTTGAAATCCAGCTTTTCGCTGCCGAGCCGGACATTACTAATCCGATCGCGATGGCCTGGGACGAACGAGGCCGATTATGGGTGGTGGAATCAGTGGATTATCCCAATACTTTTAAAGAAACCGACGGAGCTGCGAATGACCGCATCAAGATCTGCGAAGATACCAATGGCGATGGTAAAGCCGATAAATTCACGGTTTTTGCCGATAAGCTGAATATTCCGACCAGTATGGTTTTTTCAAATGGCGGGATCATCGTTTCCATGGCTCCGGATTTCCTGTTCATGAAAGATACCAATGGTGACGACGTAGCCGATGTTCGCGAGGTGATTATCACAGGCTGGGGTAAAAACGATACCCACGCCGGGCCATCCAATTTGCAATATGGTTTTGATAACAAAATTTGGGGAGTACTGGGCTATTCAGGGTTTAATGGTACGATTGACGGTAAGAAGTTTAATTTCTCGCAAGGAGTTTATCATTTCAAACCAGATGGGAAGGAGTTTGCGTACCTCGGAAACAGCAGCAATAATACCTGGGGGCTTGGCGTGACAGAGGATAATAATGTGTTCCTTTCCACGGCCAATAATACCCACAGCGCATTCTATTCCATGCCGGGCCAGTATTTACAACGTTCGCTCGGTGAAGACCAATCGTCCGTACAAGCTGTCCAGAAAATCGACGGACATTATGATGCACATTCAGTAACGCCCAATTTGCGGCAGGTAGATGTGGTTGGAGGCTTTACTTCCGCTGCCGGACATCACTTTTACACCGCCCGGAATTTTCCAAAAGAATACTGGAACCGCATCGCATTTGTATCCGAGCCAACGATCCGTTTGGTACACAAAGCCGTTCTGGAACCGGATGGTGCGGGTTTTAAAGAAAAAGACGGATGGAATTTCATGGCAAGTTCGGATGAATGGTTTGGCCCGGTGCAAGCAGAAACCGGACCTGACGGAGCTGTGTGGGTGGCCGACTGGTATAATTTCATTATTCAGCACAATGTGTTCGTTCCGGCGCAATCTCCCGCAGAATTTATCATTCCTTTCAAAGAACAGCCGCACGGCCCGGGCAATGCTTTCAGTAGCCCGATGCGTGACCTAAATCATGGCCGTATTTACAGGGTTATTTATAAAAATGGCAAAAAATCACCTGCATTAAAACTATCCAAAGATGATCTGCCGGGTTTGGTAGCAGCTTTGGAAAATGATAATATGTTCTGGCGCATGACCGCTCAGCGACTTTTAGTGGAATCCAAAAAACTTTCGGTAGTACCCGATCTTTACAAAATCGTCAACAATCCAAAAGTAGACGAAATTGGGTTGAATAGTCCTGCCGTACACGCATTGTGGACATTGCACGGCCTGGGCGCACTCGACGGTTCCAATGCAGAAGCTTTACAAGTTGTGAGTAAAGCATTGACACATCCGGCAGCGGGTGTTCGTAAAGCCGCGGCCAGTGTACTACCAAAAAATGAACAAAGCTTTGAAATGCTGCAAAAAGCATTGAAAGATCCCAATCTGAATACGCGTCTGAGTGTTTTTATCGCACTCGTAGAATTGCCAGCATCTGACAAAGTAGGAGAGGCGATTTACCTGGCGGCGCAGGACGAGCAAAATGCGAAAGATCCATGGTTGTCCAAAGCGATCTTGGCGGCGGCTATCAAACATGAAAAAGGATTCCTCGCAGCGTCATTGAAACAAACTTCGAAATCTGCATTCAGTGAACAAATTACGCAGGCATTGAGCAAAGAAACGTATCCTCTTGGAAGAAGAAATACATTGCAATTCCCGCCGGATGTGACGGGCAAGGAAATTACGATCCGCGCCAGTGTTACTAAATCCAAGGACAAACCATTGCAAGGTTTTATCGCCGGACAGGGCGGTAAGGACGGAGGTTATGCACTCTACATTCAGGATGGAAAAGTGGTGATGGCTGTAAAACAGCATGGAATGATAAGCCAGGCCGCTACTACTGAGCCACTTCCGGAGAAATTTGATGTGGTAGCCAAATTGGCTAAAACCGGAGATATCAGCATTGAAATAGATGGAAAAGAAGCTGCAAAAGGAAAAGCGCATATGTTGTTTGCCACCCCGTTAAGTACCTCAGTTCGTACCGGTGAGGATGTGGAAGGTGAGGATAAACTAGGTTCTTATGAAGGCAGGTTTGGATTCGTAGGTAATTTTCAGAAAGCCTCATTGGAACTCAATAAACCTTCGGAAGGAAACAATGTAGAAACTGCCACTGCGCCGAAAGCTACAACAACTGCTTCACCATCCAATGCGGTGGTCATTGAACTGAAAGTGGAAAAGGAAATTATGCAGTATGACAAAAAGCTGATTACTGTGAAAGCAGGCCAAAAAGTGGTGATCAATCTTGAAAACCCTGACGGTATGCAGCATAACCTTTTAATCATTAAACCAGGCTCTTTGCCGAAGGTCGGAAAAGCGGCTGATGAGCTGCTGAGCAATCCGAAAGCCGCTGAAATGCAGTATGTTCCCAAGATCGCAGAAGTGCTTTATGCAACTAAGCTTGTGAACTCGGGAGAGACTGTGACATTGGAATTTACCGTCCCCAATGAACCCGGCGACTATCCTTATGTATGTACGTTCCCCGGCCACTGGCGCGGTATGAATGGAATTCTGCGGGTAGTTAAGTGAGTGAAAGTGCCTTTTGAAGAAGAATACGCCAGAATTTTAAACTTATAACCAGTCGTAATTTCAATGATCAATTCATTTTTTAAAACAGTGCTGACTCTGCTGCTTGTGGTATTTGGAGTGGCTGCTACCCATGCTAATCCTGAAAATCCAGACAAGAAAAAAGCGATCCGCGTTCTGCTGGTGGGGGGAGGAGCTTCCCACGATTTTGATAAGTGGTACAAGCAGGAAGATGTTCAGACTTTGCAGAAAGACGGTCTGGCGACGGTGGAATACACCAGCGATCCGACAGCGATTTTGTCCAAACTGAAAGACATTGACGTGCTATACCTGAGTAACAACCAGCCGATAGCTGACCCAGCGACCCGGAAAGCGATTTTCGACTTTGTGGATGCAGGAAAAGGCCTGGTACTGGCGCATCCTGCATTATGGTACAATTGGGCAGACTGGCCTGAATACAACCAAAAACTGGTAGGCGGTGGCTCAAAAGGGCATAACAAGTACGGCCCATTCGACGTGACCATTACCAAAAAACACCCGGTGACCAAAGGTGTACCAGAGCATTTCAACTTGAAAGACGAGCTATACTATTACATTCCTGATACTTCGGGTACGCCGATTGAGGTACTGGCAACGGCCAAAGCAGCGGATTCAGACAAAGTTTTCCCAAGCATATTCATCGTAAAATACCCGAAAACTAGGATCGTAGGCATTGCACTGGGGCACGACGCCGAGTCACACACGATAGCACCCTACCAAACCATCCTGAGAAACGCCGTCGAGTGGGCGGCGGGAGGGAAGTAGCCCCAGAGCTCTAACCCAGGGTTTAAACCCTGGGTTAGAGCTCTGACAGGACCATAGACACAAACAAATCAGTATCCATTAACCCAGGACTTCAGTCCTGGGATCTAACAAAAAACAAAATGAGTCAGAAGCAAATCACAGTCGTAATAGTAGGAATGGGATTCGGAAAGGAGTTTATTCCCATCTATCAAAGTCACCCGAACATTAAAGCCGTAGGAATTTGTACCCGCAGCAAGGAAACCCGTGATGAACTGACTGCCAAATTCAATCTGGACCCAAATCTGGTTTTCGAGCATTTTGAGGATGTTCCCAAAAGAGAGGATGTTGACGCGATCCACGTGGTAACGCCAGTTCCCGAGCACGCCAAAATGACCCTCGCCTCATTGAATGCAGGAAAACATACTGCCTGCACCATACCGATGGCGATGACCGTTGAAGATTGCACGGCGATTGTAGAAGCAAAACGTCGCGTCAATAAAGTGTATATGATGATGGAAACGGCGCTATACACACGCGAATTCTTGTACGGATTGAAACTGGCTGAAACCGGTGAATTGGGACGTATTCAGTTTGTTCGTGGCTCACACATTCAGGATATGAGCATGGAAGGCTGGGGAGAATATTGGAAAGGTTACCCGCCGATGCTGAATGGAACGCACGCGATTTCGCCACTTTTGAAAATCAATAATACCATTGCTGAAACAGTGGTTTGCCATGGTTCTGGCAGACTGAGTGAAGATCTGGCGAGCCGTTACGGATCTCCATTTGCAGTTGAAACGGCCACTTTTACATTGAAAAATAGTGACGTAGTAGCTGAGGCAACGCGTTCGCTGTTTGATGTGGTACGCCAGTATCGTGAAAGTTATGATGTGTATGGTACCAAAATGTCGTTTGAATGGGAGCAATTGCAGGACGAAAGCCACATCATTTTTGACGGCGGTGAAAATGCAAAACGCATTGATGTGCCTGATACTGACGAGCTGCTGATCGAGCCGATCAAGCATTTTACCAAACGTGAAAAAATCGACGACCCTAACCACGTTTCCTTCCTGCAGGGAGCTGGCCACGGCGGTTCGCACCCGCATTTGGTACAGGAATTTGTCGCTGCGATCATTGAAGAAAGAGATTCCGCAGTAGACGCCGCATTGGCAGCCAACTATACTTGCGCTGGTATCTGCGCGCACGAGTCGGCTATGAATGGCGGCATTCGTGTGAATGTTCCAAGTTTTGAATAACGCGTAAAAAACACATCATGCTATTCGGAGCCAGCACCTTTATATGGGTATCGCCATTTTCCACGGCGAACATTGACCTTCTTACCAAAGTAAAAAACATGGGCTATGACATTATCGAAATAGCCGTCGAAGACACCAGCATTATTGATTGGACGCTGATCAAAAGCATTGCAGCCGACCTTGATTTGAAAATTACGGTGAGCGGCGCTTTTGGCTTGGAAAGAGATATTTCCAGTACCGAGCCTGAATTTCGCGAACTGGGAAAGCAGTATATTATCGATTGTATAAAAATTGCCCAGGATGTTGGAAGCCCCATTTTCGGCGGCCCGGTTTATTCTGCGGTAGGTAAAACACGCATTGTTTCGGAAGAGCAAAAAAAGCAGGAGCGTGCCTGGTGTGTGGAAACATTAATCGAGATTGGTCAAATCGCCGGAGAGCATGGTGTAGTAGTGGGTTTGGAGCCGCTCAACCGTTTTGAAACCGATATGGTTAATACTGTTGATCAGGCACTGTCCATTGTGCAGGAAGTTTCCAGTCCCAATCTCAAAATCGTCCTGGATACTTTTCATTCCAACATTGAAGAAAAAGACATTCCCGCTTCCATCAGGAAAATCGGGAAGGAATTGCTTTGTCATGTTCAAGGTAATGAAAGCGACCGTGGTACCCCCGGAACAGGACATCTGGAATGGGAAGGGATCCGGGATGCTTTGTTCGAAATTGGGTATGACGGAGCGGTAGTGATCGAAACTTTCGGGCAGCCTTCCAAAGAATTGGCGAGGGCGGCTTGTATCTGGCGTCCGCTGGCTAATAGTGCCGACGAGCTGGCGACGGAAGGTCTCGCTTTTTATAAGAAAATGTTTTCCCAAACTTAAACTGAACCGGATGCGTCATTTTGCATTGCTATTTTTCCTGCTGTTTTCCGCGTCACTTCTGGCGCAGGTACCTGTTGATTTGAAAGGATTTGATAAGAAAAAAGGGGCCGCTGCAACTGTTGAAGGTAATATGTTGCGTGTCGAGTGGCCGGTGGGCAATTCAGAAGTGGGCAGGGTTTCTGTTGATTTAATTAAAAATCAGCCGCTAATCGGCAGCCTGCAAATCGGGACAAATGCTAAATTTAAAACCATAGCCGACCACCTCGATCCGGCTATTATTTTGACCGTCGGAAAGAGAGACCTTGTTTCACAAAACGGCTGGAATATTTTCTTCGATAAAACTGCGTATCTACCCTACAAAAGCTATCCGGTCACACTGGAAAAAAGCGGCGTAAGAGTGGTAACGTCAGGTTCTCAAACAGAGATCATTGTTTCGGGAGCTACCGCAGGATCATTTACAGGATCAATTAACCTGACTCTTTTTAATGGCAGCCCGCTGATGAACATTGCGGCGGTAATGACCACGACGGTTGATTCGCTGGCGGTTATTTATGATGCAGGGCTGGTGAGCAAACAAAAACCTTGGGAAAAGCTATTCTGGTCTGATACTGACAATTATATCAGAAATACCAATGTTGTGAAAATGGATACTGTTGAAATGATGGCTGTCAAGTACCGTACCATTATCGGACAGAGTAAGGAAGCCAGTCTGGCTGTTTTCCCTGCACCGCATCAGTATTTTTATCCGCTGGATAATTGCTATAACCTCGAACACATCTGGTATGGTGAAAATTACAGAAACCTCATTACCGGTTTTGGAATAGGAATTCGTCACGATTTACTCGGTGACCGGCGGTGGGTACCGTGGTTCAATGCTCCGCCGAAAACGCAGCAACGCTATAATTTCTTTTGTTTACTGAGTGGAGAAAAGGATGGCAAAGTGTTGGGAAAAGTAAAGGAATTTACACATAGCGACACTTATGAGCCGCTCCCCGGTTACTATACCATGTCGAGCCACTTTCATCAGGAGCATGTCGACGATGTTTTGACCAAAAAACCACTTCCGGATATGCCGGGTTTTGTGAAAGCTTTTCGCAATACGGGGGTCAACATTGTGCATTTGGGAGAATTTCATGGCCCGGGCAGCCCGCGGGGACCGGAGGCCAAACGCTGGCCAGAATTGAAGACCATGTTCAGTGAATGTGCCCGGCTTTCGGGTGGGAATTTTTTGCTTTTACCGGGAGAAGAACCTAATAATTTCTTTGGAGGACATTGGATGAATATTTTTCCAAAACCCGTTTACTGGTTGATGTCGCGCGAAAAAGACCAACCTTTTGTAGAGGAAAGTAAGGAGTATGGCAAGCTTTATCGCATTGGCAATAAGGAGGAAATGCTGAAACTGCTGGAACTTGAAAAAGGTCTCGCATGGACGGCGCACGCCAGAACCAAAGGTTCGACCGGTTTTCCTGATAAATACAAGGAAGAAGCATTTTACAAGTCAGACCGCTTTTTGGGAGCTGCCTGGAAAGCAATGCCAGCGGATCTTTCCCAACCCAAGCTGGGCAAACGTGTGCTGGATTTAATGGACGATATGGCTAATTGGGGACAGAAAAAATACGTCATCGCTGAGGCTGACTTGTTTCGAATTGAACCCAATTATGAGCTATATGGACATTTGAATGTCAATTATTTACAACTAAACGAAATGCCGCGGTTCGAAGATGGCTGGCAGCCGGTGTTGGATGTGATGGAGAAAGGGAAGTTTTTTGTCAGTACTGGCGAAATCCTTCTGCCAACATTCAAAGTGAATAATGTGGGCTCTGGTGAAACGACCAAGGTGGATGCGAAAGGCAATGTGGAAATTAGTATGGACATTAAATGGACGTTTCCGCTGAACCGGGCCGAAATTATTTCTGGTGATGGCAAAGACGTATTTCATGAGGTGATTAACTTGAATGATACCGAGGCTTTTGGACAGAAAAATTTCAAGTTTACCCAAAATCTTAAAAACAGAAAATGGGTACGTGTAGAGGTTTGGGATGCTGCGGCCAATGGCGCGTTTACCCAGATTGTCTGGCTCGAATAACTCACATTAAAGAATTTGAACGGTATGATTAAAACACTTTTATCGCTACTTGTTTCGCTTGTAGCCATCGGCACCGGCGCCTGCAAAACGGCTCCTGACTCCACGAACATTGAAAAACAAGATTCCACCAAATACAAAAATCCCGTTTTTGAACCTATACTGGCCGATCCGACCGTAGTGAAGGCGGATGATGGCTGGTTTTATGCGTATGGCACGATGGACGATTGGGGTGACGGAAAGGGATCGCACCTTGTGCCGGTAGTCCGTTCCAAAGACCTGGTGCATTGGACTTATTTTAAGGACGCATTTCTCAGCAAACCTGCCTGGAAGGAAAAAGGAGGCATATGGGCACCTGATGTTGTAAAAGTGAACGGCAAGTATCATATGTACTACGCTTATTCCACCTGGGGCGATCCAAATCCGGGTGTGGGACTAGCGATTGCGGATGCTCCTGCCGGGCCGTTTACGGATAATGGCAAGCTTTTCCTGAGTGCGGAGGCGAATGTGCCGAATTCAATTGATCCTTTTTATCTCGAAGAAAATGGCAAAAAATACGTTTTCTGGGGGAGTTACAGCAATGCACCGACACAAGGAACTTACGGCGTGGAACTATCCGCTGACGGGAAATCAGTACCTGATCTTTCCAAAAAGTTCAAAGTAGCAGCCGGTGATTTTGAGGCGGTAATGATCCAGAAAAAGGGTGATTATTATTACTTTTTGGGGTCAAAAGAAAACTGTTGCGAGGGTGCAAAAAGCAGATATAATGTTCGCATTGGTCGTTCCAAAAACATTAGAGGTCCTTTTTTGGATAAAGACGGAAAAGATCTGAAAGAACGTGGAACAGGTTCGGTTTTGATTCAACCTAATGCAACTTATGCGGGTACCGGGCATAATGCGAGGTGGATTACCGATAAAGCGGGCACCGACTGGCTTTTGTATCATGCCATCGACAGAACAAAACCTAATGTTTCAACGGGTGCAAACAGGCGGGTTTTAATGCTTGATAAAATCACCTGGAAAAACGGCTGGCCGGAAATTTTAAATGCCGAACCCAGCATAGAAAACACCACTGCACCTCTTTTTAAATAGCAAACAAATAATCCTTAACGAATGAAATTTTTAAAAACGACTGTATGGGCACTGGTGATTTGCCTTTCGTTCCAGCAATGCGCGAAAAAGACAGAAGAGCAAAAAGAGGAAACTCCGGCTGGGGAAGCTGCGGCTTCCCGTGAAATCTGGACGAAAGAGCAAGCCAAAGAATGGTACGCTAAGCAGGGCTGGCTCGTTGGCGCTGATTTCTTGCCAAGTACGGCGATAAACCAGCTTGAAATGTTCCAGGAAGCTTCTTTTGACACGGCTACCATTGATAAGGAACTGGGCTGGGCGCAGGAAATTGGCATGAATACGATGCGCGTTTATCTGCACGATCTGTTGTTTCAGCAGGATTCAGCAGGTTTTGTGAAGCGCCTGGACGTGTTTTTGAACATTGCTCAAAAACATAAGATCAAGCCATTATTTGTATTGTTTGACTCCTGCTGGGACCCGTTTCCAAAATTGGGCACACAGCGTGCGCCAAAGCCGGGCGTTCATAATTCTGGCTGGGTGCAAAGTCCTGGTTTTGATGCATTGAAAGACAGTACGCAATATCCGCGTTTGGAAAGATATGTAAAAGGTACTGTAGCTGCGTTCGCCAATGACAACCGCGTACTGGCATGGGACGTTTGGAATGAGCCGGATAATACCAATAACAGCTCTTACGGAAAGGTGGAACTGCCTAACAAAGTGGATTATGTATTACCGATGATGACCAAAGCATTTGAATGGGCGCGGTCTATGAATCCAAGCCAGCCATTGACTGCCGGCGTTTGGGCGGGAGACTGGACATCGCACGAGACTTTGAAACCCATTGAAAAAGTAATGATCGATCAATCTGATGTCGTAACCTTTCACAACTATGAAGATGCTGCTGATTTTGAAAAACGCATCAAGCAATTGCAGCAATACGACCGTCCGATCATTTGTACGGAATATATGTCCCGCGGTAACGGAAGCTTCTTCTCAGGCTCACTGCCCATCGCGAAGAAATACAATGTTGGTGCGATCAACTGGGGTTTGGTAGATGGCAAATCACAAACGATTTATCCATGGGATAGCTGGAAGAAAACCTATACCAAGGAACCTGATCTATGGTTTCATGACATTTTCAGAAAAGACGGATCGCCGTACAAGAAGGACGAAACGGACCTGATCAAGAAGTTGACTGCTGCGAAGTAGTATTGATATTGAAAGCAAAAATCCCGCCAGATCTGATCTGACGGGATTTTTTAATGGAGTTTATGTCTTTCACTTGCTTGTATTTCTTTTTTCGGGAAAAATGATCTGATCTTTGAAACGATCCAAAAGAACAAGTAAGTCTGCATATTTGGTCATAACGGCTTCTTCAAGGTTGTTAAACCCTAAATGGTTCTCAGGCACCTTCGCTGAAATTTTGCTTTTGACAGATTTAGTAGTGGGTGTCATATCTTTAAGTTTTATGCAATAATAGGTTTTTTTATTGAGATCAAAAAGCCGATGTAGTTGTTACACGGATCAAAACTTCGATACTGGATTCTGTAATTCCCTGCACTAAATAACTATTTTGCAATTGATGTAGTTCCTTGGAAATGACCATTTTATAAAGTCTCGTGCGTGCGGGCGTGCTCCCGGAGAACATCACAGTATGATCAGGATGTATATTCAGAAACACACCTATGGAGCGTATTACGGTTGCTAAAATCTTATTTCTGTCGCCATTATCATTAATAGTCAAAACATCCAATACTCCATTGGGAAGCGGGTTACCCATTGATAAAGTGACTAGGTAAGGGTCTGTTGTTTTAAAATAAACGATCGATTTAACAATGTTTATTGGTCCTTTGCTGACAAAGTCAAAACGATGTGCTTCTTTGAGTACGGTGAATTCGTACGAGGATTCGTTCATGGATTTGATAATGTGTGTGCAGCAATATTAGAGCTTATATTCTTTCTTCCCAAAAGATGAATATAAAGTGCCGGTAAGTGTCTTTATTCTATATCGTTACCGTAGCGCAATGTTTGATCTGAACAAGAATGGACCGAATCCGAAACCTCTTCCTGCTACTCGTTTCGCTTTTTGCCTTCACCGCATGCGCAAACCTCGGTAATGCGCCTTCTTCCGAAGAACTGGTCGATTTCAATTTTGAAGTAAGACCTGTACTCGTCCAGAAATGTTTTTTGTGTCACGGCCCCGACCCCAGCAGCCGGAAAGCGAACTTACGGTTTGATACATACGAAGGCGCAACCGCATTATTGAAAGAGGGAAGACGGGCGATCGTGCCGGGACATCCGGATAGCAGCGGAATGGTTAAACGGATTTTGTCAAAAGACCCGGATTTTATAATGCCCACGCCGGAGTCGCACCTTACATTAACCGAAGCTGAAAAAGAGACATTGGTTAAATGGATCGAGCAGGGTGCGAAGTACAAACCGCATTGGGCTTTCATCCAGCCAAAAGCACCGGATCACATTGAAATCCCGGAATCGGGTAACGAAATCGATTTTTTTATTAATCAAAAACTGGACAAACTGGGGCTGGAAACTTCGCCGATGGCCAGTAAAAATGTATTGATCAGAAGGGTTTCATATCTGCTGACAGGCTTGCCTCCGACGCCAGCCGCAGTCGGGGAATTTGTAGCCGATCAAAGTCCTGATGCCTATGATAAAATGGTGGATGGTTATCTCAATTCACAACATTTTGGCGAACGCTGGGCCAGACATTGGATGGATGTGGTGCGATATGCCGAAACCAAAGGCCACGAATTTGACTATACCATTTCCGGCGCCTGGCGATACCGCGACTATCTGATCCGCGCATTCAATAGTGATGTTCCTTATGATCAATTAGTTAAAGAGCATTTAGCTGGAGATTTGCTGCCACTTCCCAGACGAGACTATGCGACCGGTTCAAATGAGTCGAGGATCGCTACCACTTTTTATGCTTTTGGGGAGGGAACGCATAGTCCGGTTGATGTGAGAAAGGATGAGGCCGACCGTATAGATAATATGGTGGATGTTACTACTAAAACTTTCCAAAGCCTCACTGTGGCCTGCGCCCGTTGTCACGATCATAAATTTGATCCGATCACGACCAAAGATTATTACGCACTTTACGGCGTGATGGAAAGTACGCGGTTTTCTCCCGTACCGGCTGGTCTGACAACCCGGAAAGAGCAGGACATTCAAAAACTGGATGAGCTGAAAACTTATATCAGGAAAACCGTGGCGGAGGAATGGGGCAGGGAAAATAAGAAGGAATCTTTGCCAATTGTGAATGCAACGCTGAGGAAAGATTTACCATCAAAAGAAGGTGATTATCAACTGATCGGGGATTTTCGTGGGGCGGATTTGCAGGGTTGGAAAAGTGATGGCCGTGCATTTGGGCAGGGTACTACATTAGGTAAACCGGTTTTTGATCCAAAAAAGAAGGAAATCATCGCGCTGGAAGAAGGTATGGCATCCAGCCGGATATTGAGTACCGGCGTTTTCGGGGCTTTGCGGTCGCCTAATTTTGTGATTTCCAACGATTTTATCGGTGTGCAGGCGAGAGGTAAAAATGCGTCAATCCGTATCATTATCGATAATTTCCAGCTGATCAGCTACCCGATTTATGGAGAAATGGATCAGAAAGTAAACACCGAAAGCTGGAACAATTTCAAATTCAATGTGGGGAGCTGGAAAGGGCATAAAGCTTATGTCGAGATCATGCCCGGGGTTTATGAAAACCATGTTTACAAGCTTCCCGCCGATGCTTATGTCGATGTTCGGTATGCGGTAGGTTTTGATAAAAACTGGACTGAACCTGTTCCTACTGCTGACCTGACGACATTTACCATTGGAGAAGCCGTGGACGATTGGGCTGCTGGAAATGCAAGTGCCGGGCAAGTCCGGGAAATCAATGTTTTGTTGAAAAAGAGAAAATTCCGGAAACAATTCCCTCAATTGATCGATTTGCTTGACCGTAGTAATGAATTGGCCAAAAACCTTGCGGATACTACGTTTTACAATGCTATATATGAAGGTTTCGGTATAAACAGTCCGGTTTTTAAAAGAGGAAGTCATCTGGAACCTTCCGTTGCCCAGGTTCCGAGAGGTTTTATTTCGGCGGTTCCGGTCGGTAATAATGCTTTCAAATCTCCCGGAAGTGGCAGAATGGAACTCGCTGCGGCGATTGTTAACCCCAAAAATCCGATTACCTCGCGTGTGATGGTGAACCGCATCTGGCATCATTTGTTCGGCAAAGGAATTGTGGAGACTGTGGATAACTTCGGGTTACAAGGCAAGTTGCCAACAAATCCTGCATTGCTTGATTATCTGGCGATCAGGTACCAGCAGGAAGGTTGGTCTACTAAAAAGTTGATCCGGTTGATTGTCAGCTCAGACGCGTTCAAAAGGGCTGTTAGTTCGACCAAAGAGGTTGAAAAAAATGACCCTGAAAACCTTTGGCTGGCCCGTTTTCCACGAAGGAGGCTTGAAGCCGAGGATATTCGCGACGCAATGTTGGCATCCGCCGGTAACCTGAACCCGCTCATGTACGGCGCACCGGTACCTGTATATGTAACGCAGTTTATGCAGGGACGTGGAAAGCCTTCCAAGTCCGGGCCGCTGGATGGAAATGGACGTAGGAGCATTTACCAGGAGATAAGGCGCAATTTTATGCAGCCAATGATGCTGACTTTTGACCAGCCAGCGCCGTTTTCCACATTTGGTAACAGGAATGTGACGAATGTGCCAGCGCAGTCATTGATCCTGATGAATGATCCTTTTGTGATCAAACAGGCGGAAATCATGGCGAATACGCTTTTGTCAAACCAAAATCTGGATATGAACGGGAGGCTGCAATGGATTTACAATCGTACACTTTCAAGGAATGCTACCGAGGCTGAATTGAAAAAGGGAAAGGATTTTATCCATAAACTGGCTTTGTTACAAAAGGTACCAGCTAATAAAATCATGACTGATCCCCGCGTGTGGCGGGACTATTGCCATTCGATTTTCAATCTGAAAGAATTTATTTACCTGATCTGACCAGCCGTATGGGTGCGTGTAAGCATCATCAACACAGGCCATTGAGCCGTAGGGAAATGCTGAATCTCTGCAAAGGGGGTTTCGGTACGCTAGCATTTATGAGCTTGTTTGGAAGCTTGCCGGGCTGCTCCACTTCGACAGATCCTGCTTCTCAATTGAAAGGATTGGGCCAGTTGCCGAACTTTGTTCCGAAAGCACGGAATGTTATTTTCCTATATATGGACGGCGGTGTCTCGCAGGTAGACTCTTTTGACCCTAAGCCCAGGTTGGAAAAGGAGAATGGCGAAGACCCGAATAAGAAATTTAAAGTAGATGATACCCAGTTCAATAATGTAGGCAAAATCCTGAAAAGCCCGTGGAAGTTTAAACAATATGGTGAATGCGGCATGCCGGTGAGTGAATTATTTCCGCACATTGCTACCTGCGTGGACGACATTGCATTGATTCGCTCTATGACCTCGAACTTTCCGGAACATACCAATGCCAACTACTTCCTGCACACCGGAAGCGGGCTGCAGGGGAGGCCAAGTATGGGTGCGTGGGTGAATTACGGGCTGGGCAGCGAGAATCATAATTTGCCTGGCTATGTCGTACTGGACGGCGGTTTGATTCCCCCCGGCGGGCTTGATAACTTCAAAAATGGCTTTTTGCCGGCCACTTTTCAGGCCTCAATGCTACGGACGGGCAGCGAGCCGGTAGCGAACATTAAGCCATTGGAAAAACAAGAGCTGCAAAATCAAAAGCTGGCATTTATCAAACAAATGGACAACAGCCTGGTGACCGACCTGGGTCATGCCGATGAGGTGGAAGCTGCGATCAATAATTATGAGCTGGCTTATAAAATGCAGTCGTCCATTCCCGAGCTGACACAGTTTGCGGAGGAGTCGGTGGCGACGCAGAATTTATATGGAATTTTCTCCGATGACCCCTATACACGCAGCTATGGGGCGCAATGTCTGCTGGCGAGGCGGCTCATCGAAAGGGGCGTGCGATTTATCGAGTTGACCTGCCCGAAAGTAGGTGGCAATGCCGACCGCTGGGACCAGCACAGCGGACTCAAACGCGGCCATGAGGATAATGCACATGCAGTGGATCAGCCGATCGCTGGGTTACTCAAAGATCTGAAAGTAAGGGGTTTACTGGATCAGACATTGGTGGTTTGGACAGGGGAATTTGGCCGGACGCCATTTGCGCAGGGAACCGATGGCCGCGATCATAATCCGTCTGCATTTAGTATGTGGATGGCTGGTGCGGGCATCAAAGGCGGGACTATTTTTGGGCAAACCGACGAGTACGGGTATCGCGTTGTGGAAAACAAAGTGACGATCCACGATTTGCACGCTACGATGCTGCATTTGCTTGGCGTAGACCATACTACATTAACTTTCCCGTTCAGCGGGCGCAATTTCAGGCTGACTGATGTGCACGGAAATGTGATCAAAGAAATCCTATCCTGATATGAATTTTACAAAAATAGTAACCCTTATTGCGTTCATTTTATGTGGTTTTGTTTTTATTAATAAAACCCAAAGTCAGGATAATGCTGTAACACATTCGTTTTTTATAGCCGGGCCGGATTTTACCGGTATTATCGGGGAAGACGGTAAAGAGGTTTGGAATTCAGGGAAGCCTGGCGCGCGCGATGGATTTGTACTTCCGAATAGTAATATCCTCATTTGCTGGGCTGATGAAGTTTTGGAATTTGATCAAAATAAAAAAGTGATTTTTACTTTCAAACGTGAACTGGCGGAAAACGAGCTTGGTACCGCAGTACGTTTGAAAAATGGAAACACATTGATTACTGAATCCGGTAAAAACCCAAGCCTGCTGGAAGTAAATAATGCGGGGAAAATCATTAAAACGGTACCATTACTTCCCGAAACAGATAATGTGCATATGCAGACCAGAATGGCCCGGAAGCTTGACAATGGCAATTATCTGGTACCGCACCTGCTGGCTTTTGCGGTGAAGGAATATGATCCGGCGGGCAAAGTTGTGAAGACATTTAAGACAGATCTGGAAACATTAGGTGGTACCAAAGCCGAAAACTGGCCATTTACCGCCATTGTTCTGGACAATGGAAATACGTTGGTAAGCCTCACGCACGGTAATAAAGTAGTAGAGTTTGACCCAAAAGGGAATGTAGTATGGCAGGTTTCTAATGATGATTTTACTGAAAAACCCTTTCAGGATCCTTGTGGCATTCAGCGACTTGCGAATGGAAATACGGTGATCGCCAGTTATGGTGCGCAGAAAGGGATCAAGATTTTTGAAGTAACCCCCGATAAAAAGATCGTTTGGACTTACCTGGACCATCGGGCGCATGAACTTCAAATTTTGACTACGAATGGAAAACCATTGACTGGTAAACTTCTTAAATGACCGGTCTGCGGAAACCTTTAATCAATATCTTCGCGATCGCATTATCCTAAACCATTTTATGAAAAGTAAGTACTTCCAATTCCTGACCTGCATTTTAGTCGCAGTTCTTTGTATGCCGGCCATTGTTTTGGGTCAAAAAAAGCAGAAACCCAATGTCATTTTTATCTATGCCGATGACGTTGGTTATGGCGATCTGAGTTCTTATGGCGCTACCAAAATCAGTACGCCGAACATTGACAGGCTGGCTAAGGAAGGTATCCGATTTACCAATGCACATGCCACTTCTGCAACCTGCACGCCATCCCGGTTTGCATTGATGACAGGCAAGTATCCATGGCGCCAGAAAGGTACGGGCGTGTTGCCGGGCGACGCCTCACTCATTATCCCGACGGAGAATCTGACATTGCCCCGCGTTTTTCAAAATGCCGGGTACAAAACTGCTTCCGTTGGTAAATGGCACTTGGGATTAGGTGAGAATAACAAACAGATCAATTGGAATAAGCCTATTACCAAAGGGCCTAATGAGACTGGCTTTGACTACGCCTTTTTCTTCCCCGCCACTTCCGACCGCGTACCTACGGTTTTTATTGAAAATCATGAGGTTCAGGGACTCGATAGCGAAGACCCTATTGAGGTAGATTACTCTAAAAAGATTGGTAATGAACCAACTGGGAAGGAAAATCCGGAGCTTCTGAAATTACCGGCATCACTCAATCATGGCCATAACAACACCATTGTCAACGGAATAGGCCGCATAGGCTGGATGACGGGCGGCAAGCAGGCGCGCTGGACTGACGAGGAGATCGCTCACGTATTTTTGAGTAAAGCGGAGCAGTTTATCGAACAAAATAGCAAGAATCCATTCTTCCTTTATTTTTCTCTGAATGATATCCACGTGCCCAGGATGCCCAGCACGCAGTTTAAAGGAAAAAGCAGCATGGGATTGCGTGGTGACGTGATCCTGCAAATGGACTGGACGGTAGGTGAGATCCTGAAAAAACTGGATGAGCTAAAAATTGCAGATAACACCCTGATCATTTTTTCCAGCGACAATGGTCCGGTGATCGATGATGGCTATGCCGACAAAGCGGTGGAGCTTTCAAAAGGTCACAAAGCTGCGGGCGCATTGAGAGGAGGGAAATACAGTGCATTCGAGGGCGGAAGCCGGGTACCGTGGCTGGCACGCTGGCCGCAGGCGATCAAGCCGGGAACAGAATCCGACGCACTGATCTGCCAGATTGATTTGATGGCGTCTTTTTCTCACTTTTTTCAACAAAAAACGGAGAGTAATGATGGCGTTGACAGCTATAATGTAATGGATGCAATGTTGGGCAAATCTAAAACCGGCCGCGCATTCCTCGTGAAGCAGGGAGGTGCATTATCATTGACGCAAGGAACCTGGAAGTACATCGAACCCCGCGAAGGAAAAGCCGTGCAGGAACTCACCAATACCGAAACCGGCAACAATCCCAAGCCCCAACTCTTCGACCTCAGCAAAGATCTGGGAGAAAAAACCAACCTGGCGGACAAGTATCCTGCAAAAGTGAAGACAATGTCGGCGGAGCTGGAGCGGATTCGGGAGGCTGGCAGAAGTAGATAGCCTAATTGGAAAGTGAATTCAAAGATTTACTCCGAAATAGTATTTCAAATTTATTTCCAAAGTAAAGTGACCATTACAAAGTTGTAACGTCTAAGCATAAACCACTATTTGTTTATGCTTAGACGTTACATTTTCATTTTAGCTAAATTCAGGGCTGTTGCGTTGCTAGCGCTGATTTCTCAGATCAGTTTGGCCCAGGTTACTTATTTTCATCAGGATTTTGCTCAAAGTCGTTCTTTTGTGAATGCGACGCCTGATACCGGGCAGTTTAGCCATATAATTCAGACGGTACCGGCGCTTTCTTATTCCAAATTCTATAAAGGGCACATGGACCTCGTCCGTACCCAGCAGGATTCTGCTACAGGCGGCATTATCAGGGCTTTGCGTGCTACTCCTTTCAGTCCCAATCCTGAAACGCTGTTCATCCAGATCCGGATGAGCGCGGAATTGATTCAGTCTTCATCCGTTAATGCCTTGTATTTGTATGCGGGAGAGAATTTTGACCCGGAACATAATTCGTTTCCGGGCAATGCATTGATGTTTGCCAAATGTGCCATTAATTTCCAGGGGTCTTCTTTCGCATTGAAAGATTTGGGCACGCTGGCGACCAGTAAGGAAATTGAAGCCAAAAAGACCGTTACATTGACCTGGGTTCTCAACAATTCGGAGCAGCCGCATACTTACAAGTTGTTTCCTGCGGATCAGAATGAGTACATTACCTTGCCGGGAAGCTACGATCTGTGGGTGGATCATGAGCCGGTGAGCCGCAATAGTAAGGCGTATCCTGGGAATTCAATGTTCTCAAAAACAAAGCTTTCCAACTTTGAGATCCGGTTTCGGAATGGTATCGGCAAGATCCGCATTGATGAAATGCTGATCCGGGAAGCTGCTTCTCACCTGAAACCCGGGGAAGTGATGGTTACCCCAAATCCCATTACCGATAATGTAATCAGGCTGAAATCACTGGAAGTAGATCCTCTGACGCTCCAACTGTTCCATTTGAACGGCAGGCGAATTCCAATAAAAAGGCAAGTAGTATCATTGGACAACATGATGATTTATCCTCAGACTCCTATGGGGTCGGGCATGTATATTTTGTCTTTTCGTAACAAGCTGGGAAGGCGGAAATCGGTGCGAGTTATGGTAGAGTAAAACGTATAGGATGAAAATCGGATTAAATTAAACTAATCTTGTAAAATAAGTTGGGTTTGCCGCTAAGTTTGATTTATTTAGATTTCCCTTTCAGTATAATATGAAATTACCTTCTCATTTCTCAGGAGCTTCGGATGATAAGTTGGTATGGCAGAAATTTCTGACCGGTGATGTGGAAGCTTTTGAATATCTCATGTCAAGCCAGTTTCGGGCACTTTTTCAGTACGGAAGCAAATTCTCGAAAGACAAGGAATTTATCAAAGACAGCATTCAGGACCTGTTTCTGGTGCTATGGGAAAAGCGTGAAAACCTGAGGTCCGACGCGACTGTCAAGCCGTATTTGATGGCCTCGCTGCGCAGGTTAATGCACAGGAACATTGCTGCCAAATCGTGGGTCGGGAGTGAGTCTTTGGAAGAAAAAGAAGGCTCATTTGTACTGGAATTTTCGGTAGAGCAGGAATACATTGACCAGGAATCGACGCTGGTAAGGACCCGTCAGCTCGAAAAATTATTGAAAGAATTGCCACGCAGGCAAAAGGAGGTCGTTTATCTCAAATATTTCCAGGAGCTCAACCGCGAGCAGATCTCGGAGATCATGGCTATCTCCCCACAGACCGTTTCGAACCTACTCCAGATCGCCATCGGACAGCTGAAAAAACATTGGAAAGCAGAATTCCTTACGTTTTTTCTGATCCATTTATTCATGTAAAGTCGGGTTATAATCCCATCCCTTACAGCACTTTATTCTTTTTTTTAGAAATAATTTAAAATTTATTGGTATCCCGCAAATGTTTATGTCTATCCTACCATAGACGCAAATATCTTGTATGGATCGCTATATTGATTTTACGGTTGAGGATTTTGTCTGGGACACATTCTTTCGCCAATGGGTTTTATCGCCTACCCGGGAAACGGACACGATTTGGAACGATTGGACTGAGAGCAATCCTGAAATCCTTGACAGAATTCATCAGGCACAGACCATTGTGCTTTCGCTTCGTCTGCAAGAAGCCGAAATTAGTGATGATGAGATTAGCCAGGTCGTCAAACAAACCATTACGAAAATCGGCCAGCCGCTAGCGGAGACCGATCAATCCAGATATAAGCTGCCCGTTTTCTCGATTCCCTGGCTGCAATTTGCCGCCTCGGTGGCACTCATCCTTTTGCTGGGCTGGGTTGCTTACGCATTCCTGATCAAAAAAGAAACCCGGCAGCAGGCAGCTACGGAGAGTCCAATGATCCTGAACGAAGATGCATTGACCGAGCAGATCAATACCACCGACAAAGCGATGGCGATCAACCTGGAAGATGGCAGCCACATTACACTCGCACCCAAAGGCAAGATCAGGTACGCTGGTAAATTCGCGGAGGCTCGCAGGGAAGTTTATCTGGAAGGGGAAGCATTTTTTGAAATAGCAAAAGATCCGAACCGCCCTTTTTTAGTTTATTCCAATGGTTTGATCACCAAGGTTTTGGGTACCAGTTTCAGGATCAAAGCCTATGATTTTTCGGATGAGGTAACGGTAGAGGTAAAAACAGGAAGGGTTTCCGTATTTGCACAATCCGATCCGAATGTAAAGGAAAAAGCCTCTAACCGCGAGCTGGAAGGAGTGGTACTGAACCCAAACCAGAAAATTATCTATGCGAGGGATGAAGTGAGAATGGTGAAAACGTTGGTTGAGAAACCTGAAATAGTAGTTTCCAAGGCAGAAACGCCTCAGTTTCAGTTCGAAGATACACCGGCTAGTGAGGTTTTTACAACCATCGGAAAGGCTTATGGAATCGATATTCTGTTCGATGAGGAATTATTAAAAGGCTGCCCGCTGACCGCAACATTGGATAATCAGACACTTCATGAAAAGCTATCGATCATCTGCAAAGCGGTGGAAGCTAACTATGAAATTCTGGATGGACAGATCGTGGTACACAGCAAAGGCTGCCGAAACTGACATACAAACGCTTAACAAAGTATACCAATTGTTGACTCTAACCCTCTGAAAACGAAACAGAAAGAATGATTAAAAAAAATGAGCCGGCAATGTTCCCGCATTACCGACTCGGTTTGTCCCTTTTGGTTGTCGCCATTTTTCCTCCGTGATGGAGGCAGGGATCGTTTTGCCAATTTTCAACTTAACAAAACAATCAAATCTATGAAAAAACCCTTTAAATACCACCAGGTATTAATTTGGACAATGCGAATAACAGCTATACAATTGATGCTTGCGGTCTGGTTTATCGGGACCGGTTATGCCCATGAAAGCAATGCGCAGTCATTGCTTTCACAGAAAATAACGATTGTTGCCCATGGCAGCGAGGTGAAGAAGGTGCTTAATCAGGTCGAAAAGCAGGTGGATGTCCGCTTTGTTTTTAGTTCAAAAATTATAAAGTCAGCACGGAAGGTAACGGTTTCGTCGTACAACAAACCTTTGTATGAAGTACTTGACGAAGTGCTGACGCCGCTAGGGCTGGAATATGAGGTTTCTGGAAAAATCATCATTTTAAGAAGATCAGAAACTGCTCCCCAGGTCGCTCCGCCAGGAGAAACCGTCCCGGCTGGTACTGCACCCAAACGAAAATTGACAGGTAAGGTCCTGGACGAAACAGGCGGCGGCCTGCCGGGTGTCAGCATTGTGCTGAAAGGAACACAGACTGGTACCACAACGAATCCGGAAGGCGAATTTCAGCTGGAAATGGCTGAGGACCTGGCTCCGAACTCGGTACTGGTATTCAGTTTTGTAGGGTATCAGTCGCAGGAAATCGTATTGGGTAATCAAACCAGCCTGATCATTAATATGGTGCTGGAAGATAAATCTTTACAGGAAATTGTCGTGATCGGTTACGGCCAGGTGAAGAAAAGTGACCTTACGGGTTCTGTGGCATCCATTAAAGCTGCGGATGTGAATGCTTATCCGGCTACCAATCTCGTGCAGTCGCTTGCAGGAAGGGCGGCGGGTGTGTACGTATCGCAAAATACAGGCGCTCCCGGAAGTCCGATCAGTGTGCGGGTGAGGGGAACGAATTCGATCCAGGGAAGCAATGAGCCATTGTATGTAGTCGACGGATTTCCTTATTCCGGCAACCCTACCTTGCTCAATAATTCAGACATTGAGTCGATTGAAGTTTTGAAAGATGCTTCTGCCACGGCGATTTACGGTTCGAGAGGAGCCAATGGTGTGGTGCTGATCACTACCAAACGAGGAAAAGCGGGCCGTGTAAGCGTTACTTATGACGGATATTATGGTACGCAGACGTTGCGTAAGAAACTGGATTTAATGAATGCGACCGAGTATGCCAACTTCTACAATGAGCAAGCCGCTAATGACGGTTTAGCGCCGCATTTTACACAGGATCAGATCAATGGTTTTGGAGAAGGCACCGACTGGCAGGATCTTACTTTCCAAAAAGCGCCGGTTCAAAATCATGCTATCACTGTCAGCGGCGGTACGGATAAAACCAGATTTTCGCTTTCAGGAAGCAACTTTAATCAGGACGGTATCATCATCGGAAGCAATTATGTCCGCAATGCATTGCGCTTCAACCTGAGTACTGACATTGGCAAGAAATTTAAATTCGATCTGAGTTCGGTATTGAGCCGCCTTGACTCTGACCGCAAGAATTCGGATAGAGGAAACAGGGGAGGAACGTTGATTTCGGCCATGTTAGCCGGCTATCCGACGATTGCCCCAACATTAGCTGATGGCTCTTACTCGAAATTGGCGGAAGCATATGCCTGGGGATCGAATGTGATCACCAACCCATTGAACTTCCTCAATCAGCAAACGGACCACATTCGCTCCAACAAGATCCTTACGAATGGTGCGTTGACATTTGAGCCAATAAAGGGATTGACGATCAAGACATTGGCAGGTATTGAAAGTACTGACGACCGTACCGACGCTTACACAACTACCAGGTTTGTCAATTCAAAAGGGGCAGCCAGCATTGCTACTGCAAGGATCAGCAGCATTCTGAGCGAAAACACAGTGAACTACAATAAAGAAGTAGGCAAGCACAGCATTTCGGCTGTTGCAGGTTTTACCTATCAGGATTATATCGCTACCTCTTTGAATGCTTCTGGAAGTGGTTTTATCAGTGATAATCAGGAAACTTACGATATCGGTGCCGCTACTACACAGAGTGTTCCGAGTTCGTCTTACCAAAAATGGGTACTGCTCTCGTATCTGGCGCGGGTTAACTACTCATTCAACAGCAAAATCCTGGCTACCGTAAGTTTCCGTACGGATGGTTCTTCACGATACAGTGAAGGACAGAAATGGGGTTACTTTCCGTCGGCTGCGCTGGCCTGGCGTTTATCGGAAGAGGATTTTATCAAAAGAATCCCGTTCATTTCCGATTTAAAAATCAGGGCTGGATATGGTGAAACGGGCAATACTTCCATTAACCCTTATTTTACATTGAATCAGCTCAGCTCCGGGCAGGTAGTTTTCGGCGATGCCCTCAATACATACTATGCGCCCGGAACGCGCCTAGCCGGATCATTGAAATGGGAAACGACGGCTCAGTCGGATATTGGAATTGATGTGGGGTTACTCAGCAATCGTATCAATGTAACGGCTGACTATTATATCAAAAATACCCGTAATCTCCTTAATAACGTTGCATTGCCATCCTCTTTGGGTTACATTTTTACCGTTCAGAATATCGGAAAAATTCAGAACAAGGGTTTCGAATTCTCGGTTAATGCAACCGTTCTGGAAGGTGCTTTTAAATGGAATGTAGGTACCAACTTGTCGATCAACAAAAACAAGGTGGTGAAATTGTATGGCGGAAATGATATCCTGGGCCAGACTATCGGAGCTGCTGTGAATGATAATGTTAACATCCTGAGAGAAGGTTATCCGCTGGGTTCTTTTTACGGCTATGTTGAAAAAGGATACGATGAAAAAGGTCTCATTGCTTACGAGGATTTCAATGGCAATGGAAGCCGCGATGCGGGAGATAAAAGGATCATCGGAAATCCAAATCCTAAATTTACCTACGGTTTCAACTCGACCATGTCGTTCAAAAATTTCGAGTTGACATTCTTCATCCAGGGTTCCAAGGGCAATGATATCTTCAATCTGAGTGCACAGGGGCAGGGTTATGACTACGGGCAGGCATTAAACATGCCGAGAGAAGTATACCTGAATCACTGGACTCCGCAGAATACCAATGCCAAATATCCGATTATCAAAACTTCGTCCCAGGCGCAAATGTCCAATCGTTTCGTGGAGGATGGATCTTTTCTGCGTTTCAAAAACATTCAGCTCGCTTACAATCTTCCGGTTACCAAGTTGCATATCAAATGGTTGACGCAAGCGCAGTTGTATGTAAGCGGGCAAAACCTGATCACACTCACCAAGTACTCATGGTATGATCCGGAAGTCAATTCCTATGGGGGTGGTAACTCATTTGTCCAGGGTGTAGACCACTATGTGTATCCGACGGCGAAAACGACCACTGTAGGACTTAGAGTAGGATTTTAAGGAAGGTTTTAACAACTGGTTAAAGAGATATAAATATGAATAAGATATTCACTTGCTTGTTTTTGGCAATGATTTCAACGGCTTGCTCCGATGTGCTCGATGAGAAGCCGAAGTCACTAGCCTCAGAGAATTTTTACAACACTGCCGCAGAAGCGAAGGCCGCAGTCAATGCTATTTATGGCCCAATGCGCGGTGATAATGGCCTTTCTACCAATTATCCGGCACAGCTGGAGGGGTTAGCAGATTACGGTAATTCCAGAGGAACGCAAACACCTGTCAGTCTTTATCAAGGGCTCGACAATACCAACATTAACCGGGTTGGGGTGATCTGGGACAATTTTTACCAATCCATTCGAAATGCGAACCTAGTAATCAGCAATGTTCCGAAAGGGACGAGTATGACGGATGCTGAAAAAACGCTGTATGTGGCAGAAGCCAAATACCTCAGGTCATTGATTTACTTCGCAATGGTGCGTAACTGGGCAGGCGTGCCGCTGCGTACGGAAGCAAATATGACCGTCGCCGATGTTCCAAGATCCAGTGTGGAAGACGTTTACAAACTGATTTTGAGCGATGCATTGGAAGCTGAAAAGGGACTTCCCGACGCGCCTACTGAAATTGGAAGACCAACCATTTGGGCTGCTAAAACATTGCTTTCCGAGATTTATCTGTATCAGGAAAATTGGGAGCTGTCCAGCGCGAAGGCAAAAGAAGTTGTTGACTCCAAAAAATACTCGCTTGTAGAAGTAGCCACTTCGGAAGATTTTCAGAAAATATATGGCCCAGAGGTAGTTAACACGACGGAAGAGGTGTTTTATTTCAAGTACTCGCGTCAGCAAGGTTTCGGTCTGGTCAGTTACGCGCACCGCAAAACGGCGCAGTATGCATATTTCGGGCCAGGCGGGGTTTACGCTCAGTATACTGATTCGGTTTCCAATTCTGTGATCAAAAACTGGGACTTCAAAGACCTTCGTAAAAAGCACATTCTCTATAATGTGGACATTGGTCTGGGCGCAACATCTTGCCTTTTCAGAAAATACCGTGATCCGGCTGCAACGGCGGGGGCAGGGAACGACTATCCGTGGTATAGGTTTGCAGACGTGCTGTTATTTCACGCAGAAGCAGATGCGCGTGCAAAAGGTGCACCCACCGCGGCTGCGATCGAAAGTCTGAACAAGGTACATCGTCGTGCGTATGGTTTGCCTTCTGGCGCGGTGTCAGCTGTGGATTTCAAAGCTGCTGATTTTACGCTCAAAACTTTTATAGACAAAGTGGTGCAGGAAAGAGGTTACGAAACGATGTATGAAGGCAAACGCTGGAATGACCTGAAGAGGCTGGGAATAGCCAAGCAACGGATTTTAGAAGTAAAGAATATAGTCATTGCGGACAAACATATGCTGTGGCCCATTCCCAATTCCGAGATCCTGTACAACAAGGCGCTGACAGTCAAAGATCAGAATCCAGGCTACTAGTACCCACTTATCTGATCGACTTAAACCAATAGAGTATGAGCAAAATATTAGTACAGGTCGCCTGTTTCATCGCATTCCTTTTATCCGGGTTTCGGCCCGGTACACCGCCTCCCGAGCAAGTGGATATTTGTATTTATGGAGCCACTTCCGCCGGTGTGATCGCTGCTTTTACTGCTAAGAAAATGGGTAAATCAGTGTTGTTGATTGAGCCGGGTAACCATCTTGGCGGTATGACTTCCGGTGGTTTGGGTTATACCGACATTGGCAATAAATATGCGATTAACGGTCTGTCAAGAGACTTTTATCGTAGGATTGGCAAGCATTACGGGAAGTTCGAGCAATGGACTTTTGAGCCGCACATTGCCAAAAAGTATTTGCAGCAGTATCTCGATGAGGCGGGAATCCGTGTGGTTTATCACAGCAGAATTAAAGATCTGACGAAATCAGGGACGGATATCAAATCGATTGTACTCGAAAACAGCATTAAACCGGAGGCCAAAACGAACCGTGTTGTTTCGGCAAAAGTCTTTATGGATTGTACCTATGAAGGCGATCTGATGGCGAAGGCTAATGTGAAATATGCAGTAGGCCGTGAAGCCAATGCGGATTACAATGAGACGATTAATGGTGTGCAGTTGATGACCGGTCACCAGATCCCAGATGGCATTGATCCGTACAAAACCGTTGGCAAGCCGGAAAGTGGTTTGCTTTGGGGAGTTTCCAGCGGAAAACTGGATGAAACCGGCTCCGGCGACAAGAAAGTCCAGGCGTACAATTACCGCATTTGCCTTTCTTCGGACCCAAACAACATGGTTACCATTACCAAACCAGAAGGCTACGATCCTGCTCACTATGAGCTTCTTGCAAGACTTATTCAGGCGCATCCCGAGAAGAAGAAGCTCACTGACTATTTTATATGGAGCAAAATGCCCAACAGTAAAACGGACATTAATAACAAAGGCGGGTTTTCGACGGATATGATCGGTATGAATTACGACTACCCGGACGGGAATTATGAAACGCGGGAAAAGATCATTAAAGCGCACGAAACGTACACAAAAGGGCTGCTTTACTTCTTCGGCCGCGATCCCCGGGTACCCGCAGAAATTCAGGAGGCAATGCTGAAATGGGGCTATCCGAAGGACGAGTATACCGACACGGGCAACTGGTCGCCGCAACTATATGTACGTGAGGCGAGACGAATGATTGGGAATTACGTGATGACGCAGGCCAATTGTGAAGGTAAGGAAGTGGTGAAAGATGGTGTTGGAATGGCTGCTTATACGATGGATTCCCATAACATTCAGCGCATTGTGGTGAAGGGAATGGCGAAAAATGAAGGTAATGTTGAAATCGGAGGATTTGGCCCATATCCGATCGCTTACGGTTCGCTTGTTCCGAAAGAAAAGGAATGTACTAATCTGCTGGTGCCTGTTTGCTTGTCTGCCACGCACATTGCCTACGGGTCGATCCGCATGGAGCCAGTGTTTATGGTACTCGCGCAGTCGGCGGCTGTGGCTGCGGTGATGGCTATTGATTCAAAAGTAGCTGTACAAAAGGTCAATATTGCTCAGTTACAAGCGAAATTGAAGGCCGATCCCCTCGTGAATGGCGGAACACCTGAGATTTTGGTGGATAATGAGGATACCGGTCACGTTACGGTGAAAGGTGGCTGGTCAACTGTAAAAAAAGGAGGTTATGGCCCTTCGTTCCTTTCTACCAAGGATGGTGATACCAATCCAGGCACAGTCACTTTTACGCCTGATATACCGGTTTCCAAAGCTTACAATGTATATGTTTATTTTCCAAAGGTTGCGAAACTGGCCCCGGAGATGAAGCTATCCGTAACTTATGGCAAGGAAGTGAAGAACATTACAGTCAAAGAAAGCGATATTGTCGTGGAAGGGCAGACTTCGGGAGAATGGTATAATCTTGGGAAATATAATCTTCCAAAAGGCAGCAATTCGCAGGTTAGTATTTCATCGGAAGGTGAAAAAGGTGCTGTCGTTGCAGATGCCATTCTGTTTGTTCCTGATTCAAAATAATTTCTAAATCCTAATATGATCCATTAATGAGAAAATTACTTTTTCTGTTTACGTTAACCGCATTGTTTTGGTTTACTAATGCTATAAATGGTTTTGCCCAAAATAAATCTGACGCTGAAACTTATGAGGCCGACGTCATCGTCTACGGCGGGACTTCCGGTGCCGTGACTGCCGCCGTGCAGGTGATCAAGGAAGGCAAGTCGGTGATCGTTGTATCGCCGGACAAGCATCTTGGCGGGCTGTCGGCAGGAGGCCTCGGTTTCACGGACACAGGTGATAAGTCCGTGATCGGCGGGCTTGCCCGGGAGTTCTACCATCGCGTGTTCATGCATTATGACAAACCCGATGCCTGGAAATGGCAGAAAAAAGAGGAATATGGTAACAAAGGACAAGGCACACCCGCCATGGACGGTGCCGACCGGACCATGTGGATATTTGAACCAAGTGTTGCTGAGAAGGTTTTTGAAGATTTTGTGAAAGAAAACAATGTGAAGATCTACCGCGATGAATGGTTGGACAGAGGTAAAGGTTTGGTGAAAATGAATGGCCGAATCGTTTCTTTCAAAACGCTGAGCGGAAAGACATTCAAAGGTAAAATGTTTATCGACGCTACCTATGAAGGTGATTTGATGGCTTCTGCCGGAGTAAAATACCATGTAGGCAGAGAGGCAAACAGTGTGTATAATGAAGAATGGAATGGTGTGCAGGCGGAAGTTTTTCAGCATGGCCATTACTTCAAAAATAACATTAGTCCTTACAAAGTGGAGGGAGATCCCAAAAGCGGTTTGCTACCCTATGTTTCTGCTGAAAAAATAGCCAGGAATGGCAGCGGTGACAACAAAATACAGGCTTACTGCTTCCGAATGTGCCTTTCATCAAACCCTGATAACCGCATTCCGTTCCCTAAACCGGAAGGCTACGATGCCGCCAAGTACGAGCTGCTGGCCAGGGTTTACAAAGCAGGCTGGACAGAAACATTCAACAAATACGACCCTATCCCCAACAAAAAGACCGATACCAACAACCACGGACCTTTCAGCACGGATTACATTGGGATGAATTACGACTACCCGGACGCGACTTATGAAAGAAGAAAAGAGATTATCCGCGATCATGAGCTTTATCAGAAAGGATTAATGTATTTCCTGGCTAATGATCCAAGGGTTCCTGCGGATGTGCAGACTGAGATGAAAAAATGGGGGTTACCAAAAGATGAATTCAAGGATAACGGTGGCTGGCCACACCAGATCTACGTTCGTGAAGCGCGGCGTATGATCGGGTTGGGCGTGATGACAGAAAATGAAACGCTTGGCAAGACGCCCGTTTCTCAGTCCATTGGAATGGGATCTTACTCATTGGACGCACATAATGCGCAGCGATACGTGAAAGCCGATGGGTTTGTGCAGAATGAAGGTGACATTGGCGTGCATCCCAAGAAGCCTTACAGCATTTCTTATGCCTCGATTGTTCCGAAAAAAGAGGAATGCCAAAATCTGTTCGCGCCACTTTGCCTGTCCAGCTCACACATTGCATTCGGTTCGATACGCATGGAACCGGTGTTCATGATCCTGGGCCAAAGCGCAGCGTCCGCAGCGGTACAGGCGATCAATCGCAAGGTGTCGGTACAGGACGTAGATTACGCCAAACTGAAAGAACAGCTTTTGAAAGACAAGCAGAAACTGGAATTGTAAAAGTCATGATTGTATTGTCTTTAAACACAACTTTCTCTTTAAATTTTAGAAATTAACGAACAAATAGCCGGTCTTATGTCCGGCTATTTGCATAATATTGCACTAATTCCGATGAAACCCATACAAACAGAAATGACGACCCTTTCAGCACCTCGTTCAGATGCTTCTCACCTTTTTAGTGCGCCGGTTATAGTTGCAGCCCTAGGTTACTTTGTTGACATATATGATCTGCTGCTGTTCGGCATTGTCCGGTTACCCAGTCTCGCCTCGCTCGGGCTTTCGGAATCGGAAATTTCCCTTACCGGCGCCAGCATTCTCAACTGGCAGATGACCGGTTTGTTGCTCGGAGGGATACTCTGGGGTGTTTTGGGTGATAAAAAAGGCAGGTTGTCAGTTTTATTTGGCTCCATCATCACTTATTCACTGGCCAACATTGCCTGCGGATTTGTGCAGGACCCTGATGTTTACAAACTACTTCGTTTCGTTGCCGGAATCGGGCTGGCGGGAGAGCTCGGGGCCGGTATCACCCTGGTTTCAGAAATCCTTCCCAAAGAGTTGCGTGCCATCGGTACGTCGCTTGTGGCCGGAATTGGCCTGCTGGGAGCGGTGGTGGCCTATTTTACCGTGGAGTTTTTTGACTGGCGTTATGCATACTTCATCGGAGGTGGTTTGGGGATTTCTCTGTTGCTGTTACGTATCGGTGTGTTTGAGTCAGGGATATTCAAAGATCTGAAAAACCAGAAACACGTTCAGAAAGGTAACTTCTTTGCGCTTTTTACCAATAAAGACAGGCTGTTCAGGTATTTGAAATGCATTGGTATCGGCTTGCCTACCTGGTTTGTGATCGGTATCCTGGCCACTTTTAGTAATGAGTTTGGAAAAGCCCTGGGACTTACGGAAGCGGTGAAACCCGGACTTTCGATCATGTGGTGCTATGTGGGGCTTTCCATGGGCGACCTGGCGAGCGGGTTCCTGAGTCACTGGCTCGAATCGCGTAAGAAAGCTGTACTTTATCTGATGCTTTTTACGTTGGTATGGAGCGGTGTTTATCTGTTTGCGGGAATCAAGACAGTTAGTCATTTATATACGGTCGCAGCCTTATTGGGCTTCGGGATCGGTTACTGGGCGATGTTCGTAACCATTGGTGCTGAGCAGTTTGGAACTAATTTACGTGCTACGGCGGCTACTACCGTCCCGAATATGGTGAGAGGAACTGTTGTGTTAATGACAACTTTATTCGCTACTTTTAAAGAGTCATTTTCAGTGATTAATTCCGGCGCATTAGTAGGATTGATCTGTTTTGTGATTGGTATTTTTTGCATCATCACCATACCTGAAACGCACGGACGCGACCTGGATTTTCTGGAAGAGTAGCGCTGAAGGCATCATGTAAATGGTCAGATGGTAGTCATGAAATGGTCATGTGTTGTCATGATAAAAGTAGGGACGGTGCATTACGACAAATGACAATGCATGACAGAAAATTTAACTTAACATTAAAAGATAAAAGAAATGGAAAGACGCGTAGCGCTTCAAAGTATGGCAGTTGCCATCGGCGCAATGACGGGTTTGCCTGCCTGGGCATCCGGATGGAGCAAAGGATCGTTGCCGAAAGGAAGATTGCTTTCTGCGGATCAGTCGAAAAACCTGGCGGCAATGGTGGAAGCGATTATTCCTAAAACCGATACGCCGGGAGCAGGAGAGCTGGGTGTGGGTGATTTTGTCCAAAAAATGGTGAAAGACTGCTATGACAGCAAAGCCCAGGCCAGTCTGGCCAGCGGTGTTTCTAACCTCGACGAGCAGAGTATCCAGCGTTTTGGTAAATCTTACGCGGATGCCGGGAAGGATCAGAAATTGCAGCTTTTGCAGGATATCGAAAAAGGTAGTGACGCAAGCCAGAAAGCGTTTTTGGGCTTGGTCAAAAACCTGACGATACAGGGTTATATGACATCTGAATATGTCATGACGAATATTACGCATTACGAGATGGTTCCGGCACGTTACCATGGCTGTGTACCCATTAAAAAAGGATAATGGGCCTCAAATCCCATTCTCCTCATTTCTTCTAAGATTAATTATGGCGAATTTCAATATTGATAGTAAAAAAGCCCGCACGTATGATGCCATTGTCATTGGCTCAGGAATCAGCGGCGGCTGGTCGGCTAAGGAACTGACTGAAAAAGGACTTAAAACCCTGGTACTGGAACGTGGCCGCGATGTGCAGCACATTAAGGATTACCCCACCACCAACATGATGCCGTGGGAGTTTGAACACCGCGAGCGTCTACCCAAAGAAGTCACCGACGCAAATCCGATTGCCAGCAGATGTTATAATTTCAAAGAGTCATCTGCCCATTTCTTCGCAAAGGATAATGAGCACCCTTACGTACAGGAAAAGCCATTTGACTGGATACGGGGGTATCAGGTAGGAGGTAAGTCGCTGCTATGGGCGCGTCAGACACAGCGCTGGAGTAAGTACGACTTTGAAGGGCCAGCCCGTGATAAATTTGCAGTGGAATGGCCGATCGGTTACGACGACATTGCGCCCTGGTACAGCCACGTGGAGAAATTCGCAGGTATTACCGGTAATAAAGACGGCATTGACACATTACCTGACGGCGAGTTCCTGGCGCCGCACGATCTGAACTGCGTTGAAAAATATTTCAAGGAGCAGGTTGGGAAACAATATAAGGACCGCCATATCATCATTGGCCGTGCAGCGCATATCACCGATCCGCAGCAGATCCACCTCGATCAGGGGCGTGCTAAATGCCAGCACAGGATCATGTGCGAACGTGGCTGTCCGTTTGGAGGCTATTTTAGCAGTAATTCGTCTACCATTCCCTGGGCGATGAAAACCGGGAATTTGACAATGCGCCCGCATTCGGTTGTGCATTCGATTATTTACGACGACAAAAAGCAAAAAGCGACGGGTGTACGTGTGATTGACGCTACCACGAAGCAAATGATGGAGTTTTATGCAGACATAATTTTTGTCAATGCAGCTGCATTGAATTCAAATCTGGTGTTGCTCAATTCAACATCTTCGCGTTTCCCCAACGGACTGGGAAATGACAGCGGCGTACTGGGTAAGTATGTGGCATTCCACAACTACCGAGCGAGCGTTTCCGGTGAGTATGAAGGCTTCCTGGACTCTACTACCGACGGCAAACGTCCGAATAGCGGCTACATTCCAAGGTTCCGTAATGTGTACAAGCAGGAAACAGACTTTCTGAGAGGTTATGCAGCGGGTTTTGGAGCTAACAGAAATACATATTCGGATCGTAACGGACTTGGAGAATCATTAAAAGCGAGCCTTCAAGAGACTAAATATGGCAATTGGAGTGTAGGATCGCACATGATGGGCGAGACTATTCCAAAGGAAAGCAACTACGTAGCATTGGACAAAGACCTGAAAGATCCTTTCGGCATTGCCCAGCTCAAAATCTCGGTGGGTTACGATGATAACGACGAGAAGATGATCAAGGACTATGTGGAGCAGGTGAGCGAAATGTTTACCAATGCTGGTTTCAAGAATGTAAAATCGCATGACGGACATAGAAACCCTGGTAACGACATTCACGAAATGGGCGGCGTAAGAATGGGGAAAGACCCGAAAACGTCGATGCTGAACCAATGGAACCAGTTGCATGCTTGCAAGAACGTATTTGTAACGGATGGTGCTTGTATGACTTCCACATCCACACAAAACCCATCGCTGACCTATATGGCGCTTTCGGCCAGAGCGGTGGATTATGCGGTGAAGCAAATGAAGGCGAAGAACTTGTAGCGTCTATATTTTTATTAATGGGCTGTCATTTTCAGAATGGCAGCCTTTTTGCTGTGAGAGGTGTTATCCTGATATAATAAAAAAATGTTTTAGTTTTTTTAAAACAAGAGTAAGGGGATTCAAGTACAAAAAAGTCTTTCTATTATTACATAAATAAAGACTCAATGCAAGATCCTTTGCTTAACACCGAAACGAAGCGTTCAAGTCCATTTGTGTCACCTTTACATGAAAATAAGGTTGGTGCAAATGAAATTGATTCGGCTGTATTTTTAAAGACGACGTTCGAGCAAAACCCTTCGAAAGGCCTGGAATTGCTATTCAGGCGTTTTTATAACCCGCTATGCAGCCACGCGGTGCGATTTGTATATTCCAAACAAATTGCGGAGGATCTGGTGAGTGAAGTTTTCTTCCAATTTTACCGCACCAAAGCTTACGAGAACATTAACTCTTCCTATACGAGCTACCTGTTCAGGTCCGTGCGTAACGAATGCTATACGTATATGCGTCGAGAGTTCGGAAAAATGGACACGCTTGACATCACTAACGAATACACCATTTGTACCTACCACCAGCAACCTGACGCGGAGATTCACTACAATAATCTCTTTCTGAAGGTCAATGAAGTCATTGCCCGGCTGCCTACGCAATGCCAGAAAGTCTTTCTGCTCAGCCGGTTTGAAAATAAAAAATACCACGAAATAGCGGATGAGCTGCACATATCACCCAAAACGGTAGAGGTGCATATATCCAAAGCATTGAAACACCTAAGATCCGCTCTGAACGGCGAATGGATGATCTCCATTGGTCTGACCCTTCTGAGCGGCATCATCGAAATCTGAAAATAGCTTGTAACGGCCTGTGTTGTACCTGGATTGAAAGCAAAATGAAAACAATAATATCGAAGTATACTCTTTTTGAGTATTTGGCGGGGCGAGCCAATCCGCTGGAAAGGCAGCAAGTGGAGGATTGGATCGTCGAAAAGGAGAATTCCGAAGTATTCCATCAATGGTTAATGGAATACGAGACCAAATGTCCCCAGTTTATTCCCGACCAGGACGTAGCGATTGAGCACCTGCTCCATCGCCTGGATTCTGACATCAGCACGGTGCAACAGCGACTTGCTGACGAACCGAAACCTACGATGTTCATGCCAAACCGGGGTAGCCGCCTTTGGCTGATCGCCGCCTCCGTGACATTACTGGTGAGCTGCGGCTGGTGGTTTCGTGAACCGATCCAGTACAAATCCTATCAGACTGCCTATGGACAAACGACCGACGTGTACCTGGAAGACGGCAGCAAAGTAGCGCTGAACTCCAATTCCAAGTTGAAAATCCCCCGTTTAGGTTTCGACAATGATGTGAGGGAAGTGATACTGGAAGGCGAGGCAGAATTTTCGGTGAGCCATACCATTGATAACAAGCGGTTTGTGGTGAAAACATCGGAGCAGTTTCAGGTGGAAGTACTGGGTACTACTTTCTCGGTCTTTGCCCGGCCAAGAGGTACCAAAGTGGCCCTGAAATGTGGAAGCGTGCGGATTGATTATTCGCAAAATAACGAACGGAAGGAAGTAATGATGAAGCCGGGTGACCTGGCATTCCTGGACCAAAGCGGGGCTGTACAACTCGAAAGGCAACAGGATATCAAAACTTTCGCAGCCTGGAAGGAACAGCGCTACGTGTTTAATGCTACTGCGGTACACGAGATCATTGCGATGATCGAAGAGAATTTTGGCCAGAAAGTGGTGCTTTCTGATTCCAATGTAGCCAACAGGACCATCACGGGGAATTTCAAAACCAAAAATGCCGACGAACTTTTGAAAACCATTTCAGAAGTGCTGGACATGAAGGTTGAGCAAAACGGAAATACTACTCTTTTAATGAATAACTAATATCCATAAACCACTTAACTATGAATCTAACGCTATCAGCTAAGCAATGGGTGGGAATAGGGCTTGTGCTCATGACGCAATGTCCACAAGTCGCCCGCTCTCAGGTTATTGCCTTCGCATCTATGCCGCCAAGCCAGCATAGCACTGTCAGACAAGAAATGAAGCTCAAAAATGTACTGCTTGATCTTCAAAAGCATTACGGCGTTGAAATCGTTTTTGAGGACCGACTGGTGGGTTCCATGAATGTCATGGCCAGCGTGCTTGACCTGACCCAGCCCATTGAAAAGAATCTGGACATTGTATTGGGACGTAATGGCCTGAAATATAAAAAGACGCGAAAAAATACTTTCGTAGTAACAGAAGACAAAGTAAAGGAAGTCGCCCCGGTTAAAGAAGAAAGTAAAGAATCGGGGGCTTTACCAGATCAGACATTGACCAACGAAAGTCCCGTCACGCAGACTATGCCCCAGCAAATGGTGGACAGAACAGTGAAAGGGGTGATTTCGGATGAATCGGGAAGCGGCTTGCCAGGTGTGAGCGTGGTACTCAAAGGAACACAGCGGGGCACTTCTTCCGGGGCAGGTGGCGATTTTACATTGGAGATCCCGGACGGCAGCCAGCATGTGCTTGTGTTCAGTTTCGTAGGATATAAGTCGCAGGAAGTCAATGTGGGAAACCAGTCTGACATTAAAGTGAGTCTGGCACCTGACGAAAACGCGCTGGACGAGATCGTGGTCGTGGGTTACGGTAGCGTAAGAAAATCAGATCTTACCGGGGCTGTGGGTACCATTAAGGGAGACGTGTTGCAGGAACGCCCGGCTTCTTCGCTGAACCAGGGACTTTCGGGCCGTATTGCCGGGGTTAACGTTTCTTCCAACTCGGGTCGTCCGGGTGGTCGTGCGAATATCCGTATCCGTGGAGCGAGCTCGATCAGTGTGTCAAATAATCCTTTGTATGTGATTGACGGGGTGATTTTGAATGCTGTGGAACTAGGAAACGGAAGTACGCCCATTGATTACATTAACCCGAATGACATTGCATCCATTGAAGTACTTAAAGATGCTTCATCCACAGCCATTTATGGTGCGCGTGGTGCGAATGGTGTTATCTTGGTGACGACCAAACGCGGAACTGCAGCGGGTGGAAAAGTTACTTATGATAGCGATTTTAGTGTAGGTGTGGTTCCCAAGAAATTGCCTGTATTGAATTCAAAGGAATTTTTGCAGGTTGAGGAAACGATTTATGCCAATGCGGCAAAATACGATCCTGTGGGCTGGGCAACCGGAACAAAATACACAGATCCTAAATTGAAGCGGACCAATCCGTTGTTGTTTGATTCAAGTGGTAACCCACTTTACGATACCGATTGGCAGGATGAAACATTCCAAAAAGCATTTACCCAAAACCATCAGCTTGGTTTGACAGGTGGAAGTGAAAAAGGCAGCTACGGCGCTTTTTTAAATTACCGTAATGAAAATGGAATTGCCCGCGAATCGTGGCAGAAACGTTTTGCAGGTCGTTTTGTCTTCGATAGCCAAATCAAAAGCTGGCTGAAAGTGGGTGGAACATTGGGTTATACAGACCAGAACGAAAAGCAAATTGACCAGCTTGGAGGCGGTGGAATTACAGCAATGCGCCAGGTTTTGGAAGCATTGCCTATCATCCCAGTAAAATATCCAGACGGAAAATGGGCCAGTAACCGAGATTATCCGGGAATGGAAGGTGGCGACAGCCCACTGCGGGTAGTAGCAGAACGCCTTTTCTATCTGCGTACACAAACCATGCTTGGAAACATGTTCGCAAGCATCAGACTTGCAGACGGGCTTGATTTCAGGTCAACGGTAGGAACGAATGTGATCAATCAGCGTGAAGATTATTTCGCAGCAGCAGGTCTTCAATACATTTCAAATAATGGCGACGCTTCGGTGACCAGCAGACGTTTCAATTCATGGCAGTTTGAAAATTACCTGACCTATTCCAAGCAATTTGCTAAAATACACTCTGTGAATGCCATGCTCGGTTTGTCGTGGCAGCACGTGGATCGTTTCGATAATGCAGCAAGAAGCCAGAATTTCACTGATACGTATTTTCAGTATAATAACCTGGGAGCAGGAGCCACAGCACTTGCTCCGTCTTCCAATGCAACTGCTTACGGGCTTAATTCTTATTTCGCGAGGCTTAATTATAGCTTACTGGACAAGTATCTCGTAACATTCACCGGTCGTATCGATGGATCTTCCAAATTCGGGGATGCCAACCGTTACGCGTTCTTCCCTTCCGCAGCCGTTGCATGGCGGGTTAGCGAAGAGGAATTCCTCAAAAATGTGCCTACTATCTCAAACTTGAAAATCCGGGCGAGCTATGGAGCAACCGGAAACTCGGAAATTCCTGCTTACCGCGCTTTGGCTGGTATGGGAAGCTATGACGTGATTTTCGGCGGTGTTCGTAACATTGGAACTGGGGTAGGACGTATGTCAAACTCAAACTTGCAATGGGAAAAAACACAGCAGGTTGACTTCGGTATAGAACTGGGATTGTTTTCAAACAGACTTAGTTTTGAACTAGATCTTTACAGAAGAAAAGTGAACGAAATGTTGCTGGATGCACCATTGCCACTGAGCAGCGGTTACGGAAGCATTTTTACTAACATCGGAAGCATGGAGAACAAGGGAGTTGAATTTGCACTGAATTCCACCAACATTAAAGCAGGCGACTTTTCGTGGAGCACAACATTCAATATTTCTATCAATAAAAACAAAGTGCTTGCGCTCTCTGGAGGCAGTGACATTTTCTCCGGAAACACGATTGTGAGGGTAGGAGAGCCGGTAGGCGCATTCTTTGGACGTGTTCATGAAGGAACATGGTCTACTGCAGAAGTGGAACAGGCTAAAAAGTACAACATGCTGCCTGGTGATGTGAAATACAAAGACCTTAACGAAGACGGAACGATCAATGATAATGACCGTGCGATCATTGGAAAAGGTATTCCTGATGGCTTTGGAACATTCTTAAACACATTCCAGTACAAAGCATTGTCTTTGACAGTTGATTTGCAATATATGTACGGCAATGATGTCCTTGACAGAAGTATCCACTCAGCGGAAGACAGACAAGGCATCGCGAACAGCTACAAAACGGTGCTGAACGCCTGGACAGAAACCAACCAGAACACGCCTATCGCGCAGGTCCGCCCGATCAATGCATATTATACAACCAACAATGATAGCCACAAGGTTACCGATGCGTCCTTTATCCGTGGCAGGAATCTGCTGCTTGCCTACACATTCCCTGCTTCAATCGTTTCCAAGCTTAAACTGGATCGGTTAAGGGTTTATGGTTCGGTTCAAAACTTCTTTGTGATGACAAAATACAAAGGTTATGACCCGGAAGTTTCTAACTCAGGATCTCCATTTGACCAGGGATTTGGCTTGTACGATTATCCAAAGCCACGCGTATTCATGCTCGGTTTGAACATTGGCTTATAAAATCCTTACAGACTCTTACTTGAAGTAAAATGAATAAAATATCAACAAAAATCGGTCTGCTCACAACTCTTCTGAGCATATTCTGGGCAACAGGATGCAGTGACTTCCTGGACGAATCCGACCCCAGTAACTTTACGGTAGAAAACTATTTTACGCAACCTGCACACGGGAGAAGCTCGGTGAGCGCGATCTACGCGCCAATGCGTGACCCGCTCGGCAGTGGATTTGGTGGCGGTCCCTGGATGATGACCGAGTTTGCGACCGGTCTTGCTGCGACAGATTTGGGTCAGGCTGTGAACAGCTATTTTATTAAGGACCTGCGTAATACATCCGATAATGGATACGGTCAAACCTACTGGGCGTCTTATTACAGAGGGATCGCGGGCGCCAATCTTTCGATAGAAAAAGTGCCAACGATTCCAGCAATGAATCCGGCAGAGGTGAAAAAGCTGCTTGGGGAAGCCTATTTTCTCAGGGCCTGGTATTATTTCAACCTCGTTCGCATGTTTGGAAACATTCCGCTGGTGACCAAAGCCGTGGATCTTACATCGGATCAATTGAAGCCAGCTGCTGCGCCGGTTGAGGAAGTTTACAACCTGATTGTAGCCGATTTGAAATTAGCGGAAGAATCCGGCTTGCCATGGGTGGACGCGACGGGGAAAGTGAGCCTGGGTGCTGTGAAATCATTGTTGTCGCAGGTTTATCTTACTATGGCTGGTTTTCCATTGCAAAAAGGTGCTTCACATTACACGCTGGCTGCAGCAAAAGCGGCCGAGGTGATTGATTCAAAACAATTCAAACTTTTTGCTACTTACGATGATCTGCACAACCCTGTTAAAAAGAATGTGGAGGAAAATATCTTTATGATCCAGTTCCGTACTCAGCTCCTTCCTTCCAACTGGCAGGTGTCGATCATTCCTTACAACAAGAACATTTCGCAATATTCGGATGAGACGGGCGGAATTTACTCGACAGCTGATTTTGTAAAATCGTACGATGCGGCTGATCTGCGGATTAAGGAGAAGCAGTTTTTCTATACCAAATTCACTAATGAGACAGATCGTACCAAAGAAGTGGATCTCGGAGGATATTTTATCTACAAACATTTTGATAACGTGGCCCAAACCAGTACTGCAAACAGTGACCTGAACTGGTCGGTGATCAGATATGCAGATGTTTTACTGACCTACGCGGAGGCTGCCAATGAAGTTGAGGGTCCTTCCGCCAAAGTATTGGAAGCTGTTAACGCAATCAGAACGCGCGCCCAGCTACCGGCATTAGCAGGTCTCGCCAAAGACAAATTGCGCGAGGCGATCTGGACAGAACGCTGGCACGAGCTGTGTTTCGAGAACATTACCTGGTTTGATATGGCCAGGTTGCGCAAAGCATACAATGTTAAAACCAAGGCTTTTGAAAATTATGTTGGACACAAGTTTACTTACGGTCCTACCATAACAGAACGTGAATTACTATTCCCGATCCCGACTTCGGAAATCAGGAATAATACGAGTCTGAAACAAAATGCCGGGTATTAAACCGTTGAAAAGTAAGTGACTATGTGGTCAGATTTAAACGAGAAAAGCCAGCCTGAGCGAAGTCGAAGGCTGGCTTTTCTCGTTTAACATTGTCCTAGATAAACTTATTGATCAGGTTTTCAAGATATTCCTGTCTGCCGGAAGTAGTTGCCGGTTCGCCTTTGCTGGCTGCCAGTTCGAACAGATCTTCCAGTTTCAATGCGCCTTTTTCGAAGTCAGCGCCTTTACCGCCATCAAAGCTGGCGTAACGGTTTGTACGGATATTGTCGTATTCGCCATTCTGAATGATTTTGTCAGCCACGATCAATGCTCTTGCAACCGTGTCGATACCACCAATGTGTGCGTGGAATACATCCTCAACATCGGTCGAGTTACGACGGCGTTTTGCATCAAAGTTGATACCACCACCTTGCAATCCGCCACCTTTCAGGATAACGAGCAATGCTTTTGTCCATTCTGCGATGTCGTTAGGGAACTGGTCTGTATCCCATCCGTTTTGATAATCTCCACGGTTTGCATCGATAGAGCCCAAAATACCAGCGTCAACAGCCACTTGCAGTTCGTGCTCGAATGTATGTCCAGCCAATGTAGCGTGGTTCACTTCCAGGTTCAATGCAAAGTCACCCAATAAGTCGTGCTGACGAAGGAAACCGATAACGGTTGCTGCATCATAGTCGTACTGGTGTTTGGTAGGCTCACAAGGCTTAGGTTCGATGAAGAACTTACCTTTGAAACCATTGGCACGGGCATAGGCTACCGACATTTTAAGCATTTGTGCAAAATGCTCCTGCTCACGCTTCATATCCGTGTTCAGCAACGTCATATACCCTTCACGACCACCCCAGAACACGTAGTTTTCGCCACCTAATGCAATAGTAGCATCCAGTGCCATTTTTACCTGTGCTCCTGCATGTGAAACCACATCAAAGTCAGGGTTGGTAGAGGCTCCGTTCATATAACGATGGTGACTGAACAAATTTGCAGTTCCCCAAAGCAATTTCACGCCGGAAGCTTTTTGTTTTTCCCCCAAATAAGCTGTTAATGCCTGCAAACGTTTTTCGTTGGTGCGGACATCGTCAGCATAGTCAACCACATCTACGTCGTGGAAGCAATAATAAGGTGTACCTAGTTTTGTAATCAATTCAAATGCAGCGTCAGCCTTGTCTTTCGCACGGTCAACAGCATCCGCTTTTTTGTCCCATGGGTAAAAAAGAGTCTGACCTCCGAAAGGATCATTTCCTGATCCGCAGAAAGTGTGCCAGTAGGCAATAGCAAAACGAAGATGTTCCTTCATGCTTTTGCCTGCTACGATACGGTTTTCATCATAGAACCGGTAAGCCAGGGGGTTATCCGTTTCAGGGCCTTCAAAACCAATTTTTCCGATTCCTTTAAAGTACTCCTGTTCTCCGAGTAGAATGCTCATTGTGTTTTAGTTAATCGTTCTGTAATTTTTCAAAGAAATTTCAATCTTATTCTGTCAAAATGTCCCTTACTGATTATTAAGTGTATTATTGACATTTTATACTGCAATACTATTACTTTTTTTTGAAAATATTGCAGTGTAAATAAAAAGAGGAGCAGAAATGAATTCTGCTCCTCTTTCTCAAATATTTTTTATGCCTGATCAAAAGAACTTAGCACGGCGGTCTTCGATTTTCGCATGCTCACGAATCGCTTCATTCACCAGGTACGACATACGGCTTTCCAATGATTGGGTAAGCTGCGTTTTGTATTGCGTAAAGTCAGCGATTTTAGGAGCGTCTGTTTTGTTGATGAGTTCCATGATGAAAACACCATTCTCGCCGGTGAATACACCTGACTTCTGGCCAGGTTTCAAGCCGAATGCTTTTCCTAATGCGATCGGATCAAAACCAGCGCTGGTAAGGAAGCCGGTAGCCAGTGAAATATCAGTAGCTGATTCAACCAAGGCACCTGCACCGTATTTCTTCGCAATGCTTTCCAGGTCTCCTGTCGCGCCTTTCAGCTTGGCAGTGATTTGATCAGACTTGATCTGGTTACGTACTTTGGTAGTCAGCTCGTCGCGGAAATCTTCTACTTTTACATCTTTCGCATCTGATTTGCCAACCAGTACCGCGACAATGTATTGCTCTTCGGTTTCGAAAACCTGGGAAACGGAGTTGATTTTCGAGTCATCCTTGAACGCCCATCTTACGATATCACGGCCATTCTGGATTGCATTAATGTTCGTCGCAGACTCAGGAATGCGATTGGCATTAGCTACTACCAACGCTTTGTTCTTTTTAACTGCTTCGTCGAACTGTTCTTTGGTTTTGACAGTGTTAGCAAATTCGTCTGCCTTTCTGTAAGCTTCGTCGCGGGTAGCCTGGCTTGGAGCGATCGTTTTGCCGATTGCTGCGACGCGGTATAATGTATTCGATTTTGGATCAGTTACTTTGATAATGTGGAAACCAAACTGGCTTTCGATCAATCTTGGGATCAGGCCGGGAGCAGTTGCCGAGAAAACAGCTTCTTCAAATGGCTTAACCATTGCGCCGTTATTCTGGAAATAGCCTACATCACCACCACGCTGGGCAGATCCCTGATCTGAGCTGGAAGTAGCAGCCAATGCTTCAAAATTAGCACCAGCACGAATCTGTGCCAGAATGCCTTCAGCTTTCGTACGGGCAGCAGCTTTGGCTGAGTCCGACTGATTTTCGGCACCTATCAAAATGTGGCTTGCTTTTGCAGAAGAAATGGTATCTACTTTGGTGCCGCCATATTTGTAAATGTAATAAGTGTTACCCTCGCGGTAAGGGCCATACACGCCGCCAGGAACGAAGGTTTTTACAGCTTCTTTCAATTGGTCACTCATGTTGGCCAATGACCTGTTAACCGGCAATGGAATGTCTGAATTCATGCTTGCGAAAGCCGAATCGTTGGTAGCTGTTGCAAGACCACGAGCCAATTCTTTGATCTCGGTGTACAATGCTGCACTATCGTCTTTGGCAGGTTGGATCGGGAAGGTTACGTACTCGATTGAACGGGTATCGGTTCCTTTATATTCTTTACGGTGCGCACTCAGGAATGATTCAAGTTGAGAGTCCGTTACTTTAATAGTAGTATCAACAACCGAGAAATAAGGTACATATAGATAACGCAAAGTGGCTTTCGAGTTCTGCGCTACATATTCTTTCTCAGACTGTGCTTTCGGGATATAGGTTGAAAGCTTCAGAAGGTTTTCATATTTGGCACGGGTGCGTTCTTCACGCAGACTTTTCTCAAAGTTTTCCCATGATTTTTGTTGTTCAACGGGTAGGGTTTTGAGGTTTTTCAGATAGTTGATCACCGCCGTCTTATCGAAACGTCCGGTGGTAGGATCTGAAAAAGCCTGAAGAATCGAAGGGCTGATGTGATTTCCCTGAACCATGTCAACAAGTTCCTGATCTGTAACGGTAAGTCCAAGACCATCAAACTGTTTTTTGTAAGCGATATCTACTACAAACTGGTTCCAGGCCTGGTCTCTCAAAGAAGCAAGTTCATTGTCATTCAGGCTACGGCCCGACTGTGCTTCATAATTTTGACGAAAGCCATCCACGCGGCTTTGAAAATCCTTGATGTTAATTTCTTTTCCGGCAATTTCTCCAACTACCTGATTGTTGCCGCCTCCTAGAATGGAATTAGGGCCTAAAAGGTCGCCACCGACCATAAAAAGAATTAAACTGACAGCAATCACCGTCACAGCGATCCCCGATTTTTCTCTGATTTTGTTAATTAAAGCCATTATCTCGATTCAAATTAGTCCGCAAAATAAAATCTTTTCTTCATGGAATGCAAGACCTTATAATTCAATTTGCAATAATTGACAAGAGAAGCAGCGAAAGAGCGTGCAATAATGTGGCCCAAAAAGGCTTACTGCATGTGTTTCAGATTGAAAGCGTACATAATAATCATAAAAATGCTTAGAAACACGCCAGCCATCGCAGTGATAACGCCCAGCCAGCCGCCTATCATGATCAATGGTGCCAGAAAAGCGACCGCCATACCTCCCAAATAAAGATAAAAACCCTTTTTTTCGAGGTTCCACATCAGATAGGCAGCATATAGGGAAAGAGATTCGAAGATGAGCATGATGATCGCCCCTGTCTTAATGGAATCAGCGGTAGTTTGTTCAATAACCGCTTCAAACATGGCATCCATCGTCTTGGTATCTGCGGTAGGAGATTGCTGGTCCAGTTTTTCGCGAACACCTTCAAAGGTTTCTCTGGTTTTGTCGGCCATGACTCCTGGGTTCCATAACCTTTCGGATTGGGTCCAAAGTCCTGAAACGGCGCTCATAAAAGTAAGGAAACACAATATGGTAAGAAACGTTGGGCGATTCACGGGTGCACTCATTTGCTAAAAAATAACTCAGCAGATTTTTCTGATGAAGGATGTAAAATTTGTGGTTTTAGATGAAAACACCAAAGGCATTTGAATATTCTTGTAAGGGGACATACATTTGTCATTTTAGTCCAAAAATCAGAACAACGTAAAAAACGGTAATACTATGAGCCTTCAAATCCTGACTGACCGCATTAAAAATATACTAGGCACCGATAGCGGCCTGGGCGCAACCGCCAAATTTAAGACGGAAGAAGGCAGTGTCTTTGTAGACGGAAAAACCGTGCCAAATTCTGTTTCCAATGAAGATGTAGAAGCGGATTGCACCTTCGAAGTATCCACTAAAAATGCATTAAAACTGCTTGACGGCGACCTGAATGCCATGATGGCCCTGATGACTGGAAAATTGAAAATAGACGGTGATATGGGTGTGGCCATGAAAATCGCTGAAACTTTTGGGGGCAAATAGTAGTCTTTGAAAATGGCCGTCTTTTCCTGGTGAACCGGTTAAACTTTCACCAACGAATTTTGCAACCACATGGAAAATCAGGAAGAGGTTTCTAGTAAGGATATCAAACGCAGGGATTTTATAAAAGCGGGGGCATTGGCCGCGAGCAGCTTTATGATCGTGCCCCGTCACGTGCTGGGCAAAGGGTTTATACCGCCCAGCGATAAGCTGAACATTGCGGCAGTAGGCTGTGGTGGCAAGGCTGATACGAATATCCGAATGGCTTATAACAATGGTGCCGAGAACTTTGTAGCGTTATGCGACGTGGACGACCGGCAGTCTGAGAAATATAGAAAGCAGTTTCCTAATTCGCCCTATTATAAGGATTACAGGAAGATGTTTGAAAAGGAGGCCAAAAATATAGATGCGGTGTTTGTCACCACGCCGGATCATATGCATTTTCCCATTGCCATGGCAGCCATTGAACTCGGCAAGCATGTATATGTCGAAAAGCCGCTGACGAAGGACATTTGGGAAGCGAGAAATTTGACATTGGCCGCCAAAAAGTACAAGGTAGTGACCCAAATGGGTAACCAGGGCAGCAGCAGCGATGGTACCCGGCAAACAGAAGCATTAGTTCAGTCCGGTGTAATCGGCGATGTTCATACGATTGAAGTGTGGACGGACCGCCCGGTTTGGCCGCAAGGTGTGAAATCACCCAAAGATAAAGGAGAATCGCAGCCAATTCCTGCCGGTGTGGATTGGGATTTATGGCTTGGTACCGCTCCCAAACGCGACTATCATGAGGCGTATATGCCTTTCAGATGGCGCGGTTACTGGGATTTTGGCACCGGGGCGCTGGGGGATATGGGTTGCCATTTTATAGATGTGCCGTTCCGGGCGATGAAATTGGGATATCCTACTTCGGTTGAATGTAGCGTAGGGTCAGTTTACGCTGACTTTTTTCAGCAAGCGTTTTTCGATGATGTATGCCCGCCTTCTGCCAACATACATTTAAAGTTCGCCTCCAAAACTCCGGGAAAAGAAATAAGTTTTAATTGGTACGACGGAGGCATGCGTCCGCAATTGCCCGACGGCTGTGATTATAAAAGGGTGTTTGGCAAGGTGGACGGCGGAATGCTTTTTATTGGTACCAAGGGAATACTGAGTGCTGAGATGTTTGGTGAAAACCCAACATTGTGGCCTGAGAAGAAATTTGAAACAGTAAGAATAGCTACGAAGCCCCGCGCACTGGTACCGGGAAGTTGGGAAGGTCACCAACAGCAATTTGTTCAGGCTTGTAAAAAAGGTTACGGCGCTTACACGAGTTCGTCTTTCGACCAATCGGGGCCATTAACTGAAATTGTACTGATGGGTAATCTGGCGGTGAGATCCTATTTGTACCGAGAGAGTAAGGCTGATGGGAAAGGTGTGAATTTTCCTGGGAGACAAAAATTGATTTGGGATGGGGCTAATATGAAGATTACTAATTTTGATATGGCCAATCAATTTGTTAAAAGGGAATACCGGACAGGGTGGTAACAAAACGAGGAAGACTTGCCAAGTCTTTAAGACTTGGCAAGTCTTCCTTCTTCCGTCTTACTACAACTCCAGTTCCCTCAAATACATCTGAATCGTATTCTCCAAACCAAGGTACAAGGCATCAGAGATCAATGCATGCCCGATCGAAACCTCATCCATCCAGGGGATGCTTTGTTTCAAAAAATGAAGGTTATCCAGGCTCAGGTCGTGGCCGGCATTTAAACCCAGTCCAACTTCTTTTGCCTTTTCGGCGGCACGGATAAAGGGTAGTACGGCCTTTTGTCTATTATCAAAGTAACCAGCCGCGTAAGGTTCCGTATAAAGTTCGACGCGATCAGCGCCGCATACTTTCGCTCCTTCCACCATATTTTCATCTGGATCTACGAAAACCGAAACCCGGATACCAGCAGATTTGAATATTTGTACAAGATCAATAAGCTCACTCCTGTTTTTGACCGTATCCCACCCCGCATTGGAAGTGATCGCATGCAATGCATCCGGTACCAATGTTACCTGTTCGGGTTTGTTGGCCAAAACCAGTTCGACAAACTTTTTTTCGGAAGGATTACCCTCAATGTTAAACTCGGTAGTAACCACTTCTTTGAGATCAAACACATCCTGGTAGCGAATGTGCCGCTCGTCGGGGCGTGGATGTACCGTAATTCCTTGGGCTCCAAACCGCTCGCAATCCAGCGCCACTTTCAAAACATTGGGATTGTCGCCTCCGCGTGAATTCCTGAGCGTGGCGATTTTGTTGATGTTAACGCTAAGACGGGTCATTTTTTAATTTTGAATGAGTGAATGACTGAATGATTGAATGATTGAATGTGCGGGTGCTGCTGCGCTGAGTATTTGAAAGAATGATTGAATGGCTTAATAGGCACAATTTATGAGGATTCATCTAACTTTGCAGCCCGAATGGTAAATTTAAAATTCTCAATACAAAATTTAGCCATTCACTCATTCAGTCATCGCACCGGCGACCCGGTCAAAATTCAAAATTAAAAACATATGTCACTAAAAACCCAAGTCGAATCAGGCATTAAAGATGCTATGCGGGCCAAAGATCAGGATACATTACGTGCATTGCGCGCTATCAAATCACTCATACTGCTGGACGAAACAAAAGGCGGCGGAACCGGCGAACTGACTGCGGATGACGAACTTAAACTGTTGACCAAAGCTGCCAAACAACGCCGGGAATCTGCTGATATCTACAAAGCTCAAAATCGTCCGGACCTTTTGGAAAAAGAAGAAGCAGAGCTAACTGTGATCGAACAATTCCTTCCAAAACAATTGACCGAAGACGAGGTGAAAGCCAAGTTACAGGAAATTATTGCGCGCGTGGGAGCGACCGGACCCGGAGACATGGGCAAAGTAATGGGCGTTGCCACCAAAGAATTAGCAGGACAGGCCGACGGCAGAGTGGTTTCCACATTAGTGAAGGGATTATTGGCATGAAGTTATTGGATGTACTCATCCTCATTCCCCTGCTTTGGGGAGCATTACATGGTTACCGCAAAGGCCTATTGATTGAAATCATTGGTATTGCGGGTCTTGTGGTAGCCATGATATTAGGTTTCAAGTTTCTGGGATTGGGTATGGAAATCCTGACCCCTTATTTCAGTGATGGTACGGCCAGGAAAATCCTTCCTTACATCGGATTTTCTGCGATATTCTTCCCTACGATTTTTCTGCTGAACCAATTTGGCTACATGATCCGAAGATCGCTGCGATATTCGATTTTGGGCACATTCGATAGTTTTGCCGGCGCAATGGTCGGCATATTTACCTGGGTTTTCGGGATCAGTGTTTTTTTCTGGCTGGTAAATGCGATCGGGGTGAAGATCCCGGCTCACCGAACAGATGATACCTATCTTTATCCATTGGTCGTGCCCATCGCCCCCAATGTCATTACCAAAGCATTGTCGCTCATGCCGGACGGTACCGAGTTGATCCGCGAGTGGAAAAGGGATTATCTGGACAAATGAACTTTCAAAATCCGCACACGGTTAAGCTTTCATTGTTGAGTTTCAGTACCTTTGCGAATAGATCGGTTGAATACCAGGCGTATTTGACATATAAAAGAAAAAATGACGGAATTACAGAATAAGCAGGACATTCGGAAATTAAGCATCGAGCAGATCAAAACCTGGATGACTAACCACGGAGAGAAGGCTTTCAGGGCAAAACAGATTCACGAATGGATCTGGAAAAAATCCGCCCATTCATTTGATGAAATGACCAACTTGTCGCTGGCCACACGCCAGTTGATGAACGATAACTTCCTGATTCATTCAATGGGCGTCGCCAAGCAACAGCAAAGCAACGACGGTACCATTAAGTCAGCATTCAAACTTTTCGACGGAAATCTGGTAGAAGGCGTTCTAATTCCTGCTACCGACCGGATGACAGCCTGTGTCAGCAGCCAGGTAGGATGCTCGCTCACCTGCAAATTCTGCGCGACGGGCTATATGGACCGCAAACGCAACCTGGAAGCAGGGGAGATTTACGATCAGGTAGTGGCCATCGCACGTCAGGCCGAGGCTAGTTTCAGTGCACCATTGACCAATATCGTTTACATGGGAATGGGCGAGCCGTTGCTCAATTATGCGAATGTGCTGCAATCCATTGAACACATTACTTCACCCGAGGGATTGAATATGTCGCCCAAGCGTATCACGGTTTCCACTGCCGGTATCGCCAAAATGATCAAAAAACTGGGTGACGACGAGGTTCGGTTTCGTCTAGCGCTCTCTTTGCACGCCGCTAATGATGAGAAAAGGAACCAGATCATGCCCATCAATGAGTCCAACACACTGGACAACCTGGCCGAGGCCCTGAATTATTTTTACAAAAAGACAGGCAACCGCATTACCTTCGAATACATTGTTTTCAATAATTTCAATGATACTTTGCAGGATGCGAAAGAGCTTTGGGAATTCACCAAACGCGTTCCAGCCCGGGTCAACATCATTGAGTACAATCCTATCGCAGAAGCCGATTTTAAAAATACGGAGGCTGATCGTCTTGATAAATTTGCTGCATATCTGGAAGACAGAGGGGTTTCAGTGCACGTGCGCCGCAGCAGAGGTAAGGATATCGATGCGGCTTGTGGCCAGTTGGCGAACAAAGAAACTGCATAAAAGTCATCATGGCTTAACAATTTGTTAATATTGCAACGATGAAGAATAAGTAGTTTTGCGAAGCTTTTTTAATAAACTTATATACTCCTTTTATGTTTGGTCTTGAAACCGACATTTTTCTCCTCCTCGCTTTCAGTATTTTAGCGGCCTGTGCATTCGAATTTGTAAATGGTTTTCACGATACCGCCAATGCAGTTGCCACAGTAATTTATACCAATTCATTAAAACCAAATGTGGCTGTGATCTGGTCAGGTTTTATGAACTTCTGTGGTGTGTTTTTGGGTGGTATCGCCGTTGCAATGGGTATTGTTAACCTTTTACCCGTAGAGTTGCTCATTGATCAGAATGTTTACCATAGTGCGGCTATGGTGTTTTCATTGCTTTTTAGCGCGATTATCTGGAACCTGGGAACCTGGTATTTCGGACTTCCCAGTTCAAGTTCACATACATTGATTGGCTCCATTCTGGGAGTAGGGCTGGCATTTACATTCATGCCCGAAAATTCACAAGGTGCCGGTGTTAACTGGGCCAAAGCGCAGGAACTGTTCACCTCGCTGCTTACTTCCCCGATTTTTGGTTTTGCACTGGCGATCATCATCATGTTTATCCTTCGCAGGATGCTTTCGAAACCATTGCGTGAAATTGTTTTCAGCGAGCCAAAGAAAAATACAGCACCTCCGATCTGGATCAGAGCCATTCTCATTACAACTTGTACGCTGGTAAGTTTCTTCCACGGTTCTAATGATGGTCAAAAAGGAGTAGGGCTTGTTATGCTCATCCTGATCGGAATTGTGCCGGCACATTTTGCATTGGATAACAGTATCAATCCGGCGGACATGAAATCTGACCTGATCGGCATAGAAACAGCGGTCAACAGCATTGACTCAAGCAGACTATCGGTATCGGACAGGCAACATTTGTATACAATTAAAACTGAAATAGATACACTGGATGCTCAGATCAGCAAACCTCTGGTAGATAAAAAGCTTCCATTGGAAGACAGAATGAACGCACGTCGCTCATTGCTACTGATCAGCCGTAACCTCAAAACGATACTGGATAACGGACAGGCCAACCTGAATGTTACCGATAAAGCATTTTTGAAAGAACAATCTTCCAGCGAAAAGGGCATTCGGAGATATACCGATTATGCTCCTGACTGGGTTATTTTAATGATCTCACTTTCGCTGGGCCTTGGTACCATGGTAGGTTGGAAAAGGATTGTGGTGACGATCGGTGAAAAAATTGGTAAGCAACACCTTACTTACGCCCAAGGTGCTTCTGCTGAATTGGTTGCAGCCAGTACCATTGGTGTTTCATCCTATCTGGGACTTCCTGTAAGTACTACCCACGTACTTTCCTCCGGTATCGCAGGCTCAATGGTAGCGAGCAAAGGCGTTAAAAACTTGCAGGGCGGTACCATCCGGAACATTGTGATTGCCTGGATATTGACATTGCCTGTTACGATGGTACTGTCAGGTACACTTTACGTATTCTTCCGCTGGATTTTATAATTATTAGAATATCAAATTGCTCAAAGCCGCAGGGATTATTCTCTGCGGCTTTTGATTTATAGCTGCGTGCCGCACTTTCTTTGCTTTTCATTGGTTTAATATCGTAATTCGGCACGGATTTTTATGACTAACTAAAAGCCAATATTCACCAGAATGACAACTATTGAAGAGCAGGTAAACCGTTACGGATATGTAACTGAAACGATCGCTGAGGATATTGATCTAATTGCCGAAATAAATCGGTTAAAGAAAGAAAAGAATGCAGTGATTCTCGCCCATTACTATGTGAACGAGCAAATTCAGGACCTGGCGGATTACATTGGTGACAGTCTAGGGCTTTCGCAGCAAGCTGCCGCGACTGAGGCGGATATGATCATTTTTTGCGGGGTGCATTTTATGGGGGAAACGGCAAAGATCCTTAGTCCCAATAAAAAAGTGATTATTCCGGACCTTAATGCAGGTTGTTCCCTAGCTGATTCAGCTCCTGCGGATAAATTTGCTGCATTCAAAGCCCAGTATCCCGATCATATTGTAATCAGCTACATTAACTGTTCGGCTGAAATCAAAGCATTGACGGACATCGTTTGTACTTCATCCAATGCATTGCAGATCGTTGATAGTCTTCCCAAAGATCAGAAGATCATTTTCGCACCTGACGCCAATCTGGGTAGGTATGTGGCGCATAAAACCGGACGAGAAATGGTGCTATGGGACGGCGCTTGTATCGTCCACATTGATATATCAAGAGAAAAACTGAAACAATTGCGCGAAGAAAACCCGGACGCATTGCTCATTGCACACCCGGAATGCAAAGAGGATATCCTGATGCAGTCGGATTTCGTAAGTTCTACTACCGGTCTTTTGAAGTTTGTAAAAGAATCGGAACACCAAAAATTCATTGTAGCGACGGAGGCCGGTATTCTGCATAAAATGAAGCAGTCGGTTCCTCACAAAAAGCTGATCCCAGCGCCTGGTTCTGACAACAATACCTGTGCTTGTTCCGAATGTCCGTACATGAAAATGAACACGCTCGAAAAAGTGTACAATGCGCTTTATTATGAGCAGCCAGAGATATTTGTCCCTGAGGATATCAGACTAAAAGCATACGAATCAGTCGCAAGAATGCTGGAACTGAGCAAAGGAATATAGTTAAGCGTCTAAAATCGACACCGCCCCAAAAGCTGACAGCCGAGTGCCGATGTCAATAAATATAAATAAAATGCCCCAATTTGATTTTCTGATTATTGGTTCCGGGATTGCCGGACTTAGCTACGCTGCTAAACTGGCCCGGCACTTTGATGAATTGAAGCAGGAGATTTCCATTGCTGTCATCACCAAAGTACAAGCCGATGAAACCAACACCAAGTATGCCCAGGGTGGTATAGCGGTAGTTTGGGCAGAATCAGATTCATTTGAAAAGCATATCCAGGATACGATGGATGCGGGCGACGAGGTCAACAAGCGCAATATCGTGGAGATAGTCGTGCGGGAAGCCCCCCAGCGCATTCAGGAACTAATCGATTACGGCACTCGATTTGACAAAGAGAAGGGAGGAGAATATGATCTGGCGAAAGAAGGCGGGCATTCTGATCACCGCATTTTACATTTCAAAGACATTACCGGGGCCGAGATCGAGCGGGCATTGCTCGAAGAGGTCAACAGACACAAAAGCATTCAGATCTTTACGCATTACTACGCAGTTGAACTGATCACGCAACACCATTTGGGGCAAACAGTTTATCGCTACCAGGAGGATATCAAGTGTTTTGGCGCTTATGTGCTGAACAGGCAAACCGGAGAAGTAGAGAAATTTCTTGCCAAAACGACCATGCTCGCAACCGGAGGCATTGGGAATATTTACCAAAGTACCACCAATCCTACCATTGCAACCGGTGATGGTATCGCAATGGCTTATCGTGCCAAAGGGATCTGTGATAATATGGAGTTCATTCAATTCCATCCCACCAGTTTCTACCAGCCAGGGCAAAAGCCTTCATTCCTGATCTCGGAAGCTGTAAGAGGTTTCGGAGGAGTTTTGAAAAGGGCCGATGGAAGTACATTCATGGAAAACTACGATGATAGGCTGTCGCTGGCCCCCCGCGATATCGTTGCCAGGGCGATTGACTCAGAAATGAAGAAAAACGGGGTCGACCACGTATACCTGGACGTTCGCCATTGTGATTATGAAAAATTCCTGGAACACTTTCCTAACATTACCGAGTACTGCCTGCAACAGGGAATTGATGTGCGAAAGGATATGATTCCCGTCGTGCCTGCGCAACATTATATGTGCGGGGGTGTGAGGGTCAATGAATGGGGGAAAACCAACATTAACTTCCTGTACGCGGTAGGGGAATGTTCCTGTACCGGCCTGCACGGGTCGAACCGCCTGGCGTCGAATTCGCTGCTGGAAGCTGTTGTTTTCGGACATCGCGCCTATGAAAGTACGATCGCCGATTTTGAAGCATCCCGGACACCCGAGAACATTCCTGAATGGGATGATTCCGGTACTACACACCCGGAAGAGCAAGTACTGGTGACGGAAATGACGCGCGAGCTCAATAGCATCATGTCCAATTACGTAGGTATCGTTCGTACCGATCGAAGGATGAAAAGAGCGTACGATCGTTTGGAATTGCTGCATGACGAGCATGAGCAGCTTTACCGGGAATCGAAAGTGTCGGTGGCTATTTGTGAGCTGCGGAATATGATTTCAGTATCTTACCTGATCATTAAAATGGCAATGGCCCGTCGCGAAAACATTGGGCTGCATTACAATTCGGATCACGTTTAATTTTGGGCGACGGTGTTCCTGTTTTTTCGGGTTACCGCTCGTTTCCAGACATTTTCTCCGATTTTCTCTCCGAGATAGGTCCCTTCTTCCACACCATCACGGTAGTGAATGCCACCGTATACACGGCTGATGGAGGCGTCCCAGTAAGCCTCTTTAAATGATTTAAATGATTTCACACCCCGGCCGTATTTCTTTTCGGTCGTGTCTGTGAAAGCCACATTAGATCCGATCAGGTGGGTGAGCACGGTTCCGCAAGCCGCGGATATGGAACTATGCCCGCTCACATATTCTGGAAATGCGGGTGTTTCAAGGAATGGACGCCAGTTGGGATCCCAGTTATTATTAATGACCGTTTCAGGGCGGATACGCACAGTCCTGTATTTTTCGTCCCAGCAAGCGACAAATGCATCAAAAATAGACAACGCACCCAGTGTATACGCTTCCGTTGCCTGCATCAGGTTCAGTTTCTTATCGGTAGTAACCGTTCTGATGATCGCTAGCCAGTGACCGGCGGGTGTCATTTTTTTGTTGGCAAACATAGCATGACCGACTACATTGGTCACGAAAGCATTGTCGTCCCAGAAATATGCGGTGGCCTTTTGCTCATCAGTTAGTTTATTGCCAATGTTGTATACTTCCATAGCCAGCTGCATAAACTTGCTATCCTTGTTGAGGTCATATTTGGCTGGCGGAGGGCAGCGGAATTGCGTAACAGAATCCAATGCGAATGTCCGCACGGTGTTCCACATAGGTTCACAAGCATCCGCGTAGGCGGGTGGCGTGGGTACCCAGGTACCAGGCGAATTTGTAACCGTATAGCGATAACCGCGTATCTCTTTATAATGATCTTTTGAAGCATAAGCGAGTACATGTTTTGCCACTGAATCACCGTATGCTATCGAACGGTTATAAACGTCTTCCGGAATGCCCATATCCTGGTACTTCTCAAATAAGCCTTTCTCGTAGCTATCCCACATGTTACCTGAAAAGGTAAGCGTTCTGCCTACGACACTGAACGCCTTGATGCTGGCCAATGGAAAGCAATACGCCAACGACGAGTCGGGCTTGAGGGGAGCTTTGAATTTTACAAGTTGTCCTCCAAGTGACTGGTATTCAGGATAAGCGGGTATTAATGCTTCGTATGCTGCAAGGAAGGAATATCCATAAATCCTGCTGGCTACGGGTGGCTTAAAGATATCATGTATAATGACATCCGTCAGCTGGGTTGTGGTCTCGTGAAAGAGCTTTGGATCGGCGGCTTTGGCATTATATTCCTCGGGGGATACATTTTTCTTGCATCCATAAAGAGTAATAAGCACTATCAAGGAGAGTAATTGGAATTTCATTCGGTAGGTAAAGTCAAAACGCTTTGGATAATAGTGACGAAGATAAGGAAGAAATAGAATTAGCCCCAAATATGCATAAAAGAATGATTTATTGTAACTTATATATTACATAAAACACTGATTATGCATTGATTAACATTATTTATTGTTATTTTTTTAGAATGCATGTGGAAAAACCGTGAATCCTTTTTTTTGTAAAATATTTAATATCTTTTTGTACAATCAAGCGAGTATATCAGTAGATTTAGTACTTATCGTTCAAAACTCTGTAAATTTTAAATGTAATTGTGTACAATTTACACGGTTTACCCTGCTCGATCATTTGTTCAAAAATCACCTAACAATTAAAATTTATATGTAAAAACTTTCCGAACGACTCCTTATTTATCGCTCGACGGATTTCCTCTATGGGAATCAATGGTTGACTCTACGTTCCGTGCTTATACGGTTAAGCAAATCATCTTACTACCATTAATTTAATTTAACTTTTAATCTATGAGATTTTCTACTGGATGGATACCTCGTGCATCGTCACGAAGTGTTTTTTCTCTTTTTCTGATCCTTGCAACAGCTATGGGCGCATTCGCACAGAATGCTATCAAGGGGAAGATCAAAGATGAACAAGGACAGTCGCTGCCTGGCGTTAGCGTTGTCGTAAAAGGTACAACTGCAGGTACGGTTTCGGATAATGAAGGAAATTATTCCGTTACCGCTGACAGAAACTCTACGCTTGTATTTTCATTTATCGGTTACCTGACTCAGGAAATTGCAATAGGAAGCAAAAACAGTCTGGACGTAAAACTTTCTGCTGACACGAAGGCTTTGGAAGAAGTTGTCGTGGTGGGTTACGGTACTGCTAAAAAAGCTACCCTGACGGGAGCGGTAACAGCAGTAAAAGGTGCTGAACTTCAAAAAGCGCCAGCGGCCAACCTTTCCAACACATTGGGTGGACGTCTTCCGGGTGTATCGGCTGTACAATCCAGCGGAGAGCCTGGATATGATGGTTCTGCCATTCGTATCCGTGGTACCAACTCTTTGGGTAACAGCAATGCACTGATCGTTGTGGATGGTGTTCCTAACCGTAGTGGTGGTTTGGATCGTATTAATCCTGCCGATATCGAAAGTATCTCAGTTTTGAAAGATGCTGCGGCTGCGATTTACGGTTCCCGCGCTGGTAACGGGGTTATCCTCATTACTACCAAGCGTGGTAAAACTGGTAAACCACAATTATCATACGACATGAACTTCGGGTTGTCACAACCAACCCGTACGCCTGAAATGTCAAATGCATCGGAGTATGCTACAATCCGTAACGAATTGCAGATCTATGACAACCTTCCGGTTGGTGAATGGCAAGGTGCATTAACGGGCTTCAACACAACAGGTTCTTATAAAAGATTAGATAACGGAAACGTGATCAATGCGGTGTTCAACCCGGACGATATGAAGAAATTCGCTGATGGATCCGACCCCTATCTTCATCCAAATACAGATTGGTATGGCTCTGTTCTTAGAAAATGGGCTCCTCAGCAACGTCACAATGTACAGTTGACGGGTGGCAGTGAGAACATTAAATACCTTGCTTCATTGGGTCACATCAATCAGGACGGTTACTATATCAATTCTGCAACAGGTTACAAGCAGTACGATATGCGTATCAACCTTGATACTAAGATCAACAAGTATGTAACTGCCAACCTTGGCCTTACATTACGTGAAGAGTTCCGTCACTTCCCTAGCGGTGGTAACGGCGCAGGAGCGATTTTCCGGATGTTAATGCGTGGTAAGCCTACTGAAATGGCTATCTGGCCAGACGGTCGTCCAGGCCCGGATATTGAAAATGGGCAGAACCCAGCGGTTATTACAACGAATACAACTGGTTACAACAACGACAAAAGAGATTATATCCAAACCAACGGAGGTCTTGAAATCCAGATTCCCGGCGTATCAGGGTTGAAAGTGAACGTAATGGCTGCTTTGGATAAGCAAATGCGTCGTCAGAAAAACTTCGAGACGCCATGGACATTGTATTTCTGGGATAAAAAGACATACGAGCCTGATGGAAAAACTCCATTCCTGACCGGAACTGTGAGATCTACATTCAACGATCCACGTTTGACAGAAAGCTCTTCACAAGAATTATCTGTTCAGCTGACTGGTCAGGTTTCTTATGAAAAAACTTTCGGAGGCCATAATTTTAATGTAATGGCTGGTGTTCAACGCGAGAAAGTGGATGGAGACGGTTTCTTCGCATTCCGTCGCTACTTCATCTCTCCGGTTGTGGATCAACTTTTTGCCGGTGGAACTGCTGAACAGAACATCAACAACTTTGATTTATTCAGACGCGCCCGGTTGAGTTACTTCGGACGTGCAGGCTACAATTTCAAAGAGAAATACCTTGCTGAATTCCTTTGGAGGGTAGATGGTTCTTACGTATTCCCAAAACAAGGACGTTTCGGTTTCTTCCCAGGGGTATCTGCGGGATGGAGAATTTCCGAAGAGGATTTCTGGAAAAACGGCGTTTCTCGTTACGTGAACAATGTGAAAATCCGTGGTTCTTGGGGACAAATGGGTGCTGAGCCTTACTTCCTTGGAACAGAGAATTTGGCAGAATACCAATACTTGTCAACAATGGGCTTTGGTAGCTTCGTTATCAATGACCAGGTTGCAAAAACATTGCTAGAATCACGTGTGGCCAACAGCCAGTTTACATGGGAGGTTGCTAACAACTCTAACTTCGGTATCGAAGGAACATTGCTGAACGATAAGCTGTCATTTGAATTTGACTACTTTGTTAACAACCGTTCTAACATTCTGATCCCGAAAGTGGGTTCAACACCTTCAAGTGCTGGTATTGACGGAAAACTTCCTCCTCAAAACCTTGGTAAACTGCAAAACAAAGGATGGGAATTCAAAGTTAGCTACGACAACAGCATCGACGACTTTACCTATTCTGTTAGCGTAAATGGTGGTTATGCTAAAAATAAGATCAAGTTCTGGGACGAAACTCCGGGAGCACCTTCTTATCAGCGTTCAACCGGGATGCCTTATGGTTCTTTCCTGGTTTACCAATTCGATGGTGTATTTAAAGATCAGGGCGAAATTGATGCTAACAAAATTGATTATAGCCCGATTACTGGTAACCTGAGACCTGGTGATATGAAATTCCAGGATATAAATGGTGATGGTAAAATCAGTGCTGATGACCGTATCCGTTCGGAAAAAGTACAACGTCCATGGTTCACTGGTGGTGCGTCGATCAATCTGGGTTACAAAGCATTCGATTTGTCAATTTTGATGCAAGGAGCATTAGGTGGCTTGCAGCTAGTTGGTTTGACTGAATCAGGTGACATTGGAAACTATCTGAAGTATGACTTCGATCACCGTTGGACTATTGATAACCCAACCAATGAATATCCACGCTTGACGAACCGTAACAACAGGTACTATACCAATACAGGTCAGGCTGGTTTCAACAATTACTTCCTGAAAAGCAACAACTATCTCCGTGTTAAAAACATCGAATTGGGATACAACCTGCCTTCGGAAATAGGTTCTAAAATCGGTTTAGGTAGTTTCAGAGTTTACGTAAACGGTCTTAACCTGTTGACCTTCGATAAAATCAAGGTTTGGGATCCCGAGGCGACTACTACCAGTGGTCAATACTATCCGCAGTCAAGAGTTATCAACGCAGGTATCCGTGTAGCATTTTAACGAAAAAGAAATATGAAATTGAAATATAAAAGTTTATTAGTTGTTGCCCTGATGGCGGCCGGTGGCTTATCATCATGCGATACTGATTTTCTGGATGTAACTCCGCCAACAGAAATTCCAAGCGACGCAGTCTGGGGAGACGGAGCGTTGGCAGAAGGTTTCGTAACCGGGATTTATGCAGGACTTCAGCAGGGCGGGTTCAGCGAGCAAATGCTTGCTTCACTTACTGATGAAGCCGTGTTCACCCATACAGGAAGAAACATTAACACCATTAATGAAGGTAGTTTGAGCCCTTCAAATCTTGGGTGGGTGGATGATACCTACGGATGGGGACCTATGTATACGAGGATCCGTGCAGCTAACCTTGCTATTCAGAATCTTGGTACAGCTACTTTTACAAATGAATCCCTGAAAGCACGTTTGAAAGGGGAAGCGTATTTTTTGCGCGCTTACTACTATCAGCAGCTGGTGCGCTACTATGGGGGTGTGCCTTTGATCAAGAAAGTATACGCGTTGAACGAGGATTATTCTGTGGCACGTAATACATTTGACGAATGCGTTAAATCGATCGTAAGTGACCTTGACAGTGCCGCTTTATTGATGGACGGAAAAACGTTGGTGAAGGGACGGGCTACCAAAGTAGCTGCTTTGGCATTGAAATCACGTATCCTGCTTTACGCAGCCAGTGATCTTCACGACATTCCGACGGCGAAAGCGAAATCCACAGTCATTTCCGGCTTCCCAAATCCAGAATTCCTGGGTTACGTGTCAGGGGATCGCGTAGCGCGCTGGACGGCCGCCCAGGCAGCTGCGAAAGCAGCGCTGGACGCAAGTAATGGTGGTTATAAACTGAATCTGACTGCCCCGGAAACGAAAGACCAGGGCAAACTGAACTACATCTCCGTAGCAATGGCAGGGGCAAGTGCCGACAAAACCCTTGATCCTACCGGCGCAAACGATATCATCTTCGGACGTTATTTTACGCCAAGTTTCGGTGAAGGTGCCCGTCAGACAGGTTTGAACAATGGACCTAACGGTTACCATAACTGGGCTGGAAACACACCAATCGGTTTGTTAGTGGATGATTATGAAATGATGGACGGAACACCATTCGCGTGGACTAACCCAGTGCATAAAGCAAGCCCTTATACAAACCGTGATCCACGTTTCTACGCAACGGTAATGTATGATGGTGCTAACTGGAAACCACGTCCTTCCGACGCAAAAGACCCTGCTAACCAGATCCAGACAGGTGCTTACGACCTTTTGGACGACAAAGGAGCATTGGTTAACCGCAAAGGACTGGATACCCGCAGCAGCTCGATCGAAGACTGGAATGGTAGCCGTACTGGTTACTACATGCGGAAATTTATTGATCCAAACCCTTCATTGTACGATAATACCGACCGTCAGAACATTCCATGGCCATTTATCCGTGTGACTGAACTTGCTTTCAATTACATTGAAGCAAGCATTGAATTGGGTCAGGAAGCTGAGGCACTTGCCTGGTTGAACAAGATCCGTTTCCGTGCCGGTATGCCAGCAGTGAAAGCAGCTGGTGCAGCCCTGAAAGAAGCTTATCGTCGTGAAAAACGCATTGAAATGGCTTACGAGGAACAACGTTACCACGATGCACGTCGCTGGATGGTAGCTCCGACAACCCTCGGAAGGCCGTTGCAGTATATCAATGTGTTGGGCAAATTCAAAGCTGGAAAATCGATGAAGGAGCCATACCATTATGATACGACCGTTTACGATTATACTTATACCCCGGTAGAAGAGAAATCGCACGAAAACCGTACTTGGGTTGATAAAATGTATTTCCGTCCGTTTAGTCGCGACGAAATCAACAGAAATGCCAAACTGGTTCAAAATCCAGGTTATGACAAATAACTAGTTATTTCTTTAATGACTAATTTTACAGAAACTATGTCTTCGCGTGGAAGGCATAGTTTCTTTTTTCTATTCCATTCTACTATTCGTGCCGCTATGAAGCGAATGAAATCCTGGTTAACAGGAAGCCTAATTCTGATCAGTACCATCCTGTTTGTTGGCTGCAAAAAGTCCTCCCAGTCGGAAGAAACCAAAGAAGGTGTCAGCGGGCCACCGCTTTTTACGCTTTTAGCGCCTGAGAATACCAAAATTGATTTTGCCAATACATTGACTGAGGGCTTGAATACCAATGTGTTGATGTATGAATATTTTTACAATGGCGGTGGTGTAGCAGTAGGTGATGTCAGCGGCGACGGGCTGGACGACATTTACTTTACAGGAAATATGGTCTCCAATAAACTGTATCTCAATAAAGGGAAAATGGTTTTTGAAGACGTTACTGCTACTGCCGGCGTAGGAGGCAGGGAACGGCCCTGGAAAACAGGCGTGACCATGGCGGACGTCAATGGTGACGGCAAACTGGATATTTATGTTTGCTACTCGGGTAATGTCTCTCCCGAAAGTCTGAAAAATCAGCTGTTTCTTAATAAAGGAAATAACAGCGGCGGAATCCCGCAGTTTGAAGAAGTAGCAGAAAAATACGGACTGGCAGATCCGAGCAACAGCACACAAGCAGCATTTTTTGATTTTGATAAAGACGGAGACCTGGATATGTTCTTGCTGAATCACAATCCGAAGGCATTGCCCATTTTGGATGAAGCCAGCACCGCCGATCTGCTTTCGAAAGATGACCGCGTCACCGGCGTGAGGCTTTTCAAGAATGAAATGAAGGGTTCGGGTGATCCTGTTTTTACAGATATTACCAGAAAAGCAGGGATTCATAGTTCACCATTGACCTATGGACTGGGAATTGGTATCGCCGATGTGAACCAGGATGGCTGGCAGGACATGTATATTTCCAATGACTATTCCATTCCTGATTTTCTATACATTAATAACCAGAACGGCACTTTTACCGATGCGCTTGATGCGGGAATGGGGCACACTTCCCACTTTTCGATGGGTAATGACATTGCAGACTTTAATAACGATGGTTTACCGGACATTTTCACATTGGATATGTTGCCGGAAGACAATCGTCGGCAAAAATTATTGGCCGGACTTGATAATTATGAATTATTCGAGTTTAACATAAAAGTGGGCTTTCACCACCAGTATGCCCGGAATATGCTCCAACTAAATGAGGGAATAGGTAGAGGATCGAAAACACCGGTTTTCTCTGAAATTGGTCAGCTTGCAGGTGTTTCCAATACAGACTGGAGTTGGGCAACGCTCTTTGCGGATTATGATAATGATGGCTGGAAAGACCTGTTTATTACCAACGGCAACCTTCGGGATTATACGAACCTGGATTTTGTCAAATTCATGGGAGATCATTTGAAAAGGATCGAAGGACAGGTGAAGCGGGAAGATGTACTCAATCTGGTCTATCAGATGCCCTCTTCCAATATGAAAAATTACCTCTTTCAAAATAAAAAGGACTTGACCTTTACCAATGTCGCTGATGGCTGGGGGCTGGGAGAAGTGTCCAACAGTGGAGGCGCAGCCTATGCCGACCTGGACAATGATGGTGACCTGGACTTAGTGGTGAATAATATTAATAAACCCGCTTTCATTTATCAGAACGATGGAGAGAAACTTTTGAAGAATAATTTCCTAAAAGTAAAACTGGAAGGTGAGGGCAAAAATACATTGGGTGTAGGTGCAAAGATCACCATTTACCAAAAAGGCCAGAAACAATATCTCGAACAAATGCCGACAAGAGGTTACCAGTCCAGTGTTTCGCCGGTGCTTCATTTTGGATTGGGCAAGGAGAATTCAATTGATTCATTGTCAATTGTGTGGCTGAATGGTAAAATTCAGAAAATTGCCAATCCCAAGACCAACCAATTATTGGTACTATCGGAAAAGAATGCGGCTGCCGGTAAAATCACTGGAGATAATAATGTACCTGCTTATGTGGCAATTCAATCGCCGGTAAGCTTCAAAAGTCCGGCTATTAAAACCAATGATTTCAAACGCCAACCATTGCTCATCAACCCCATTTCCTTTTCGGGACCTTGTTTGAAAAAAGGGGACATTAATGGTGATGGACTGGAAGATATTTTCGCAGGCGGAGGCTCTGGCGAGGCAGCCAGGCTCTACATCCAGCAAAAAAATGGCTCGTTTACTAACAAACCAGTCGTGGCTTTTGAAGCAGATAAGCAAAGTGATGACACGGATGCGCTGTTTTTTGACGCAAATGGCGATGGTTTCCAGGACCTGTTTGTCACCAGTGGTGGCTATGCCAGTTTTATGCCAGAAGATCCACTGTTGCAAAGCAGGCTGTATTTGAATGACGGCAAAGGTAATTTGACCAAAAGCATAGGCTCTTTGCCTAAAATGATCACCAGTAGCAGCTGTGTGCGCGCGGCTGATGTGAATGGTGACGGTAAGCCCGACCTTTTTGTGGGCGGCCGAGTCATTCCTGGCAGATATCCCGAGACACCCAGAAGCTACATTCTGATTAATGACGGCAAGGGTAAGTTTGCGGACCAAACATTAACATTTGCGTCCGAGATTGATAGCCTCGGACTGGTTACGGATGCTGCCTGGGCAGATCTCAATGGAGATAAAAAGCCCGACCTCATCGTGGTAGGAGAGTGGATGCCGGTGACCGTTTTTATTCATTCAAATGGGAAGCTGGAAAACAAAACGACTGAGTATTTCAGCAAGCCGTACAGCGGCTGGTGGAATAAAATTCTGGTGGAGGATTTCAATGGTGACGGGAAGCAGGACCTGATCATTGGCAATATGGGGCTGAATACGCAATGCAAAGCGAGTGACGAGCAGCCAGTGGAAATGATCTATAAAGACTTTGATGATAATGGTTCTGTGGATCCGATCATGAGTTTCTACATTCAAGGCAAAAGCTATCCTTATGTGACGAGGGACGAAATGCTGGATCAGATGAGCATCATGCGAACCCGTTTTCAGGATTACAAAAGCTATGCGGATGCAACTACAAAGGAGATTTTTACTGCTGATGAATTGAAAGGTGTAAAAGAATTAAAGTCCAATTATCTCAAAACGGCTTATTTTGAAAGTACTGCGACAGGTAAATTTTCAGAAAAAGCGTTGCCTTTGGAAGTACAGGTTTCGCCGGTTTACACCATTACCTCTCTGGATTATGACTCGGACGGGAAAAAGGACCTTCTGCTGTGCGGTAACGTCAGCAAAGCCAGGCTGCGATTTGGGAAGTATGACGCTAACTATGGGATTTTACTCAAAGGCGACGGTAGAGGTAAATTTGAATACGTTCGCCAAAGCAGATCCGGGTTTGCATTGAAAGGCGATGTAAGAAGCGTACTTCCGATCGGAAACAAATTGTTATTCGGAATTAATCAACAGGAAATTAAAGCTTATCAAATTGGTACAGTTCAGTAAAGAGCTACTCATCGTCGCATTCGTTTGCATGCTCGCGGGGTGCAGAAAAAGTGAAAGTAAGACAGAAATCAATCCGGCTGTGATTGGGCAGGTAACATTGCAAATGACGGACGTAATGGTTCATGATGTCACTAATCCGCCACTAAGTGCCCGCTTTTTTGCCTATACCTGCCTGGCTGGATACGAAGTAGTAGCTCAGAATGATACGGCTTATAAATCTATGCACGGGGTTCTGAACGATTTTCCCGAGATTGCTAAGCCGGCATTGAAGGAGTACAGCTACCAGCTGGCGTCAGTGATTGCAATGCTGGAAACTGCCAAAAAAATGCAGCCTTCGGGTGCACTTTTGCAGAAATTCCAGGACAAGCTGATCGATTCGTGCAGGATGGCTGGTTTTACAGATGAAGTAATTGCAGGATCGCAGGAATATGGGTTGGCGGTCAGTAAGCAAATCCTGAAACATGCCAAATCTGACAAATACAACATGATCAGTAATTTCCCAAGGTATGAGCCTACCGGTAAGACAGGTGACTGGTACCCAACGCCTCCCGGCTATTTTCCGCCTGTGGAGCCTTATTTCAAGACCATAAGATCATTCACACTCGATTCATCGTCACAGTTTCGACCAGAGGCACCCGTTGCTTTTTCTGAGGACAAGAGCTCGGCATTCTTTAAGCTGATGAAGCAGAATTATGACGAACATAAGGAGCCGGAACACAAAGTAGTCGCGGCATTTTGGGATTGCAATCCATTTGCGCTGGAAAACAAGGGCCATTTAATGGTTGGAATGAAGAAAATATCTCCGGGCGCACACTGGATGGGGATTACCGACATTGCCTGCAAACAAGGCAAGACCAATTTTTCCAAAACGTTACTTATCAACACCTCTGTGGCGATCGGATTAATGGACGGTTTTATGACTTGCTGGGATGAAAAGTACCGTAGTAACCGCATCCGGCCCGAAACCGCTATCCGGAAGTACATTGACCCCACCTGGAAACCGTTTCTGCAAACACCTCCTTTCCCCGAATACCTGAGTGGGCATTCGGTTATTTCGACGGCTTCGGCAGTGATATTAACCCATTATTTCGGAGACAATTATGCTTACACCGATACAGTGGAGGAGCGTTTTAACCTGAAAGCAAGAAAATTCAGTTCCTTCCTGGCAGCCGCACAAGAGTGTGGAATGTCTCGTTTTTACGGCGGTATACACTTCATGGATGCCATTGACAACGGCCAGAAGCAAGGTGCGCAGGTTGGAGAATGGGTTATTAAGACTTTGAATGAATGATTTTGATTATAGATTAATCAACTCTTCTTCCAGGAATTGGATAAGACTAGTTATCACAACGCCATGGCTTGTTTGATAAGTATCTGAGGATGGCGTAATGATGTATTTTTTAGGCGATTCCAGGTCTTCTGCGCTGATGATGAATCCCTTTGACACAGTAGGCGTATTGCTCAATTTAATTTCAATGCATGCGACCGGCGTGATTCCCCTTACTAATACCAAGTCACATTCAGCACCCGCCTGTGTTCTGTAATAAAACAGGTCAATTGAATTGGGAGCGTGCTGAGATATTTGCTCTATCACGTAACCTTCCCATGATCCGCCCGCACCGGGATGACCATATAGATCTTCAAGATTTGCTATATTGAGCAGACGGTGCAGAATCCCGGTATCCCTGATGTAAATTTTGGGAGATTTGACAAGGCGTTTTTTTGCGTTTACAAACCACGGTTGAAGACGTTTGATCATATAACCGCCTTCGAGATAGCCGGCATAACGGAGTACAGTCGGAGCACTTATACCTAAGGAACGTGCGAAAACTTCTGCATTCCATACATTCCCGCTCGAATGGGCCAGCATACTCCAAAAGTTACGTAATGTGGAAGGTGCAAGCTCAACGCCGAATAAATGGGCCAAATCTCTTTCCGCATAACTTTTAATGAAGTCGTCCAGCCAGGCTTTTGTGTTCGACAGGCTAGTCGCCAGCAGTGCTTCCGGAAATCCGCCTCTCACCCAATGATCCGTTTGTGTAATCTCAGCAGGGATTTCCTGGCGGCCGATCGGTGTAAGTTCGATATACGATATTCTTCCCGCTAAGGATTCGGAAACACCTTTAACCAGCGCGGGAGATGCGGATCCCAGTAATATAAACCTACCGGGTGTACGGTCTTCATCGATCAACGGGCGTAGTAACGAGAATAATTCAGGCATCAACTGAATTTCATCTATGATCACGCAGGTTGATCTGATGTTGTCCAGGTAAGTGTAAGCATCACGAAGCTTTGCCAGATCTCTTGGGTTTTCAATGTCAAGATAGGTATAGGATCGCGGATCTGATTTTGCAATAAGTTTCGCCAAAGTCGTTTTACCTACCTGACGAGGGCCAAGAATGGCCACTGATGGTGAGCGCTGTAAACTTTCTTCGATTTTTCTCTGAATTATCCGATTAATCATACCCAAAGATATTAACTAACCTAGTAAATCCAAAGTCTAACTTTGGATTTACTAGGTTAGTTATCTAAAATTTCATGGTTTTTAAGCAAGTTCTTCGTAAACCGATACCCGGTTTCAAACAATTCCCTTGCCTTCCGGAAATCGAAAATGCTGAAACGGCTTAGTTCTGGCGGTTCGATGAGGAGGTCGCATTTGCTGAAACGTTCTTTGGTTTTGGCGTGCATCGCGAGAATCAGACTGCGGTATACGATTTCTGTGGTTCTTTTTAGTGGTTTATCCAGGCCGAATGGATTGCAATGGCTGCCGATAATGTAACTCGCTTCACTACGAACGGCTTCAACAGGCAGATTGTTGAGCACGCCTCCGTCCACCAAATCCCGTCCGTCAATCCTGATCGGACTAAATAGCCCCGGAATGCAGGACGACGCAAGAATGGGCAATGCGAGTTCTCCGGTGCGAAACTGTACTTCGGTACCTGCGATGATGTCGGTAGCCGTTACTACCAAAGGCATTTTGAGCGATTCGAAAGTATTTTCGGGGATATAGTTGCGTAGGAGGGTTTCCATTCGCTGCATTTGCAGAAGACCGGTTGCCCCGAATCCCAATCTTAAATACGGATAAAAACGGGTTTCAATGATTCGTTTGATGATCTCGTCGGGCGTATAGCCATATGCGAGCATTGCGCCTACGAATGCGCCGGAGCTGGTGGCACTGATGATTTCTGGTTCGATATGCCTTTCCAGTAATGCCTTGGCGACGCCAATATGTGCAATACCACGTGCGCCACCTCCCGACAAAACCAGACCGATTTTCATAGCCAAAACCCTAAATAAATTCGCTTAATCCGGCCCGATGTTTAATTCTGATACCCTTATCCGTTTGCTCCACGACGGCCGCCTCATAAAGCGGATCATGCTCGAACAGTAGAATGCAATCTTCATTCACAGCCATTTGCAGTACCTGGATCTTTTCTTCCATCGTAACCAGCGGACGCATATCGTAGCTCATTACCCACGGAATGGGCACGTGAAAAGAGGAGGGGAAAAGGTCCGCAGCGTAAATTATTTTTTTGTTCTGATAATGAATCACCGGAAGCATCATTTGCTCTGTATGTCCGTCAACATTAATAAAATCGATAGCCGGGAAGGGAGAGCTGCCTTTTTCGATGAATTGTAACTGACCCGATTCTTGCAGCGGAATAATGTTCTCTTTCAAAAAAGATGCTTTTTCACGCGGATTAGGTTCTGTGGCCCATTGCCAATGCGCTTCATTGGACCAATAGGTCGCATTTGAAAAAGTAGGGATCAGCTTGGAATAGTCGCTATTGTAGCCCACAGCACCACCCACGTGATCGAAATGCAGGTGGGTAAGAACTACGTCGGTGATATCTTCCGGAGCATAACCCTTTTCCTTGATCGAGGAAAGCAATGTAGCATCGCCGTGCAGGTCGTAATGGCCGAAGAATTTGGCATCCTGCTTGGTACCCATTCCGGTGTCTATCAAAATCAGTTTGCCGCCGTCTTCAATGAGCAGGCAACGCATTGCCCAGCTGCAAAGGTTCTTTTCGTCGGCCGGATTATGCTTGTTCCAGAGCGTTTTAGGTACCACGCCAAACATCGCTCCGCCGTCCAATTTGAAATAGCCGGTATCAATGATATTTACTCTCATAAGGGAATAGCTGTTTTTGCTCGTCTTAACATTCAGGATAGCAACATTATCCCTCCGAACATACCATTATTTTTTCGATCTTCCGACATTATTAATAAACAAGCCTGACACATGCATTTGCAATTTCCAAGACACGTTTTACTCATTTCCGCCATCCTGTTTACTAGTGAAAATTCCTTTGCCCAAAAAACACCCATTCAATATGTAGAAACCAGAATTGGAACTGCTCCATCTACAACCGAGAGCGCCAGATCGCATAGTGAGGCGGGTAGCGAGCTGAAAGGGCAGACCATTCCGGCGGTAGGTGTACCCAATGGAATGACGCAATGGACGGCGCAAACGAGGTCTACGGAAACCAAATGCATTGCACCTTATTACTACACGGACAATAAGTTTCAGGGATTTCGTGGTACACATTGGCTGAACGGTTCCTGCGTACAGGACTACGGTACGCTCACGATCATGCCCATGTCCGGAGAATTGATCACGAATCCGGAACTGAGAGGGTCGACATTCGCGCATGAAAAAGAGAAAACGTCACCAGATTACTACGGGATTTGGCTCGACGATCAAAAGATCAATGCGGAAGTTACTGCATCGGCAAGAGCGGCGGTGATGCGTTTTGGTTTTGAAAGTGGTGAAGAATCATTCATAGTCATAGAACCCAATAGTGACGAAGGACAGGGATTTGTGGAGGTTTTTCCTGAAAAAGGAGAGGTAGTAGGGTACAATCCGGTGCATAGGATTTACCAGGGTTCGGGGCAGCCAGCGGGTTTTAGCGGGTATTTTGTTTTGAAATTTGATAAAAAAATCACCCAGTCCGGCACTTTCCTGGGCGACACCATTTCTCCTATGAGCCGAATGCTCACCGGAAAGGGAAAACGTGAAAAGCTGGGTGCTTATATAGGTTTTGGTGAGGAAAGACAAACGGTTACGGTCCAAATCGGGACGTCATTTACCAGCGTGGAAGGGGCGCGGTTGAACCTGGAAAGGGAAATTGGTACCAGTGATTTTGAAACGGTCAGAAAGACGGCGGAAAAGATCTGGAACCAGGCATTAGGCAAAATCGTGGTGAAGGGAAGTGAAAAGGACAAAACACTTTTTTACAGTGCATTGTACCGTACCAAACTTTCCCCGCGCCTTTTTTCTGATGTAAATGGCCAGTACCCCTCGTTCGCAGGAGGCACACCTTTGCAAAAAGCAGACGGTTTTGACTACTACTGCGATTTCAGCATGTGGGATACATTCAGGGCGGCAATGCCGCTGGAAATATTGACGGAGCCGAAAAAAGCGGGGGATATGGTACAGTCTTTGGTTAAAAAGGCCGAACAGGGAGGCTGGATGCCTATTTTCCCGTGTTGGAACCATTATACAGCCGCCATGGTAGGCGACCACGTGATGTCGGTGATGGCGGATGCTTATGTCAAGCATGTCCGAAATTTTGATGTCAAATCAGGATATGAATATTTGAGAAAAAATGCATTTGAAGTCAATGCGGACCCTACAAGCTATGAAGCTGGCAAAGGACGTCGGGCATTGAAATCTTATCTTCAATACGGTTATGTGCCCTTGGAGGATAGTGTATGGCAGGCTTTTCACAAGCGGGAACAAGTGTCGCGGACCCTGGAATATGCGTATGATGACTTCTGCCTTTCAGTACTAGCGACAGGTTTGGGAAAAAGCGACGATGCGGCAAAGCTTCAAAAAAGAGCCCTGAATTATCAGAATGTGATTGATCCCGGGACAGGTTATGCGCGTGGCCGGTATGCCGACGGACGCTGGATCTCTTCTTTTGACCCTTTCGCCAAACGTTCGAGTTTCATTACCGAAGGCTCTCCGGCTCAGTACACGTGGTTTGTTCCACAAGACGTTGCAGGTTTGGAAAAATTAATTGGCGGAAATAAAGCCTTTTTAAACAAACTGGATACCCTTTTTGAACAAGGGCATTATTGGCACGGCAATGAACCTAATCACCAGATCGCATACTTGTATCCTTTCGCGGGGCAACCCTGGAAAACACAGCAATGGACGAGGAAGATCATTCGCGATGAGTATGATACCGGGCCTGGCGGATTGAGTGGTAACGAGGACGGGGGGCAAATGTCGGCTTGGCTTGCATTCAGCATGGCGGGTTTTTATCCGGTAACTCCCGGAACGCCGCAGTATGTGCTGGGCAGCCCGGTTTTTGAAGAAATGACCATACTCGGCGATAAGGGCAAAAAATTTGTGATTGAGGCAAAAGGTGTTTCCGATGATGCTCCCTATATCCAGTCAGGTACATTGAATGGAAAAACTTTTACCAGAACTTACCTGACACACGACGAAATTGTAAACGGCGGAAAACTGATCTTACAAATGGGTAGGACGCCGAACAAAAGCTGGGGAACCACATCAGCGGATGTGCCATTCTCCCTCTCGAAAACTAATAGGAAGTGAAAACGATAATGATATAGGTAATATTGGTATAATACAGGGTATTAATTGGATTTAATGATATAAATAAAAATATTGTTTTGATAAAAAAGTTTATAGCCATACAAAATTTGTAAACTCTAATGTTCCTGACTAATTTTCGATTGTCCAAATTCTTACTCCCAGCCAATCCAGATGAATCGTAGAAACTTTTTTGAGAAGGCAGTACCGGCCAGTTTTGCATTGGGTGCAATAGCCACTTCATGTGTACCCAAAACGCAACTGCAATATCCTGACAAGCATTTTCATATTAATCGTGGGTACCATCAGATACCCAAGTTGCGGTTGTCTATGGACCGGATCGTGAAGGAAACGGTTGGTCTGCGTCCGTTTCGGGCGTCGGGGCCGCGTCTGGATGTGGAGCAGCTGGGAAATAAGACCATTGTTCATAACTACGGCCACGGGGGTAGCGGATGGTCGCTTTCGTGGGGTACTGGTAACGTTACCAGGAACAAGGTACTGGCTACGGGAGAAAGGAAAATTGCTTTGCTGGGCTGTGGAACGGTAGGCATTGCCACCGCCCGCTTGTTACAGGAAAGTGGTTGCGAGGTGACCATTTACACCAAAGATGTTCCTCCGAATATCACCAGCAACCTGGCCACCGGTACTTGGTCGCCGGCGTCACGGGTATGTGACGTAAAAGTTGCCAAGCCTGAGTTTAAAGCGATTTGGGAGGATGCTACCAAGTTCTCTTTCAGGAGGTTTCAGTTTTTACTGGGTATGAATGACATTGCCTGCTGGGCTGAGGAATATGGCGTGTTCAAGCAAGCGCCGGTTTACATTCCAGGTGCAGGAGGGGAAGATTTCGAAATTGAAGGGCTACTGCCAGAACGGGTAAGGTTGACGGAAAAGGAGCATCCCTTCAAAGCGGACCATGTTACCAGGCGGTCCAACATCATGTTCAACATTCCTGCTTACTTGCGACACCACCTTACGGACTTCATGATGTTTGGCGGAAAAGTGAAAATACAGGAGATCAAAAAGCTGGAAGACATTGACGCATTGCCTGAAAAAGTGGTCGTAAACTGCATGGGCCTGGGTGCCAAACCCGTTTTCAATGATCAGGAACTAACACCGGTTTCGGGGCAACTATCCTGCCTGATCCCACAGAGTGATATTAATTACAAACTTTATACGCAGGGAGCCAATTTTATCTCCCGCAAAGACGGAATTTACATCGGAAGCAATGGTATTGTGGGAAACTGGGATACGACACCGAGCAAGGAGCAAACCGAAAAAACGGTCGGCATCTTAATGAAGTTAATGGAAGAAATGAAGGGATGAGACTTGGCAAGTCTTCAAGACTTGCCAAGTCTTTTTCCTACCTATCAGCTCAGGTGGTACCGTCTTCGTATTTCGTTGATCAGGAACTTTTTATGCGCTGTAAAGCTTTCGGGGTGCATGGTTTTAAACAAGGACTCCCACTCTTCAAACCGGGAATGATCTGCCTTTTTGAAAGCATCCGCATCTATTTTTTTCAGTATTAAGTATTCCTGGAATTCCATTGCGTTAATTTTGTCTGCAATATATCAGTTTAAAATAAATGAAAATAGACTTACGCAGTGATACCGTTACCAAACCGACGCCTGAAATGCAGCAGGCCATGTGGCAGGCAGAGGTAGGGGATGATGTGCTGGGTGACGATCCGACGGTCAATGCGTTACAGGAAAAGGCGGCTGCCCTCTTTGGAATGGAGGCGGCCATTTTTTGCCCGTCGGGTACAATGACGAACCAACTTGCGATAAGGGTGCATACCCAACCGGGAAGCGATGTCATTTGCGACAAGTACTCTCACATTTATCTGTACGAAGGCGGAGGGATTATGCTTAATTCACTTTCGTCCGTCAAGTTGCTGGATGGGGATCGCGGGAGACTTTCTGCCCGGCAGGTTTCGGAGGCCATCAGTCCTGAAAACGACATTCATTCTACATTAACCCGACTGGTTTCCCTTGAAAACACAATGAATAAAGGCGGCGGTTGCTACTATGATTTTGAGGAGATCAAAGCGATCCGGAAAGTGTGCTCGGACCGGAACATTCCGCTGCATCTGGATGGTGCGCGTTTGTTTAATGCATTGGTAGAAACCGGGGAAACGCCATTGCAGTATGGTGAGACATTCGATAGCATTAGTATCTGCCTTTCCAAAGGCCTTGGCTGTCCGGTAGGATCATTGCTGCTCGGCACGACGGCGCTGGTGCAGAAAGCCAAAAGATTCCGTAAAGTAATGGGTGGCGGATGGCGGCAGGCTGGGTTTCTGGCTGCGGCAGGCATTTATGCGCTCGATCATCATGTGGAACGGCTGAAAGAAGATCACGGACGAGCAAGGGCGGTAGGGGCTATGTTTGCGCAAAAAGCCGAAATTGAAGAGGTCTTTCGGGTTGATACTAATATTGTGATCATCAGGCTTGCCAGTGATCTTTCGGAAGTGGATTATGTAAAAAAGTTGGCGGCGGCCGGAATTTTGGCAGTGACCTTTGGTAAAAACCTGGTCCGCTTTGTGACACATTTGGATTTCACGGATACGCACCTCGAAGAAATGGAGAAGCGAATCACCTCATTATAAGTACATTCCCGAACTATATTTCTGGAATGATTTCTTCGTATTCGTACTCAGAATTAGGTCCCTGATAAATCACTTTCATCCCCGAAAGGTCCGCCACGTAAGTGTGTATGCCCGCGCCCCCGATCTCTCTCAAAAAAGTAGGGTAGTCAGTAATTCCTTCCTGTGTTCTCCTGATTGCAGCTTTTACGGATTCCAACTCAAAAGTCTCTGCGCATTCGAATTCGGGCAAATCACCGGCAATGATTAATTTTTCACCAGTAACGGAGGTATAAGTACGTTTGTGATTTTTAACTTTCACTTCGTAATTGTCCACACCGATCGCTTTCAGGTTTTTGATAAAATAGGGGTATGGCTGTCCGGAAGACCGTTTTTCTGCGGATTGAATAAGTTCTTCGGTAAGTTCGATCAGTTCCATGGTCAGTTGCTTTTGTTGATGCTTTGTTATACTAAATACCCGTGCCAGAGCGAAATTAGGCCGTTTTTATGTCGAAACCTATTACCGAAAGTCAAAAGCCAGGCCCTTAATTTCACGCTCTCCTTTGATATCTTCCTCAGGCTGTTCAACGTTGTACAATTTAAACCTCGTTCTCTGTCCAAATTTAACGGCATATACAACTGAACTGTCTTTGGCATTCGAAAAAGTAATGTTGTTGGATACAGGCGATACTTCCCCCACGCAATCCCCGCTGAAACATAGCTCATAGTTTGTGAAATCAGCAAGGCCTTCAACCTGACCGTTGGGACTCAGCGTAACCTGTGACTTTGTCGGCATTTCGCCATCAAACAACGTATAGCTGCCAGCGATCAGCATTTTGTTCAGTTCGGTAACAAAGCTCCATTTTGCATTCGCAGGTGGATTCGATTTGGTGAAGATGGAGTTTACATTAGACCGCGTCCAGGAGCTGTCTTCGAGAACCAGATGGTGGTATCGATCGATAGAAAATGGCATATCCTTATCTCTGAGGCCATTTTTGATCAAATATTT
>NZ_JBDSFX010000002.1:0-82493 GCF_039919315.1 Dyadobacter sp. | reverse complement strand
TGAGTTAGTAACATTGTTGTTATTTCAGGAAAAAACGGCTTCGTATTTCATTCCCTTATTGTCTATTCCGATCGGTACTAAAAAGACATCCAATTCCTTTTTGACAGGATGATTGATCCTGTAAATGCCTTGGGGACGCATTGTCATATCTCCCGTTGTTTGCAATTCAATCGAGAATGCGGAGCGTTCCAGCGGTGAATAGCTATTCAAATCTGTGATCCTCGTGAGGACAGACGATACCGCGATCGACTCGGAAAAATTAATGTCGAGTGGCTGGTTCAGGTAGGTCTTAAAATCGTCTGATTTAATTAAGCTTAAATTGTATGTTTCCATTCCATTAAATGATAGACTCCGTTTGTTTCACTTATTTTTTCAAATCCCAGGCGGGTATACAGATTTTTGGCAGGATTAAAAGACTCGACATGAATACTCAGCGGACGGCCAAGTCCTGCGGATTTATGCATTAAATCTTCTAAAATACTCTTGCCGATGCCCTTGTTACGGTAATCAGGCCGAATGGTAATGTCAATGATCCGTATACCCCGCTCCTGGAAGTTTTCGTGGAGATACAGTCTCCCGATGTTCTTTTTCTTTGATTCGATCACCCAAAAATTCCCACCAACATAGTTTTGTTGGTAGTACTTATGCTGTGCATAGAATTGACTTTTCACAAACTCATGCTTCATATTTTCAGTCCAGCCGGGAACCTTTTCCAGTTCCTCCTGCCGCGTACTTGCATAAATCTCCAAAAGAGAGGTCATATCATTTTGATTGATGGCCCTCAACTGAATCGAAGGGTTTGTCAAAGTCAATTCCATTCAACAATACTTTTTTGGTCAGACAGTTTAAATAAAGAACTTTTTTGCGCTATGTTCTCGCAGGAAATACGCCCTGCATTGCAATACAGAAGTAAGTCGTCAGATACGGCTGCAGGTTATTGTGGGGATTATTATCGCCTACCGGTGGTAGTACCTTGCTCGACATCAGCTTGTTGGCTGTCCCGCCTACATATACGTTGCCTTCCTGTGAGACGCTGATCGTATTGCCCGCAGGTGACGTTGCTTCACCAGGCTCAGGCGCATCGGCGACCATGTGGTTGTGCTGAGGCATCTCAGTTTGCAGCAAAGTAACGGTTTCTACTCCGCTGGCTTCACCCAGATCACGGAGAGATAGGCCTGGTCCCTGGCCAGGGTGCATAGGCACTCTGCCCTGAAGATCGGGTAATGCAAAAGTACTTCTACCGTCACCACCATATGTGGTGCCGAGCAGAGAAAACAGTGCAGTATTTTGCGATAAAGGCAGGAGTTGGCCGTTGCACCAGGCCCAGCCCCTGGGGGAAAAATTGAATGGGAATATCCGTATTTCAGCTACAAAAGGATCCATAACAAATGATTAAGATTAGATTGTTCAGGTATGACAGGTATTCGCCCTTGTTAGGTCGGTGATGGGAAAATCCCGAAGAGGGAAATAATAAAATTCACGCACAGGTAAGGCTGCATATTTTCGTGCGGTTGGCTCCCTCCTGCCGATGTGATGCTGTTTGGGCTCATAAAGGCTGAAGGCGGATCATTAAAAAAGATAGTAGCTTTTGAGGAAACAGCTAAAATAGCATTTTCTGGGCTGGGGACATTGGCAATGTCGCTACTCGCCAGCATGGGGTGGCTATGCCTGGGTATTTGCGCGATTGCAAGCGTGACTGATTCCGAGCCACCTGATTCAGCAAGAACGGTGCCATTTCCCTGGTGTACAGGAATTCGTCCTCTGAGATCAGGCAATGAAAACGTCTCTTGACCATCACCACCATACGTAGTGCCGATCAGTTGAAAAAGAGTTTCATTTTCGGATATTGGTAATAATTGACCATCACAGAACGCCCAACCGGCAGGTTGAAAATTCCCTGCAAAAATCCGGATTTCTCCTACATAAGGTTGTGCCATTTATTTCTAAATTAATAATGAACGATAGGAAAGGAAAATAACTCTAATCAGCTCTTAATTAGGGCTGGGGAAAATGCCCTGGAGTGCAATACAGAAACTGATGGTCAGGAAAGGTTGCATGTTCTGATGCGCCTGCCCTCCTCCAACGTATGTTATCGTACCATCTTTTGGAGTAACAATCGCATTAGGGGCGTTCTGGTAGAGGTTAGTGGGCTGCGAGTTTGAAAAGAAGTTGCCGGTGGGATTGTTCACATTGTTAGTGGCGGTACCGGTGTCGATCGCCTGCATAAAGTGCGAGTGGTTCGGGAGCTCACTGATGGACAGGGTGTGCCCGGCCTCCCCTCCTCTCTCGCCCAAATTATGTCCATTGCCGACATGCATAGGTGTTCGTGACCTGTAATCAGGCAATGCAAAATTCACGCGGCCGTCTCCGCCATAGGTCGTGCCTAAAAGTGAGAACAGGGCCTGATTTTGATTAATGGGTAACAGCTGTCCGTTTGAGAGTGCCCAGCCTTTCGGTGGAAATCCAAAACTGACCATTCTGATCTCTGATAAAAAAGGTTCTGCCATAGAGAAACGAGATTAAATTGATGGAATAGGATAAAAAAGGGTGCAGTGTATGCCACTCCCGAAGGTCTGGCTTAGTCAACATGCGAAGACTTAAATATATAAATATATAGTTAGAATATATAAAAATACTTACTTAACGGTAAAACGCATTCAACAAAAAGGTAATGCAACATTCATGGGCTCGGTTGGCACTGTTCCGATCCGTTCAGAAAGCTTTATATGTCGAGCAGCATTGAGGATGATATGAAATCTGTTAAGTTTATGCAACCCGCGTCACATGCATTCGGGATTGTGTAAGTATCATTCTTAATTTTCTCGTTTTCTTATTTATGTTTTTGAAGCCAAGAGCTGTTACAGATGGCAGCAGGTGGAATGCCGGGAGAGCTGATTTTTGATTTAACAAGAATTAGTAGCAAAAAAATAAAGGGAATTTATTATCCAGTTAACATTATCTTCTATACTCAGCTGCGAGGCTACGGTCAAAAATAAAAAATTTGTTCTCCTAGCGCTCTCAAAACGAGCATATTGGACTAAATCGAGAATATTTCCCTCTAAAAACATGCAACACAAATTTGCATTGGATTATTAAAATACTACTTTTGCACCACGATACAATGTGACGAAAGGAAAAAAATCCCAAGTCAAATGTAGGATTCCGTAGCTCAGCTGGTAGAGCAATACACTTTTAATGTATGGGTCCTGGGTTCGAATCCCAGCGGGATCACTTGAAGAAATAACAAAAAGCATCAAAAGCCTGCAAATCAACAGATTAGCAGGCTTTTTTTCTTTTCCGGTTGTGCCAAAATATTCAATTTTAATCAAATTTTGGGGGTCAGGTCAAAAACTTGTGGAGTGCATAGGATTTATCTAGGTTTGTGTTTTTAATCAACCTAGTCTGTTTTGGAGAGTTTCTTGCCGCTTATCGAGTTAATCTTACCTGATTTTATAATTGTGAATTACTTGGTTACGCATGTAGAGAAGTCCGAAGAGCGTTACCATGTGCATTTGGAGGAGAAGAATTACGCAGAAGATGATCCAAGAAAAAACTATTTACTTTCCAAAGGCTATTTCCCGATAATTACCCTGCAAGACTTTCCGATACGAGGACATAAAGTGTTTCTTCACATCAAACGCCGCAGGTGGCTTAATACCATTACAGGCAAAATTGTTTTCAGAGATTGGAATGAGGTAGCTCGGGGAACGCGGATGACGATTGAGTTTTCCGCTTTTTTTAAAAGAAATTGGTGGATACGAGGGCTAATGATGTTTGGAGCATCGGTCGTTTTTATGGAGTAAATGGCCGAGATCTCTTGCGTCAATACCGTGATTTTCAGAGTGGGTTCAAAGATTGGAATCAAAGAGGCCATGCTAAAAAATGGCTTTTGTACCCTGAAAATTGGGGGCCACAGCTATCGATAGATGAAACCAGCCTATCCCGTGGTGAGCTCTATACTATTCTTACAAATAAAGCGGCCAAAGGCGGTAAGGTCGGACCGCCGAAGCGGCATTATAGTCGCTATTGTGGCTGGCACTAAGGCTGAAACGGTTATTGAGGTTCTCCGCAAAATTCCCGATTGGCTACGCAAAAGAGTAACTGATCGGACCGCCGACGCGGATAACCCTTGATATGGCCAGCAGCATGTCAATGATCGCCAAGCGATGTTTTCCGCAGGCAGTATGCGTAACTGACCGTTTTCACGTGCAAAGATTGGCTATCGAAGCCTTGCAAGAAATCCGCATCAAACATCGTTGGGAAGCAACAGATCCGGAAAATGACGCTATTGAGTGAACTTCAAAGGCAAGTACAAAAAAGTCGACAAGGCAATCCTGACCAGAACTGAATTAGAATTGATGGCCGACAAAGAATTTGCCAGCGATCGGCTCGCCCAGGTTCGCGACACCTTTCTTTTTTGTTGTTTCACCGGCCTGGCTTACTCCGACATCCAGAAGCTCCAAAGAAGCCAGATAACACGTGGAATCGATGGCGAACAGTGGATATTCAGCCAGCGGACTAAAACCAATGTCAAATCGCATATTCCGCTGCTGCAAGAAGCACTTGAAATTATTGACAGATATAAAGACCATCCGCTTTGCGAATCGCGTGGGCTGGTCTTGCCTGTGCCAAGTAATCAAAAGATGAATGATTACTTGAAAGAAATCGCCATAATCTGCGGGATTAACAAAGTTCTCACCTCACACGTAGCCAGGCATAAGTTCGCGACTACTGTTACGCTGCAGAATGGTGTCCCGATTGAAAGTATTTCCAAGATGCTCGGACATACCAACATTCGTACAACGCAGATTTATGCGAAGATCCTGAATACGAAGGTCAGCGAAGATATGCAGGCTTTGAAAGGGCGGCTTTCCAAGAGGTCAGGCACGGAAAGCTAGCGCTGTATAAATACCCTTTCTAGGATTGCAAAGGCTTGCATATGTGCAGTTTATTTTGCCTTCATGTAAATGCGGTAAGGAACAAATTAATCCAACGCCTATTCAGTTGTAACAAGAAAGAGATGCCCTATATTACAAAAGGCGAAAGGCATATGTTTCCTATGGGCATTAAAGAGCCATACCAGTAAATAATTTGATGTAAATATTAAAATGCAAAAATTTATTTCTTTTTATTTGAGCGAATCATATAAATCTTTCTAAAGATTGTAAATTCTGCATTCGCTGATTCACATCGTAGTTGGACGGTCAACACACTAGTGTGCCTGCGTAAATAATGAATTACGCTTATCTACCAGCGAAGAAAAGTCAATATTGAGCGAATTAATTTGTCGTTTCTGTTCATATACCCGGTTCAATTCGATCATAAACTTATCCAGTTCTTTAGCAACTGGATGCAAATGAAGGGCGAAATTCATCAATTCCTCATGATCAAGATCGCCTTCGTTGATGATTGAGGTAATGCCCAACATGGAGGAAATCGGTCTTCGCAAAACATGTGAGATATCGAACAGGATCTGTTCTGACGAAGCGATGTAATCCACCAGGGTTGTAATGTCCCGGGTTGCGCCGTACCAAATTACCTTGTCATGCTCGTTTCTCTCGGGAACAGCCTGCAGCCAGCGCCACCGGATTGTGTCATTGACCACAATCCGGTATTGAAAGCTTATTGGGGCCTCTGACTGGTAGGCCTCTTTCATCTTTTCATGAAGAAGTGCGCGGTCGCTTTCATGCCAAACCTCCAGTACCTTGTTGCCGTCCTGCGAAATATCCACCAGACTAGTGGTAAAATTGAAATCTTCATTACCGCGGTTAACGAAAAGGATGTTCGGTTTGCCGCTTTCTTCTATTTCAAACATATACGTATTCCCCGGGACCTGGCTGGTGATTTTTTTGATCAGGCGTTCACTTTCCCTAATCTTTTCCTCTGCGTTTACGCGTTCTGAGATATCGGTGTGGGTACCCAGTGTGATGTTGGTAATATTACCATGGCGGTCATGAAGTCTTCTGGCGCGCGACCAAATCCACACCCAATTTCCGTTCTCATGGCGCATCCTAAAAAAACTTTCATATAAGTCCAAGGAGCCGCTCTTTAAAAAGTCATCAAATTTCTTTATTGAACGTTCCCGGTCTTCCGGATGGAGCCTGTCCATCCAGGTCGTGGCCATAGTCTCATCCCAAAAACCATCTGGCCTATCCATGCCAAGCATAGCAAAATATTGAGCGCTGTACCATACCCGATCAGTATCAAGTTCGTATTCCCAAGCGCCTGTATTTGAAACGGTAATGATAGACTTATAGCGTTCCTCGCTGACCCGTAGTTGTTCCAATGCTTCCTTCTTTCGTGTAATATCACGGTTGATGGACATATACTGATAGACCTTTCCTTCCTCATTCAAAAACGGAACGATGTTGGTATCCACCCAATAGACGGAGCCATCTTTGGCCTTATTGCAAAATTCTGCTCTATAAAACTTTCCTTCTTGCATAGCTGATACCAGCCCGGCGAAATACTCAGGGGGATGCTCGCCCGACCACAGGATGCTATGCGACTGGCCCAATAATTCCTCGACACTGTATTTACTGATCTTACAGAAATTCTCATTTACGAACGTGAAGTGGCCATCTACGTCTGTAACACTTACAATAGAAGAAATTTCTAACGCGTATTTGTAATCTCTCAATTCCTTTTCCCGCTCCCTAAGGTCAAGAACGGTCTTGTCTTTAATGACTTCCGCATCTTTACGCCCAATGATTTCCCTTTGTAAGCTTACTAAACTGGTGCGCAGGTGATTGATCGCATAATATTGCAACACCAGGATGGTACCAAAAGGGATAATAGCGCTAAGCCAGCGTCCGATAGGATCATGTGCGACTGCAGCAATGGGCAAAAGACCGTTTATTTCCAGGTAAGCCAGACCGAAGTCCGCAACGATGGTCAATAAACCGATGGCCAAGCCACCTCTGCGACCCAGTAAAAACCCGGCGGTAAGTATAACACTCGTCTGCGACAGGATACCGGGTGCAAAAATCCCACCTGTCGAGTAACAGTGAATGGTAATGTACAGCCACAACATTATTGTAAATGACCAGCTGGCCTCCCGGCTGCGCCGGAAATAGTTCAGACTAAGATTAAAAGCGGCAATAAAAAACATAACCCCTAACAACAGTAGCCAACGGTACCACAGGTGTGGAAAATAAAATAGCTCTATCACAATGACTATTGCCGTTGTCAAAAACCAGACGAATATCAAAGCATAAACCATATAACTTTGATATTCGGTCTCTTTGTTAGGCGCACGAAAGATGTTGCTCATAAAAAAGGCATAAGATGAAAACAGGCGGTTGAGGAAAGGAAATTATCTTGCGTTTCTCTAATCTTAGATAAATATATAGAAGTCTGTAAATAATTGCGTAGAATTATTTATGGTGGTCGTTCGTACATGTCAGACCAAATTTGAGAGATCGAATGTTATTTAATCTTTTCACCTTCTCTCTCACGCCCCCTCCTGTTGTGAGAGGGGATCGCGAGAGAGAAGGTGAAAACAGGGAAAGAAAATTATGGAAAAAACTATCTAATCAACTTCCAACGTTTAAACATTTTTTCAGCTATTAGACGTCTTTTCAAATGGCGTCTCATGTTTACCAGATTTGATCAAAGAAACTATGTTGCTTGTCGTCTGGTGAAATTGAACAAGCCAGTTATACTTTTTATCTCCAATAAAGAAATTACCGGTGCCTATTTCAATCAAAGCTCTTATCACGATTGGCTTGCAATCGTACACAACCTGTTTCGCTGAGGGATAATCGCCAAGCACAAGAACCACCCAGTAGTTGCAATTGCTATCCAGTCTATCAATTTCGTCACTAATGTCTTTCGTACTAATAGCCCGAATTATAGTTGGAGACTTGAACTGTTCTGACCAATTGGAGAAACGAGAGTTCAAATCGCGCTTAATTATGAAACGACTCTCCAAGGTTTTCAGAATCTCGGGCCAATCTGTGAAATGCATATTGAAATCCGCCAGAGCAAACCGAATCAGCTGGATCACTAAAAGCGCCTCAAAGGGCGCTTTTAGTGATTAATATAGCCTGAAAATCATCTTGTTTGAGGATTTATGAATCGTTCCTGATCAAAGTAAACCAGGTGCCAAGTCCATGGCCTGGGTATGGCCTCTAACCATGCCCTTATCAACAAATAAAGCAAACGTCTTATTGAATATAGATTCAAAAACGGTAGCTGGGTGTAATTGTCTTGTCCGGCTAATGGTCGAATGCAAAGGTAGCTGCTCATCAATATCATAACCCAAAAAGTAAAGAATGTCCATGCACATCGCGCAGTGATATACCCGTTTACGGTCAGAGGTTATCTTTTCCCGGTAACCCGTAAGCATAAGCTTAAACCGGGTTGTCGGTGCGACCATACAGGTCTCGGGTATTGCTGTAAATGGATTGTAAATCCAGAATCTCTCTGAGCCTCCCGTAAAAATTATCCTTCGGGATCCGCTCGGATAACTGGAAACTCATGAAAAGCTTTTCAGAGTAATTTTTTCTTCCTTGCATTCCTGAAGTTATAAAAATCCAGGCAGTTATGAAAGAGCCTTAGGCTGTTTTTTACCGAGTTGTGCAACAGCCAGTTTGCAGTTGACTAAAAATCCTGGACGCCAGTATTTTGGGATATGAACGGGTTGATTGAAAATTAAGATAACTAATGGCCGAAATAAATCGAATGCGGTCACCGTGTTTCCATTCGGGGAAGTCGTGCCTCGGCGCACTTGACAGTAGTATAACAAACTCTGACAATCTCCGTAAATCAATCAGGCAATTGGTTCGACATTTATTCAGTTGCTGGTACTAAGTCCCCTATACACATCCTGAGGAATTTTTTTATTTTTTCAGGCAAATAAAAACCTCTTTGCCGCTGTTTTTGTGCACATTAGCGGTTCGACTTCTGTTTCAGTGAAAAACGAAACTGTGAACGTACAATAATAGCAATCAAACAACATGAATATTGCCATAAAGCTGCTCATTGTGGAGGATGACATGATTATTGCTGCCGACATCGCCCTGCAGCTCAGCAAGCTCGGCTATGAGGTGAGCGGGATTGTCCCACGGGGTGAAGAAGCCATCCGGCACGCCGAAACCGACCGGCCTGACCTTATTTTACTCGATATCAGCCTCAAAGGTCCGCTCGACGGTATCGAAACGGCCCATGCAATCCTGCAACGATGGAACATTCCGATCATTTACGTCACGGCCAATACCGACGAAGCCACCTTTGCCCGGGCTAAAAAAACCCGCCCCTATGCCTACATCTCCAAGCCGATCCGATCGATTGAGTTGCAACGCGCCATCGAACTGGCCATCAGCCGCCTGGTCGATGAACATCATCCCGCTTCCAATGATGCCGCCCCTGCGCAATTTGTGCTTAGTGACCGGATTTTTGTGCGGCACCGTGAAAAGATCGTCAAGATCTTCATTGCTGATATTCTCTATGTCGAAGCCGACCGCAACTACTCCCACCTCTTTACGGCGAACAAAGAATATCTGATGACAACGACCCTGAAGGTGATGGAAGACAAACTCCCGTCCAACTATTTTGTGAGGGTGCACCGATCCTATCTGGTAAACCTGACGCAGGTGGATGAGGTCGGCGAAGGACATATCGGCATCAAGGGCAAAACGATCCCGCTCAGCCACAACTTTCGTGATGCGCTGCTGAAACGAATCCAGACCATTTAAGGCCCCACATTACCCCGTCGCAACCGGCAACCTGCCCTTGAATTTTCCTTCGGTAAGAAATTGCGGATCTCCGGACAGTAAAAGAATGCGTTCGTCCTGGCACACTTGATATCGAAATATATTGGCGTTAGTTTGGATCCAATGTAAACCATCAAACGCCGATCAATCCTATGAAAAAATTATTTGCAGGACTCGCTCTCCTCTGGGGAAGCATTACCATCGCATCAGCTCAGGATTTTTACCTTCCTGTTTCTTCCACCTCCAAAACGGCCATCGCGTCGTTGCATAGGGCATCCGACCTGTATTCGAATATCCATTTTAAAGAAGCCAAGGCGGAAATCGACAAAGCACTGGCCGAAGACCCGAACTTTTTTATGGCATACGTATATGCCGTTCAGTTCGGAACCAGAAAGGAACGACCAGCCCTTCTTGACAAAGCCTTGGCCCTTGATGCGGCTAAACTCAACGAGGCTGAAAAAATAATGCGGCAATATTTCGTCAGCTGGAAGGCAGATACCAGTGCAAAAGCTGCCGAAACCATGACAGCATTGGTAGCTGCATATCCGAAAACACCACAGGCGTTGGAGTGGGCCTCGCTCCATGCAGTTTATACTGATAAGAACGTCGACAGCGCCCTGGATTACGCTGAAAAACTGGCAAAAATGAGCCCGAAATTTGCGCCTGTCCATAATATAATGGGCTATCTGTATATGGAAAAAAAAGAAATGGATAAAGCCAAGACCTCTTTTGAGAAGTACGTTACCCTCGCACCGAAAGAGGCGAATGCCTACGACAGTATGGCAGAATTTTACATGAACAACAAAGAATATGCAAAATCTGCCGAATTCTATGATAAAGCCGTTGCAATGGGACTCCCTGATGCGAAAGAGCGTGCCGATAAAGCGAAATCTATGATCAAATAAACGGAGATGGTCCACCCTCCGCCACCGGGCAATCAGTTACCCGGTGGCTTAATTTTAAAACTTTATGCAAGCGACTGAAAAGGAAATTTCTGCTCTCGTAAAGCCTTCTTTCAGGACCTTGAAAAACTGGATATTGAGAAGTGCTATGGCGATCTCGACAAGGTTATGAAACACTATGGCTACACCCTGGACGATGTGGTAGTCGAGAACATTCTGCCGACCAACATGCAAGAATTTGAGAAACATTCAGCCTACCGTAGCACGATCTACAAGAAGCAGTTCCCGACAGGTTTGGTGTGAAGGAGTTAGCATTGCCCGGCCAACTGATCGAAATTGAATTAGAAGCGTTCAAAGTTCACTGATTAACCAACCATATCCGACTATGAAACCCTCCTCTTTTTTGGGATTATCAAATCAAAAAACGTTGTTGTTCACGCTTTGCAGTTTAGCATTTGCATTTCAAAGCTGTACCGAAAAGCCAAAAGAACAGGCAGTTACGGAATTCAATTTAACAGCTGCCAGAACTGAAATTGAAGAAATCAACAAAAATTTTATGGCTTCTTTTGCCAAAGGTGATTCGGCTGGAGTAGCGGGCCTTTACGCGACAGATGCGAAGTTAATGTTTCCCCAAGCCCCCTCTTTTGTTGGAAGAGCAGCTATTCAGACAGCTGTCTCAGGTATTATAAAGTCAGGAGTAACAAAATTGAATTTCGAAACGAAAGAAGTATTTGGTAATGAGGATTTATTGGCGGAAGAAGGTGAAGTGACTATTTATGTAAAGGATGTGGTAGTTGGAGTTGATAAGTACATCGTTCTTTGGAAAAAAGAGGAAGGAAAATGGAAGATGTTCAGAGATATGTCCAGCCCGAACGCTCCTGCTAAATGAAAACCAAATCGTTTGCCCAGTTACTTGGTGTTTTTGCTGCGTTAACATGTTTTAATACCTCCTGCAACGCGCCGGCGAAGGAAAAGCCCGCCACAGCCGAAGAGCTGTCCCAGGTGAACAGGGATTTTGCAGTTGCGCTTAATACCAAGGATGCGGAAGCTGCTGCGAATTGCTATGCTGAAGACGCCACATTGTATCCGCCTAACGAACCTGCAGTAACCGGTCGGGCAAACATTCTCAAATACTGGCAGGGTGCTATTGAAACAGGGGCTACCAATGTATCCGTCAAAACGATTAGAACCGGAAGCGAGGGTAGCCTGGGGTGGGAAACAGGTCAGTTTCAGATGGATATAAAGACGCCCGATGGGAAAGTTGTTGTCGATAAAGGCCGGTACACCGAATTGCTCAAACGCAACAAAGACGGAAAGTGGGTATCCATCATGGGCATGTGGAATGCCGATGCCCCCCCGGCTCCATAACGCTCTCTTTTTTTGTATCTTGTGAGCTACCGAAACTGCTTGTCCCAACATGGGTAAATACATTTTTCAATGGTGGCTCTTCATCCTGTTGTGCCTGCCCTCACTCACCGGACAGGCACAATCCACGGTACTTTATTTCAATGAGCCGCCCAAAGAAACGCTGGGCCGCAACAGAAATCAATTCGTTATCCACAGTTTTTTTAACGACCGTGACGATTTTCTCTGGTTTATCAGTGACGATGGTCTGAAAAGATATGATGGCCACGAGATCGTAACGGTCCGCTCCAATCCGGTTGACCTGAATTCACTCTCCTCACCGCATGTGGTCGACATGATCCAGGATGAACAAGGTAATTTCTGGATCTCCACCCGTGACGGTGGCCTGAATGCCTATAATCCGCAAACCGGAAAGGTCGCTCATTTTCGTCACGTGCCTACCGACAAAGCCAGCTTGTCGACTGACAAACTCAGGTACCTTCAACGCGATGAATCAGGCCAAATTTGGATCGGAAGCGATTGGGGCATGAATCAGTTTAATCCACGGACGGGTCGTACTGTTCGTTTTCTGCCCAGGCCCGGCGAGGCGGGGCAGCTACAAGGCAATCCGTTGTCACCTATTATTGTGGAAAGGGACCGGGTTTATGTCAGTACCACTGTTGGGTTCGAGTATTACAACCGGGCCAGTAAACAATGGTTTTGCTTTCCGGCTATTGACGGACAAGGCGCGTCAGTACCTAATTTCACAGTTGGCTTGAATGTCCCGAACAGCCTCTGTAAAGATCATCTGGGATTGCTCTGGATGGGCGTTCCCAATCAAACCGGGCTACGGGTGTTCAGTCCAAAGACTGGTCAGATCACCCCATTTGATATCCATACTGCCGACGGTAAGCCCATTCCGTTTCCAAGAGTAATTCTGGAAGACCGTTCGGGACGGCTTTGGCTCTGTTGCGAGAACAATATTTTCAGAATTTCAGCAGACCGGACCCGGGTAGAAGAATGTACCCCGATAGCCGTCGAAAATCAGGAGCGACTAAAGGGATTGGTTACACTTTACGAAGACCCGCAGGGCCTGATTTGGCTCGAACGCCTTGACGACAAGAATCCGCTCTTTTTCGACGACCGCCAGGAACGGTACCCCAATCTGCAGATGCCTATGCTGGGTAACATCAAGCCGAGGGCCGAAGACATACTCCATGATCCGGATAGCCTGATCTGGATCGGGACCGATCTCGGACTAATCCGGCACAATCCCAACCAGAATGATACTAAGTTTGTGCTGAAAAAGCCCTCAATAGTCTCCCTCAGCCTTCTAGCTGATCACTATTTGCTGGTGATCTCCGACACAGAAGGCTTGTTTGTTTTTGACAAAAAAACGGGTCGCAGCACCCCTGTCCGAATAGGTAAGCCAGGAGGCAAATCCATCCAATCCCCCATCTGTTCTGCTCTTGACCAGGATGGCGACCTATGGATATCGACCTGGGGTTATGGGCTTTTCCGTATCCCAAAGGGTAGTTTGTCTGTGAAAACGGGTATGGTGGATCGCTATGAACAGTGGAAAAATGACCCTACTGACCCTAACACCCTGGCATCGAACCTGCTGCAAAAAATTGCCATCGATTCCCAAAATAACGTTTGGGTCTGCGGAGCGGCGAACGGACTTTGCCGGATTGATAAACGCTCCCGGCGCGTGCAGCGGTTTATGCTCCGGCAAGGCGACCGGAATGGGCTGGCCAGCAACTCTACTTTTGCACCTTTGATTGACAAGCAGGGCGATGTCTGGGTGACTAGCGGGTATAGCGCTCCCTTGCAGCGGCTGTCGGTGAAAACGGGGCGATTCAAAAAGTATGGCTTTGCCCATGGGTTTACGGATGATTATTTTGCCCATGCCACGCTTGACGAGGAGGGTAAAATCTGGTTTAACCAGAATCATGTGGTATCCAGTATTGACCCAGTGACGGAGAAGGTAAATACATTCCCGCAGTTTGTAGGCACCTCGGTGTATTCCACACCCATTGCTGCGCGGCTCGGCACAGGCGAGGTGTATTTTAGCTGCCAGAATAATCTGCGACGGTTTACGCCGGCCCTCATTCAAAACGCCCCTCGAGCTCGCTCGCCCCTCCGGCTGGTAGCAGTGTCTTCTTTTGATGTTGATAGAACAAAAAAGATGAGCGCCCTGCCCGAAAATCGCTGGCGTGGCCATGAGCTGGCATTATCGTATCGGGAAAACACCCTTGAAATTAAATTTGCGCTCCTGGATTACCGCAACACCAATAGCCGTGAATATGCTTACGCGCTGACCGCAAAAGATGAGGAGCCGCAATGGGTAAATATTGGCCTGAACCATACCGTCGATTTTGCTCAAATGAATTCAGGCTCTTACATTTTTCATTTAAAATCCCGCAATAGCGATGGAATCTGGACTAAATTGGTGACACCTCTGCGGATCGTTATCAGTCCTCCCTGGTGGCTAAGTCCTGGGGCATACGTAGCTTGCGCGCTGTTGCTGTTAGTTGGTTTTTGGTACCTAATGAAAGCCCGATTGCATGAACAAGCTCGCGAACTAGCCTTGGAGGAAGCCGTAGTAATCAAACAGCAGCGGGACGAAATCGCACAAAAAAACAGCCAGAACGAGCTCCTGTTGAAAGAGGTCCATCACCGGGTCAAGAATAATCTGGGTGTGGTGTCGGGTTTGCTTTCACTGCAATCAGCCAAAATCTCCGACCCCAAAGTACTGGAAGCCATACAAGCCAGTCAGAACCGGGTGCAGAGCATGAGCATTATTCACCAGAAATTGTATCAGGGCGAGCAATTGGGCGCCATAGAAATGCGTGACTATTTTAACAAGCTGGGAGAAAGCATTCTCCATTCCTTCGACATGGCGAATCGTATCCATATTGATTGTCCGATGCCCGAACTAGTATTAGATATCGACACAGCAATTTCCGTGGGGCTGATTGCCAACGAGTTATTCACTAACTCGCTTAAATATGCATTTGTGGGCAGGGACAGGGGCACGATTCGCGTTAGCCTGACGCGCATGGACGAAGAATCGCTTTTGCTGCAAGTGGCCGACAATGGTATTGGCAAGAAGCCCATGGAAACAGCCAAAGAAACAGGCTTTGGTACGCAGCTGGTGGAACTCCTCACTCGTCAGCTCGATGGTATCCTGACCTACGAAAACCAGGACGGGACACTAGTCAAACTCCATTTCAACCGGCCAGCCACTGCCTGATATCTCCTCCCTCATAGCAGATGCAGAGGTTTTCGAACCGCGGACTGGTTAATAATTTATCGGCATTACAAGACAACATGAGCTCGTTTCTCGACATTGAACTCAGCCAAGTTCTTCAAATCAAGCAGCATTAGGTTCTACATTTGTTCGACTCCGGGTGGATTAAATCATCTAGGAGGTTGAACCAATATGTTATACCATAATATTCAATTTCAACAAAATTTCTGGTGCGTAGTTCGGTTAGTTCCGGTTACCGTACAAGCAGTCGCCCGAACGAAATCTCCATGGAGAGAAGGCGCGAAGACATTTAGAAGAACTGGTTGTTGAATGTTACCCGGGTAATGTTAGAAAATTTTCATACGCCGCGAATGCCGCAAACGGCATAGTCATATTTATTTACGATTTCCGTATTACATAGTGGTGGAAATGCCCCTCAAATTCTTACTTTGCGCTATGTTAATAGCGAGCTTTACCGGCAGTGGCAACAAATAATTTCTACCCTCAAATAAAAGATGACCCACATGGCTTGCAGAGTCTTTGGGAGCAAGAATTCGAAGAAAAAGCCTTATGGGGAAACAGGATATTCTGTTTCACCTTTTTAGTTTGCTATCCGCTAACCTCCATCCTTTACTACCTTAACGGCAACCCCAACTATCATTCCATTTTTCTGATCCAGGTTACCTGTAGTGCCCTGGTAGGGTTGATTATTTTTCTGCATTTCAAAGGGAGGATCAATAGTCAGAATGCTTCTTTTTTCAGCCGGATTTTGTTGATTATTTTTCATGGTTTTATTCTGGCCCGTTTTGAAACCCTTTACTACTACGACCTAAGCATCAATCTGACCCTGCAACTGGTATTTTCGATCTGGGTGCTGCGCTGGAAGTTTAGCTACGCCCTGACCAGTTCGGTCACTACGGTCCTATTTTTCTCACTCGCGCTTTATGTCAATGGAGGCGATGTGCTAATCCGGTTTTTGAAGGAGGGAGGTTTCTTCTATTTTCTGGGACAATGCGTTTTCCCGTTGGTTTTGCAAATGCGATATAACAAGCAGTACCGGGAGTTTATCTATTTCCAAAGCTTGCAAAAGCAAAATAAAGAACTGGAAAAGCAAAACCAATTGGCGAAAGAGGCAATGCAGGCCAAATCCGACTTCCTGTCTACGATGAGCCATGAGATCAGGACCCCACTGAATGGGATCGTAGGAATTGTCCATTTAATGCTACAAGAAGAGCTACGGACTGATTTCCAGAAAGAATTGGTCGGGACTTTAAAGTTTTCATCAGATCATCTGATGGCGGTCGTCAATGATGTTCTTGATTTCAATAAAATCAATTCCAATCATGTCAAGCTTGCAAGGGAACCGTTTAACCTTTCCATTTTTCTCAAAAACCTTGAAAAAACGTTTGTTCCGCGTGCTCACGAAAAGAAACTGGATTTGATCTTTGAAATTGATTCGTCCTTGCCTGTCCATTTGACCGGCGATCAGGTGCGGCTGAACCAGATCATCACCAATTTGATTCACAATGCTGTAAAATTTACGGAACAGGGTTTTGTGAAGCTGGCGGTCAGGGAACTCGAAAGGGATGAAAGCAAGATAGCGTTACAGTTTGAAATCAGCGATTCAGGAATCGGCATTCCATTGGAAGATCAATCTTCGATTTTCGAGATTTTTGTACAAAGCAGTATAGAAGCCAACCGTGGCAATCGTGGAACGGGACTTGGCCTGGCGATAACAAAAGAACTCTTAAGACTTTTCGGAACTGAAATAAAATTAGAAAGTGAGCAGGGCGTTGGATCACGTTTTTCCTTTTGTATTCAATTCGCTTATTCCGATCAGCAACCCGTAGAGGAAAAGCCTGTGGGTGTGAAAATTACTTTACCAGAAGCAAGGGTCTTGGTGGTGGACGACAACGATGTTAATTTAATGTTTGTCACGAATTTGCTTAAAAAAGTGGGTTTGCAATGCGATAATGCCAAAAATGGCTGTGAAGCGGTCGAAAGATTCAATAACAACCATTACGACCTGATATTGATGGATCTTAAAATGCCCGTTATGAATGGCTTTGAAGCTACCCACATCATTCGGGCCCAGGGCTCCCAGGTACCGGTAATCGCGCTAACAGCTTCCGCGTTTACAGACGAGCGTGACAAGGCATTGTCAAATGGTTTTTCGCAATACCTGGTTAAGCCTTTCCTTCCAGAGGAATTTTACGACACGATTTTTACTTTTCTTAAAACTGAGGAGCAGCGTCAATAAACTGGCAACTCACATACATTTCCTGCCCAAAAATCGCCTTTCAGATTCCACCTGTCCCCTTCGTTCCGACAGAAGAAGCAGGTGGTGGCGTTGGCAAAGCGTTGCCACTGTTTGCCTGATCTGCGCCAACATCCGGAACATTGCCCCTTGTCGCCCCATCATAATCCTTCTCCACCAGACTGCCCAGTGATTTCCCTTTTCCAATGCATGGACTGTCACCTGATAAATGGTATTGGGTGTTTAGTTTAGGATCTGCATTCGTACTGTTTGCATCAAAACCGGATTTCGATTTCCAGTTTGCGAAACTTTCAAATTCTTCATAATCATCCTCATTTTGATCCACGCGATACAAAAGAGTCCCAGGGCGGAAGTAAAAATTGTTGCCAATATCGTTGGTTCCGCCGGGTTTTATGCGAAGTCTGGCCATATTGCCTTTTGCCGAGGCCGATTGTATGAAAATGTTGTTTGCAATTTTCAAATCTTTGCAGACCGGATGCCTGTCGCCGCCCGGTGTGCCGTAAATTTCACCTCTCGCTATCATGAGCGCTGAACTGCCTTCGTCGCTGGCTGCATTGACGATCGTATTGTTGTAAACCTGCGCGCCGATGGCAGCATACAACCCAACGCCCTCCCGCTTGGTATTGACCACGATGTTATTGCTGATAATGATGTTAATGCTTTCGTAGTAATTCGGATTCGTAGTCGTGTTGAACCACTCGCTGTCCGTGTCGAGGTAGCCGGCAATTAATCCTCCCTCGCCGCAGTTCATAATGAGGTTTTGTTCAAAAATACAGTCTTTGGCACCTCCTTTGGCATAAAGCGCATTGGTGGCAATGTCGTGGAAATAACAGTTTTTCACAATCATACGGTCTGCATTCACATTATCAATCCCCTCGGCGTTATGCGCTTCAATGTTCGCTAGCCCCACTCCTGATTTGTAAATCTCACAATTAAGGATCTGAATATCCTTGCAGCCGGGTGTGATTTTAATGCAGTCGCGACCAGTGTCATGAATCTTGCAATTCAGTATTTTGACGTCGGATATACCCTTTTTGCTCGCATAGGGAACATTCCGGTCGTCATCCCAGTCACTTTCCAGCTTAATGCCATAATAGTAGCCGCCCACAATTTCCAGATTTTCAAGCGTTACTTTTGAAGTTCCCGGCTCGCGGAACCAGATGCAGCTGGCTATGTCTTCGATATTTGTTACTGCTTTTATCACCGCCCATTCGCCTGGATAGGAATGTATGTGAATGTTCGAAGTCCGGAACCTGATCTCCTGGCTTTCATAGGTTCCGCCACGCAGAATAATCTCAATACCTTTTTCAGGATCAGCATTGTCGGCGACTTTTTGAATGGTTTTGAAAGGTTTGTTTTCGCTTCCGTCGTTGCTATCATTACCCGACGGAGAAACGTAGATTTTACCACTCAGCCTCTCCGGGTTTTCATGATCCGGGGTTTCACAGCTGGCTGGGGCGTCGGGGCACCCGCAGTTAGTAGGATTCGCAGTACATTCATCTGTACTGATTTCTTTTTTAGAGCATTGGGCAAATAACGCCAGCATCAATGCAATTGCGATTTGTTTTCTCATGGCTATTTCGCTGTCAAAGGCTAGTTGCAATCAATGTATTCGTAGGTATACTCACCATTGTACGGCTGTCCTTGAAGAGTACCTGTCAACTTTGCTTTGACTGGTATTCCTTTTGTATTAAACTCATATTGAAAGGTATAGCTTACCAACTCCACATTGGCGCTGCCTTGTATGGAAATCTGTCTAAAATTAATAATGTTGTTTGAAGTATTCCCATATTCGCCTCGTATCGTTTTCTGTTTTGGCCATCCTTTTAAAAATAACTGAGGCGAAGTTTCGATCGGTGCTTTCTGATTGTCGTAATTCTGATCAGCAAAACCGGTTAGTTGACCAGCATTCCAGTACTCAATACGAATGAGCCGATCCTGCGAATCGTATTTGTAAATGGTGACGTCGCTCCCATTTTTGCGCTCAACAATTTTCCCTTCCGCGATCGTGAAATCGTCCTCCTCCGGACCGTTTCCAGCCTGATAGGTAATGCGGCTTAGTCTGCCATTGGAATAGTAATACCTGGAAGCAGAATTTCCGCCCAACGAGGAGTTGTTCAATTCCGTTATTTTGGCCATGCTGCCGCCCGATTCATATTCATATTTCGTGTTTTTGTTATACGTATATGTTTCGGTCTGACCGGTGTCTTTGTAATAACTTTCAAAAATTGTAGTTGAAATTTCCTCCGAAAGCCTGCCGTCCTGGTATTTGAATTGTGAGGTGAGTGAATTATTTTCTGTCCTTTTGGAATCATCTTCGATTGCGCTGCGCTTTTCGCTGGTCACGAACCCGTCAGCGTTATATTCGTAAACACTCGTTGCCAAAGCATTCTTTTCACCACCCCCGATGTACGTGGTCTTTGACTGGTCGATGCTGCGGAACATCTGCCCCTGTGCATTGTATTCGATAGCGGAATTGGTACCGTAGCTTACGTTGCCTCCGCCAGTAGACAGCAGGGAAACTTTCAGAAAGCGGCATGAAGTCTCGGGAGTCGTTTTTGAAGTTTCTTCCTCTTTGGAGCACGAAACCAATGCTACCAAAAGAACTAAAAAAGCATTATGCATTAAAAGTTTTAACGCACATATATATACGTTCTCAGGTTTTTCCATGGTGATTTTCTCTTTTTTGAATTTCGAAAGATGAGTATGGGAGAAATTGGGGTCAGATCTTACGGCAGCTTCTGGTACGTAATCACATCGCCGTATTCGCTTTTCCAGGTCATTTTATTGCCGGAAAAAGTGAGGGCGTAAGTGTTACCTATTCCCTCTTTTCCCCCAACAAATATGCTCGTACCGCTCACTTTCCAAACGTTTTTTGAGTAAAGCCGCTGCTGAATACTGACATATTTTTCATCGCAGCCTGATTCGGATGCATCTAGGCGGTAATTGCCGTCGGATGTGATACGATATATGATTTTGGCAGCGCACGGACGCTGGCTAAGGAGGGCAACGTGAGAGTCGAAAGTTTTTCCCTCATAGGTGGCCAGGTGCGAGATCATTTTCCAATTGCCTACCGGAGTCGACGCCGGGCTTTGTCCGTAAGTAATGCAGGTATTTAAAAGTATCAAAAATAGAAAAGTCGGCCTGTTCATCTTTGGCATTTTGTTTAGTGATTCATTGATTGCCAAAGATAATTTTCACAAAACCCAAACGATACAGCTAATCGCCGAACAGCATTTTAAATAGATGAACAACCGGTTTATTTGATAATGTCTTCCTGTGCGGCTTCGTCGCCTTTTGCAGGACCGTACCATATTCCTCCCCCGAATGTGACTACGAAAACTTTTTCAGGATCACGCGGATCAGGATCTACGCGTTTTCCCCATTTGAAGTTATACCCTTTGATCCTTGCCCAAGAGTTACCCATATCTTCCGACCGGTACGCAGAGCCATTGAATCCGCAGGCGTAGAAAGTCTTGATTCGGGAGTCGTAGGTAATGTCATGTATATGCTGATCCTGCTGCAATATCTGCTTCCAGCTTTTTCCATCGTCGGCTGAGCTAAATATGCCACCGCCGTGATCTGGCAAAAATTTACCCTTTCCTTTTCTTCCCCAGGCAGACAGCATAAGCCGTTGATCATTTTCAGGATCGATCGCCAGGCTGGTTGGGCCGTTGGTTCCGTCGGGTAGCGCCAATTTTGTCCAGGATTCTGCGCCATCCCCAGACCGGTAAATGGCCCCGTCCTCCTCATTGCCGATGCTACCATCTTCACTACGCCGGTTAACAATAAGAAACAATGTACTGTCTTTTTCGCGTTGCATAATCCGCCAGGCAAAAGGCTCTTTACCCACAATTCCTTTATTTTTTTGCTGCCAGCTTCTACCGCCATCATCGGATTTATAAACACCTTTACCAAAAACGCAGACAAACAAAGTCCGGCTTTCCGGTTTGCTCGCGTAGTCGACCAGAATGTGCGTCATGGCCCCTTCGCCTATATCCTTGCTCACAGGTCGCCAGCTTTTGCCAGCATCATCACTCACGAGCACGCCACCCTGGTAATCCTTTACACCATTTTTTCGCCACATTTTCGGGCGCGGCAGATCATGTGTTCCGCTCATAACTGCCCACACACGACCCTTTACCTTCCGGTCAAACTCCATCCAGTACGTGCTGTTTTCCCAGGCTTTCGGTACACCGTTATCCTTCGTTGCACTCAGCCAGCTCTCTCCCCCATCATTGCTTTCCATGAGCCCAATGTCAGTATTGGCAATAAAAAGATGACGCTGATCAAACGGATCGAAAAACACGCCATAGCTCGTTGTCACTTCCAATCCGCGGGAAGTCCAGCCACCGCCTTCCTTGTGTTTTGTAAACACTTGCTCCCAGCTTTTACCTCCGTTATGGGTCTTGACGGTACGCCCGAAATCCGTTGCATAACATACATCCGGGTTTGTTGGTGATACTCCCAATGAAAAAGGATTTTCACCCCAGGTAGGCCCAAAACGTTCGTTGATCCACTCGCTTTCAAAATTTTTGGAGACTATATTTCTGTTTTTTGTCAAATCATCTTTCCAGGTCAGTTTCCAGGTTTTTCCATAGTCTTCGCTTCTGGCAACGCCGATGGAAGTCGTGTCTGCATGTACTTTCAAATTTGCGTAAGAGACGTAAACCACATTAGGATGCCCGGCACTCGTTGCTATACTTCGCCATTCGGGAAGAGTGCTTCCTTTTTGTCCCCATTTAAGAATTCCAGCTTGCCTGTTTTCCCAGGAATCGCCGCCGTTTGCAGTATAGTGAATCCCGCTGTTGTCCGTGGCAGCGTTAAAGTAAGATGTACCGGAAATGCCATACATGATGAATTGTCGGGTTTTCTGATCAAAACCTGCGGTAAACTGGTTGATCTCTTTGACATTATCAGCCAGCCGGTTGATTTTCCAGATTCCATTTTCACGTTTGTAAACCCTGTTTTTTTGGCAGATATAGATCGTCCGATTGTTTGAGGGCGACCGTGGATTGATGAAAATGTTTTTTGTGTTATCCATTAATTCCCGATCCATTTTCCAGCTGGCTCCGCCATCCATTGAAATATAAAAACCCGATTTGCCGTCGATCGAAATGGCGGCGTAGAGTCGCTTTGAATTTGCCGGATCTACCGCGAACGCCAGCACTTTCCGAATGGTACTGTCTTTGGTAACCACTGTTTCATTGGCATGATCTCCTTGCGATACATATCCGCTAACGCTTGACGGAGACGGGTAGAAAAGCGACCAGGTATTCCCACGGTCTGTACTTTTGAACAAAGCAAGGGAGTTGGCATACACCGTATTGGAGTCAAGCGGGTCAAATACATAATAATCTACCGGTGCCCTCAGATTAAACATGCGCCAGGATTTCCCACCATTGTAAGTCGCGAACGATCCGGTCATGTCACAACTTACGAACGCACGGTCCACATTATGCGGACTCACTGCGGGATAAAACATAGCACCTCCCCCACCAAAACCCACAAAACCCCAGGCATCATTTCTCCCGTTCGGGTTTGCTGCGTGCTGTTGTTCAGCCTTATCTGAACCGATTTTCTGCAAGTCTTCCGACGGAACCTGCGGCGGACTGGCCAGGCAAGCTTGGCGACTAAACACAACGATAACTGACAGGACGCTCATGGAAATGGCGAACCTTCGGATATTTTTCAAATACATCATTTCAATGAATGTTACTTCGCTTTCGAAATTGTAAAAAGGAAAAGCCGATCAAATCACAGACCGGCTTTTATCCTAACTTTTCTTGCCTATTCAAATCCTGGATTTTGCCCAATGGCCCTGGCATCCAGTGCCGGGATCGGTAACAGGTAGTCGTTTTCGTCGTACCCCTGGGCATTATCTGGTAAATTAACCTTCTGTAAAATCCGCTTTCTCAGCACATCAAAATAACGGTCATTTTCAAAACAAAGCTCATAGCTTCTTTCGTCAATCACTTTCTGATCAAAATCTAATTTTGACATAGCCAGTGTCGCTTTTGGCTCCTTACCTGTACCCGCATTGGCCCGATCAATGATCATATTCAACCTGTCCACAGCAAGCTGAGTGGGTGCGCCAGCTGCCATGTTTGCGGCTTCTGCGTAAATGAGCAGTATGTCGGCAAACCGGAGCAATTTCATCTCTATGCCCGCATCGCCGCCGCCTACTTGCTGATCATAAGTAAGATTGGGCATGTTGTATTTACCAATATAAGGTACGCCATCAGCAGACTTCGACCAGTTGATCAGAGGTGCGGCAGGATCATAAATATCCGATGTAAAATCAAGCAAAAGATAGTTGTGCTTGCGCGGCTGCTCGGGATAGATATTAGAAGCCCAGTAAATTTTGACCGGGCCGCCGCTCCACCCATCCATTTCCGACGGTGCCCAGGAGTTCCCGGGCATGTACGGTGTTTCGGAGGTAGTATGAAAAGCGAACATAATTTCGGTACTCCGATTGTTCGCCGTTTTGAACACATCGCTGAAAGCAGGCAACAGCTTATACGGCCCTTTCGTAATGACATCATCGGCCATGTCCCGCGCTTTCGCGTAGTAATCCGTCTGGCTGAGCGGAGCAGTTGCGCGGGTGAGATATACCTTCGCCAAATAGCCCTTGGCGACCCACTTGTTGGGTTTTCCAGGAGTGGCTGCATCAAAATCCCCGAGATGGTCCATCGCAAAAGTCAGGTCAGCCTGCAACAAATCGTAGACGGTCGAGATTTCCAGCCGGGATGCTGCTGTAAGCGGCGTCAGCACCACGTCGGGGGTGTCTTCTGTGATGTACGGAATTTTACCATACAACCGCACCAGCGTAAAGTAATTGAATGCCCGTAGAAACCTCCCCTGCGCAACGACACCATCGATCGCCTCCTGCGAATTACCCGCAAGGCTGCCACTTTTGACCGCTTTCAAAACTGCATTGATATTGGCAATGGCCTTGTAGTGCCAGGTCCACAGCTCATTAAAAGAGGTGGAACCAAAATCAAGCGTGGTACCCTCAAACTGTCCGTCCGGGAAAGATGGAATGCCCTGATATCCTCCCCAGGTAAAGAAAAGCGCATTCATTGATCCCGCATAAGCAGCTTCACATTGCGCGGTAGTGGCATAAAAATTCTGTGGTGTGGAAATTCCCTCCGGTACTTCTTCCAGGCTCTGGCAGGAAAATACAGCTACCATCAGAAGTAGCATGACAATAGTTTTGGTCGAATAAAGAATATCTTTTTTCATTTGATGCCGATTATTTATGGGTTGATCATTCCGCCGGTTTTTGTCAATATGCGGCGCTGCTGATGCTGTTTAAAATGTTAGATTGATCCCGAACATGAATGATTTCGCCGTTGGATAGTTGCTCAGATCAATCCCAAGCCCGCCAGCCCCACCTGCATTAAATGAGCTAACTTCCGGGTCATATCCTGTGTATTTGGTCATGGTAAACAGGTTGACAGCGGTCACATAAGTCGCCAGTCTGCTAACGCCTATCTTGCTGATCCATTTTACAGGGATCGTGTAGGACAGCGTTACGTTTTTCATACGCAGATAGGAGCCATCTTCAATCCACCTGCTCGACCGCTGATCTACGCCAATCCCGGCTGTCTGATTCGCGCCGAGATCCAGTGCGTTCCTGTCGCGTGAACTCAGAAATACAGGAACACTGGTATTTTGATGATCATTGGTCCACCGATTTTTCAGGTTGGAACTCAGGCCATTGGATGCATTTTCGGTTTTGATCCGTACGGCGTTGAAAATATCATTGCCGTAGCTACCCTGTATCAAAAACGTAAGGTCGAAATCCCCATAACTGATGCTGTTATTCCAGCCGTAGATGAATTTGGGGGAAGCATTACCGATTACCTCCTGGCCGTCACCGGCGCGGGTAATTTTACCGTCCGCATTTACATCCTTCCATTTGGCTTCTCCGGGCGCCTGTCCCATCGCTTTCGCCGCTTCTTTGTCGGCTTCACTCCATGTACCCAGGTTTACATAGCCGCGCATCTGGTCCACCGACTGGCCTACTTGCAGGTATTTCAAGGAAAAGCCGCTGCCCCAGATCTGGTAGCCTCCGCCTGTACCCGTACGAATGGCCAGGGGCGTATCATCCAGCAGCGCAAGCACTTTGCTCCTGTTGAAGGAAATGTTAAACGAAGTATTCCACCTCAGCTTGCCGGTTAACGGTTTGCCGCCAACGGATATTTCCAGGCCCTTGTTTTGTATCGAGCCCACGTTGGAAAGAATCGTGGTAAACCCGGTATATGCTTCTACTTGTTTGTTAAGTAACAAGTCCGTTGTCAACTTTTTGTAAATGTCCACGGTGGCAAACAATCGCTCATTAAACAACCCGAGATCAAGTCCAATGTTGGTTTGTTCGGTTGTTTCCCATTTCAAATTTGGATTTGCGGCCCGCCCCAGCGCAAAGCCGACATCGGTAGAACTGTTACCATTATACGGATAGTTAAATCCTGAGGCGACCGTTGCCAGTGTCTGGTAAGGCTGAATGGCCTGATTTCCCGTCTTTCCCCAGCTCGCACGCAGTTTAAGATTAGAGATCATCCTGACATTGTCCAGAAACTGCTCCTGCGAAACTCTCCATGCAGCAGCAGCCGAAGGAAAGTAGCCCCATTTGTTATTGGCTCCAAAAACCGACGAGCCATCTGCGCGATAACTGGCCGTGATCATGTATTTTTCATCAAATACATAATTTACCCGGCCAAGATACGAGTTCAAAACCTGCCTGGACTGCGCATTGTATCGCTGATTGATCTGCGACGCGCCACCGAGATCGTTGATGCCGGTGTTGTCACTAAAAAATCCCTGCGCCGATATGAAAGAAGATTTGGACTGTATCAGCTGCTGCTCTGCAACGCCGGTCACCGTCAAAGCATGTTTTTTGTTAAAAATATTACTGTACGTGAGAATGTTGGAATTCTGATAGTACTGGTATTTACTTTCAGCCAGATCTCCCAGACCGCTTACTCCACGGCCCGGTTGCGTTTTCGTACTGTAATAATGCTGCTCGTCGTTAGCATTGATACTGGCAGCTCCTGTAATCCGCAAAGAAAGTCCTTTCAGCAACTTAAAATCGAGGAACGTGCTGATCTCGTTTGTGATATTGTTCTTTTCAGCCTTTGTTTCCAGGGCTGTCGCTACGGGATTCCATACGTCATTGTCTGCGTAAATTTTGGACCCATCAGGCCCGCCCTTCAAGGCCTTGTTGTTATAGTTTCCCGATGCGTCACGAACTGGCGTGATGGGGTCAAATCTGGCAACGGTATTGATGACCTGACCTAAAATATCACCGAACCGGGTTCCTTCGCCCACAGGAGGTACATTTCCTTTGTCCTTGATCACGTGCAGGTTTATTCCTGCATTCATCCAGCTGGTCACTTTAAGATCCAGATTACTCCTCAGATTGTAGCGGTTATATTTTGTATTCACCACAATACCCTGCTGATTCATGTATCCTCCCGAGACGAAATAGCGGATCGTTTCACTGCCTCCACTGACCGACAACTGGTGATTTTGCAGCAAGCCATTGCGGTATATTTCGTTTTGCCAGTCCGTACCACCTTGTGCATCCAGCGTTGCGATCTGCTCGGTGGTGAAAGGGATAATGGGTTGAATGGGTGCACTGATCGTGCCGTTTTGCGTGGCAGCCCAGTCGTTGGATTTACAGGCATAGTCACCTGCATTCATCAGATCAAGCTTATGATTGAGCCTTTGGACACCAATGCTGAAACCGTAGTTAAAAACCGCCTTGCCCGATGCTCCTCTTTTTGTGGTGATCAGTATTACACCATTTGCGCCCCGTGCCCCGTAAATAGCCGTCGCCGAAGCATCCTTCAACACTTCAAGCGACTCAATGTCGTTGGGATTGATCGTACTGATGTTAACTCCCTGAATACCATCCACCACGACCAGCGCATTATTGCCCCCGGTGATCGAGTTACCTCCCCGCACCCGTATTGTTGCATTGCCGCCAGGCGCCCCGTCTGTATTTTGCACCATTACACCAGCCGCGCGCCCCTGTAATGCCTGATCTACGCGCTGAGTGGGCAGGCGGGTTAGTTCGGCGCCTTTTACAGAACTTACGGCCCCCGTCAGGTCTGATTTTTTCTGCGTGCCGTAACCCACTACCATCACTTCTTCCAACGCTTTGGTATCAGTAGCAAGCGAGATGCTGATTTTATTTCTATTGCCAACGACCACTTCCTGCGATAAATACCCCACAAAGGAAAACACCAAAACGTCGGTTTCAGAGGAAACGCTGATGTTATACGTTCCATTAACGCCGGTCGCCGTACCGCGCTGCGTACCTTTAATCAGTACGCTAACCCCTGGCAAGCCTTCGCCTTTTTCATCCGTGACCGAGCCGGTAATGTTAATTTCCGTACGAGTACTCTCAACGGGTGGTTCAATGGAATTAACCGGATCTTCCAAACTGGCCGGCGGCTCAGAAACTGCCCGGTGCAATAGAATGGAACCATCCACAAGCCGGTAGCCAATGTTCATCGGTTTCAGGGTTGTTTCGAGCACAACCGATAATTTTTGATTGATCTGATGCACCGAAAGTTTCCTGTTTGCTCCGATCGCCTTCGAGCTGTAAACGAACTCTACACCAGTTGCTTTTTCGAGCGTATTCACAAATTTGCTTACATCTGTCTGGTCCAGATGAATGGTCACGATCCTTTCCAGCAGGTTTTGGGCATGGGTATCCCGGGCCTGTATGGCGCTCATCAAAAAGATTGCCAGGATAAATTGACAGACGGAATGTTTCATAACAACCCAAAGCCAGGTTTGATAATGTAGACGGTCTTTCATACTTTTGAATGTTGTTAAGTTTTGTTTAGGATTTAGCAAAAAACAGCCCTTGAACACCCTGAAACAGGTGATCTGCGAGATACAGGAAGGGCGGAAAATCGGTACCGGGCCAACGGTACCGATTTCATTTCCGGAAGTCAGATAAAGATCAGCTCATATATTTTAAGGGTTTAGAAATGGGTTACTGGCAGCCTTTCCCCGTGATCAGGATCTTGGTCCCACGTACTTCATAAGTCCCGTTGATCGTACCACAAAGCAATTCCAATTTCGTATACAAGGCCTGACTCGTGAGATTTCCCGTAAAAGGGCAATGGCTCAGAGACTCCTGTTCAAGCTCAATTTCCGTCCCATAAATAATTTCCAGCTGCCGAATGACGTCTTCAATGGGGGTCTCGTTAAATATCAGAGATACCGGTACTTTCTCATCCGCCGAAACTTTGATCGGCTGCGGATCTTCGGCGATACTGGTAACAAACTGCTCATTATCAGGAAAATAAGTAGCTTTCTGATTGGGCGTTAAGATCACACCTGTGCTTGGGCTCACATTCGTAAGTACGCTCGCTGCCTGACGATAGACGGTTACTTTACCACTCTGAACCGTCACCTGAATGGGTTGGCCAGGGTCGGCTGCACGAATCTGAAAGGTCGTACCCAGCACCTTTGTGATGATATCACCGGAATAAACCAGAAAAGGCCGCGAAGGGTCCCGATGGACATTGAAACTGGCTTCGCCCAATAATCTTACATCCCTGTTTTTTTGATTAAATGCTTTATGAACCGCCAACTGCGCTTTCGGTTCCAATGTCACCACACTCCCATCGGAAAGCTTCACTTCCATGGGCTTGGAGGTTTCGTTGCGGTACGCTGTCCAGTCCGTCCGCTCCACCTGGGCGATCAGTGACTGTTGCCCTGACAGGCCCATCCGATTCCAGTTCAGCCCTACTGCGACCGCTATCATCGCCGCTATTCCGCAAGACACGAGCGCGACCTTCCGCCACAAAGGCGTTACCTGATAGGCCAAATCCCCATCCGTTTCTGGTGCCAGAGGCTGAACCTTACGCCACAGTTTCTGTTCCATAGCAAGCCACTGCTCCTCCGAAAGAGGAATTTCCACCGGCTCCCCCAGCAACTCATACCATTGTTCCACCAGCTGATTTTCTTCCGGTGTACTTTGACTGGCCTGGTAGCGGGTTAACAATTCAATGAGGGCAGATCGGTTCATCATGTGGCAGTGCAAGGCGTTCATCTATATAGTAGAAAAAAGCAGGCAATGCCGTAAAATAAATTTTCATTTATTTGATTAATCAAATAAATGCCCACAAATGGGACAAATATTCTTGAAATAATTAAATTAAATATCCCTCGATGGCTTAAAAAACTTTAACATTTCGTTAACCTTTTTTCACGAACCTTTAACAACAGCCGAATACAAAAATTAGTAGGTTTGTTGGAATACTTCAAACAAAAAGAAAATGGCGAAACGCGTATTCGGATGTGCAGTGTTGATGTTTGCTTTTTGCGCTTTGTGTCAGGGACAAAGTATAACTAACATTCCAACGGATGAAATCAGGTTCGACACCAAACAGGTAACCGCTCCCACCGTACCCAAAACGATCACACGTACGATTAAGCAGGACAGCAAGGGTAACATTTGGATTGCTGCATTTGATGGTATTTTCCGGTATGATGGAAAGTCCTTTGCCAATATCACTAGCAAGGTGAGTTCGGCCCCCTTCTTTTCCGTTTTAGAGGATAAAAAAGGGAATTTCTGGTTCTCTACCATCGGATCAGGTGTTTATTATTACGAACCCCCACGCTCAGTTGTTAATGGGGCAGTTGCGGAATCCTTTCGGAATTTCACAACGAAGGATGGGCTTTCCAATAATGAGGTTACTGGTATTTATGAAGATAAAGCGGGCGATATCTGGTTCGCCACTGAGGATGGGGTGAGCCGTTACGATCCCGGACAGGCAGATGGGAAGTCATTTCGGAATTTTAAGTTGAATGAAGGATTTCGAAATAATGATAACCGTATCAATTCGATCATTGAAGACAAAACTGGTCAGTTCTGGGTTGGCACAAAAGGTAATACCTTTAAATATGATGGACAAACATTTACCGTCTTAACCCATCATGGCGAGCCTTTTATGAATGTTCGTACGATCATGGAAGATAAAAAAGGCAATATCTGGCTAGGTGGCACTGATGGCCTCTGGCGCTATGACGGCAGCACATTTATGAATTTCACGACCAATTTCGTCGGACATATCATCGAAGATAAAAAAGGTAATATCTGGACTAGTTCAGAAACTGCCAATGATGCAGGCTGGGCCCAGGGATGGGCGCTCTCCCGTTACGATGGAAAGTCGCTTTCCAGTCCAAAGCCGACAGTAACTGAAATAAGGTGTGATTATGAATATATTAAAAAAATGATTTTCGGGGTGATGGAAGCCAGTGACGGAATGATCTGGTTTGGAGCTTTGGACGGGGTATACCGTTATAATGGAACTACCATGATTGACTATAAGGGCAAAGAGGTTAAGTAAATAGGAAGCCTGATTCAAAAACTAAGAGACTAGAACGGTGTAAACAACCGCATAGGAAAGGTAATCTTTCAACTCAAACCTCAGCAGGCGTAATGATTGCGTAATGTGGTATTCAACTGCACGGTCGGTAAGTCCCAGATGTTGGGCTATCTCCGAAGTAGAGCGTTGTTCGAAACGGCTCATCTGAAACACAAGCCGCGTTTTTTCTGGTAGCAGACTGAGCGCATTCTGCAGCGCAGCAGACAACTCTTCCAGGCCTACCTCCGTATCTGCACGAAGATCAGCAGCTTGCTCAGAAGCCTCGCCGAGCTCGGTTTGCGTGTTAAGCAATTTGGCTCGTATAAAACCGACCACACTATATCTCAGGGCAGTTTTAAGATACGCCTCAGGGTTTTCAATCAGGGTCTTTTGACGGTTTTCCCAAAGCTTCATGAACAATTCCTGCACCATCTCCTCTGCGACCACCTGACTATTCGTCTTCCAGGTAGCAATGGAAAAGAGCTGGCGCCAGTACCGCTGATAAATCGCTTCATAAGCCTTTTCGTCACCAGTAAAGAGCAGTCTGCCCAACATTTCGTCGGGTAGCGTCGAGTACAGCTCGTTCTTCATCTGGGATACTCCTGGTGTCATAAAACAATGTGACTGTCAAGCAAATTGATTGCTCATGTTACAAATTAATCAGCGAAAGCGCAAGTATTTGAAGATTCGTTTTCATGAGCGTACACTTCTACCATGCCTGGTTGGAGGACGATCAACCCTTTGCGCCATACCTTCTTCCCGCATAGGGTAAATCAGATCCAATTCGTACTTCTGAGTATTTGTAAGGAATTACTCTTTTTTTAACACACTAATCGTGAAACCAGAAGGTCTGGCCTTTGTCATTGCGCTTCTTTTTTGGTATGGGATTACAGCCCAAGCCCAGCCCTATACGGCCTCGGTGAAACATTATGGTCCGGAGCAAGGTTTGTCGCACAGGGAGGTGAATGCTATTTTTCAGGACCGGCAGGGTTTTCTTTGGTTCGGTACCAAGTTCGGCCTCAATCGCTTCGATGGCAAAACATTCACAGTCTTCACCAACGAAAGCCATGGACTTGGCTTTGACGACATTGAGTCTATTACCCAGGATGCCGAAGGAAATCTTTGGCTCAGGGGGCCCAATGGATCAAGGGGTAACGATGGGCAGTCGCCGCTCAACATTTTTAATCCACTTTCGGGTAAGGCGGTTTCTTTCGACAAAAAGTTCGCAAAAAAGCTTCCTTCTCCGGGCCTCAATGCATTGTCTGGTTTGCTGAGCAGCCCTGACGGCACTATATTTCTGACCAACTATCAGCCTGCTTCACTCATCTCCTGGCGGGCTTCGGGCCTTCAAGTGGTATCCTTACCGAAGTTTAAAACACTGGGCCTCTCGCGGCCTACGGATCGCAACACGGTCTGGGCGGTTGCAGACGAAAGTCAGATCGTTGAGTTAAATACCGACGGAAAGGTTTTGCATCAGTTTTCGCATCCAGGGACGGTTATGAGCTGGTGCTTTGGTCAGCGAAACGCCGGTATCGAATTTTTCTATTTTGTTTATGACGCTTCCCGTCGCGAACATCACCTGTACAGCGTGGACACATCGGGGCACCGGCAAGAGCACTCGCCGGCCCTACTCAGGGAGAAATCACTGGTTCAGTATCTAGCGCCTGTATGCTACCCTCTTGATCGCACCGGTTTGCGGTGGGACGGCTTCAACCTGCGCGATTCTACCAACCGTATCCTTTTGTCCGTTGCCGACAAGACCTCGGGTGAAACCATCGAAAACCGTAGTTTTTACCGTGACCCGCAGGGTCAGTTCTGGCTAGGGACCAGTTTTGGCGTATATCAGGTTCAATTGACCCGTAACCACTTTCGTCGGCTGGCTTACCGGAAAAAAAACCAGCAAGCGCAGACCCCTGTTCGGGGCATTACTGTCCGCAGCGATATAGTTTATGCTAACCTGGAAAAATCAGGGCTGTATGAGATTCCCTGGCAGGGAGGAGAGCCAAGGAAATTGATTTCAAAAGGCGCTTTCGCTTACGGACTTGCTCAGGACTCAACAGGAGAGCTATACACAGGCAATGCAGGCGGAGGCGAGTACCTGGCCCGGTATAATCCTTCTTCGGCCACGCATTCAGAGATACCATTACCCATCGATACCGAGATTTGGACACTCCATCCCGTTGGCGCGGGTCAGTGGTTGGCTGGTAGCCAAAAGGGATTGCTCTGGGTAGACCAAAAAAAAGGGTCGACAAAGCCTTTTACCGATTATCACCAATTTACTGAATTATCCCAAGCGCATTGCCTCTATATTGCCCCTGATCGTCAGGGGCTCTTCTGGATCTGTGCTAATACGGGCATATATGCTTTCAGCCGTGATCGGGGCGTCATAGCCCGCTACTGGAGCGGTGGAAAGGGGCAGTTTCGCTTGCCGGCCGACAGCTACCAGCATTTCTATCAGGACAAGGCAGGTATTTTCTGGCTGGCAACGGCCCATTCCGGCCTGATCCGGTGGGATCGCCAGCACAATACGTACCGCCAGTTCCGACGCTCGGAGGGGTTATCGAACGATAACATTTACGCCATCTATCCCGATCGGCGGGGAAATCTGTGGATGAGCAGTGACTACGGAGTAATGCAGTTTGATCCCGTAAAAAGTACCGCACGCACGTATTTCGTGCAGGACGGTATTACCCACAATGAGTTTAACCGTATCTCGCATCACCAAGATCGGGCTGGCCGGATTTATTTCGGAGGTTTGAATGGGATCACCGCCTTTGATCCGCGAAGTTTCGAAAACGAGCAGCCAAGCCCGCCCCAGCCAATCCGACTGGTATCGGCAAGGCGGTTCGACCCATCACTCAACCAGCTCGTGGATCAGACGAGGGTGGTGTCGGACGGTAATGAAATCATCATCCGGCCCGGTGAACAGCCCCCGGTGCTGGATTTTGCGCTTCTGAACTTTACCGACGCGGAAAAGAACGTATACGCTTATCAGTTTAAAGGCTTGGATAATGAATGGAGGCACCAGTCTGAGTCGACATTGAGGCTCGGAAACCTGCCTTATGGTAATTACGACTTACTGATCAAGGGCCAGGCCTCCAATGGACAATGGTCGGCCAATACGCTGACTGTCCGGGTCACAGTGCTACGGCCATTTTACCTGCAAACCTGGTTCGCGGTACTGTCCGTTCTACTGTTGATCGGGAGTATATGGTTATGGACAAGGTTGCGTACCTGGAACCACCGGCAGGAACAGCAGCGGATGCAAACAGAAATACGCCGCGCCACCACCTTATTGGAGCAAGATAAGGAACTGATCGGACAGCAGGCGCATCAGCTACTTCAACTCAATGAAACCAGGTCACGGTTTTTTGCTAATATTTCGCACGAATTCCGTAGCCCGCTTACAGTTATTCTTGGAATGGCTTCAGAACTTCAGCGGCAAAACCCGGAGGATAACGTTCCAAGGCGCATGGCGACAATGATCGAGCGCAGCGGCAGCCAGTTATTGCGGCTGATCAATCAGATCCTGGACTTGTCAAAGATTGAAGCAGGTGAAACGCAATGGCAACCGACGCGGTCCGATCTGGTCCGCTTCACCCGATACATAGCCGAAACTTTTTCCAGTCTGGCAACCCAAAAACAGATCCAGCTGCTGTATCCCGATTCGGAGGAGCCGCTGGTGGCTGACTTCGACCGGCACAAACTTCAAGACATCCTGACCAACCTGGTCTCTAATGCGCTCAAATTCACACCAGCAGGTGGCCAGGTATGGATTGAACTAACCACGCGCGAGACCTGGCCCCCGCTTGAAGATGAAGGGTACCATGAAGAGGTTATCCCGACAAAAAACCTGCACAATCCCTGGATTATGATCACGGTGAGGGATACAGGAACGGGCATCGAAACACAACTGCTGCCGCTGATCTTCAACCGTTTCTTTCAGGTTGGTACGCAGTCGGTTGCCGATACAGGCGGTACCGGGATAGGCTTGTCATTGGTAAGGGAATTAACACTGCTCATGAACGGCGCCCTGGCGGTCCGGAGCTGGCCCGGCCAGGGATCGGCGTTCGTCGTCGGTTTTGAAAGAACGTGTCAGGCTCCTCCGCCTACGACAGAAATGGCCATTCAGCCTTTCCTGGTGCTAGACCCGTTGGCATCAGAGCAGGTGACGGGAGGGGAACCGACCGCGGATGTCACACCCGGGAAACCCGTGTTGTTGCTGGTGGAAGACAACGAAGATGTGGCGGCCTATATCACCACCTGCGTGCAGGCAGATTATCAGATCATCCGGGCAAACAACGGTCAGGTTGGGATCGATCTCGCCCGGGAACACGTACCAGACCTCGTTCTGAGCGATGTGATGATGCCCTTAAAAGACGGTTTTCAGCTTTGTGATGAAGTAAAAAATGACCAGCGGACCAGTCACATCCCCGTGGTGTTGCTCACCGCCAGATCTGCAGGGAGTGATCGCATTCACGGACTTCAGCGCGGGGCCGACGCCTACCTGACCAAGCCGTTCCAGCGCGATGAGCTGCTGGTGGTGCTGGACAATCTACTACAATCCCGCCGCCGGTTGCAGGCACATTACAGCAGGCAAGTCACCCAATCTACGGATGCAGGTATTCCCCCGGTAGAAGAAAACGAGTCCCTCGAGAATCTGTTTCTTCAGCAATTACGATCCGCACTGCGGGCGCAGTGGGGAAACAATCCCATTCCGATGGAAACCATTTATCACGAAATGGGCATGAGCCGCTCATCGCTTCACCGGAAGTTGATCGCACTTACTGGTATGTCCGTCACACGGTATGACAGGTCACTTCGCCTGACCCAGTCCCGCCACCTCCTGGCTACCACCCAGATGCCCATTTCCGAGGTGGCTTATGCCGTTGGATTTGAAGATCCGAAGTATTTTACCCGCCTGTTTTCCGAAGAATATGCCAGTTCTCCGACCGAATTCCGGCGATTGAGCATATAGTCCACCTTTTTGGGCGCGTAGTCCACCTCTGCCTCCTCCCCCTTCAATAGATTTGCTGCATGGTTTTCAAGTCGCCGAGAAGCAATGCTACTCCTCGCTGGTGAACTGTCATTTCGCAACGTCTACCTCTTAATTTCAAAACATCATGACCGAATCTACGCAACCTTCTCCGGCCAGCATCATGCAAATTGGCACCGGCTTCTGGGCTTCCAAAGTACTATTATCCGCCGTCGATTTCGACCTGTTTACCATCCTGGCAGAAAAGAAGCAGCTGACTGCCGCCCAGTTGAAAAAAATGCTGAACCTCAATTGCAGCGACCGGAACGTATTTGATTTTTTAGATACGCTCGTCGGATTTGGCTTTCTAAACCGGGATGGTATCCTGGAAACTGCCACTTATTCAAATACGCCAGACACCGACCTGTTTCTGGACCTCAAAAAACCAACCTATGTCGGCGGGATGCTCAAAATGCTGAATAATCGTCTGTACGGCTTCTGGGGAACATTGGAAGAAGGGCTGAGAACTGGTAAGCCACAAAACGAGGCAAAGAATGGCGGAAATCTGTTTGGTGAGGTCTACAAATCACCCGAGCAGCTCGAAGGTTTTATCAATGCCATGAGCGGCATTCAGGTAGGGGCTTTTATGGCTTTTGCCCAAAAGTTCGATTTCTCAAAATACAAAACTTTGACCGATGCGGGTGGTTCAAGCGGCCTGCTTTCCATCGTGGTTGCCAATCATCAGCCACACCTATCCTGTGTGAGTGTGGACCTTCCCGCAGTGACCGCCATTGCTGAAAAAACGATTGCGAAAGCAGGTTTAGCTGAACGGGTCAAGGCGGAATCAGGCGATTTCTTCAACGATGATTTCCCAAAAGCGGACATAGTCGTAATGGGCAACATTCTTCATGATTGGGACGAGGAGCAAAAAATCGGTTTGATGAAAAAAGCTTATGCTGCTTTACCTGAGGGCGGCTCGTTTGTGGCTATTGAAGCCGTCATTGACGATAACAGAAAAGACAATGTATTTGGGCTGCTGATGAGCCTGAACATGCTCATTGAAACCGGCACCGGTTTCGACTACACCTTTGCTGACTTCAACCGTTGGGCCGCCCAGGTTGGGTTCAGTTCCACGTCGCTGTTGTCTTTAGCAGGGCCAACGAGTGCAGCCATTGCCATCAAGTAATGCCGCATTGATTTCAACAAACTCAACACGTTCATCCTATGAAAAAGCTATGCTCCTTTTTGTTGGCAGTATTCATAAGCTCAAACACTTTTGCCCAGACCGACTTCATTACCCGCTGGAACCTTGCCACACCGGGAAACTCAGCCACAAGTCTCCTTTTTACGGTAACTACAACCGGAACAGTGGATTATTCATGGCAGGAGGTATCACCGGGTACCGCTACAGGCTCGGGGACGTTTACCGGAAATACAGCCACTATTACCGATTTGCCAGCAGGATCGATTATTGACCTTAGTATTGATCCTGCGAATTTCAAAAGAGTAATCATAAATTTCGGTGTTGACAAAAATCGGCTGATAGATGTCAAACAGTGGGGAATTACTTCGTGGACGTCCATGGCATACGCCTTCAATGGTTGCTCCAACTTGCAGATCAGTGCCACCGACATGCCCGATCTGACCGGGGTAACCAGCATGGAATCTATGCTTGCCCAATGTACTGTCCTGAACGGACCGACTAATATTGGCAACTGGGACACTGGCAACGTAACAAATATGCGTAGCGTATTTGCCATTTCCCGTGCTTTCAACCAGCCCGTCGGTACATGGAACACCGCTAATGTCACCGATATAAGTCAAATTTTCGACGGTGCCTGGGCTTTTAACCAGCCCATTGGCGCCTGGAATACGGACAACATAACGAATATGCGATTCGCGCTTTCAAGTGCCATTGCCTTTAACCAATCAATCGAAAATTGGAATACGGCCAAAGTAACCGATATGAGCGCCATGCTTCAGGTCACCACCTCTTTTAATCAGCCTATCGGCACATGGAACACGGCCAACGTCACCAACATGAGTTACATGTTCAAAGGCAGTAACTTCAATCAACCCATCGGAAATTGGAATGTTGCAAAAGTGACCAGTATGGAGAACATGTTTGATGACGCCAGCGTCTTCAATCAGCCTATCGGTAACTGGAACACTGCAAGCGTGACCAATATGAAGAACATGTTTTCCAATGCTTCCGCTTTTAACCAGCCTATAGGCAGCTGGAACACGGCCAACGTCGCCAATATGTCTAGCATGTTTTTTAACAATCCCGTTTTTAATCAGCCCCTCAACAGCTGGAACACGGCCAACGTGACCAATATGTCCAGCATGTTTTCTTTTACCAAATTTAACCAGCCTATTGGCAACTGGAACACGGCTAAAGTGATTGACATGCACTACATGTTTTCCAGTGCCACTGTGTTTAACCAGCCTGTCGGTACCTGGAACACTGCCAACGTCACCGATATGAACTTCATGTTTTCCAATGCTTCCGTTTTTAACCAGTCTCTCGATAACTGGAACCCCGCAAGCGTGACCAATATGAAGAACATGTTTTACAATGCTTCCGCTTTTAACCAGCCTATAGGCACCTGGAACACGGCCAACGTCACCAATATGTCTAGCATGTTTGAGGGTGCCACTGTGTTTAATCAGCCAGTAGGCAGCTGGAACACGGCCAGCGTCACTGATATGAGCTACATGTTTTCCAATGCTTCCGCTTTCAACCAACCTATCGGCAACTGGAATACCATCAGCGTGACCAATATGACACACATGTTTTACAATGCTTCCGCTTTTAATCAGTCAATAGGGAACTGGAATACTGCCAATGTCACCGATATGACGTTCATGTTTGAGGCTGCCACCGCCTTTAACCAGCCAATCGGTAGCTGGAACATTGCCAGCGTGACCAATATGATATTCATGTTTGAGGGGGCCACCGCCTTTAACCAGCCGATCGGGACCTGGAATACAGCGAACGTCAACTATATGAGCTACATGTTTTTGGGGGCATCCGCTTTTAACCAATCTCTCGGTACCTGGAATTTGAGCGCATTGCAAGATTTATCGGATATGCTAAGTTATAGCGGTGTCGACTGCGTTAACTATAGCTCCACATTGATCGGTTGGAACAGCAATCCCTTGACACCAGATTATCTCTACCTGACTTCCGATGGCCTGTTGTTTGGCACCAATGCAGCGGCTGCCCGTACGAACCTGGAGACAACCAAAGGCTGGGTCATCACTGGTGATGCGGCCTCTGGATCGAATTGCGCTTTACCTGTGACACTGATCAGTTTTGTAGGCAAACAACAGGGAGACCTCGTGTTGCTGGATTGGAAGACAACGGATGAAAAAAACAACTCAGGCTTTGAAATTGAAAAAAGCGCTGACGCAAAAACGTTTAAGAAAATCGGCTTTGTAGACGGTAATGGAGATTCAAAGGAATTGAGGAAATATCATTTTACAGACTTAAATCCATTCCCAACCAATTACTACCGGCTTAAACAAATCGATTTCGACGGCACGTCTGAATATTCCCGAATTATCGGTGTAAGAATGGACAATCAGAAAGTGGTGACGGTATACCCTAATCCAACAACGGGAACCATTCATATAGCAGGCGGCGGACCTGATGTAAAAATCCGGGATACCTCGGGAAAGCTGGTAATGAACAGGGCATTATCCAATGGAAAAGTAGACATATCTGATTTGCCAGTAGGTCTTTACGTGATGTCGGTCATTTCTGGTCATCAGGAAAAATCAATTTCAATTGTAAAACAGTGAACACACTTTACACCCACTTTTTCCGATAAATGGGATCAGGTAACTTTGGGAAAGCTCGATGTTGTAAACCTCTTTTAAACCAATAAACCTAAATAAAATGGAAAAGATAGCACCTGAAATTTACAGTGAAATAGACAATGATCTTTACAATGCGGAGGGTGACCTGTGGTGGAACCCCGAGACTGTTTTGCACATCTTAAAAACGTCCGTAAACCCCTGGCGGGTGGGAGTTGCCAAAGACGCTTTAAAGAAGCTAAACTTTGACCCAAAAGGAAAAACAGCTCTTGAAGTGGGCAGCGGGGGCGGAATCCTGACCGAAGAAATTTGCAGGATGGGGTTCACCACGACCGGCATTGATCCAGCGGTAGAGTCGATCCGCACTGCGTCAAATCATGCAAAAGTCATGGGGCTCGACATTACCTATGATAAAGGCACCGGCGAACAGCTTCCTTATCCCGATGCATCGTTTGACTGCGTGTTTTGCTGTGATGTTCTGGAACACGTTTCCGATTTGCCTAAGGTAATTTCTGAAATTTCAAGAGTACTTAAACCCGATGGGGTTTTCCTGTATGACACACTCAACCGGACATTTATCAGCAAGGTTGTCGCCATCAAAATATGGCAGGAATGGAAGCGATGGGCATTTATGCCGCCAAATCTGCACGTATGGAAAATGTTTATCAAGCCGGACGAAATCAAAGGACTTTTGGCAAAAAATGGTTTTGAATGGAAAGAACACAGGGGCTCCGAACCCAACGTATCTATCCCCAAAATGCTGGGTTACCTCAGAAAGAGGACCAAAGGCGAATGGACTTTTGTGGAACTAGGACAAAATTTCCGGTTGGTCGAGAGCGACGATATGAACATACTATACGCTGGCTACGCGATAAAAAAATGATGTTCAGAGACCAATTTTTGGACTTTCCTCCCTGATATTGATCTCATTCACTGCTGTTGTAAAATAGACTTGCAAAATATGACCTTGCTGGCGCAGATTGCCGGTAATATTTCAAAGATTAAATTCAAAGATCCGCGCCGAACGACCGGCGCGGATCTTTCTCTTTGGGAAATTCACAAACCTAATTCTTGACGATTTTCCAGGAATTCTGTTGTTTGCCCTGGTCTATTTTCAAAACGTATAGGCCTGTCGGTAAGGTGCGGATATCAATTTCCAACGAATTGGTTGGCACTGGTGTAATGGTACCTTTGCGCATGAGCTTGCCATTGGTGCCGAAAACACCCCAGCTGACAGTGTCTGTCCATTGTTGTTTGTTTTTAAGTACCAATGTCTTTGAAACCGGATTGGGATAAGCAACAATGCCCTGGCCAGAAAGTGGATCCACACCTAACACCAGGCTTACGGTGACCGTGCGAGTTCCATCAACCGCCCCATAACCACAAACATTACGGACCGAATCGAGTGAAAACGCAGTGGTTTGCTGTAAGTTGAGTAGGCGTTCGATCATCGGCTCACTGGTACTTCCACGAAGCGTATCGGTTCCGTACCGCAAATAATAATAAACAGGCCGGGTGCCATTGAGTGCAAGGCTAAGCTTTATTTCCTCGCCCTGAAAGACAATAGCTTTACTAAGGGTAAATTCTGCTTTCGCTGTTTGCCTTGTCATGATTGGCTCCGAGGGAGAGAGCGTAAAGTCAACATCCGGGTTCACGGCTTTTATCCGTATCCGATACTGATCTCCTTCTCCGAGTGTCGTCGGCAGTCGCACAATCAGAGGATTTGCAGCCCCATTACCCAGGCTTAGTGCATTCGTAAAACTTCCCTGGGCATCCGAAATCTCGGCTCCGTATGTACGCTGCTTGTCAGGGCCAATGATCGAATAATTAACCAGGATAGAATCCCCGTTACAAAGTGCTGTTTTCAATGGGGCTGTACTTAGCCAGGATAAACTCCCGATCGAAATGAAGGGTTCTTTGGCTGTCACGGCCTTGCTGCCTGTTACCTTTCCCACGCCGCATACATTACGAACGGTGCTCAACGCATAAAGTCCGGAGCTGTCTGCCTTCATTTGGATAACCGTATCAGCAGTAGCTGAGCTGCCATTAGTACCATCCGACAAAACATATTGCCAGGGGGCCATGCCTGTAAACGACACCGGAAATGTGACTGCCTCGCCCTTCCAGACCGTTACCTGCTCGGTAGCAGGAATAGTGGCACCGGGCAGTTCATTGATCTCAATGTCGGGGCCATTGAAGTCGTCCATAAATGCATTTTTGGTGGCTAGCTTGATCATGTACTTGCCTTTTTTCAAATCAGCCGGAAGTTTTGCGAAAATAGGCGACGTGGTTCCCTCCCCCACCGGAATGTCACCCGAGCCCGTCACAAGCCGCGCTTCGTACACGATTGGAAAGCCCGATTCATTCCCTGCTGCTGTGAACTGCACAGGCAGGCTGTCTCCTGCGCAGGCTTGCGTGCCTGCTGTCACCGTTTTCAAAAGAAACCTTGTACCCGCCGGTGGCGGGGCAATTCCGGAAGGTATGCTGATGAGCTGACCGTCGAATGTGAATGGATCATTGGCTGCAACAATCGGGTACACCATTCCGCCAAGTGGCTGGATATAGTAGCTAACCAGGATATAATTGACCCCGTAAACAAACCCTTTGTTGCTCAATGTATACGTAACCTCTTCCCTCCCATTCGCGACGTCTTTGGTGGCGGTCGCAGTAATTTCTACCGCCTTACCGTTGATGAGTATGAACTGCAATATGGTGGAGTAAGATTTGCGGCTCGCCAGGTTTTTGTCCCTCAGCAGCGTGAGCTTGAAACTGGCATAGGTCTGCGTTGAGCCATTGAGTATGAAACTTCGCCTGAACCATAACTTTTCCACAGGAAGGAGGACTTTTTCAATCAACGCATTCGGAAGTCTGTATGTCTCGTCAGTATGCCCCAGGCCAATGATCGCCTGAGCAGGCATTTCAAAAGGAGGGGCTGTAAATGACCAGGGCGCCACACATTGTTTGTCAAGTTGGATCCCTCTGCTCAGGGCGCCCGGAGTAAGGGGAAACAGCCACTGAGAACGGAAGTAAATCACCGTATCTCCCGTGGGTATCGGTTTCGGATTGGTCACATTGACGATGAATGTATCGGCAAGGTAACCATTCTGATCCCTGACATAGAAAGTACTCGTGCTCCCCGGTCCAATGCTAAGGTCCCGGATGCCGGAAGCCAACACCGTACTGGGCTGTTGCGCCGAATACCAGTTGTAGGCGCCTATCCAGGACGCCGTCAGCTTGGCCACATCCCCGCCATTCACGATCGACACGGTTTTTTTCTTGCTTACATCCTTCATCACCACAAAGGAGTCGGCCACCGTGTAAAGCGGCGATACATCCGATTCTTTGATGAATTTGACGTCCAGCCGGTTTTCCTGAAAAACCAGTTCTACCGAGCCGCCTTTTATGTGGTAAAAATCAGTCGTGTTGTCCCCAGTCAGGTTATCGAGTGGCGGAACTGAAGTACTCGGATGCTTCACATTGGTAGCGCCTGGCGGGAAACCCGCATCATTTTCACTGGTATTGTTGACGTTATACCAACCGCGTCCTGCTGATCCGGAAAGTACATAAGCGTAGGCTGTTTCACTATTGGTTTTGACGTAGGGTTTGCTTGCCGGGTAGCGTCCCAGGTTGCCAACGCTGGAAAAGTCGGTCGTGCGCGGCTGTGTACCCTTTTTGCGGATCATGCCTGCGCGCTCGTATGCGTGTGAATGCGATACGATCAGCGCATCGACATGGTATTCCGGTTTTTCAAGAATCGGCAGCAATTTTTCCTGAACCCGCTTCATATCGTACTCGGTAGGGAAATGCCCAATCGTGGAAAATGGTGGCAAATGGAAAGTTACCACGGTCCATTTTTTTTTGTTATTGGTCAAATCCTTTATCATCCACTTGACCTGCGGCAGGTCGTCAATGGGAGAATTGGTAGAATCATCCAGAGCAATCGAATTTTTGCTGTAAAGATCATAGTAGCCTGTGGATTGAAACTTCCTTTCCCAGTTTTCATTGACATTCGTCGATTCAAGCACTGGAGGGTTCAGTACCACAAAGTGCACATTGCCCTGATCGAAAGAATAGTAGCCTTTTTTGTTATTAGTAGGTTCGCCGCCAATCTGACCGTTTTCGGGAAAAGCAAAGGCCGAAAAACTCGCCGAAGTTTGTTTGTGATAAGCTTTTCTGATCATGAGCGTCGTTCCTGCTTTGTTGACGTAGTTCACATCGGGCCCATAGTCGTGGTTACCGATCACCGTCCAGGAAGGAATGTATGAGAGTAATTGCTTGTCTTTAGGATTGTTGTAAAACTTGAATAAGGTCGTATCCAATGCCATCTGCAGGCCCTCATAAGGGGACGTATTTGAATTGTCACCCAGGAAAATGATCCCGTCGACCTTCGGATTGTTTTTAGCGTTGAGGTAGGCCAGGTAAGCATCCCGGACTTTATAGGGACGCGGATTCTTGTACGTACCCGCCCCGGAATCGCCCAGCAGCCAGAAACGCACCGCACGCGTCGTATCAACCTTTGGATCGTGTAATGTTCGGAAATAGTTGACCGCAGGATTGTATTGCAATTGCCGATATTCAGATCCAGTATAATAACCCACACTGTAATAGTATCGGGTGTCGGGCGTGAGATTCAAAAGTGATACATCATGTAGCGTATCGTTCAATGCTGACGTCACTTCCTTGTAAATTTCAAGGTCCGGATTGGTGCTATACCGGACTACGGCGTTAGTGGCAATATTGGTATACCAAAACACCGTCATACGGTTATGGGACGGGAGTTGAAGATACGGATACCGAAACAGGGATGCCGACTGGCCTTCCAGTTGTACATCGAAGTAAACGTCCGAACTTGTCTCCCCAGTTTGATGCAGCTCCACCGCAATGACATTGTTCCCATTCTGGATTTTACTGGCAGAAAGCACTGTATCAATCGTCAGCAAGGGATTACCCACCGGATTACCCGCATACCCACTATGAGTTGGCGTCATATTCTTCCGCGCTACTTCCACTCCTCCGATGTAAATCACCATGCCGTCGTCCAAAGTCGCTCGAAGCCGTATCCCAGCATAGGAAACCGCATTACTGACCTGGAAAGTTTTCCGGAAGTAATACACCGGATGGTTGTTACCTGTGCTACTGTTGATTTTCTGAAGGGTTGTGTTGTAACTGTAACCGGAATTGCTGCCAAATCCAAAGGGCGCATTGCCGGATGACCAGCTGGCATCGGAAAATCCGGGTTGCGCCCATCCCGTATTACTTTGAACTACTCCATTTTGCAGATACTTCCAATCCGACTGATATGCCACGATCGTCTGTGCTTTTACGTGGATTGTTACGAACAATAGCAGCCAAACCAGGAGCCTGACCGAGGCAATATACGTCGGCGCTCCCTGATGAACGGGTTCTGTTTCCATAACAAACTGAATTTGAGGATTATCATCTCCTAATTTACAGATTTATTTATAGAAAAACTATAACAAAACCTAGTTATTATTTGAAGAAAACTTCGGTACCAGCGGTCTCTTTTTTATGCAAATACGCAGTCATCAGAATTTCAATTCGGCCGTCAAACACAGAAACAGCAGGTTTTTTCCAGGCCCGGCCTGTTTAAGGAAATCTCCGGTTTTGAAATAGGTCAGCTCGCATCCAAACCGCAGAAACGGATTAGTCACATAATCGGCAGCCATGGAATATTGCTGGCCAATAAATTGATCCGAAATCCCTTCTCCTGAATAAATCAATGCCGCATTGGGACCGTAAACGCCATCATTGCTGCTGTACCGCCAGAAAACGTCATAGTCAACATCCAGAGAGAATTTTTCGGTAAATGAAAAATTCACCGAAGGGTGCACGTCTACCAGGTTCGCTGGCCCGATCAATGCCGCAAGACCAAAATAACCACCTCTGGGAAACAGCGGATTAAGGGTATTGAGCTTGTTATCGCCCAAATTTCTGTCGCCGCTGATCAATTCCGTCTTTAAACCCAACTCAGGTTGGAATTTGAGATGATCCAGCATATAGTCAACGTGTGCGGATGCAGTCCAGGCGGTTATCTTCTTTTTTGCAAAATCACCAAATTGGTAAATTCCTTCCAAATCATAGCGCCAATGGCCACTTTTTCCCCAAATCCGGGTCCCTACCGAGTGCCTGAGTTCTTTTCCGGTGCCGTCATCATAGGTATTGGATTTTTTATCGAAACCGAAATAGTACAGATCCACATTCCGCAGCAATGGTACCTGGTTCATCACCATGTATGCTCCCCAGAGTTTGATATTCTTGTTGTAGCCGTCGTCAAAAACACCTTTTTTCGAAGCGACATAATGGGTGTAAAGCAAATCTGTTTTGTAGTTCACGCCCGAAAACATTGCTTTAACACCGTCAAAAGCATGGCGGTTATTTGGTCCTTCACGAACCGAAATCAGCCTTTGTGAACCGTAAAGCAATTCCTGCCTGCCTACCCGCAGCACCAGGTTGTTCTTTTTCTTGGAAAATAGGTTCAGGTCAAAAAACGCCTGATGAAGATCCAGCGGATTCTCATCCGCCGGACTCGTACTCGCCTTTGCATTGGCCATACCACTCTGCAATTCCAGAAAAGCCCTGAAATGTTGGCCAGCATGGAAATCCGCATGGCCTAAGTAACGGGAGAACACATACGCATAGTTTTTGTCCGGTTGTTCGCCCCATTCGTCATTGATCACGTGATAATATTGAAACCTCACATCCCCGCCAAAACTGATGTAAGTCCGGCCATCTTTCGACAATGGTGTGAACTTCAACTCGTGATAAAAGTTCTCTGTCGAATCCGACCTTAGGGCTGCATAATTTTCATCGTAGCGAAGCATTTTGATCGGTACATATTGCCCGTAAGTTTGCAGGGCACCGAGCACAAAAAGCAAAAGGAGAAGTCGCTTCATAGCTGGCTATTGTTTAGTCTTGCTGTTGCTAATGTCCTTGAACGCATTTGGAATATTGAAATGATGGTGAAGCCAGTCAAAGAGCACATATCCCTTGTCAAACTCCTTCATTGTCACATTCTTCTGCACTTCTTCTAATGTTAGGTTATCTTTCACAGCCAGCTCAATGTGTGATTTGAGCGCCGTGACATAGTCAATGGTGTATTTGATCCCGGCTTTATTGGTAATGCGTCCGTGCCCCGGCACCACCACATCATTGTCACCGATCATCGCGTATATCTTTTTGAGATTATCGACCGGTTCAAGAAAATAACCATCGAATAGCCAGGGAATGGTGGGACTTTCGGCAATAAAAGGATTTCCCAGCCACCAGATATGTTTACCACTTGCATTCACCTTAACAAAAAGGTCCGCAGGTGATTGGGCCGTACCCGTATTGATCAGCTCGACCACATTACCAGCACCCATATCGATTTTCATGCTCTGATATTTTGGAATAACCATATCCGCGACACGCAAAGTTGTGGCTTCAATGCCGCGTCCTGTACCAAAAAGCGTTACCATAAACTGCTTGATACCGTCGTAGTTTTTAGTCAGATTTTCATTGCAGAATTCATTTTGAATGATCAGCGTTTGCGACGGCAGGAGGTAATTTCCAAAACAATGGTCACCATGATCGCTGGTATTGACTGCATATAAAATCGGCTTGGGCGTCACAGAGCGCACCAATGCATAAAGCTGGTCATACAGCCTCTTGGTCATCATGGTTTCAATGAGCAGAACTCCCTTTTCTCCTACAATAAAACCAGCGGTGGTCGCCTGGGGAATTCCTTTGGCTGTTTCTTTTTCGGCTGTCTCAGGAATTACTGCAAACACGTTATTTGCAATTTTATGCAGCTTTAACGTTACCAGATTAGCATCCCATATCGGGACGTGCGGCGGCATGGGCATCTGGGAAAATGCGCCCTGAATGGCAATTAGAAGCACAATCGCTTGCAGGGTGAGCCATTGCACCCCGTTTTTTATCACTATCATAGGTTTCTGATTTTTTACTTTTGATAACCTCCATAAAACTTCACCGGCGACCATGCCGGGATCACTTCCGGCGCGGGTATATCCAGCGATTTATAGTCACCTGCCGCATACACTACCCTGCCATTCACAATCGTCACCAGCGATTCGATTTTGCGGACATCGTCAATGGGTGTAGCAAAATAATCTTCTGAAAGAATCGCCATATCCGCATACATTCCTTTCACAATTTTGCCTTTCAGCTTTTCCTCGCCTGTGAACCAAGCGCTACCGGAAGTGTATATATGCAGCGCAGTAAATTTATCCAATACCTGATCCTTTGGCCAGAACTGCATACCACCAATGGTTTTGCCCGTCAATAACCAATGAAGTGCCATCCACGGATTATAGGTAGAAATTCGGGTAGCATCGGTCCCCATCCCGACCGGAATGCCCATTGAAAGCATTTTCTTGATCGGCGGCAGCTGGCGATCGGTTTTACCATACAATTTGTCATACAGTTCTCCCTGGTAGTACATCCTGAACTGGACGGCCACTCCCCCACCCAACTTTTTCACACGTTCCAATTGACTATCAGTAATGGTTTCCGCATGATCAAAAAACCACCTTAATCCATTGAACGGAATCTCTTTATTCACCTTTTCAAAAACCGCCAGCATTCGCTCAATCGACTCGCCATAAGTGGCATGCAACCGAAACGGCCAGCGATTTTTGACCAATAACCGAATCACAGGTTCCAGGTCCGCTTCCATTTCGTCGGAAAGGATGGTGCGGGGTTCGAGGAAGTTTTCAAAATCTGCGGCTGTGGCGATCAGGTTTTCCCCCGCTCCTTCGGTGGCGTAACCATTGGCCATGAGCATGTGGTCATTTTTGTTGGGGATTGCGGCTTTTACCCATTTTTCATAATCTTCCAACTCTCTTCCTTTTTGCTGGGCGAATAGAAAATAAGAGGTCCGGATGTTTAGTTTTCCCTCCTTGGCCAGTTCCAATGCTACCACGTAATCGTTTGGGTAATTCTGGCTACCACCTGCCGCGTCGCCTGCGCTGGTAATCCCAAACCGGTTCAACTCCCTGTAATACTGCAAAGTACTGTTCAATCTCTCCTCGTGCGAAAGCTTGGTAGTAAGCCCGAGCGTCATGTAAATCGCCTTGGGTGTTTCTTTGGCAAACAACATTCCAGTCGGATTTCCTTCGCCATCCAACTCCACCAGACTACCCTCATAACTCGTTTTGCTGTCATAGCCCAGCACTGCAATTCCTTTTTTATTGACGAATGCTTTACCATACAAATAGGTAATAAAAACCGGTTTATCCGGAACGGCAGCATTGATCTCAGCCAATGTAGGCTGCCTTTTTTCCTCAAACTGAAATTCATTCCAACCGCCAATTACCTTGATCCAAACACCCGGCGGCGTTCTGGCTGCCTGCTCTCTGAGCATTTCCATCGCTCTCGCCAATGTTTTCACGCCATCCCAGCGTAGCTCGCTATTGAAATGCAAACCTTCGCGGATAATATGGATATGACTGTCGTTAATGCCCGGAACCACTGTTTTACCTTTCGCGTCGATCACTTTGGTATGATCGGATTTAAAGTCAGCCATGATTTTAGCTGAAGTACCTGTCGCCAGTACCATACCGTCTTTCATAGCTACCGCCTGGACAAACTCTCCGGCTTTGGCCATCGTGGCGATTTTAGCATTGGTAACGATCAGGTCTGCGGCTTGCTGGGCGATACTTGCCTGATAACCAAGCAGCAGTATCGCAAGAAATAATGCTTTCATAGAAACAGTAAGTGAGTTTTATTTGGCGAGAAAAAAGTCTAACAGTGCCTTTTGTACCTGCTCCGTCTGCTCCTGGACTACCCAATGGCCCGATCCCATGATTTTAGCTTCACTTACATTGGTAGCCACCAGTTTGGAATGATCTTTCAAAAATGCTGCTCCAAAATATTCGCCTCCCAGTGCCAGCAATGGCATTGTCAGTTTTGTTTTGGCAAATACAAGATTATCCTTACCATCCTGCGGAAAATTCCCAAACCAGTGAAATGCGCCGGTAGTACCACCTTTCACCGCATACGCACGTATAAACTCGTCCGTTTCTTCTTTGGTAAATGGTTCTTTTACATGTCCTACCATCGGCCAGAAATTGGTTAAAAATTCCCTTTCTCTGCCAGCTACAATGTTTCCGGATGCAGGCCAGCCGAAAAAGCCAAACCACCATGCGCTAGCAGATACCTGGCTCCAAACTGGTTCGATACCCGGCAATAACGCGTCCATCAGTGCCAGTTTCTTCACGTCCGTCGGGAACTGTGCAGCGTAGGCGTAGGCGACCATTAGCCCGATATCATGGCCGGCGAGGTTGATGTTGCTGTAACCCAGCTTTTTCATAAGCTCGTGCAGGTCGGTAGCCATTGTTTTTTTGTCATACCCTCCGTCCGGTTTATCCGACTCACCTACCCCGCGGAGATCTGGCGCGATGACGGTAAAGTGTTTGGACAACTCGGGCAAAAGGCGGTTCCACATGTACCAGTTTTGCCCGAAACCGTGCACCAGCAGCAATGGTTCACCTTTCCCACCGATTACATAGTGAATGTTCACGCCGTTGACCATTGCGGTTTCATGCTTGAAATTCGATGGCGGATCGGCGGGTTTGACGTCGGTTGCCGCAGAGGTACTGTCTGTTTTTGATTCTTCTTTTGCGCCTGCTTTTTCCGTATTGCAAGCCAATATGGAAAAGCAAAGGCTCAGGGACAATAGGCCTAATAGTAATTTAGCAACGATGGACGAGCTGCCTTTTGAGTAATGTACGGTATTCATAAAACTTTGGTTTTGGGATGTAAAAAATTAAGTAAGAACTTCAAAATCAAATCATTAACAAATCGTTTGCAACCAATCTTGAATGTATTCGGCCACTTCCTGCCAGCCTTCCTGACCAAGCACATAATGCGTCCGGCCATTGAAATTTTTGTAGTCTGTGACCGATCCGGTGGATTTGTACTTGCGGTAATTGTCGTAGTTGAGCGAGTCGGGAATGGTATGGTCTGCGGTGCCGGAAATGAGTAACAGTGGGGCGTGCGGTTTGGCAAAATCAACTTTCGCAACGCTGGTAATCGTGTCCCGGACAATCAGTTTCGACTCCGGAATTGCAAGCTTATAGTATCCCTCCTTTTGCACTTCAATAGGCAACCCGTTCGTAAATCCGTACTGCCACTGCTTGAAAGACATCATGAAAGTCTTGCTTGTCGGCGTAAAAAAACCAAGCGGCCCCCAGCCAGCGATCAGAAATGATAACCTGAACGTCATGATACCCTGAGGTGGCACGGAATGGATGGCGATACCAGCCTTGGCCAGTCCCCTTTGAAGCAACAATTGCGTGATGAGCCCGCCGATAGAATGCCCGATCAGAATGGGTTTCTCTGGCAGATTTGCAACAATTTCCGCGTAATATTCGACCAGGTCGGCCAGCCTGTTTGAAGCAATAGCGGAATCGGGATGCCGGTTGCGAAGCTCTTCCGCCGACGCGTCCTTATTGGGCCAGGAAGGTGCCAGCGTTTTGTATCCCAGCTTTTCAAAATAGGGTTTCCATTCGTCCCAGCACGCATTGCTGACAAATGCACCTGTGACAAATAAAATAGTTTTTGCCTGATCGTTCATCATTTTGTCCTTTGGTTTCCGTGACTAAATCCAAAAGGATGCCGAAGCATAACTAATTGTAAAACAGCTCGTTATAATTTAAAAATTGAGAACATCCGACTGTATTTCGTTTGTAAACGTTTCGCCCGACGAAATGTCGTTGGGTAAAAAAGTTTAATTTGTGTTTTTACAATGAGTTGGTGTTTTTATTTTAATACAAAAACCTCATTTAAACCCTTTTCTGAGCGATATTTGAGCTATTATGCAATTTGTCTGTCTGCAAGATATTGTTGCATAAATGCTGGTACGCTTTGTTAGACGCTCCTATAAACTTGCGCTTGTGTATGCTGAAAGTCCTGATGTTGCTCTTTGCGTCGTTGATGGTCTGTTCGTCTTCCTACGGCCAGTACCTCGGACCTTTTACATCAAAGGATACAGCGCCACTTTTGGCAAAGCTCAGAAACTGCCCGCCCGACACAAGCCGGGTCATGCTGACAATCCAATTAAGCGATCAATATTTTTACCGGGCCGGCAGAACTGCCAATGAACTGGATAGTGCTGTGTTTTACAATAATGCTGCGAAAAAATTGGCAACATCGCTGGCCTTTGAAAGAGGTCTCGCGTTAGTTTACTTTCAGCAGGCTGACATTTTTCCATTGATCAATCTCCGGGAGAAAGGAAAAGAGGCGGGAGCAAAATCAATTGCCCTGTTTTCCAGGCAGAAAAACTATATGATGCTGGGAGAAAGCTACTACCGCCAGGCAAGCTTTTATAATTTTTCAGAAATTGAACTCAGTGAGCGGATCCGATTCTTTCAGAAATCTCTGAATGCATTTGGTCTGGCGGGAAGTACTTTAAAGAAAGGGATGGTCGCCACCACTCTTGGTGAACACTACTTTTTTCAGGGGAATCACCAACAGGCACTCTCTGCATTAAAACAAGCTTTGCAATATTTTCAACAGGTCAGATATAAACGTCTGATGGGAGTCTACGATCTTTTAGGGTTGGTATATGCTGATCTCGGTGCACCAAATGAGGGTATCAAATTTGGATTGCTTGCGCTGCGCAATGCTAAAGAATTGGGCGACAGTACCCTGCAGGTGTGCACGTTTCACAACCGTCTCGGGCTTACTTATAACTCAATCGGCGAGTATAAAAAAGCTTATGATCACTATCAGGAAGGGTTACGGATCGCGAGGAAGTACGAACATCCGGAATCCGTTCACCTAATTGCCTCCAATGCAGCGACAGCATTGAGCAGGCTCGACAGACGCCCCGAAGCAATCGCTTTGTTGAATGATGTTGTAAAAAAATACCCTTTGCAGACCACGTTTGAGAAATTGATGATGGATAGGAATTTCGTATCGCTATTCACCCAGCAAAAACAATTTAAAGCAGCTGAAAAATATGTGAACGAGTTACGGCAAATTGAAACTACCCAGTCTCCAAAAGACAATGAAACAAACGAAATACACAAAAGCCTGATCCCGTATTACCTGGCAAGCGGCAATTATCCCGCAGCAAAAAAATATCTGGCCTTGCATAAAATCTTCGCTTACAGCACCGGGACATTGAAAAACATCTGCGGAAATCTCCTTTGGCAATCTCAACTGGATTCTATTTCTGGAAACTATTTATCTGCCATCGCCAATTATCAAAAATACAGCTCCCTCAAAGATTCCATTTTCAATGAAACGAAAAGCAGGCAGATCAGACAGCTTGAAATCATTTATGACATGGAAAAAAAGGACGAAAATATTCAGCTGCTCACCAAGCAGTCACATTTGCAGCTGGATATGCTCAAACAGGCCTCGGTTGTTCAGAACATCACTTTTATCAGCATGGCTTTGCTGCTGATCATTATCGGCCTTCTGGTAGCAGGTTACAGGCTTATTAAGAAGAATAACAAAAATATGGCGGCACGCCAGGAGGAGATTCACAGCAAAAATATTACGCTGGGTCATTTGCTCACTGAAAAGGAATGGTTGATCAAAGAAATCCACCATCGGGTAAAAAACAACCTGCACATGATCGTTGGTCTGCTGGAAAGTCAATCCGAATTTCTGAAAGGAGATGAAGCGCGGATGGCCGTCGCGGAAAGCCAGCACCGGATACAGTCGATGTCGATGATCCATCAAAAACTTTATCAAAGCGAAAACCTCTCTTCTATCGACATTTCCTCCTATATACACGAACTGGTCCAGTTTCTGAAAGACAGTCTCAATCCGGCTGCAACCATCGTTTTTGAGCTGGATATAGCACGTTTGGAAATGAATATCAGTCACTCGATTCCCCTGGGCCTGATCCTGAACGAGGCGATCACCAATTCCATCAAGTACGCATTCCCGAAATATCGCAACGGAAAAATAACGGTTAGTCTCAAACAATTTGCTCCTCAGCATTTTACCTTAACTATTGCCGATAATGGCATTGGGCTTGCTCCTGACTTTAGCATTAGTAAATCGGGTTCTCTTGGCCTGACCCTCATCCAGGGACTTTGTGACGACATTGGCGGCCGGTTAAGTATTGGCAGCAATAATGGCACCGTAATATCAATTGATTTTCAATATGATAGCGTAATTGAATTAGCAATAACCTAACAGGCAAGATGGCCAGTCAAAAAATACTCATCGTTGAAGACCAGTTTATTGAAGCAAATCACCTCCGCATCATGTTGCAGCGGGCCGAATACACGGTTTGTAGTGTGGCGCGATCGGTAGAGCAGGCAGAGGAGATTCTGGAAAAAGAAAAACCGGACCTTGTGCTGCTGGACATATTTTTAATGGGGAAAAGAACCGGTATCGATCTGGCCGTGCAGTTACGTGAGGCCAATATTCCATTCATCTATCTGTCGGCCAATTCCAATGAAGAAGTCCTGAATGCTGCAAAAGCAACACATCCGAATGGCTTTCTGGTTAAACCATTTCGTGAAAAAGACTTGTTAGTAGCCTTACAGATTGCGCAGTACCATCATGAAAACGGATTGGAATCACAGCTCCGCAAAGAAACATTGCTACAAACGCAATTGGCAACCATCACGACCGGTCAGGCCAACTGGGAGCAAAAGTTGCTGATGATCGCGCAGGTTTTGCAGCCATTTATCTCGTTTGATTTTTTGGTGGCTGGTTTTTCAGGCGAAACCAATGCTGGGTTAACCAATACCCTGCATTTTTTGAGGATAGGCTTCAATGAATATCAGATCATGACGCTGGCTGGCCTCCAGGTGATTTCCAATCTTAAAATGAGTGAAATTGAGTCGCTGCAATCCAAGACCACGGCAGGTGCCGACATTGAATTTTACAATGACGCAAAGTTCAGATCAGTAGTTTCTGAACCTTCCATGCGGAAGATTATCGCGACTATTTTTGGCATGAATGCAATGCTAAGCCTGCCGCTGCCGCAGGCTTCCGAAAATGATAAACCATTCACTTTCACCTTTTATAACCGTCGCGAAGATGCCTTTACGCAGGATCAGGTCGCGCTTGGGCACCGCATACGACCATTTTTGACGCTTGCTACCCAAAATATGCTTGCCCGAGGAGGCAACACAAACAGTGCAAATTCTGCTCACGTGACCCCTCCCCTGCCCTCAGTCTCACCTAATGCGGTTTTCGACGATATCATTGGGCAAAGTCCGCAGCTAACGGCGGTGTTTGACCTGATCAGCCAGGTCGCGCCGGTGGATACTTCCGTACTGATCACGGGGGAAAGCGGGACTGGGAAAGAGCGCGTTGCGGATAGTATCCACGCACTTTCGCCCAGAAAGGACAGCGCGCTCATCAAGGTCAATTGCGCCGCATTACCGATAAACCTCATTGAATCGGAGCTTTTTGGTCATGAGAAAGGTGCTTTTACGGGCGCATCTGAAAAGCGTACCGGGCGGTTTGAGCAAGCCAATAATGGCACGATTTTCCTGGACGAGATCGGTGATATGCCGCTGGAAATGCAGGTTAAACTGCTTCGCGTTTTGCAGCAAAAGGAAATTGAGCGTATTGGGGGCAAAGCGCCGATCAAAGTAAATATCAGGATTATTGCAGCCACAAACCGGAATCTGGAAAAAGAAGTCGCCGAGGGGCGTTTCCGGCTCGATCTGTATTACCGGCTCAATGTATTTCCGATCCAGCTTCCGTCTCTGGCCGACAGAAAAGAGGACATTCCACTGCTTGTCAACCACTTCGTTCAGGTATATTCCAGAAAAACCGGACGGAAAATTTCGGGGGTTTCAGACAAAGTTTTGAAGAGCTTGCTTACCTACGGCTGGCCCGGCAACATTCGCGAATTGGAAAATGTAGTGGAAAGAAGTGTGCTTCTCGCCAAAAATAACCTGATCGACCACGTTCACCTTCCCGAACAACAACCGAAAAAGATTTCTGAAAGAGCCGAAGAAGTGCGGCTTAAAACCATTTTCGAAAATGAAAGGGACTATATCATGGAAGTCCTGAAAAAGTGTAACGGTCGCATCAGAGGCGTAGACGGCGCAGCCGAAATTTTGAATATCCCCCCTACTACCCTGGGTTCGAAAATGAAGAAGCTGGGTATCAGGAGGGATTTTAGTGTGTAATTGGTGAGCACGACTGGTGCCGAAATAGATTTTAACTATTAAAATATAGAATTAATCGATTGTGATTATTATATCCAAAACTATAACTTGCCACCCTGCACAGTTACCCGAGGCAGTATCAATCAGATTAATCATGAACTTGTAACAATGGAAAACGACTCAAATGACATCGGTAAATGCCCGTTTCATAATGGCACTATGCAGCACAATGTGGGCGGCGGCGGCACCAGGAACCGTGACTGGTGGCCTAATCAGTTAAAGCTCAACATTCTGCGTCAGCATTCATCCCTATCCAACCCCATGGGCGATGATTTTGACTATGCCAAAGCTTTCAAAAGCCTTGATCTGGAAGCAGTGAAGCAAGATCTTCATGCCCTGATGACCGACTCACAGGACTGGTGGCCTGCCGATTTCGGCCATTACGGACCATTGTTTATCCGCATGGCCTGGCACAGCGCGGGTACATATCGGGTAGGCGATGGCCGCGGAGGTGCAGGCGCAGGACAGCAACGTTTTGCTCCATTGAACAGCTGGCCGGATAATGTGAGCCTTGATAAAGCGCGCAGACTGCTTTGGCCGATCAAACAAAAATATGGCCGTAGCATTTCCTGGGCGGATTTGATGATCCTTACCGGTAATATCGCCCTGGAATCAATGGGCTTTAAAACATTTGGCTTTGCAGGCGGACGCCCAGATGTGTGGGAGCCCGAAGAAGATGTTTACTGGGGTTCGGAGAATACCTGGCTGGGTAATGACCATCGCTATGGACATGGCTCGCCGGGTGTTAGCGGGCATGGTGTGGTGTCATCAGATGAAGATCCGGGACGTAACATTCATACACGCGACCTGGAAACACCGCTTGGTGCCGCGCACATGGGCCTCATATACGTGAACCCCGAAGGCCCCGACGGTAATCCTGATCCGATTGCTGCTGCAAGAGATATCCGCGAAACATTTGGCCGCATGGCCATGAATGATGAAGAAACGGTTGCTTTGATCGCAGGGGGACACAGCTTTGGCAAAACCCACGGCGCTGCCCCTTCCGATCATGTTGGCGTTGAGCCCGAGGCTGCTGACGTAGAGCTGCAAGGCTTGGGATGGAGAAACAGCTATGGTTCAGGCAGCGGTGCGCACGCCATTACCAGTGGATTGGAAGTGATCTGGACCACAACGCCTACGCAATGGAGCAACAACTTTTTCGAAAACCTTTTTGCCTTCGACTGGGAATTGACCAAAAGCCCGGCTGGTGCACACCAATGGGTTGCCAAAAATGCAGGCGACATTATCCCTGACGCATACGACAGCTCGAAAAAGCATGCACCAACCATGCTTACTACCGATCTTTCTTTGAAGTTTGACCCGGCATACGAAAAAATATCCAGGCACTTTCTGGAAAACCCGGATGCATTCGCAGACGCATTTGCCCGGGCGTGGTTCAAACTCACTCACCGCGACATGGGCCCGCGCGAACGCTACCTGGGGCCTGATGTACCGGCAGAAGTGCTCATCTGGCAGGATCCTATCCCGGCAATTGACCATGCATTAGTGGATGAAAATGACATTGCTGCATTGAAATCTAACATACTGGCTTCCGGATTGAGCGTATCTGAACTGGTTTCCACAGCCTGGGCTTCGGCCAGTACATTCCGTGGCTCCGATAAGCGCGGTGGCGCCAATGGTGCACGCATTCGCCTGGCCCCTCAAAAGGATTGGAAAGTGAACAACCCTGCACAGCTGCAAAAAGTACTGGGCATACTCGCAAGCATTCAGAGCGAGTTCAATGGTACGCAATCAACCGGTAAGAAAGTTTCACTGGCGGATTTGATCGTACTCGCTGGCAGCGCTGGTGTTGAAAAAGCAGCCGCCGATGCAGGTCATCCGATCACGGTTGGCTTCACGCCTGGCCGTATGGATGCTTCGCAGGATCAAACTGACGTAGAATCAGTGGGTTACCTGGAACCTGCGGCTGACGGTTTCCGCAATTACAGCAGAACCCGTTTCTCTATATCCACCGAAGAATTGCTGATCGATAAAGCTCAGTTACTAACCCTGAGCGCGCCCGAACTGACCGTGTTAGTGGGTGGTTTGCGCGCATTGAGTACGAACTTCGATGGTTCCAAAAACGGCGTGTTTACGCAGCGTCCTGGCCATCTAACCAACGATTTCTTTGCAAATCTGCTTGATATGAACACATCTTGGAAAGCTATCGGTGACGATAGGGAGCTATATTTAGGAAGTGACCGAAGTACTGGTCAACCCAAATGGACCGCCACCCGTGCCGACCTTGTGTTTGGATCCAACTCAGAGCTGAGAGCTATCGCAGAAGTGTACGGAAGCGCTGATGCGCAGGAAAAATTTGTGAAGGATTTCGTAGCAGCTTGGACAAAAGTGATGAATCTGGACCGGTTTGATCTGGCTTGATTTTGAGTTTTTGGGTTTATGAATTCGTGAGTTTAGAAGAGAGGGCGTCCCGGGTTGATCTGGGGGCGCCCTTTTTTTCATTCGGCGAAAGTAATTTCTACGACACCATTTTCCCCATCTTTCCCATATTTTTTCAGCCCTTCCGCTGCATTGAGCTGGTTAAGATTGTATTTCTTGTTCGAAAGGTTAATCGCTTCGTTCATTTTCAATGGGGTGCCATTAATCACAAGATGGTTGACATCTCCGAGGAATGAAAAACGCCCGCTTCCTATAAATCTGTTCGTATTGAAATCCACTTTTACATTGTCACCCAGGAAATAAAGTTTTCCGGTTTCTGACCAAAGTAATTTCTGCGCGTAAAACGTACCCCGCGACAATTTCACTTCCAGTTTTTCGGCTGCGGGGCCATTTTCTGCAATTACATTTGAATTGGAAACTGCTTGTACTTCGATATTCCGGTTTTTTAACTGAACAGGTAGTTCTTTTGCCGGATTTGTGGAGTTGAAACTCAGACTTGCCATCAGTAATCCTCCCAAAGTGTTTAAATTTTTCATTGGTTCCGAATTTTTAGTTTTTTCAACTATGATGGGATTATCCGAAATGGTGGCAGCCATGGAGTCAGAAAATATACTTTGATCAATCCCACCAGTATTTGAATCTAATTCGACGAAACTGTCCGGTGTTGGAATAGCGACTTCGGATATGACCGAACTATCCTTTTTTGTTTTTGAATTGAAATAGAAATTGGAAGATCCTGTTAAAATCACCGCGGTTGCAATTCCCCAAATACCCGTTTTCAGATAGATTTTATTTGAGATAACAGCAGGTTTATATTTCGGAATGGTTGCTTCGTTAAGATCAGGTCTATTAAGCGAAAATTTCCTTTCGGGTAGCACCGAAAAACCTCTTAACGTATCTGCAAACAGGTGGTCAATATTCCAAAGTTTATAGGGAAATAGCAAAAACAGAATGCCTCTTTTCCGCTCTCTATTTTCACGAAGTTGATCATGAAGAAGTTCGCGGATCTTTTTCCGGGCTCTTGCCAAATGTGATTTTGAAGTCCCCTCGCTAATGCCCAGCTCGACTGCGATTTGAGCGTGCGTAAAGTTATCGACAACGTAAAGATTGAATACAAGTCGTTGATGTTCAGGTAGATTGTTTATAACCGCTAAGAGTTCTGTCTCTGAAAAAGTAAGATTTTCGCTTACCGGATTCTCCTCTGGAATATCATCGTAAATGGAAAAATATGAGGCGGTAGGGATAAACTTTTCATGCTTCTTTTGCTCGCGAAGGTATTGCAATGCGACATTGACAACGATGCGTCGTAGCCACGCCTCGAATGGCCCCTTGTTTTCAAAAGTGGAAACCTTACCAATGGCAACAACAAAAGCATCATGCGCCAGATCCTCAGCAGTCTGCCGGTTTTGCGTATACCGGCAGCATACACCGATCATTTTGGCGATATTTTGTCTGTAAATAGCTTCCCAAAAATTGTCTGACCTTTTATCCATATTGAAATTTTACGTTTCAATGATGCAATTTCTTTAAATGGTTGCAGTCACATTCTGCGAATTATTAACTTTTTTATCATTATCTGACAAAAAGGTAAGTAATTGCCAAAAGTATAAGTATTCAATAATTCCTCTCTCAAAAAAACAATCGTACTCAATGAAAATCATTATTGTAGGTGCCACAGGCACTATCGGCAAACATGTCGTGAAGGCGCTGGAAGCAAACAACGAAATTATTAAGGTCGGATCAAAAAGCGGCGATTACCAGATAGACATGGCTGACCTGGCTTCTATTGAAGCTTTATTCGAAAAAATAGGTCACTTCGACGCGCTGGTCAGTACGGCTGGAGACGCCCATTTCGGCCCGCTTCCGCAAATGACCGAAACAGAATTCAGAAAAGGTGTTGATAGCAAACTGATGGGGCAGGTTAATCTCGTGTTGGTAGGTCAAAAATACATTAATCCAAAAGGCTCATTTACATTGACTTCCGGAACCCTGAGCGACGACCCGATCATATACGGGGCAGCAGTTGCAGCGATCAATGGCGCATTGAATGGCTTCGTCAAATCAGCATCTTTGGAGCTCGAAAACGGTGTCCGCATTAACGCAGTAGGGCCCGGTGTGGTGGAAGAATCACCGTCATACTTTCCCTTTTTCCCGGGCGACATTCCAGTAGCCATGCACCGGGTCGCACAGGGTTATGTGAAAAGTGTGCTGGGAGGACAAACCGGACAGGTGTTTAAAGTTATTTAGGTTGAAAACCAATGCTAAGTCTGCTAGTCTAATATAACTGTAAGCGTCCCTGAACAACCAACAGGGACGCTCCTACTTGAAGCACCGCGTTAGATAGGACGCTCAATATTAAACAAGCACATGATTCACCTTTTCATAATACCAACGTTATTTATGGAGTTTGTGAACCTGTCATAGGAGGTTTTATCCAATCATATGTAAACTTCAATTTCATGTATTTATTAGGCTCAATGGGAGACATATTCCTCGTATATTTTACTTCCTGATGGGAGAATATACCATTGTTATTAATTCGTAGTCCCGCATCAACATTATAGAAATTAGAGTTATAGATAACATCGAAAGTAAGGTAAAATTGATCAATTGGTGTACGAATCTCAGCACTGGCTACCACAATCTGGTAGATTTTCTTACGGTAGCCTGGTGGTAGTGTGGCAAAGCTAACAGGATTACTTTCCTTAAAAGGTAAGTATGCGTCAGTGGTTGAATTTTCGTTTACAAAGTTTCCTTTAGATAGGCTACTAGCTGAAAAGTCCAACCTCACATCCCTCAATGGTATATGTCCATTATTTTCTAAAAACACCATTACTGTGTATCCCCCAGCGGGAGAAAGAATCCTCCGGCGTACAAAAACTCCGATCGTAGGTGTAACGTCTCCACCAGTGACAAACTCACTCAAACTGTTCTGTAAATCGATTACATTCCGTTGCATAGAAATTATGTTTTCATTTCTCCTGCCAAGCTCAGCCTGTAATTCAATTATAGCATCTGATTTAATTTCAATCGAGCTAGATTTGGCCTCAATTGTATCCGATTTGTTTTGAAGTTTTTGATAAATCTTATTCACTTCTCTTTCTCTCTCCCCTTCTTCGGCTTTCTCTACAAGCTCCTTTTGCACTTGCAAAAATGGAATTGTGCCAGCAAGAAGTGCTGTTATAACGGTTAGTATCGTGATCATTTTACCTAATTGACGAGATGATTTGAACATTTGTTTACTGGAAATCTTTAATCAAACGCCTGCATTAAGGATAAATGGTGTAAAAGGGCTACCACTTCAAGGTTATGTCAAACACAAGAAATAAACTTTTCCTTGGAATGGCAATTTGATAGACAATTCAGAATAGAACTTAATTAACCACTTTCAATATGCTCAGACCTAGCCAAAGAAACTACTAGCAGTGATTTGACGCTATATCTTTAAAAGCAAATATAAGTTTTGTCTATCGCGATTCAAATAGTCCTTATAAATTCCTCCATTCTTAGCATTACTCTATGTCAATTACAATCATTGAGCATTGTTATTTGTAATAATGATATTCATTCTAAAAGTGACAACTGTTATCGATCTTCACAACGATTTCCACTTATATTTACACAATTAATAACTTTATCATAGGCTGCGATTGTTAAGCATATTACCTGTCGCACCCAATATACCAATCGACCTCACCTCTTTTAATTTTTAGCCTACACTATAGAACCAAGCAAAATGGATCGTCGCACCTTCTTCACAAGCTCGGCTACCGGCCTTGGTTCCCTACCATTGGCTGCTATTTTTAACGGAAACATACATTTCTCAAAGCCACTTAAAGTAGTTTGCATAGGTGGCCATCCCGACGATCCAGAGACGGGTTGCGGCGGGACTCTTGCCAAATTTGCCAATGCGGGCCATGAAGTGACAATTATTTATCTCACCAATGGAGACGCCGGAATTAAAGGAAAAAGTCATCAGGAAGCCGCTGCCATTCGAACAGAAGAGGCTAAGAACGCTTGTAAAGTACTGAAAGCCAAACCCGTTTTCGCCGGACAAGTTGATGGCGATTCGATCGTGAACAATGAATGGTATTCCAAAATCCAGAAGTTATTGGAAGCCGAAAAGCCCGACATTGTCTTTACGCATTGGCCTGTGGACTCTCACAAAGACCATATGGCGGCCAGTTTGCTGACACAGAAAGCACATTTACAAATGGGACAAAAATGTCCGTTGTATTTCTTTGAGGTTTGCACGGGCGCGCAGACGCAAAACTTCCATCCCACGGATTATGTGGACATCACTGACACGCAGGCGCAGAAACGAAAGTCGGTTTTCTGCCACGCAAGTCAGGGATTCGTTTCCGATGCTTATTACCATGAATTTCACGGCATTATGGAAGATTTTCGCGGGATTTCTATCTCCGTGAAAGGTGCAGAAGGTTTTATCAAGCTCACCAATACCAACAGCGCGATCATCTGAGATAGCATCTGACCTTAGTCTGCTTCCACGTATTTATTCACGAAAGCAACCCAGTCTACCCCAAAAGGGACCGTGATATACCTGCCTGTTGGTGTAATCAAAACCTTGGTCGGATACCCCTGAACTTTAAATGACTTTTCAATCTTGCTGTCGGACATGGCAACCGGGAAATTATAGTTGTTTTTACTCATATATGCCGTAACCTTCGATTCGGTATCCCGACAGGCGACAGTCAAAACGGATAGTTTTTTCGACTTTTCTACAATCGTCGATTCGTAAAATTTCTGCAAAGCCGGATGTTCTTCCCGGCAGGGCCCACACCATGTTCCCCAAAAATCGACCAGGATCCATTGCCCGGAAAGAGACTTGCTCGAAAACGAAGTCTTATCTAATGCATGAAGTGAAATTGGAGGCGCATTGACCGATCCGTCATCTATCCCTTTTTTCCAATAAGCATTGAAGCTATCACCGGGCATTACTTCCTTATGCATGACCCGGAGATTTTCCTTATAAGTTGGTTCCACCAGAGCCATTTTCAAAAGTGTTGCCATAACCTGCTGCCTGTCGCTATTTGCAGTCACAAACGTCAGGTAGTCATCCTGAAATCCGTCCTTTGCCTCGCCCAATAGCATATGCATATCGTAGAAGTAGCCGGATTTGTGATTTTTATCGACGAGATCGGGGCTATAATCAAATGCCGCTTTCAACAGATTCTCCTTTTGCTTTCGGTCAGCTGTTTCCTCCGATTTTTTAAAATTGACATAGGCATTTAAAAACCTGTACCATGCACGCATGTCCAGATCTGACCTGCTGGAAGAGTCAGTGACTGTTACCTGCCCCGCTTTTAGTTTTGCCAACAGCTTGTCACTCAGCTGGGCTGACTGCGCTTTGAGCTCCGGGTATTTAGAAGTTATGCTGAGGATCATCAACCCATACCTGCCGGCCCTGTTCTGGTAAATGTCCCGGCCATCAATTTCAGAGGTGATGAACTGAGTTGTGAGCTTACCTAACAGGCCTTTGTTGGTTCCAGCTTTTTGAATTTTGGTGAATATATATAATGATTGGACGTGTCGCTTCATGGTCGCGGAAGTGTCAGCAATCATTTTATTCAAAATTTCGGTGGCCAGGAGTCTTCGTTTGACCCGCATGGCCAGCCTCGATGGATCATCCTCGTTCGCCTCCATAAAATCCTGCGCAAAGCTGTTGTGAATCAAGTCGGTAGCCTGATTTGCATACGCCGCATTGGAAGCCAGCTTTCGAATGTTATAGAACGCTGAGTCTACATCAGGTTTTTCATTCGTGAATTTTTGAAAGTTATTGTAATAGTTACTCGGCGATTCCTTTGGCAAGCCAGGTTTCTGTGCGAGCGTGCAGCAAGTAGCAAAACAGGCAAGCGATGACAATATTATTCTTTTCATGAGCTAAGAGATTGGTTGTTAACAATATTTTTAATTTCAAAAATGTAAAGTTTATTTGTCTTATTGAACAGTATGACATACTTTTAGACAACTAAACTTAGTAAGATATGTACGGAACGTTTAAGTATTTCGGTTTGGTTTTGGTTATTGTTGGCATTGCGACGTTTATACTTGACAAGACTGTGGGCGCAGAAATCCCCCTACTGGTCGGCTTGTTTATACTTTTTGTTAGCAAAGCCAAAGTCGAAGATGAGCGTGCGGTTGTTTTAAAGTCTTCCTCCGCCTACATTGCCCTTATTTTGAGCTATGGGTTTAAGTTGATCAGTACAAACCTTTATGCGCATGAGGCGATTTCGTTTCAGCTTACTGATATCAATCACTTCTTAATACTGATTTTTGCCTTGGCTAACTGTATCTATTATTCACGCCTATATCTTCACTGGGATTGAGCCTCTGAACATGAAAAATTATCTGAAAGTTGAGCGGGCAAAACAGAATATCACCCAGGCAGAACTAGCCGAAAAGGTCAATGTTTCAAGACAAACGATCAATTCCATTGAAATAGGAAAGTTTGTTCCATCAACCGTGCTTGCATTAAAAATCGCATTTGTGTTTCAAACAACCGCCAATGAAATCTTCTTTCTGGAGGAAACGGATTGGCATTAACATTTGATACTCACGAACTATACCATTAATCAATACGGCAATTCAACGAAAAATGTGGAGCCGGAACCTCTTTCTGACTCAAACCAGATCCTCCCGTCGTGGGCTTCAACGATTTGCTTGCAAATAGAAAGACCGATACCAAACGACTGTTCTCCTGACGTACCCGGACGCCTGGCTTGATTCGAGGCCAGAAAAATCTGGCTTTTCAGGTTTTCAGGTATACCGATTCCCTCATCCTTGACGGACAACCGCACCGTACCCGGCTGGACTTCTAAATAGATGGCGATCGTACCACCCAAAGGCGAAAATTTAATAGCATTACTCAGCAGGTTGCAAAATACCCGCCATATTTTTTCTCTGTCGACCGGCACGTTAACCTCCTCATAATGGTAGTCCAGCGTTTGCTTTTTCTCACTGGCTTTATGGCTCAGCATATCAATGCATGATTGCACGATTTCTTCCAGCGCCACGTCACTTTTGGAGACCCTGTCGCGGTCCGCACTTGACTGTAATATCTGTCCGATCAGCGTGTTGGCCTTTTCTCCCGAATGCTGAATGGCCGCCACGATTTCAAGTTGCTCGTCGGACGGTACCTGCTCCCAGAAAACCAGGTGTGATGCCGAAATCATCGCGGCAATAGGGTTTCGTAAATCATGCGCCACGATTTTTAACACGGTTTCATTTTCAATTTCTGATTGCTCCAATGCATTGACCGTGTCCTGCAACACGATATTGCTTTGGGTAATGGCCTTGTTTAGTTCTGTAACGGCGCGGAGGTTAGAAATATTCTTCTGGGCGCTACGCCAGATCAGGTACACAATGACGCTCAATGTGATCGAGATCAATATGGCAAATTTCAGTATCAGGTCCTCGCGTGCGTCCTTCTCAGCAGCCAGCTCTATTTCATGTTCACGTTGAATCTGTTGCAGGAGCTGCCCTACATCACTTTTGTTTTCTGCATTTTTCTTTATGGCATTCACCCGGTCGGTTTCCAGGCTGGTAGTCCATAGTTTGCCCGCATCTTCAAATTTCCCCTGCCCAAATAAAATAGCAGCCTGCATTTTCTGATACAAGACAACATGTGCTGCATTACCCGATGCACCCGGCAGGCTTTTTAAAATGGTGAGTTGTTCTTCGGCTTTGCCATATTGTTTTGAGTCAATGTATAATTTCGTCAATACCACGCGGGCTTCCTGCTCCACTTCAAAAGACCAGTCAATGTCCTCGTCATGCTGCAGACACCTTCTGATGAGCCTTTCGGCAATCCGCGTTTCACCTTTTATTGCATATGCTTCCGCCTGATACCGCGCAATAACGATCCGGGCAAATTTGATGAAATTCTTTTCACGGGGAAATTCGTGCGCGTGTTTGTTAATGAAATCCTTCGCCTGCTGATAGTAACGCAAAGCAATGTCCGGCTCTCCGCGCAAAACATGGGCCATCCCTATATTCCTGAGACTCCCCTGCACTTCAATAAACTCTAATTGAAAATTGCCCGATTGCTTACATTGGGCCAATTCTTTCAACTCCTGTTTCCAATACTGAATGGCCTGATAGTAATTTTCTTCTTTGTAAGAAATGTTCGCGATCCTGCTGCTATATCGGGCGCATTCACAAATTTCGCCTAATCCGGTCAGGAATGACTTGCCATTATAGTAATTACGGTATGCCTGATAAAATTCTTTTTGCTTCAACAAATCATCTCCCTTTAAAAGCAAAGCTTTGGAATACTCGGTCGGGTATTGTTCGCGGACACCCGGCGGCGAAAACAGAGCCAAGAGGCTATCCGTATAGATCAGCGCATTCTGGTGCAAAGTTGAGTCGCGGTGGCTGAGCACTTTCATGAACTTATAATAGCTGATGCGGTCTTTAAGACTGTGGTTGGCCAGCGTAGCCATGAGCGAATCCAGTATACCGATAGACTTTTTAATGCCAATTTTTCTTGAATCACGATCAAGGCTGTCTATCCAAACTTTTAACTGATCGTCATGATTTTTTTCCAGAGACTTTTTACATCCGGTAAATCCCAGAAGCCAGGAAAACGATAGCAGAATAATTATATATCGAGCTCTATGCTGTAACAGGCAAAATCGCTTCTTCATTACTCTTTTAAGTCAATTACTCTTTGATGACTGCGTCAAAGGAAGTGGGTGATACCTAATTCGTACAATTACTATCATTATTTTACGATCGTCGGCAATTACCTGGTATCGCAAAGCAGCAGAAAGCTACGCACATTTCATTTAGAAAAATTGTAGAAAAAATTTGTGTAGTTAAATGACTTCATATATATTCGTAGCCAAATAACTACGCAATGAATTTAAGACGAGACGTATTTCAAGCCATCGCAGATCCGACAAGAAGAGCCATACTTCTGCTGGTAGCTACACAAACCATGACTGCGGGAGCAATCGCTTCCAATTTCGACACTGCGAGACCAACGGTTTCGAAACATTTGTCGATACTCACCGAATGCGAATTGCTACAACAGCAGCAAAATGGTCGGGAGGTTTACTACCACATCAATGCAAAGAAAATGAAAGAAGTAGCCGACTTTATCGAGCCATTCCGTGACATGTGGGATGACCGGTTTAACAAACTGGAAGCCATTATGAAAAACTACAAACCCAAAGAATAGTATGGAACGTAAAACGAAACTCAATGCCGAGGAAGGCAAACAGGAAATAGTGATCACAAGGGAATTTGATTTGCCTCTTGAACTGCTTTTCAAGGCCTATGAAGAACCCGACATCGTAGCGCAATGGATGGGAACGAACGTACTGAAACTGGAAAATAAAAAGCATGGCGCATACCAGTTTGAAACATGCGATCCGCAGGGCAACGTAGTATTCCGGGCCAATGGTGTTTTTCCTGAATTCATTCCCAATGAGCGGATTACGCGGACATTTGAAATGGAAAATACGCGCGGTTCGGCGGCCCGATTTGCTATTCAGCTCGAATATCTGGAATTTGAAAAACTGACTGATGAGACGAGCAAATTGACGATGCAGATCGTCTATAAATCTGTTGAACTGAGGGACCAAATGTTGAAAATGCCTTTCGCATATGGCCTTAATATGGCTCACGACAGGTTACAGGAAGTTGTGAATAGGCTTAAATAAGTTTTTAGTTGTCGCCCTTCGGCTCCGCTCAGGGCGACAAAATGAAATAATAACATCATTCTTTAAATCAAAAAAATCATGGAAAAGAGAAACAAGATCATCTATTGGATTGCTACCATTTGGCTGGCATTGGGAATGACGTCAACCGGAATTGTGCAATTAATCAAAATGAAAGAGGAAGCCGATATGTTCAGCCGTTTAGGGTATCCGGTCTATTTGCTGACTATTCTGGGTGTTTGGAAATTACTGGGCGTAATAGCAGTACTTATTCCTAAATTTCCATTGGTTAAAGAATGGGCGTATGCAGGCTTTTTCTTTGCAATGTCGGGAGCTATCTTTTCTCACATTGCAGTTGGCGACGAAGCCAAAGAGCTTTTTGGACCATCGTTATTAATAGTGCTTACCGTGGTATCCTGGTATTTTAGGCCCGAGCCGCGTAGGCCCGAGCCGCGTAGGCCCGAGCCGCGTAGGACAGCCGGGCGCAGACTAATGGATCACAAACCCGCAGATCAAAATATCGTTTCAATTCATGCATAGGTGAATATGACAAATCCAAAGGTTGATTGGTACTTCGATAAGGCCGAAAAGTGGCAGGAAGAAATCGGGCAATTGCGAACGATCATTCTGGATTGCGGGCTGACTGAGGAATTGAAATGGGGCTGTCCGTCCTATACCTTTCAGAAAAGCAACGTCGTACTGATCCATACGTTCAAGGAATATTGCGCAGTGCTATTTTTCAAAGGTGCACTGTTGAACGACGCGGAGCACATGCTGATCCAGCAAACAGAGAATGTGCAGGCTGCACGTCAGGCGAGGTTTACGAGTGCTCAGCAAATTACAGAAATGGAAGCCACATTGAAAGCCAATATTTATGAGGCGATTGAGGTGGAAAAGGCCGGCTTGGAGGTGGTTCTAAAAAAAACCACGGAATTCAAAATGGTTGAAGAATTTCAGACAAAACTGGATGCCAGTTCTTCCTTGAAAACGGCCTTTGAAGCGTTAACGCCCGGAAGGCAGCGAGGTTACCTGCTACATTTCTCTCAGCCCAAGCAAGCCAAAACACGGGAGGCGAGGGTTGAGAAGAGTATCGCGCGGATCATGGATGGTAAGGGCTTGGAAGATCAATGATCCGAAATGAAGTCAACGAAATTAGAATGCAAACGAATCATGCTTTCATGTATTCGTGTCCATTCGTGCATTCGTGGCTGATTTTGAACGCCACGAATGCACGAATGGACACGAATATTATAAATGAACCATAAACCATGAAAACAAAAAAACAACTATCCCAAGACCAAACTCAGGAACTACTCGAAACCCTGAAAACGCGTTTTGAAAAAAATAAAACCCGTCATAAAGGCCTTGAATGGGATAAAGTCCAGGCGAAACTGGAAGCTAACCCCGAAAAATTGTGGGTGCTCGATGAAATGGAAGTAACTGGCGGTGAGCCGGATGTGGTTGCTTTCGATCAGAAGACTGGTGAGTACATATTTTTCGATTGCGCGATGGAAACACCCAAAGACCGCAGAAGCCTCTGCTATGATCGCGCCGCGTGGGAGTCCAGAAAAGCGAATAAGCCGGAAAATACGGCTATGGATGTGGCGGCCGAAATGGGCGTTGAGCTTTTGACCGAAGAGCAATATCAGGAGTTGCAGGGACTTGGTAATTTTGATCTGAAAACGTCTAGCTGGCTAAAAACGCCTGCTGATGTCCGAAAAGCCGGTGGCGCTATCTTTGGTGACCGCCGCTTTGGCCGGGTGTTCATATACCACAATGGCGCTGATTCGTATTATGCTGCCCGGGGCTTCCGTGGATCGCTGAGAGTTTGAATTTTGGGATTAACAAACGCGACTACCAATCGGTAGCCGCGTTTGTTATCTGATCCGTTATACTAATGCAACGCCAGACGAATCGCTTGTTCTACTGGCGCATAACCTGTCTCCGAATCGGAAATAGTGAGTTCATTTCGAAGCAGCAACGGAGGCTGGGCCATAAATTTCGGCGTCTCTCCCTGATGAGCCTGCGCGGAATGCACCAAAAAAGGATGACACAAGTAAATCGTACCTGCGTCACCGGTCGCACGAGCAACCTCACGCTCGGGCAGCTCGTCCAACCTGCCTGCGAGCTCCATAAATGAAAGTCCCGCGTCACCCTCGGGATATAAAAGCTTGGCCACATCGATATGCGACCTTTTGTAAATGACCGTCGGGGCATCTTTTTCGCTCACATCCGAATACAAAACCAGCATAAGCAGCGCCCTTCCCCTGGATTTGATATTGATCCGCCATTTAAGATAATTGTCTGCCTCGTCACCCGGAAAACTCGCATCCACATGCTTGCCCGCGTCGTTTGGTAACTTATCAGAAGGAAACCTGACAGGAAATGTGCCGACACTACCGCGTTGGAGCCACTTCCCTTTGCCAACAAGTTGATCAAATGCGGCTTCTAATTTTGGAGAGCTTACAGAATCTAAAAAAGGCTGCTGAGCATACATTCCCAAACGGACTACCGGTTCGGACCAGCTCCCAGGATTGGCCCGGTCGAAAGGGATGTCATTCCACAAAATATCGACGGCTGCATGGGCCACTTCTTTCGAAAATGCATTGTCGATACGAATGAAGCCGTCGGTTATAAACTGCTCGATTTCTTTTTGACTTAATATACCAGACATCAATTTCTCAGTTAAAAGTCCTTTGCAGAACATTACGCACTGTCAAATGACAAGTAAATAGTATTTTGAAAAATATATAATGAAACTGTTACACCATTGAAAACGGTGCGGCGCTTATGAACTAAGCCGGGAAAGATATTATAACATAATGGTCATCCTCATTCCGTAAAAATAGAAATTATCCCAAAGTTACAAAAGCATTTTACGACCAATTGAAAAGCGACTTGACCGGACAGTTGGTTTACATTAAATTGCAATTGTCTTTTCCACTTCGGATCTCAAAGGATAAATTCACCAAACGTACATCATGATGACACTTCACGAAGCCCTCGCTAAACTCGAATCACTTGGCACTGAAAGGATGCGGGAATTTAATACCAAACATGGTGTGGGGCCAAATCAATTTGGCGTCAAAATGGGCGATATCCGCGGGGTGGCGAGCAAAATTAAGACCGACCACGCATTGGCATTGGAACTTTGGGATACGGAGAACATTGACGCCCGATTTTTAGCAATTCTGGTGATTGACTCTAAAAAACTTTCAAAGGAAGAGATCACTGAAATGGTGAAATCTGAAAAATTCACACACGTAGCGGATTGGCTATCTTCTTATGTCATAAAGGATTATCCCGATAACGAGCCGTTACGAAAAGAATGGATGGAGTCAAGCGATGTGATGTGCGCCCGTGCGGGATGGAGTCTCGCAAGCGGTTGCGTGGCCCGGAACCCGGATGTGCTCGACCTGCCCGCCATTCTCGACCGCATTGAAGCCGAAATGCCCGCAGCGGCGCCCGAAGTACAATGGACGATGAATTCAACCCTCGCCAATATTGGAATAAAGTTTCCCGAATACCGCGCCCGGGCGCTTTCCATCGGAGAGCGATTGGGAATTTACAGGGATTTCCCTACTTCCAAAGGCTGCACCTCCCCTTTTGCCCCGATATGGATTAATGAAATGGTCCGCAGGCAAGTATAATCAGTAACCGTCCACCTCGATGACCGCGTCCGCAACCCCTATTTTACAAAATCCTCGCGCATGGGCGTAAACATGTCGATCAACACGCCCGCTTCCTTGCATACGGCCCCATGCATGACATTGGAAGGGATGTAGTAGCCATCTCCCTTCTTCAGAATTTGCTTTTTATCGCCGATCGTCACTTCAAAAACACCACTTTCGACGTAGCTCATCTGTGTGTGAACATGCTTGTGAGGTGTACCAATGCCCCCCTTTTCGAACACGATCTTCACCATCATCATCGTCTCGTCGTACGACATGATCTTACGTTTCAGTCCGCCGCCGAGATCTTGCCATGGAATGTCGGAATCAATAATAAATTGCTTGCCCTTCGCCTCTTCTGCTGGGGATTTTGTTTGTGCAAATAACTGATTGGATGCCAGTAAGAATAAAAATAATATCGTCGTTTTGGAAAAAATAGATCTCATCATTGATTTGAAAAAACGTTAATGTTCAAAGCCTTTGTTGCTTATATACTACACATTGGCAATATATGAGCAAGAAAGAGCGCATCCTAGTTCTTGATGATTTTATAATAACTCACTTTCCCTTTATGCTGATTGGACATAATGAAAGTACCAGCCGGCAGGCCCGACAGATCCAGGCCGATATTTTTGTCGAATCATTGGATTACATTCAGGGAAAGCCTACTTTTTGAAAGTGACTAAAAATTCACCTGAATAGTTTTCAAAAGTGGCGTTACCGCTTACTAAATTATTGGTTACTTGTCAGGTATATAGCTACTGGCTTATACTTCTGACAAGAAACACATAACGACCGTACTTATGAAATACGCTCTCTCATTTTTTACGCTTATTCTGCTGTCTCTTAATGCAATAGGCCAATGTCCTGTTGTGGATCAAACGTTCACAACACAAGCCCAGGTTAATAACTTTAAAGTCAACTTCCCAAGTTGTCAGGAGTTTGATCATTATATCAATTTAAGCGGTGCGGCCATTACAAATGTGAACGGCCTGAGTAACCTGACCAAAGTGAGCGGGCTAACTATGCAATTCACGTCGGTTACGGATCTTTCACCATTGGCAAACCTAACCGAAGCTTCTGTTTCTTTATCGCTATTTTACAATGGAGACTTGACAAGTTTGAATGGTCTTAATGCGCTTACAACAGCAGGAGATTTAGTAATCAACGAGACTCCGATTGCCAGTCTGAGTGCACTCCAAAATGTTACCGCCCTCAGAACGTTGGGCCTGAGATTGACACAAGTTTCCAACCTGGATGGCCTGGAAAATTTAGTTGATCTGGGAAACCTCAATCTTCAAAGTAATGATCTTTTATCAGATATCAGCGCGATCAACAATGCCGTCTATAAAACAACCGTGGGGCCGGAAGTTAGAATTAATGGCAACCCATTGTTAACGGAATGCGCAGTAAAATTCGTTTGCAATGCATTAAGTTCCCCTCCCGGCACTATTACCACAGAAGTAACGTCAAATGGACTTGGATGCGCTTCCATTGCCCAGGTGAATGCGCGCTGTGAGGAAATTGCATTACCTGTTGCACTCATCAGTTTTGATGCGAGGAAATTCGAAGAACATTCAGTATCGTTATCCTGGGCGACCGCTTCCGAATCAAACAGCAGGAACTTTGAGCTCCAAAGAAGCCAAAACGGTGCCAAATGGGTGATTATCGCTTCGTTAAACGCACAGGGTGAAAGCGGGAAAACCATTCAATATTCATTCGTTGATAGTTCGCCGACCGAGGGTAACAATCTGTATCGCTTGAAAATGATTGACACAGACGGCACATTCGCATATTCAAAAATTGTCAATGTGAATATGGGTTCAGATCCGACGGTTGGAATTTATCCTAACCCCGCTACGGATAAAATTAGTCTGGACGTTCAGGACCTATTGAATGCGAAGTCAATTCTAATTTCTGATCTTTCCGGAAAGAAAGTATATGCTTCTGAAAATGTCTCGGGCAGCGAAATCAGCGTAAAACACTTGTCCGCCGGTTTATTTTTAGTTAAGATTATAAAAAAGGACGGAAGTATGGTCAGCCGAAAGCTGGTTAAAAATTAAGTGTGTTTCCCAAAAATCCAGTCTCCGCCATTTAAAGCTCGTCAAAAAATCAAACTGCGTACTTCCTGATCAGTTCTGTATTCAGCTCGTGGCCGTGGCCTGGCGTGCTGGGGACATGAATGTAGCCGTCTACGAATTTCTCCGATGGCGTCAGCAGATCGGAATCGGGGCCAATGGTTTTCCGTACCGCTTCAATGCAATTGACGGCATAGTCAATCTCTGAATTGATCTGCGCTTCATCCCTGATCATCGGTCATGATCAGCAAAATATTCGGACGTTCTTTTTTCTGACCGGATGTAATCTCAGTGCTTATTGCTTAAATGGAGATCAGGAGGAAGAGTCGCTTTTTCAAATTATTTAGGGTCCTGTTTTTTGGCGTAAACTTTATCAATGGCAGCGCCTTCATCGCCCTGTTGCTTCATCCAGGCATCCAGTTCCTTCCTGAATTGCGCAATCTTTTGCTTGTAGGCAGGATCATTCGCCAGGTTTTTGAATTCATACGGATCTTGTTTTGTGTCATAAAACTCAACCGGCGAACGGTTTACGAAACGGTCAGTCAATTTCTTCGACTTTGGATCCGTCGAGGCCTTTTCCGTCCACGAAAACCAGATGGAATTTCTATCCGCACGTTCGCGGTTCATCATGAAACGATTATAGTATGGCGTTCCTGCTGTTAGATTCAAGATTAGCTTGTAACGATTGTCACGTATACTGCGGATCGGGTAAGGGTCGCCTTCGGGGATATTGTTATGTATGCCATAGGCGTAATTCCGTGCTATTTTGCTTTTACCTGCTAACACATTCAGGAAGCTTTTTCCATCCAATCCCGCCACTGGATTACCACCTGCGATGTCGATGAGCGTCGGCGTAATGTCTTCATACTGGACAATGGCATTGGTTTCGGTCGTCGGTTTTACTTTACCCGGCCATTTGACGATCATCGAACTTTTCTGTCCAGCATCCCACAAATTCCACTTGGCTCCCGGGAATTGTGCTCCCTGTTCTCCGAGAAAAATGACGATTGTGTTCTTGTCCTGGCCCGTTTCATGAAGCAGGTTGGTAATATCTCCCACCTGATCATCCAACCGCCTCACCTCAGCCAGGTACTTGACATATTGCCTTCTGGTAACTGGCGTATCGACGTATTCCGCAGGCAATTTCAGTTTGTCTTTGTCAAATTCGGTCGTATCGCCGACTGTCCACGGCATATGCGGATTAATGCTCATCACAAAGAGAACATACGGCTTTTCACTCGCGATCATGTACTTTTTCACATCGTCCAGCCGGTAATCGTCCGTCGGAGCAACACAATTGGGTTCAAAGCCATTGATGATGTCAAATGGAAAAACGCTTTTAGGTTTCGTCACATGATCTTTGCCCGTCAGCCCTACCCGGTAGCCCAGATCAGCAAGGTAATGGCCCACACTTTTAAGATTATCGTAAACCGGTTTATGATTTTGGAAAGAGCCGTGTCGGACAGGATAAAGGCCTGTAAAAAGGGAAGCCCGTGTAGGCACACACATGGCTTCCGAAGCATATATGTGATTGAATTTCAAGCCTTTTGAAGCAAGATCGTCGATATGAGTCGTTTTTAAATTTTGTCCACCATAGCAGCTCAGTTGCCTGCTATCCAGGTCGTCGGCCATGATGATAACAATGTTGGGCTTTGTATTAACAGCCTGGGCTTGACAGACATTGGTTGTCAGCAAAGCCCCGACAATTATAATCATTCCGCGGCCCCTACCCCAATTAAGTACTGTTTCTAAAATCATTTGAATGTAAAAAACTGAATGTAAAACTTAATCTACTAAGGTTATCGACAAGTAAATTAAAACAAGCCACAATTGCAAGGAATAAAATCAACCGCCTTACCGAAAGATTTTAATGGCTTTTTAACATGCTTTTAACTCGCTATTAAGGATAATGTGCGGTTTTTGTATCTAAAATCAAAAAGGCTGGTTCTATGAAAAATCTAATTTTGATATTTTGACCAGCCAGCGCATCTAACTGTTGCGAATCACCCCTTCCAGATGACAAAGGCATTAAAGACATATCTTCTAACACTGTGTACTCTGCTGCTGAGTGGATATGGATTTCTGTATGCCAATGTCCTGCTCAACTCCACACCAGATTCTTCAATAAAATTTCTTGAAAAATCAACATATTTATTTTTCAGTCCCAACCCTGAATGCGAAGCACCTGCCATCAGGCTTGCTTCATCCGATCAGGACAGAGGCGTTAAAATTTGCTTCGAAAAAAATGAGGAGGAGAACGATAACACGGTTTCCGCCAAGACCTCTACTGATGTAAACAATTTCTTTGCCGCATTTTACAACCGGGTATCCGGATATTTTTATTCCAATAAAACAACGCATCTGCTCTTGTGTAAGCATTGGTTTTATGCTTCATCCGACAGGTGCATAGTGCTCCGCGTGATCCGGATATGATCACAACCAACGAACAGAACTTACCAAAATCATAATATACTAACTCAAAAATAATAATGAAGAGAATTCTCATGGCCATGAGCTTGTGTGCACTGTTGTTCCACACAAGCTGTGAATCCAAAAAAGAAGAAAAGGAAGAAGAGACCGACTTCTTGGTGACCAGCCCCTTACAAAAAGACACGCTAATTACGAAGGACTACGTAAGCCAGATCCATGCGGTCAGCCACATTGAGTTGCGGGCACTGGAAAAAGGGTACCTACAAAAGATCTATGTGGACGAAGGTCAGTTTATCAAAAAAGGTCAGCTGATGTTCAAGATCATGCCAATGCTCTATGAAGCTGAGCAGCAAAAATCGCAGGCAGAAGTCAATTTCGCCGAAATCGAATACAGAAATACGAAGTCACTGGCGGATAGCAATGTCGTTTCCAAAAACGAGCTGGCACTGGCCAAAGCGAAACTGGACAAGGCAAAAGCGGAATTGGGATTAGCCACAACGCACCTTGGATTTACCGAGATCCGGGCACCATTTGACGGTATGATGGACCATTTCCAGGTGCGGTTGGGAAGCTTACTGGACGAGGGCGATTTGCTCACGACCATGTCTGACAACAGCGAAATGTGGGTTTATTTCAATGTACCGGAAGCTGAATACCTTGATTATAAAGCCAATGAGTCCAAAGGCGGTATGCTGAATGTGAATCTGCGGATGGCCAACAACAAGTTGTTTCCATATCCCGGTGTAGTGGAGACGATAGAGGCGGATTTTAATAATGAAACTGGTAACATCGCTTTCAGAGCTACATTCCCTAATCCGAAAAAGCTGTTGAGACATGGTGAAACAGGCAACATTCTGGTAACCTCCCCGCTCAAAAATGCCCTGATTATCCCGCAAAAAGCCACATTCGAAGTCCTTGAAAAGAAGTATGTGTATGTAGTGGATAAAAACGGTGTGATCCGGTCAAGGGAGATTACCGTAGAAGCAGAGCTTCCTCACATTTTTGTGGTTAAATCTGGTTTGGAAAAGACCGACAAAATCCTGCTGGAAGGCTTACGCCAGGTGCATGAGAACGAGAAAATACATTCAAAATTCGTGCAGCCTGATTCTGTTATCTCTCATTTAAGCCTGTATGCCGAGTAATCCGGTATTTTAAACTGCAAAAGACATGTTCAATCAATTCATACGAAGACCTGTATTCGCAATCGTGATTTCGATCATGATCGTGTTTATAGGCATCCTGGCGATTGAGAAATTACCGATTTCCCAGTTCCCGGACATTGCCCCAACAACAGTCAATATATTCATAGCCTACCCTGGTGCCAGTGCTGATGTACTGGTCAAATCCACGCTGATTACGCTTGAACAGGCCATTAATGGTGTTCAGGACATGCGGTATATCGCTACTGATGCCACCAGCGCCGGTGAGGCCACGCTCAGGATTATCTTCGAGCCCGGGACGGACCCCAATGTCGCCGTAATCCGGGTGAAGACAAGGGTCGATCAGGTGATGCCGCTTTTGCCAGAACTGGTTCAGCGGGAAGGGGTTATCATTTCGCCGGTTCAGCCCAGTATGCTGATGTACGTCAACCTTTATTCCAAAGAAAAGAGCATTGACGAAAAATTCCTTTTCAACTACGCAACGGTGAAAATGATCCCTGAAATTCAGCGGACCAAAGGGATAGCGAGAGCGCAAATATTAGGTAGCCGGAGATATGCCATGCGTCTTTGGTTAAACCCCGAGCGTATGCGTGCCTATAATATCTCCACAGAAGAGGTAATGAAGGCAGTCGGTGAGCAAAGTATAGTAGGCCGGCCGGGCCGGATCGGACAAAGCTCCGGTATCGCTGCCCAATCGCTGGAATATGTGCTTACTTACAAAGGACGATATGACAAGCCGGAAGAGTATGAAAATATCATCGTCCGTGCGAATTCCAAAGGGGAGAGCGTCCATCTTAGGGATATTGCCAAGGTTGAATTGGGAAGTGAATTCTTTGATATCTATTCCAACCTGGATGGTAAGCCGTCGGCGGCGATCGTACTGCGGCAAAACTATGGTAGTAATGCCAGCGATGTGATCGAAGAAGTGAAAAAGAAGCTGGACGTGATGAAAGAATCCTTTCCTCCGGGTGTGGATTACAAAATTAGTTATGACGTTTCTCAGTTTCTGGATGCGTCTATCGAGCAGGTTATTGACACCTTGCGGGACGCCTTTATATTGGTTGCCCTGGTTGTTTTCATATTCTTAGGCGACTGGCGTTCCACATTGATCCCGATCCTTGCGGTACCGGTATCGTTGATTGGGGCATTCTTTGTCATTCAGGCTTTTGGGCTTTCTATTAACCTGATTACGCTTTTTGCCCTTGTACTTGCCATCGGTATTGTGGTCGATGATGCGATTGTCGTCGTCGAGGCCGTCCATGCGAAGTTTGAAGAAGAGCCGGGAATATCGCCTTTCAATGCCGTTAAAAAAGTACTTGGTGAGATCAGTGGAGCGATTATCGCCATTACAGCGGTAATGGTGTCGGTATTCCTTCCGATTTCATTTATGTCAGGTCCGGTCGGAACATTCTACCGTCAGTTCTCTATTACAATGGCTAGTTCTATCGTGATCTCGGCCCTTATCGCCTTGACACTTACGCCGGTACTGTGCGCCATGTTGCTTCAAAATCATCATGGTCATGAAAGGAAGAAAAACATCCTTACCAAAGTGCTGGACAGCTTCAACCGGGTTTTTGATAAACTGACCGGAAGATATGTAAGCTTGCTGAAACGGATCGTAAGCCGCAGAGTGGTTACCTGGGCAGTATTGCTGGCATTCTGTGCCGGAATCGTATTCGTGAATAAACTTTTGCCTGCCGGATTTATCCCAAATGAGGATCAGAGCACGATTTATGCGATTATCCAGACACCTCCGGGCTCTACATTGGAAAAAACCAACGAAGTTTCCAGACGCTTGCAAAAGATTTGCGAGGAAGTAGAAGGAATAGAATCGGTATCTTCTCTGGCAGGTTATGAGATTATGACGGAAGGTCGTGGTTCCAATGCGGGTACCTGTTTGATCAACTTGAAACCCTGGTCGCAACGCGATCATAATGTAAAGGAGATCATGGAAGAACTCGAAAAGGAAACAAGAGGTCTCGGTGCGGTAGTCGAATTCTTTGAACCACCTGCAATTCCTGGTTTTGGTACTTCCGGTGGTTTTTCAATGCGTTTGCTAGATAAAACAACCGATACCGATTACGCCGAGTTTGACAAGATCAATAAAAAATTCATGGAGGATCTGGGCAAGCGTCCAGAGCTAACGGGCTTGTTTACCTTCTTTGCCGCGAATTATCCGCAATACGAATTGCAGATCGATAACCAGCTGGCGATGCAAAAAGGGGTGTCTATCGGAAAAGCGATGGATAACCTGAACATCATGATCGGTAGTACCTACGAACAAGGTTTTACCCGATTCAACCAGTTCTTCAAAGTGTATGTGCAGTCTGACCCAAGTTTCAGAAGGCTTCCAACCGATCTTTTAAAACTTTTTGTTAAAAATGATTCAGGTGAAATGGTCCCTTACTCGTCGTTCATGACATTGAAAAAAGGCCAGGGCCCTAACGAGATCACCCGTTTCAACTTATACAATTCGGCGGCGATCCAGGGACTTCCGGCTAAGGGATATACCACTGCAGATGCCATTCAGGCGATTCGGGAGGTTTCTGCCAAGACGTTGCCACAAGGTTACGACATCGCATTCGAAGGTCTTTCTTATGACGAATCGATCCGCGGCAATGAGTCTCTGGTCGTATTCATGATCGTATTGGCCTTCGTTTACTTTGTGTTGGCGGCGCAGTACGAAAGTTTCATCATACCACTGGCGGTAGTATTCTCGCTGCCGGTTGGGGTATTTGGTTCGTTCTTATTATTAAAATTGATGGGGCTGGAAAACAACATCTATGCCCAGATCGGCTTGATCATGCTCGTCGGTCTGTTAGGTAAAAATGCCGTACTGATCGTGGAATTTGCCGTCCAGAAGCGACACCAGGGAGAAACGATCCTGAATGCAGCCATTGAAGGAGCTAAGGTGCGTTTCCGTCCTATTCTGATGACCTCATTCGCTTTTGTGGCCGGTTTGATACCGTTGATCAGTGCGACGGGTGCAGGTGCGATCGGGAACCGAACCATTGGTGCTTCGGCAATGGGTGGTATGTTGTTCGGGACTATTTTCGGGGTAATCATCATTCCTGGCCTGTACTTCATATTCGGCACTTTGGCTGATGGCAGAAAAATGATCAAAGATGAAGAGGATGGCTCGCTGTCTGAACAGTTTGTTCACGCGATCGACATTTTCCCCCCAACTAACGATACTCACAATGATGATGCGAAATAAAAGAATATTAAACTGGGTCGGGGTAACATTTGTTGCCCTGGCTTACAGTGGCTGTAATGCACCGTCGCTGGTCCAGAGATCACCGAACAAGAACGTGTCTTCGACCTACAATAACGGGGAGACCGCCGACACGACCAATACTGGCAAGCTAAAATGGAAGGATTACTTCACTGATCCCCAATTGAATGCGCTGATCGACACTGCATTTAAAAATAACCAGGAGCTGAATATCACCATGCAGGAGATTGAAATATCCCGCAACGAGATCAAGGCAAGGAAAGGGGAATATCTGCCATTCGTAGGGTTAAGAGGTGGCGCCGGGCTCGAAAAGGCGGGACGCTACACCCAGATAGGTTCCAGCGAGGCAACGACCGAGATCAAGCCGGGAAGAGAAACGCCCGAGCCTCTGCCGGATTTTGTAGTAGCTGCCTATGCGCGTTGGGAAGTGGATATCTGGCATAAGCTGCGCAATGCAAAAAAAGCAGCTGTATACCGGTACCTGTCTTCTGTTGAGGGTAAAAACTTCATGATGACCAATTTGGTTTCCGAAATCGCCAACTCTTATTACGAGCTACTGGCACTCGATACCCAGCTGAACATTGTGAATCAAAACATTGATATTCAAAACAATGCATTAAAAATCGTGAAGCTTCAGAAAGAAGCTACACGGGTAACCGAGCTGGCTGTCCGCCGGTTTGAAGCACAGGTACTTAACACGCAGAACCGTCAATACGGGATCCGTCAGCGAATTGTTGAAATAGAGAACAGGATCAACTTTTTACTCGGACGTTACCCGCAGCCGGTTCTCCGTAACAGCCAGAACTTCGAAAATATGGTCCCTAGTGTGATTCAGGCTGGTATTCCGTCGCAATTGCTGCAAAACCGTCCGGATATTCGTCAGGCAGAACAGGACCTTGAAGCTGCCAAGCTTGACGTACAGGTAGCAAGGGCTAATTTCTATCCCTCGCTTGGTTTAAATGCATCGGTGGGTTTGAATGCTTTCAATCCGATATACCTGGGTAATATTCCTAAGTCGCTGTTGTCTACGCTTGTGGCAGATCTTGCTGGTCCGCTGATCAACAAAAACGCGATCCAGGCAACCTATTACAGCGCTAACGCAAAACAAGTACAGGCGATCTATAATTATGAACGCACTGTCCTGAATGCTTACATCGAGGTAGTAAATCAGCTCTCGAACATTAACAATCTGCAACAGAGCTATCTGACAAAAACGGCAGAAGTGCAGGCCTTGAACGAGTCAACCAACATTGCCAACCGTCTCTTTGCCTCAGCAAGAGCCGATTATATGGAAGTGTTGCTAACGCAGCGAGAGGCACTGGAATCCAGATTTGACCTAATCGAAACCAAAGTTCAGCAAATGAACGCCACGGTCAATATCTACCGGGCATTAGGTGGAGGATGGAATTGATGGAGTATTGAATATTAAGGAAGTTAAGAAGGCCGCCTCATTGTGGGGTGGCCTTTTTTCATTGTCCTCCGGTATCAGGATTTATAGGATTTTTTGATTTTCAGGATTATTGGTACTGATATCAACAACAATTAAAATCCTGCCTAATCCTGAAAATCCCGCAAATCCCGGTACTTTTTATTGTACACCTTCTTAAACTGCAAACTCGTAGCGCCAAAGTTAATCAGTAATCCAATTGGGAAATCGTAAGCTACAACGTAATTTTTTGCCTGAGCTAAGTGGGCATCTTGCAGATCAATAACTGCTTTTAGCTCAACGATTATTTTATTTTCAACTACAAAATCAGCGCGCCTTGTTCCGACGTGGATGTGATCATAGTAGATAGCCTGTGAAATCTCCCGACCAAAAATCAACCCCGCACGCTGCAACTCAATAGCCAAACAACGCTGATATATCACCTCGGCACCGGCCGCCCGGCTGAAAACCATTTCCCAACGCATTGTGCACCTTCATAGCGCACCCATTAATCTTATAAGTAATTTCTTCGATAGCCATAAATA
>NZ_JBDSFX010000001.1:0-304438 GCF_039919315.1 Dyadobacter sp. | reverse complement strand
ACACCATCCACGCATCAGAGGTAAACCCGTCGAGGGAGTGGCTAGATAGGGTTGTTTCCGTCAAATCAGTGCCAGAAGTTCCGGGCGAAAGTACCGCCCCGGATGTTCTCATTTACAGTGAGGCGCGGGAATACCTCCGAAAATTGGCCGGTTTCAATAACCAATCCGGTTAAATGGCATTTAAACGCCGTTTAAAATCGTGCAATTGGTTTAGCACCTGAAAGTTATACGGAAAGTGCCAAGAACTTAAAGCCAGATTACAGTTTTTCGAGACTTGGGCAAAGGTGTCCAAAAGCAGCACAAAAAGTACGCTTTGGTATTAGGTAAATGACTGTTTTTGAGTCGATAAATAGCCAAATTCACGCAAAGCAAGGCGTTTTAGGCCAAAAAAAGCCAATATGTAGCGTACGACCGCAGTATTTCAGGTACTAGGGGTATCGGTTTTTTGATACAAAAAATATCTAAAAAATACGCTGTTCTGCAAAAGGCATGGTACGCAGGGGGTAATTGTAAACAAGTGAAATTTAAGTTTAACCGGTCGTCAGACTACTAAAAATTACGCAGGATATGGCAAAGAAAACAAAAACAATCAGAGAGCGGGCTTTTAACTATCACGTTAAGGGGCTGACATTTTCAGAGATCGGCAAGATATTGGATTTGTCACCACGGACGGTAGAGCGTTACAGCCAGATAGATGAATGGAAGGCAAAGGCTAACCCGGTTTCCCTTCCTCAACGGGCAAAGGAGTTACGGGAACGCGGCTTTTCGTGCGCTGCAATCGCTCAAATGATCGGGGTGAGCAAAAGCACTGTGTTTAACTATTTGAAGGCCGTGGAGGTAAAAATTATCGCATCACAATAAATAAAAATAATATGTCACCGAAAGAAATGATAAAACTTGCAGACGATGTATCGGCATTCATGCATAATGAAGCCGTAAGGATTATTGGAACAAGGGCGAAAAACCATTTTAAACAAAGCTTCCAACGAGGGCAAGAAGGGTTCATTGATGAGAACTTAGAAAAATGGGATGATATTAAGCCTTCTAGCAGACGGGCAAAGGCAAAGAAAAACGGTGATTCAGCCCCGATTTTAACCAGATCGGGGCAATTGGCCGATGATATAGGCGATTGGAGCGCAGACTTCAATGATCAGTCCGTAACATTTGGTTCTAACAAGCCGTATGCTAAGATACACAATGAGGGAGGTGTTATATCTGGGAGCCAAACGGTTAAGGCGCATACGCGAAAGGGGAGGCCGGTAAAAGAGCATACGAGAAATGTGCATACTGTAATCCCTAAGCGTCAGTATATGGGCAAAAGTAAAAAGATGGAGGAGCAGATTTTTAAGGACATTGAAAAGGGGTTGGACAAAATTTTTAACAAATAGCAAGATGAGGCAACATAATGAAAGGGAGGATTTTAAAGCAGAAATTAGAGCCTTGTTATGTCAACTTGAAAAGAAGGCAAAAGAGGGGCTAGATTTGGGAGTTTCCAGTGCAATTTACCTCAATGCTGGCCGAATGGCTTTTACACAAATAAAATGGACGGTAGCGGATGCAGATTTTGTGGACTTTGAGGAGGTATTGAGAACCCTAATACCATTTTCACAAGATGAAAGAGATCAAGAACTTTTTGCAAGTTCCGGTGAACACGTATGGAAAAGATGCCCAAATAACTAAAACGTCAAGTATCTATTATGCCGAAATTTGATCAAAGGAACATTTTGGCCGTTCGTAATTCAAAGATCAGGAGCGAGTTTGAAAAGCTATATAAAACCGGCCTACGTGCAGATGTAGTGGTAGGCCAGTTATCAAACCAATTCTTTCTATCGCGGCTTACTGTTGAGGCAATTGTTTACAATCGGGGCGTGTACAGGGAATTTTAAGGGATAGCGAAGTTTTAGGGGAATATGTAAAGGGGGGCGGTCTTTATGGCCGCTTTTTTGCGTTCTGGATACGGTTAATAAATTTCATGAAAGTTTCCCTTGCTTTTGTGATCATGGTTTTTGAACATTTGGATTCCTATAAATCAATAAAATTATGCTACGATATTCAAAAGTTATGCCCTGTTATGGTGCGGGATGGCGAAAGCCCCCGAAACGCTTATTATTGAGCGTTAGGACACCTTAGACAGGGCTTTTTATTATCCTAAAATCAATAATTTATGGAAACGAATGAAAAATCGCGGCCTCCGGGCGGTGCTTCTGTTGTTGTCAGTAAGGAATCTTACGGGCAATTAGTTGTTAACATGCTGGAAAAACAAACAGGGTTCCAATGGAAACGTGATCTTTGGGGGCTATTTTCCCGGTACGTTGAAAGTAACCACAATGGAGACAAAAGCGCAAACCTGTTGGATGAATTTTGGACTTTCCGAGATTTGGTAGAGTTTTTTGAGAACGTGGAGGCGTTGCAGGCTGGAAAGGAGGTGCGGGAGTTATGAAAGATTACCGTAAACTCTATTATGAAGCAAGGCTAAAAATAGAGGACTTAGAGGACGATATACAGGGGTATTTGGAGGGGGAGGAGCACTACTTTAAAAAGTACCAGAAGTTGAGGGAATTGATAGAGCGGCAAGGCGGCGTACTTGCCCTAATGAGTGGTAAAATGTATTTGATGCACAATAATTAAAGCGAAAGCCCGGCGGTAATTGTCGGGCTTTTTGTTGTTATGGCTTTATTCTTCCTCAGCTTCTTCCTTTTTGCGTTTCTTGCCAATTAGACCTTTGAAAACCCCGGCAAGTGAAGAGGTTACTACTGTTGTTATTAATACGCCAAATCCCTCCGAAGCCTTACCATGCCATAGTAAAACTGTGTAAAGACCTAAGGCCGCAACAACAAAGGTTCCTCCATATATTTTGTTTTTAAGTTCGGTTTTTTCCTCAGCTTCTAACCTAATCTTTTCAAATTCGAGTCTATTTTTTTCCTTTTGGTTGTCAGAATCAATCCGTAAACGCTCCATTTCAATTTCCATTTTATCGGACTCCTGTTTGAAAGAAGAAATTAGTGTCATTACATCATTAAAACTGACAATGTTTGTTTGTTGAGGAGTGTTCGTATTGTCGTTCATACAGGATTATGAAAAGGGTTGAAATTTCACTTTAAGAAATAGCGAATTTGGGTATAAAAAAGACTTTTTATTTTTATCCGTCCAATAATCCGTCCAACGGCAGGAAATAAAAAACCTCAACTTGCTGATATATAGCTAGTTGAGGTTGAGTAATTGTGCCGAAGATGGGACTCGAACCCACACAGGGCAACCCCCACACGCCTCTGAAACGTGCGTGTCTACCAATTTCACCACTTCGGCCTAAAAATCGGTGCGCAAAAATGTGACTTTGTTTTGGACTTTCCAAGCCTTTGCAAGACTTTCCAGGTTTTCAAAACCTGGAAAGTCTGATTTTCTTAAATTTCTACATTTTCGTACAAGGCAGGAATGTGCACGTTTTGAAATCCTGCTTTTTCCAGCTTCAATTTAAATGAAACCTGCGTTTCATATTCTCCGTGGACCAGAAATACCTTTTTCACTCTTGAAGGCGTTTGGCAGGAAAGGAATGCCAGCATTTCATTGTAGTCGCCGTGTCCCGAAAATGAATCCATGGTCGCTACCTGACACTTTACTTCGAATTGCTCCCCGAAAATATTCACATGCTGATCGCCGCGTTTCAATGCGCCTGCCAATGTGTTCGCAGAAGCGTATCCCACCAACAGAATCGTCGATTTTTCGTCGCCAATATTGTTTTTGATATGATGCTTGATCCGGCCTGCCTCGGCCATTCCAGATGCTGAGATAATAATGCAAGGCTCTGCTTTTTCATTCAGCGCGATGGATTGTTCTACATCCGAAATGTAATGGAGGTACGGAAATGCAAACGCATCACCGTCTTTTTCAATGTATTCCAATATTTCGGGATTGAAACATTCGTCATGCTCCTTCATAATTCCCGTCGCCTTGATCGCCAGTGGACTATCGATGTAAACGGGGATCTGAGGCAGTTTTCCTGAGCTCGACAGCTGGTCCAATGCATAGATAAGCTCCTGGGTGCGGTCAATGGCGAATGCAGGAATAATGAGTTTTCCGCGGCGCTCTACACAAGTTTCCTGCACGATTTTCAACAAATGTGCGTGCATGTCAATTTCTTTTTCATGCAGCCTATCGCCGTAAGTTGACTCGCAGATGATCACATCGGCCTGCGGAAAAACATCAGGCTTCCTTAAAATACGGTCATCCGGCCGGCCGATATCTCCTGTAAAAGTGAGTTGCGTGACTGTACCTTTATTAGGGATGCTCAAATGAACCGCAGCACTTCCCAGCAAATGTGCTGCATCCGTCAACACCACTGCAACTTCATTATCGGCGCCCAGGTGAAACATCTGACCATACTTTACAGTTTTGAGCAAACTTAATGCACGGGTCGCGTCTTCGGAATCATACAATTCTTCCAACAATGGTCGTCCCTGTTTCCGGCGACGCTTGTTGATCCGTTCAAGATCCTGTTCCTGAATGTGCGCACTGTCAAGCAACATTACTCTGCATAGGTCTGCCGTCGCGGCCGTACAATAAATGGGGCCATTAAATCCTTTTTTTACTAATCTCGGAATCAGCCCCGAATGATCAATATGGGCGTGAGAAAGAACCAGATAATCAACCTCGGAAGGTTTAAAACCGAAGCTCTGGTTAAATTCGTCGGTTTGAATTCCCTGAAACAGCCCACAGTCCAAAAGTATTTTCGTCCCCTTTTCGGTTGTGATCAAATGCTTGCTTCCGGTAACAGTTCTTGCGGCACCAAAAAATTGTATGTGCATATAAATGGTTGAGTTATTGTACTTTGATCAGGCCAGAACGTATAATGAATCGAGGTTACGCCCAATACCATCATAATCGAGCCCGTAACCGACTACAAATTTGTTTTCAATCTCAAAACCCACGTACCGCATTTCTAATGGCGTTTTGAGCGCCTCTGGCTTGTGCAGTAATGTGGCTATTTCTATGGATTTGGGAGCAAATTCTTCAATTTGTTTTAACAATTGTGTCATCGTCAGCCCGGTATCTACAATGTCTTCGATAATGATTACATCGCGGTCCGTCAAGGTTTCCTCCATACCTATAATTTGTCTAACTGTTCCCGTCGATTCGGTTTGCGCGTAGGATGAAAGTCGGATAAATGTAATTTCGCAGGAGAGAGGGATTTTTTTAACCAATTCACTGGCAAAAAGAAAAGCGCCGTTCAAAACCACGACAAAAAGCGGGCAGCTGCCTTCATAGTCTTTGCTGATCAAAGCCGCCATTTCTGCGATCCGGTTTTCTATCGTGTCCCGAGAAATAAATGGGACAAACGTTTTATCCAGAATGTTGATCATATTTGAGGTGTCATTTCTTTATCAACGATCGTATTCAACGCAAGATTTGATAAAATATTAATAGCTATCAGAATTACCAAATACTCTGAGGATCAATATTAACTCTTTTTTCAAAAACCCGGCTGATGACAAACGTAAAATATAAATCCGGCGTTAAATAGGACAGATTTTACCCCTAATATGAAAAGTCTAGTAATTAACACCATAACATTCTGCTGCTTAACTGTATTAACCATTCATTCTGCCTCGGCTCAATTGTATTCTTCTGCGGATCTGGACAAGAATTACGATATGATCCTCAAAAATCCGAGTGTACAAATCGAGTCGACTGAGGCGATTAATATGCTTTACAATTATAAGTTCGCAGAAGCCGATGCGGAATTCCGGTGGCTCAAATACCGGTATCCCAAACATCCTATGCCTCATTTCCTGATGGGATTGGCCGAATGGTGGAAGATTGTGCCAAATACTGAAAACGAATCACACGATAAAGCATTCCTGGCGCAAATGGATTCTACGATCAATCTGGCGGAGGAATTGTATGATAATGAAAAGAACAAAGTAGAACCTGCATTTTTCCTCGCGGCGGCGTATGCATTCAAAGGGCGGCTGTATGCGGAACGTGAAAGCTGGACAAAAGCGGCATTTGCAGGAAAGAGATCGCTCAAATATTTTGAACAATGCAAAGGTAATGGCGACCTGACACCCGAGCTGCTTTTTGGCGACGGTCTTTATAACTACTATGCTGAATGGGTTCCCAAAGAGTATCCGATCCTAAAACCAATCCTGGCGCTTTTTCCAAAAGGCAATAAAAAACTAGGTGAACAGCAGCTCGAAAAAGTGGGGAACAATGCTTTTTACACAAGGGTAGAAGCGAGGTACTTTCTATTGCAGATTTACAGTATGGAAAATGAACATAGCAAAGCCTATGAAATGGCCAAGTATATGTGGCAGACGTATCCTGACAATCCTTATTTCGAAAGATATTTTTGCAGGACCGCCTTTGTAACAGGCAAAATGGGCGAAGCTGAAAAGGCCGCGCAGAACATTATTGATAAAATCGGCCAGGGAATGCCGGGATACGAGGGTGTGAGTGGCCGTAATGCGGCTTATGTGCTGGCGTACTATAATATGAACTATCACCGGAATTATGAGCTGGCGAGCCAGTACTACCAGAAGGCGATAGATTTTTCAACCCAGACCAACTCGCTGAATGCGGGATATTATATTTCTTCTCTCATTGGATTGGGCAAGATTGCCGAGGTCAAGAAAGATTATGATGAGGCGCTGCGCTACTATAAACTGGCAGACGACAAGGCAGATAAAAAATCCAGTCAGGATAAGGAAGCAAAATCGGCTATTGCCAATTTGAAGAAAATGAAACGCGAGCAGCGGAGGAAGAGGTAGAAAGTAAGACTTACCAAGTCTTGGAGATGGGGTCGCCTAGACTTGGCAAGTCTTTTTTTATTTCTTCAATTCCGCATAATGCTTGAAAAACAACGGAATGGTTTCAATGCCTTTGTAATAATTGAAGAGACCATAGCTTTCATTGGGTGAATGTAAAGCGTCAATGTCCAGTCCGAAGCCCATCAGGATACTTTTGCAACCTAATTCCTGTTCAAAAAGCGCAACAATAGGAATACTTCCTCCGCCACGTGTCGGGATTGGTTTTTTGCCAAATGATTCTTCCATCGCCATTTCAGCAGCTTTATATTCCAATGAATCGGTAGGCGTGACGTATGGCAACCCGCCATGATGCGGAACCACTTTCACTTTCACCGAAGCGGGCGCGATAGACTCGAAATGCTTTGTGAACAATTCACAGATTTCGTCATCTGTCTGGTCAGGTACGAGCCGCATGGATATTTTGGCGCTGGCTTTGGATGGCAACACCGTTTTCGCGCCTTCGCCAATGTAGCCGCCCCAAATTCCATTCACATCGAGTGTTGGTCTAACCGAAGTTCTTTCGATAGTCGAGTAACCGTCCTCGCCGAGAATGTCGTCTATGCCCAAATCTTTTTTGTATTCTTCCAGATCGAAAGGAGCTGCATTCAATGCATCGCGTTGTTCGGTGGTCAGATTTTCGACTTTATCATAAAATCCGGGAATGGTAATGTGACCTTTTTCATCTTTCAATGAAGCAATCATTTCACATAATACATTGATAGGATTGGCAACTCCGCCGCCGTAAACCCCTGAATGCAGGTCGCGATTGGCGCCTACTACCTCTACTTCAACATAAGTCAGACCACGCAAACCTGTTTCAATGGAAGGCACATCGTTGGCAATGATACTGGTATCGGAAATCAGGATCGTATCACATTTCAGCATTTCGCGGTGTTCCTGCACGAATGCTCCCAAATGTGAAGAACCAATCTCTTCCTCGCCCTCGATCATGATTTTGACATTACAAGTCAGCGAATCGGTAGCCAGCATTGTTTCCAAAGCTTTTATATGCATATAAAACTGGCCTTTGTCATCACAAGAACCCCTTGCATAGATCCGCTCGTTTTTAATGACGGGCTCAAATGGAGGAGAATTCCAGAGTTCGTACGGGTCGGCCGGCTGCACATCGTAATGTCCGTAAATGAGCACAGTAGGAAGCGCAGCGTCAATAATCTTTTCACCATAAACCACGGGATGACCGGCGGTTTCATAAATTTCAGCGCGATCTGCTCCTGCCTCTGAAATCCGGTCACGGACATATTCAGCCGCTTTGAGCATATCATTTTTGAACTTCGAGTCAGCGCTCACGGAAGGTATCCTGAGCAGATCGAGTAATTCATTGAGAAACCGGTCGCGGTTTTTTTCTATATAATTAAGCATCGCCTCTGATGTGGTTGATCGGAATAACTTGTTTAAATGGCGTTCAATATAAAAAAATAACCCCTAAGGTCTTGCCTCAGGGGTTGGTATTTCGTGAATATTCTTTTCAGGAATGACGGTTGCCGGTTTTTTGTTTTCCAAAAATATCAACCCGGCTTTCATTCCCATTCCACAGGCGGACAATGTTCTTTTGGTGTGTAAAAACGACCAGCACAAACATAGTAAATCCAAAAACGATCAATAACGGCTCGGGATGCCCGAAAACGCCTACCCATGAAAGTACCGGAAATGCAAGCGTGGAAAGAATAGAACTCAATGAAACGTATTGAGAAGCAAGTAGTGTCAGAATAAAAATAGTAATGCAAACGGAAGCAAGCTCAGGGTGAATGGCTAGTACCATACCCAACAATGTAGCAATTCCCTTTCCGCCTTTGAAATTAACAAACACCGGGAAAATGTGGCCGATGATGGCGATGATGCCGAAAATGATTTTGTACATCAGCAGTTCGGTTTCGCCGATTGTGTTCATATAAAATAACATGGATGCAAGGCAAGTTGCTGTCCATCCTTTGAGCACGTCGATCAGCATCACGACCGTACCGGCGCGTTTTCCTAAAACCCTGAATGTATTGGTGGCACCTGCGTTTCCGCTGCCATGCTTTCTCACATCAATTCCAAAATAACCGATACCATACCAAACTGAACTTGGGATGGATCCGAGCAAATAAGCAGCAACAATCGTAACTATTAATAAGGTAACATTCATTTTGTACTATTCAAAGATAAAATAAAATTACAAAAAGCTTTTTTCAAAAATACGATAGTTGAAGGATTTTACAAGCAAATGTGATGCAAAAGTACGGCTCTGCATGCAAATTTTCAAATAATGGTAGAAAGTATTGCGAATAGACTGTTTGGTTTTAGAATCCTTCGGCAGGTTCTGCTTTTTTCTTTTTTTCTTCTGCAGGGGTAGAAACGGTTTTTTTCTTGGTAGCCTTTACAAGCTTTGCTTTTTTGAGTGCTGGCTGATAGAAATCATCGAAACGGTTAACAAATAAATCCTTTTCTTCCGTTCCAATGCCCACCAAAGTCATGTCTTTGGACTTCACATTTTTAGACTTGGCGGTAATCTGATCATTAAAATCAACCTGCGAAGAAACGACGCCTAGTTCGCCTTGTTTGTAGTCAATGTAGTACCAAATGTCAGGGGAAGCTTGTAGATAAAGACTGAATTCGTCGCCTTCCACGCCCCGTCGGATTTCCAGTACGCCGTCCATTTGAGCATTCACATTGTTGCGGCCAAAATGTCCTACTCCAATCGGTCCTTGCGAATAATAGGCATTATGCGGCGCCGACCAGCGCAGATTTACATTCGATAAAAGCATTGGAACATCCAACACAGGCGAAGCGTCAAAAAGTGGCTTATAGCCCGCTGCGGTCAACTTAATGTAAGCATCGGTAGCTTTTGGCCCTATCAGCGCTGATAATTTTTGGTTCAGCTGGTCTGCATCATCATCGGCGGCGGTACTATTCTGCTCTTCCAGATTTGTTTCTACGATTTTGGCTACCATCGGTTGTGCTATCGGTTCGAGCGCGGGCAATTTCATCAATAACATTGTATTGAATCCAAATTTGGCGCTATCCACTTGCACTTCCGCTGTTCCTACGGTCTGCAGCCAGTCTGCAGCTGTAAGTTTGAATGGCCCTGAAAAAGTAGCGAGTCCCGTTTTATCATCGAACCGGAGCGCATTGGCTTCATCGATCAGTCCGTCGGCCCCCGGCGGCGGGTTTACTCTGAAAGCTTTGGTATCCTCATCATAATTGAGCGCACCTTGCGCCTGATAAATGTCTTCGTCCCCATCGGATTCCTTCGGTGAAAGGAAACTCATATACATTCCTCGTGTCTCATTGTAATGTAGACCTACGGAAAGCGGTATCTCGTGTTCGTTTTTAAGGTCTTTATTGATTTTGATCGCAATCGATTCGCCGGGCGATTCCTTATAAACGATCCACGAGCTCTGGAAATCCTTGCGGAACTTGATAATAGGTTTGACAAAGCCGTCCAGCTGCAATGACGGTTCGTACGCAATGAGGTTAATACCGCCTTTATATTGAATGCGTGGCGAGAGGATCAGGTTTTCTGTTTCCTTAATGTCCGCACGGGCAGTGGTGTAATATTTTGCGGTAAAAGGTGCTTTGTTATCGTTACGGGACCGCTTTCCTTCACCGGTCGCACCCATTTCAACCAGTTCAAAATTCTGCATTTTGATGTTGAATGTATCTTTTCTCGCCGTAATGTACTGGTAAGTAGCCGAGCCTTCGAAGTGGTTACGCGAGGTGATGCGAATGTCGGCATCACGCATGCGGTGTGAGGTTTTTAATGTATCAATTTCAATGCGTGCCTTTTTCAACGGGCTGATCTTCCCTTTACTATCGACACTGACCATGCCGCCGTCGGGAATAATTTTAACGTCGGCGGTTTGGATAAAAGGTACGCCTTTGATGTTTAGTGTCACTTTATCAATGTCATAAATCGCCTCGGAGCCATTGAAAGTAAGACCTTCCTGATCCGGATCCATGGAAGTGTAGGACGAAGTTTCACCAAAACCTTTCATCAGAATGGTCTTTTTGGTCATATCCCATTTGGCGCTGCCTATCAATGTCTGGTAAGAAGCCGTCGGAATTTGCATCCCGGATGAATCACTTCCAAAACCCGTTTCATCCGTCAGAAAGTTGGCAATTCCGGTTTTGAAATTGAAATCAATGTTGACATTATTACCAGTCAGTAGCTTCTTAGCAGCTTTCAAATCGCCACTATTGATCGCAAAAGATGAACGATTGGCCAGAAAACCGTCTTTATTGAATTTGATATCAGGAGAAGACAACTCAGAATCAGGCCTTTTCAGTTTACCATTTCCATACAAACCCGTCGAACGCAGCAAAAGGCTACCTTCGAGACTGGTAGTGCCTTTATAGAATGAAAACGACTTGCCCTGTGTGTTGATAAACATGCTATCAGCATTGGGATACCATTTCAAGGCATAATCTTTCAGCTCAACTCCGGGGAAATATCCTTTTCCGATCGTCGCTTCCTTAATACTCGCTACATCACCCGACGCCATGAGTGAATCGGAGGTAAGCAGCACATTCTTGGCGGTCATCGACGCCGACAGATATTTTAAAATGGCTTTTGAATGCAAGCCGCTGTTGTCCATCGTTAATGTATCCGTGAACTTTGCGAGCGCTTTTCCGCCGTAAAGCTTCATATCGGTAACGGGTGGCTTGTATTCAAATCCGAGCGAATTGTCGGGCATACTTTTCAAAATCGTCTGGATAGGAGGGATGATACCATTCGAATTGAAATTTCCTTCGAAAATCACATCGCGCTCATCCAATCCACCCATATCAATCTTTGGGATTTTGAAAAACACTTCGCGTGGATAAAGTACGGTACCTCTCTCAGGCTGGTCGAAAAACACCGTCATACCATCTTCAACGACCAGGCGCGGCGATTTCTTGACGCCTTTTTGCAGACCGGATTTATTCTTGGGATCACTCAAATAGAATGTACCTCCCTTGTCATACTTAACGTGCCCGCCGACTTCGCCTTTCTGACCTTTTGCAAATTTTTCCCTAGGTGTAAATGTGATGGAGTCAGATGGAGCAACATTGACAAAGAACTGGTTGTAGTCAAATTTGATGTTCTGTCCGCGGAATTGATAGTTGGACGCTACCATTTGTCCATTTAAAGTAAAACTCCTATTTTTCCCGATAACCAGTTTTTTATCAGACGGAACCGCAAATATTTTCAGGGAATCGCTCACGAGAAACCTTCCTACGCCCAAAACAGTAAGCAAAGTATCAGGCAAATAAATGGTAGCATTAGCCACTTCCTCGTTAGCTGCATACTGCGACGCGACCTGGAAATTGTCATAATCCGCCTTGTCCAGATTAGCCAATACATACAATACGCCCTTTTTGCTCAGCGCATATTCGTCCGTTTGTTTGTTATAAACAAAATATTCCGCCAACGTCAGCCGCTGTAACGCATTCCTGATAATGGTAGGATTCTGTTTAAATTGCTTTGCCAGCTCGTCAGGAAGAAATGCAGATTTTTTCTGAGTTTGGGTGTAATTCGCAGCCATAATAAGAGGCTGGAAACCATATTCCTTGCTAATGTCCTTGAAACGCTCCTTTTTGAAATAATCATAAGACTCCAGGCTGACCGGAACCACCTGCTTACCATCAATGCGCAGGAATTCCACTTTGAGCGTAGGAAACCGCCAGCGCATCGCCTGCGACCAGATGTTCATTTTATGATACGAATCCTTGTAAGGCAGCGGAGCGTAGTCGGTCTTGTCTACACGACCAAGTTTCACCAGACCTTCGTCATCATTGTATTTAAATGTAACACCGGGGTGGTAAAGCGAATCGGCACCCAACGGCATCGAATAAGTTGTAAATGACGATGAAATCACAGAATCTTCCAGGACAAACTTTTTGGAAAGCACCTTGAATGCTAGCTGGTCCTTGTATTTCACCTTGATGGTAGAAGGTAAGTCGCTGAGAGAGGAACTATACATTTTAGTCCCGATCAATGCAAAACCACCTTTATAGTCGATGTTTTTTCTGTTTTCCTTCAATTTTGCATCAATGGTATTGGAAACAAAACGAGGGTAAGGAACAGGCTGGCCCTTGATTTTTTTGACACCACGATACTCCAATGTGCCTTTAATAGGAGCTGCAAGCTGTCGCTCGTCGTGCAAAGTGACATTTTCGGCGACGAGTTTCGGCTGGGAAATATTGAAGGAATAACTATCCAGATCCGCGTAAATGGTCGAATCGTCGGCTGCTTGCCAGTTAAATTTCCCGTTTTTACCAACAAAAATCCCATCTTTCAGAGACACGCTTCCATTCGCCGGACCAAACACCACTGAATCCCCGGCGGTTACCATGGCAAAAGTGGCATTTTGCAGATCGAGCAGTGCGCCTGCGATGATGGGCAATGGATTGGATTTTGGAGTGATCACAAAATTGGAGTCTATCGGCGTGTTCCAGCTGTCATTACCCGCCGCTACATTAGCTTCTGCGTTAGCTGCGACTGCATTGGTAGTATCAAACCGGTATTGATAGGTACCACTGAGCAGGTATAGGGAGTTATAATTGGCAGCGTAAAGTTTATTGGTTTCGTGCAGGCTCCTGACTGTTTCGAGTACTTTCTGCAAAGATTTTCCATCGTATTTCTCGCCGGAAATCGCTGCGAGGTTCAAAAAGCCATCGAGGTTTTCGGGGGACTGTTTGGCAAAAGAATGTGTATTCTTGGTCAGAAGAAACAGCACAGGCCCTGCTTTTTGTCCTTTTGCTACCTGCGTTTTGATGATACCAATGAATTTCGCTTGCTGGGGAGCGCTGATCGCTGACATCCAGATACTATCCATTTGAGCTGCCGCCCGGATATATTGTGGATTACGGCTGCCTTCCATGAGTTTACGGAACTGCACCATAAATTGCCCCGGTTCGTCCGAAAGTTTTAGATTCTGGGCGGATGCAGTTTCCCCAATAAGCGTCAGCAGGTAAAGTATTAGCGCAAAGCGAATGATTTTCATGGGTTATTGGCTTTTAATAATGCAGCCGGTATTAAAGCTTTTCAAATACAACGGTTGCCCATTGATTTCGAGTATTTGATCTTAATTTTTTCAGGCCACTTTCTGCGGAACATTGCTCAATATCAGCCTGGTCAGTTTCGTAAAAGCCACTTGTAACCAGCCAGCCGCCCTGGCTTAGGTGCTGCACATATTTGGGTATTTCACTTAATAATATGTTGCGGTTAATGTTCGCCAGTATCCCACCGAAAATTTGGCCGGCAGGTACCTCCGTAATTGTTCCCTGAAATACGTCTGCCGTTGCCGACAGATTGTTCATCGCGAAATTCTCGCGGGTATTTTCAACCGCCCATTCATCAATGTCAAAACCGAGCAGGTTTGCGGCGCCGAGTTTGGAAGCCAACACAGCCAGTATACCAGTCCCGCAACCCACATCCATCACCGACAAACCTTCATGCGGAAGGCTAAGTTGCTCATTCATAACGAGCCAGGTAGTTTCATGATGTCCGGTACCAAAAGACATTTTGGGCTGGATCAGCAGGTCATATTTGAATGCAGGATCTGGTTCGTGGAATGTTGCTCTTACCCGGATCTGGTCGCCAACTTCAATTGGTTCGTAACTTTTTTCCCACTCCTCGTTCCAATTTCTCCTTTCTAACGATTTCCAGGTTGCCGCTATTGTCGCCAAATCCTGGTATTTGGTAGTGATTTCATTCAGATTATCTTCATCAAAATCAGCTTCTTGAATGTATGCGAGCAAGCCTTCATCAGTCTCCACAAATGATTCAAAACCAGCCTCTCCCAGCTCCGCCATCAATATTTCCGAAAATTCCGGATCAACTTTTAAATCTACTTCGATGTAATTCATTGGTTAATAATAATTTGAAATTAATTATTGGCTTCGTAGACCAGCCCTTGATTTCTATGTTAAAACGTTGGCAGTTTGTTGAAAGCTCTAAAAGGTACTAAGAATGTATGATTGGGTGAGGTTTTATTCAAAATATCAGACAAATTCAAATATTAATACCGGTATTTTAAAATTAAATTTTAAATTTACGGGATTAATTTACACCATATGTATGATAGAATCATTGAGAAAGAGCTATTTGAGCAGATTTTAGATAATCCGGCTGTTGCATTGGTTGGTCCACGTCAGGTTGGGAAAACAACATTAGTAAAAAATCTGCAAAAAAGCTTTGAAAAGCCTTCCATTTACCTGGATCTGGAATCCAATGCGGATCTCGCGCGTCTACAAGATGCCGAATTGTATCTGGATGAAAGGCGTGGAAGCATGATTATCCTTGATGAAATTCAACGTATGCCATCTCTGTTTCCATTGATGCGCTCGTTGATAGACCGTCAGCGGGAACCCGGTCGATTTCTTCTGCTTGGCTCAGCATCGCCTGATTTGCTAAAAAATAGTTCAGAAACTTTGGCAGGGCGTATTTCCTATCTGGAACTTCATCCTCTCCAATTTGATGAAGTGCGCGGCAAAATAACCTATTCAATGCATTGGTTGCGAGGAGGATATCCTGCGATGTTACAAGCGGCCTCTGATAAATCTTCATTCAGAAAAATGAGTGATTTTATTAATACTTACATTGAAAGAGACCTGCCGCTATTAGGGTTGCCCGGGAATCCAAACAATGTAAGACTTTTACTAAACATGCTTGTGAGCGTGCATGGAGGCCTACTGAACGTCTCACAATTGGCAAATTCGTTAAAAATGACAGTACCAACCGTTCAAACGTACCTCGATTATTTGGAAAATGCATTCCTGGTCCGGCGGTTATTGCCCTGGCATGTAAATGTGAGCAAGCGCCTTGTCAAAACACCAAAGATATATATCCGTGATTCCGGAATGCTACATTCCCTGGCTGGTATCGCAAATTCAGAAGATTTAGCGGGGAACATAATTTTAGGAAATTCATGGGAAGGATACGTTATTCAACAAATCATCGCGAACCTTCCTTTTGATGTCCGGCCTTATTTTTACAGGACCCAGGACGGAGCAGAACTTGATCTCATTTTAATTAAAGGGACATCTGTTAAAGTTGCGATTGAGATAAAATATACCAACAGCCCAGTACTTAGCAGAGGAAATAGTGTCGCACAACAAGATTTAGAAAATCCTTTGCTTTTGATTGTGACACCTTCGGCGGAAGATTTTAATTTAAGAGAAAATGCAACAGTCTGCAGTATCGCTACTGTGGCAGATCATTTGAAGAATTTGCTGTAAATGAATTACTCTTAGATAGGTTAAGATGTTTAGACTAAGGTGGTGTGATACATCTTAATAATGAAAATCGCTAAATTTGAGTAAACCGTTTAAAACAAAAGTCATGTACACGGCTGTTAAAGGTATTTATGAAAATGGAGTTTTAACCTTTGTTGAAACTCCCCCAGCCATTAAAAAGTCAGAAGTTGTGGTTTTATTTATGGATGAAGGGAAGCAAGCAAACGCGACACTCAAAAGCAAAGGCGTCGTATTGGGAAGCCTTGTAGACAAAGGCTATCACATTCCCAATAATTTCAGCTGATGCAAATTTCATCCTATACAAGGGATTGATCCAATTGATTGAAGCGTAGGTTACAAAATAATAAGTCCCTTGAATCATTGAATTCAAGGGGCTTATTATTATCAATATAAGATTTCTCTACCTACGGTTTCCTCCTCTTCGCCGCCAAATCATGCGCAGTATCATAGTAAGAACGCAGGTTCATCCAGTCGAAGACATCGGAAATGTTTTCGACGCGGTTACGCTGCATAATACGGTCGCGGCGCTGCATTTTTACGAATTTGAAAAGGATATCAGCCAATTGGTCAGCTGCTTGCGAGAATGTTTGAGTTTTTCTGTTGATTACGTAGATACCGCGGTTTTCATAATCCCGCATAATCTGCATAATGTAATCTCCAAAGCCCGACAAATCGCTGGTGACGGTTGGTACGCCCCTTACTACGCATTCTAGAGGCGTGTAACCCCATGGTTCGTAATAACTTGGGAAAACGCCCAAATGGCAGCCCCGTACAAATTGGCCGTAATCCAACCCAAAAAGCGGGTTGGTAGAAGATATAAAATCAGGGTGGTAAACGATTTTTACCCGGTCACGCTCATTATTGACCAGATTAGCCCTTTTACAGAATTCCGTAATGCCGTCCTCTTCTTTCAAATCGTGCGTTACAAATGCAGGGAGCTTATCCGTTTTCCAGCTCTGAATGGTTCTTCTCAATCTCAACCGCCAATATTCATCGACGAAATTATTAAGATCAGGCATTTTGTGGTCGCCGCCGGAAGCGGTAGCCAGGAAAAGCTTTTCCCCCACTTCCTTTTCAATAGCTGTACAGGTTTCCTGCAACTCATTCAAAACGGCCCTGGATTGTAAAACATCAGGATTGACTGAATAATAGGGCTGCTTGGTCACAATGAACATCACCACGGTCATATCCATTCCTGCCTGCACCATTTTCCAGTTCAGCCTCGCCAGTGCTTCCAATGTAAGGTCGTAGCCCTTGTTGCTGTACTCATATCGGCCCGAAGTGAAGAAGTAAAGCGTTTTGTCAAGATCGAATGAGTAGCTTGGGAAAAAGTGGCCCAGCACAAACTCATGAATGCGCTCTTTATGCTTTAAATGCAGATTCTGGAATTCGTGCACCGCCTGAAAACGAACCACGTTCAAGCCGTTTGGCGTCACGAGATCTGGCATTCTGCCGAGGAAAACTTCACACTCCCGCGCCGTGACGTCACTCACTGTGGTCAGTACATGCGCGCTCAGCGCGGCTTGCCTTTCAACCGAACATTGTGCCAGGATACCATAATTTTTGGCTTCCTGCTCCCAGTCAAAAAAGGGCAGCTTATTATAAAATCCAGATACATTTTGTGCAAGGTACCTGCCCAGCATGGTGGCGTGGGTGGTGAAAGTCGTGGCGATTTTTACATTTTCGCGTTTGAGATCGGGCAGACCGCTGCTGGCCATCCATTCGTGAAATTGTGCGTAAATTTCTTCCCGCTTGGAATTTTCTTCCGCATATTCTTTCAGGAAAATGCGCACCAGTTCCCCAAAACAAAGCGTCTGGTTGACGAGAGGCTCAACATTGATAGTAGGAATACGGCTGCGTTCCCACAGGTTAAACTTGATCGTGTCCAGTTGCGGAGCAATGCTGTCTAGTTCAAACAATACTACACGCGGCTTACCTGTTACCAACCAGTAACCGTAAAAAAGGGTATAACCCATTTCGCGCATTCTTTTCACGACACGACCTGCCGGAGAATCGTCGAGGTCAGTGATTATTTCAAATTCGGATGACGCTTTTTTTTCGAAATAAGGGCCAAGTAAAAAGTAGTTCTCATCCCACTTTTCAACCATTGCCGGCACCTTTGTCCTTATAACAGTATAAATTCCTCCAACTTGATTACAAACCTCCCATGCAATTTCAAACAGGACGTTTTTCTTAGTGGTTTTGACAAATGGTTCCAATACGGGATACAGGTTTAAACGTTACTAGCTGCATTTGCAAAGAGTGGTGTTTCCTTTAAGTCACAAAAATCCTTGTAATTACACAATAAATATGCAGAAAAATTATTCAGAATTACAACAATCGGCCTTTTGTTTCTTTGCCGTTTCTGAAAGCACAGGCCACTTTTCAGGCGTCGAAATATGACAAAGACAAGAAAGCTGTCAGAATCCGTAAAATCATTCAGAAGGGCAAATCAAAGCCTCTCCCCATGAATTTAAGTGTGTTCTCGGCTAACTTTGTTCCAAATTACGTTACTTTGGTTGGATTAACATTTTGCATTGGTTAGATAGTGAAAAAAATTAAAATAGTTGCGCTTTCCTTTACACTCATCATGTTTTTAATGGAAAGCTGCATTGCCCAATCTGCGGAAACTGAAAATATTTTTCCTCCAAAAAGAGAATTCAGAGCGGTTTGGATAGCTACTGTTGATAATATCGATTGGCCTAGCAGTAAAAATCTTGAACCAGAAGAACAGCAGGAAGAGTTTTCTGCACTTCTGGATTTCCATAAAAGAGTTGGAATGAATGCAGTCTTCGTGCAGGTACGTGCGGCGGGCGACGCATTTTATGCCAAAAGTCCTGAGCCCTGGTCAGAGTGGCTTACCGGCCGGCAGGGCAGGAAGCCAGATCCAATGTGGGACCCCCTGGATTTTATGATCGAAGAGGCTCACAAACGCGGCCTGGAATTTCACGCCTGGCTAAACCTGAACAGGCTGGTCCATAAGTCTTCCACCAGTATTTCTTCTGAGAACATTAGTAAGCTCCATCCCGAATGGATTCTGACTTACGACGGATATAAATTGTTTGATTTTGGAATTCCAGAAGTCCGCAAGTTTATTACCGAAATGACCGTCAATGTGGCCAAGAATTATGATATCGACGGCATTCACTTTGATGATTATTTTTATCCGTACGCAGCACCCGGTCAGGTGATACAGGACGAGGCAACATTCAGAAAATATAGCGACGGCTACACCAATAAGGCAGATTGGCGGAGACACAATGTAGATTTGCTGGTCAAACAAATTCACGATGCGCTGGAAGCTACCAAGCCGAAATTGAAATTTGGTATCAGTCCGTTTGGGGTTTGGAGAAATAAAGACCGGGATGCAGAAGGTTCGAAAACTTTCGGAGCGCTGGCTTCTTATGATGATCTTTTTGCCGACAGCCGGAAATGGGTGAAGGAAGGATGGGTTGACTATATCGCGCCTCAGGTTTATTTTTCTTCTGGTTTTGGGCGAGTGCCATACAAGAATCTGGTCGATTGGTGGACAGAAAACAACTATGACCGGCATTTATATATAGGTATGGGCGCATATCGGGTCGGGTATAAAGACAAAGACACGCATTGGTCCAACCCAGCGGAAATTCCCAATCAGGTCCGGTATTTCAGGGAAAATGAGACCGACGGAGCTATCTTTTTCAGTTCAAGGTCATTGCGGGGAAACAGTCTGGGTTTTGTAGATTCGCTTCGGCGGGATTTTTTCAAGTACCCGGCTCTGGTTCCGACCATGCCCTGGAAAGATCGTATTCCACCGCTTTCTCCGCGTAGTTTGAAAGCGACGCTTTTGTCAAAAGGCATTGAATTGACCTGGGATAAACCTGACGCTGCCGCAGATGGAGATCGGGCATGGTACTATGTCATTTACCGTTTTCCTCCTGATGAAAAAGCAACTGCGCATGATCCGCGACGCATCATTGGAATGTGTTATGAAGGGGAGCAGTTCGTGGATATGAGCGCCGAATCCGGCAAACGCTATGTCTACTATGTGACAGCCGTAGATCGTCTGCATAACGAAGGAAGGCCCATCGGACCATTGAAAGTAGAGGTTCATGATCAGAAGCTAGTCAGATTTTAGAGCGATGAGCAATTCTATACAATACGAATACAAACCTGAATATCTAACCGTTTCGGTTCCGACAAAATATAACTCCGAAAGTCTTCGTACCGAGGAAATGATTTTAAATATGGGGCCACAACATCCTTCTACTCACGGAGTTTTGCGCCTGGAAGTAGTGACGGACGGGGAAGTAGTGGTGGATGTAGTACCGCACGTCGGGTACCTGCACCGGTGTTTCGAAAAGCACGCTGAATCACTACCATTCAATCAGATCATACCCTATGTAGACCGCATGGACTATGTGGCAGCGATGAATTCGGAGCATGCGTATGTGATGGGTGTTGAGCGAATGCTTGGTATTGAGAATGACATTCCAAAACGCATTGAATATATCCGGGTCGTAGTGGCGGAACTGAACCGGCTGGCTTCTCACTTTGTGGCACTGGGCACTTATGCCATGGATATCGGTGCTTACACACCGTTTTTATGGATGATGCGTGACCGCGAACAAATTTTGCGGCTGCTTGAATGGACTTGCGGGGCCCGAATGCTTTACAATTATATTTGGATAGGAGGGTTATTTTATGATCTTCCCGTCGGATTCGAAGAGCGATGCCTTGAATTTGTTCAATATTTGAAACCCAAACTGGTTGAATTACAGCAGCTTGTGGTGGAAAATAAAATATTTATCCAGCGTACCGCTAATGTGGGCGTGTTGCCATTACCTGTCGCGATCAACTACGGCTGCACAGGGCCAATGCTGCGTGGTTCTGGCTTGCGTTACGATCTCAGAAAAGTAGACGGCTATTCTGTTTATCCCGAACTGGAATTTGAAGTACCCATCGGCGAGGGAAAAATGGGAACCGTCGGCGATTGCTGGGACCGTACCTGGGTTCGTGTGGTAGAGTGCTGGGAATCGGTGAAAATGATCGAACAAAGTCTGGTACAGCTTACCGGAGATTATAAGCGCACCCGTGATTTTGACCCGCAAGCCATTGTTCCGAAAAAAATCCGCCCCAAAGCGATGGACTTTTATGTGAGAGCTGAAAACCCGAAAGGGGAGCTGGGTTTTTACTTCCGTACCGACGGTCGGTCTGATATTCCTGTACGATGCAAAGCGCGTGCATGTTCGTTTAATAACCTTTCCGTGATTGGAGAAATGTCAAAAGGATCATTACTGGCGGATCTGGTGGCCATTATTGGTTCTATTGATGTGGTAATGGGCGAGGTAGACCGATAACAGAAAAAGCCGCATCGAAGCGGCTTTTTCTGTTATACAAAGACTTTTTCAGGCCTATGCTTCTTCGGCAACGCCTACTAGATCGTGTTTTGCAAGAAATTCAGCGATCTGAACAGTGTTGGTAGCAGCACCTTTACGCAGGTTATCAGCTACGATCCATAAGTTCAATGTTTTAGGCTGAGACTCATCGCGACGGATACGGCCTACAAATGTTTCGTCCTTACCATGTGCCGTCAATGGCATTGGGTAAAGTGCATTTTTAGGATCGTCCTGCAAGATCACACCCTCTGATTCGCTCAAAATCTGACGAACTTCGTCCAGGTCAAATTCATGCTCGAATTCAATGTTAACTGCTTCTGAATGACCTCCGATGGTTGGGATACGAACCGTAGTAGCGGTAACAGCAATGCTGTCGTCGCCCATAATTTTCTTCGTTTCGTTAGTCATTTTCATTTCCTCTTTGGTGTACCCATTATCCAGGAACACATCAATATGAGGCAACACATTCAGGTCAATCTGGTGTGGGTATACTTTCCCTTTGCTATGGTCACCAGCGCGTTCTGAGAAAAGCTGATCTACCGCAGCCTTACCAGTTCCGGTTACAGACTGGTAAGTGGACACTACCACACGTTTGATTTTATATTTTTTATGCAAAGGATTCAAAACCACCACCATTTGAATAGTAGAGCAGTTTGGATTTGCAATGATTTTATCTTCTCTGGTCAATTCTCCTGCATTGATTTCCGGTACAACCAATTTCTTGGTTGGATCCATTCTCCATGCCGACGAGTTGTCGATTACCGTAATGCCAGCCTCTGCGAATCGTGGAGCGAGCTCCAATGAAGTACTGCCGCCTGCCGAAAATATCGCTATGTCAGGCTTAGCTGCAATCGCTTCCTCAAATCCGATCACCTTTATCTGTTTACCTTTGAATGTAATTTCCTTACCAACAGATCTTTCAGATGCAACGGCTAATAATTCCGTCACCGGGAAATTACGCTCTTCGAGCACTTTGAGGATTTCGCCGCCTACCAAACCGGTAGCGCCTACTACTGCGATTTTCATTCTTGCATTGAGATTAAAAATGGATAAAATATAATTTACTCCGTGGCTAAACAGGTTTCCTATACGCCAAAAGTGCCGCAAATTTACGAGGAAATTTAGAATGAATCGTGATTTTCGGTTTTTAATGCATTTAAATTCAGCATTCAACACAGAATCCGTGGGAACTCATCAAAGTAAATAAGCAAGCCAAAAGCTCAGAATAGATAAGTTTGGTCGGCTGTAACGCAGCAATGTAACGGTACGTCATACGAATCGATGTCTCCAATCTCTTCAACCGGGCTGAAATAAGAAAGACCAATCCTGACTGCATCAGGGCGACATTGAACTAAAAAACGATCATAATAACCTCCGCCGTAACCTACCCGGAAGCCTTTCAAATCGAATGCCAGCAATGGTACCAGGATCACATCGATTTTTTCAGGACTAATCATAATAGAAGACAATGGATCAGGCTCTGGAATTTTCCATTGGTTAGGGATTAGGACAGTTTCGGAATCAAGAAGATAATGTTCCATTTCCCTGCTACCTGGAATTACATAGGGAATAGCAATGCTTACATCCGGGAATGAAATGCGAAGTTGCTCTATGATTTTCCAGGTATCAATTTCGTTTTTGTCCAATTGAGGAAGGAAAATATGGACTGTTTCAAAAGTTAGCAGTTCGAGACTTTGCAGCAGATTTTTTACAATGAGATCGTTTTTAACAGAAGCTTCGTCCTGCGTGAGATTTATTCTTTTGCTTAGAAAATCCTTTCGCAATGAAGCTTTGTCCATTATTAATCTGTTTTGTACCAGCGGGCAATATCGAAAATTAGACCAACGCTTCCAATTCCGTCATCGAAGTTAATGTCATTCTTAGAAAGCTTGAATGAACGCCCAAATTGTGCCTGTATCTTGACAAACCGGTAGCCTCCACGGACTGTAATGGTCGGTTCCAGAAAAGCATGCGCTTTTTGATCAATAATGTTGAAATAATTCGCAGTTTGCTCCGGAATGGTGTACCCCGCAATGTCTGGCGAAGCATATTTCACCACAGTCAGCCGCGGACTAAATGCGACTTCGAAATACTGGTTGACCCAGCCGACAGCAGGTTGTACAAAATACTTAACTGCATCAGTATCAAATGTTTTAGTGTTATTTTCTTCTTTTATTCTAACATTATATAACCCCACACCTCCATAAGTTTCATAGGTAATTCTTTGATCCGTATGGCCAAAATAGCCAATCCCGATTTCGGCACCTTTCCCGTTGTTCTTAAATGCTTTGTCGTCACTTGTGTAAGCATTGAGATAGCCGTTTACCATCACTCCAACATGGTCCGTCACGGCAGTGGCGAGTTGTACATTGTTTGTTGCAATGGTTGCTTTGAACTCACCCTTTTCCTGCAAAAGAGGGACATTGACGGCATTTGGGGCATAAACGGTGCGGCAGGAGTAGAAAAATAATGAAGGTAAGATGAACAGACTTAGATACTTAGTTGCGGCTTTCATGATCTTGTTCTTTAGTGTGAATAAGGACACGCAAACATTTGTGCCAGTATCTGAAACATCGTGTGAAGGAATCAACAATGTTCTCCTTTTTTCGCCTTTTTACGCTATTGTTTGTACTTTCACGGCTGATTTCAAAATCTTTAACTATTGTATAGAAATAAGACATGAGCAAAATTAAAGTTGCCAATCCCGTAGTGGAACTTGACGGGGACGAAATGACCAGGATTATCTGGAAGTTTATCAAAGAAAAACTTATTTTACCATATCTGGATGTAGATATCAAGTATTACGACTTAGGTGTGGAGTACCGCGATGAAACCAATGACCAGGTTACTATCGATGCTGCTAATGCGATCAGAGAGTACGGCGTGGGTATCAAATGTGCCACTATTACTCCGGATGAAGACCGCGTAACAGAATTCAATCTGAAACAAATGTGGAAATCTCCGAACGGAACAATCCGTAATATTTTGGACGGTACCGTGTTCCGTGAGCCCATCGTAATGAGCAATGTGCCTCGCTTGGTAACCAACTGGACGGCTCCTATCATCGTTGGACGTCACGCTTTTGGAGATCAGTATAAAGCAACAGATTTCGTTGTTCCGGGCAAAGGAAAGTTGACCATCAAGTTTGAAGGAGAAGATGGACAAATCATTGAGCATGAAGTATATCAGTTCAAAGGTCCTGGTGTCGCAATGGGAATGTACAACATCGACGAGTCAATCCGTGGATTTGCACATGCTTGTTTCAATGTGGCTTTGGGCAAAGGATGGCCTTTGTACCTTTCGACTAAAAATACAATTCTTAAAAAATACGACGGTCGTTTCAAGGATATTTTCCAGGAAGTTTACGAGCAGGAGTATGTAGGTAAAGTTCATTATGAGCATCGATTGATCGATGACATGGTTGCTTCTGCACTGAAATGGAATGGTAACTTTGTTTGGGCTTGTAAAAACTACGACGGTGACGTTCAGTCTGATACCGTAGCCCAAGGTTTCGGTTCATTGGGTTTGATGACTTCTGTTTTGGTTACGCCTGACGGCAAAACGATGGAAGCAGAAGCAGCGCACGGAACAGTGACACGTCACTACCGCGAGCACCAAAAAGGAAAACCAACTTCTACGAACCCGATCGCATCTATCTTTGCATGGACACGTGGTTTGGCATTCCGCGGTAAGTTGGATGATAACCAACCATTGATCGATTTCTGTCTTGCGCTTGAAAAAGTGTGTATCGAAACTGTGGAAAGTGGCCAAATGACAAAGGATTTGGCTGTTGGTATTTATGGCAATGACGTGAAACACGGCGATCATTACCTATACACTGAGGAATTCCTTGAAGCTATTGACACGAATTTGAAAGCTGCATTGGCATAATAATCATAAATGTTAGTAAAAAGCCACCGTTTCCTCGTGAAACCGGTGGCTTTTTTTGTTGCGGGTATCATTTTAATATATATTTCTAAAAACCTGCTAATTAAAATCTGAACATTGACGAAGGCAAGCTACATCCTAATTCTTTTCACACTACTGACAGCAGTTGTCAGCCCCCATTCAGCCATTGCGATGAGACCGGGCGGATGCGTTCAGGATACGCTTTCAGGAAGCGATTCGACTCAGAAAGTAGTACAGAAAGATATTGTCGACATTTTCCGAAGGTGGAAAAGCAAGGATAAGTCGGATTCGTCGGTTCGGGTTACCAAAATAAGGTCGGGGAAACCAATATTTTCGGTGGTACCGGCAATTGGATACACGCTGTCATCCGGGTTGACGGGCTCGATCAATGTGAACACAGCGTTCTACACCAGTAATCCAAAGACGACCAACATTTCCAGTATTACGACCAATTTCATTTACTCGCAATACAAGCAAATGACCATTCCGGTGCAGGCAAACATCTGGACGAGGAATAATAACTACAATTTTATCGTCGATTGGCGCTTTTTCAAGTATCCGCAAGATACGTACGGCCTGGGACCTGATACGAAATTGAAGGAAGCCGTCGGGCTGGAATACAAACACCTCCGCTTGCATCAATCATTACTGAAAAGAATTGGGAAGTCATTTTTTGTCGGAGCTGGCTTTTTCTTTGATAAACGCTGGGATATAACGCAGGAATTGGATCCCGAAAACAAAAATGAAGACATTGAGAAGTATGGATTGGGCCAGAAATCTTCTTCTACCGGGCCGGCGGCCATTATTTCCTATGATAGCAGGACGAATTCGATCAATCCTTTGAAAGGCTTATATACCAATGTACAGCTCAGGGCAAATATGAAGACGCTGGGAAGTACAAACAACTGGCAATCCCTTGTGGTCGATATCAGAAAATACTTCAACTTACCGCGGGGAAGCCAGAATACACTGGCATTTTGGAATTATAACTGGCTGACTGTCGGGGGGAAACCGCCCTACCTGGATTTGCCGAGTACAGGGTGGGATCCTTCCAATAATATTGGGCGCGGCTACATCCAAGGACGATTCAGGAGCACCAATCTCCTCTATTTCGAATCCGAGTACCGTTTTGCATTGACAAAAAACGGGCTGTTCGGCGGAGTATTATTTGCAAATGCCCAAAGCGTTTCCGACTGGCCTTCAAAGAATTTCAAAAAAGTATCACCAGCTGGCGGCTTTGGAATCAGAATCAAGGTTAATAAAACATCGGGGGCTAATATTGCGATTGATTATGGTTTTGGGATGGATGGGTCGAGGGGGTTGTTTGTGAATTTGGGGGAGGTGTTTTAACTTATATAGGGCATTGAAAAGAAATTCCCTTGATTAAACATAGTTGCGTTCAATAACCAACAGCAACTTTTCACAAATCTTTCTTCGCATTACACAATGCAACTTCTAAAAAACACGTACCTTTGCGGGCAATTTGTTGATACAGATAGCAGTACCTTCTTTAACTAAATTATTTTTTGCAATGTCCGCAGTAGCAGAGCAAACCCAGGTGGGAGCACGGTTAGCCGACCGCATCAATGCCCTCGAAGAATCTTCGACGCTGGCGATGACCAAAATGGCTCGTGAATTGGCCGCCCAAGGCCACAAAGTAATCAGTCTGAGCGTGGGAGAGCCGGACTTCAAGACGCCCGCACACATTTGCGAGGCTGCTAAGAAGGCCATTGACGATGGTTTTCATGGTTATTCACCGGTAGCAGGTTATCCTGATCTGCGAAAGGCTATTGCTGATAAGTTAAAGCGCGACAATAATATAGATTGGAAACCTGAAAATATCGTGGTTTCGACCGGTGCCAAGCATTCATTGGCCAACGTGATCCAGGTATTGATCAATCCAGGAGACGAAGTTGTCATTTTTGCTCCTTACTGGGTTAGTTATTCCGAAATGGTCAAACTGGCAGAAGGTAAATCTGTGATTGTGGATGGTGCTTTTGATAATGATTTCAAAGTAACAGCGGCCCAATTGGAAGCAGCGATTACGCCTCGCACCAAAATCGTCATGTACGCGTCTCCGAACAATCCAACCGGTGCCGTATATTCTGAACAGGAACTAAGAGAAATCGCGGCGGTACTTGAAAAACATGATGACATTTATGTTTTGGCCGACGAGATTTATGAATATATCAATTTCACGGAAGAAGGCCATTTCAGTATCGGATCTATTCCTGCGCTGAAAGACCGCGTGATTACTGTGAACGGTGTAGCGAAAGGTTACGCAATGACAGGCTGGCGAATCGGTTTTATCGCAGCCAGCAAATGGATCGCTGACGGTGTTGAAAAATTGCAGGGCCAGGTTACTTCCGGAACCAACTCTATCGCTCAGAAAGCAGCAACCGCCGCGTTCAACGGAACAATGGAGCCTTCCATAGAAATGGCAAAAGCATATCAGCGTCGTCGTGACTTGGTTGTCGGTTTGCTGAGAGAGATTCCTGGATTCAAAGTAAATATGCCCCAGGGAGCGTTTTACGCATTTCCTGATGTAAGTTACTATTTCGGAAAATCGGACGGAACAACTACCATCAATGGTTCGGATGACTTTGCAAACTGGTTGCTGAACAATTCATTTGTATCCACAGTTGCCGGCTCCGGATTCGGGGCGCCTGACTGCATCCGTATCTCAACCGCAGCCGCCGATGAAGCGCTGGTGGAAGCGGTACAACGCATTAAGGATGCAGTAGCAACTTTAAAATAACAAAAATTGAAATCATAAAAGCCTCATAGGTGTTACCTGTGAGGCTTTTGTATTCCATACACCCATCATTCGCACTAAAAGCTAATAGCCAGGAGCTAAGAGCTACAACCCAATGAGTAAATACTATTTTTTAAAAGTAAAGGAAATAGAAAAAGAGACCGAAGAGGCTTCTACCATACATTTCTGGCATCCGCTTAATGAAGTAGTGGCTTATCGGCCAGGCCAGTTTCTGACTTTACTGTTGCCGGTCGATGACAAAAAAATTCGTCGGTCTTATTCAATGTCCAGCTCGCCTTACACGGACGTTTCGCTGGCTATTACGATCAAACGTGTCCCGGGAGGCTATGCTTCTAACCTGCTTTTGGATACTATCAAGGAAGGGGATGTGCTGGAAACGATGGAACCCGCCGGTGCATTTTTTCCGAAACAGGCTGACGACCAAACCAGGCAAGTTGTGTTTATCGGGGCAGGAAGTGGCATTACGCCATTGTTTTCCATTTTGAAATCTATTTTAATGGTTGAAGCGGAAAGTGAAGTTTTTCTTCTTTACGGAAGCCGTAGTGAGGAAAGCATTATTTTCAAAAACAAAATAGCTGCGCTTGAAGCTAAATATGGCGAGCGATTGAAGGTCGTTCATACATTGAGTCAGCCGTCGGAGGAATGGGAAGGTCAAAAGGGGAGATTGAACAAATCTCATATTTTGAAAATAATAGAAGGGCTTCCAACTTTGAATGTAAAAGACGCTGAATACTTTACCTGCGGTCCGGAAGATATGATGGAGGAAGCGCACCTGGCATTATCTATTCTGGCTGTGCCTGATAGTAAAATTCGCAAGGAAAGCTTCTTGACTGCTACTGCTGCCCAGCCGGGCGAGGTGACCATGGAAGAGGATGATACATTGAAAACCAGAGAGATAACACTGTTTTACGAAGGAACAGAATACAAGCTCCCGATAAAACCGCATGAAACGGTTCTGGAAGCAGCATTGAATATGGATATCGATCTTCCATACTCGTGCCAGGCCGGTATGTGTACGGCTTGCCTGGGTAGATGTGTTTCCGGGAAAGTGCATATGGATGAAGAGGATGCACTTTCACAGGCGGAATTAGATGAAGGATTTATTCTAACCTGCGTGACGCACCCCATGAGCGACGACGTCATTATAGAAGTTGAATAACATTAGAAACAAAAGAAAACGGGCGATGATCAATTCATCGCCCGTTTTCTTTTATAATTTTTTAGGTGGGGGAGGTGGCGGAGTAGGAGCCACCGGTACTTTTGCTGGTTTTGCGGGACGGGCACGAACCGCTTCCGGTGCGGGCGGTGCCAGCGGAATTCCATATGCGCGAATTGATCTGGTTCCGCGGGGCATACGGGCAACCCGTACTCTCGGACTCCCTTCCATTCTTTCAAAGCCAAGCGTTTCAACGCCGATCTTTGCATTTATTTCTTCTATCTTTTCCTGAATCTCCCGGATTTCTGAGTCCAATTTCCGAATAGGTTCTTCTGCTTTGAATGCTTCTTTTCGAGAAGATGCAATTTGAGCGTTTAGTTGTGAAATGGATTCTTCCTGTACTTTGATTTGCTGCTCAAAATCAGCTAATTGCTTGTCTAACTCTGATTCACTTGTTTTGGATTGACTGGATTTAGATTGTTCAAGAAGCGTTGACCGTTTTTCCATCAGATCTTGCCGTAGCTCTCTTGCGCCTTCCTTTTTCCATTCAATTTTTTCAAGTTCCCGCTGATAGCGTTCAACGTCAAACCGCTGCTTTTCCATTTCAAGATTAATCTCTTCCATGCGCTGATTCAACGGTTCCATTTCAGTCTGCAAGGCCTGCATTCTCTTATGGATCTCATTCATTTTTTTATTTAATGAATCACTATTGTCAAAACGAGTTTCAGACAAGCCATCGATTTGAACCTCAAAGTCAGTTTCTACATCTATTTCGGCAACCGGCTCAATTTCTGCCACTTCCGAAACCTCGTGTTCCACATTCACATGGGTAACAACCTCTTTGCGCTTCGCGCTGACCTGTTTCGTTGATTTCTTCTCTTTGGATTTCTCCGTTTTCTGAGCAACAGCATAAACAGAAAGCCCAATTACGAACGTCAAGGCAAATAACATCATAGGCAGGCTGCCAAAAGTTCTGGAAGGTTTGGGCGTCAATCCTAAAACTCTCTGAACTCTTTGAAGCAATAATGGTCGTTTCGAAGCAAATGCCATCGCCATTCGGGGAGCGGTTTGCCATTCAGCGACTTTGACCAATGCATGTGCCAAAGACATTTTATCGCCACAAACTGCCAGAGCAATGTCGTCGCAGCAATGTTCGCGCTCCGCTCGGATGCGGTCGGAGAGCCACCACATTGCAGGATGAAAAAAGAATAGTACTTCCACAAATGATTGAAGCATATTGATGAGATAATCATTTCTGCGAATGTGCGCGAGCTCGTGTGCAAGAATCGCTTCTACCTGAGCCGTTGAAAATCCGGAAAGCAAGCCGATCGGAATCAGTACAACAGGACTGAAGGCGCCAATTACCATCGGAGTCAGTATTTTGGCAGTTTCACGGAATTCTATCGATTTGGAAATATTCATTTTCGCTGTGATCACTCCAAATCTTGCCCGCCATTCTTTGTCCATTACCACATGCGCATTAAAACGCAGCCTTTCCGTAAAAATCCAGCCAGCAACAAACCTTAGCAGTAAAAATGCGGCGCCAATTAGCCAGCAAACAACCAGTTCGTACAAATGTGTGGATAGCCACATTTGTATTTTAAATGAAACCGGAAGCTCATAATTAGCAGGATTAAAAACAACCGGAGCTTTTCTTGCGCTGTATGATATTAACTGCTTGCCCAATTGAGCATTGGATGACGATTTTACGTGATAATAAAAGAAAGTAATCACCGACGCGATCACTTGTAGTGAAAGCAATGCCACGCCAGCCGCGTACCGGAGATTGGCCGAGTAGTTACGCAGCAAATAGAATGTCGCGACTGACAAAACCATGAGCAAGGTGCCTTGCCACAGCGAATGGATCAATGTCCAGCCAAACGCGGACACAACTGAATCGGAAAGTAGGTTGGAGATAATTTGCATGGCTAACGATTATTTTCCAGGTTGTTTAATAACTCACGAATTTCATCTAATTCTTCCTTCGACGTGGAATGATTCCCCAGCGCCTGCATGACCATTTGAGCGGCTGAGCCCTGGAAAACAGTATTAACTAATTTTCCCAAAAGATTTTGCTGCGTTTCCTCTTTGCCAAGAAGGGCTACGTAAATGTGCGAGCGTCCCTGCTCGGTTCGGTAGAGTAATCCTTTATCATGCATGATCTGCATAAGCTTCAAAGTGGTGGTATAACCAACATCTTTGGTAGCAGAAAGAGCGTCGTGAACCGAACGAACCGTACTTGGGCCGGCTTGCCACAAGTAGTTCAGGATTTCAAGTTCAGAGTCGGTGGGTTTGATATACATGGCTTGTTTCTTAGTACGATAATCTTCGTATCAAATGTCTACGAAAAAAATCGTAGTTGCAAGTGCTAACTACGATTTTTTTCGTAATAAGGTGTTAAAATTTGTTAAATACTTGGTATATAGGGCATTAAAACGAAAAAATCCTGCTGACACCAGCGGGATTTTTTCGTTTTAATAAATAGTATTTGCCTATACGTAGGTATTGAGCATTACTGGCATCACCAGCATCAGGATATCTTCATTTTCTTCCTGATCCACAGGAATGATCAATCCAGCACGGTTCGGTGCAGAAAGTTCGAAAGTAATGGTCTTGCTTGACAGGTTACCCAACACTTCGATCAGGAACTTGGCATTGAACCCTATTTCCATATCGTCACCATTGTATTCGCACATCAGGCGCTCATTGGCCTCGTTGGAATAGTCAAGATCTTCTGCTGAAATAACCAAATCATTCAACGACATCTTCAACCTCACCTGGTGGGTGGTACGGTTAGAGTAAATAGATATCCGTCTTAACGAACTCAGAATTTCCATTCTGTTAATCGTCAGCGTATTCTGGTTATTGGTTGGGATGGCATTCTCATAATCCGGGAAACGTTCGTCGATCAGGCGGCAGATCATGCGGATGTTTCCAAAACTGAAAAATGCATTGGATGATGTAAACTCGGCCTTAACCGGAACATCGTCTGATGGGAGACATGATTTCAGAAGATTCAACGCTTTACGCTGAATGATCATGGAGGTGTCTACATCAGATTTAATGTCTGTACGGCGATAGCGAACCAAACGGTGACCGTCAGTTGCAACGAATGTTGCATTCTCGGTTCCCATTTGAACAAAAACCCCTGTCATTGCAGGACGAAGGTCGTCGGTACTGGTCGCGAAAAGCGTGTTGGCAATGGCCGATCCTAATGAAGAGGATGAAAAGTCAACAGACTGGCCACGATTTACTGCAGGTGTTTTAGGGAAATCAATCGGATTCTCACCGGAAAGCTTGTAGCGTCCATTGTCCGAAATGATCTCGGTACCGAAAGTTTCACTGTTAACCTGTAAAGTAATAGGTTGCTCAGGAAGTCCCCGGAGCGTATCGAGTAACAATTTCGCAGGAATTGCAATGGCGCCTTTTTCGGACGATTCCACTTCAATTTCCGTGATCATTACCGTTTGCAGGTCAGATGCAGTAACAGTTAAAGAATTTCCTTCGAGTGCTAACAGGAAATTCTCAAGAATTGGCACAATTGGGTTCGTTGAAACGACACCGTTTATAGCAGACAGCTGTTTGAGTAGAACTGATGACGAAACGACAAACTTCATAATTCTTGATGTAAGTGTTTAGATGATAAATTTATAAATGACGGATTCCCAAAATCATTTTGTAGGGAACAAAAGTATAAAAAATTACCGACGAAGCAGCCTCCTCTACGCGAATTTTCGGGCTCTAAAATAGAATCTTAATGCACCAAAAATTCCGATCAATGCGATAGGGAGCAATAAATTGATGGATTGCCAGAACTTCCTTTTTTCCTGAATCTGGATTTTGTCCAATGGACGGATTGCAATCTGTTTATTTCGGGCGTTGATCAAACCGTTCGCATCAGTCATGTAATCAAGCGCATGCATCACAAAGTCTTTGTTTCCGAATGTTCGTTTTGTAACCCGGTCATAACCTAGCGGTAAAGGCGCATTCCTTTTATAATCATAATCGTTGACGACAATGTCGCCGTCCGAGCAAATGATCACTTTTCCTCCGCTTCCGCTTGCTTTAAATTTGGCTGATCGCGGATCACCTGGTAAAATCCTGTTTTGAAATAAAGAAGTAAATGACCCTTCGAGCAATACGCCGCTCAATTTGATCCCGCCGTTGTATTCGGCTTGCTGCGGTTGTTTGCGAGCCTCATTGTAACCTACCAGCGCGGGTGCATTCAAAACCTGAGTATAAGGCGAGGTCATCAGCAACGGTGTTTTATAAATTGCCTGTGCGCCGCCAACCGTATCGATAGTGCTCAGAAACCGGGTATATACGGGATTTAGGTTCCTGGTAATGATATGTGGGCCGAAATTATTAAGCAACGGAAAAAACCGCCATGGCACCGGTCTGATTTCCGGGTTATCGCCTACATTGCCTACATTCAGCAAAATTTCTGCGCAGTCGAGGTAGTCTTTGACCAGATTAGTATTGACCCGCGCACCCCATTTGAAAAACAGATCGTTGACATTCAGATCGAGTGGCTGGGCATAGCTTCCGTCCAGGCTTACGCTATCTACTTTGGCCCCGTCAACGAAGAAAATCGCTTTTCCGCCACCTACTACATATTGATCTAATTTGAATTTATCATCGTCCGAAAAGGCACTGTCAGGCTTTAAAACAAGCAATGCATCCAATCCTTCATAAGATGCGGGATTGTTCATGTCCAGGAAAACGTCATAATTCTGCTGAATGGTGGCAATGAGATCGCTTAGTCTGGCCGGTGAAATCTTGGTATGGCTCACTACCAGCCCGACTTTTTTCCGCTGCTGATTGTTCAACAACCGAATAGCGGACGCAATTTCAAACTCCACACCTTCATAAGATTGGTTGAGCTGCTCTTCCGGAGTATTGGCCTTGTTTCCTTTGAGTAGCTGAACAGGTACTGACAAAGTATCCGCCTGAACGATGGCTCCGGGGAATATTATTTTCTCAGTACGCTTCCCGTTTTCATTGTCAAAGATATTGGTAGGCGTCAAACCTCTGTCTACCAGATTGACATACTGTTTTTGCCTTTGTTCTTCACTCGCGGCTGCCGAGGGGTCGGAATAGTTGACGGTCAGATGACCATTTGCATAGGTTTTGAATTCTTCCAGTGTTTCGCGGGTCGCATTTTCCAGACGTTCAAATCCAGCAGGAAATTCTCCACTCAGATATACATTAACGATGATGTCTTTGTCTAATTCGCTCAGAAGCTGCCTGGTGGCATCGGAAATACTGTAACGTTTGTCCTCCGTGAGATCTAGTCTGACGAAAAGGAATGAAGCCAACCAGTTGACTCCGGCCAAAACGACGATAAGCAGTATAAACCGGAGAAAGTTATTTTTCATTGAGCATCGGAAACCTCAGGAGATTAAAAAAACAAAAAAATGGACGATTCTGTTTGACAGCATTAACGTCCATTTTTTTGCAAAAATATAAAAACCAAAAATCAATTGACTATTAATCGTTACTTCAACACATCTTCTGATTGCGGGAAAATGGGATTGTTATAGATTGCTATCCCGTTATAGTCTTGTTTGACAGGAACTTGTGCCGGAAAGTTACGATGAAAAGGAAGCGCCTGTTCGGTAGAATAATGGCAAACGAACGATTTTCTGGTTTGTTCCGGATTGGTAATCATGGAGCCTCCATGTGCCAATGCAGCGTGCCAGATCAGTACGTCGCCTTTTTTGATTAGTAACGTTTCTTTTGGATAATGTAGCTCCTTGCCTTTTGTATCAAGGTAATCCGCGAATTCAAGCGGGCTTTTGGTAGAGTCAGGTTTGAATAAAATGCCGCTTCCGAAATTGAACTTGGGCATCCGGTGCGAACCAATGTAATAGTATAATGGGCCGGAATCAATTTTAATGTCTTCCAAAGCAATCCAGGCGGCTGCCAAATGGCTCGGGATTTTGGCGGTAACCCAGGGATAATCCTGGTGGGAGGGTTGCTGACTTCCGTACATAAACACCAAACTCTGCATCACCACCACCTTCTGGTTGAATATGGCTTCAAGGAATGAGGTAATGTATGGGTGCGTCATCAGTTTTTTGCCTGCCACCGAAGAATTGTGAAAGTCATTGATCTTCACATACTTACCCTGCAAAGCCTTTTTGGGAAACTCCTTAATGTTCCTTTCCTGATTAGGTTTGAACTCATCCAGATCTATCCGCACCGACAGGTCATACTTGTCAGGATGATTGACTAACTCCTGAAAATCGCCCCAGAATTTATCGATCATTTCCTCAGGGATAATTTTTTCAAGCACTACATAGCCATTTTGCTCCCAGTTTCTCAGCTTGTCGGCCATGTCGTAAGGCACATCATACCTGGGAGGATTTTTTTTCAGAAATCCGGCAATGTCAGGATTAGGCTTGTCTATCCAGGGGAGTGTTGCTGCATCGAATTCTTTGAGTGGGAAGTATTTGTCTTTCAGTACTTCTGATTTGCGTTTGATGCGCTGTAAAATACTCATAAGGTGTATAGAAAATTAGAGTTTGGACAACATACTCAAATATAACACAATTGGCAAACCCTCCTGATCAATACACTTATGTGTCTGATAATTACTTATTAAACGTACAGGTAGTGTTATCAGCCACCTGATAGTATGATTTATAGTTTGAGGCTTTTGGATTCATGCAGCCTTTAAGGTTCAGAAGCTCAATATTCCTGAAATCGATCGGGTGACTTTCGGCCTGTAGAGCAATGTACCCGCTACCCAGGGGCGTATTGTCTTTTTTGATCCACTCGGCCTCATCACCTACCTTACCATCTTTGAAAGTATGGGTTTTTCCTACATATCCACCACCTACTTTGGGATTGGTAAATACCAGAACAGTATCACCTTCAATCATATGATATACAATGGAATCACCGAGAACAATCGCTTCTGCAGTAACCCATTGGTCACCGTTATATGTTTTGGAGGACGAATTAATGCAATGTGCCTCAGCCAGTTTGCCATCAATATCAACAATGGTACCAGGTGTGCAGAGGTTGCCTGTTGTGCGCTCACCAGCATTGAGCCCGCCGAGGTACTGCATTTCCAGCGAAATAGGGAAGTCCTGATCAATGCCCAGACTGGCGGCAGATTGGGAGTGAAGCATAATACCGCTGTTTCTTACATTCCAGGAAGCGCCACCAGGAACTTGATTGCCCGTAAACCGATATTGCAGACGGATTTTATAATGTGAAAATGGCTTGTTGTAGTACATATGGCCATATTCTGTTGTGAAACGGTCGTACTCTTTGTAATTCACACGGATCATGTTATCCTCCACAATGAATGTGTTTTTATAATTGTCATTCACCTTATGGCCTGCAATTTTAATGTCCCAGCCTGTCAGGTCCTTTCCATTGAATAATGATTGCCATTCTTCTTTGTCGGCGTTTTTCTGGGCGGCGCACGTCAGTGGAGCCAGGAGAAATATGTAGAGGAGTTTGTAAGCTTTGAGCATGATTTTCTATTTGTTATGAAGTAAAGTGTCAACCCCACAAATTCTAATTGACAGTTTAAGAATAACATTATTGACAATTTCCTGCCGTCTGATAATTGGATTTGGTAATGAACACAAATTGGCAGATCTTGATTAATAAATACACGCACTAATATTAACAATATGTCTGCTGAGGAGCGGAATGCTCTTGAAGAAGAGTTGATTAATTTGAAAATGCTTTTAGATTTTTACGTAGATTTTGGTCACGAAATACGAAGCATGACTGCAAGAGAAATGGAAGTTCACCTTGATGCCGTGCTTGATCGGATAAATCATATAAATTTAGTCTTAGGTTATGAAAATTGAATCTATTATACCGGAGTTTTTCCATGCGGCCTACCACAGATATTCTTTGCTGGAAACGGACGAGGAAAAAGCAAAATTTTGGCATGAACTAGCAATCGAAAATGCGGATATTGCTCCCGAAATAATCGAGCAACAATGGCTAAAAGGAGTGCTTTTACTTTCAGAGCATGTGGATAAGCTGCATTTAAAAGTAAAAGCACAATTAACAGTTTAGCTACCTCCTCCTTCTCTTAGGCTTCGGAGAAGATGAAGACGCACCAGCCGGTTTGCGGCTCCTGCCCGAGGAACGTGATTCACGAGGTTTTGTATCGCGTGATTTTCGGTTGGAATCCCTGCTATTATTGTCGCGGCTTGGCGAAGGAACTGTTCCAGCCAGATAAAGATCCATACTTCTTCGGGCCAAATTGGTATCCTTCACTTTTACCTTCACGGTATCACCAAACGTATAAATTTTCTTAGTCCGCTGGCCAACGATCCGGTAGTTTTCCTTTTCTAGTTCATAATAATCGTCGCCAAGGTCGGTCATCCGAATTAGGCCTTCTGACGCAGTTTCAGTGATTTCCACGAAAATCCCGAACTCAGTAACACCCGTAACGATACCATCAAATTCCTGATCCGGGTCCATCATACTCATGAACTCGACCTGCTTGTATTTGATCGAAGCGCGTTCAGCCTCAGCTGCAAGCCTTTCCCGTTCAGATGAATGCTTCGAAGCAGCTTCGTAAACTTCCTTATCCACATTAGCACCGCCGTCCAGGTAATGTTGTAACAGTCTGTGCGCCATCACGTCAGGGTAGCGGCGAATGGGGGATGTGAAATGTGAGTAGCGTTTGAAAGCCAAGCCAAAGTGGCCGAGATCTTCAACACTATACCGCGCTTTCGCCATCGTTCTCACAGCTAGTGATTCAATGAGATTTTGCTCTGGCTTACCTTCTACTTCGGCCAGCATGTTGTTCATCGACTTGGCAATTTTGTTTTCCTCGTCAATGTCAAGCTTGTGTCCGAGCTTCGCTACAAATGTGGCGAAGGTTTTGAGTCTGTCGGGATCTGGTGCTTCATGAATCCTGTATACCATGGTGTTTTTCACCTCGCCTCTGGACAATGAGTACACATATTCCGCTACTCTTTTATTGGCCAAAAGCATGAATTCCTCAATCAGCTTATTGGAATCGTGGCGTTCCTTCTGGTAAATGCCCAGCGGAGTACCATCTTTATCCAGCCGGAAACGTACTTCCGGGGTATCGAAATTGATCGCACCATTTTTGAAACGGTCTTTTCTTAAAATCTTGGCTAGTTTATTTAGCGTTTGAAGTTCACCGGGAAAATCTCCTTCTCCCGAATCCAGAACGCCCTGAGCCTCTTCGTAAGAATACCGGCGGTCGGAATGGATAACGGTACGTCCAAACCATTGTTTCAAAACTTTTCCTTGTGGATCCATTTCAAAAATCGCAGAAAATGCGAGTTTATCTTCATTTGGGCGAAGTGAGCAAAGGTTATTGGACAATTTTTCAGGAAGCATTGGTACAGTTCTGTCCACCAGGTATACTGATGTCGCCCGTCTGTAAGCTTCTTTTTCCAACTCAGTACCCGGCAAAACGTAATGTGACACGTCGGCAATGTGTATACCAACTTCAACATTTCCTTCTTCCAGATATTTAACTGAAAGGGCATCATCAAAATCCTTGGCGTCCACCGGATCAATGGTAAACGTCAGGATGTCACGAATATCCTTTCGTTTTGCAATCTCCTTTTTCAAAATTTTGTCCGGAATTTTCTGTGCTTCCGCTTCCACATTCTCGGGAAAATGATAAGGCAGGCCAAATTCCGCGAGGATAGCATGCATTTCCACATCGTTATTTCCTGCTTTTCCAAGTACCTCAACGATTTCGCCTTCTGCCTGACTTCTGCGCGTCGGCCATTGTGTTACTTTCACAATCACCTTATCGCCGTGCTGTGCACCTTTAATTTCTTCCGGTTCCAGGAAGATGGGGTCAAAAAGCTTTTTGTTATCCGGCTGAACGACGGCGTGCCGCGGATTTACCTCAATAATTCCTACTATATCCGCATTAGAGCGCTCCACAATGTCACTAACGCGTCCTTCAACGCGGTTTTTACCTGAATCACGACCATTTCGCGATCCGCGGCTATTTTTCGTCAAAGCCTGAATGCTAACAATGTCACCGTCCCAGGCTCCGTTCAGCAATTCAGATTCTACATATATATCATCTTCCCTGCCTTCAATGATGACAAAGGCAAAGGATTTATTGACGCGATCTACACGACCGGTCAGGCCCTTATTAACCGGCTTGTTAGGTCCGGCCTGGTAAGTCCCGTTCTGGTGATAGGTAAGCGTTCCTGCTTCTTCCAGTTCGTGAATGATTTCGTTGATCAGATGACGCACTTTTTTGTCCTGCACGCCAAAATGGTCGTGTACATCGAACGGGCGAAAAGTGTGTTCGCTGTTCAGGTCGAAGAAAGCAGCAATGTCGGCTTTCAGGTTATCGATATAGGAAACAATCGTATGAGGAGATTTTGCCTCCTTGTTTTCTCTTTCAGCCTTGTTTTTAATTTTCTTGTCTTTCATTATTCTATTGTATAAAATGCTCCGCAATGCTGCGAAGCTGAATTTGTCAGGTCTTTATTTACTCGACCCTGACTATATTTTCTGCTTTCACTGTTGGAAAGCAATGTAATCGCAGATAAAGCTGTGCCAGTACCACAACATCCTCTCTGCAATATCGGGAAATTTTCGGGAGATCATTTTCCTCCCAGTAAACCCTTGTTACCTGGTCCCCGCTCATTTCAATTTTACTGCCGGGAATATCAAAAACCGCAGCCAGCAGATCGAGCGAAGTATAACTCTTGTAATCACCAAACTTCCACAAATCCATTGTGTCCTGATGCAGGATTTCCCATGGTTTTTTGCCAGTAATCTGTAAAGCTTTTGGAATTTCAATGCCGTGGATAAGCATTCTCCGGCAAAGGAAGGGAAAGTCAAACTCCTTGCCGTTATGGGCGCAAAGTACGAGTTGGTCGGCAGGATATTTTTCTATTAATGCTTTAAACTGATTCAATAACTGCACTTCGTCGTCGCCTGAAAAACTGCTGACCTTGAATGCAATTTCGTCAGCTTCGTTCCAGTAAAAACCTCCGAATGCAATGCAGACGATCTTGCCAAATTCGGAATAAATGGCGCCTCGATCGTAAAAATATTCCGCATTAGTCAGCGAATCGTCCCCTCTTTTCAGACTAACCGCTTTTTTGTCCCAAAGCTTCTGCATTCGTTCGGGAAGCTTATCATAAGAGTCAAATGCAGCTACGGTTTCAATGTCCAGAAGCAGAAAGTTCCTGGCACGTTTTCGAAATTCATCAGTCATTGTGTGTGATAGTTTATTAGTGTGATTTGACCTAACCAGTCATTCATGCAAAACTCCCTTCAACCCCAGCGGTTCAATAAGAGTCAAATGCGCGTCGACTATGCTGTCGGGCACGAAGATAAACTTTTTATCGTATATCTGTTTTCCAATGAAATAGCTTACCCAGAATTCATTATTGAGATGAAAAACGTCCGGCATAATCGGTTCAACCACGGCATGCCCGCCTGGGCTGATCTCCGCAAAAAAGTGCCTTAATGTAGAAGTACGCTGCTCCGAATTCGTCCCTGACTCACTATTACCGTATCCTTTGGACGTTACAAATACATTGGTAATTGGCTCATCATTCCGGTTGATGACGACTACATTCCATTCCTCGCTGTCCGGTTCATTGCCACTACGTACAATTGCAACCTGTATCCCCTTCACGGGGTGAAATATGATATCCTTTTTCATTGAATCTTACTACTTACAATTCCATTTGGAACAATGCTGCCAAATGATACTTTAATTTATCCGAAACTTCCTGAATATCCAACTCGCGGCCCGCTTCCTTTGCCATTGACGTTACCGCTTTGTCCTCAATACCGCAGGGAACAATGTTACCAAAATAAGCAAGATCCGTGTTGACATTCAGGGCAAAACCATGCATAGTAACCCAGCGGCTGGCTTTTACACCCAGCGCACATATTTTTCTCGGATTGATTTGTTCTTCAAAATCCAGCCACACGCCGGTCAGGCCTTTGATACGACCTGCGAGCATGCCGTAGTCGGCTAGTGTGAGTATGATCGCTTCTTCCAGCATCCTCATATATAAATGAATGTCCGTGAAGAAGTTATCGAGGTCCAGTATCGGGTAGCCTACGATTTGGCCGGGCCCGTGGTAGGTAATGTCGCCGCCGCGGTTGATTTTGTAATATTTAGCCTGCTTTGCCGCCAGTTCATCCTCAGGCAAAAGCAAATGAGAAGGTTTTCCGCTTTTCCCCAAAGTATAAACGTGTGGGTGCTGACAAAAAATCAGAAAATTAGGCGTCAACTTTTGATGTTCCGGATCAAGGCCGCGGTTACCAGTTTTAATAGCAAGCGTTTCAGCAAAAATCTTCTCCTGATAGTCCCATGCCTCCTGATAATCAATCAGTCCCAGATCCTGAAATTGCACCTGTTTATTGATGAGGGTGTTCATTTATGTTTGAAATGAAAAATGTATTTTACGTTTTAAAAAGATTTCGTGACTTTTCCAGACAACTTACGTCTAATGATTATCCATTGAAAATTCAGCAATTATTCGGAATCACTTTAACGGACGAGTTTAAAGTTCCTGCAAGGATAACACGAATTAATGGCTGAAATGTTCTCTTTAACTAATTCACATAGAAAATCATGAAAGTAACAAAGCCTCTATCACCTTTCCAGGTCAAAGTACTGGATGATATGAAGGAAGCAGTAGGACAAATGCATCAAATCAAAAAGGGAGCACTACAAGCCCGGGATGCAGAAGCGATATTTAGTTATTAGAGGAGCTTCCCTAAGTTTTCTAAAAATGTTCGAATGGCTACACACAACGATACTGGACATTGGGGAGAGGCACAGGCTGCGGCCTTTTTGATCCAAAATGGATTTGAAATAATCGAGAAAAATTACCGGAATAGGCACGCCGAAATTGACCTGATCGTCAAAAAAGGCAAAATGCTTATTTTTGTAGAGGTAAAAACCAGAAGCGGAATTCAATACGGGATGCCTGAGGAATTTGTCAATGCAACCAAAGCCGGGCTGGTGATGCGGGCAGCTGAAAATTACATCTATGACAAAGATTGGCATTTCGATGTCCGGTTCGACATTATCTCTATTTTGCTTTTCACCAATGGCAAGACAGAGATCCGCCACATTGAAGATGCGTTTAGCAAGTGATTACTACGGATTTACGGATAAGTAGAATCGTTTTGTTTACATACTTAAAGAGTAAACATCAAGCTTCTAAACCCGATAAATCATGAAGGAAAGCCTGGCGATGAACCGTCGGGAGATGATCAAAAAGTCAATTCTACTGACGGCTGCCTCATCTTCCGGTTTGCTTTTCAAGCCCGCTCCCAAGTTGCAATTGGGTGCCTGTGACTGGTCAGTCGGCAAAAGCCTCAATCCCGAGGCTTTCGATCGTGCCAAAGAAATCGGTTTGCAGGGCATTCAGGTCAGTTATAATACCAGCCAAAATCATGCAGGGTTATCCGTTCCTGCCACATTGCAATCCATCCGCGAGGCTTCGGCACGTACCAGTGTGAAAGTTTCCAGCCTGGCGATCGGCGAACTCAATCGCGTTCCTTACAAGTCGGAGCCGAAGACCGAAGAATGGGTTTGGAACAGTGTAGATGCCGCCAAAGCATTGCATGTCAAAGTGATTTTGCTGGCTTTCTTTTCCGACGGGGATCTGCGGAATGACGAAAAAGGCAAAAAAGCAGTGATAGAACGATTGAAAAAAGTAGCTCCTCACGCTGAAAAGCAAGGTATCACATTAGGAATTGAATCGTACCTGACTGCACAGGAACATCTGGACATCATTAACAGCGTGGGTTCCAAAGCCGTGAAAGTGTATTACGACTTCCTTAATGCCGTCGATGCGGGCAATGACATTTTCAAGGAGATTCCAATGATCGGAAAAGACCTGATATGCGAGCTCCACATGAAAGAAAACGGCCAGCGGCTCGGAGAAGGCACGCTCGACTGGCCTAAAATCGCCAAAATGGTGAGAGACATTGACTACCAGGGCTGGATGCAGATCGAAGGCGCCACTCCGAAAGGCGCCGATATCATTGAATGCTATCAGCAAAACAGGAAGTATCTCGAAGGATTATTTTCTTTTAAATAGGCACAGAGACTTGGCAAGTCTTCAAGACTTACCAAGTCTTACTAAAAACCCGGCAAGTCGATGACTTTCAATCCAACAATTCCATCCAAATCCAGCTTCATATTCGGAAGCATCGTACTGCTGTCACTTTTCAGCGTGACTTTCATCAACCCAAAACCGAACCTTACAAAACAGTCCGACACCCCACCCATTTCCATCGAAGACTCCTCAAAACTATATCTACCAGACGACCTGGAAGCAACGCTCTGGGCAGAAGCCCCAATGTTTTTTAATCCAACCAATATGGACATTGATGCAAAAGGCAGGGTATGGATCACGGAAGCGGTTAATTATCGGGATTTCAACACGAAACCAGCGGAAAGACTTAGCCACAAACAAAAAGGCGACCGGGTAATGATCCTGGAAGACCGGGACGGCGACGGAAAAGCGGAATCGTCGAAAGTATTTATTGAAGATACCTTACTGACAGCGCCGCTGGGCATAGCGGTGATCGGGAACAAAATTATCGTTTCCTGCGCGCCTAATCTCATTGTTTACACGGATTCCGATGGTGACGACAAGCCCAATAGCCGCGAAGTACTGCTCACCGGTTTCGGCGGATTCGACCATGACCATTCATTGCATTCATTGGTTACGGGGCCGGATGGCCGTTATTATTTCAATACTGGCAACGCTGGGCCGCACAATGTGACGGATAAAAGTGGCTGGACACTCAGAAGCGGAAGCTTGTACACAGGTGGAACGCCTTACAACAAATCGAATCAAGGAAATCAGAAGTCTGACGATGGGCGTGTGTGGGTAGGCGGGCTGGCGTTGCGTATCAACCCGGACGGGACGGGCTTGAAGGTACTCGGCCATAACTTCAGGAATAGTTATGAAGTATGCCTCGATAGCTACGGCAACATGTGGCAGAATGATAATGACGATCAGGTGATCACATGCCGGGTTTCCTTTTTGCAGGAAAATGGCAACGCAGGCTACTTTTCGGCGGATGGAACACGCTACTGGCAGGCAGACCGCCGACCTGGACAGGACATTTTCACCACACATTGGCATCAGGAAGATCCTGGCGTAATGCCCGCGGGAGATAACACTGGCGCTGGCTCGCCGACCGGTATCGTTTATTATGAAGGAGATGCTTTGGGAAAAAATTATAGAGGTACATTACTAAGCTGCGAAGCCGGTCGGAATGTGATTTTTGCTTACAAACCTGAAAAGCAGGGCGCCGGTTTTGCACTGAAACGCAGGGATTTGATCAGCTCTTTTCCGCAGGCATCAGAACGCTATGAATGGTATGAAACGGACAATGATTACCGGAAATGGTTTCGTCCGTCCGATGTGGCCGTGGGTCCCGACGGTGCGTTGTACATCGCCGACTGGTACGATCCGGTTGTTGGCGGACATGCCATGAAAGATAAAAAAGGCTACGGAAGAATTTACCGCATTACCCCGAAAGGCAAAAAACTGACAATGCCAACATTCGATCTCACATCGACAAGCGGGTTAATAGAAGCATTGAAAAATCCGGCGGTGAATGTGCGTGCGCTGGGTTTTGAAGGATTGAGAAAAAAAGGCGAACCAGCAATCGAGGAAGTAAAAAAATTACTGACGGCAGAAAACCCTTTCCATCAGGCCAGGGCGATATGGTTGCTTTCACAGCTGGGCGAAAAAGGCAAAGGAGAGGTGGAGAAACTGCTACTGTCCGCAGACGAATCGCATCGCTTAACGGCTTTCCGTGCACTGAAAGCACTGAATGGAGCGAGGGCCTATCTGGATCAAATGGCTGGTGACGCTGACCCGGCCGTTCGGCGCGAAGTAGGCATTGCATTGCGTGACATTGATTTTGGGAAATCATATTCCATCATTTCAAAGCTCATTAAAAACTACGACGGAAAAGATCCATGGATGCTGGAAGCGATTGGTACTGCGGCGGATGGAAAAGAAGCGAAGGTTTATGCCAATGTGCGCGAAACATTCAAAGCAGATCCCGAGTATTGGAAACCGCAACATGCAAATCTGGTGTGGAGGCTTCATCCGGTTCAAGCTATTAATGATTTGAAAACGAGGGCCGGATCGGGAAAAGTGGCGGTTGCAGAACGGCGAAAAGCATTAACCACCATTGGTTTTATAAAAGACAAAAAAGCAGCCGAAGCAATGGTAGCATTGTCCAAATCGACATTGCCGGATGTGGCGTCGCAGGCTTCCTGGTGGCTGAATTACAGGAAATCCAATGACTGGGCTGACCTGTTGAATTGGGAGAAAGAGAATGCGGTCGTCATCACACCGGCTTACAAGAAAATGCTGGTACTGAGGGAAAAAGTTGCTGACAAAAACCAGCCAATGGGTGAGCGGATCGGTAATGGCCGAAAAATGGCGGCTGATATCGACGGCGGCAATATGCTGGTGGATATGCGTGTGCAGGGGCAATTACCCGACACGATTGCCAAAGCCGTCAGCGAGATTATTTTCAAAAACCCTGACCAGAATGTTCGTGTAGTGGCCAGTCAGTTTTTCCCAAGAAATGGAAAAGTTTTGAAAACCGATTTTATAGCAAGAATGAATGCTGATCCTTCCAAAGGTGAAAAACTGTTTGATACCAATTGCGCCGCCTGTCACAAACACGGCACCAATGGAGCCGAAATTGGCCCTGATCTGACATTAATCCATAAAAAGTTTGACAAAGCGGGCCTGCTGGATGCGATTGTCAATCCTTCGGCCAGTATGGTTTTTGGTTATGAAAGCTACACGATCGTCACAAAAAAGGGAGAAAGTTACTTCGGGTTTTTGCAGAGCGACGGTGCGAATGTAGTGATCAAGGATGCGGCGGGACAGCAGCATACTATTAAAGCAGATCAAATCAAAAGCAGGGAAAAAATGCCGTCGTCCCTGATGCCTGAGCCTACCGCGCTCGGCTTGAACGAGCAGGATCTGGCCGACCTCACGGGCTATCTTCTGAATTTTAAATGAAAGAAATCCGGTGGTTAAATTCCAATTAAATAAAAGGTTTGAAATAGAAGTATTGCATTAATTAATATAACTTTGAACAAATGTTAATTTGACACCTTTTCAGGCATAGAAGAAGTTGGAAAGCAAGCGATTATCCGATCGAAATCTGATAGAAGCCCTGCGCAGTGGCGATGAGCAAGCCTTTACCACGATCTACAAAGAATACTGGTACCGCATGTTTGTGGTAGCGTACCGGAAACTTCAGCACCGCGAAGTCGCTGAGGAACTCATTCAGGATATTTTCACCAGACTATGGAAAGAGCGGGAAAGCGTGAAGATCATTTCGCTCGACTACTACTTATTTTCGGCCGTCCGCTACGAAGTTATTGACTACATCCGGGCTTACGGTCCGCAGAATGCCTACCTGAGTTACTACCAGGCCTTCACCAAGTTTGAAGAAACCAATACCGAAAATACCATTGCTTTCAACGAGCTGGTTGAAAACATAGACAAAGGCCTGGACACGCTGCCCGAAAAATCCAAAGAGGTTTTCAGGCTGAGCCGCATGGAAAACTGGACGGTATCCCAAATTGCCGGACACATGCATTTATCCGAAAAGGCGGTTGAGTACCATCTGACCAAAGCCACCAAATCGATGCGTTCTTACCTCAAAGAATCGCTGATTTCACTGCTGGCTCTGCTTACTTTTTTCCATTCCTGACCTCCGGCCTGCCTTTTTTGCCTCTGTAACTTCCCTATTATTATTCAAAGAACATGGGTGCTTTTTCGCAGCATTCATATAATCTTTCGAAGAAAATTTAAAATGATTTAGGGCATTGATTGAAATAATCGGCTTATCATTCAGAACGACGTCTTTGATTCTGTCGCCTATCCTATCACCCTAGCCCTTTCATTGATGAATACAAAAGATTTACAAACATTACTCTTACGATACCGACAGGGCAACTGTACAGAGGAAGAAATTGAAAAAATTCACAAATGGTATGAAAGCCTGAATGCGGATTCTTCGATCGCTCTTACTGACGATGATCGGCTCGCATTGGAAAATAAGTTGCTGAACAATATCCGGGAGGAAGTCATGGAGCCACGGTTTGTGGAAGAACCGGTTCCGCTTGATTCTTCGTGGCGGTTTTCATCGGTGTTCTACTCAGGTGTGGCTGCGGCGGTGATCTTGACCCTGTCTTTTTTGCTGTTTTTTAACAAAAAAGACGCTATACGGCCATTAGCGAATACAGAGCCGATCCTGGTGAAGATTAGTACCGGTCGATTGATCACAACTGAAAACAAGACCAAAGAGGCTAAAATTATCACCCTGGACGATCATAGTGTCATTGAACTATGCCCTGGCAGCCGCATCATTTACCCGGATAAATTTCCCGGAGACAAAAGGGAGGTACAGCTGACAGGTAATGCTTTTTTCAAAGTAACTAAGGACCCACACCGGCCGTTCTCGGTTTTCAGCGGTAATCTCGTGACCAAAGTATTAGGTACCAGTTTCCGGATCATTACCAAGGCTGGCGATAATGCAGTAGAAGTAGAAGTGGTTACAGGGAAAGTATCTGTTTTTGAAAACATTCACACGACTGTGACCAAGGAACCTTCCGGTAAGTCGCACAAGCCTAACAACGGTGTGGTACTGACTCCAAATCAGCGTGTTACCTACTTTACAGAAAGCGGCCACCTCATGACCAGCCTGGTAGAAAAGCCCGTCGCCATTGCAGCGGCAACGGTAGCGCCGAAAGTGGTATATAACAATGAGTCACTGCCTGACATCATGGTACAGCTGCAAAATGAATACGGTATTGAAATTGTACTATCCAGCGATCACCTCGAAAAATGTTCATTCACCGGGGACGTGTCAGACATGTCGCTGTACGACAAGCTGGACCTGATATGTAAATCAAACATGGCTACTTATGAAGTAAAAGGCACCCGCATCCTGATCGACGGAGAAGGATGTGACACGAAATAAATGCAAAAACCGGCAGTGGTGGAACACTGCCGGCCATTAAGAATCTCCTTTCTGCTCACGATCCTCCAAGATATGAGAGGGAGAAAATCAATTTAGTTTTTTATAAAAAAACCGTTCTAAACTATGAAAAAAAATCGATACCAAAAAAATCGAGCCTCACTCTATCTGCTCATGAGAATTTCATTAACCCAAATTGTCTTTTCTATCGCTTTCGGAGGCTTCACGTATGCGGCTCACGACGGGAAAGCACAGGAGATTTTGGAACGTAATGTTACGTTGCATGCTGATAACACCGAGCTCAGGGCAGTTCTTAGCCAAATTGAAGCAAAAGCAGACGTGAAATTTGCGTACAGCCATAAAGCGATCCGGGCGAGCCGTGCGGTGGTCATTCATGCCTCGAACCAGAAACTTTCAGCAACATTGAATTCATTGCTGACCCCATTGGAAATTTCCTATCAGGTAACGCCATCGGGCAGAATATTGCTTACTTCAAAAAAAGCGAATGTGCCAAGAGAGCAGTCTGACGTACTTTGGGAGGATAAAAGCTACGCGGCTATCCGTGTGGACGGTAAGGTAAATGACGAAAAGGGGGAGGGACTTCCGGGTGTCAGTGTTCGCTTAAAAGGCACTCAGCAAGGCACGCTGACCAACGCCGACGGGGCTTTCGAATTGGAAGTAACTGACAAAGCAGCGGTGCTGGTTTTCAGTTTTGTAGGATATAAATCTCAGGAATTGGCAGTTGGCGACAGGACTAATCTGGTCGTCAGTTTGGTGCCGGACGATAAATCATTGAATGAAGTGGTTGTAATCGGTTACGGTACTTCGCGTAAAAAGGACGTGGTAGGCTCGGTAGACATTGTTTCTGCCAAAGATGCAGGTTCTACGACCGCTACTAACCCTTCACAGTTGCTGATCGGTAAGTCGGCGGGTGTTCAGGTGTTGCAGTCCAATGGTACCCCGGGTTCCGACGCTCAGATCCTGATCCGCGGAACGGGTTCATTTACCGGTGTCGATCCATTGTACGTGATCGACGGTATCCAGGGAAGCAAAACGATGTTCAACACATTGGCGACGCAGGACATTGAAAACATTACCATCCTGAAAGATGCCTCATCCACGGCGATCTACGGTTCGGCAGCTGCCAATGGGGTGGTGATCATTACTACCCGCAGAGGGAAAGCAGGTGCCCCGAAAATCAATTTCAATACGCAATGGGGCGTGGCCAATGCCTGGAAAAAGCTGGATCTGCTGAATGCTTCGCAATACATTGACCTGTTAAGGGATTTCGCTTCGACTACCAATTCAGTACTCCCCGCGAAATTCAATACGCCGGATGTGACGCAGGACCGTACCAACTGGCAGAATGAGATTTTCCGCTCAGCATTGGTTTCTCAAAATGATGTGAATATCAGCGGAGGAAGCGAGAAAGTGGCTTATAATTTTTCATTAGGCTACATCAAACAGCAGGCCATTGTCAAAAACTTTACGAATAGCCGGATCAATGCGCGGTTCAGTCTGGACGAAACATTGGGTAGGTTCCATTTGGGACAAAGCCTGAACATCCGTCATACGAAAGACGACGGCCAGGTGGCCAGCATTTCGGATGCGGTATATTTCGCACCTTACAAGCCGATTTTCGATGCGAATGTTCCGGGAGGTTATTCCAATACGACCAATGTTGACGATTTTAGTAATGGTAACAACCCGCTGGCGGCGATCAACCTGAACCACCCTGTTAACAAAGGTTTCGTGTTTTTCCCGCAGGTATTTGCAGAGGTAGATATTATTGCCGGCCTGCGGTTCAGAACGCAACTTTCAGCAGAAATTGGGGGAGGGAAAACCAATAGCTACCAATATGCCTATACCGCAGGAAACAACCTCACCAATCCGCAGCAAGCCACATTGGGATACAACAATTACTCGTTTTATACACTTGAGAATTACTTTTCATACAACCACGTGTTTGGAAACCACAGCGTTTCAGCCACAGTTGGTAACAGTTATCTCGATCCGGGCAATTCTTCCGGCCTGAATGCGACGGGTACCAACATTCCGAACAACAACATTCAGAATATCAGCGTAGCACAGTCTCAGGCGGTAACGGGAAGTTCTTATGGCTATGCCCGTTCGTCGGTGATCTCTTATTTCGCGAGGTTGGGTTATACATTCGATAACAAATACATTTTATCAGGAAGCTTTCGCCGCGACGGTGCGTCCAACTTTGGCGCCAACAACAGGTTTGGTAACTTTTACGGACTGGGTCTTGCCTGGCGGTTTGTGGATGAGGAGTTTATCAAAAGTAACCTGCCATTCGTAACCGATGGAAAACTGCGGATCGGCCTGGGAAGGACCGGAAACAACACCATTCCCACCACGGGTGTAACATCGGTACTCACTTACAGTGGTAGCCCGAACGGAAACCTGGTGTACTCGCTGGGAACAAACGAAGGATTCAATCCCGGAACTACCATCAATACATTGGCTAACCCGAACATTAAATGGGAGTCAACCGATCAGACTGACATTGGTATTGATCTTGCTTTCCTAAGAAATAAACTAACCTTAACAATAGACTGGTACAACAGAAAAAGTAGCGGTTTGCTCGTAAGTGTGCCCGTTTCGGGAAGCACGGGAGCTTCGGGTAGCGGTGGGCAGCCGAGCAAATACGCGAATGCGGCCAGCGCACAAAACAAAGGAGTGGAGTTCTCTGTTGGCTATCGCGATGCGACGAGCGGCGGACTGGGCTATCATATCAGTGCCAATCTGGCCTATAATAAGAACGTAGTGAACTCATTGGGAAGCGAGTTCGCAGCACCGATACAGGCGGGTTCGTTCAGTAACTTGCCGACATTCACTTACACGGCAGCAGGTTCGGCGATTGGGTCATTTTATGGCTATACCCTGGATCATGTAGCGAAAGATCAGGCGGAAGTAGATGCATTGAATGCGAAAGCAGCGGAACAAAGTGGTGACGCGACGACCAAATATCAGTCAGGGCTACTACCTGGGGATTTTATTTTCAAAGACATCGATGGTGATGGTAAAGTCACTGCCACGGACCAGAAAATCCTTGGTAACCCGATCCCTAAAATCGTTTACGGGTTCAATGGAGGTGTTACCTTCCAAAACTTTGATCTGAATGTGGTGGTATCCGGCGTCTCAGGGTTGAAATTGCTCAATGCATTCAAATTCGTGACCGACAATGAATCTACTGGCCACAATGCTTCGACCGAAATCCTGAATAGATGGAGAAAACCGGGCGATGTGGCTTCTCTTCCAAGAGCAGGCCAGAGCGCTACCGGCGACGGTAACCTGCGCCCATCCGACTGGTGGCTGGAAAACGGTAGCTATTTGAGGTTAAGGAACATTACCCTGGGTTACAAACTGCCCCAGAGCATTGTCAGCAGCATTGGAGGCGGCAAAGTATTCAGTGGTATCCGGATTTATGTAGCAGCACAAAACCTGCTGACAGTTACCAAATACAAAGGATATGATCCAGAAGTAAGCACGCAAAATGGCGGAAGCTACATTTTCTCTCGCGGTATTGACGACAGACAGCAATTGCCGCAGCCGAGAACATTGATTGCAGGCTTACAATTAGGGTTTTAATCATTGGAATAAACTTATCAGAAAGAAATATGAAAAGGATAATAATATATTTTGCCGCATTAATCGCAGCGATCAATATCATCGCCTGCGACGAATCGAAACTGGACCTGAAAAGCCAGAGCGCCTACGATTTTTCTACCTATTTTACTTCGAGCGACGGTTTGAACCAGGCTGTGATCGCGACGTATGCCACCTTACTGCACAATGGGCTGTGGTCGAGAGAGTACTACTTTATTTTCGACCTGTTGGGTCATGAGGCCAAAAAGACCACAAACTTACAGGGAGATATGGCCCAGCTCGCCGACTACTCGTTCGGTACCAGCCAGGCACAGATCGGGCAGCTTTGGAATAGCTTATACAGGATGGTACTACGCTCCAATGTGGTTATTGACAGGGCGAGTGTGTGGCAGCCTACTGTCGCTGCCGATCAGCAAAAAGCGAAACAGTTCATTGCAGAAGCCAGATTTTTGCGTTCGTATGCCTATTTCAACATTGTAAATCTGTGGGGAAAGGCACCATTGATCACAGCCTATGACAGTACGGTGGCTAACAACTATCCTACCCGCTCTTCTGCGGAAGCATTATGGAGCTTTATTGAAAATGACCTTACCCTAGCCGCTGCCGATCTTCCGGTAACCTACGATGCTGCAACTGGCCTTGGCCGCGCGACCAAAGGTGCAGCGATTGCATTGCTGGGAAAAACGTATTTATACCAAAAGAAATGGGCACAGGCTCAGACTACATTGGCCCAACTTACGGCTGCGCCATATACCTACTCGCTCGATCCTTCGTACGAGAACCTGTTCAGCTCGACTAACCAGAGCAGTCCGGAAAACATTTTTCAGATCATGAATGCGAAATGGACCGACTGGGGCATTGGTAACCAGTACTATGTATTCGGCGGACAGGAAACCTGGGGTGGAAAAGCCAGTCACTCGGACCGTGCGCAGGAATATGGTTTCAAAGATTGGTTCAATGTGTATGTGCCGACTACGACTGTAAAAGCATTTCAATACCCGAATCCCTCCACTGGTGCAGCTTATGTGGATCCGCGGGCGAAGTTTACTTTTTACGGAAACAAAGAAAGTGGCGGAGATACCGAGTATTGCCAGAAATGTGAAGGCGGGAAAATCGCTTTTCCATTCAAAGCAGACGATCCGCAGGGTTATTTTGTATGGAAAAAATACCAGTACTATAATGAAGTGGCGTCATACGGCGGACCTCAAAGCTCGATCAATGGACAGGTTATCAGGTATGCCGATATATTGTTAATGCTGGCGGAATCGTACATTCAACAAGGCAAAACGGGTGAGGAACCTTTGGCGCTGATCAACCAGGTGAGAAAAAGGTCAGGCGCGGTGGCTTATACCACCCTCGGCGCTCAGGCTGCTGCTACGAACCTGCTTATTCGTGAAAGACAAATTGAGCTTTGCGGAGAACAAAGCCGCTATTTTGACCTGATCAGGTGGGGAATTGCCAAGCAGACAATTAACAGTCAGCGTGCAGCTGAACCTGGTGACGGCAAGCAGCCTTTCCTGGATAAAAACGTCTTGCTACCTATTCCGGACGTAGAGAAAAACTATAATCCGAATGTAGCGAAGGATATTGCAAATGGTTGGAATTAGTATTCAACATTGACATCACCTGACTGGATCAGGGATCTGAGTAAATGAACGAAAAAACCCCGGGGAGATAAATTCCCGGGGTTTTCTCGTTTTTGTTCATCAAAAAAGTTCTTTTGTCCATACATATTCCGAAGGTTATGAAGTAAAATTGCAAAGGGTAATTTTTTCGGGGGAGCGTCTTTTACATTATTTAACAGGTACTTGTTTTAAAAATATTAATTCTTCACCAGGCAATGGTAAAAGGTATAGTACTGGGTGTTATCGGGTTAACCGTGCTGCTGTTTTCTTTTTTCCTTTCGGGTTTTTTTGATTCGAAAACAGATTACAACACAGAAGTAAAACCGATCCTGAACAAGCACTGCATGGGCTGTCACGGGGGAGTGAAAAAAGCAGGCGACGTAAGCTTCTTGTTCGAACATGAGATGCTCGAACCGGGCAAATCCGGCAAGATTCCTGTTGTGCGCGGTGATGCGGATGCAAGCGAGATGATCAAGAGGATATTGAGCGATGACCCGGAAGAGCGTATGCCAAAGAACGGCACGCCGCTGAGTGAAAACGATATCAGTACATTAAAAAAATGGATCAATGAAGGTGCCGAGTGGGAAAAGCATTGGTCTTACAAGCAAATAGAAAGACCGGAAGTACCTTCTCTAAGCAACATTAGTAACCTGTTTGGCCTGCTCAACATTGGAGATAAAAAATGGGCCAGGAATGAAGTGGATCATTTCATATTGGCCAAATTAAAAAATAAAGGAATGTCTGTTTCGCCCGAAGCAGACAGGGCTACATTGATTCGCCGGGTGAGCCTCGACCTGACAGGATTGCCTCCGACCGAAAAGCAGGTAAGCGACTTTGAGCAAGATCAATCTGAGGACGCCTACGAAAAAGTAGTGGATCGGCTTCTCAAATCCCCTTCCTATGGTGAAAGATGGACGTCGATGTGGATGGACCTTGCCCGCTATGTTGATACCAAAGGTTACGAAAGCGATGGCGGCCGCACCATGTGGCGGTACCGCGATTATGTAGTGAAATCATTCAATGATGATAAGCCTTTCGACCAGTTTACGATCGAACAGTTGGCGGGAGATTTGCTGCCAGCGGCACAGGATGGTTTTCCGAAGGAAGAAAACATGATAGCCACTGGTTTTCACCGCAATACGATGACAAACAATGAAGGCGGAACTGACGACGAAGAGTTTCGTACCGCTGCTTTGATCGATCGCGTGAACACAACTTGGGAAGTTTGGCAGGGCACTACATTCGGTTGCGTTCAATGCCACAGCCATCCGTATGATCCGATCCCGCACGAAGATTATTACAAGTATGCGGCGTTTTTTAACAACTCCCGTGACGAGGATGTGTGGGACGAATGGCCGAAATTGAGATTCTATAAAGGGGAGGATTCGGCGCGGGTGGAGCGGGTCAAAGGTTGGATTAAAAAGTACAATCCAGCTGAGCTTGAAGCCAAGACGAAGTTCATGAAGGTGATCGAACCGAAGATCAATGCACATAATTTTGTGAAAGGCGACGAATCTACCGTGCTGCTGATTTCTTACTATGGTGTCAAAGACAAGGGCAATGCACGCATTCCGCAAGTTAACCTCACAGGTGTGGATAATGTGTTGATGAATGTATCTACCAAAGCCGAGAATGCGATATTGACATTGCATCTGGACAAACTGGACGGGCCTGTACTGTCCACGATTAAGCTTCCGATGCGCGATACCGTCGTTATTGCGCCGGTTAGCCAGACCACAGGGAAGCACGACATTTATTTATCATTGAACAGCCCGAAAACGCCTACCGAATGGCTGCGGATTACCTGGGCTTCTTTCCAAAAAGGAATACCGGGCGCAGGCCAGCCAGGTTATGAACAAATTGTCGCTGATTATGCCACGGTACTAACGCGACCAACGGAAAGTATGCCGGTGATCTGGGAGGGAAAAGGTGATTTTGCGAGAAAGACTAATGTTTTTGTGAGAGGAAACTGGATGGTAAAAGGGGCCGAGGTGAAAGCAGATGTCCCTAAACTGCTGGCGCCGATGCCCAAAGGATATTCCCGTGATCGCCTCGGCCTGGCCAAATGGATCGTCAGCCGCGATAATGCATTGACCGGGAGAGTGGTGGTAAACCGTTTCTGGGAGCAGCTTTTTGGGAAAGGAATTGTAGAAACGGTAGAGGATTTCGGCTCGCAGGGCGCAGAACCAAGCCACCCTGAACTACTGGACTGGCTGGCAGCGGATTTTATCGAGACCGATCATTGGAGCGTCAAAAAGCTACTCAAAACCATAGTCATGTCGGCTACCTACCGGCAGAGTTCCAAAACCGATCATGACAAACTCGAAAAAGACCCCTACAATGTCTACATCTCTCGTGGTCCGCGGGTAAGGCTGAGCGCTGAGCAGGTAAGGGACCAGGCGCTCGCGTGTAGTGGATTGATTTCCAACAAAATGTACGGCCCGGGCGTCATGCCGCCCCAGCCTGACAAGATATGGCAATCGCCGTACAGCGGTGAAAAATGGGTACTGAGCGAGGGAGAAGATCGGTACCGACGAGGCGTTTACACCTACTGGAAACGCACGGCACCGTATCCATCAATGGTCACATTCGATGCACCTAGCCGCGAGTTTTGTCAATCCAGGAGAATACTGACCAATACACCTTTGCAGGCATTGGTTACATTGAATGACCCTGTGTACCTGGAAGCGGCGGAAAAACTGGCAACGAAAATGCAAAAACGAGGAAAAACCCCTGAGCAACAATTAACCGAAGGATATCGGATGCTGACATTCCAGCCCATCGAAAAAAAGAACCTGAATGTGCTGGTAAAAGTATATAACGATGCACTGAACGCCTACCGGAAAAAACCAGTAGACGCAGACAGCATCCTCGCTTACGGCAAAGAAAGATCGCCAGAGCTAGCCGCCCTAACGATCTCCGCCAACATCATGCTAAACCTCGACAACGTCGTAACCAAGGAGTAACCCAAGGCTTTAGCCTTTGGGGGCAGCGAGGCAAGGGGGCCGGATCCCGAATCGAATCCCCAAACCCCAGGCTTAAGCCTGGGGCTATAGATGCAGCAGACCTAGAAAAAGACAAATGGAAAAGCTACAAAAGGAACTTCAATATGCAGATTTGCACCGGCAAACCCGGAGGCACTTTCTGCAATCGGCAGGATTTGGGTTGGGAGCCTTGGGACTAGGTTCCTTACTGGGCTCTTGCGGCAGTTCCAGTGCAGGGACCAGTATTGCTGATCATGCCGCGGCCGCCAAGATCCCGCAGTTTGCCCCCAAAGCCAAGCGCGTGATCTACATTCACATGGCTGGCGCGCCATCGCAGCTGGAGTTGTTCGATTACAAGCCGGAGCTGGTGAAGTACCACGGTCAGGATTGCCCGGCGGAGTTTTTGGAAGGGAAAAAATTCGCATTTATTCAGGGCGTACCTAAAATGCTGGGGCCGCAGGGGAAATTCGCCCAATATGGCCAGTCAGGCGCGTGGATGTCGGACTATGTGCCTTATTTGCAAACTGTTGCGGACGAGATCACGTTCATGAAAGCCATGCATACCGACCAGTTCAACCACGCACCTGCGCAGCTGCTGATGCATACGGGAAGTGCGCGGCTGGGTCGGCCTAGTCTGGGAGCTTGGTCGGTGTATGGGCTGGGTTCTGAAAACCAGAATTTGCCTGGGTTTATTGTATTGGCATCGGGAGGGCAGCAGCCTGATGCGGGGAAAAGTGTTTATGGAAGCGGCTTTTTGCCTTCGGTATACCAGGGGGTGCAATGCCGTACGGGCGGGGATCCGGTTCTGTATGTGAGCGACCCGAGCGGGATGAACCGCGATATGCGTAAACAGACCATTGAGGCCATTAATGAGATAAATCGCCAGACTTACGAGGACGTAAAGGACCCGGAAATATTAACGCGCATCAGCCAGTATGAAATGGCTTTTCGAATGCAGATGTCGGTGCCCGAAGTAATGGATGTCTCCAAAGAGCCTCAGTTTATATTGGATATGTACGGCGTGAAGCCGGGTGAGGGAACATTCGCTATGAACTGCCTTTTAGCAAGAAAACTAGTTGAAAATGATGTGCGTTTTGTACAGCTTTTTGACTGGGGCTGGGATGGACACGGTACTTCGAAAGACCATAATGTGGAAGGCGGTCTGCGCCAGAAATGCCGTGAGTCGGATCAGCCGATTGCTGCATTGATCAAAGATTTGAAAATGCGTGGGCTCTTGGAAGAAACGCTGATCATTTGGGGCGCAGAATTCGGCAGGACGCCGATGCAGGAAAACAGGAATGGGCTGGTCATGCCATTTATGGGCCGGGATCACCATTTGGATGCTTTCACGATGTGGATGGCGGGTGGCGGCGTGAAAAGAGGACATAGTCATGGTGAAACCGACGAATTGGGTTACTATGGCGTGAAAGATAGGGTTCACGTGCATGATTTGCAAGCGACGATCCTGAACCTGATGGGTTTTGATCATGAGAAATTCACCTACCCGTTCCAGGGCAGGAACTTCCGGTTAACCGATACAGAGGGCAAGGTTGTTAAAGATGTCATTGCCTGATCAAACATTTATTTTTTGTCGAATTATACCAAACAATGGACCAGGACTTAGTAAAAGCATTCCGGATGCAGCTTAAACCGGGATTTGAAGCAGAATACAAAAAACGGCACGATGAGATCTGGCCGGAGTTATCGCAGCTTTTGATCGATGCGGGCATTAAAGAATATTATATTTTTCTTGACGAAAAAACATTGGCCTTGTTTGCTTTTCAAAAACTCGCAGGTAATGAGCAGACAGCCAGTCTCGCGGGATTGCCGATCATGAAAAAATGGTGGGACCACATGGCCGACATTATGGACGTGAATGCAGATAACTCGCCCGTTGCGTTACAATGCCCGGAAGTTTTCAGATTATAAACACGATTACCACATTCAATTTATAATATCCTAAACCCTGACCCTTCATGCTCTACCCACTTTTACAGGCTTCATCGTGGGCACTTTTCATCGGAAGATTCCATCCTGCATTGGTCCATTTTCCCATTGGATTTTTGCTGATCGCTGCATTGCTCGAAATTGGCAGGAGAAGCGGTAAGATCAATGTTAATGAAACGACCGTTGTATTTATACTTTTCTGGTCGGCTATCAGTGCAACATTCGCATGTATAGCGGGCTACTTGCTCTCGCTCGGGGGCGGGTATGACGAGGAATTGCTGGGCGACCATATGTGGAAGGGCATTGGTGTGGCCGCATTTGCCTGGGTAGCATGGCTGGTAAAGTCGGACAGGGTAGGGAAGCTTATTCCTTTTGGCAAAGTCGCCTATCTACCCGCATTTGGTATTGCTGTGTTGCTTACGATGAGCGCTGGCCACGATGGCGGCTCACTCACGCACGGCGCAGGTTACCTCACGCAGTACACGCCCGAACCCTTCCGCAGCCTCGCTGGAATGTCTCCTCTGGAAGAAAAAACCACCGAAATTAAACCTATTGCCAATGTAGAGCAGGCACTGGTATACAAAGACGTTGTGCAGCCGATACTGGAAGCACGTTGCGTGCAATGTCACAATGCGAGCAAAAAGAAGGGCGATCTCCGGATGGACGAATTGGCCTTGCTGGTTAAAGGCGGCGAAGGAGGGCCTGCTTTTGTATCGGGCAAAAGCGCAGAAAGTGATATGATCAAACGTTGCCTGCTCGAAGAGCGCGATGACGACCATATGCCGCCGAAAGGTAAACCGCAGCTGACGACAGATCAAATCACATTATTAGCCTGGTGGATCGATCAGGGTGCTCCGTCAGATAAAAAAGTAGCGGATCTGAAAGTGTCAGAGGAAGTGAAACCTGCATTGGCGTCACTAGGTAAGGGCGGGGCTTCGGGTTCATCCAAGAAACCTGAGTCGGCGGTATTCAGTTTGAAAGTGCCACCAGCGGATGAAAAGAACATTCAGGCATTGCGGAAAGCAGGCCTGATCGTCAATGCATTATCCCAGGACCAGAATTTACTGGAAGTGAGTGCGGTGAATGCGCCTGCTTTCGGAGACAAAGAAATGGCGCTACTGGCACCGGTTTCGGAACAGATTACCTGGCTGAAATTAGGTGGTACGAAGGTGACGGATGCGGCTTTGAAGGACATTGCCAAATTTAAAAACCTCAATAAACTGCACCTGGAACACACCATAGTGACGGATAAAGGCATTGCAGAGCTTAAAAATCTTCCCTACCTCGGTTATTTGAATGTAGTGGATACCAAAGTGGGGGACGCCGGACTGAAAAGCATTGCCGGTATGAAAGAACTTCGTTCGGTGTATGTGTGGGAGTCGGCCGTTACCGATACTGCGGTGAGCCAGGTGACCAAACAGTATCCCGGACTTTTGGTGGTAAATGGATTTAGTGAGGCAGAAGTCGCTCAGTTTTTAAAAGCGGGGGATACTACCGCTACTGCTGCGAACGTACCTGTCAAAAAGCCCTAGCCTGCTCCTTTTTATAATTTTCAATTTCAGAATATCAAATCAATGAACCGTCGGAATTTTATAAATACTGCTATTACGACCGCAGGAGTTGTTGCTGGCCTGGACGCTGCCGCAAGTTCAGCAGAGGCTCCGTTTCAGTTTGAAAATAAATTGTCATTGAAAGTATTGGGTACCAACTGGGGTTTCCCTGGTACGACCGATGTTTTTTGCGCGGCCATTAAGAAGGAGGGATATGATGGTACTGAAATGTGGTGGCCTGGATCAAAGGAAAAACAGAAGGAGCTTTTTGACGCGTTGAAAAAATATGATTTGCAGGTCGGAATTCTGTGCGGCTCGGGCGAAAGGGATTACAAGACTCATTTAGAGGCATTTAAAAAGCAGATCAATGCAGCTACGACGGAGTTCGTACAAAAGCCTTTGTATATCAATTGCCATAGCGGGAAGGATTTTTTCACCTACGAACAAAACAAAGCATTCATTGACCATACTACCGAGGCATCTGTTAAAACCGGCATACCCATTTACCATGAAACACATCGCGGTCGAATGCTTTTCGCTGCACATATTGCCAGAAATTTTATTGAAAGAAATCCTGAGCTGAGGTTAACACTGGACATTTCGCATTGGTGTAATGTACATGAAAGCTTGCTGCAGGATCAGGAGGAAACGGTAAAACTGGCATTGTCACGCGTAGGCCACATTCACTCTCGCATAGGCCACGAAGAAGGCCCGCAGGTAAATGATCCTCGCGCCCCGGAATGGGAGGCGGCCGTGAAAGCACATCTGGCCTGGTGGGACGTGGTAGTCGAGCAAAAAGTTAAAAGCGGTGAGACGCTTACTGTACTGACGGAGTTTGGGCCGCCTAATTATTTGCCCACAGTTCCCTTCACACATCAGCCGCTCGCTGACCAATGGGCGATTAATGTACATATGATGCAATTGTTAAGAAAGAGATATTTGAAGTAAATCGGGGAGGCTAGGGTGGGTTTGAACCTGTATTTTTTCATAACTTGCAGCGTTGTTTAAAACCAAACGAACGTATGAAAAACACACACTTCCTGCTCGCCAAAGCGGAATCCAACGTCCGCAAAACTTTTCTGGGCGCATTTATCGCATTTGTCGACGGCAAAAAATCGACGTCGATCAAGGACTTTCACGAGCAGATTGCTACCGCCATGAACTTCCCTGACTATTCGGGCAAAAACCTGGACGCATTGGACGAAATGTTGAACGATCTGGAATGGATCGAAGAACAAAAAGTGATCATCTACATTGATCAATCGTCGGAATGGTTGTCGAAAGAAAAATCAGAAGAAAAAATCCTTTCGGTGATCGATATCTTCGACGCTACTGCCGAGGACTGGAAGTGGCTGGACGAGGAAGAGGAAGGCATAGCAAAAAAGGAATTGCAGATCGTATTTCAGGATTCGGAGCGCATCCGTTCTTTACTGGAAGATCAGGAAATTCCGTTTGATACGCTGGATTGAGAATCGTCAATACTAGGAGTCAGGAATAGTCATTGATGGTCAGACTGTCAAGTATTGTCATTTTTTTTAGTACACCGTTCATGACGACAAATGACCATACCTGACTACAAACGACTACTCCTGACAACATCCCTACGCCACTGCACATACCCAATTCCTGCCAACACGAGGAACACTGCATATAAAATGGCGGTGAGATGCAGGTCTTTGTAAAAATACATGACTACATAGCAGGCATCTGCTACGATCCAGATAATCCAGTTTTCGAGGTATTTTCTAGCCATCATCCACTGGCCGATCAGGCTTGCAATGGTTAATGCGGAATCTGCATAGGTAAGGCTTGCATTGGTAAAGCGGCCGAGCAAAAAGCCCCAGGAAATGGTTACTACGACAAAAATCAGCGCAAATACCGGATATAGTTTAGCGGGTGTGAATGTTACTTTGACGCCGTCGTGCGTTTGGCCACCGAATTTCCACAACCACCAGCCGTAAATGCTGGTCAGAAAATAATATCCCTGCAAACCCATATCGGCGTAAAGCCTCACCTGCCAGAAAACCGCAGCATACAATACTGCATTGATGATCCCGAAAAACCAGCCCAACACATTCTGACGCGTGTTGAGATACACACATATCGCCCCGGTCAGGAAGCCCAGGATTTCAAGAGGAGTAGTTAGCAGCCCAGCGAGGGAAATGGATTGATTGAGCCAGTCGATCATCAGTAACAAAATCTTAATACAGGTAAAAGTAAAATGATAAACCGGATTTTTGCGCACTCGTTCATTTAGGGCTATTTTTGCAGTAGAACAATGACAGCAACGAAATCATAAAAACTGTTGTTATCTTTTTTGCCGGTCGGGGTAATTTCCCGCAACGGCTTTTTGCGTTTACATTCACTGCGGACTTGGCCGCATCATCATCGATATTAATTGGAAGTTAAAGACTTATTAACACTGTACGGAGGCGATAGTTACCTGGATGTCCTGGTGAACCAAATAGCCTCCAATGAACCGGAAGCGGCGCACGTTCAGATCAAAGGATTGGTAGGAAGCCTTGATGCGGTGGTCAGTGCGGCAATTCAGCAGCGGAAAAAAGGTCCGGCTGTGTACGTGCTGAGTGACCGGGAGGAAGCAGCCTATTTTCAAAATGACCTGCAAAACCTGATCGGTAAAACGGAAGTGCTTTTTTATCCGACATCCTATAAAAGGCCCTACCATTACGAGGAGGTTGATAATGCCAATGTGCTGATGCGCGGCGAAATCCTCAATAAGCTCAGTGCAGGACGAGCTACGCCGATTCAAATTGTCACCTATCCCGAGGCAATGTTTGAAAAAGTGATCAACAAACGGTCGCTGAAAGCCAACACATTTTCGGTGAAGGTGGGTGAAAAACTCGATCCGTCGTTTCTGACGGAATTTCTCAATAGCTATGGATTTGAGATCACGGATTTTGTATTTGAAGCGGGGCAATTTTCGGTACGGGGCGGCATTCTAGACGTTTTTTCATTCGCCAGCGAGCATCCTTTTCGTATAGAACTCTTTGGAGATGAAGTAGAAAGTATCCGGTCCTTTGATCCTGATACACAATTATCGATTGAAACGGCCAAGCAGATCAACATTGTGCCGGACATTCAGCAAAAACTTTCACACGAAACCCGTGAGTCATTTCTGAATTTCTTTTCTCCCGAAACTACATTGTGGTTTAAAGATGTAGAACTGACGCTGGAAGTGATTGAAAATTGTTTTGAAAAAGCCGAAAAAGCATTAGAAGAAGTGACAGGCGGCGGGATTCAGATCGTTTCAAATCCGCAGGATCTTTTTGAAACGCGCAGAGGGTTTTTGACGCAGGTTAAGAAATTCAAGACCGTTGAATTTGGTAAAAAAACCTATTTCAAAACGGAAAGCAAGCTTCCGTACTCTTCAAAGCCACAGCCATCATTCAATAAGGATTTTAAAAGGTTACTCGACGATTTGTCGGAAAATCAGTCGAAAGGTTATGTCAATATCATTGTAGCCGAGCAACCCAAGCAGCTCGACAGGCTGGAAAGGATCTTTGAAGACCTGGATCCATTCGTCAAGTTCAGGCCCATGCACATTTCGCTGCGGGAAGGATTTGTGGATGATAACATGAAGATTGCCTGCTACACTGATCACCAGATCTTCGCCCGGTTTCATAAATATCGTTTGAAGGAGAAATTCAGTAAATCGAAGGCGATTACGCTGAAAGAACTCAAATCTTTACAGCCAGGCGACTTCGTGACCCACGTGGATTACGGTATCGGGCGATTTGCAGGAATGGAGCGGAAGGATGTGAATGGCAAGGAGCAGGAAGCGATCCGGCTGATTTACCGCGACAATGACCTTTTATATGTGAGTGTGCATAATCTGCACAAAATCGCAAAATATACGGGTAAGGAAGGTACGCCGCCTGCTATGAGCAAGCTGGGTTCGAGCGAATGGGAAAACAAGAAGTCCAAGGTTAAGAAGCAGCTGAAAGACATTGCGCATGAGCTAATCGCACTTTACGCGCAACGCCGGCAGGCGCATGGATTTCCATTTTCACCGGACAATTATATGCAGGCCGAGCTGGAATCGTCCTTTTTATATGAAGACACGCCTGACCAGGCTACTGCTACGGCCAGTGTGAAGGAGGATATGGAAAAAGCGCATCCAATGGACCGTCTGGTGTGTGGGGATGTGGGCTTTGGAAAAACTGAGATTGCGATTCGGGCTGCGTTCAAGGCAGTTTGTGACAGCAAACAGGTGGCTGTCCTGGTTCCTACCACGATTTTGGCTATGCAGCATTTCAAAACATTCAGCGACCGACTGGGTGATTTTCCGGCGAAAGTGGGATATATCAACCGGTTTAAATCAACGAAAGAAATTAAGGATACACTCAGACAAGCCGAGGAAGGCAAAATTGATATCCTGATCGGTACCCACCGTATTTTGAATAAAGATGTAAAATTCAAAGACCTGGGACTGCTGATTGTGGATGAAGAGCAGAAATTTGGAGTAAAAGCAAAAGACCGTTTGAAAGAAATGCGTGTGAATGTGGACGTACTGACATTAACCGCGACACCGATCCCGAGAACGTTACATTTTTCATTAATGGGTGCAAGGGATCTCTCAGTAATTGCGACTCCGCCGCCTAACCGCCAGCCGGTCACGACGGAAGTGCGGACATTCAGTGAAGAATTTATCCGTGATGCGGTCAGTTTTGAGGTACAGCGCGGCGGACAGGTTTTCTTCGTCCATAACCGGGTTAATGACATTGAATCCATTGCTAACATTATATTAAGGTTGGTTCCGGACATAAGGATCGGTGTGGCGCATGGGCAAATGGATGGCGATAAGCTCGAAAAAGTGATGGTTGCGTTCATTGAAGGCGAGTATGACGTACTGGTCTCGACGAACATCATTGAATCGGGTATCGACATTGCGAATGCGAATACGATCATTATTAATTCGGCCCACATGTTTGGGTTGTCCGATTTGCACCAGATGCGCGGCCGGGTAGGGCGGTCGAACAGGAAAGCATTTTGCTACCTGCTTACGCCGTCAGTTTCTACGCTGGCGAGTGATTCCCGTAAGCGCTTGCAGACATTGGAAGAGTTTTCAGAACTGGGTGATGGTTTCAAGGTCGCTATGCGTGACCTGGACATTCGTGGCGCAGGGAATTTACTAGGGGCTGAGCAGAGTGGTTTTGTGAATGATTTAGGTTATGAACTGTATCACAAAATGCTGGATGAGGCGGTACAGGAATTGAAAAATAATGAGTTTAAAGACTTGTTTGCCGGCGCCTTAGGCCTTCCGAAGAACCTGGTTCCCGACTGTCAGATCGAAACGGATTATGCTACTTTGATCCCGGACGATTATGTCAAAAATATTTCAGAAAGATTGTCGTTATATACCCGCCTTGACAATATCGGGACGGAAGATGAGCTTGCGAAGTTTGAGCAGGAGATACTCGACCGTTTCGGCCCAGTGCCGCCAGAGGTTCAGGATTTATTGAAAACGGTGCGTTTACGCTGGCAGGCAGAGCTTTTGCACTTTGAAAAATTAACTTTGAAAAGCAATACAATGAAAGGCTACTTCGTTACTTCGCAGAACGATGAATTCTTTCAGTCGGCAAAGTTCGGGCTGGTGATTGACTACATTAAAAAACACCCGAAGCAAATTGCTTTAAAAGATCAAAAGGGTAAATTGATGCTGATCTGCGAAGATGTCAAAAACATTGACCAGGCGCGAAACCTTTTAGTTGAGATGTCCGGGGGGAAGTAACCCGGTTAAAAAGATCAGATCATTGATTTTGTAATTAATTTCGATTGATTTCATACATTTGCGGTTTCGCATACTATAAAATACCAAACACTTAAGTCACTTTAAAGCAATGATTTGCATGCAAAAGATGGGTACCCGGTCGATCGCGTTGATTTTGATTGTGTTATTAGCGGCTACTTCATGTAGTAAAAACAAGAGGCCTACCAGCTTAAAACCAGGTAAAACAAGTTCTAAAACGGGCTTGGCCTACAACGGCAAAGATGGTTTTGAAGTGAAACAATATAAAGCACTTCCTGCTGGTCCAGACCTTGTTTATATTGAAGGAGGGCGTTTTACGATGGGATCTTTGGAAGAAGATGTCATGAGCAGAAGGGATAATCCAAAGCGAACAGTTTCCATTCAGTCATTCTATATGGATCAGACTGAGGTGGCCAACGTTCACTATCTTGAATACTTAAACGCAGTTCAAAGAGATTCATCTGAGGAATTTTACGCCAAAGCTTTACCTGATACCAACGTTTGGTTCAACGAATTATCATTCAATGATTCTTACGTGACGATGTATTTGCGTCACCCTGGTTTCCGTCTGTACCCAGTTGTGGGTGTGTCGTGGGTTCAGGCGAATGACTACTGTGCATGGCGTACTGCCGCCGTAAGCCAGGCTAACAATACAGCCGGAGCCGCAGCAGCAGGTGGCAAGAAGAAAAAAGGATTTTCATTCGGCAAGAAGAAAAAAGCAGCCAACGAAGCAGCAGTGGCAACAGCAGAAGCAGCTGGTCCTGCACCGCAACTTAGAATTGAAAGCGGCTACGTAATGCCTCCTTACCGTCTGCCAACAGAAGCGGAATTTGAATATGCTGCTATGGCGATGATTGGAACACAGTATTCGGACGAAAACCAAGCTAATTCGAGAATTTATCCATGGGATGGTTCAACAATGCGTCAGCCACGTGGCAAGAAGCAGGGAACTATGCTGGCAAACTTCAAACGTGGTCCTGGTGACTACGCAGGTATAGCAGGTAAATCCAATGACGGAGCGATTATTACGCAGGAAATCCGCTCATATCCTGCCAACGATAATGGTCTGTATGACATGGCTGGAAACGTGAGCGAATGGGTATATGACGTGTACCGTCCGCTATCCAACAGTGATGTGAACGACCTTAACTCATTCCGTCGCGATGGATACCAGGATGAATCCAAAAACTACGATACTAAAAACAGTAACTCTTTGGTGGATGATAAACTGAGAGTTTATAAAGGCGGTTCATGGTCAGATGTTGCTTACTGGCTATCCCCAGGAACGCGTCGCTACATGGATCAAGATTCAGCGACTGCAATGGTAGGTTTCCGTTGCGCCATGATCGCTACCGGTAGCCACAAAGAATAACATTACTTTTTTAAAGAACCGCTGCTCTTCCGGGTAGCGGTTCTTTTGTTTTAATGCCTCGCCAGTGCAATGGTGAGAATGTAAATTTGCTTGCAACCTGCATTTAATAATGTCTCCGCACATTCTTCCAACGTGGCGCCGGTAGTGAGTACGTCGTCGATGATGATGATGCTTTGTTGTTGAACGGGCTCTTTGATGACGAATACGCCCTTCACATTTTCCCTTCGCTCGTGTTTGCTTTTCCCGGTTTGCGTGTCGGTGTATCTAACCCTTTCAAGTACAGTTCCTGTCCATGGAATACCGGTCGCTTTGGAAAATCCTTCTGCGAGCAGATCGCTTTGATTGTAGCCACGGATTTTCTTCTTTTTACGATGTAGCGGAACACTAATGATCAGGGCTGCGTCGGGAAGACTGCCGCTAGCAAGCATTTCCTGTCCAAACATAACGCCCAGCAGGATGCCTACCTCTTTGCAACCTTTGTATTTCAACGCGTGCAGGAGCTTCTGCACTTTTCCTTTTTTGGTAAAAAGTAAAAATGAATGCGTGGAAACGACTTGCTGCACGTTGATGAATTTGTATTGCATCACCTCGCTGCTGAGGCTGTTGACGCCGATTCTGGGTAACGTAATGCGACAGGTGGTGCACAATGTTTCTTCGTTTCCTGCCAACGACATATCGCAGCCTTCGCAGCATCGAGGGAATATCAGATCAATAAAATCCTTTAAGATACTTTTCAGGTTCATTTTTACAGTGTTCAATGAGTGAATTTCCAAGCGACTGAATACCTTTGCACGACATAAATTACTTATCCGGACATGGCAACGCTGATCGTTAATGCACTCTTAGTAAATGAAAATAAGGTTCAGGAATTGGACGTATTAATTGAAAATGGTCACATTAAAAGAATCGGAAAAGATTTACAGCATGAGCAGGCGGATAGGATAATTGATGCCAAAGGACAATACCTGATGCCGGGAGTGATTGATGATCAGGTACATTTCCGCGAACCGGGGCTAACTTACAAGGCCAATATTTATACAGAATCCAAAGCAGCGGTAGCAGGCGGGGTAACTTCTTTTATGGAAATGCCGAATACTGTTCCCAATGCACTGACCCAGGAATTACTGGCCGATAAATACCAGATAGGCTCGGATACTTCGTTGGCCAACTACTCATTTTTCATGGGTGCTTCCAATGATAATTATGAGGAAGTAATGCGTACCAACCCCGCGGAGGTTTGCGGAATCAAGATTTTTATGGGTTCATCAACAGGCAATATGCTGGTGGATGCGCCGGAGGTTTTGGAAAAAATATTTGCCAATGCACCCTGCATTATCGCGACACATTGCGAAGACGAGCCGACTGTGAAGCAGCGTATGGCTTTTTTCAAAGAGAAATACGGAGAGAATGTGCCTTATAACATTCATGCATTGATCCGAAATGAAGAAGCTTGCCTTACTTCTTCGTCATTCGCAAGCTCTCTGGCGCATAAGCACGGCACCAGACTACATATTTTGCACATTTCAACCGGTGATGAAGTTCATTTGTTTGAAGTAGGAAACCGTAGTAACGGGCAAATTTTACTTGCTGATGGGAAACCCAAGCTGGTGACGGCCGAGGCATGCGTGCATCATTTGTGGTTCGATGCGGAGGATTACCATACATTGGGTAACAAAATCAAATGTAATCCTGCGATTAAAGCGCCACATCACAAGGAGGCGATTTTACAGGCAGTACTGGATAACCGAATTGACGTGATTGCTACGGATCATGCGCCGCATACCATTGAAGAGAAAGCCCAGCCATACTGGCAAGCTCCGTCAGGATTGCCGCTGGTACAACATACGCTGAATGTCATGCTGGAACTGAGCCGAGAGGGCAAGATTTCGCTGGAGAGGGTTGTTGAAAAGATGAGCCACGCGGTGGCTGACTGTTTTCAGATCAGCGACAGGGGATATATTCGTGAAGGTTATTGGGCGGATCTGATCCTGGTGGATGTGAACGCGGTTACACATGTTCAATCATCGGGCCTTTATTCCAAATGCGGTTGGTCGCCTTTCGAAGAGACGGATTTTCATTCCCAAATTACGCATACTTTCGTGTCTGGAAACCTGGTGTATGAAAACGGGAAATTCAATGAAGAGGTCAAAGGAAAACGGCTACTTTTTAACCGATAGGTAATCGTAGTAGTTCTGGATCACATTCAGATCTGCTTCGGTCCAGTCAAGGGTAGGAAGTTCTTCGGGATCGAGCCAAAGGATCTGCTCGTGCTCGGTGAGGGTAATGTCGAGGGTAGTTAGCCGGCAGATGAATGGTACCAGAATAATTTCCCGCCAGCCCTGGTCTTTGCTTGTTACAGGAAGCTTGTGGATAATTTCGATTTCGACATTGAGCTCTTCCATGATCTCGCGGAAAAGCGCTTGCTCATCAGTCTCTCCTTTTTCCAGTTTTCCACCGGGAAATTCCCATTGCAAAGGGAAGGATAATGCTGCACTACGTTGTCCTGCCAGTACTTTTCCATTATGTTCGATCACAGCACAAGGCACTCTCACTACCAACTTTTCGGAAACCAGAACTTCAATCATAGAGGCGGTTACGGTAATTTACCGCAAAGTTACTATTTCTATCTTGTATTTGCATTTAATTGTTAAAACTTCTTAAAAATACAAATGTCAAAACAGCTCGTCTGATCGGCGGCGGGGTATCACGCCAAGATGTTTGAATGCTTTTTCGGTCACCTCGCGACCGCGAGATGTCCTTTTCATATAGCCTTCCTGAATCAAAAACGGCTCGTAGACTTCCTCGATCGTTTCAGCCTCCTCGCCACAGGCCGTTGCGATGGTCGACAAGCCGACCGGGCCGCCTTTGAATTTATTGATAATGGTACTGAGAATGCGATTATCCATTTCATCCAGCCCGTTCTGATCCACGTCCAATGCTTTCAGGGCCATTTCAGCAATGGCTACAGTTACTTTACCAGTGCCTTTTACCTGTGCAAAATCACGGGTGCGGCGGAGCAGGTTGTTGGCGATTCGGGGTGTTCCGCGGCTGCGCCGCGCAATCTCATAGGCAGCGTCATCTTCCAGCGGCGTGCCGAGAATGGCCGCCGAACGTTTTAAAATAGAAGTAAGTAGCTGGGCGTCATAATATTCCAGCCTCGCGTTGATCCCAAACCTTGCGCGCAAGGGTGACGTAAGCATTCCCGCCCGGGTCGTCGCGCCAATGAGCGTGAACGGATTAAGACCGATCTGAATGCTTCTGGCATTGGGGCCGCTGTCGAGCATGATGTCAATTTTGTAATCCTCCATGGCGGAATACAGGTACTCTTCCACGATGGGATTGAGACGATGGATCTCGTCAATAAAAAGGACGTCGTGTTCCTGCAAATTAGTAAGTAACCCTGCCAGATCACTGGGCTTATCCAGCACTGGCCCGGATGTGATTTTAATGCCAGCACCGAGTTCATTGGCAACGATATTCGATAATGTGGTTTTTCCCAAACCCGGAGGGCCGTGTAGCAGGACGTGATCCAGCGCATCACCCCGCTGGCGCGCTGCCTGAACGAAAATTTTGAGGTTTTCGAGTATTTTATCCTGTCCGGTGAAGTCATCAAAGGTCAGCGGACGCAATGCGCGTTCGATCTCTTTTTCAGTATTGGATTGGTTTTCTTTATCTCCGGACAGATAATCCTGGCGCATAGTGGATTGGATAGGCAGTTATAACAGCCGCTGCCGGTCAGCAGCGACTGAAAATTTTATTTAATCAAAAATAATCGTTTTAATCTGCAAAAAGAAGGATTATCTGATCACCATCACGGAGCCGCGCTTCACAATCGGGGCACGTTCGGGATAGTAGAGACTCTCGAAGGAAAGGACATATGGATAAGCGCCTGGCTGTACTTTTAATCCTTTATAGGTGCCATCCCAGCGTGCTTCGAGGTTAGTTGTAGCGTAAATAACCTCTCCCCAGCGATTGTAAATGCGGATTGAGAAATTGGTATAATAGGCCCCAAAAATTTCCAAAATCTCATTATGACCTTCCCCGTCGGGTGTAAATGCATCGGGAATGAAGAACCGCGGTTCACATTTGTCTATGACTTCGGTTACCTGCTCCGTCACGCAGCCTTCCTTGTTGGTTGCCCGGACTATATACTGGCCTTCTTTATCTACGGTAATGGTACGGGTAGTATCACCGGACGCCGGCCACAGATAGGAAAGCGGCCCCTGCCCATTCGCGTCCAATATCACTGACTGGCCATCTGGAAGGCATATTACATTTTCAGGCGCAAGATTGAGTATCGGTGAAGGCAGCTCTCCAACCTGAATAGTATCCGCATTGAAGCAGTCGTTTCTGTCTTTTACAGTGATAATGTAGGTGCCAGGCTGTCCAATGGTCACTTCTCTTGTTTTTTCGCCCGTACTCCAGTTGTACTCGATCCACCTGTCGCTTTGCACTCTTAGTACGATAGAACTATCGCGGCAGAGGGTAGTATCAGGCCCTATGGTGAATGCAGGTGGTCTTCGTAATGTGATCTCGATCGTATCGGCAGAAAAACATTCTCCCTGAGGACCGTTGAAAGCCACGGCTATGTAACGGCCGGTAGCCACAGCGCGGTAGGTTTTCTGACGACCTACTACTCTTCCGCGGTGAATCCAGGCGTACACTTCTGCCTCTACCTTCATATCCAGCGGAACGTATGCACCGCAGGTATCTTTGTCGGCACCCAGGCTGATTTGGGGAGGTGTTTCGTAAATGGTTACCTCCTGAATAACGGTCGTGTCCTTGCATTTGTTGGTCGCACGCATGCGTACCATATAGGTGCCTGGTTTCGTATACGTGTAGGTAGCTTTTGTTTCTTTGGAAGGCGCGGTAAAGCTGCCGTCACCGAGAAAATCCCACTGGTAACTATCTTCAATGGGGTCGCAAATGGGGCTGGCCGTAAAATTGGTAGGTTCGTTGGTACAAAATCCATCCGCCTCAAACCCTGGACCAGACGATTCCTGAGTGAAATCCTGAACCATGTTAGGAAGCCCCAGCTGGCTCTTTTTGCCGCCCAGATTCACGCCATCTCGCTCATAATCAACACCAGTAAGGGAATTTCCCTCTGGTTCTCCAATGACGGCCAGGTAATCACTACCTTCAATAGCCATGTAAATCTTGCCATCGGGCGCAAATTGTAATGCCCCGAACTTTCTGGTGGCCGAACTGTCGATGATAATGGCGGTTTCCGTCAGTAGACTATCGGGTAATGTCAGGTCGTATTGTTTCAGATAGGAATTGGTGCCATTTTCACCGGTGAAGGAAATGTACATTTTCTCCCCGCTGGGCGAAAATTCAATCCCATAGGCAACAGGAGGCGCTGGGCCAAGATCAACAGTTTTGTCATGAGTCAGTGTGCCCGTTGAATCATTGAAAAAGAAAAGATCGACGTAGTTTCGAGGAGGTCCGGGTACGATTACGGCCAGCCTTCGCTGTCCGGTAGTGGTGTCCGGCGAAGAAAATTTCATATAGCCTTCCGCTTTTCCGAGGCTATCATGCGCCAATCCGATTTCGGGAGCACTGGATTCGACTAATCCGCCGGTGGTAGCATGGAAAATGCGGAATTTATTGGTTCCGTAATCGTGTGAAATAACCCAGTATGTGCTGTCACGATCATTACGTGCGGACACTATACGCTCGGTGGTAGGCTGCTGCAATGTTGTGTTTTGTTCAACAATCGCCCCCAATCCATTGTTTCTCCGCATGTCAACGACACTGACGGTTAACAGTTTTTCACCATTGATATCCGAAGTTGTAAATACATTGAACAGGTATTCGCAGCCTTTACAGGTTGGTTGGGGCACAATGAGGACGGATTGCGTGGAATTCGGGCTTCCTTTCAACGGGGCGCAATTCCCCGGCGCGAAACAGGGCATGACGTCCCCATTCTTGTTCCATACCGTTATACCGTCGGAGTAAAAAAGCAGCTGTCCCTTCGAATTGGCAATGGATGACGTCCCTTCCGGGGTATTCAGCTTGCCGTCTGTGATGGGAGTGGGCGGACTGTTTGAAAAATCAAGTCCTGCATTGCCACCGAAAAACCATTTGGCACCCTCCTGATTGGAAGGCTCCATACAGATCTTGACATTGATCCGGTCCTGAATTTTACAGCCATTGGGCAATATTACCTCTACCGAGTAGCAACCTGAACTATCTACATTCAATGTCTGGGTCGTATCTCCTTTCGGATACCACACATACCTTGCCCCTTCAGGAGCGCCTTGTGGATATGGATCGAGAATGAGTGTATCGCCCGGGCAAATGGTTGTATCGGTCTTCCATTCCTGAAATGCGGGAGGTAATTCGCCGATTTGAACAACCTGAGAAACGGTCTGCTGCGCGCCTCCTCGGATCGTCCGTACCAATGTAACATTGTATGCACCTGGCGCCATGTACGAATGCTGCGCAATTCGCCGCGTATCTGTTGCTCCACCTTCGCCGAAACTCCATTGCCACGCAATTGCAGTGCTCAGCGTATCTCTGAATGTAGTAGAGTCAGCTTCGCAATCTGGATTTTGCATACATTGTCCATCTACCACGAAGCCTTGTGCCTTTACATACGCTGTTGACAACAGCATAAGAAAGAAAAATGTATAAAATATTTGTTGGTACTTATTATAAAATCGCCCCATGTTTCGTTACTTGTTCAAACACCCCCGGCCACCACAATTAATATCAGATCACCCGACAATACTAACGAAAATAAAATGTTAAAATTTTGTGAGGTAATGTCGGTAAAAGCAGTCTATTTTGAATATTAATACGCAATTTGAAGATATTTTGTGAAATTAATCCTGTTATTTTTTTCAGCCTGAAATCGCGCTGCTATTTAAAGAGCAGCAACAAGTTAAATATATGATCAAGCGTCTACTTCTCCTTTTTATATTGACACTGTCCTGCCTTAAAGGTTGGAGCCAGGATCCTCAGTTTTCCCAGTTCTATGCGAATCCCCTGTACCTTAATCCTGCACTGGCAGGAGGAGCATTGGCACCGCGGGCAACCATCAATTATCGCAACCAGTGGCCATCACTGTCGGCTAATTTTGTGACAACTTCTATTGGGGCTGATTTATTTTTGTCCAATTTCAATAGCGGTCTGGGCGTGCTGGTAACCATGGATAGCCAGGGCCTGGGGAATCTGAAATCAACAGATTTTGCATTGCAATACTCTTATCAGATTCAGATGAACGAGGTTACGTCGCTGAGGTTAGGTATTCAGGGTGGTTTCGCTTCACGGACACTGGATTATTTCGGACTTACATTCGGCGACCAGTATAATAATGGCGGGCTTACGGGAGTGCCTTCGGAGGATCCTTTTGCAAAAGGAGGGCCCAACGTGTTTTATGCAGATTTCGGCGCGGGAGCGATGCTTTATTCCGACTGGTACTGGGCCGGAGTTTCGGCTCACCATTTGAACCGCCCCAACCAGGCATTCTCTTCATTGTCGGAAGCGCGGCTTCCGGTAAAAGCCAGTTTGCAGGCAGGTTTGCGCATTCCATTTGCCGGATACACTTTTCTTGGAGATGAAATTGATAAAGAAAAAACGATTTCTCCTGCGATTATGTACAGAAAACAGGGAAAATACGATCAGTTTGACGCAGGATTGTACGCAACCATTGAACCACTTGTTTTAGGGGCCTGGTACCGCGGTATTCCTTTCAAGAAATATGCGCAGAACATTAATAACCACGAATCCCTGGTCTTTCTCGCAGGTTTTCGCCAGGATAAATTCTCCATTGGTTACAGCTATGACCTCACTATCTCCACATTAGGAGTGGGTAGCGGCGGCGCGCATGAGATTTCTCTTTCCTACATTTTTGCACCTTTGGAACCCAAGCCAAAGCGTAGCAAGAGCAGCAAAAAACAGCTTTCTTGTCCTAAGTTCTAGGACTTCGCCGGCAGCAGCATTAAATATTGAATGGGTATTAGGGTAAACAAGATCAACGATCGTCTTTTTTTAACTAACAATCCAAATTTAATATTTGCCAATCACCATGACCAAACATTCCAAACTCAATGTACTCGTTGCATTGATGCTATCTATGATTACTTTGAGTGCTGTCGCTGCTCCTCCAAAAAGGGAGTTTTATGAAATTAAGATATACCACCTGAAAAATGCGGAACAGGAAACCAGAGTCGAAAATTTTCTGAAAGATGCCTATATCCCTGCCGCTCACCGCGCAGGGATCAAGAATGTGGGTGTTTTCAAGCCTGTTGCTACCGACACTGCGGCAGCCGGAAAACTGATCTATGTTTTCACGCCAATCAAATCACTCGATCAGTTGTTGACGTTGCCGAAGACGCTGGATAAGGATGCTGCATTCAAGTCTGCCGGGACGGATTATATCGATGCCAACTACAAAACTCCGCCTTACGCAAGGTTTGAATCGATCGTTTTGCAGGCTTTCACCGAAATGCCGGTACATGAAAAACCAAAACTGGACGGTCCTAAAAATCAGCGCGTTTATGAATTGCGTAGCTATGAAGGACATACGGAAAAGATTTACCAGAATAAGGTGAAAATGTTCAATGTAGGCGGAGAGGTACCATTATTTGTACGCCTTGGATTCAATGCCGTGTTTTATGGGGAAGTGATCGTGGGTAGCCACATGCCTAACCTGATGTACATGACCACATTCGCGGATAAAGCTTCCCGCGACGCACATTGGAAATCTTTTAGTGATGATGCAGAATGGAATAAATTGAAGGTGAATCCTGAGTATCAGAACAATGTTTCAAAAAATACCAGCTTCTTCCTTTTCCCAACCGAGTATTCTGATATTTAAGTATCACAGAAGGAATTAGTGAATTTCAAATGGTGGAAAGTTCGGTTGAAGTTCGAAGGGACAATGCCGGTTCCACCATTTTTTATTTTAAAACCAACATCCTATGAAAGCCGCTGTACTAAAAAATCTCCATGAACCATTGGTAATAGAAGAGTCCGAAAAGCCAAAAGTGGCGGCCGGAGAAGTATTAGTACAACTTAAAGCGGCTTCGCTGAATCACCGTGACGTTTGGATTCAAAAAGGCCTTTATCCAAAGATCACGACGCCTATTATTCCGGGGTCGGATGGTGCAGGGATAGTAACGGAAGTCGGTGAGGGTGTTGACGTGCAGTGGATTGGCAAAGAGGTGATTATTAATCCATCTCAAAATTGGGGCGATAACCCGGATTTTTACGGCGACGATCATAAAATTCTCGGACTTCCCGACAATGGTACATTTGCGGAATTTGTAAAAACAGAAGCAAGGTACCTGGCCGAAAAACCTAAGCATTTGTCATTCGAGCAGGCTGCAACACTACCACTAGGCGCATTGACGGGGTGGAGATCCTTAATGACGCGATGCAGGTTCACGGCGAAAGATAAAGTGCTGGTAACCGGCGCGGGTGGAGGAGTTGCATTGTTTGTGATCCAGTTTGCGATTGCAGCAGGCGCGGAGGTGTGGGTAACGTCCGGTTCGGATCAGAAAATACAAAAGGCGATTGAAATGGGTGCCAAAGGCGGGATCAATTACAAGATCCCGACGTGGTACCGCGACCTGCTCGTGAAGGCGCGTGGCCCGAAAATTGGTTATTTCAATGTCATTATAGATAGTGCCGGTGGTTCAGGTTTTGCCAGATTAATGGACATTGCGGCTCCCGGGGCAAGAATCTGCTTCTATGGCGGCGGTACCGGCAACATTACAGACATTGTGCCGGCCAAAGTGTTTTTCAAGCAACTGAATATCTATGGCAGTACCATGGGAACCGAGTCGGAGTTCAATGCTATGGTTCAATTCGTTGACGAAAAAAAGATTGTCCCCATAATCGACAAAGTGTACCCGCTCGATCAGGCCGAGGATGCATTGCGTTACATGGATTCGGGACAGCAGTTTGGTAAAATTGTCTTAAAAATCTAGCCCTGCTTTCTGGCTGCTTCAATGGCTCCGCGAACGCTGCCGTGCTCTTCCAGGAGCGACTCAGCTTCGTCAGGAGAGATATTAAGCTCGTCGATGATCATTCGCAATGCACGGTCAACCAGTTTTTCATTGGTAAGCTGCATATCTACCATTTTATTGCCTTTCACTTTACCCAGCCGGATCATGACTGCGGTGGAGATCATGTTCAATACCAGTTTTTGAGCAGTACCGGACTTCATTCTCGTGCTACCAGTCAGGAATTCAGGGCCTACCACTACTTCTACCGGAAATGCAGCTGCTTTGGCTACTGGTGAGCCGTCGTTGCAAACTACACAGCCTGTTAACAACCCAGCATTTTGGGCTTCATTTAACCCACCGATCACATAAGGTGTTCTGCCTGATGCAGCGATGCCGATCAATGTATCATTTTCGGTCGGTTGGTAGGGCTTCAAATCGATCCATGCCTGGTTCCAGTCGTCTTCCGCATTTTCAACTGCTTTTCTGATGGCAGTATCTCCTCCTGCAATAATACCTACTACTAGATCAAAAGGTACGCCGAATGTTGGCGGGCATTCTGATGCGTCTACTACTCCTAATCTTCCGCTGGTACCGGCGCCGATATAGAAAAGACGGCCTCCCTTTTTCATACGCGGGACAATCTGTTCAACGAGGGCTTCTATTTGCGGAATGGATCTTTGAACAGCACTCGGAATGGTCTGATCTTCATTGTTGATAGAAGTCAAAATGTCCTGAACACTCATTTTTTCAAGATCATGATAGTTGGAAGACGATTCGGTGGTAAGCATTTGAATGGTGATTTTTGAAATTCAAAAGTAATTGTTTTCCGTATATGGTACTCAACCAATGTTAAATTTGGCATTAATCGTAGAATATTGTCAAAAAAAGCTGTTAATGTTTGGAAAATAAAAAGATAGCCTGCTAATTTGTAACATCAATACGAAATGAGCGAAATTTCGCTAAATGTAATTGTTACGCTAAATGTATTCACATCTCATTGCCCCGACCCTGATTCTTGTCACGCCTTCTGCGTGAGTGGGATGATAGCATATACCTGGCACCTCACTCACCGCACTGAATGAGGTGTTTTTATTTACAACATATTCACCAATGGCAACAGAACTGAACAGATTTTCAAAAACCCTTACCCAGGAAGTTACTAATCCGGCCGCACAAGCTATGCTTTACGGTATCGGATTAAAGGAAGAAGACATGGCAAAGCCGCAGATCGGTATTGCCAGCACAGGTTATGAGGGAAATCCTTGTAACATGCATTTAAATGGTCTTTCTGTATATGTGAAACAGGGAGTTACTGCTAATGACATGATTGGTTTGATATTTAACACTATCGGCGTTTCTGATGGTATGACCAACGGAAACGATGGAATGCGTTATTCGTTGCCAAGCCGCGATATCATCGCTGATTCCATTGAAACGGTTGTTTCTGCTCAGTGGTATGACGGTGTAATCGCAGTAGTAGGTTGTGATAAAAATATGCCTGGCGCTGTGATGGCAATGGCTCGTCTGGACCGTCCGGCTATCATGGTTTATGGTGGCACGATCCGTTCGGGACATTATAAAGGACAAAAACTGGATATCGTGTCTGCATTTGAAGCGCTTGGTAAAAAGTTTGCTAACAACATTTCAGACGAAGATTTCAAAGGAGTTATACAAAATTCAATTCCTGGTCAGGGAGCTTGCGGCGGTATGTACACTGCCAACACCATGGCGGCTTCTATCGAGGCAATGGGATTGAGCCTGCCTTTCAGCAGCTCTTACCCTGCTACGCACGAAGGCAAGCAGGAGGAATGCAAGAAGATCGGCGCGGCAATGAAAAAATTGCTGGAACTGAACATTACCCCAAAAGACATCATTACTAAAAAGTCTCTTGAAAATGCTTTGACGGTAGTTATGGCATTAGGAGGCTCTACCAACGCGGCATTGCATTTCCTGGCGATCGCACGTTCGGCGGGCCTTTCACTGACATTGGATGACATTCAGGAAGTTTCTGACCGTGTCCCTTTCATTGCGGATCTGAAACCAAGCGGAAAGTATTATATGGAAGATCTGCTGGGTATCGGCGGTGTTCCGGCTGTGATGAAGTACCTGTATTCCAAAGGCTTGATTCATGGTGAATGTGTGACGGTAACCGGCCGCACTTTGGCAGAAGACCTTGCTGAAGCACCGGATCTCAATTTTGAAAACCAAAAGATGGTTCTGCCTCTGGAAACACCGATCAAATCGAGCGGGCACATCCAGATTATGTATGGTAACCTGACGCCAAACGGTGCTGTGGCGAAAATCACGGGTAAGGAAGGGATGACTTTTGATGGAGAGGCGAAGGTTTGTGAGCACGAGTCGGAAATTATTACCATGCTTTCCAAGGGAGAGATCAAGGCGGGACATGTGGTGGTAATCCGCAATTCAGGACCAAAAGGCGGGCCGGGAATGTCGGAAATGCTGAAACCTACTTCTGCGGTAATGGGTGCGGGATTGGGAGACAAAATCGCATTGATCACGGATGGTCGTTTTTCAGGAGGAACTCATGGTTTCGTAGTGGGGCACATTACACCGGAATCATTTGACGGCGGACCAATCGCTTTGGTGAAAGACGGCGACCGCATTACAATCGATGCGAATACACGCCAGCTGACATTGCATATTTCTGACGAAGAAATGGCAGCACGTAAGGCCCAATGGGTTCAGCCAGAGCCACTTTTCACAAAAGGAATGTTAGGAAGATATATCCGCACCGTGAAGTCAGCCAGCGAAGGTTGTGTGACTGACGAGGCGTAACTAGTTAAACTATGAAAAGTGAGTTTAAACTTGACAGGACTGCTTTCCACGCAGGTACGCATCAGGAAACCGAAAGGTACTATTCTCGAAATCAGCCTAAAACAGCGAAAGAGAGATTGTTGGCGGCTAATTATTTGAATAGTGTGGCTTTTCAGTTTGATGTAAATAATCCGCTAAAAATGGATAGGACGGCTTTTGCGATGAGGAAACATGCTTTGTAATGGCAAATATTTTTAACGACGATTTTCAGGATTTTTTAAAATCGTTAAACGAATGTGAAGTTGAATATATACTAGTTGGGGGCTATTCGGTTATCCTTCACGGCTAATCCAGGACCACTGGCGACATGGACATCTGGGTTAGAAAAACGAAGGAAAACTATTCAAAAATCGCAAGGGCCTTTAAAAGATTTGGCATGCCGATTTTTGATATGACGGAAGCTAATTTTTTGTCAAGCCCTAACTTCGATGTCTAATTTGGAAGAGTGCCGGTGTCCATTGACATTATCACGAAACTAAAAGGTTTGGAATTTGAATATGCCGACCAAAATGCATCCGATCAAGTTGTCGAGGGTTTAAAAATCAGATTGATACATTATAATGATTTGATAACCGCAAAAAAGGCTGCGGGAAGACCAAGAGACATAAATGACATTGAAAATCTTGAAAATTCATCCGACTAAATAAAATAAGGAGTCATGGAATTTAATGAAAATCAAACACAAATAATGCAGGCTGTTGAGCCGACGGTTGCAGTAGCAAAGCCGGAACTGATCAATGGTTCTCATGCGCTGATCCAGTCACTGATCGCAGAAGGTGTTGAAACTATTTTTGGTTATCCGGGCGGCGCGATCATGCCGGTTTACGATGCCATTTATGATTATCAGGATCAGGTCAATCACATTCTGGTGCGTCATGAGCAAGGTGCTGCACACGCTGCGGAGGGTTTTGCGCGCATCACCGGCGAGCCAGGAGTATGTCTGGTAACATCAGGACCGGGCGCGACCAACCTGGTGACAGGCATCGCAGACGCTATTATCGACTCTACACCAATGGTTTGTATCGTTGGGCAGGTAGCTTCGCATTTGCTGGGAACGGATGCATTCCAGGAAACTGATGTGATGGGCATTACCATTCCTATTACTAAATGGAATTACCAGATCACGAATGCTGACGAAGTTCCTGAAATTATTGCCAAGGCATTTTATATAGCCAAATCAGGCCGTCCGGGACCGGTACTGATCGATATTACCAAGGATGCGCAACAGAAGTTGATGACTAAGCCATTTGTTCACAAGAAATGTGAAAAACTGATTAGCTATCACCCACGTCTGGCCCCAAAGGAAGATCAGGTAGCTGCTGCTGCCAAATTGATCAACCAGGCGAAACGCCCGTTCCTGTTTTTCGGTCACGGAGTTCAGATTGCTCAGGCTGAGGCGGAACTGATCAAATTCATTGAAAAAACAGATATTCCTGCTGCTTCTACATTGTTGGGACTTTCGTCCGTTTCCGTCGATCACCCAAATTATGTGGGCTGGCTGGGAATGCACGGGAACTATGGTACCAATGTGCTGACCAACCAATGTGATGTCATTATTGCAGTTGGAATGCGTTTTGATGATCGTGTGACGGGAGATTTGAGCCGCTATGCGAAGCAAGCGAGGGTTGTACACATTGAAATTGACCCGGCTGAAATTGATAAAATCGTAAAAGCAGAGGCACCGGTGGTGGGAGATGCGAAAATAGCTTTGGAAATGTTGCTTCCATTGGTGAAGGAAAACAATCACGAAGCGTGGAGAGCGGAGTTCAAAAAGTTTGATGTGATTGAGGATGAGAAGATCACGCAACCTGAACTGGCACCTACTACCGAGAAAATCAAAATGGCGGAGGTGATCCGTACGCTTTCGAATAAAACAAAAGGTGAAGCCATCATAGTTGCCGATGTAGGTCAGCACCAGATGATGACGGCACGGTACTATCAGTTCAAAAAGGCGAATTCTTTCATCACTTCCGGCGGGTTAGGTACCATGGGTTATGCTTTACCGGCTTCATTCGGGGCCAAAGTAGGAGCGCCAGACCGTGAAGTAGTGGCTATCATCGGTGACGGTTGTTTTCAGATGACCATTCAGGAGCTAGGAACCATTGCACAAAGCGGGTTGCCAGTTAAGATCATTATCCTGAATAACAACTTCCTCGGAATGGTGCGTCAGTGGCAGCAGCTGTTCCATCAGAAACGCTATTCGTTTGTAGAGCTTCAAAATCCTGATTTTATCACGATTGCCAAGGGCTTTGGTATCGACGGACACACTTGCTCGGCACGTGAAAACCTGAACGATTCATTGGACACAATGCTCGCTTCCGACAAGCCGTATTTGCTGGAAGTATTGGTGGAAAAAGAAGAAAACGTTTTCCCGATGGTTCCAACCGGAGCTTGTGTGGCGGATATCAGACTTGAATAATCAGACACTCATAAAATTATGACATCATACACCATCTGTGTCTTTACTGAAAATACCATTGGTATTCTGAATAAGATCACAACGATTTTTACCCGCAGACGGATCAACATTGACAGCTTAACAGTTTCTGAGACAGAACGTAAGGGTATATCACGCTTTACGATCGTCATTCATCATGAATCCCGTGAGGCTGTGGAGAAACTGGTGCGCCAGATCCGTAAAGTGATCGAGGTACTGGCTGTTTTTGGATATCTCAATGACGATATCGTGTACAACGAAATTGCAATGTTCAAAATTTCGACGCCGATAGGCGCCAAACCGCTCGACATTGAAACGATTAACAAAGTGTACAAGGCGTGGGTCGTTTACTGGCACCTTACTTATGTGATCATTCAGAAGACAGGTACGGAAGAAGAGATTTTTGAATTCTTTGACTACATCAAACCGCATGAAATCCTGGAATTTGTGAGATCAGGAAGGGTAGCGGTAAGCAAATCGCCTCAAACGCTGGTAGATTATCTTCCGGAAGCGGAATGGGAGTATTATCAATAGTCAATCAACTTTTAAGTAGTATTGTTTTTTAATTCGTAGTAAATCAATAATCCAATCAATAATCAATGGCAAAATTAAATTTCGGCGGGGTCGAAGAAGAAGTAGTAACCCGTGAAGAATTTCCTCTTGAAAAGGCACGTGAAGTACTTTCTAATGAAACCATAGCTGTAATTGGTTACGGCGTACAAGGCCCAGGCCAAAGCTTGAACATGCGCGACAACGGTTTTAATGTAATCGTTGGTCAACGTAAAGGTGGTAAGTCATGGGACAAAGCCGTTGCTGACGGTTGGGTACCAGGCGAAACACTTTTCGAACTGGAAGAAGCATTGGCAAAAGGAACGATCATTTGCTACCTGCTTTCGGATGCTGCTCAGATTGAATTGTGGCCGACTGTAAAAGCGAACCTTACTCCCGGAAAATCATTGTATTTCTCACATGGTTTCGGTGTAACTTATAAAGATCAGACTGGTATCATTCCTCCTGCGGATGTGGATGTGTACCTGGTTGCTCCAAAAGGTTCAGGAACATCACTTCGCCGCTTGTTCGTTGAAGGAAAAGGCTTGAACTCTTCTTTCGCGGTGTTCCAGGATGCAACTGGCAAAGCACGTGAGAAGTGTATTGCTATGGGTATCGGTGTTGGTTCAGGATATTTGTTCGAAACCGATTTCTACCGTGAAGTAACGTCTGACCTTACTGGCGAGCGCGGAACTTTGATGGGTGCTATCCAGGGAATTTTTGCTGCTCAGTATGAGGTGCTTCGTTCAAACGGACACACTCCATCAGAAGCATTCAACGAAACAGTTGAAGAATTGACCCAATCATTGATGCCATTAGTAGCTGAAAATGGAATGGACTGGATGTATGCTAACTGCTCAACGACTGCTCAGCGTGGTGCGCTTGACTGGTGGAAACCTTTCCGTGATGCTACAAAGCCTGTCTTCGAACAACTTTACAACTCTGTAAAAAGCGGCGAGCAAGCTACAATCTCTATTACACGTAATTCACAACCTGACTACCGTGTGAAACTCGAAGTTGAATTGGCTGAATTGCGTGACTCAGAAATGTGGCAGGCAGGTTCTACGGTTCGTGGCCTTCGTCCAGAACGTAGCTAATCAGTATAATTGCTATTTCAAGATCCCGGAGGTTTGTGCTTCCGGGATTTTTCGTTTGGTAGGCTAAGGTTTTTTCTTTTCCCAAATCACAACTGCCGTGACTGCTCCTCCATTGGTCGTGTTCGTGACGACATAAGAAAGTCGGTTGTCTGAAAGCGTATACGTTCTTTCCTGAATTGTACCTTCCCAATTTGGATAAAAGGCGTGATCAACGTGAAAAGTAATCAACTGCTTTGATTCGTTGAGGGAGTAAGTTCCAAAATGGGAGTTGTTCCCCTGTACAAGCGCAGCGTTTTCCTCGGGCGTCGCTTTGTTTTTATCATTGGCAGCGACTTTCGGACGAACAGCTTTTAAAATCTGAATAGCGTAATCGTGATCATCCAGTACCAGCATACCGACGGGACTTTGCCCATAAGGAAATGTCTTGGTACCATCAGGATTGGTATTTTCTACGGCTACCAACGACCAAATGCCTTCTAATGGGTTGGTTGTGTGTGATTTGCCGGATGGGGTTTGTCCATTGCTTTGGTAAATAGTTGTGATTAACAAGAAAAGAAACGCAAGTGTTTTCATCATTGATATCATTGAGATGTTTAGTAGCCAAGTTTAATAATTTCCCCGGAAGCGGGACCTTCAATGCTGTGGAGATAGGCATTCAGCACTTCCTGCGGAGGAATGGTTGAAACTAGTCCCGGACTCACGGCGTTGATCCTGATGCCTCTATCCAGATCCATTGCTGCGGCTACGACGAAACTGTTGAGTGCACCATTGGCCAGGGCTTTCACCGTATTTTGAGGAGCAGGTTGTTCTCCCAATTTGCCCGAAGTGAGCGTAAATGAGCCGCCGTTATTCAGGTAATGCTGTCCGACAATAGCCAGGCCTGCTTGGCCGAGTACCTTATTTTGAACGCCTGAGATCAGATATTCTCCGGTGACGTTTTGAATAGGTCCCGAAAATGTAGTTCCGGCTACGCAAACTACTGCATCCAGCTCTTTCACTTCTTTAAAGAGATTTTCGATGGAGGCAAAAGAGGAAATGTCAACCCTGATATCGCCGCTATGCCGTCCGGCTGTGATGACTTCATGCTTTTTTTGCAATGCGGGTAGTAAAATGCGGCCAATCATGCCGCTGGCTCCTATGACTAAGATTTTCATGCGTAAAGATTTTTGATCAAGGCAAAATTATACAAATACTGAATCGTTACTTTTGTACAAAAAATCACTAATTCTGTACTTTCATGTCACAGGCCAAAAATGTTTTACACCAGCCTTTTGAATTTGAATTCAGACAGTTGTCCATTTTTCCAAAGCGTACTTATCAGCACAATTATTTCCTGTTGATCTACATTGTGGAGGGTACGGGGATACAATATCTCAACAATCACCGGTTCAATTACAGGAAGGGGAATTTGTTTTTGATCACGCCTCAGGATACCTATTCGTTCGACATTAGTAATGCTTCCCAATTCTTTTTTCTGAGTTTCAACAGTTCATACATTAAAGAGAGGCGGGAAACGGATTGGGGCCAGCAAATGGATTTTATTTTGCACAATGCGAGCCACAGGCCGGGGTGCATATTGAAGAACCGGATCGACAAACCGTTGATCGCGTCGCTGGTAGAAAGTATTATGCAGGAGGATAATAACCGGCAACTATACCATTCCAAAATAACAGAACAGATCGTGAATACGATTATCCTGGTTGTGGCGCGAAACATTGCATTGAAGCTGCCGAAAAATATCAAAGAAACAACAGGAGAGCCGGTACTCGACATTCTGCATTACATTCAGGAGAATATTTTTAATCCTGAAAATTTAAAAATTGATGTAATTGGAGCGCATTTGGGCATTTCGCACGCCTATCTTGGGAAATATTTCAAGAAACAGACAGGCGAAACTTTGAAGCAATATATTATCAATTATAAACTAAGAATGGTCGAAACCAGACTTTTGCATAGTGATATGCGAATCAATGAAATTGTGTATGAACTTAATTTCACGGATGAGAGCCATTTGAACCGACTATTCAGAAAATACAAAGGCATTAACCCGTCCGAATTCAGAAAGATACAGCTCCAAAACATTACTAAATCATGACGGCATTACCGCAAACCGCTCCTACACTCGACAATATTTTCCTGGCTGCCGAGCGTCTGAGGGGCATTATAAATCATACCCCTATTTTTTACAATGCACATTTATCCGAGCAGTATCAGGCTAATATCTATTTGAAAAGAGAGGATTTACAAACTGTTCGCTCCTATAAAATCCGCGGTGCGTACAACAAAATGGCTAGCCTGAGCGCAGAGGATCTCGCGGTGGGAGTGGTGTGCGCAAGTGCGGGTAACCATGCGCAGGGAGTCGCCTATGCATGCAGGAAAATGGAAGTAAAAGGTGCGATTTTTATGCCAACGACCACGCCAGCACAGAAAGTAAAGCAAGTAAGGCTTTTTGGGCAGGAATGGATAGAAATTCATTTGGTGGGCGATACTTATGACGATGCCTACCACGCTTCCATGGAATATCGTGATAGTACCCATGCTATTTTTGTACATCCTTTTGATGATTTGCAGGTAATTGAAGGTCAGGGAACGGTTGGGTTGGAAATTTTCAAGGACGCTGACTTTAAGATTGATTACCTCTTAATGGCGATCGGGGGCGGTGGATTAGCGTCGGGGATTTCTACGGTTTTCAAGCAACTTTCACCCAAAACAAATTTGATCGGAGTAGAGCCGGAAGGGTCGCCGACCATGCAAAAATCGATCGCGGAAGGGCATGTTGTTACGCTGGATCACATTGATAAGTTTGTGGATGGAGCAGCAGTGCGGCGTGCCGGAGACATTACATTTGAAATTTGCAGTAAGAGCCTGGACAAAATTCTGCTTGTTCCGGAAGGGAAAGTTTGTTCGTCTATTTTGCAATTGTACAACGAAGAAGCGATCGTAGCAGAACCAGCTGGCGCGCTTACCGTGGCAGCATTGGATTTGATCAAAGAGGAAATAAAAGGAAAGAATGTGGTCGCGCTGATCAGCGGAGGTAATAATGACATTACCCGAACTGAGGAGATCAAGGAGCGGTCGTTGCTTTATGAAGGATTGAAGCATTATTTCATCATTCGTTTTCCGCAAAGGTCCGGGGCTTTCCGGGAGTTTTTGAATGTACTCGGCCCGAATGATGACATCGCAAGGTTTGAGTATGTTAAAAAGACCAACCGCGAACAAGGGCCTGCATTAGTAGGGATCGAATTAAAGAACCGCGAAGATTTTGCCCCGCTCATTGAACGTATGAATGATAACCGGATAGTCTATGAATACCTGAATGATCAGCCGGATTTGTTTCAATTTATGGTTTGATTTCGATAATTCTTATCTTGTAAAAACAATTTTTTATCCTTTTTCCATTGCCATGGTTAGGAACAAGCAACAAGTACTTGATTTGATTCAGACTCAAAAGGCTGCGATTCAACAATTGGGAGCGGAGAGGCTTGGGCTGTTTGGCTCCTTTGCACGCGGTGAACAGAGAGAAACAAGTGATATTGATCTTGTTGTGGAATTTAAATCCGGTATGAAAACATATCGTAATTTGTTGAATCTGGCAGATTTGTTAGAAGAATTATTACAAAAAAAGGTCGACTTGTTGACTTGGGAAGGGATGGCTTCTTTTGTCCAGCGCGAAGCAAAAAAGGATATCGAATATGTCACCTTCACAGATTGATTTTTTAAAGCATATCCAGCAAGAACTTCATTTTCTCGTGAATCACTCAAAAGACGTTACTTTTGAGAAATTTCTGGATGATGATTTAATCAACCGCGCGTATATAAGGAGTCTGGAAATAATTGGCGAGGCTGATAAGAAAGTTCCAGACGAAATTCGCTACAAATATAATGAGGTAGATTGGCGCGGAATGACGGGTTTACGAGACGTTCTGATCCATCAGTATTTTCAGGTTGACTATCAAGTTGTTTGGGATGTTATTCAAAACATTGTTCCCCTTGCCAATAATTGGATCGATCAGATTGTTGAACAGGAAGAAACTAACTTGTTGTAATTCATTTGTTACGCGTCCCTTCCGATATCAGTTCCCAGGAATTTGAGTCTTTAAAGATTCAGGATATGACTTTTGTTGCTTACCGCAACGAAGTGTATCCGTCGAAATATGATGTATTTTTCGAGGAACATGCAGTGATTGTTGTTTTGGAGGGGGAAAAGAAATTTACCAGCCCGACACAAGAAGTACATGTTGAAAAAGGGGACATTCTCTTCATTCAGAGGGGGTTTTATTTAATGTCAGAGTCCATTAATGAGTCTTACAAAAGTCTTGTCTTCTTTTTTGACGAGAAGCTGTTAAAAGAATTCGTGGGTCTACATCCCGAACTTTTTGATCCGCAGGAAGGCACCACCATTCTTGAAAATCCGATCCTGATACTGAAATCGGATGATAACTTTGAGAAATTCATACAGTCTGTATTTCCCTACTTCCGGTCCAGGACAGAATTAAAAAACCATTTTCTCCGGTTGAAATTTCAGGAACTGCTTCTGCATTTGCTGGAACTGGACAATTCGCGGCAGCTTAGGGCGATTTTATATAGTCTGTATAAAGGCGAAAAAGTAGATTTATCATTTTTAATGAACAGCTACTATCTCAAACCATTGACAATGAATGAGCTGGCCCGGCTTTCTGGACGTAGCCTTTCCGCATTCAAAAGAGATTTCCAGGATGAATTCAACACTTCTCCCGCATCATGGCTGAAAAACAAGCGGCTGGACTACGCTGACTTTCTATTGCGGAACAGTACTAAAAATGTCTCAGAAATCAGTACAGAGATCGGTTACGAAAGCGTTTCCCATTTTATTAAGACGTATAAAGAGAAGTTCGGCCTGACGCCTAAGAGGCAAGGGTGAGGAAACATTCAGGTTGATTGCAACGCGTTGATGTAAAGAAATAAGAAGAAAATCTTAACTTTATACATTCAAAAAATCGGAAATTCATGGAAACGCTGATATTTCGTTCTGACAGTCAGGAAAAGTTAGATGCCCTAAAAGCTGTTGCTAAGGCATTGAAAATGTCTTTTGAAACACAAGAAAAACCCTATGACCCTGAGTTCGTTGCAATGATTGCAAAGGGGAAACAAGATTTAAAAGATGGAAAGGGGATTCCAATGACTCTCGAGGAACTGGAAGGTCTATGCAAATAATTTACACGCCTAAGGCCAAAGAACATCTGGATTTTTGGGTTAAATCAGGTAATAAATCTATTCTCAAAAAGATACTTCTATTAATCCAATCTGTACAACAAACACCTTTCGACGGCATTGGTAAGCCAGAGATGCTTAAACATGAACTTTCTGGCCTATGGTCAAGAAGGATGGATCAGGAGCATCGTTTAGTTTATGAGGTGAAAGAAGGAAAGATTTTTATTCATTCTTTGAAAGGGCATTATTGAGATGAGAAAAGAAAAATTGGCCGTAATCACCTTAATTTACTTTTCCGGGATTTTAATTATTCACTTCGTTCTAAAAGCGGTCAAAATTCCTATAGAGGATGCTGCGTCGTTTGGAGACATCATCGCTGGTGTCCTCGCCCCATACATTGGAGCAATAACTATCTATTTTGTTTACAGAGCTTACCAAAAACAACAGGCATCTCACGACCTGCAAGAAAAAAGCATTAATTTTCAGGCTCTTAATCAACTTATCTTAGAATAAGATTCTCAAAAGCTACAAATTCTTGGTATTATCAAAAAACTGTGGTTAGATGTCTATGGATATAACCATGTCACCGATTTGCCTAATCCGGGGGTTGGGGCCAGAATTTCAATAGGATACTTAGAAAGAGAATCCGAGATAAGAAACCTTATTGCTTTTTGCAATCAATTTCAATTTATTCAGAAGGGAAAGCAAAGCTTTAATATTGGTGAAGGTTTTCAACAAATTATAAGCTTCAAACTGGATAACCTTAAACAATCCCTTGTCTTGTTACAAGAATTGAAATCCTTCGTTAATATAGACTTTTCCCATGAGATTAGCGGAGAAGATCAGAGACTAAAGGCTGAAAATTGTAATCATTTGACCTCAGAAGAGTATGGTCTGTTAGACAATGAATTGAAAAATTCTTTGAAAAGAATTTAACTAGCACCAACCCCGCAAATACCAATTTTCGCCCAACCGTTGCCTCCAAACCAAAATCACTATTTTTTGAGCCTTTTCCGTTATACTTATTCGCTTGAATTTGTGGTAATTTGTATTCTCAATGCTCCTTTAAAGAAGCAGTTAGTAATCTGAATGATTCTTTAAGGCCAGTATTGAAGAGGCGAAATTTTAATATATAAAAAATGAGTAATCAAGCTAGTACCCTTTTCGACAAAGTGTGGGACGCACACGTTGTCCGTAAGATCGCTGATGGTCCCGATGTGTTCTTTATTGACCGGCATTTTATACACGAAGTAACCAGCCCGGTCGCTTTTCTCGGACTCGAGAGCAGAAACATTGGTGTCATGTATCCTGAGCGCACATTCGCCACAGCGGATCATAACACTCCTACTATTAATCAACACCTTCCCGTTGCCGATCCTCTTTCTGCGAATCAGCTGAAAGCGCTGGAAACCAACTCATTGAAATACGGAATTTCGCATTGGGGCCTGGGTCATGCCAGAAACGGAATTGTGCACGTAGTAGGACCTGAAAACGGTATTACGCTTCCTGGAATGACCATCGTTTGTGGTGATTCACATACTTCTACACACGGTGCTTTTGGTGCGATCGCATTTGGAATTGGTACTTCTGAGGTTGAAATGGTGCTTTCTTCGCAATGCATTATGCAGCCTAAGCCTAAGAAAATGCGTGTAAATGTGACGGGCAAATTGGGCAAAGCCGTTACGCCAAAGGATGTTACCTTATATATTATTTCAAAACTGACCACGGCTGGTGCCACAGGGTATTTTGTAGAATACGCCGGGGACGTTTTTGAAAAAATGAGTATGGAAGGCCGTATGACGGTTTGTAATATGAGTATCGAAATGGGTGCGCGTGGTGGTATGATTGCGCCGGACGAAACTACATTTGCATATATCAACGGCCGTGAGCAGGCTCCAAAAGGAGAGAAATGGGATCAGGCGCTGGCTTATTGGAAAACGCTTAAAACCGACGAAGGAGCTACGTTTGATAAAGAGTACCATTTTGATGCTGCCGACATTGAACCGATGATCACCTACGGTACCAACCCGGGAATGGGCCAGGGAATCTCAAAATCGATCCCTACTTCGGATCAGGTTGAGGGCGGTAAATCAACTTATGATAAATCGCTGAACTACATGGGTTTTCATGAGAATGAATCCATGTTAGGCAAGAAAATCGATTACGTTTTTATTGGTAGCTGCACAAACGGGCGCATTGAAGACTTCCGTGCATTCGCGTCGATCGTAAAAGGTCGCAAAAAAGCGGATAACGTGACGGCCTGGGTTGTTCCGGGTTCACATATTGTTGAAGCACAGATTAAAGAAGAAGGCATTCTGGATATCTTGATTGAGGCTGGATTTGAGCTTCGCCAACCGGGCTGCTCAGCATGTCTTGCCATGAATGATGATAAGATTCCGGCGGGAAAATATGCTGTAAGTACCTCAAACCGCAATTTCGAGGGTCGTCAGGGCCCTGGTGCCCGTACGCTTCTGGCTAGTCCGCTGGTAGCAGCTGCTGCAGCGGTGACAGGAGTGGTGACGGACCCGAGAGAACTTCTTTAATCTTAATTCGACAATAAAATGGCTTACGATAAATTCACAGTTTTGAAAAGTACGGCAGTTCCTTTGCCGATTGAAAACGTTGATACAGACCAGATTATCCCGGCGCGTTTTCTTAAAGCGACTAAGCGGGAAGGTTTTGGAGATAACCTTTTTCGCGACTGGCGTTATAATGGAGATGATACTCCGAAGCAGGATTTCGTACTGAACAATCCGATTTATTCAGGGAAAATCCTGGTTGGCGGTCGCAACTTTGGAAGCGGTTCAAGCCGTGAACACGCTGCATGGGCGATATACGATTATGGTTTCCGTTGCGTAGTTTCCAGCTTCTTTGCGGATATTTTCAAAGGTAACTCATTGAATATCGGCATTTTGCCAGTTCAGGTAAGTCCTGAGTTCCTGGACAAAATTTTCCTTGCTATCGAGGCAGATCCTAATGCAGAGTTTGAGGTAAATCTTGAAACGCAGACCATTAGTATCCTCGGCTCAGGCGAATCGGAGTCATTCGATATCAATGGTTACAAAAAGCATAACATGATCAATGGATTCGATGATATCGACTATCTGCAGGCCATGAAGGGTGAGATTAAAGAGTTTGAAGTCGAGAGAATTTACTAATTAGGTAATCGGCAATCGGCTGTCGGCTATCAGTGGATGATAGCCGACAGCCGATTGCTGAAAGCCGACAGCCGCGCATATGACTAGTCGCTACATTGAAATCATGGATACGACGCTTCGGGATGGTGAACAAACCAGCGGAGTGTCGTTTTCTGCGTCAGAAAAATTGACAATTGCCCAGATCCTTCTTCAGGAAGTAAAAGTTGATCGCATTGAAATCGCTTCAGCCAGAGTGTCGGAGGGGGAATTTCAGGCGGTTAAAAAAATTACGGATTGGGCGAAATTGCATGGATTTTTAGACAAAATTGAAGTTCTCACGTTTGTCGATGGAGACTCGTCTATCAACTGGATGCTGGAATCTGGAGCGAAAGTGATGAATCTTTTGACAAAAGGTTCTTTAAATCACTTGACACACCAATTAAAGAAATCCCCCAAAGAGCATTTTGAGGATATTCGGACTGTTATCGAACTGGCCGAGTCTCACGGGATCGATTGTAATGTTTACCTGGAAGACTGGAGCAATGGAATGCGGAATTCTCCGGAATACGTTTTCGCGTCCCTGGATTTTCTGGTTACTCAGCCAGTGAAGAGAATTCTTCTTCCTGATACATTGGGTATACTGACGCCCTCGGAATCGTACACATTTGTGAAAGCCATAGTTGACAGGTATCCGAATCATCACTTCGAATTTCATGCACACAATGATTACGATCTGAGTGTAGCGAATGTGATGGAAGCCTTACGCGCAGGTGCTCACGGGCTACACCTTACCGTAAACGGGATGGGAGAAAGGACCGGAAATGCACCTCTGGCGAGTACAATCGCTGTTTTGAATGATCTCATGCCGGAGTTTAAAACCTCTGTCAATGAAAGGTCTCTTTATTCGGTTAGTAAGTTGGTAGAGACATTTTCAGGGATCCGAATTCCTTCCAACAAGCCTATCGTTGGCGAGAGTGTCTTTACACAAACGGCTGGGATTCATGCAGATGGCGATAAGAAGAATAATCTCTATTTCAGCAAGTTAATGCCCGAAAGGTTTGGGAGGCAACGTCTGTATGCTTTGGGGAAAACATCAGGAAAAGCCAATATTGAGAACAATCTGCGGGATCTGGGAATAACGCTCACTGATTCAGACCTCAAAAAGGTTACGCAGCGGATCATTGAGCTGGGCGACAGAAAAGAGGCGGTGACGCCGGAAGACCTTCCTTACATCATTTCGGATGTTTTGGCGAGCAATGCCATTGAGGAAAAGGTAGTGATCGTGAACTATGTACTGACTCATTCCAAGAACCTGAAACCGTCGGCGACTTTGCAGATCAAGTTTGGGGACGAGGTGATTGAAGAAAGTGCGCAGGGCGATGGTCAATACGATGCCTTTATGAATGCGCTCAAAAAGATATATTGTCTGAAAGGGATCAGCGTACCAATGCTTACGGATTATGCTGTCCGGATTCCGCCTGGTGGAAAAACGGATGCTCTTTGCGAAACTATTATTACCTGGGAGATCAATGGCAAGGACGTGAAAACCCGTGGCCTGGACTCCGATCAGACAGTTTCCGCTATAATGGCGACTCAAAAAATGCTCAACCTGATTGGCATTCCAGACAGTGTTGAGCTCAGACCTGAACTTCCATTGGTTAATGCTTTGTAGTAGTAATTAATTTGGGATAAACTCTTGTCAAATGGATAAGCCACAATTGTATCAAAGCCTTAGAAGCTATCTTCTGCAAAAGAACGTCACAAGAGCGGCTGTTTTTGGATCATTTGCAAGAAATGAGGAAAATGACCAAAGCGATATAGATCTGTTAATTGATGCAAATGGTCTGACTATGTTTGACATTCTCCGAATTGAAGATGAATTGCAGGCGATATGTCAACGAAAAATTGACTTGGTAGAATTTAGGGCTATCAAATCATCGATTAGTAAACATGTTTTTGAAAATCTTGTTGAGTTAATATGAAGCGGGACGATCGGGTTTACATTCAGGACATTATCGATTCTATTGAAATTATTACTGATTATGTAAACGGAAAGTCAGAAAAGGATTTTGAGGAAGTCTCTTGTTGCAAGACGCTGTCTATCGAAGATTTGAAATAATCGGTGAGGCTTCAACGAAAATTTCTGAGGACTTTAAGCTAGCACATCCTGAAATTGAATGGAGATTAATGAAACTAATGCGTAACAAAATTGATTCACGAATATTTTGGAATATCCCCCAATGCCGTTTTCTCTACTATACTTGAAGACTTGCCTCTTCTGCTAGCGAAAATCAAAAAAATTAATTACTGATTATCAATCAAAACCACTTAATGAAGAAAAATATCCTAATCGTTCCGGGAGACGGAATCGGACAAGAAGTAACTGAGGTTGGAAAGAATGTGTTGATTAAAATTGCTGAGAAATTCGGCCACGAATTTAGCTACGACGAAGCATTAATGGGCCACGTTGCGATTGAAGCAACTGGTAACCCTCTTCCTGATGAAACACTTGCTAAGATGCGAGCATCGGATGCAATCCTTTTCGGAGCAGTGGGTCATCCAAAATACGATAATGATCCGACTGCGAAAGTACGCCCGGAACAAGGGTTGCTCAAAATGCGTAAAGAGCTGGGATTGTATGCCAATTTGCGTCCTATCAAGTTGTTTGACGAATTGCTAGGAGCATCCTCTATCAAACCTGAGATTCTGAAAGGTTCCGATATCCTTTTCTTCCGCGAGTTGACGGGTGACATCTACTTTGGAGAGAAAGGGCGGAAAAATGATAATAATACAGCTTACGACATTGCCGAATACAGCAGGTACGAAGTGGAGCGCATCGGCCGCCGGGCTTTTGAAGCAGCGCGTACCCGTAGTAAAAAACTATGTTCTGTGGACAAGGCTAATGTTTTGGAAACCAGCCGTCTGTGGCGGGAAGTGATCCAGGCGCTTGCTCCTGAATATCCTGATATCGAAGTTGAACACCAGTTTGTGGATTCTGCAGCAATGATGCTGATCAAGGATCCACGCCGCTTTGATGTGGTTGTAACTGCCAATTTGTTTGGAGATATTCTGACGGATGAGGCAAGTCAGATAGCGGGTTCAATGGGTATGCTTGCTTCGGCGTCAGTTGGAGACAGTACCGGCGTGTACGAACCGATCCACGGATCAGCACACGACATCACCGGAAAAGGAATTGCAAACCCGTTAGCATCAGTACTTTCAGCTGCGTTGCTCCTCGATATATCATTTGGTCTGAAAGAAGAATCGGATGCGATTATTTCGGCAGTTGACAAATTGTTGAAAGATGGTTTCAGAACCAGGGATATTGCCGATGCGACCACTCCTGCTGAACTGATCCTGAACACGCAAGCTGCTGGTATTGAACTTTTAAAAAGAATATAATTTACAGCAAGTTTTGCCAAATTATATTTGTTGAAAGCAAAACTTATGTTTTCTTTGCAGAAGAAACTCGCGGCCAGCGAATTTTCGCAAACATACAATGAACGCACTCGATAGAAACCTAAATCTTCATATTCTATTAATTCCGTAACTACGGGAAAGGTTATGTTTTGATTCGTTCCAAACCCTTTCTCTAATCCGGAAAGGGTTTTATATTGTTTGAAAATTATTAAATTCGTGTCCATTAAAAATTTTAATACCCACCAATGAGTAATCGAGTTCAAATCTTCGACACAACTTTACGAGACGGCGAGCAGGTCCCTGGAAGCCAATTGACCACGGAAGAAAAGATTGTTGTAGCCAAGCAACTCGAAAAACTAGGGGTAGATATCATTGAGGCCGGTTTTCCAGTGTCAAGTCCTGGTGACTTCCGGTCAGTGGTTGAGATTTCAAAAGCAGTGCGCGAGCCTATTATTTGTGCATTGTCACGTGCCGTTCAGGGGGATATAGATGCAGCAGCAAATGCCCTACAATATGCCCAGAGAGGACGCATTCACACAGGTATCGGATCTTCGGATATTCATATTCAGCACAAGTTCAATACGACCCGCGAAAAGATCATTGAAAGGGCTATTTCGGCTACTAAATATGCCAAGTCCAAGGTTGAAGACGTTGAGTTTTATTGCGAAGATGCAGGTCGTGCCGATCTTGTATTTCTTGCCCAATTAGTTGAAGCCGTTATTGGTGCAGGTGCAACGGTGGTGAACATTCCGGATACTACGGGTTATTGCTTGCCCGACGAATATGGCGGAAAGATCAAGTATATATTTGAGAACGTTTCCAATATACATAAAGCCGTCATTTCTATTCACTGCCATAACGACCTTGGTTTGGCAACTGCTAACTCAATTGCGGGTATCAACCAGGGGGCACGTCAGGTAGAAGTGACGATAAATGGCATTGGAGAGCGCGCAGGAAATACTTCGTTGGAAGAAGTGGTAATGGCACTTCAGGTTCACAAAGAGCTGGGTCTGGAAACAGGCGTCAATACTCAGTTTATATACCCCACCAGCCAGCTTGTTTCTAAAATGATGCGTATGCCGGTTCAGGCTAACAAAGCCATTGTGGGTCGTAATGCATTCGCACATTCATCAGGAATACATCAGGATGGCTTCCTGAAAAATACGTTGAATTACGAGATTATGAACCCGCATGATGTGGGTGTCGATAAATCAGACATCGTTTTGACGGCCAGAAGTGGACGTCATGCACTGAAACACCGCCTGGAACTTTTAGGATTCAGCTTTGATAAACCAGCTTTGGATGAACTTTACACGAGGTTCCTGGAAGTTGCGGATTTGAAGAAAGAAGTGAACGATGCGGATCTTGTTGACCTTGCCAGGACGGCGATTCCGGTCTGAATTAGAATATCATTAGAATTAGTTAACCCCCTGAATCTGAATTTGATGTTTTAAAGATTTTTTTGTAACATTACATATTCAATAACATCCATCAGATTGCAAAAAGCCCTCGGTGATTCTGACTAAGGGTTTTTTTCTTGCCTAAAGAATAATCGTCCTGTTGTTGTGAATGAACACGCGATCGTTAAAAACGAGCTTCAAGGCCTTCGACAAAACTGCTTTTTCCGTATCCTTTCCCAGCGTTGCCATATCAGATGCAGTCTGTTTGTGATCCACTGATTTTACATCCTGCGCAATGATAGGACCTTCGTCTAGGTCATTATTTACAAAATGAGCCGTGGCACCAATGATTTTCACCCCTCTTTCGTAAGCTTGCCGGTAAGGGTTTGCCCCGATAAATGCAGGAAGAAATGAATGATGTATATTAATGATCTTGTTTGGGAAATGGTCGACAAATTCCGGTGTGATGATGCGCATATATTTGGCTAGTACCAGATATTCCGGCTGGTACACATCCAATGTTCTCAAAATCGTCTCTTCATGTTCTTCACGGGTTTTGTTTTCATGTGAAATGAAGTGAAAAGGTATCCCGAATTTTCCCACCAATGGCTGTAAAGTGTTGTAATTGCTGATAACGGCCAATATAGTCGCATCTAATTCATTAAATGCATATCGAATCAGCAACTCGCCGAGGCAATGATGCTCTTTAGTGACCAGTAAAACGATATCCTTACCTTTTTTAGGATTAATTCTAAGGTTAAGTCCGGCAGGGAGCTCAGCTTGGAGTGATTGCAATAATTCCGTAATATCCGCCTCACCTTCAAATTCCGTCCGCATGAAGAAGTATTTGGACGGGCTTACATATTCGTCATTACTGATAATATTTTGATTATGAGCGAAAATTATCTTGGTAACCAGGTAAATCAGACCCTTATGATCGGGGCCGTCCATGAGTAAAATATGTCTTTGGATCATTAAAAAGCAATCTTGGAAATGACAATTGAAAATCGAATGTTACCAGACACCAAATATACTCAGTCGGAGCATTTTACGGATAGTATTTAAAGTCTATATTGTTTTTAGACTAATATGTAACTATTCCGAGGGCATTGGTGTTTCAAATGTCAATATAGAAAGATTAAAATGGCAGAAGAACTATTAATACCAGCCGATACAGATCGAGGTACATTGTACGAGGTGCTGTTTCCACAAATTCAATCATTAGTTGAAACAGAAAGTGACCTGACAGCCAATCTTGCGAATGTGGCCGCCGCACTCAAAGAAGCTTTCGGATTTTTTTGGGTAGGATTTTATATTGTAAAGGAAGGCCAGCTGGTACTTGGGCCTTTTCAAGGACCGATCGCCTGTACCAGAATTCCGTTTCATAAAGGAGTTTGCGGAGCGAGTTATACCCGGCGGGAAACCATTATAGTACCGGATGTAGAGCAGTTCCCAGGCCACATTGCATGTAGTTCGGCATCCAAATCAGAAATTGTACTGCCTGTTTTTAACAGAAATGGCACAGTTGCGATGGTATTGGACGTGGATAGCGATCGCCTGGATGATTTTGGCGAGGCCGATGCGATTGGTCTCAAAAAGATCCTAAAACTGATTGAAAGGAAATTATAGACCAATAAAAAACCCCACTAACACATATTAGTGAGGTTCAAAAATAGGGTTATTTATCAGTTCAGTGAAAACATTGGTAACCTCAGGGCAACAACGTTATTAAACATCAGCTTTGAAATCTTGGGATCCATGTAATCAATTAAAGGAAACTCCGAGACAAGTGACATTACTTCAAATTCACTTTCAGCTCTAACCACGCACCAGAGCTTTGCGTAATCATCGGACAAGGCATAAGACATCAGTCGGCCCTGTTCCATTAATTCGTTAATCTTTTTTCTCTGAGCAGGTATTTTCGCTGTGAAATCTTCCGACATGACAGCCGGAAGCTGTATTTCAACCATATATTGGCTCATGGGCGATAGAAGTTAGGTGTTCAAAAATACCTTACATTTTACATTACTTGTAATAAAAGGATATGTACCACTGATTAGTTCCTGCAAGTAATGTACTAAATATTTAATAAAACCTTTAGACATTTTCCAACCATTGCGATCATGAACGTGTCGTACTTAATACGAATTATAGCGCCCAGGATTCCGGTCCGGTGCTTGGCCAGGCAGTATTCACTTATCTTTGGGATAGCGGTGCTGAAATTTAATACTAAACCGAACGAAGCACCCCTAAACTTCGGATGACCTTTAACGAACAGGAATTGGTGAAAGGCTGTAAGCAGCGCAACCGCATCGCCCAAAAGCAACTTTATGATGTTTTTGGGGGTAAGTTGTTCGCTATATGCCTCAGATACACGAAAAACCGTACAGATGCCGAAGATGTTTTACAAGATGCGTTTATCAAAATATATGAAAATATAGATTCTTTCAGGAACGATAGCCCATTAGAGTATTGGTTGCGTTCTGTTGTAGTAAATACAGCGTTGAATCATTTGAGGCAACAAAAATATTGGAAAGACCTGGATGATATTGATATCCATCATAATGGAATTGCCGACAAAGAGATTACGCTCGGCAATTTTCAGATGCAGCAGTTGCTGGAACTGATCCAGGAATTGCCACCGGGCTGTCAGACGATCTTCAATTTGTATGCAATTGAAGGTTTTCAGCACAATGAAATCGCTCAAAAGTTGGGCATTTCCGAAGGAACTTCGAAGTCGCAATATTCGCGTGCAAGGAGTATACTTCAACAAAAATTGAACAAGGAAAAAAGATTTGATGATGGATCCGTCCGAAATAAACAATTTTGAAGATCAGTGGCGAAAGGCTTTGCAGGAAGCCTCTGAGGCACCTCCTCAATCCGTTTGGGAGGGAATAGAGGCGCGCCTTGATGAAGGTAACAAAAAAGGGTTGGTACTTCCACTTTGGTGGCAGTCTGGCAAAATTTGGTACGCAGCAGCCTCTATTGCGGCAATTTTAATGGTCGGTGGAGGAATCTGGTATAATAGTTCGGACGTTAAAAATGATCCGATCAATACAGGTATTGCGACTACTCATGAAGCTAAAAAGCCTGCGACCGAAAAGCAGGTTTTGCCAAAAACTGAAATCGAAGCCCCGGAAGTAATTTCGGAGGATTCCCAACTTGCTGAGAACTCTACCGGACTTGCAAAGAATTCTACTGGAAATGAGACTGAGGAAAATAAGATAACGAAGTCAAAAGTAGAAATCGCACATCAAGGCAAGTCTGAGAACGCAAATAGCAGAGCTGCTAAGTCAAAAGGGCATGTTGTAAATGCACCTCTTGCGGTAACTGCGGAGGAAAATTTTGCTGTGACCAAGTCAGCAAGGGGTAATGTTAAAGTTTCTGATAAACCATTCGTAGAACAAAAAGCATTAACTCCTGCGGCAATTCAAGTTGTTGAAAATCAGGCGCAAATTGCATCCAATGAGAATGTGCCAGCCAAAGTGGCGCAAGAGACAAGTATCTCTGCTGAATCTCTGACGGCGCTGCCTTACAGTGATTTGGCGGTACACGTTCAAAAGCGTTACGTATTCTTCCGCCCCGACGTTAAATCGGAAGAGCCGGTTAAACTGTCCAAACAGAAAGAATATTGGGCAGGGTTGAATCTGATGCCAGCATCATTTAACCCGGATCTGAAATTAAAAGAAGCTCCGCTCGCATTCGCCAATCAAACGGTATCGAATAAAAAATCCGTTTCGGGATCAAGTGAATCGGGCGTTTCTTACGCTGTGCAAACACAAGGCGGAATGCGGCTTTCTAAGCATTGGTCCGTCGAACTGGGAGTGAGTTATTTGAAAGGAAATTCTGATTATATCGGTGGTGGTTATGTGCTGAGCGCCTATAACAGCAAGTCTTCTAATGTGTTGGAGGATGCGTTGGCAGGTTTGGCAGCAAGTCCTGGTTCTAATTTTGGAGATAAAAGTGCGGATTTTGTCAATAATGGAGCACTTTACATTGATGTGGCCAAGAAAGTAAGTAACAACTATCAATATTTGCAATTGCCGGTTCAGGCAGGATTTACGATCAATCCGGATAAAAAGCTCAGTTATTCAGTTCTGGGCGGGATGTCGGCTAATTTCTTTTTGACCAATGAACTGGAATCTGCATCGGGAGAGATCATTACCACGACGGCCGATGATGAAATTTACAGGACTACCAACTGGTCTGCTACTACCGGGTTGAGATTTAATTACAGACTTTCATCAAAATGGAAGGCAAGCTTGACTGGCTCATATCAAAAAGCCGTTACTTCCGGTTTCAGGTCAAATCAAAGTCTCGAATCTCATCCTTACCTATATGGAGTCGCGTGGGGCGTGCGATATTCTTTTTGAAATAATATAAAAGGCTTCCAACCATCGGACGGCTTTTTGAATCTAACTAATGTAGATTTATTTGAGGGAACAAGTAGTCTTTACAATCTTGTCCCGAAAGAATGCTCTAACATTTATTAGCCATGAATAAAATTCTTAAACAATCCTTCATTGTACCTATTCTGTCGGCGGGCCTGTTTTTCGGCTGTACCAATGATAGTAACGTTGAGCCAGATGTTGAGGTTAATCCGGTCAGCATTCCAACAGGTGTTTCAGAAGGGACCACTGCCTTTGCTTTTGATTTTCTTCACACTTTGCAGGAAACCCAACCTACGGGCGATAACCTGTTTGTGTCGCCGCTAAGCTTACACATGGCTTTGGGAATGTTGTTAAACGGGGCTGAAGATGAAACCGCTCAGGAGATCCTGAAAACGTTGAAGATGGAAGGCATCTCGATTTCAGATCTGAATAATGCTTACAAGACGCTGATCAATGACTTGCCGGTTGCCGATTCGAAAGTAAGCCTGGGGCTAGCCAATTCAGTTTGGTACAAGAGCGGTTTTCAGGTTGAATCGGATTTTCAAAGTGTGTTGAAAAATGATTTCGATGCAGAAATTACCGGGCTTCCTTTTGATAATGCGGCCAAGGATAAGATCAACCAATGGGCCAGTGATAAAACCAAAGGGAAAATCACCAAGGTAATTGACGAGATCAGCGCCGAGCAGGTGATGTTCCTGCTGAACGCGCTGTACTTCAAAGGCGACTGGAAAACGCAGTTTGATAGCAAAAAGACGCTGGATGCATCATTCAAGCTGGAAAGCGGCGCTGATAAAACGGTTAAAATGATGTACGCGAAGTCTGACTTCAACGTCTCCAACGCGGCCAAGTATAGTGCAGTGAGGTTACCCTATGCAAATGGTCAGTTTAATATGACACTGTTAATACCCAAAGGACAAAATACAATAGACCAGGTATTGAAAGAACTGACGGCATCACAATGGAATGAGTTGCAATCGACCGGCCTGAAGCAAGCAGTGGTAACGGTAGGTCTCCCACGCTTTAAGCTCGACTATTCCGGAAAACTGAACAAGACTTTGGCAAAAATGGGCATAGAGAAAGTGTTTACAAATGCCGCCCAGCTTGGTAAAATCAATAAAACAGCAGATTTATTCGTCGATTTTGTAAAACAGGATGCATACCTGGGTATCGACGAGCAGGGCACTGAGGCCGCAGCCGTAACGACCATCGGGATTGGTCTTACTTCGGTAGGCGCGGAGGAGCCCAGGTACATCTGCGACAGACCGTTTGCACTGATGATCAGTGAAAACACGTCCAACACGATTTTGTTTATGGGAAGAATCAAAAACCCGGACAGCAAGTAAATACCAGAATAGCTGACCGCGTCAGGCTGACCGCGTCAAGCTGACCGCGTCAGTTTATCTATTAGCCATTAAGAAATCAAAAATAAAAAATGCCGTTAGTTACGGCATTTTCGGGGTGCGTTATCGTCCGGAGGCTTTGCTTTCGGACGATTTTGTTTTATGTTCCAACCAATTATTATTAAACGGTGTCATAAATATGCCAAGTCGGAATGTAATAATAACAAGTCTCTAACCTCTTAATGCTATGAAAACCAAACTTTTACATTTACTTCTTCTTTTTGCGACTACTGCCTTCTGGTCGTGCAATGACCAATGTAAAGAAACCAGGGTTACCCGACGTTTCAGCAATGTTACCCGCTCTCTCATGGAACTTCGCACGCAGGTCAAATCGGAAGCTCCGCGCGCCCTCGAACGACCTGGGAAAATGTACATCAAGGGTAGTTACCTTTTTGTCAATGAAATAAAGGAGGGGATTCATGTCATCGATAATAGCAATCCTTCCAGCCCGAAATTTGTCTCTTTTATAAAAATCCCCGGTAATGGTGACATTGCCGTTCGCGATAATATACTCTATGCCGATAGTTTCTCTGATCTGGTAGCATTGGATATAGCCGATCCTACCAAGCCGAAAGAAGTGGAAAGGATCAAAAATGTCTTCAAATTTGGTTTGTTTGATGGTGGCAGCTGGTCTTTGAATGAATCCGTGGGTGCCATTAATGATCAGAATGTGGAGTATGTGACAGAAACCGTCACCGTTAACTGCGAAGAAAATATCTCTCCGAATTTTTGGTGGGGTGGTGCCTGGGCTTTGGCCGACCGCGCATTTTTGAGCAGTTCAGCGTCTTCTGCGTCGCCACAATCATCCGGCGGAAGCAGCGGCCAGGCAGGTTCTATGGCCCGTTTCGCATTGCATCATAACTTTCTATATACCGTTGGACAGAATGATCTTCATTTGTTCAACATTGCAACTCCTTCCAAACCCGTCGATTTTGCAACCGTTAATGTAGGTTGGGGGATTGAAACTATATTCCCTTACGAGAACAAGCTTTTCATTGGTTCTTCAACCGGAATGTTCATTTATGACAACAGTAATCCAGCCGCCCCTAAGCAACTTTCAACATTCCAGCACGGCCGTGCCTGCGATCCTGTAGTCGTGCAGGGCGACATTGCCTACGTAACGTTGCGTACAGGTACCGCGTGCGCAGGAACACAAAATCAATTGGATCTGGTGGATGTGAGTAACCCGGCAGCGCCGCAACTGATCAAAAGCTACCAAATGCAGAATCCGCATGGATTAAGCATTGATTTCCCTACATTATATCTATGCGAAGGCGAAAATGGTCTTAAAGTGTTTGATGTAAAAGACAAATTTGCGATAGATCAGCACTTACTGGCGCATTTTAAAAATATGGATGCTTATGACGTGATTTCGCTTGGGAAAACATTGTTACTAATCGGTAAAGATGGTTTCTATCAATACGATTCGTCGAACCCGCTCGACCTGAAATTACTGAGCAAGATACCTGTAGGCAAAACCACCATATAGCATGAGAAAATCATTATACTTTCTCTGTGGCATGTTGTTGATGACAAATGTACTCAGAGCGCAGGATCCGTTTGTAAAGCATTATGTCAATCATACCGAATTTGGCGGGTTGTTTGGGCGTGTAAAGTACCCTAACCTTTATAACGGAAACCAGGAGCAAGTAGATAACAGGCTCAGCATGACCATACAGACATTCAATGGGGTTCAGCTAACCAGACGTTTGTCGACGGGAGTAACCATTGGAATGGATTGGTACAAAGCGGCCCTTCTCAACCCGGTTGCTGCCGGATTACGTTACGACCTGACGAAAAAGGGTAATGTCAAAATATACGGTACAGCTGACATAGGTTACGCTTTTGCCTGGTTTCATGACGACGCAGAAGGATTTAATACCAAAGGAGGTTTAATGGTCAACCCGGGAATTGGTATGCGGATTGGCAAGCCCGGAGCTACTGCGGTAACCCTGGCATTTACTTACAAAAGACAAGAAGCGGACATCGACAAGCCACCGCTTTGGGACCAAACTGAGCGTTCGGAAGAGAGAGTTTACAATCGTTTAGCGATCAGATTAGGAATAAGTTTTTAATTATTAGCCATGAAAAAATTAGCCTCGTATATCGCAATCATCGCCTTTTTCGGCCTGACAGCCTTTGAATGTGGTGACCAGGAAGATTGCTGTGTAATGCCTCCATGTAGCGAAAAATCCAGCTTAACCGGAACCTGGCGGCTGGAAAGTTATCAAAACATTTCCACTGGCGCGGAGGATAAAGATCCTGAACCTGATGGAAAAGGGGTGGTATTTACCTTTAAGGATGACGGAAAAGAGGGGACCATAGCCGGTCATACGTTCGTCAATGACATTAGCGGTAACTATACTTTGGCAGGCGGATGCTCAGTGAAGATCACGGGATTTGGAGGGACAAAAGTAGGAGAGCCGGGGTGGAGCAGTAAAGCGTGGCTCAATTCGAATGCGACCGCTAATTTCCAAGTTTCGGAAAACCGGTTCATACTTACCTTCCCGAATGCTACTGAGAGGTTAGTATTTAAAAAGACGCAAAAGTAGCATATAGCAACTGAAATGATCAGGCTTCCGATTTTACCTTTGGGTTAACGGAAGCCTGTTTGTCAAACGCCTGAATTTCTTTGACAAACGTGTCCTCACCCGAGAGATACCAATTTCTGAATTTCTGCGATTGATCAATGTGCTTGGGAAGATAATCAAGCAAAATGGAAAGATCGAAGGATTTGGAAGTAACGCCGGCTCCTGAAATCACACCATCGATCGCATTGCATTCCTGCTCAAAATGATTGGGCACCGGAACCATCATAACTGGCTTTCCAAGGTACATAGCCTCACAAACTGACTCAAAACCAGCCGTAGTGACCAGTGCGCCACAAGTTGCCAGCATATCCAGATATTTCCGGCTGTTGATCCGATGGAAAGTCAGCGTTTCGTCAAATGCAAATTCATCAGAAACATCAACATTATCCCAAAAGCAATGAAGTACCACTTCCGGATGAGCCATATGCCAGTCAATGACCTGGCGGCTGAGGCTGTGGTGGGTCATGTACACCAAAAAGAAATTCCCGCGGGTGGGTAAGAGCTGTACAATTTCTTTCCGTAGAAGCGGCGGAACTACCGTGATTTTAAGATCTGGTCTGGACGGAATTTCACGAAATGAGAGCGCCAGCCGCTTGGCTGCAAACCAGGATGTTGATTTGGAATTGAGATTGAGCAATAGCCGGTTGATCAGGCTGTTTTTTGGAAATACAAATTTGGGATGCATGAGCAGGTACTGGTGCGCTATGCAAACCATAGGTATGCTCGACCTGTAAACGAGGTTGTATAAGCCACCAAAAGTGTCGTAGAAGCTGATGATCAAGTCGGGCCTGATATCCTGAATGGATTGATGGATCTTACCGAGGCTTTTTAAATATTTCGGTAAGTTGGAAAGATGCGTGTAAAGCGTTCGTTTCAGGTTCATTCCGCCGCCCTGCGCATTGTAAACGATATTCGGAGCGTCAAAATGCAGTACCGGAGCTAAGATCTGTTCATCAAAAAATGCGGGAACCTGGCGGCCCGGTGAAGTACCGACCATAGCGGCCACAATCTCATGCCCGCGCGAACGCAGGATCTGACCCATTGAAATAGCCTGGGTCAAATGGCCGCGGCCTTCTCCCTGTACCAAAAAAAGGATCTTCATATTATAGGTAGCGTTGGTTTCGCCCAGTCGAAAATCCAGTGAAAGCCACTTGTTTTTCGACAGTTGGGAATTTTTCAACAACAGGTTTGTCGACAGCCACTTTGGTTTCCGGCATAGGGACAATGTTTTGCTGATCGTAGTACAACAGACTCCAGTTACCGTCGAAATCTTCCACCAATGCGCTGAGCGTTTCCACCCAATCACCAGAATTCATATACATAATGCCATCAATTTCCCGGATAGCGGGATGGTGAATGTGTCCGCAAATGACACCGTCACAATTGCGTGAGCGTGCGAGTTCGGTCAGTTTTTCTTCGAAATCAGTCATGTAGTTCACCGCCATCTTTACTGACTGCTTGATGCGCTGGGATAGTGAATAGTAGGATAATCCTCTCCATTCGCGGTATTTGTTGTAAAATTTATTGACCCAAAGTAAAAATGTATAACCCATATCACCGAGGTACGCCAGCCATTTCAAATGTGTGGTAATGGAGTCGAATACGTCGCCGTGAGTCACGTAAAAACGCTGTGAACCTGAATTGAGGATATAATCTTTACGGATCTGGAAGTGTTTACCTAGCCGCAACGGAATGATCTGGTCCAGGAAATCATCGTGATTTCCCCGAATGTAAATGACCTTGGTTTTATTCTCCTCGATCATCTTTAACACCCTTTTGAAAAACATAGTGTGTTTACGTTTCCAGACCCCATATTTTTTGAGTTGCCAGGCGTCGATGATGTCGCCATTCAGAATAAGCTTTTTGCAGGAATAGCTTTTCAAAAAATTGGTGACTTCTTCTGCCTTTGATCCACCCGCGCCGAGGTGCAAATCAGAAATAATGATTGTCCGAAAGTGAGTTGTATCTCCCATGTTACAAATTTTCTCATTTTATATTACCTGGATGTTACTGGCAGGTTATCAGTAGGTTAAGTTTTAACTAAAAACTAGTTCTACAAAAAAGCATGGTAGTTAATAAATAGTAACTATGAGTTAATAAAGAAGAATGGATACATTTTTTATATTTGTTTAAATCAACTTACCACTCATGAAAGGATTTTTCCTATTGCTTATTCTCTGCTGTACTACTGTTTTTGGCCAAAATACTTATCTCCCGCACGAAGTTGAAAAGCAGGCTGAGCCCGCAGGAGGTTTAATCCACCTGAACCAGTTTATTTCTTCGAATCTTCAAATACCATTCAAGAGTGCGATCAAAGGACTCAATGGACGTGTTTATCTCAAAGGCTTGGTGGAAACGGATGGAAGTATGAGTCAGATAGAGGTCACCAAAGGGATTGATACATTATGCAACGAGGAAGCGGTTCGCGTGATGAGTTTGTTTAAAGCATGGAAGCCAGCTACCATCAAAGGTGAAAAGGTGCGACAGTATGTACATTATCCTATGACATTCCGGACCAAGGCGAAAACATCCTATGACAGTTCCAGATCAGCATTGGTGGATTATTTCGACCAAAAATACAATCCCGTTGCTGACCCCAAAAAATACGAGTACCGCAGTATTTTGCCGGTTGACGATCATGGTTACATTAGAGCCGATGTGGTTTATGAGCAGATGAAGGGTGGGAAATGGAAGGAAATTGGGAAGGCTAATTTTGAAAAGAAAGAAATATGGCACAAGACGGGCTATGTAGGAAGCGTGGCCGATTCCGTGAAAGCTTACTGGATTTCGGCGCGGGACAGAAACCTGGCGAGCCACTCCTCCGAAGCTATTTTTCAAATGAATGGCACGCTGCTTTCCTATACCGAATATGAGCTGAATAACAAGGCATCATTAAATAAGGAATACGATCTCAATGGCATGGTACGCGTACTGCGGCTGTTTTCGGATTCCCTGCGTTCGGAACTGACATGGTTTGAAAACGGGCAGATCAAAAGCGTGATTGAAACACCCGTCAGCAAGCAGAATGAATTTGTAGAACCCATTTATGTCAATGCCTGGGATCGTAACGGAGTTCAACGTGTCAAAGACGGCGACGGCTATTGGTGGTCGACGGAAGAAACTTTTGGTCGTAGATTAGTAATCGAGCAGGGCCGAATTGCGGCAGGGGCCAAAAATGGCAAATGGGAGGGAAAATGGTCAGACAGTACATTGCTCTATCAGGAAACTTACAACATGGGTGTTTTGAAGGAAGGAGTATCGTATTACGACGGAGAGAAACGAAACTACACACAGGCGCACATTAATCCGCAGTTCAAAGGAGGTATCAAGGAATTCTATAAGTTCCTGGGTACCAATATCCGGTATCCCGAGGATGCTGCCAGGCGCGGGGTAACAGGGAGGGTGAAACTTTCTTTTGTCGTGCGCGAAGACGGAACCATGGGCGAATACAAGGTGGAGAGCGGAGTAGGATTTGGCATTGACGACGAGGCGCTCCGTGTTGTTAAGAAAATGAACGGCTTGTGGGAACCGGGTTCCATTCGTGGAAAGACATTTAGTGTGAGATATACGGTCCCGATTAACTTCCAGCTCAACTGAATTTCAACTGCATACACCATTTATCCAATCCCGGAGCCGATCAAAAGCTCCGGGATTTTTTTATCCATAATTTTAACCGGAATATGATTTTGATTTGATAATATTGTGATATCATTTTACTATCACAATTAAAGCTATGAATGAGAAAGAATTACGTTCGATGTCAGGGTATTTCCTTTTCGCAATAGGCCTGATCTTGCTGTTTAGCGGAGTCATTTATGTAGTGACAACCGGCAGCCCTATTACCGGAATTATTATTTCCGTCACAGGCTTCATTATTTTGATCGGACTCACTGTCATTAACCCGAATGAAGCAGTAGTAACTACGTTTTTCGGAGATTATATGGGTACTATGAAGCAAAGCGGTCTTCGCTGGGTGAACCCATTGTTTCGCAGGAAAAAAATGAGTCTTCGGGCCCGTAACCTGAATGGTCAGAAACTGAAAGTGAATGACAAGCTGGGTAACCCTATCGAGATCGCTGCGGTGGTGGTATGGCGTGTAGGAGATACTGCCAAAGCTTCTTTCGAGGTGGATGATTACATCAAATATGTGGAAATTCAGTCGGAAGCGGCAGTAAGGCACCTTGCTGGAATATATGCTTATGATACGATGGAGGCTGAGGAACTGGAAATTCATGAGGTGACATTGCGCGATGGAAGCGGTAAGATCAACGAAATGCTGGAAGCAGAATTGACGGAACGACTTAGCCGCGCCGGAGTAGATGTGCTGGAATCGCGTATTAGTCACCTGGCCTATGCGCCGGAAATTGCAGGGGCAATGTTGCAGCGGCAGCAAGCCTCGGCGGTTGTGGCGGCACGTCGCCAGATTGTGAATGGAGCAGTTGGTATGGTGGATATGGCCTTGGCAATGCTGTCGGATAAGGGAATTGTAAATCTGGACGAGGAACGTAAAGCGGCCATGGTGTGTAATCTGTTGGTAGTATTGTGCGGAGAGAAGTCTGTCACGCCAGTTTTAAACGCCGGAACTTTGTATCCCTGATATGGCAGAGAAGAAACCATTTGTTTTAAGAATCAATCCTGATGTGCTCAAAGCGTTAGAAGCCTGGGCACAGCAGGATTTTCGTAGTTTGAACGGTCAGATAGAATTTTTGCTTAGTGAGGCTTTGAAGAAACAAAAACGTTCAAAAGTGAAAGGAACTGGTCCGGAAGATGTAAAAGAATAATTTATATGTTAAAATTGTGTTATTATAGTTGTCGTACTAATTTTTAGAGCTCCGATGAAGCACATAATAAGGACATTGTTCCTCACATTTTTTTCAGTTCAACTTTTTGCCCAAATCCCCAATACATTTCAATGGTTACCCGACGGAAGCGGTTATCGCGACTTGGGAGATGATGGTATTGTAGAAATATCGCTGCCATCCATGCAGGAAAAAGTCCTTGTTTCAAATGCACAGCTCAAAAATGGCGATACACCGTTGGCCGTGAGAAGCTATACGATCAGTAATGAAGGTGACAAAGTGCTGATATATACCAATACGAAAAGGGTTTGGCGCTACGAGACGCGTGGCGACTATTGGGTATTTGATATGGCTTCAAAAACATTGAAGAAGTTAGGGAAAGGGCTTCCGGCTTCGTCCCTGATGTTCGCAAAGCTTTCCCCTGACGGTAAAAAAGTCGGATATGTGAGTCAGCACAATGTATATGCCGAGGATTTGCAAAGCGGAGAGATCAAGCAATTGACCAACGATGGTACCGATCGGGTTATCAATGGTACATTCGACTGGGTTTACGAAGAAGAGTTTGACTGCCGGGATGGTTTCCGGTGGAGCGACGACAGCAAGTCCGTAGCATACTGGCAGCTGGATGCTAGAAAGATTCGTAACTTCCTGATGATCAATACTACGGATTCAATTTATTCATTCAATGTGCCGGTGGAATATCCCAAAGTAGGCGAAACACCTTCCCCCTATAAAATAGGGGTGGTGGATGTGTCGACAGCCCAAACCAAATGGATGAACATTCCGGGGGATCCGCAGAACACGTATTTGCCAAGAATGGAATGGTCGGGAATGCCTGATGAACTGGTCGTTCAGCAACTGAACCGCAAGCAAAACGAAAGCACTTTATTATATATCAACACCAAAGACGGTAGCGCCAAACCATTTTATACCGAAAAAGACGCAGCCTGGATCGATATTAAAAGCCGTTGGGAAGATGATCCAATGGGCTGGGACTGGATCAACAATGGGAAGGAATTTTTGTGGGTAAGCGAAAAGGACGGTTGGCGACATACTTATCGTGTGAGTCGTGACGGCAAAAAAGAGACGCTTATTACCATTGGTAATTTCGATATGATTAATCCGGTAAGAATCGATGAAAAGAACAATGCTTACTATTTCATGGCTTCACCGGATAATGCAACTCAGAGTTATTTGTATAAAGTGTCATTAGATGGTAAAGGAAAAGCAGAGCGGCTGACTCCGGCAGATCAGGCAGGTACGCACGCCTATGAGATTTCACCAGCAGCAAAGTTTGCACAGCACAGCTTTTCCAATGCCAGAACTGCTCCATTGGGAGAATGGATAGCTTTACCGAAACACACCGCATTGGATCCTGGAAATTCAATCGCAAATTCGGCTGCTAAAATTAATTCGTCCAGGACCAATATTGAATTTTTTAAAATGAAAACAGCCGAAGGTGTTGAGGTAGACGCATGGATGGTGAAGCCAACTAACTTTGACCCGGCTAAGAAATATCCAATTGTCTTTACCGTATATGGCGAAGCTGCGAATACTACCGTGAAAGATGTGTATGGAACCGGACGCAACCGTTTGTACGCCGGAAGTATGGCTGACGACGGGTATATATATGCGTCTATGGATAACAGGGGTACACCTTCACCGAAAGGAAGTGCTTGGCGAAAAGCGATTTATAAGAAAATCGGGACCATCAATATCAAGGACATGGATGGTGCTGCAACGGCTATGTTTAAGCAATATCCATTCATTGATACCAGTCGCGTGGCGGTGCACGGATGGAGTGGCGGTGGTTCTTCTACATTGAATTTGCTGTTTCAATATCCCGAGCATTTCAAAACCGGGATAGCAGTGGCAGCTGTGACCAACCTTTTGACTTACGACAATGTTTATCAGGAGCGCTACATGGGCATTCCGCAGGAAAATCGGGAAGATTTTATAAAAGGATCTCCGATCACGCATGCTAAAAACCTGCGCGGAAATTTACTTTACATTCACGGTACCGGCGATGACAATGTGCATTATCAGAATGCCGAGATGCTTGTTAACGAGCTGATCAAGAATAATAAGACGTTCCAGTTTATGCCTTATCCAAACCGCTCTCACGGGATTTATGAAGGAGAAGGCACTTCGCTGCATTTAAAGACATTATTTACGGACTATTTGAAAAAGAATTGCCCTCCGGGAGGAAAGTGATTTGGTAAGTAATCAACATGAAAAGGAAGCACACCATAGGCTATTTACTAACCTTCATCATCAACTCTTCGGCTGCATTTGCGCAGGTTTCTGAGGGTACCAAAGTTGGAATTAATAGCGGAAGAGGCCTTAATGCCTTGAAATCGGACGTATTCTGGACTTCGCCTACCGATATGCCGAATGTTATCGGAGAGTTTTACATTGATTCGGTGTGGCAGGAAGGGAAAGTGAAATTTACTTCGATTGTGCCACAACTGGGTGGCTGGAATTCGGATAGCCTGACCGGCATTCAAATTCGGTACAACACATTGAATGATGAGCTGGAAGTGCTGGCGGACAAAAGCAAAAATGACATTCGTGTGATCAAAGGCGGTCAGTTGAAAAATTTTACGACAAACCTGGGTACTAATCCAAAAATGTATGTCAATGTCGCAACATTTAAATCTGAAAAGCCACTGAGAGGCTTTGCAAAAGTGCTGGTACAGGGGGATTTGTCGCTGATTGAATATTTTTATCCAAAAATTACAAAGCCGAACTACAATCCCGGATTTGCTACCGGCGAGAAAAACACCGTCGTTCGTCAGGGAAGCGATTATTATGTAGTCTCTAAGGGAACCGCGGAGAAAGCGACTTTAAGTAAGAAAAGCATGCTGGCTTTCATGAATGAAAAGCAAAAGGATGTGGAGGCTTATTTGAAAGAGAAGAATGTAAACTTCAAAAACGAGGATGACGTCGTGAGGTTATTCAAGTTTTACAATGGTTTGAAATAAAAAAGAGCGCTGGCTGAGTTAATCAACTAGCGCTCTTTACTAAAAGGCTTTTATTTACCGTACAGTTTCTTAGCGGCGGGCTCGTATTTGTCTCCCGCAGACCATTGCGGCGCCACTTTACGATCAGCGATCAACCTGGTAGCATAAGTATAAGCCTGGCTGAATTTCAGCAGGTAATTAAAGTCAATCGTTTCCGGATTATCTGACACCTGGTGGTAATATTTCATGATATCGCCAGTGAATTCCTTAAAACCCGGCGTGAATGTAGGAGCGGGAATTCCTTCCTTTGCAAAACTTACATTATCCGACCTGTCGAACAAGCCTTGTTCCGGAGAAGGATCCGCAAATACGCCCAGGCCGAAAGCCTTGCTAGCTGCTTCAATTTCAACCCTTGCTCCTGTTCTTTCCAGGCCCATTACCGACACAATGGTCGTGTCATTATAACCGGCACCATCGGAATTTATATTAAAAATACATTTGTTCAAAGGCAGTAGTGGATGAGCAGCATAGTATTTACTTCCCAACAGTCCAACTTCTTCGCCTGTCAGCGCAACGATCAAGATCGAACGTTTTGGAGGATTTTTAGATAGAGCCTCTGCCGCGGTCAATAAGGCAACGGTGCCAAATGCATTGTCCCGCGCGCCATTAAAAATACTGTCCTCAGGCGTGAATGCCTGACCACCCTGCTTGCCCACACCCACATGATCGTAATGTGCCGTCAGCAAAACATACTCCTCTTTCAGCTTCGGATCGGTTCCCTGAATGTACCCGGCCACATTATAGCTGTTGACCAGCTGTGATTTCCGTCCGGCCGTTTTAAATTCCACTTCTTTCACAGCACGCAAAGCACGTGCATATTTCGCTTCCTTTCCATTTACCCAGGCGTGCGGAATGGATTTAGTTTTGTTGCTCTCTGCGAGTGAGATTTTCTCTCCTGCAAAGTTCCGGCTCACGATATTCCAGGGGATAGGCGCATTGAACAGCTCTATGACGGCTATTGCTCCTTTGTTCATTGCTATTTTTCGTTTCTCGATCGAGGTAGCAATGATTTCTGACGGTGTCTGCGTGTCAGGTGTACCGCTTTCTACGAGTACAATTTTGTCTTTCACGTCGAGACCTTTGTAGTCGTCCCAATTTTTGGAAGCATTTTCAAGACCGAAACTAGCGTAAACAATCGGCGCTTTCAAGTCAACGGCGTCCCCGTTCATCAAAATCCAAGCTTCTCCGCTTTTCATGATTTCAGCATCGGCAGTAATTTGTCCGGCACCATTGTAACCCATTTTTTCAAAAGGCACATTCTGAAAATACGAAGATGTACCAGCAGCAGCGCCGGGAACGGGTACCACGCCCAATTTTCGGAATTGCTCAGCGATATACCTGGCCGCAACAAAGTTGCCTTGCTCACCAGTACGCCGCCCAAGCAATTCATCCGCAGCCAAAAACCGCATATGGGCCTCCGTCTCCGACTTTTTGATCTGGAATTCGGGGAGGGTTGTGGTTTTCTTTTGGGAGAATGTGGGCGCGGCCAGCAATAACCCACAAGAAAGGAATAGAAGAGATATTTTTTTCATAGTGAAAGGTTTTATAGTTCTCATTTTAAGTGATGATGTTCATTTTTTATTGAGTGACGGTTTTTGAGCCTCTTTTACTACCTTTTTTTCATCACTTTCCAGTTTGCGTCTGAGTTTTGTGACATCCTCGGCTGCCGGAAGCGCTTCCGGCTTTACGCCTCTTTCACGGAGCATTTTTCTTATTGCCAAATTATTGTCCACATGCTCTTTGGATATCAATAATTCCCCCTTTAAATCTTTTTCCACAACATTGTGGCTGGTGAGTTCTGTTGCAAAATCCTTCGCTTTGATTGTAAGTGTAGGCAAAAAGTCGGCTAATGGTTTTCCATCCGGAACAAGCAATTTTCGTTTCATATCCTGAGTAGAAAACCCACCAAATAACGCCTTATCGCCCCGAGAACGAATGATGGCAAAACTTTTATCATCCACGCCTCTTTCGTAAATAATGCCTGATAGCTTTTTCTCAGATTTGGATAGCTTCTCCCTCGCTGTAACCCGGGCAACGTCCAGCAAGCGTTGCTCTATAATTTCATGCTTACGGGTTTGGACAGCGAAATAGGTCTGGGCAAAGGCAATAGCAGGTTTGGAGGCATCGCCGTTTTGAGCAATAAGATAACAGGCGTAACGTGTAAGTGCCACATCTTCAATCTCCCGCTGGGCTCCTTTAGCGAGCCCGATCATTTTGCCGGTATCGGCAAAATGATCGGACACCTTTACTTCGCTGGTTTCGCAAGCTACCTTGGCTTTGCTGATAACCTTAACAAAATTATCCCATTTCGTATAACCCAATATTTCCTGAAGTTCACGCGCACTCCAGCATTCAACTCCGTGAAAATTGTAACAAGCATTTTCGAATTGTAGGAGGAGGTTTTGTATCTGTTCTGTTTTCATGCTTCTATCTGGATTTTACCTGGCATAAGTTTCGGCAATAGTGTGTTTCGTATTTGGGGTTATCGTTTGGTTCTCAACCTTATTTTTGATGTAAATTCAATTAGCATTACTTCTTCGGAATCTACCCTTCGCAGCGAGTTAGTATCAAATACAACTAACGTTTTTGAGTTTGTAGCTCATATCTTTTCTGCTTTGGTTTCTGCATTCAGAAACACTACTTCCACAGCTTCTGCTTTTTCGCTATCAATATATTTCCCCACCCACCATCGCTTTTCTGGATTTTCTTCGACTTTCATCAACGAAACCTTTCTGATGATATCAAAGCCATCTTCGTAACCTTCCGTCACTACGATAGCGTCTTGAGGCATAACGGTTAGATGTTTTATGAGTTCGGAAACGGTCATATGGTGAATCCAATTTTATTCTTCTGGCAAAGAAACGATTCCTTCTATAATATACCTAAAAAGCAAAAAATAAGGCAGAATCCGAAAACCCTGCCATATCAAATTGAAGAGAATTTGAATTCATTACCCATTCAAAATCACAGCAGCCTCTTTCGCAAAGTATGTCAAAATACATTTTGCGCCAGCTCTTCTAATGCTCGTGAGTACCTCCATCATAGCACGATCACCATCCAGCCAGCCGTTTTGCGCAGCGGCTTTGATCATAGCGTATTCACCGGAAACATTATAGGCGGCGATGGGTATGTCGAAATTTTCGTCTAAAAGGCGGATAATGTCAAGGTAGGATAGCGCAGGCTTTACCATCAGCATGTCAGCGCCTTCTTCAAAATCCAGCTGTGCTTCGAGTAAAGCCTCACGTTTGTTCGCGGGATTCATCTGGTAAGTCTTTTTGTCACCAAATTTTGGTGCCGATTCCAATGCATCACGGAACGGACCGTAAAAAGCGCTGGCGTATTTGGCAGAATAGGACATAATGCTCACATCAGTGAAGCCGTGAGCGTCAAGGTGCTTGCGGATGTAGCCCACACGGCCATCCATCATATCGCTCGGTCCGAGTATGTCAGCGCCTGCTTTTGCTTGTGCCAGCGACATATTACCGAGAATTTCCAGCGTGGCATCGTTTAATATCTTGCCGTGTTCCACCAATCCGTCATGGCCGTCGGAACTGTAAGGGTCCATAGCGACGTCAGTCATGATCACAAGCTCAGGAAACTGCTCCTTAATGGCGGTAATGGCCCTGAGATAGAAAGTGTTTTCGTGATAGCTTTCCGAGGCAAACTTATCTTTTTTGCTTTCCGAATAATTTGGAAAAAGATCGATCGCGCGAATGCCCAGATCGGACACTTCTTTCAGTTCTTCCAGCAGGTTATCCAGCGAATAGCGGTATATGCCTGGCATGGATTTCACCTCACTTTTTTGGCCTGTGCCATCCACAACGAACATGGGGTATATCAAATCGGAGACCTGCAGTGTAGTTTCCTGTACAAGATCTCTTATGGCAGAGGACTTTCTATTGCGTCGCGGACGACGGGATAAATTGATCATTTTGATTTCCTATTTTACCCAACCATCAACTTAAAACCTTCTCCGTGTAGGTTCATGATCTGAATGGATGGGTCTTCTCTTAAATATTTTCGCAATTTGGTAATGTAAACGTCCATACTTCTTGCATTGAAATACGAATCGTCGCCCCAGATGGTTTTGAGCGCAAAGCTACGGCTAATAGGCTGATTAAGATTTTGGCAGAAAAGTCGGAGCAGCTCGGATTCCTTGCTGGTAAGCCTGGCGGATTTATCATTGGTCGTCAATTGCTGGTGACTGTAATCGAAAATAAATTGACCTACCTGAAAAACCTTAGCTTCTTCGGGAGCGTCTGGTTGTTTTTTGTATCTTCGGAGGATGGCTTCAATGCGGAGCAGCAACTCTTCGCGGTCAAAAGGCTTGGTTACGTAATCGTCGGCACCTACCCTGAAACCCTGCATAGTGTCTTCCTTCATTGATTTGGCAGTCAGAAAAATAATGGGCACATCGCGTCCACTCATTCTGACTTCTTTGGCTAGTGAAAAACCATCTTTCTTCGGCATCATCACATCGAATATGCAGAGATCGTAAGTTTTATCAACAAAAGACTGCCATCCTTTCTGCCCATCAGTAGCAAGGTCGGTAGGGAAGCCTTTATCTATCAGATATTCCTGAAGTAAAGATCCAAGATTGGCATCATCCTCTACTAGTAAAAGATTGGGCATTGGAACGGATAATTAAATATGTTTGCAAGATAGTATTGATAAACCTTCTTAACTCATAAAAAATGTTAAAATTCATTGTATGGATCGTTGCGTTATTCGTAATACTGGGCATTGTATACTTTGTCGGACCAAAAGTTCCGGAAGCAAAGCTTACGCCAGTTTTACCAACGATCACGTCTGACTTGCCGAAACTGGAAGAGGAGGTCAACAAACTTGAAAACGCCACCCCCTATCTCAAACCAGATAATGAGGCACGCATTGTTTGGGCCGACAGCTCCAAAAAGCAAAAGACGCCTTACAGCATTGTCTACATTCACGGATTCGGGGCCAGCTGGGCGGAGGGTGATCCGATACATAAGGATCTTGCAAAAAGGTACGGAGCTAATTTATACCTGTCGCGTATGCACGATGCCGGTATCGCCGACACCAATGCTTTGGATGATCTTACCCCGGCTAACTTTATGGCAGGAGCAAAAAGAGCTTTGGCCATTGGAAAAGCGATCGGGGATAGTGTAATTGTCATCGGAACTTCTGCGGGAGGTCTTCTTACGGTTTACCTCGCAGCGACGCATCCGGAGATTAAGGGAGTAGTGCTTTATTCACCGTGCATCAAAGTGGCTAATTCGACACTGAAATTGATCACCGGCCCGTGGGGGAAGCAAATCCTGCATAATGTGATCGGAGACCATAATGTGTCAAAAGATTCTATACCGGAACGTGCAAATTTCTGGCTGCAAGGTTACCATACCAATGGATTGGTGACATTGCAACAAATGATGGATGCGATCTCACGTCCGGAGGTTTTTGCACAGATCAAGCAACCGATTTTTGTTGGATATTATTATAAAAATGAAAAGGAGCAAGATAAAGTCGTTTCGGTGAAAGCCATTCAGGATATGTTTCCATTGCTGGGAACGCCGGACGAGTTAAAAGTTGAAAAAGCGTTTCCTGAAAGTGGCGATCATGTGATCGGGTCCAGGTTGCGCTCCAAAGATGTAAAAGGTGTTTATGACGCAACAGACCAGTTTTTTCAGGAAAAGCTTCATTTGAAACCAGTAGAAAAACTCGTTTTGCAACCTTGAAAAGGTAGTCGGCAAATTTCGGATCGGGCTGGGAATCTGGTTTAACCCGCTAAAAATGCTTTACTTTGCCGCCCTAAACGGACAGATCCTAATTAATCTACAATAAAAAGGAAAACATGGCTTACGGTTTATTAAAAGGAAAAAGAGGAATTATCTCAGGGGCATTGGACGAAAACTCGATCGCCTGGAAAGTAGCGTTAAAGGCAAAAGAAGAAGGTGCTATATTCACATTGACTAACGCCCCTATCGCCATGAGAATGGGTGCAATCCATGAATTGGCTAAACAGTGCGACGCTCAGATCATTCCTGCCGACGCTACTTCTGTTGAAGATATTGAAAATCTGTATACCCAGTCAGTGGAGATTTTGGGTGGTAAGATCGACTTCGTCCTGCACTCCATCGGTATGTCTGTCAATGTGCGTAAAGGCAAGGCTTATGGCGACCTTAACTACGAATGGTTTCAGAAAGGACTTGATATTTCCGCGCTATCATTGCACAAATTTTTGCAGGTAGGGGAGAAGCTGGATGCTATCAATGATTGGGGATCGGTTGTGGCATTATCCTACATTGCTGCTCAGCGTACCTACTCTTTTTATAGCGATATGGCTGAGGCAAAAGCATTGCTGGAAAGCATTGCCCGCAGCTATGGCTATCGTTATGGAAAAGCGAAAAATGTAAGGGTTAACACCATTTCCCAGTCGCCAACCAAAACGAAAGCAGGATCAGGGATAGAAGGATTTGATGCATTTTACGAATTTGCTCAAAAAATGAGCCCGCTGGGCAACGCTACGGCGGACGACTGCGCGAATTATGCGATCACATTGTTCTCGGACCTCACCCGTTTCGTGACAATGCAAAACCTGTATCACGACGGCGGCTATTCTTCAACAGGTATTTCGGAGGAATTGGTTGAAATGATCCAACAGCAAAACAAATAGGTTCGGAAATAAATATTAAGACAAAAATCCCTTCAAGGCATGTGTTTTGAAGGGATTTTCTTTTTTTATTAAAATATTTCTACCGTACGTCCGTTTGGCGTTGTGTGATATTTGTGAACCAATTAGTTTCGCTAAATAATTTCAATCTATGAATCCTCAGAGAAATCACCCCCTTTTCAGAAAAAGTTTGCTGCATCGAAAATTGGTGCTGCTATCCGGAATGTTACTCGCGCTCGCGTCGTGCGGAGACGAGAAAGAAACGACAAAGAGCGTTGCCGAAGCGCCGGTTTTTACCTTGGTTTTTATGGATAAAACGCAAAGCGTGCACGTGGATAAAAACTATGTCAATGAAAAGTACCGCCAAGCACTGACTGACATTGTTGAAAATAACATGAAAAATAAGGGAGATAAACTGGAAGTATATTTTATCCATGAAAACACCTCCAAGGCCAGAGCATTGTCGCTAGCTGTCAGAAGTGAAAAAGATAATGTTGCCGGTGCTAATGCAACGGATATGGAGGGTATCGAAACTGCATTCCAGTTGTCATTGCAAAAGGAAAAGAGCATTTATTTGCGGCAGCTTTTAGCCAAGTTAAATCAGCAAAATACGGGAGCTTCTAATCTCTCAACCGACATCTGGGCCAGTTTGCCGGTTATTGCCAAAGCAGGCGAGACTGGTTCGCAGGTGAAGGTTTACTATTTCAGTGATATGATCGAAAGTGTAAAAGGTTCAGACAGGAGAGATTTTCACATTAACCCGCCCAAAGACGATTCTCAGGCGGAACAAGAGGCCAAAGCAGATATTAAAAAGCTGGATAAATATACGATTGGATCGCCACAGGTTACGATTGTTTCTCCATTCGAACCCACAGCCTCCACCAAAGAAAACAACCCGCATATCACCCATTACTGGCAGACGTTATTTCAGGAACTGGGAGGTGTTAGTATAGAAGAACTTTAGGGATCAGAAGTTTTGGATTGTTTTTAAATTATCGGCTTCGTTAAAAATAGCCGCAATTGGAATTTGAAAGCCGTCCAAAACGAAACTCTGAACATCTCCATAAGCCGCATTTAAAACCAGAACATACTCACTGTTTTGGAGATGATATTGTTCCAAAGTTTGCTTTTCAGGATCAATGATCCAGTATTCTTCAATTTTATGGGCCTGATAATCGTTGAATTAAATACAAGGAAACCCACCGGATTTTCGTTTACGAACTCATTCAGTAATTTTCCCAGTAATAAGCAGACTTCGTCCTCTAAGGGGAATGATAGAAGGGGCTCAAAAGAGCCATTGATGAACTCACTCTTTTCTCTTTTTAAATTATTAATGTAAAAGTTAGGAAGCATAAGCCGTTCCTCTCGCAAAACATTATTAATGCGATCAATAATTAAATGAATGTCTGGTTGTTCGAGAAGGCTAGCAATTGCACCATCTCTTAATTGTTTGTAAGTATGTGTCATTTTTTTAGTTGTATGGTATCTTACCCAGCCCAATTTTCTCTATCGAGGCTGCGATATTGGATCGCTTCTGCCAAATGTTCAACTTTAATATCATCACTTCCGGCCAGGTCTGCTATTGTTCTGGAAACTTTCAAAATGCGGTCATAGGCACGCGCTGAGAGGCCTAGTCGCTCCATTGCTTTACGCAACAAAGCTTTTCCCACTTCTTCGATCACGCAAATCTCTTTCACCATTTCCGGCGGCATCATGGCATTGGAATAGATTTCCTTTTTGTCTTTGAACCGCTCCGTTTGGCGTTTTCTGGCCTGAATAACCCGCTCCCGGATCTGTTCGCTGCTTTCAGATTTTCGGGTCGAGGCGATCTGGTCAAAGGAAACGGGCGTTACTTCGACGTGAAGGTCAATGCGATCTAGTAGGGGGCCGCTGATTTTGTTGAGGTACTTTTGCACGACGCCCGGTCCGCAAACGCAGTTTTTCTCGGGATGATTGTAGTAGCCGCACGGGCACGGGTTCATACTGGCAATCAGCATGAAATTGGATGGAAATTCTACGGCCATTTTTGCCCTCGAAATGGTCACTTTTCGTTCTTCCAATGGTTGACGCATCACTTCTAATACAGATCTTTTGAACTCGGGAAGCTCATCCAAAAAAAGTACCCCATTATGTGCCAGCGAAATTTCTCCGGGTTGTGGATAACTGCCACCACCTACCAAAGCAACATCGCTAATGGAATGGTGTGGAGAGCGAAACGGTCTTCTGGAAACGAGAGTGGCCTTTTTGCCTAATTTCCCAGCTACCGAATGGATCTTGGTTGTCTCCAATGCTTCGGGCAAGCTCAGTGGTGGAAGTATGCTGGGAATGCGTTTAGCCAACATCGTTTTTCCTGAACCAGGCGGGCCGATCATGATAGCATTATGCCCGCCGGCGGCGGTTATTTCCAGCGCACGCTTTATATTTTCCTGCCCCTGCACATGCTCAAAATCAGCGTCGTACTCATTTTGGGAAGTGAAGAATATATCACGGGTATCGATCGTCAGAGGTTCAATGGCCAGCTTGCCTTCAAAAAAAGCAATGGCGTCGGTAAGCGTTTCTACCGGTATCACATCAATATTGTTGACAATCGCAGCTTCATGTGCGTTTTCAGCAGGCAGTACAAAACCTTTGAACCCCTGCTTACGCGCTTCAATCGCAATGGGCAGCACACCTTTGATAGGCCTGAGAATACCATCCAGCGATAGTTCTCCCATGATAATGTAATCTTCGAGGTTACGTTCAGGGGTAATTTGTTCGGAGGAAAGAAGCGTGCACAGCGCAATGGGTAAGTCGTAGGCCGAGCCTTCTTTGCGAATGTCGGCAGGCGCCAGGTTGACGACCAGCTTTTGCCGGGGCATTTTGTAGCCGAAGTATTTGAGGGAGGCTTCTACGCGTTGCTGGCTTTCTTTTACCGCACTGTCGGCAAGACCAACCATGAAAAAACCAAGTCCCTGTCCGACATTTACTTCAACGGTAATCACAGTGGCATCCACGCCGAAGACGGCACTTCCGTAAGTTTTAGCTAACATTTTGTGTGTGTTATGAGTAATAAGTACTAGTAAGATCTGGCAAAAATAGCAGGAAATCGGAGAAACAAGTTATTAAAATAAGATTGCTTGCCGATCCGCGGAATGATCCCTATTTTATCATCAAATTGACAATGTCAACCTATGAAAAATCTGTTTTCGCTTCTTTTTTTCTTGCTAACCCTGCAAAGTTATGCCCAAAAAACGGGGAGCACTTTAAGTGGAAAAACCATTTGTATAGATCCCGGGCACGGAGGTACAGCGCTGACGGATAGTTACAGGGTAGGGCCTTCGGGTGAGCGGGAGGAATGGATTAATCTGCGGGTAGGGCTGATGCTTCAAAAAATGCTGGAAGAAAAAGGTGCCAAAGTGCTGATCACCAGGACGGAGGATAAGGTAGTATCTCTTCCTGACAGGGCCAAACTGGCTGTTGAAAACAAAGCAGACCTGTTTGTTTCGATCCATCACAATGCGACTGCGGATTCATCAGTTAATTTTCCGATCATTTATTTTCATGGTAATGCCTCGGAGAATGTCGCCAGCGTGGATTTTGGAAAGAAACTGGCAACTGGTTTGTTAAAGCATCTGCACCAGCGCAATGCGCCGGTCTCACTAGTGTCCGATTTTACCATTTTTGCCGATGCAGGTGCTTCGGTTTTGCGTAATACCTACGGAATTCCGGGCGTGCTGGCAGAAGCATCGTTTTTTACAAATGCGACAGAAGAGCAAAAATTGAAAAATGAAGAGCATAACGGTAAAGAGGCGCTGGCTTATACCGAAGCAATCGAAGCGTTTTTCTCAAAAGCGGTTGCAAAAATTGCTGCTAAAAATAGTGTAGTTCCCGTAATTCCTCCTTTCAAAGTATTTCAGGAGGCTGAACGTATGACACCGATAGCCAAACGTTGGAAGCAAGACTTTGAGCAGGCACAGACATTGTTGTCAATGAAGGATACGACTTCGTTGTCGCAGGCGTATGACCTTTTCACGAGTTCGGCCCGCTCATTTCCAGATTCCTATGTTGCAGCCAAATGTCACGCGAATCGTGCCAGGATCCTCAAAGTTCGCGGGAAGTCGAAAGAAGCAGAGCAGGAAGCACAGCGGGTGAGAGAGTACTATAATACTAGACTTACCAAGTCTTCAAGACTTGGTAAGTCTCTTTAAGCCTACTCCACAACTGCCGAAACGCAAATGTAGGTAGGGATAATCCCGGTTGCCCGGATCCGCACTTCTGCATCTTCCGCCTGGGTATTTCCAGTTAAAACCAATGCAGTATCCAGGCCGAATTTGTTCCCGCCCAGGATATCAGTATGTAATGTGTCACCAACCATCAGAATGTCCCTTTTATCGACATTTGGATAGTTTTTAATGTGCTGGTAAGCAAATATAAACATTTGAGGATCAGGCTTCCCGAAGCGGATAAACTGCCTGCCGATAGTATCTTCGATCATTTTGGCCAATGCACCTACCGCAATGGACAAACGGCTCTTGGAAGCTGGGTAGGTCTTGTCGGTATTAGCGACGATCACCGGAATATTGCGCTTACGAAGGAGGTTAAGGGTTTTGGTCAAATCCGTATTCCAGTCAAAACCCTCGTCGTCGAGAAATACCAGCGCATTCACCTCACTTACATCATTCAGGTTCAATTCTTTGATTGACAATGTCTTAATGTCCGATGTTTCAATGTAATGTGCCGAATTATCTGTCCCAAGATATGCGACGATCCCTTTTCTCACTTTCAAATCCAGATATTCCCTGGCCAGCATGCCCGACGAAATGATACGGTCGGGCGTGACGTCGTAAATACCTAACTTTTCATAACTTTCAGCCAGTTGCTCGGGACTTCTGGAAGCGTCATTGGTCACGACATAAAAATCCTTTTGTGTTTCTCTCAGATATGCAAATGTGTTCTCTATTCCGGGTATGAGGCCATTATAGGTTTTCAGAACGCCAAAGGCATCAAAGAAAATCACATCGTATTTAGATATTACAGATTTAAAATTGTCGAGGATCATAGTAATGGTGTCATGGAGTAAAAAAAGGAACTGAAAGGTAATTCCCTAAATGTTCAGTATTCTCAGGATTTTTTCTTCGTCAAAACCGTCAATAGAAGGGAAATAAAGCTCGTATGCCTCTTTTTGCAGTTTTGTGCAGTAAGATCGGTGGAAGAAATATTTACCGTATTTGATCACATAGTTCAAAATGAAGAAGCGGTATGCCTCTTTCATAAACCGGACTTCTCTTTCCGTCAATGGATATACCTTGTGGTACTCCTGAAGAAAAATCATAAAACGATCCTCCATCAGCGGGCCCATGAGGTAGCTGAACACGGTACGATCACCGACATTGGAACAAACCCGACTAAAAAAATAGAAATCCATCACCCTGGAAGAAACCCGAAACCAGTCGTAATCCCATCTTGAAAACAATTTCATGTCGTCGGTCATAGAAAAATTACCAATATTCCAGTCCACAAACACAGGCATGAGGTCAAAGGAGCTGACATTAAGCCGCTGGATATTTTTCATGAAGATATCGCATTGCCTTTTCAGGATGTTAATGAAACCGCGATGCTCGTACTGGCCAGTATCAGTTTCCAGAATATCCAGCAAGTGCTGAATGTCCGTGCGAAGATTTTTGGAAGACTTCGGGATAGATTTTCCTGCTCGGAAGCAAGCCTGGTGAAATTTGGCTGCTTCTTTACCAAGTTGCCTGATCTGATCCTCATTAAGCCGTTTAGGAAGGCGGTTCATGGCCCTGATCGGATTGTAGAATACCACCCAGGTATCCACAAAATCTTCCTGGTAACGGTAAGTATAGACCTGATTATTTTTTACAAGAGACTTGGCGAGCACATTTTCAAACGGGTACAACATGTTGTTGGACAGCGTTTGTATGATCCGGTGGTCCTCTTTGAAATGTTCATACTTGCCGAAATAGGAAAGCTTGGCAACGACCTTATCATCATTGTCCAGCGTGACCCTAAATACGTGATTGGTAGACACTTTGGCACTGATATCCTCCACAAATTTCACTCCGATGGAATTATCAAAACCTGCCCAGGCTTGGCGGATAATTTCCGGATAATCTTTTAAGCGCATTACTGATGTGCATTAGGCCTTGCAGCAAGTTGATGTTAAGCTCCCTGAGGAAATTCACAGAATGTCAAAGGTAGCAACTTCGGAGTAGCGTAATACCGTACCACGACTGCCGGAATAAAAAAATAATCGCATAATTTTGTAAAAACTTACCTTTCAGATTTTGTTTTACTACTTCTCACGTTTTCTGATCCGTCTCGCACTGCCTATTTACCTAAAAAAGCTTAGTGTTAGCAATTTCAACAAACTTCCTAAGGGCGCGCCGCTCATGCTGGCCTCCAATCACCCTGATTCATTTTTCGATGCATTGATCATTGGTTCTGTCATGCAGCGACCCATTCATACTTTAACGCGTGGCGATGTTTTTAAAAAGCCCGCGGTTGCTTTCTGGCTTCGGCTGATTAACCTCATCCCGGTATTCAGGGGATCGGAAGGGCGGCAGTATGTTAAAAATCATGATGTTACTGCTCAGCAAAGCCACGATGCATTGAAAAAAGGGGATGTCGTAGTCGTATTTTCAGAGGGGATTTGTGTGAATGAATGGCGATTGAGGCCGCTGGGGAAAGGTACTGCGCGTATGGCTTACAAAATCTGGCACGGCGACGACCCGCTGAAAAGCATGAGAGTTGTTCCTACCGGCGTCAACTATGAACATTTTCGCGGTCCGGGAAAACGCGTTTCGTTGCGTTTTGGAACTGAAATTGGCCCCGAAGACATTCAGACAAGTCCATTAGAATACGAAAAATGGCTTCGGGAATTCAATGAGATCCTAGATACGAGAATGAACAATGAAATTCTGACGATACCGGAGGATTTACCTCAAACGGAAAAAAAAGAGCGATTGAATGCTTTCCTTGGAGGTGTTCCGGAGAGAAGTAATCCGGTTCTAAAAACGATCGGTTCGATCGGCCGCTTGATCCACCAGCCGGTGTATTCATTTTTTGTTAAGAAAGCTGCTAAACTGACGGGTAGGACAGTTTTTTATGATTCGGTACTATTTGGATTGCTAATATATCTGTACCCGGTAGTAGTAATATTGCTTGCGGTTATCTTAGGTGTGTTTGCGGGTTGGCAAGCAGGATTAGGGTTATTCTTCGCTTTGCCTTTGCTGGCCTGGGTGGGGGCGCAGTATAGATAACAAGACTTACCAAGTCTCACAGACTTGGCAAGTCTCGCTCTCTTTCAATCTTTTACTCTACTCAATCCCATTAGTTTCAGCATCCAGTCAGGTAGAGGTCGCTGATGTTTTCTTTTCTGAATATCGAGGAACCAGCCGATCTTTTTCAAAATGGGAAGCTTATGCGTTTCCACTAATTCTATTAATGTGCCGTCAGGATCTTCCAGATAGGCAAATCGTCCTGCCGCAGACTCCATACCGAATGAACTTTCGCTGTCAATGGTGAATGGGTAGCCCTGAGCTTGCAATTTGGTTTTTAATGCAACCATATCCAGTGTGTCGAAACACAAATGGATGTAGCCGCAATCTCCCCAGAAACGATTTTCAAATATTTTTTTAGGCGTTCTGTCCAATGCCTGGATCAGCTCGATCTGAATGTCCCCCAGCAAGCGGCTGAATGCACCGTCGGGTGTGAAACTCTTGCGCAGTAGCAATCTTCTGAAACGCTGACCTGGGATAGATGCCGGCAGATCCTCAAAAACGCCGGTTTTGTCGTAAACCACTTCCAGCGGCTGCAAAAGATTTTTATAAAAAACGACCGATTTATCAATGTCAGAAACGCCTACCATGACGCCCGCTACCCCACCAACTGCGCTGCCGGTTTTCTGAAACCAGGAGTTGTCGCTCGTGATCTGAAATGTATTTCCGTAAGGATCATTTCCCCAAAAGCCTTCCCCTTCCGGTAATGCTACCAAAGGTCCAACCGCTTCTTTGGATTTGCTTTTGATCCAGGCGTGTGCCTTTTGAACATCAGGCGCTTTAAAACGGATTGCATTGATACCGAGGTCACCCGGCTCCGTCTTGAAATTAGCAGGTTGCGAAGTACGGCTTGTAAATGACCATATTTCCAGACCCCCGCCACCAGCCATATTGAGCGCCAGAACGGCGTGTCTTTGCTGAACTTTGCCGCCGGTATAAGGCGTCATCAGCGGAGCTTCCGCTTTTTCATCAAATACCGGTACATCAAAACCCAGCACCTGACGGTACCATTTCCACGCGTCGGGTACATTTTGAACACCAATTCCTACTTGTTGAATTCCTGAAATCAGCGGAGTACTCATTCGTTGAGATTATAATTAAATGAAGGACGGATATCTGTAAACCAGATTTTAAATAGTCGGCAATTTTACGAAATAAAATGCAAACCAGACATCTGTTGGTAGGATTCAAGAAAAATGTACTGTTTGCGAAAATTTCTTGGGATACAAAACCTAATTGATTATTTGATAAACATAATAATTCCTATCTTTAAATGGGATTTCCAGAATATTATTTTAAAAAGCTGAAATTCAACGCATCCATTTGGATGCACTCATCGTACATGTGATGAGCCTGTCTCAATTAAAGTAAGAATGAATCAGTCAGTAGTTATTGCACCGATAAGCGAAAGCGTACCGGAATTTCTAAGTTCGTCGCAGTATTCGAAAGTAATTGTGATAGCGGATAACAATACAAAAAGGCACTGTTATCCCATTTTGAAGACATTTTTGCCAAAGCATAGCATAGTTACCGTTCCCGGTGGTGAGGCGCATAAGACATTAGCGACCTGCGAAAAAATCTGGGAAGCTATGACAAATGACGAATTGGACCGGCATGCGTTGGTTATCAACATTGGTGGAGGCGTGATTGGTGATATGGGCGGGTTTTGTGCAGCAGTTTACAAGCGTGGCGTAGATTTTATACAGGTGCCGACGACATTGCTTTCGCAGGTGGATGCAAGTGTAGGAGGTAAACTAGGAATTGATTTTCAAGGGTTTAAGAATCATTTAGGTGTTTTCAATATTCCGAAAAGTGTTTTAATTGATCCGGTATTTTTGAAGACATTACCCGAAAGAGAAATTCGCTCAGGTTTTGCAGAAATTATCAAGCATTGTCTGATAGCAGACGCGGTAAAGTGGGATGAGATCAGGCAGAAGGATTTTGAAAGACAAAACTGGCAGGATCTGATTGCCCATTCGGTGAAGATCAAACAGCAAGTTGTAGATCAGGACCCGACGGAAAAAGGTTTGAGAAAGATCCTCAACTTCGGGCATACGCTCGGACATGCAGTGGAAACCTTTTTTTTGAACAAAGCAGCGAATCAACGATTGTACCACGGAGAAGCCATTGCAGTGGGTATGATCATGGAAAGTTATCTGTCTTTTGAACGAAAGATGATCGACCAGGAGACGCTGACCAGCATTGAAGAATTTTTGTTCGCCACTTATGGCAAAGTGAATATAAAACCTGAGGATGTAGAGCAAATCATCGCGCTGACTCGCCAGGACAAGAAAAATAAGGGAAAAGAAGTGCGGTTTTCATTGCTGACAGGAGCAGGGCAATGTGCTTATGACGTAGTAATTTCTGCTTCTGAAATGCGTAAATCAATAGCCTACTATTTGGGATAGTTTTAGTGGACATCTGGGCATAAGCTATTGGTTGAGTCAATGAGTATTCAATACATTCTCGATATATATTTTCACAACCTGACAAATTAAATGCTTATGCTGAGGTCTATTTTAACTTATTCCGTTTTACTACTGGTAATTGTAATTGCGGGGTGCTCTAGTGGTCGAAAAGTGTTTGTGGAGCACGATTATAGTTACGAAACTAACTTTAAAGATTACTCTTCCTATACGTTTCTGGAATGTGAGAGAGATACCAATAATCTTTGTACAGAGATTTACGAAGCGATCCGTCGCCAGATGCAGGTAAGGGGTTACAAGCTTACCGCTGAAAAACCTACGCTGCTGGTTAATTACGGTATTTTCTATGATAACCTCAGATACCAGGGCTATATGCAGCCGGTAATCAAAAACTGGGTAGATACGGAGAATGAAGGTTTCAGATATGAGCCCATCAAATATGCCCTGGACAAAGGAACGCTCATTGTTTCTTTAATCGACGCTGAAAGTGATCAAGTGGTGTGGAGAGGATACGCCTCAGGTATCTTCAAAGGTGTCGAAAGTTCTAATAACCACTATCGAAGCGTGGTAAGACGTATTTTTGACCAGTACCCACTTTTTGCGAAAGGCTACGATCCGAGGAGATATAGCGAAGCGGTTGGAAGATAATTAGCGAGACTTGGCAGGTTTTCAAAACCTACCAAGTCTTTCTAAATTTAACTACCTCAGTTTTAATGTAGCAAGCGTAAGAATTGCAAGAATAATCCCCACAATCCAGAACCGGGTCACAATCTTCGATTCGTGAATTCCTTTCTTTTGATAATGGTGATGCAGCGGCGACATCAATAAGACACGCCTGCCTTCTCCAAATCTCCGTCTGGTATATTTAAAATAGCTGACTTGTACGATCACAGATAGGTTTTCAGCAATGAAAATACCGCACATGATGGGTATTAGCCATTCTTTGCGGATCGCCAGCGCTACTACGGCAATAACTCCTCCCAACATTAAACTTCCGGTGTCACCCATAAAAACCTGGGCAGGATAGGCATTATACCAGAGAAACCCGACGCAGGCCCCGATAAATGCGGCACAAAAAATTACCAGCTCTCCCGAATTCGGAATGTACATCAGGTTCAGGTATTGCGAAAACTTGGTGTTACCCGACAAGTATGCCAAAACGCCCAGCGTAAGCGCAATGATCCCTGACACGCCCGCCGCGAGGCCGTCGATTCCATCGGTAATGTTCGCTCCGTTGGAAATGGCAGTAATGATGAAAATGGCTACAATGGTGTAGATAATCCAGGTATATTCTTCTGGTAGACCGAAAAGTAAAGTCTTATAGTCAAATTCGTTGTTTTTGGTGAAAGGAATGGTCGTTACGGTAGGATGGATAATGTCGCGGTACCGCTGTATTTCACCCAGATTAGAACTCAGTAAAGGTTTGTCGTAAATCCTGATCCGGACATTGTCATTGAATGATAACGTCAATCCCACAATAAGCCCTAATCCTACCTGGCCCACGATCTTGAACCTGCCGTGAAGTCCGTCCTTGTTGTTTTTGAATTTCTTCAAATAGTCATCAATAAACCCGATCAACCCCGTCCAAAGCGCTGTAATGATCAGCAAAACAATGTAGACATTGCTCAATTTGGCGAAAAGTACTACCGGTATCAGGAGTGACGCCAGAATGATAAAGCCTCCCATGGTAGGAGTACCCGCTTTTTCCATCTGCCCGGCCAGGCCGAGGTCACGAATGGACTCGCCCATTTGCTTTTTTCTTAGCAGATTAATGATGGATTTGCCGTAGGTGGCTGCAATAAATAATGACAAAACAGTGGCTCCAAGCGCCCTGAATGAAATATATTGGAATACACCGGCACCGGGTATATTGAAATTCTTGTCTAAATAATCAAATAAGTAATAGAGCATGTAAAGGCATATTGGGATGACGGCTGCAAAGTTGCTTCTTTTCAAAGACTGTGCAAAAGACCGGCAGGTTTTTAATTGGAATACCGCTTTTCAAATACTTCTAAAAGCACTTCTTTGTCGTCAAAATGATGCTTTACACCCTGTATGTCCTGATAATTTTCGTGACCCTTTCCTGCAATCAGAATAATGTCCTCAGGATTTGCTTCCAGTCCGGCTTTGAAAATCGCTTCGCGTCTGTCTTCGATCACTGTGGTTTTTTTGTAATCCAGGGGAGGAACACCTTTTCTCATTTGTTCCAGAATGTCCAACGGATCTTCAAATCTCGGATTATCCGAAGTGAGGATCACCTGATTACTATATCTACAAGCAATAGCAGCCATTTTTGGACGTTTTTCCGCGTCCCTGTTTCCCCCGCATCCTACGATGGTGATGACTTTTTCATTTCCGTTTCGCAAATGCGTGATCGTTTCCAGTACATTTTCCAATGCATCCGGCGTGTGCGCATAATCCACGATGCCCACAATGTGATCCTTAGAATGGAATTGTTCAAACCTGCCCGGAGGACTTTTGAGATTAGACAGCTCAGTCAGTACTTCTTCGGGTTTTTCGCCTAGTAAAACCGCCGCTCCGTACACAGATAGCAGGTTATAAGCATTAAAGCGTCCGATTACCCTGAACCACACCTCCTGCTGATTGACCTCCATATGCATCCCGGCCAGGGTGTCGGAAATGATCTTGCCCTTAAATGTCGCCAGCGTCTGCAGCGAGTAAGTCTCTATTTTGGCTTTTGTATTCTGAACCATTACTGAACCGCGGCGGTCGTCGACATTCACAAGTGCAAAAGCAGTTTTCGGCAACTGATCAAAGAAACCTTTTTTGGCTTTGATGTAATTATCAAAAGTCTTGTGAAAATCGAGGTGGTCGTGGGTAATGTTGGTGAAAATCCCTCCTGCAAATTGTAAGCCGGTAATGCGGTGCTGGGCCACGGAGTGTGAGCTTACCTCCATAAAAACGTGGCTGCAATTGCTGGCCAGCATTTTTGAAAGCAGCTGGTTCAATGCAACCGAGTCGGGGGTCGTGTGGGTAGAAGGAATGATCTCGTCTTCGATCTGGTTTTGGACGGTGGATAGCAAACCACACCGGTATCCCAATGCGCGGAAAAGTTGGAAAAGAAATGTAGCAACAGAAGTCTTACCATTTGTACCCGTCACACCCACCAAAGTCAGTTTACCGGAAGGGTACCCGTAGAATGCCGCCGAAATCAGCCCCATAGCCGCTGCGGAATCTTCAACTTGAATGTAAGTGACTTCGCCTACCGGATTTTCTGGCAGTTCTTCGCAAAGAATCGCCGAAGCACCCAGCCCGGTAGCAGTAGTAATGTATTGATGCCCATCAGTTTGTGTTCCCCTTAATGCAACGAACAAGCTGCCTGGCAACACTTTTCTTGAATCTAAAATGATATTTTTAATCACGACATCACCGGAACCATGAATGGTGGCGTCCTTCAAATCGACAAGTATGCTGCTTAAATGTTTCTCCTGATTGGTTTCCATGAATGGAATTACTGTAATGTTAATAGGATCGTTTTAATACCGTCTTTATTGGATCCGGGCGGCAACGATTGTTCCACCACTTTGCCTGATCCTTTAAAAGTAACCTTGAAGCCCTTATTTTCCAGAATGTATAATGCGTCGCGCATCGCCATTCCCTGCAAATCGGGGATGTCTTTGGAGCCAATGCTTTGGGATTTCCATTTCGTTTTCCCTTTTTTGAACAATGACGCTGAAGCGTACTCGGTTTCTTGCGGAGCTGGCGTAAGTTTTAATTCACGGCTGATAATGTTCAGTTCTGACGATCTTCCGGCCCATTTAACGTCCTGCGAAGTTTCGGGTACCGAATCCTTCACGGGTTTTTGAATGCTGGCGTCGTAGGCATAAATCCTGTCTGCTACTTCCTTGAACACGGGTGCCGCCACACTTCCGGCGTAACGCGTGTAATCCGCTCCTGAGCTCTTCGGATTATCAATGATGACAATGCAGCTATACTTGGGCTTATCAGCAGGGAAATAGCCCACAAAAGACGTGTAATTCTTGCCCTCCGTGTAAACGCCGTTGATCAGCTTACGTGCTGTACCGGTTTTGCCCGCGATTTTATAAAGATCTGATTTAATATGTTTTGCCAAACCGTTTTCTACGACTCCTTCAAGCATTTTCTTCACTTTCCGGATCGTTTCGGGCGAGCAAATCGGCTTTTCTTCGACATAGGGTATCATTTTATCCTCGACACCCTCTGCATTCCTGATTTCTTTCACGATCATCGGTCGCACCCAGTAACCATCATTTGCAACAGCATTGTACAGCGCCAGCGTTTGCAGCGGTGTCATTTGCATTTCATAACCATGCGCCATAAAATAAAGCGAATAATTACTCCAGTGCTTGGAAGTCCGGTCACGGATCAATGGCGGCTTCTCACCCTTCATTGGAATTCCGGTGGGGACAGTCAAGTGAAATTGTTTGAGATATTGCAGGTACTTGTCTGGTTTTGAAGCAAAATACTTTTGCATCAGCAGAACGATACCAATGTTGGATGATTTTTCAAGTACCTGAGCAGCAGTAATGTTCCCAAAACCTCCCCTATGTGCGTCCCTGATCATGTGGTTGCGGAACCTGAGCGCACCTGTGCCGGTATTGACCATCACTTGATCGGGATTCATATGTGTTTCTTCGAGCAGCGCCATCATGGTCGCCAGTTTGAAAGTAGACCCCGGGTCATTGCTTCCTGCCAGGGCATAGTTGAAAACTTCTTCGTATTTCTGATCGCCGCGTTTCGTGAGATTGGCCATCGCCTTAATTTCTCCCGTTGCAATTTCCATCACGACTACTGAGCCAAAATCCGCCTGCATTTCCATCAGTTTTCTGCGCAGCGCCATTTCAGCCCGTTCCTGGAAATTCATATCCAACGTGGTGTAAATGTCCCTTCCGGCTTCTGGTTGTATGTTCAGGGCGTCACCTACCGGAATTTTAACGCCACCTTCCACTTTTTCTACCCAGCCAATACCCGATTTTCCTTCCAGTTTTTTATCAAAACTTGCCTCAATGCCAATGTAACCTCTTCCACTTTTGGGATCAATGCCGCCAATGGTACGGTCGGCCATCGGACTGAATGGTTTGTACCGTCTGTAAATCGTTTCAAACTTTCCGCCGCCTCCTTTTTTGTCTTTAGCAAAGAATGGCCATAGTTTGATTTTTTCTCTGTCCAAATGGCTGATCTGCTTGGATTTAAGTCGCAGATATCTTTTGCTTTTACTGACCCGGTAGCGCATGATCTTGGCGCGGTAGCCGGACGCAGTGTTTTCACCAAAGTTTTTGGCCAATAAAGAAGATAGCTGATCAATGTTGTTGTAGAAGTAAGCGGAATCAGCCACTTTGGTATCAAAACCAACAAAATAATAAGGTAGGGAGGTCGCCAGAAGCCTGTTGTCGGCCGAATAAATATTTCCCCGCATCGCAGGAATGGTATCCAGTTTCAGATCGTTCTTGACAGAATACTCCGCCCAGGTTTTTCCTTTGAAAGTATCATAATATTGAACACGTATCAATTTGGTAAACACCATAATTCCCAGCAAAAGCAAAAGCCAGCCCACTGTTCTAGCCCGGCTGATCAGCGCTTTCTTATTATTCTGACCGCTTTCAATATCGTTCTTCATAGCCTGTTTAGAAGAAAATTATCTTGATTGAATGATTTGACCGTTTTTGGATAAAAGCAGAAACTGTTATTCTTCTTCTTCCTTAATGATGATCTTTTTGGGAGGGGTCAGGTTTTCTTCCAAACCGTCGGGTTTCACTTTTTCAATGATGACCGATTGCAGGCCACTTTTCATGTATTCCGCATGAATGGACGTGTACTCGGCCCGGAGATCGTCGACCTCCTTTTTAAGTTTGATACTATTACGAACATATTGTTCAGACTGAAAACCGATCCGCTCGTAAGCGACGAGCAGGATCACCACCCAGCCAAAATAATAGAAATATTTGACCGGAAGCCGTTCCTCCTTACCCGGAAGTTTTTCACCAAATACTTTATCCAAAGGCAAAAAACGATTGAGCCAATTGAATAAATGGTATTCCCGCCTACGTTTGGGCGGTTTTGGTGTAATCGGTTTGGGCCTTCGTTTATTTTCCGGCATCTTCCTCAGGTTTTTCTGCGATCCTCAATTTTGCACTTCTGGCCCGTGGGTTTCTCGCCACTTCTTCTGGCGTTGCTTCCACAGGTTTCCTTGTAACGCTGGCCAGTGGCCTTATCGCATTTCCGTAAAAATCCTTTTCTACCTCGCCGTCAAATTTTCCTTTTTGGATAAAATTCTTGACCAGCCTGTCTTCCAAAGAATGATACGACATCACGACCAGTCGTCCACCAGGGTTCAGGATCTCAGGTATCTGTGTCAGAAATTCTTCCAACACGCTCAATTCATCATTTACTTCAATTCTTAATGCCTGGAAAACCTGCGCAAAATACTTGTTTTCACGATGCTTGGGGGCATAGCGCATCAAAACGCCTTTTAAGTCATTCACCGTTTCAATGGGCGAATTATGTCTGGCTGCAAAAATCGCTTCAGCGGCGGTTTTCGCATTGGTAACCTCGCCATACATGCCAAGTATCCTCTGCAACTCAGTTGTAGACCTTACATTCAAAACTTCCCGTGCGGTTTTCTCTCCATTCGGGTTCATCCGCATATCGAGATCAGCCTCAAAGCGGGTTGAAAAACCTCTTTCCGGCGTGTTGATCTGATGGGATGAAACGCCAAGGTCAGCCAGTACTCCATCTACTTTTTCAGCCTTGTGCAGTTTCAGGTACCTTTTAATATGCCTGAAATTGGCTGCAATGAATGTAAATCGTTTATCGTCTTTAAATTCCGCTGCATTGGCCACCGCGTCCGGATCCTGATCGAAAACCAGTAACCTGCCTGTCGTCAGTTTTTCGAGAATGGCCCTCGAATGTCCGCCGCCGCCAAAGGTGACGTCCACGTAAGTGCCTCCCGGCTGAATGTTAAGCCCATCCAGGCATTCGGATAACATCACAGGTTCATGATAGGTACTTTGTGGATCCATTTGTTAAAAGCAACGTACTGAGGAACTATTTCTTGCCGTGAGGCAGTTACAAACTTAGCAATTTTCAAGCGTAGGACTCACGGTTGAGGAGTGATTTAATTTTAACACCACAAGGAGGTTTTTAGAATAACGAATTGGATATGAGATATATAAATTGGATTGTTGCTTCGTTGTTTTTGATTGTATTACCCAGCTACACATCTTCATTTGAAACAACTTCCGGATCAACATTAAAAAACGGCATCTGGCGAGCCACATTAGCCAGAGATACGCACCGGCTTCCATTGCTTCTGGATATTTCCAAAAATCCGGATAACAAAACGTTCAGCGTCTTTGTCGTGAATGGGACTGAACGGTTGAAAATGGATTCTACATACATTCAAGACGATTCGCTGGTGATCCCGATGCAGCTTTTTGATGCCAAAATCGTGGCAAAACAGGATGGCGACCACCTAAAAGGAAGATACTATCGTCTTGCCAACGGCGTTGTTGCGGGCTCCATACCGTTTGAAGCGAAATTCGGCGAAAATTATAAATTTTATAAAAAGGGCGAAGCTAAAAGCAGTAAAAATGTGGCCGGCAAATGGGCGACATTATTCAAAAATGAAATTACAGGCGATACGACACGCGCAGTTGCCAATTTTGCACAGCAGGGTACAGATGTTACCGGCTCGTTTCTGACACCTACGGGCGACTACCGGTTTCTGACAGGCAGCGTGAATGGCGACAGCCTGTTTTTATCCACCTTCGATGGCTCCAACGCCATGTTGTTCAAAGCAGCGATCGTTGCCGACGGCAGACTGAAAGGGGCTATGTGGACCGGGCTGAAAGGTTACAAAACCTGGAATGCAGTACTGGATCCGGCCGCAAAATTGCCGGACGCTACCAAACTGACTTTCCTGAAACCAGGCTTTGAAAGCATTGACTTCACATTTCCCGACGTGAATGGCAAGCAATGGTCATTGAAGAATCCGAGATTTAAGGGTAAGGCTGTCATCATCCAGATTATGGGTTCATGGTGCCCGAACTGTATGGACGAAACCAACTATGTAGCGCCTTGGTATAAGAAAAACAAAAGTCGCGGTGTGGAAGTGATCGGGTTGGCATTTGAACGCTCCGATAAACCCGAAATCGCAAACCCAAAGATCAAACGCATGATCACCAGATTTGGGATTGACTATCCTATCGTTTTGGCGGGAACCAATACTGACGAAGCAACCGGCAAAGCATTGCCAATGCTCAATAAGGTAATGTCCTATCCTACAACCATTTTCATTGATAAAAAAGGAAAAGTGCGGGAGATCCATACTGGCTTCTCCGGCCCGGGGACAGGCAAATATTACGATGATTTTGTCTCCGACTTCAATGGATTGATGGACAAGCTGATCAACGAAAAGTAAGAAACTGAGAACGCGCCGGCATCAAAAACCGGCGCGTTTTTTCTTGAAGTAAAATTAGTATGCTTGCATAATACTAACGGGATTTCTTACATTTGTGACAAGGGGTACGCCTGACACTAAATCGCTTTTTCAGACCATGCGCAAGGAAAAAACAGTTGATTTCCAGATAAAATGGGCCTGGCATTCTATTTCAAGAATGTACAATGCCTATGCCGCACGGTTTGATACCACCATGGCCGTAGGCTATGTATTGCTCAATATCGACATCGAAAACGGTACTCCTGCCACCAAAATAGCCCCGCTACTGGGCATGGAACCCAGGAGCTTGGTGAGAATGCTGAAAACGCTGGAAGAACGGGGGCTCATTCAGAGAGAAGTAAGCAAAAATGATAAGCGCTTCGTCAGGATTGTATTGACCGACCTGGGAAAAGAAAAGAGGGAGCTGGCCCGTGAAGGAGTGATCTCGTTCAATACCATGATCCGCGATAAAATACCTCTGGATAAGCTGGTTACATTTTTTGAGGTGATCAAAGACATCAACAAGCTCGTAGAAGAAGAAAATCAAAAATTAAAAGCCGGAGACCCCGGAGAGGTAGACGGGGAATTCTAAAGATTAAAAGCCGACTGCCGAAAGCCGACGGCCACACAAAAAACTTTGTAACTAATGAATCGTTCAATTCGTAAAGTAGCTGTTCTGGGTTCAGGTATTATGGGATCGCGGATCGCGTGCCATTTTGCCAATATTGGTGTGGAAGTGTTGTTGCTCGACATTGTCCCGAGGGAGCTTTCAGAGCTTGAAAAAGCAAAAGGACTTACGACTGAGCATCCAGCTTTTCGGAACAGGCTTGTGAACGATTCTTTTCAACAAACATTAAAAGCCACGCCAGCTTCGCTATACAGCCCTTCGTTTGCCTCACGGATCAAACTGGGCAATTTTGACGATAACCTGGCCGACATTAAAAACTACGACTGGATCATCGAAGTCGTGGTAGAGCGGCTGGACATTAAAAAAAGCATTTACGAAAAAGTAGACGCGCTTAGAAAGCCTGGGACATTAATAACCTCCAATACTTCCGGAATCCCGATCCATTTGATGGCAGAGGGGAGAAGCGAGGATTTCAAAAAGAACTTCTGCGGGACACACTTTTTTAATCCCCCAAGATACCTGCGTCTGCTGGAGATCATTCCTACCCCCGATACCGATCAGGCCGTGATCGATTTTCTGATGCATTACGGAGATCTTTTTTTAGGAAAAACGACCGTTCTCTGCAAGGATACACCGGGCTTCATTGCCAATCGGCTGGGTATATATGCATTGATCCAAACCATTCGGGTAGCGGAAGAAATGGGGCTCAGCGTGGATGAGGTGGATAAGCTGACCGGGCCGGTTGCAGGACGTCCTAAATCCGGTACTTATCGCCTGTCTGATGTAGTAGGACTGGATACTACTGTGCACGTAGCCAACAACTTATATGCAGCGGGAGAGGGAAATGATGAGTCGCGCGATGCATTCGTTATTCCGGGCGCGATGCAAAAACTTTTTGATAACAAATGGCTGGGAGACAAAACGGGACAGGGTTTTTACAAAAAGATCAAGGACGAAAAGGGTAAGTCGGTGATATTAGCGCTGGATTTTACCACGTTGGAATACAAGCCGTCTGAAAAGGTGAAATTTGCCACATTGGAAGGAACCAAGGCCATTAGTGATGTGTCGAAACGCTTTGCGGTGTTGGTAGCGGGGAAGGACAAAGCCGGGGAATTTTATAGAAAGACATTCGCAGACGTATTCCGATATGCCACATTGCGTATCCCGGAAATCTCCGACGAAATTTTCCAGATCGATCAGGCAATTACCGCAGGCTTTGGCTGGCAATACGGCCTTTTTGAAACCTGGGATGCGATTGGCGTGAAAGAAATGCTAACCATAATGGAAAGCCTGGAACTGAAACCTGCGGCGTGGGTATATGATATGATTGCCGGTGGTAATACTAGTTTTTATAAAGTGGAAGGCGGAAAAAGGCATTACTATGACATTCCTTCCAAATCTTACAAAAAGGTACCTGGGCAGGAAAGTTTTATCCTGCTGAGCAATTTGTCCGACAACATTGTCTGGAAAAATGCGGGAGCTAGCCTGTATGACATGGGTGACGGTATCCTGAACCTGGAATTCAAGTCGAAAATGAATACGATGGGTTCTGAGGTAATCGAAGGAATTCAGAAGGGGATCAGCATTGCGGAGAAGGATTTTCGTGGGTTAGTCATTGGAAATGAATCTGTTGAGGCATTTTCAGCGGGCGCTAATCTGGCGATGTTGTTTATGTTCGCCATAGAGCAGGAGTTTGACGAGATCAATATGGTGATCGCGCAGTTTCAGCAAACGATGATGCGCGCACGATATTCTTCCATACCTGTTGTCACAGCCCCGCATACGCTTGCGCTGGGCGGCGGCTGCGAGCTGAATCTGCATGCGGATAAGATCGTGGCGCACGCGGAAACATATATGGGCTTGGTTGAATTTGGCGTGGGGATTATTCCGGCTGGCGGCGGTACCAAGGAAATGGCTTTGCGCTGCTCAGATATGTACCAGGCAGGAGACACGGAATTGAACATTCTTTCGACTGCTTTCATGAACATTGCGCAAGCCAAAGTCTCCACTTCGGCCAAAGACGCGCGTGAAATGAATTATTTGCAGGAAAAAGATCAGATTGTACTCAGCCGGTCGAGATTGATTGCCGAGGCAAAACAGGCAGCGATTGATCTGGCGGACAATGGATATACGCAACCGAAGCAAAGAGCAGATATTAAAGTGCAGGGTAAAACGGGTATTGCGTTGCTCATGGCTGGTATCGCGCAAATGCGACTGGCGAATTATATAACCGACCATGATGCCAAAATTGCTAACAAACTAGCTTATGTGATCAATGGTGGTGATTTGAGTTATGCGCAGCCGGTGACAGAACAATATTTGCTGGATCTGGAACGGGAGGCATTTTTATCGTTGTGCGGCGAAAAGAAAACATTGGAAAGGATGCAAGGTCTATTGAATGGAGGTAAACCGCCCCGTAACTAGCCTTATCCGCAGAGAGGGAATTATTGCTTAGCCAATTTATGTTCTGGAGTTAATAGGATATTCGTTGAAATGTTCGATATTTAGAATTAATCAACTGAAATATTTACTGGAACGAGTTCATCTTTACGCATACTAATTCCCCTAAAAAGTACTTTTTGATCAACAATGATTTCGAAAAAAGCAAAATACGCCCTTAAGGCCTTGAAAGTTTTGGCAGAACAATACGGAAAAGGTCCCGTATTGATATCTTACATTGCGGAAAAAGAGAAAATTCCGAAAAAATTTCTGGAAGCCATTCTACTTGATCTTCGTAATAATGGCGTGTTGCAGAGCCAGAAAGGTAAGGGTGGTGGATATTTATTAAGAGTGCCGCCGGGGGAAGTTAATTTTTCTAAAGTACTTCGGATTATCGATGGGCCTATCGCGCCAGCACTTTGCGTTTCGATGTTCTTTTATGGAAGATGCGATGATTGCAAAGACGAAGAAACATGCAGCCTGCGCACAGTTTTGGAAAGATGGAGAGACGCTAACCTTGCGGTACTGGATAAAACCACATTGAATGACCTTCTCCAGGTTGAAAATGCGGGAGCTACTGACATATTATCTTAACTGTAACCGGTCTTTCCTAACGTATAGCCTAGTATCGTCAAAACTGCCAAGTAACTTGTAATTTTTTAGAATATATTGATATAACTCAGGGTAACTCTCAATACCCTGGGTTTTTTTGTTTTGGACCCAGGAGCTATTCTTTCCTACCGCATCCAGAACAATGGCAGGCTTGGTTCTTTCAATATCTTTAAGGTATCGATGACGATAGGTTTTCCGCATCGCATGATCGAAAATAGAACGTTCAGAATGATTTTCGGCGGTACCCTGTTTCAGCTGCGCTTCTACATAATATACACATTGCCAGCCCCATACAACCATGTAATCAGTTGGTTTGCTGTATTTTTTGAGTTCTGTAACGACGGGACTTTGCCAAAGGTCCCTTGCGCCTACCGAGGGGAAGTCGTTTAGTTTTCGCTCTTTTACAAAATAATATGCATCATATCCTGCAAACCAGATGAGCAAAATGGCAGGGAAAACCAACGACCATTTTTCCAGTTTCGACCATCCATACGCGGCCAGCAATGTCCACGGAACGACGCAAAAATTGAGGTAATGAATAAAATCGTTACCTGACTTCGTCACCGCATAAATGCTGGAAAGAACCAAAAACAGAATGATCAATGGAATGGCGTTGTCTTGACTTTTAATTCTCAAAGGGCTAAAAATCTTAATCAGGCCCAATAGTATTGGAGGAATTAACGCCCATGTATAAAACTGAAAATCAGGTGTCAGGCGGAAGATGGCGGCAAACTGGGTAGGAATGGAGAAAAACCCTTTTCCGCCTGCATAAATCGCATTGCCGAGCAGATAGAAATCGATTAGGTCGGTGAAGACGTGAAATGCGAGGGCCCAAAGAAGAACAATGGCTGGAAATGTCAGCCCACCGGACATAAGCGCCAGAAATGGGCGATAGTTTTTTCGATCGCGGTATACCAGGTAACAAAACCAGCAGGCCGCCAGCACCAGTACCATCGCCTGAGGCACAGCCTGCAACTTGGCAAAAGGAATGGCACCGGCTACGAAACCGACGAAATAAGCATTGGCTGATTTTGATTTTTCATGCTGACTAAGACACGAAAGCAGCCAGAGACACAATGACAGCAGAAAAATAGGAAGCTGCTCACTCGAATAATGTACAAAATCAACTTCTTGCGTAAATGCCAAAAAGATCACCGGAACAGGAAATATTTTCTTAGCTCGCGATGTTCCAAACCAGTTTTTTAATGTAAAAAACAGAAAAATGAGTGAGCCGGCGGCGCAAAAGAAACCCATAAGCCTGCCGGAGGTATAGTCGATCTGGAAGCCTAATAATTTGGGAATGACGAGCAGGTAGTTGTCAAGGGGCCCAATGGTGGTCCCGTCCACCGACCGCCAGTAAACAGGGTCGTGAAACAATGTAATGGCGTGGCTGAGCATCTGGCTCTCATCCGGATTGAGCTCCCTATTGTAAACAATAACCGGCAGCCGCATCACCAGCAGCAAGAGCATACTCAGAGCAAGATACGCTTTGGTAGGAACAGCCTTATAATTCGCGGAAAGAACGACAATGGCAGCCAGTAAATAGCCAAGAAGCCAATATACCGGAGGAGAACTGTCGAACGTGATCATGACAACTTAGTTGAAGGTGTCTACTTTTTCCACAAAATCACGGTAATGCACCGCCGGAATAAAATGTTGCTGGGAACGGTATTGAAGTACCATAAACACTAGGAAAAGAGAAATCAGAAAGGATTGCAGCATCAGGATCATTAATGTGCTGCCTAAGGTCGAGGCCCAGCCTGGCGTTGCATTGCCGATCAGTTTCAGGAAAACGATAAAAAATATGAATGCGATCGCTACTCCGGACATGAAGATTGAAAATATCAGAATCCGCACCGCCGTGGTATCCACCATGACTGAAATGGCGCTCAAACCGTGCAGTACCAGCGATACAAAATTCATTTTACTCTCGCCGGCGAGCCTCGTTGCGCGGTTAGTAAGTACTGAGTCGTAAGGAATGCGGGATTTGATGATGCCACCAGGGTAATTATTCCAGATTTCGGAAACTCGTACCAGGTTTTGCAAACGACTTTGTGGTATCAGACTGAAATTACCGAATGTGATCACTTTTCCCGTAAGCAATTTGAAAAGTAATTTATAGATCACATAAAACGAGCGGAATAACAGGCTTTCCGTACGTTTGTTTCTTTCGGCAAAAATAATTTTATCAGGTTCTTCCAGTGATCTGGCGGCCAGTTTGTTGATATCGGCAGGCGCGTCTTCACCGTCGGCATCCATGACGATCACTTTATCGGTAGGAAGGTGTTCGGCAACGTAAGAAAGCCCGATGGCAATGGCTTTTTGATGGCCCAGGTTCCGGTAGAGTCGCAGAACTTTGATCTCTTTCCCTTCAAATGGTGCAAATGGCTGTGTCCTAAGCTTGGAAGAGCAGTCGTCGACAACGAGTAATGTAGTGTTTTTTAATATCGGCGTGTTTAAATCCGCATTAATCTTTTGTATCAGCAGGTTAAGTGCCTCCCAGTCATTGAATTGAGGAATGATAATGACGAAATTTTCTGGCATGGGGGAGGAGATTGAAAACCTCCGGAGTGAACTTTACTCCGGAGGTTTCTGAAATGATTTATACCGTTTTAACGCCTAACCGGGAAGAGATACCGTCGTGGATCTGCGTTAAAGTTTCTACCAACCCATATTCCCAGTTCCAGCCAGGGTAGTGGGATTTGAATTTTGTAAGATCGCTCACATACCAGATATGGTCACCCACCCTGTTTGTGTCCGAGTAAGAATAAGAAAGTTTGTTTCCTGTGATTTGCTCGCATAGTGCGATGGCCTCCAACATAGAGCAGTTCGCAAAACGACCGCCGCCTGCATTGTAAACTTCACCTGGACGAGGGTTCTGGTAGAAATGCCAGAACATATTGACAAGGTCATGGCTGTGAATGTTGTCACGAACCTGCTTTCCTTTATATCCGAAAATAGTATAATGATTACCTGTGATCGCACATTTCATCAGGTAAGCCAAAAATCCGTGCAACTGAGCACCGGAGTGGTTTGGGCCTGTCAAACAGCCGCCGCGGAAAACAGCCGTTTTCATGCCGAAATAGCGTCCATACTCTTGTACCATAATATCCGCAGCAACTTTGGAAGCTCCGAAGATGGAATGTTTGGTATGGTCAATGCTATGGCTTTCGTCGATCCCGTTTATGAAGTATGGATGGCTTTCATCAATTTCCCAGCGAGTTTCTAGTTCTACCAAGGGAAGGTAATTAGGATTATCGCCGTAAACTTTGTTGGTAGAAGTGAAAATGAACACGGCTTCAGGTGTATGAAGGCGGGTCATTTCAAGCATATTTAATGTACCCACTGCATTGACCCCGAAATCAGTAAAAGGCTCACGGGCCGCCCAGTCGTGGCTGGGTTGTGCAGCGGCATGGATGATCAGCTTGATGTCGGTTCCGTATTCTTTGAAAATCGGTTCCAGCTGGCTTACTTCACGAATATCGGCTGAGTAATGCTTGTAATTGCTATATGCACTTTCAATCCGGCTCTTGTTCCAGGCTGTGTTTCCATCTGCCCCGAAAAAGTATTCCCGAAGGTTGTTATCAACTCCAATGACCAGATCAAATTTATCAGCCAAAAAAGCAACCGATTCACTTCCTATTAGTCCGGCTGAGCCGGTTACCAAAGCTATATTCATGTTTGTGTATACTTTTAATTGCTTATGTTATTCTCAAAAATATGATTTCAATATGCCTCGAATACGTAAAGTAAATTAAAAATGTTCAATTGTCACAACTTCACTTATTCAATGGGTACGAGCCAAAAGGATTATACGTATAAGTCGATATTGAAATTGTTCAATCCTTTATAAATATGGTTTCAAAAAAAAGATATCCCCGGGTGATTGGGGATATCTTCAATATCTATATCAAAAAATACTTTATTCCTTTACTACCGCGCTGGTCGCTCCGCCGTATAATTTCGCTCTGATGTCGTTTACGCGGGCATCCAATTCAGGTTTTGCCTCGTATTTGTAAGACATTTGGCGAGGTAATGAATCGGGGCTTACGCCGTACACGGTTTCATTTCCAACATTCAAATCCTTCTGCTCGATGTGATTGTATTTTTGGTAATCACATGAAGAAAGTAAAGCCAGACAAGCAACAAACGCAACTATTTTATTGAATTTCATTTCTTTGATCGTTCATAGTATTATCAGCAAAAATAACCGCCATTTTCATAACCACCAAATTACGGTGAAATGAAATGCTATTTTTTTAACTCTTCCAGTTCATTACGGACAAACTGCATTAAATCTGAGATATGCTGCTCCGAAAAATCGAAAGGGATGTTGGCTGCCTGGTATATATCCCCGATCGTAGCTGTATAGCCGAGTTTCAATGCATCAAGGTAGCCTTTCAGGCCCTTTGCAGGATCCTGACGGTAATTTTTCCAAACTCCAATCGCCCCTAGCTGTGCAATTCCATATTCAATGTAATAGAATGGTACTTCGTAGATATGAAGCTGACGCTGCCACAGGTACTTTTTGAAGTTTTCAATGCCTGACCAGTCCATCATCGTATCTGTAAATTCTTCATAGATCCGTACCCATGCATCGGTACGTTGTTCCGGTGTATGCTGCGGGTTTTCGTACATCCAATGTTGGAATTTGTCAACGGTAGCTACCCATGGAAGTGTTTCAATGATCGATTCCAGGTGCTGGATCTTGGCGCGTTTCAGGTCATTTTCATTTTCGAAAAACTCATCCCAGAAATCCATCGTGATCAGTTCCATCGACATGGAAGCCAGTTCAGCCACTTCCGAAGGCGTATGTTTGAATGCATTCAATGCCAGGTCGCGGGTTACCAGCGAATGTACCGCGTGACCGCCCTCATGCAGGAGCGTGACCATATCGCGGAGATTAGAAGTCGCATTCATGAAAATAAAAGGAACGCCAATTTCGTCCAGCGGGTAGTTATACCCTCCCGGAGCCTTCCCTTTCCTCGATTCCAGGTCAAGGTGCTTCATGGTTTTCATGATCCTCAGGCAGTCGCCCAGGAATGGGTCCAGCCTTGAAAAGCAGCGTATCGTCTTATCAAGCAGCTCTTCGCCTGTCGAGAACGGTTTCAAGGGAGGCAGACCTTTTGGATCAACTTTGGTATCCCATGGACGAAGCTGCTCCACTTTTAATGCATCTTTTCGTCCCGAAGCCATGTCATTTAGCAGCGGAACAACCGCTTTTTTAACTGATCCGTGAAAGTTGAAGCAATCCTCGGGGGTGTAGTCAAAGCGGCCCATTGCGGCGAACATATAGTCACGATAATTGTCGAAACCAGCGTTTTTGCCTACCTGGTTTCTCAATGTGACCAATTTGTTCAATAGATCATCCAGCTTGCCATGGTCTTCATAACGCCGTCCGCTTATCGCCCGCCAGGCTTCCTCCCGGATCGTGCGATCCGTGGATTGCAGGCGATCCGCTGCTTTTTGCAAAGTCATTTCCTCGCCATCCAGTGTCACCGTCATCGCCCCTGCAATGGCGCCGTAGTGACGTTCTTCGGTTTGCATTTCGGTAATCAGGGGAATGTTTTCATCCCGGAAAATTTCAATGGCCTTTTTCATGCTCCGAAGTGTGATCGCAAACCCCGGTGCTGTTAGCTGGTCCAGGTATGGGCTATCGACCACTTTTTTGTCAAGAGCATTTCCGTACTCGGCCAGTTTCGGTTGGATTTCGGCTATAAAAAACTGCAATGCGCTGATCAGGCTCGTGTTCGCAGTATCGCAGGTCTGGCGAATGTATCGCCATGCAAAGTTCTCGGATAGGTAAGACTCTATTTCACTACGGTCTGAAAACCATTGCTTTAAGTCCTCAGCAGAATTGATTTTACGGGTTTTCAGATTTTCAAAGAGCGGTTCCAGGTCTTCCCATTTCTTCAAATCAAATTCTTCTCCAATAAAAACCCTTTTCGAACGGGTTGGTATATGTACTGTTTCCTGCGTTGTCATAATGATTAAATGCTATTAGAAATACGATTTAAAAATGATAGAAGTATATCACTTATACAAACGGTCGTGGACGAATTTTGTGAATGGTAACTGTCGTAAAGTGACCAAATAGGTCATTTTTGCGTTCAGAAAGAAGTTTTAACAAGATTTTGAGGATGGCATCAGTATCCTTAAAATGATAACGTAAAAACAGTACGCTAATATCGGTTATGTGGTGTGCATAAACCCATTCGCCAAAATCTTTGTCTTCGGTAAGAATAATACGCGGTGGATTTCTGGATATATCGATAATGGATTCGTCAGAAGAACCGCGACTAGATTCGTAGATGGAGTGAACTTCAAAACCCGCGAGGCGGATGCCATTAATCAATCGGCGATCAATATTTTCATCGGCTAAAATCATGCAGCCGATTCGAGAGTTTCTTCATTTGCTATGGTTTCAGCAGCATATTGAAGTACCGCTTGTACCGCCTCTTTACTTAAATGAGGGTACATAGCCAGCAAGTCGTCGATTTCTGCTCCTTCGCCAAGTTTACGAAGAATCATCTCCACAGTCAGACGCGTGCCTTTGATAACCGGTTTTCCCAGCATTACGCGATGGTCTGAAATGATGAAATCCTGATATTTCATTGAAGAAAGTTGTTGATAAAAACTGGATAAAAATAATGAAAATTATCAGAGCTACAACTTGGTTTGCTCTTGTTGTGTCCGGTCCGTTAAATTATCCGTGATCACATTTTCTGTTTCCTTCACATTCTCGAAGGCATAGTGCATTTTGTCGCGATCGAATTCTTTTTCGTTGTTGGCGAGCCAAATGGTCGCTACTCCGTTTCCGATGAAATTGGTAATGGCCCGCGCCTCAGACATGAACCTGTCGACTCCCAGCAGCAGCGCCAGACCTTCAACCGGGATCACTTTAATGGCCGTCAATGTAGAAGCTAGTACTACAAAACCACTGCCTGTAACGCCCGCAGCGCCTTTGGAAGTAACCATTAAAATACCGATCAATGAAAGTATCTGACCAATCGTAAGGTGTACATTAAAAACCTGCGCGAGGAAAATCGTCGCCATGGAAAGGTAGATCGTGGTCCCGTCCAGGTTAAATGAATAGCCAGCCGGTACTACCAGCCCTACAACGGGTTTGGAGCAGCCCATTCGTTCCAGTTTGACCATTAAGGAAGGCAGCGCAGCTTCGGAAGAGGAGGTACCCAATACGATCAGCAATTCCTCGCGAATGTATTTCAGGTACGACCATAAACTGATTTTGTAAGTCCTGAGAATGAAGCCGAGCACACCAAAAATGAAGATAGCCATCGTCGCATAAACCGTTCCCATTAGCTTGGCGAGTGGCAGCAATGTATCAATACCATACTTACCAATGGTATAAGCCATTCCGCCGAATGCCCCGATCGGCGCGAAGATCATGACCAGATGCAAGGCGCGGAAAACGTATTTGGAGATAAAATTCAGCCAGTGAATAACCTTATCCTTACCCGAATATTTACTTAGAACCGTCCCCAGTACCAGCGAGAACAACAAAACCTGCAAAGTGACATTATCCAGGAAAAATTGCAACCAGCTGAAATCGTGGACTTTATTGGCATAAACCGAGATGTCTCCTTTTTGAAGATTGCCAGTCACCACGCCGTCGCCGGGTCGAAGAATGTTGGCGACGATTACACCGATTATCAATGCCAGTGTAGTAACAATCTCAAAATACAAAAGCGCCTTTGCGCCTACTTTCCCGACTTTCTTCAAATCCCCCATCCCAACGATTCCGAGCGTTATGGTCAGGAAAATGATCGGATTGATGAAGATCTTGACAACCTGAATAAAGCTCTTCCCCAGAACTTCCATTTGCACGCCTTTTTCAGGAAAATAATGGCCCAAAAGAGCTCCGCAAGTAATAGCAGTCAGCACCCAGAAGGTTAGGTTGGTCAGTAGCTTTTTCAATGTATGCCTGATGTAAAGGTTAAGGAATGCGACCCGAGTGTTCTGAAAATGTCGTTTTGAAGCAGTGGTGCAACTTTTGAATTTACAATAATAAAAGCCTCAACGTGGATTTGAGCTTCCTAAATGTAAATTTTTATTATCTATTTATACTTGGTCTAAATTAATAATATATATTTGCCGATGTTATTTTCCTACAAAAGAAAAATCCATGCAAACCCTTCGGTTCATTAAAGTATTTGTTGCCCTTTTTGCTATCCATATTTTGGGTAGCCATGCATTGGCAGGTGCTGCTTTGAAAATTGTCTCAGCGAATGGGACACTAAGCGAAATCCTGGTCGGGCTAGGCCTTGAAAAACAACTCGTAGGTGTAGACGTAACCAGTACATATCCCGCAAGCCTGGACAAAATCCCGAAAATCGGACACAACCGCAGCATTGCCGCCGAAGGAATTTTGGCCCTGAATCCCGACGTGGTGATTTATACGGATCACAGCATGTTGTCACCCGCTGTGATCACGCAGTTGAATAGTAGCGGCAAAAAGGTGGTTGAGTTTAAACATGAGTATACCAAGGAGGGGGCAATTAAGCTTATCCGTGAAGTTGGAAGTTATTTCAATGTCAAAGCACAGGCAGAAAAAATGGTAAAAAGCCTGCAAGCCGATCTTGCCAAAATTCCAACTACCGCCAGCCCGAAAAAATTGCTGTTCATTTATGCAAGAGGGACCGGCACATTGATGGTAGCAGGTACGGACACTTCGCCTGACAAAATGTTCCTGCTCTCCGGTTTTAAAAACGCTGCGCAGGGCTTCAGTGATTTCAAACCACTAACCGCAGAATCACTCATTACTGCCAATCCTGACGTGCTGGTGCTTTTTTCAAGCGGATTGGAAAGTCTGGAAGGTATCGACGGATTGCTGAAAGTACCTGGTGTGGCGAATACGAATGCGGGTAAGAATAAAAAAGTCATTTCCATGGACGGACAGCTGCTGACGGGGTTTGGTCCGCGGCTGGGAAAAGCAGCGCTTGAACTTTCGCAAAAAGCAAAATAACATTTCATGATAGCTGAAATCACAAGCAAGCCGGATTATAGCAAGGGAAACCAGGTTTCCGAAAAGCATCAGTTGCCTTCATCCAAAAGTAAAATGATCTGGATATTGGGCGTGCTGCTGGCGGTGTGCGTTGTTTTTTCAGCGGGCAACGGAGCTGTTCACATTTCGGTAATGGAATTGGGAGAGATCATTGCCTACAAGGTCGGGCTAATAACGAGTACCAGGGTGGAAGAGCAAAAATCCATTGTATTCTGGGTCATCCGTCTGCCTCGTGTATGCTTGGGTGTGCTCATAGGTGCAGGCCTGAGTATTGCAGGTGCATCTTTGCAGGGGCTTTTCCGTAATCCCATTGCCGATTCGACATTGATCGGGGTAACCTCAGGCGCATCATTGTTTGCGGTATTCGTGATCATGCTCAATGTAAAATACTTTGGAATTTTGAATGAAGTAGCAGGCGTATACGGCATATCATTTGTCGCTTTTCTGGGTGCAGCTGTCACTACTTTTTTGGTATATCAATTATCGAAATTCACAGGCGATGGGGGTGGTGTGACGACCTTGTTGCTTTGCGGCATCGCCATTAATGCATTCGTAGGGGCCATGACCGGCCTGATGACCTACATCGCGGACGACGAACAACTTCGTTCGATTACATTCTGGAACCTGGGCAGCCTGGGTGGCGCCAACTGGACATCTGTTATGGCGGTGGCGCCATTTGTAGCGGTTTCCGTAGTGTTTATGCCTTACCTGGCCAAGGCCTTGAACCTGCTGGTGCTGGGCGAAAGTCAGGCAGCCAGCCTGGGGGTGAATATGAAGTTACTTAAACGAAAAGTCATTATCCTGGCCACAATGGGCGTTGGGGCCTCCGTCGCAGTAGCGGGTACGATCGGCTTCGTAGGGCTGGTGGTGCCGCATATCATCCGGACCGCATTCGGCCCCAGCCACCGCACATTGCTGGCTGGATCGGCATTGGGCGGGGCTATCGTACTCACATTGGCAGATATGCTTTCAAGGACGATAGCTGCTCCATCCGAGCTTCCCATAGGCATTCTGACATCATTGCTGGGCACTCCTTTCTTCATTTATATTCTCTGGGAGCAAAAAAGAAAGGGGATATGATAGCGGTTCGTAATGTAGGATTTGAGGTCAGAAACAGAAGGCTTTTACATGAAGTCAGTTTTGATGTGCAGCCCGGCGAGTTCTGGGCTATTGTAGGAGCAAATGGTGCGGGTAAATCAACTCTGATCAAGTTGCTTTCGTCTGAGCATGCACCTGCTTCCGGCTCTGTTTTTTTTCAGGGGAAGGATTTGAAAAAGTATAAACTGAAAGAACTGGCTAAGAAAAGAGCGGTACTGGCTCAGAAAAATACAATTTCACTGTCATTTTCAACACAGGAAATTGTGCTGATGGGGAGGTACCCGTTTTACGACACCGAACCTGAGCAGCGAGATCTGGCCGTTGTAGATTTATGTTTGAAAAAAGTAGGGATAGCAAATCTAAAAGACAGGCTTTACCCTACACTTTCCGGCGGAGAGCAGCAACGGGTACAGTTGGCAAGAACATTGGCGCAGATCTGGGAAACCGAAAATGGCCTCCTGTTACTCGATGAACCAACAACCGGCATGGACTTGCTGCATCAGTTTGAGACTTTTCAGCTGGCCAAGGAAATGACTTGCCGCGGATTCGGCGTGGTGGCGGTGGTGCATGATCTGAACCAGGCCCTGCAATATGCGGACCGGGTACTGATGTTGAAGGATGGGCAGACATTTGCGTCCGGCCGACCAGAAGATGTTCTGACAGAAGAGCACATTAAGGCAGTTTTTGGATTAACTGTACAGATTATTCAACCCGAAAGCACCAGTTACCCGATCATTGTGCCGCAAGTTGCAGCAGCCACATTAAGCGAAATATAAATATCATTCTCAAAAAATAACTATAAAATGAAATCAACCCTTTCACCGGATAGAACTGAATTGAAAGAGCGCTGGGCAGAATTTAAGGTCATTAATCCTAAAACAAGGATCCGTGACGCGGCCAGAGAACTGAACACGACGGAAGCGGAATTACTGGCCACCGGAATAGGTGAAAACGTGATCTTGCTCGAAGGAGATTTTCGTGAGCTGATTAAGGAAGTAGGCACATTGGGCTACGTAATGGCGCTGACACGCAATGATCATGTCGTGCATGAACGCAAAGGCGTATATGAGAAAATTTCCTTTAATAACCACGTTGGATTGGTGCTAGGGGAAGATATTGACCTCAGATTATTTCTGGGCGACTGGAAATTTGGTTTTGCAGTTTCCGAAAGTGATCGGCATAGCCTTCAATTCTTTAACAGCTACGGAGAAGCCGCTCATAAAATTTATTTAACCGAAAAAAGCAATAAGGAGGCTTACGATACATTGGTCGCAAAATATTCAGCAGCCGACCAGAACTTAAATTTGTTCATATCCCCCAAACCGGAAAAGGCGGCCGAGGGAGAAACCGCTCCTGACCTGGATGTAGCTGCTTTTCAGGCTGAATGGTTGGCTTTGAAGGATACCCATGATTTTTTTACACTTCTTCGCAAATATAAGTTGTCCCGGAAACAGGCGCTACGTCATGCGCCTGCCGGGTATGCCTATCAGATCAAGCCTGAAAGTATGAAACCGGTTTTCGATGCGGTTGCGGCCAGTCAGTTGCCTATCATGGTTTTTGTTTCTAATCCCAATTGTATTCAGATCCATACTGGCCCGGTAAGCAAGATTTTCGTCATGGGCCCGTGGCTTAACATTATGGATCCCGAGTTTAACCTGCATTTACGGGAGGACGCCATCGACGAGGCTTGGGTAGTAAGGAAACCAACCGCAGACGGGATTGTAACAGGTATTGAACTGATTGACAAAGACGGGGTAATGTTCAACCAGTTTTTCGGAAAGCGCAAGCCAGGGATTCCGGAACTAACCGAATGGGCACAGCTCATTGAACGTGCTGTTGTCAAAGCAGACTAAGCGTTTTAACACATTAAAGATAAATTTCGCCATAGTAATTAAAAATTACCGGTTTCAACTAGAACCGGTTTTTTTTGGTTTAGGTTTCTCCGCGTTAATACTCCGAAAAATAAAAATTTGTACACTTTTTGAAATCTAAAAGTATTTAAAAATTTGATTTATAGTATGTTACAAATATTTTTTGGTAAACTTTTTTAATTTTAATCTCAATAAATCTATAAAATCTCTACATTTACAAACTCGTTCCTTAACAAAAACTTCACATACACCAGGCAATGGAATCCATAAAATCTTCACAATCAGAACGTACCTACACCACAGACGAAGCGTATCAGGCCTCGCTTCAATATTTTAAAGGCGATGACCTTGCTGCCCGGGTTTGGGTGAATAAGTATGCATTGAAAGATTCATTTGGAGCGATTTACGAAGCCACGCCGGATGATATGCACAGAAGGATAGCCAAGGAAATTGCGCGCATTGAAGCATTGTACCCTAACCCGCTCAGCGAAAACGAAATTTTTGACCTCATCAGGGATTTCAAATATATAATTCCGCAGGGAAGCCCGATGACTGGGATTGGTAATCCATATCAGATTGCATCTCTGTCCAACTGCTTCGTAATTGGCAATAATGGCGCTTCCGATTCATACGGAGGCATTATGAAAGTTGACCAGGAGCAGGTACAACTTATGAAAAGACGGGGAGGCGTAGGGCACGACCTATCCCACATCCGTCCGAAAGGTTCCCCAGTCAAAAATTCAGCATTGACTTCGACTGGTATCGTGCCTTTTATGGAGCGTTTTTCCAATTCGACCCGGGAAGTAGCGCAGGACGGTCGCCGTGGAGCATTAATGCTTTCTGTGGCGATCAGGCACCCTGACTCTGAGGATTTTATCGATGCCAAAATGGAGCAGGGCAAGGTTACCGGCGCCAATGTTTCCGTCCGTATTGACGACGAATTTATGAGGGCTGTGGATGCTGGTGGCATTTACAGACAACAGTACCCAATCAACAGCACTTCGCCTTCGCATATCAAGGAAATTGACGCTACGGCACTTTGGAAAAAGATCGTACACAATGCATGGCAGTCGGCCGAGCCCGGAATCTTGTTCTGGGATACGATTATCCGTGAATCTGTACCCGATTGCTACGCTGACCTGGGATACCAAACGGTTTCTACGAACCCTTGCGGCGAGATTCCGCTTTGTCCGTACGATTCTTGCCGTTTGCTGGCGATTAATTTGTTTTCGTATGTTGACAAACCATTTACGGCAAAGGCAGCATTCAACTGGACATTGTTCAAGAAACACATTGCAGCCGCTCAGCGCATGATGGACGACATCATTGATCTGGAACTTGAAAAAATTGATGCGATCATTCATAAGATAGATGCGGATCCGGAAGATGACGAGGTTAAACGTGTGGAACGTAATCTTTGGCTCAACATTCAAACTAAGGCAAAAGAAGGCAGAAGGACGGGTATCGGCATTACCGCAGAAGGTGATATGCTGGCGGCACTGGGCTTGCGTTACGGAAGTGATGAGGGAACTGAATTTGCCGTAGAAATTCATAAGACTGTGGCGCTGGAAGCATATAGAGGTTCGGTTCACACTGCCAAAGAAAGAGGCGCATTCGCGATTTTCAGCTCGGAAAGAGAGAAGGAAAATCCATTCATTATCAGACTGAAGGAGGCTGACGCCCAGCTTTATTATGAAATGCTGGAATACGGAAGAAGAAATATCGCATTGCTGACCATTGCGCCAACCGGTACTACCAGCCTGATGTCACAAACGACGTCCGGGATTGAACCCGTTTTCCTGCCAGTTTATAAAAGAAGAAGAAAAGTAAATCCGAATGATAAGGACGTTCGGGTGGACTTCGTGGATGAGGTAGGCGATTCTTGGGAAGAATACATTGTTTTCCATCATCGTTTCAAGGAATGGATGGAGATCAATGGTCATGATTTGACTAAAAATTACTCGCAAAAGGAGCTGGATGATATCGTCAAAAAATCGCCGTATTACAAAGCGACGTCTAATGATGTGGACTACCTGAAAAAGGTAAAAATGCAGGGCGCTATTCAGAAATGGGTGGACCATTCGATCAGTGTAACGATCAACATGCCGAATGATGTGACCGAGGAATTGGTGGGTGAATGCTATTTGGAAGCCTGGAAGGCGGGTTGCAAAGGCGTTACAGTATATCGGGACGGCTCACGCTCAGGAGTACTCATCGCCAATACAGAGAAAAAGGAGGAGAATGACCCTGACGCGCCTACACCTTTCCCGACAGAAAGACCGCAAACGCTCGAAGCTGATGTCGTTCGTTTTCAGAATAAAAAAGACAAATGGATCGCTTTCATTGGCACGATCGATGGCAGACCTTATGAAATTTTCACTGGGTTTGCCGACGATGAGGATGGTATCCTGATCCCGAGATGGGTGAATGAAGGACTGATCATTAAAAACCGGGAAGCGGACGGCAGTTCCCGTTACGATTTTCAATATAAAAATACGAGAGGTTATAAAACGACTATTGAAGGGTTATCCTACAAATTCAATCCGGAATACTGGAACTATGCAAAGCTGATTTCCAGCACATTAAGACATGGTATGCCGATTGAAAAAGTAGTTGACCTCATCAGCAGCCTGCAACTCGACGAATCCATTAATACCTGGAAAAATGGGGTGGCCCGTGCATTGAAACGATACATTCCGGATGGTACCGAGGCTGCAAAACAGAAATGTCAGAATTGTAATTCTACGAACCTGCTGTACCAGGAAGGGTGCCTGACTTGTAAAGATTGCGGTTCTTCGAAGTGTGGGTGAGGAATGGAAAAAGACTTGCCAAGTCTAGGCGACCCCGTCTTTAAAACTTGGCAAGTCTAGGTGACCCCGTCTTTCAAACCGAAAATTATTTCTTCAAAAAAGACATGCTCTTTTCGGTACCGTCCTGCAACCTGATTTTCACGATATATTTTCCAGGAAGCAGGTCCTTTTCAATCAATCCTTTCGAAATTTCGCTGGATTCCCGCAGAAGATTTCCATTAAGGTCATAAATGCTGATCGTATTAACCTCGTCTCGTTTTCCTGATAAGACGTTCAGGGACTCTCCTGTAGTAAGCGGATTGGGAAAAACAGCCCAATTACCCTCATCGTCCCACTGTAAATTCCGGATCTTGCTGAAAGCATAGGTACTGTCCGTGTCAACCATTTTCAAACGGTAGTACATCATTCCGATAACGGGTTCCGGGTCTGTAAACGAATAATAGACATGATCAGAGGTGTATTCGTGTGCGGGTACTTTCCCAATACTTCGCCACGCCCGGCTATCGGAACTCTTTTCTATTTCAAAATGATCGCTGCCTATTTCCCGGGACGTTTGCCATTCCAATATGGCCTTACTTCCTTCCGCTGTAATATCAAAACTGACGAGATGCACGGGTAATGCAATGCGCGGATCAATTTCCGCAAAGAATGAGGCAAACTCCTGAAACATGCCGCGGGCAATCAGCGCAGAGGCAGGTACAAAAGTACCGTTTTCCGTCGCGGCATACAAGATATCTGAAATCGAGTAATGGGCAAATACATTGTCGTTATTGGCAAGAGTTAGCACAAAATCACCCTCCCAGTTATCATTCACAATGGTTTCTGCAATTATACTTTGGGGACTGCAATCCTTAACCTCCACACTAACGGTATAAGTGCTGCTAATATCCTTGCGATTGGGGTAGGTCCGGGTACATGTCACATCATAGTGGTCCGCTCTTTCCGCCTGAAAGGTGATCTGGTCGCCGGTTGTCGTAAAATACTGATTGGAAGGCAATACCGTCCAATTGTGCACATACATTCCATTGGAAGGAGTAGCCAGCGACACGGTAATGTTCGCCGTATTGTCTTCTGTGCTTCTTTTGGCATAAAACGGAAAACAGATCGTGAACGGCGGCGCAATGGCTGGAACTGGAGGAATGGGAAGTGCCGGGCATGCGGCGATATTTGTCAGGAGGTCTTCGGCTTGGCCCATATTGCCAAATGTAGCAAAATCAGGATTGACATGGGAAGAATTAAGGCCGTCTGCTCGACCGTATATAGCTGCAAAAGGAGTTTGTCGATTCACAATTGCTGCATTTACATTCCAAACATTAAGCTGCATACGCTCATTTTGCGTATTTCTCGGTCCTTGATAGTCAATAGAGCTAAATGTAGGTACAAAGCAAAACCGAAAATAGGTTTTATTCTTTCCAAAAAGTTTATTTGGAATTCCCTCCTCAAATATCCTTCCGCCCGGCAGGAAATCATCATTTAGTGAACTATTATATTTCTTATTCACTCCCAACGCAGATGCAAGTAGTCCCCAGGTTGCAAACCGAAGCACCGATTCATTCTGACTTAACTGATTGGTGTGTACATCGATATTTGCATTCTGCAAGTTCTGTAACCCGGGGGTGAAGCCGAGCAAAATCCTGCTGCCATAATTATACTGGTTAAACACACTGAGGTCAGTCGCATCCATGCTGCCGTGTATTACCGCTATATTTCGGCAACTCTGCGGGTATCCGCCGTTGCCAAGTGCCAGAAGCTGTGTCCGAAAAGAATCGAAGAGCGGGCTTTTGTTTCCCACACCGGTGTTGATGCTTCCTCCCCAGTGCAAAAGCATTTGCTGGGCTGCCGGTGTATTTAATGCTTCGTAGTAATTCCGCCATCCTTTGGCGAGAAACTTAAAAATGACCTGCGTTAGGACAGTAATATTAGTTTCCCAGTAAAGTTGCGTCATCCCAACTGGCACATTGGCTCCCTGATGAGGCGTATCATAGCAGATCATTAGATTTACCTGATGCGCAATTCCCTGATTTTCCATTTCCCGAAGCGCCCAACGGGCTACTAACCCGCTCATGCTTTCGCCCACCACAATAGAGGGATTGTTACCGGTTTTCATTTGGTTTACTTGCTGAATCAAGGCTTTTAAAACTTGTGCATTGTTTTGAATCGCATCGCGAGCATCTGTGTAATCCAGAAGGACCAGGTCATATCCCTCCGGAAGGTAATCTTCAAACGCATCGCGGTATTTCGCTTCCAGATAGTCCAGATTCACATTTTGCCCCATATCAAATCCTTCGGCAATAATGATGGGTTTGTTAAGAATGTTGTCACAACCCAGGACAATCCGGATGTTACCCCCTACCAGCGCTGTTCTTGCAGCTCTATTCGCGGTATTTGCTAATGAAGTGTCTGTCCAGATACGGGGAGCGGTCACCTCAAATTCCATAAAAGGTTTGACACGTTCCAGCTGCAATACATTTACTAAGGTTTGAAAAACAAAAACGTTATGCCCTGATTTTAGACGAAGATCAATTTTGTGTTTGCCGATATTGGCAAACTGATGAGGGATTAACTGTGTCGAAAGCGGGTAAACAGCATACCCTTTCCCGTCATGAAAGTCGATTTCCAGGTTTTGAATGGGGTGGTCATGATTTGAGATATAAAGACCTGGATCTAATCTGAATAAAACATCGGCCTGAAATACATCTTCCTGTAAAACGGACGCCATCATGATCCTGACGGGATCGTAGGCTAGAAAATCGACCGCTTTCCCATTTTTCTTTTTTTGCTCATTGTCCGCAATCTGCTCACCGGTGAGGTATATACTTTCCAGATCCAGGATGCCGATGGGGACCACATTGTTTTTGGTTGCCTTGTTCGGATCTGTTTCCGTGAGCTTATTAAGATCCGGCAGGCGGTTGCTTGCGGGACGAAGATCCGTATCGATGAGCCGTTCGTACAGATTTTGCCATTCTTCCGCTGTTACCGTTTCGGGTGAAGGAATATGACCAGGTTTGGAAAGCGATTGGAATGACTCTACTTCATGCGAACTGATTACGCCATTGTTAAGCAGTAACATTTTTCCCAAACCAGTGAGGTCCAGCCGCGAAAGTTGCTCTTGTTTTTGTTTCTCATAATTGTCAGCAGTTTGGGCAAGGGATGAAGGAAGGCTAAAAAGAATGGCGATACTAACTGTTAGGAGGGTAATGCGGAAATTGTAAGTGTGTTTCATTTGAGATTGATGATTAATGTGTGATAAAAAGATTGGCCGTTTTGTTCATAGGCGCTCATTTTGGGATTAGTTGAAAATCATATTTGGTCTTTTCTCCTAGTTCAGCATAACAGCAGTCGTTGGTTTTTACATCGTTTCGAAAGACGTAGTGACCTAAGTATTGGTTCGTGAATTTTGGATTCAGGGAGTTGGAAAATGGGATTGCAATTGAAAGTGATGAATACTCTTTCGGCACATCCAGCATTATTTCATATCCCCCGTTTTGATTGGAGTAAAACTCCTTTAGCTTGTCATACTTTAGGCCAGTAACCCCTCTAACTCGTAATAAGATACTATCCACCGGCTGCCCATTCTGATCCGTAATTGTTCCATAAATCGTCGTCGTCCTATCCTGTTTCAGAAAGCAATCACTGAGCAGCAATGCCAAGCCGCCGAATAGGATAGTAGAGGAAAGAATGCTAAGGAGTTTTGAAAATGAGTGCATTGGATTTTGTTTCATGGCTTATTTGGGGATTAGTTGAAAATCATATTTGGTCTTCTTACCAATAGTTGCCGGACAACAGGTACCTGTCCGGACACCGTTCTCTTTGGAATAATAATCAAGATAACTTCGCATGAATTTAGAATTCTCGGAAGTATTGAACGGAATTCCAGTATCAACCGCAGAATACCTCTTAGCAGGCTCAATAACAATTTCATATTTTCCTTCGTCATCGGAATACGTTTTTTTAAGTGTCTCGTATTTGAATCCTTGAACACCATCGGCTATAACCAAAATACTATCAACCGGCTGCCCATTTTGATCCGTGACCGTTCCATAAATAATAGTCGTCCTGTCCTGTTTCAGGAAGCAATCACTGAGCAGCAATGCCAGGCCGCCGAAAAGGATAGTAGAGGAAAGAATGCTAAAAAGTTTTGAAAATGAGTGCATTGGATTTTGTTTCATGGCTTATTTAGGGATTAGTTGAAAATCGTATTTTGTTTTTTCTCCGATTATGGCGGAGCAGCAGCTGCTTGTTTTTATACCATTCTTAGATAAGTTGAATCCTAGATACTTGGTTGTAAATTTTGGATTACCAACAAATGGAATAGCCAGACCGGCGGATGAAAATTCTTTTGGCATTTCTACGACAAGTTCATAATCACCGTTTTTGTCACTAAATGTTTCTTTTTGAATTACATACTTGAAGTCTTTGACACCTTGTACTATAACCAGAATACTATCTACCGGCTGCCCATTCGGATCTGTAACCGTTCCATAAATCATCGTCGTCCTGTGCTGTTTGAGGAAGCAATCACTGAGCAGCAATGCCAGGCCGCCGAAAAGGATAGTAGAGGAAAGAATGCTAAAAAGTTTTGAAAATGAGTGTGTTATGGATTGTTTCATGGCTTATTTGGGGATTAATTGAAAATCGTATTTTGTTTTTTCTCCAATAGAGGCAAAGCAGCAACTACCAGTGCTAATTCCGTTTTTTTTGCTGTAAAAATCTCGGTAGCCTCGCTTGTATTTGGGATTATTTTTGGAAGAATAGGGGATATTTCCTAATGCAGATGAATACCTTTTAGGAACTTCAACAACCATTTCATAGTTACCGTTTTTATCTGAAAAGGTCTCTTTTAACTGTTCGTACTTAAAGTCCTGGACCCCAGAGAACGTAACCAAAATACTATCCACCGGCAGCCCATTCTGATCGGTGACCGTTCCATAAATCGTCGTCGTCCCGTCCTGTTTGAGGAAGCAATCACTGAGCAGCAATGCCAGGCCGCCGAATAGGATAGTAGCGTAAAGTGGGCTGAATGGCTTTGGATGTGATATTATAGGCTTTTGTTTCATTGCATATTAGAGTGCAGAACCTGTTTTTTTAATTTCGCTAGTCGCTGCATAACACGAGCTATCCATAAACTTTTACAAAGTCAGCAGAAATTTTATTACTTGAATTATAAATTTTAAACGCAGCTTTACCGTACCAGTAAAGCGATTAGTACATGGGATACTTGCTGTCCAGATAGGGTGTTTGGAGTTACAAAATCTTAATCTTATGTTTGTCCGAAGTCAACGTTTGAAGCCTCTAAATGATGAAATACATGTACGCTTTCAAACCGGAAATATGTCCGCAGGAGAATTATTGCGCCGATATCGCCTTGAAAATAATTTGACACAACAACAGATGGCCAATTTGCTTGGCATCTCACAGGCTGCCTATCACAAATGGGAAAGTGAACTCACCAAAATACCGATTGATAGATATTTCAGTATCTCGGTAGTCTGTAATGTAAAATTGCACGATATGCTGCCGGAGAACTGGCAGAAGAAGATAAATTCGGAATAAACTTTCCAGGTATAGGCGACCCCGTCTCCAAAACCTGGAAAGTCTCATTTTCTTATATCAATGATTTTCCTCTACTACCCCCAAATAATTAAAGGGAGAAAGTTCACGCAATTCTTCACGTATTTTTTCTGAAACATCGAGGGTTTCAATGAAACGTGAAATGGAATCGTGGGTTATTTTATCATTAGTACGGGTCAATTCTTTCAGCGCCTCATAAGGTTTTGGATAGCTTTCGCGGCGCAGGATAGTCTGGATCGCTTCCGATACCACAGCCCAGTTTTCTTCCAATTCAGCTTTCAGGATCTCTCCATTGAGCTCCACTTTGCCAAGGCCTTTCAAAAGCGAGTTCAATGCGATCGCCAAATGCGCCAATGGTACTCCGATGTTTCTGAGTACAGTGGAATCGGTCAGGTCGCGTTGGAGACGGGAAATAGGAAGTTTTGCAGCAAAATGTTCAAACAATGCAGAAGCCAGCCCCAGGTTTCCTTCCGAGTTTTCAAAATCGATCGGATTAACTTTATGCGGCATGGCAGAAGAACCTACTTCACCCGCTTTGATCTTTTGTTTGAAATAACCCATGGAAATGTAAGTCCACATATCCCGGTTCAGATCGGTCAGGATCGTGTTCAGTCTTTTCAAACAGTCAAAAGTCGCGGCTAGGTTGTCGTAATGCTCGATTTGCGTGGTATGACGACTTCTTTTTAATCCCAAACCTTCTACAAAATGGTGCCCGAAAGCCATCCAATCCTGTTTCGGGTAGGCAACATGGTGTGCATTGAAGTTACCGGTCGCTCCACCGAATTTAGCGGAATGCGGGATTTTGTCCAGCATTTCCAGTTGCCGTTCCAAACGCTCTACAAAAACCAGAAATTCCTTTCCTACGCGTGTGGGTGAAGCCGGCTGTCCGTGCGTGAAAGCCAGCATAGGCACATTTTTCCATTCGATAGACATTCTTTTCAACACAAAAAGAACCTGACGGAACAATGGTTTGATCTGCCGTTCCAGCGCATCTTTGAGAGAAAGCGGAATGGCAGTATTATTAATGTCCTGAGAAGTAAGCCCGAAGTGAATGAACTCCTGGTAGCTCTCAATTTCCAGTTTTTCGAATTGTTCTTTGATAAAATATTCAACCGCCTTAACATCGTGGTTGGTTACTTTTTCAATATCCTTTATATGCAGGGCATCCTGCTCGCTGAAATCTTCATAGATCTTGCGCAGTGATGCATATTTTTTCTTATCAAACTCTGATAATTGTGGCAGTGGAATTTCGCAAAGTGCGATGAAATATTCGATTTCAACGTACACTCTGTAGTAGATAAGCGCATATTCAGAGAAATACGCCGAAAGTTCAGAGACTTGTTTGTAATAACGACCATCAACGGGAGAGATAGCCGTAAGTTGATTTAATGACATGATTTTCAATACACAAATTGATTATCAGACAAAGTTAGTAGAATTCAGCGTCCAAAAATGGTAAAAATGTCATCAAATATTCTTTTTGGGATTAGGGGTAGATTTTATAAAACTATTCGCATATTCGTTCATTCAATCAGACTTTTACAAAACTCATGCAGCCTTCACCCTTTATCGGCGAACTAGTCGGAACAATGGTCCTTATTTTGTTAGGCAATGGCGTTGTTGCCAATGTAGTACTCAAAAAGACAAAAGGCGAAAGTGCCGGTTGGATAGTCATCACGGCAGGCTGGGGTTTTGCGGTCATGATCGGAATATTTGTGGCCAATGCATTTGGAAGTGCCGCTGCGCATCTTAATCCTGCCGTGACAGTTGGTCTGGCGGTGCTTCGTAAGGATTACAGCCTGATCGCCAGCTACGTTCCCGCTCAGTTGATCGGGGCTTTTTTGGGTGCAATATTGGTCTGGCTGCAATATCTACCACATTGGAAGGCAACGGAAGATCCGGGTGCTAAGCTGGCATGTTTCGCAACTGATCCCGCGGTGAGAACAACTGGTCCTAATTTTATCAGTGAATTTATCGCTACCGTCTTACTGATTATCGGTGTAGTAGCAATCGGTTATGCGGGTACATCCGATCCCGAAAGAGGCGGAATTCCCTCGGGAGTAGCACCCTACCTGGTAGGCATGCTGGTCTGGAGCATTGGTTTATCATTGGGCGGAACCACTGGTTACGCCATTAATCCGGTGCGCGACCTGGGCCCGAGAATCGCCCACGCTATCCTACCTATACCCAACAAGGGTAGCTCTGACTGGGGTTATGGCTGGATTCCGGTGGTGGCTCCCATTGCAGGAGCCATTGTTGCCGGATTGATCCTGCGCTTTTTCTACTTCTGATTTTTATTCTACTGTAATTTTTCCACCTCCCGAGTAACTTCTGTATTCGCCCTGGTACATGGCGTCCGCAGCGGCTGGGCCGGCTGTGAATGTTCCTTTGGAAATGATCCGTACCTGGTAATAGAATGATTTTTCCTGTTTATCGGCTGTCGTGAAGAAATGAATGCGATCGTCACGGATAGCATAATATTCGGGGATTGCGGCATTGGTTATCCACGGCATGTCACGGGGCTCGGTGACGCGCGGGTTTTCTATTTCAAAACCTGAGGGGAGGAGATCTGTTACCACAATATTTTCGATGGGTAAACCATTGGTACTAGCCAATGTAAGCTTCACCACGACCAAATCATTCTGATGAAATGCCTGTACTGGCGTCCCATCGCGGTTCAGGTACTGTCTGCGGATGCTCAAACCCTGATCTTCTTCGGCATAAGTACCGGTAGCGGACATCCCTTCCGACTGAGCAAACCAGTAAAGATCTCCCTTACCCTGCGTTTTGACAGCTATCTTTTGATTGACAATTCCTTTCGAAATTTTGACTTCCTTTCCCGTGAATGTGGCCAATGATTTTCCATTGACCGTCGCTGTGGCCGTAACCGTAGATCCGGATGTTTTCTTGGCCAGTTTTCCCAAAGCAAGTACAGCGAATGATGCTTCCTGGGTGTTCAGATAAGATGCTGATTGAATGCCTTTGGACAGTTGGCGTGCCATAACCGGTACCTGTAAGTTAGCGGGGTCGGTTTCCAATAATGTATTGAGTACCAATGAAAGGTTGCGCAGTGGAGACGAATAGCTGTTGTCGTAGAACTGCGGACCCGTTTCAAGTGTGTATTTTTTTGGTAGCAATGCAGCAAAACTTCTGGCGTCACCAGCTAATTGAAATGCTCCTGCCAGCAAATATTTAGAATCAATGGTAAGCAAATGTGGGTTTTGCTTGTAATAATTCATGGAAGACCGGTTGGGATGGCCGTTGAGAGCGAGCACATAAAGCGAGTAAATCGCCTCGCGACGGGCAACTGTTTTACGGATTTGCGTTCCGGCAGCCTGGCCATCGAAACCTGGCGCTGGGTTTGTGCTCGCGGTAACAACCTCCCGGGTTGCAGTGGTACCTGTTTGAGTAGTGAGGTAATCCAATGCGCGGCTGATCGTTTTTGCATTCGTCTCAAATCCTGCCCTGCGTGCTTCTTCCAGAAAATGAACGGCATAGGCAGTCGCCCACCAGTCCTCCTGCGTCGCGCCAGGCCACATGCCCATACCACCATTAAAAATTTGTTGCGATTCGACTTTGCGGATCGCCTGCTGCACATTGGTCATCGGGTTGAAGTCACTTTCACCATTTTTTACGATGTACACCGGCGCAGCCATAGCCTTGGCCAGCTCAGCGAAGTAAATTTGAGGAAATGCTTTGGAAACCGTTTGTTCCAGACAGCCAAAAGGATAACCCAGCAATGTCGAAAGTGCTTTTCCGCCTCCCTGAACCAGTGGCGACCTGCTCAGTACTACCTGACTGCGGCTTGTTGCGGGGATAAATGATGAGGTCAGATCGATCAGGCCTTGCTTTTCTCCCGCTATCATGCCTGAGGTACTGGTTTTTAACAACGGCGAAGCTGGGCGGATGGTCAGTTCTGTCTGGTTTACAAATGTTTCATTAAATGCATTGACCTTCACAATGATCTTCCCTATCCCAATGGCTTGCAATGCCCGGATCGAAAATACTGCTCTGGTTTCCTTTCCGGCTGCAATGTTTATCTTTTGAGTTAGCGCCGTTCCTGCTGCCAACGGGCCGCTAAGTTGTAAGGAAACGGTGGCATTAGCGGGTCTTTTTTCGGTGTTACTGATGTTGACCGGAAGTACCAGTTCATCGCCCGGGCTTAGGAAGCGAGGTAATCCCGCGCTGATCACGACAGGATCGGCCACCTTCATATTTTTTGTAGCTGAGCCAAATGCATTGTCTTTATAAGCCACGGCCATTAATCTCAGATCGCCGCTGAATTGTGGAATGTTCACATCAAAAGAGGCTTCACCGCTTCCATTCGCAGTCAATATGCCGCTCCAAAACGAAACTAGCTCGGTACGACCATTGCTTAGCGGATTAATTCTGCGTTCCAGATCGTAGCCGTCACCACCAAAGCTGGATGTTCCGCTGATGCTCAGCTCGGGGAACAATTGTGCATATAAATCGTGACTGGTCACTTCCAATGCTCTTTTTTGGTAAAAATGACCGTGAATGTCCGGTGTCTTTGTATTCTTAATTTGTAAAATACCTTCGTCAACTACCGCCAATGTTATCTGCGCATTGGGCTGGGTTTTAATCCTGATCGTTTGTTTCGTTTTCGATCGTGATTTCTCAACTGCGGTGATCGTTACGGCTAGTTTGCGTTCGGGATCTTCTACCATTAACGGCGTAAATCCGTGTGCTACCGTCAATGGCATATCCGAGGCGTCTAATGTCCGTATCAATGTGGCCGTGACGAATACATTGGGTAAATGTTCTTCTTTAATACTCAGTTTCAGTTCTGCCGCTTTCTTCTCCGTCGTCAGAATGTGCTGTTCCAGTACATTGTTCCTTTCGACCGTAACGAGTAGCCTGCCGTCAAATGGTGTTTTGAATAAAATTTTCGCTGTTTCTCCGATCTTATATTTATCCTTGTCAGTTTCCATCAACACCCGCCCTTCATTGCTTACTTCGAAAGAAGAATATTGTGTGTAACCATAGCCATAAGCGTAAAATCGCGAGAGCGTATAGTGCTCAGCGCCAGGACGTCGCACCCGTACCTCATACTCACCCGACACCGTTGGAACGTATTGAAACGTACCTTTTCCTCCGGGCAAGTTTAGCGCATTGGAATACACTATCTTTTCATTCTTTCTGGAAGTATATCTCAGTTGCTCGTATTTTTTTTCAACGACAGTCTGGTACTCAATTCTGATCACTTCCACCTGCGCAGAAGAACCACTTTGCAAAACTCCCTTGCGATTAACGCCCACGATTTCAACAGGAAGCGGAGCATTAGTCCCTACGTAAAAATCCGGGAGGCGTATGCCATAAAATGTGGGTTGTGTGTAAACATCAAATCGTTGCAGTCTGTTGACGGGGCGCCCGTTTTCATCAAATACGGTCACATAAATCTTCCCTTCCAGCAAACCAATGTCTTTGAGACCGGCTGCGAGTACAAATTTCTCCGTCGCCTGTCCTTGTTCGTTGGTAACTCCCTGCCGGGTTTCGCGTTCAAATGTAGTTTCTGCAGGAATGTCGAATGAAAAGTCGGGAAATGTAGGAGCGGTAAAACCTTTTCTTTTCAGTTGCGACTCCATTTCGTAAGTACGGTTGGTAGCAGGCGGCCCGAACAAATTCAATGCTGTGGCAGTGAGGGACACGGTCCCGCCCGAGACATAGTCGGCAGCAGCCCCACTCAGATCCACCTTAATGCGATCGGGCATAAATTCTTCCACGCTAACGGCGCGGGAAGCGAGCAGGATTTCATTCGCATTATACACTTCCAGCATATAGGTACCCGTCAGTACCGCTGCATCCAATGGTATTTCTGTTGCCACCGCGCCCTGTTCATTGGTAGTCTTCCGCCACGTCCGGTATTCTCTGCCATTGGGTGTCACTACCCTGATCTTCAAGGGAATGTCGTTTGCCTTTTGCCAGTTCTGGGTTCTGATGACCGTGTTGAAATGCATGGTTTCACCTGGGCGATAAATGTCGCGCTGGCCATAAATGAATGCCTGGAAACCGGAAGTGTTATCCCGCAGACCGTCAACTTCAAAACGGGAGGTTTCAACCTGGGTATCCGCCAAAACCAGATAGTTGAAATCCTCCTTACTGGTGGCCGTGATCATGGCGATCTTGAATCCGGGCGCTTTTTCGCCCAATTTTTCTACATGTGCCACGCCTTGTCCGTCTGTCGTAAGTGTGTGTACAGTCTGATTGTTGGAACTAACCAGCGTTATTTCCAGGTCTGAAACGGGTTCATTCGTTTTGATTGAATTAGCAAAAATCCAGATTTCATCCTTGCCCTGCTTGGCAATCAGGCCAATGTCAGAAATTGAAACCAGCTTGGTGGCGGAGAGGTAACCCTCGTCATTTGAATTAACGGTGACCAGATATACGCCGCGGCGCTGGTTGTCGTCGGGTAATGCAATGTTCAGGGCAGAAATTCCTTTGCTTTTGGGCAAATTTTCAGTTTCCACGGTTTTGTCAACCAGTACGTCGCTGAAACTGCTTTCTGCATCATCACTGTATTGAAAAGCACCCGTGGCCTGCCAGTCATCTCCGACGTAGGCATAATCCCCCCAGCGGTTATTTCTGATATAGTTCAGGATGTTATTGGCATATAATTTAGAAATGCGGACCTGAACCTTTGGCACATTCACGATTTGCACGCCAATGTTCTTAGCGCTTTTGGTGGACATATAAAGTGCTTTTTTGTTCGCAAATGAAATCGCCGCAGGCATTTTACCAAAAAACAGATCTCGTGAAGTCTCCTCTTCCAGTACCGGTCCGAGTACTCCTTTCAATGTTTTATTAAGTAGTAGATTATAGGTTTCGGTTTCATTGAATTCACCTCGAAGAATGAAGCCATTTTCTGTCGGTTCGGTTTGAATGTCGGCTAGTGGATTAAGGGCAAATCCATTTGCAACACTTTCCTTGCTTAGTTCCTGAGTGGTAATGATCCGTGCATATCCCGCATTGTTTTCGAATCCTGTTTTGATATCAACGATTTCCAGATGTAATGGAGAAGGCAGACTTGTGGTTTTAGAAAGCACTTCCTGACTGGTATAAGCAGTATTAGGTACTTTCACACCCTTATCTACCGTAATGTTGACAGGAATAGGGTTGTTATCGGCTTTGCCTGTGTTAGTCAATGAAACAGTTACAGCGTGATCATTATCGGAGGGCAATATTTTGTAATCCAATGACTGATCTGCTAAGGTAACTTTCAGCTTTTCTGCCAGATTCTGCCCATTCACCGGATAGTTGAAAATCAATCTTAACCGGGCTTCCTGCCGTCCGCTTTCCTGGGAAAGTGTCCACCAGCTTTCGGTTTCAACCAATTGCAGGTAAGGTGTGTGGAAATCAACCGGATCTGCGGAGACATTATATTTTTTATCCTTTTCAACTTTTTCGGTCAATAATCCAGTCAGTTTGGCTTTGTACGCAGTGGCGGCGCTGAAACCTGCGATGGGTGAAAAGATTAGTTCATTGGGAGCTGTCCATTTGAATTTGCCTCGCACAGCTGGTTCAAACTGTACATATTGTGTTGAATCCCAGTTGTTAAGGTCGCCCTGGGAAACGAGATCTTTGTTAAATGTAAATACCAGGTTTTGCGACTGGCTAATCTCGCTGTTGAAATTGGTGCCCGCAATCCTGACCTCATTGAGAGAGGAGCACGCATTGAGCAACAGACAGAACAAGGAGATAATTAAAATGCAGGCGGCAGAAGTCTTTTTCATAGGGAGAGAGAAGAAAACCGGAAATTTTACCGGATTTTATTTGCACGCTAACGCTAAAATTTTCGAGATTGATATATAAAAAACGGATGATTTTTTATGATAAAAAACCATCCGACTAATTTAAGTTTTATAAATCAAATCGCTTCAAATATTAGGGCTATAATGATTCTGCGGTGCAAAATCAGACTTTCCCGGAAGCTTTTTAAAAGGCGAGCATAATTTCTTCAATTGGCTTGGCTTCATCAAAAAACGATAGCAGCCGAAGCAGGATTCCCTCCACGACCGCGTCGGGGCAAGAGGCACCACAGGTAAGCATGATCCGAACGGGTTTTTTATCCGGAATGTAGCCTTCTGTGACCGTTTCTTCCTTAGTATGCAGGTTAAAATGCCTGATCAGTTGCTTGTCCAGAATTTTATTAACGGATTCAATGAAGTAGGTAGGGAATTTCTGTTCGCAAAGCTCCACCAAATGTGAAGTATTGGAACTGTTATACCCGCCTGCCACGATCACCAGATCAGCCTCGTGGGTCAGTAAGGCATAGGTAGCATCCTGATTATCATTGGTAGCATAGCAAAGTGTGTCGCGGGTATTGGCAAAATGATCCTCCACCTGCTCAGGGCGAAGCTTGTAATGTCTGATCATGACATTTTTTAAAAAATCGGAAATGCCTTGTGTGTCAGAAGCCAGCATGGTCGTCTGGTTCACCACACCGATTCGCTGCAAATCTTCCGCAGGGTTAAAACCGTCTGAATATTGACCTTCAAAATCCTGAAAAAACTGATTGGCCGGTAATGAACCGGTCATATAGCCCGCCAGGATTTCGGCCTGTTTCATATTTTCAATGACAATGGTCGGGGCATTTTCTTTGCTATGCGAGAATGTGGCCCTGGTTTCCTCATGATTGGGCTTGCCGTGAACGATAATGGAGTATTTCTTTTCGCCGATCTGCGCGGCCCGGTTCCATACTTTCTCCACAAAAGGGCAGGTTGTGTCGTATACATAGGAGTTGATCCCTAGTTCAGACAGCTTATTCTGGTTTTCAACAGTAGTACCGAATGCGGGAACAATGACAATATCTTCGGTGGTCAGCTCTTCCCAGGCAATCAGCTGATTTCCTTTTGTATCCATAATGAAGCGCACGCCCCGGTCGACTAGGTCGCGGTTTACATCCGGATTGTGGATCATTTCGCTGAGCAGAAATATCCGTTTGTCGGGATTTTCTGAAATGGCCTTATAAGCAATGTCGATCGCATTCTCGACTCCGTAACAGAAACCAAAGTGGCGGGCAATCAAAAACTGAACCGGTCCGAAGTCAAGCAAAGTAGGCGCATAATCACGTTTCAGCTTGTCATTTTTACGACGGAACTCCTTGATAGGCGTAATGATACGGCTCCTGTAAAAATCGGGAATGTTAAACGTTTTCATTTACTTAATCGGTAGATTGCAGATGACAAAATAGGTTTTTTTAAGAACAATCTATGGTATGGCTTTGTTCAGGTTGCAAATTTTGAAAAAATTCTTTTCAAATGATGCAACATGGTGCATGAACCGTTGTCTTTAATTCAGAACGTTCAAAATATAAACCTTCTGCTTGAAAACACAATTTTACCCCGACCGGCACGTCGAACTGGTGGAGCGTTGTAAACTCGGCGAGCGAAAAGCTCAATACGAGTTGTACAAGCATTATTCCAAAGCCATGTTCAACATTTGCATGCGGATATTGAACCATCTGGGTGAGGCAGAGGACGCTTTGCAGGAGGCCTTTGTGGACGCGTTCACGAATTTGCACCAGTTCAGGCAGCAATCGACGTTTGGTGCCTGGCTGAAACAGATCGTGGTCAACAAGGCGATCAACCATATGAGGAGCAGGAAGGTGAAATGGGTGGAGATTGATGAGTTTCAGGAATCGCTGGAACATAGCGACCGGAATGAGGATTCTTTCGGGCTAGATGAGAGCGACACAACGCTTGAAGTAGAGAGAGTACGTAACACGGTACAGAAATTGCCTGATGGTTACCGCGTGGTTCTAAGCCTTTATTTATTTGAAGGATATGATCATGAGGAAATCGGTGAAGTACTGGGTATCAGCGAAACTACCTCCCGGACACAGTATATGAGAGCGAAAAGGAAGTTGACGGAGATGCTTACGAGGTAAATAATTGATTTTGAATGTTTTACTTAAATAATTACTGATTTGGAAAGATTATTTACACATGACAAGTTAATGAATCTATGAAAAATTCTTCTGATAAAAAAGATCGTCTGGAGCGGTTTGTGCGTGATAATAGGGATGGACTTGATGCTTTCTTACCGCAGGATTCTTTGTGGAGCCAAATTGAGAGTGAGCTGCATAAGGAGATTCCAATAGTACCGGAGAAATCCAGAAAAAAGATCAGGCGGCTGAGTAGTCCCTATTTTGACTGGCGGATTGCCGCTGTCGTATTTCTGGCCCTTGGAATTGGGTTTTTAGTTTACCTCAATAATGAATACGGCATCACCCGTGATCCGCGCGTGGCACTTAAAGTTCCTACCTATGCCCGTGAATTCAACCAGTACAATGTTGCAATTGACCAGAAAAGAGAGGAAATCATCAAACTAGCCCGGAACAATCCGGAATTGTACAAAGATTTCTCTGCTGATCTGGAAAGCTTGGAAGTAAGTTATCGCAACCTACGGTCCAACTTGTCCAATGCTCCTAACCAGGAAGCATTGCTGGAAGCCATGGTCCAGAATTTACAATGGCAGGTTGATCTGCTCAACCAACAACTGGATATTTTGCAACGCATTAACAAAGTGAAAAATGATAACGATAAAGAAAATAACAGCACACCTATTATTTAGCATGCTTGCCGTGCTGCCCCAGGTAGTAAGTGCTATAGATCCCGAACCCGAACAAAACGGACTTGTTGAAAAGCGCAGAAATATTGTCAAAGTCTTTGATGTCAAGAACAATGATCTGCTGATGGTCGATAATCAGTTTGGCCAGGTGAAAATTAACCTTTGGAGCAAAGAAGAAATTAAGGTTGAGATCATCATTACTGCCAATGCGCCCTCAGATGATAGAGCTTCTGAATACCTCGGAGCGGTTAATATTGAAGAAAAACGTGTAAAAAACCAGATTACCCTGATCACGCACATTGACCGGGGCCGGTTTGGGAATAATGGCTGGAACAATAAAAAGGGCGACAAGAACTTCATTCAGATCGATTACACGGTTTATATGCCGAAGGAGAATGCCCTCATTGTCCATAATAAGTTTGGTAATACCGATATTCCTTCCTTCCACGCGCCGCTTACCGTTGACTCCAAATACGGCAGCTTTGTGGCCAATAACCTGGAAAATGCAGATAACACCATTGACGTCCGTTACGGGAGTGCCAAAATTGGTAAGATGGATGGTGGCAAGCTGGAATTTCAGTACTCAAACCTGAAACTAGATTGGGCCAAGAAGATCCTATTAAGTAACAAATTTGGTGAATTGAATATCGGCGATGTCATTAATCTGGATGCTGATATCGATTATTCGGGCGCTAAAATTGGCATTATCCGCGGCTCGGGGAAAATTAAGCTAAACTACTCGGGCAATTTTAAAATTGACGAATTGACGAATTCAGCAGAGAACGTAGATATACAAGCCGCATACTCGTCCGTGATTCTTCCCGCGGATGCTAATCAGTTCAATGTTACCGTCAGCTATGGTAATTTCAGTTATCCGTCCAGCAATGTGAACTTCTCAATGCAGCCTGGGAAAGATGACAAATCCTACAAAATGAAGCAGTACCAAGGCAAAGTGGGCGCTGGCTCGGGTACTAAAATAACGGTCAACTCCAAGTTTGGTGATGTTAGATTGAAAGATTAAATCTGGTTTTTAATCCTCCAACAAGACATTATATTTGAAATCCAGCGGATCAAATGCGTTGAAAAGCTTTTGAATGAAAGCAGGATCATTCGTATAGAAATTCAGCAGATTATCATACCGTTCCTGGGCGATTCCGTTCGGGAACAGTTTGTTTTTAAGCCCCAGCAACTGGTCTATTTCCGACTCATGGTTGCGCTCTTCGGCTCTGACGATTCGTTTTTCCAAATGTTTCAATGAATTGAACAAACGGGTATGCTCCGCTTTCACAGCGCCCAGCATGGTTTGATCGACAGCCGTAGCTTTTTTCAGGATTTCTTCAAAAATACCATTGAATGCATCTTTTTGGTCAGCCAGATCCAGTACATGTTCTGTATTTCGCTCAATAAAAGTTTTGCGCAGGGCTACTTCATCCAGGAACAGGTCCTGGAAATTAATTTTCAGCTTTTGTGCCTTTTTACATTGATGGCCATTGGTATATAACGCGAAATTCCTTGGCATCAGCATCGGGAACGGTACTTCAAAATGATCAAACACACCTTTCAGCTGCATCCAGTACGGTACCTCTGACGGACCGCCTATATACGCAAGATTTGGCAATATAATTTCCTCATATACCGGCCTGAGGATCACATTCGGACTGAATAATTCAGGCCGTTTTTCTGCCAGATCAAGGATTTCGCTTTCTGAAAAAGATAGTTCAGTGTTCAATACCTGATACGAATCGTTTTCTTTGACAATCCGCTCTCTGAGGTTATGATCAAGGTAAAACAAGTTGATTTCTCTCGCATGGAGCGGCGTATGGTAGCCGAGGGCATTGAGCCGGGAAGTGGTTTCAGTAACCAATTTTTCGGAAACTGATCCGGTCAATTCCTGCTTGATAACCGGTAGGAGGTGGCGTTTGAGATCCGCATGATCAGCATCGATAGTAATCAGGCCTTCCTGCCCGAACAATTCGTGCATATAACATCGAACAGCATCGGCCAGCGTCTCATTTTCCAGATAGGCTTTGGCAAACAAAAGCGGTTTGTCGGGAAGCTGTTTCAGAATACTTTCAAGTTCTTTTGGATTCAGCCTGCCCACAGCGCCTTTGTGTTCGCCGGTCCATTTGTGTGTTTGTCCAAACAGATGGAAGGTTGCTATTTCTTCAAAATCGTGATCTTCTGAAGCCATCCAGTACACCGGAACAAAATTGTATTCCGGGTAAGCATCTTTCAATGCCCGGGCAAGCTTGATCGTGGTGACGATCTTGTAAATGATATACAACGGGCCCGTGAAAATATTCAGCTGGTGGCCGGTTGTTACTGTAAATGTGTTGTCTTCCAGTAAAATCGAAAAATCGGGCAGGTATGGAAGCCCACGGTATTGTTGGTTCAGGACATCTACTAACGTTTTGCGCTTTTCCGGGTCAAAATCCTTTTTATTCAGAATAACCTCTCTGGCATTTTCGAGTGTCGGATAGGTACTGTAAAACTCTTTCAGTGCAGGTTTTTGATCGAGATAATCAAGCAATAGGGCAGGAAATTGTCCTGTGGTACGCAGATCTACGGAATGCAGAGTCATGAAAGGTGGTTTTTCAGTAGCTAGTAGAGAATCCAACGTAATTTTTTTCGATTTTAATTCAAATGCAACTTCTTACCTAACGTGAAATCTGTCGATTTTGGTTTCCCAAAATTGCGCAATTTGAAGTAGAATAAAAAACCTGTTGTACAGGGCACAAAAAAGCCGGACTTGTGATAGATCCGGCTTTCGTTAATTGCTATTTGGTTTTCAGTTGCGTTGCTTATCCGCCTGAAATATCTTCAATGATCAGAATACATAATCATTTTTTGCAATGAGCTCATCTGCAATGCGGCGACGCGCATCTCTTAGGTTCACGGGTTCAATTTTCGTGAATCTTTTGAGGCCCATCAGCATGACCCGAAGCTCGTCGCTTTCGGCAAAACTGGTAATGGCTGCCCTGCCGGCATTATTTACCCTCTCCACGGCCCGGTTCAGATAAACCACCGCCAAGTCTTTTTGTAAACTGTTGTCTTCTTCACCCAGCAGCGCAATGCGTTTTTCCACACGGAGAATGACGGATTCTGCAACGTAAATTTCAATGACCATGTCGGCGATGTTCATAATGATCTCCTGCTCATCGGAAAGCGTCATCATAAATTTCTGAACAGCGGCTCCGGCTATCATCAATGCTGCTTTTTTGAGGTTTTTGATCACCTTTTTCTCGGCAGCAAACACAACGTCATCTTCTTCAGCATTAAAATCGGGAATTGACAGGATCTCTTTGCCGACCGCCGTAGCTGGTCCCATGAGATCCAGCTGACCTTTCAGCGCCCGCTTCAAAAGCATATCAACCACCAGCATACGGTTGATCTCGTTGGTACCTTCAAAAATCCGGTTGATCCGGCTGTCGCGGTATGCCCGGTCCATGGGCGCATCGGCTGAAAAACCCATTCCGCCATAAACCTGAACGCCTTCGTCGACCACGTAATCCAGTACCTCGGAGCTATGTACCTTCATAATGGCACATTCTATGGCCAGCTCTTCCAATGCTTTCAATTTGGAGTCGGCGTCCGACATTCCTTTTGCCTGATGGGCGGCAATGAGATCGTCAATATTTTGCCCAACCCTATACGCCGCAGATTCCGATGCGAACATTCCTACTGCCATTTCGGCCAGCTTGTACTTGATCGCGCCAAAATTGGAAATGGCTGTACCGAATTGCTTGCGTTCGTTAGAATAGTTAATGGCTTGTTTGGCAACCATTTTTGCGCCGCCCAGTGCAGCTGCTGCCAGTTTGATCCTGCCAATGTTCAGAATGTTCACTGCGATCTTGAACCCATTGCCTCTTTCGGACAACAGATTTTCGACGGGTACCAGGCAATCATTGAAGAAAATCTGACGTGTATCGGAGCCTTTGATGCCCATTTTGTGTTCCGGCTCATTCATCGTAATGCCACCGAAAGACTTTTCAATGACGAATGCGCTGAGGTTTTTGTCGGTCTGCCCGTTTTCTTCGATTTTGGCAAAAACAATAAATATATCCGCAAAACCTCCATTGGTGATCCACATTTTCTGACCGTTAACGACATAATGTTTGCCGTCTTCGGTGAGCTTTGCTTTGGTCTTGCCAGAGTTTGCATCGGAGCCGGAATCTGGCTCAGTCAGGCAATATGCAGCTTTCCATTCGCCGGAGGCCAAGTTGGGTAGGTATTGTGATTTTTGGTCTTCGTTGCCATAGTAAAGAATAGGCAATGTACCGATCCCGGTATGTGCAGACAATGCGACAGAAAAGGAATTTCCGGCACCGGTAGTTTCTGCGACGAGCATAGAGGTATTAAAATTCATTCCAAAACCACCATACTCCTCCGGAACCACGGTTCCGAGCAAGCCGAGTTCGCCGGCTTTGTCCATCAGCTGGGATATGAGTTCCGGGCCTTTGGCGTGGTCGATTTCATCCAGGCGAGGCCATATTTCTTTCGCAAGAAAATCACGGCAGGTATCTGCAATCATACGCTGCTCTTCCGTAAACTCTTCGGGAATGAAAATTTGGGAGGCCGGAGTCTCTTTGATCAAAAATTCCCCTCCTTTAATAGACGTTTTATTAGCTTCTTCAACGGCCATAGTGGACATTTTTACGGTCAGGATTAATTAAAAAGGTATGCGCGCATACTAATTCTTATAACGCAAATATATAGGATAAATAGTATTATGAAAGCATACTATTGGCTAAAAAAATCTCTAAAAAGTATCAAAAGAGAGGGGTTATTTTTTGAAAATCCTAAACTGTTGCAGAAAAGATCCGTTGTTCTCTACCCGTATGAAATAAATCCCCGACGACACTCCAAGTTTGAAAAGATCGATATTGGACAGATTGTCGGAAGTAGTAATCACACTTTCTGGAATGGGCATACGTATCCCCGAGGCTGTGATCAACGTATATTGCAGGCTATCACCCTGCTCTTGTTCCGGAAGTCTGATGTTGAGAACACTCTCGACAGGGTTTGGATAAAAAGCCCAGTCAGCCATATTTTTGGTAATGTTGACCATATCTCCGTACGAAATACTGAACTGAATGGAGTTGGTCACAATCGCCGAATCCTCCTTTGCGGCGGTCACTGTTAAGGTATAGCGGCCAATGTATGGCGCAAAACCCTTTTCGTTCTCATACAACGCATACGGAAATATGGCGGTCGAAGATTGCTTCCTATATGGTCCATTCAAATCAAATGTCACCCGGTCGTATTCAAAGTTTCCATAAGCGTAAATGTTCAACATGGGTGGCAATGAATCATAGGGTATCACATCGTCGCCATCCAGCTTGCGGATTACGCTTTGGTCAACTTTACTACCACCTTTAACCAATTCAAAACGAAGCTTGGGAATCTCGACAATAAGGACCAGCGGAACTTCCACATATGCTCCGGCATTGTCATAAGCCCTGACGATCAGCCGGTAACTACCTTCCTCAGTTGGCGTTCCCGAGAAAACATTCAGCGCGAAATTGAGCCAGGAAGGGCGGTTTTGAATTGAAATAGACGAAATATATCCGTCCGGATCACCAAAAATGTTGGCGGGCAGAATATAATTAAACGGCATGTTGATCTGCGCATATTTCACCGGCAATGTGCTGCTTGCGTAAGGCGGCGCATTCAGGAATTGCGGCTCTACGACTTTGATTGTGAAATAGGTTTCTACAAATGCATTGAGATCATCGTACGCTTTCAGGCTGATCCTGTATTCGCCGAGTTTGACAGGTGTACCACTCAGTACACCATTGGTGAATTTCAGCCAGGAAGGCAGTTCGCTCGCTTCTATTTTGGTGATTTGACCGTCAATGTCTTCAAAAGCACCTTTTGGCAAAGTATAGGAAAAAGGCTTATCGATCGCGACCGTCTGATTAGAGAAATTACTGTCAACAGTAGGCGGCTTATTTGCGTTCTCGCGCGTATCCACACGAACCGTAAAGAATGCTTCGGTAGAGCCACCTTCGTCATCAATTCCTTTTAGTTGAATGCGGTAATCTCCGAGTACGGTCGGTCTTCCACGCAGCTGGCCACCCTCATACCTGAGCCACGAGGGAAGTACTCCCACATCAATTCTGACAACCGTACCATCGACGTCAGAAAATGTATCGATTGGAAGTTTATAAGCAAAATCCTTATTGATTGGAATGATCTGCATCGGTACCGGCCTGAAAACATACGGCATATAGTTGGACGCGTCCTTCCAGTAATCCGGCGTGAGCAGATCTTCTATCAAGCGCACCCGGATAGGTTTTGGATGGTTGGGATCGGCATAGGCCCTTTTGGCCCACTCATCGTATGCAACATTAAGTGCTCCTTTTTTCTCAACCGCTGCCGATAGCCGGTAGCCAACGGAATCGGAATAGACGATCGGTTTCATGGGCTGATTAAGCCACTGGGTAGCTGCCTGACGTAAAAACGGTTCAGCACGCGACATCTGGTCGGTGGCAGAAATGACGCAAGCGACGACATTAGCCCCATGCTCAAAGTTTTCATTAATCTGCTTTGCATGCGCTGTGTTGTCGAAAAAGGAGCTGACAAACAATTCATTAGCTGTGATGAAGCTGGCTGGCGCATCACTTTTGATAATGTCTACAGACCAACGGTGATCGTGAGTAGCCAGATTGTCGTTGACCTTGATGCCGTCGGATTTTTTATTAAGATCTTTATAAGCGAGCGTTCCGCGGCTCACGGACTGGCTGTCGAACACTGAGCCATAATCTGATACGAATTTAATGGCCGGATCAATGGATTTGACCGCATCGATCATCTGCTCCATGTATTTCTTGAACATCAGATGGCGGTAAATGTACCAATCCTTACCGTATCGTTGCCTGAACGATTCGATGGGATCCCATGGAGTAGAAGGCGGGCCCGGCTCTTCAAAGGTTTTATAGGTTGTGCCCCAAAGAAAATTCAGGCGTTCTATCTTGGTATAATGTGCTTTTAGAAATGCACGGAAACCGACTTCCATGGATTTGGAATAATCGTATACCGCCGAGCTTTCATTTCCTCCGGCAATGAGTCCGCCGGGGTATTCGCCTTCCTGGGTGGATGTGTTGGTGACGGATACATATAACAGTTTATTGCTGGTTTGTAAATGCTTGTAGCGGTTGACCGTCTCTTTTACAAAAGCAATTCCTTTATTAACAATGGGTTGGTTGTCAAATCCGAAGAATGTATCCTGGTATCCGCTCAGTAATGGTTTATTGGTACTACTGAACTGGCTGTCGGAAACCTCCCAGAAGCCTTTGATCCGCGTACTATGGCGCCCGAGGTGAATCCTCAGCGCGACTTTCATGCCCAGATCGGTCGCTATTTTGATCTGCTCGTCATATTTTGCCCATTTCGGAGTTTCCGTGGGAGAGCTGTAATAGACTTTGTCCCAGGGAATGGTAATGTAAACTGCATTGAGCCCGTATTGATTGGCCGTTCGGATCAGGCTAGGTTCCGGCCCAATATTGTCCGGATCGGTGAGGTTGAGCAACATGAGCGCTAGATATCTTTGCGCATCAGTCTCGGTAGTTTTTTGATCTGTTTGTGCTGAAAGCGGCTGAGCAACCAATATCCAGCATAAAATTAAAAACGGGATTCGGGTTAAGAGATTAAAAGCGAACGTAGAGTTTTGCATGCTAATAGTTTTTGTCAATTAATTTGATCCACTCGTTATAGCCATTTTCCACATTGAATTGACTTGCTATCTCAATGCTTTTCGAACTGTCCGTGGTGATCTCTCCCTTCATAAGTGCTCGCATTGCATTGACCATCTGTTTTACACTTTGGTCCTGTGTTACCAATCCCATTCCCTGCTGTACGAATTCAGAAACGCCTCCTGACGGAAAAGAGATAATAGGTTTACCCAGCAACGCGGCTTCAATCATCACCAACGGGAAGGGATCCTGACGCGAGGTGAGCAGAAATCCATTTCCCATGTTAAGATAATTATAATAATCTTCTTTCTGCTTTCCAACCAGGTGAATTTTGGTCGCGGAGGTCGAATGCAGGCAGCGTTGCTCAGTATAATACACTAATCCATCGTCGATTGTCGCGCCGACCCAAATGAGATGTACGTTTGGATCATTCAGTTCCTCGGCGATTTCAGGTAACATGTCAAAGCCCTTTCTCTCCGAAGTCATACCCGAAAGTACCCATACATAAGCATTGTCGGGTATGCCCAGCTTCTCTTTCAGTTCATGGGTCCGCACATCATTTTTCTGGACTTTTGAACCATCGATAAAGGAATACAAAAGGCCAACGTTCTTCCCGCCCGAATGTTTCAATGCATCGCAGGTAGTTTGCGAACAACCGATCAATAAGTCAGAATAATCAACAATGCTTTTGAAATCCGGAGCGCTGAGGTAAGCATAGGTCAAAGGCATTTCATGAAAATGAGTAATGACTTTGATCGAAAATTCCTTCGCTACCACGATCGTTTCGGGGATCATGGTGGTATTGACATACCAGAAATCCGCCTTAAAATCCTTCGCGAGCTTTCGGAGGTATTTTAATGTAGGGTTGATCCCGATGTGGAAAGAGATCTTTTGTAAAATATTGAATTTCCGCGGAGCAATGTAGACCGGAATATCTTCGGGAAATTCCTTTAATAATTCGCCGTTGGCAAAACTTACAATGCCTATATCAAAACGGGAGCGGTCAATTTGTTTCAAAATGTACAGGAGCATCATCTCCGATCCTGTCCGTGTGGCATAAGGGGTAAAAAAAAGAATCCTTTTCTTCGCGTTGTTCATGCAGAGGCGGTTAGCAGGTCAATGTTCTCATCTGGTCTGATTTTAAAAAGACCTTTTTTCAGGAATAGGGTTTTCCAGAAATATTTTAAAAGCACGCGTGTCTTACGTACATATATATATTGTGTGCGTAGCTCCGACAATGGGTTTCCGTCTTTTTTAAGATTAAGAAACATTTTCCACACAAATACAACCGGTGTCATCACTAAGTAATGCAGTATTAGTAACAGATACTGGAAGATGCCGTACTGTTTCCGTATCCATAGAAAATTGGAAACCTGCATTTGTGTACTAAACCGGTTGATCCACGAAATATTGGTACGGCGGAAAGGATTATCGTTTTCCAGATGTACAAATGTGCAATCCTGAAAATAGCAGAGCTTACCCAGCTTTCCAAGGCGCCCGGACCATTCAACATCTTCTCCATACATGAAAAAGTCGCTGCTGAACCCTCCGGTTTGTTCAAATCCTTCCTTTCTTACAAAAATAAAAGCACCGACAAGCCAGTCGTACTGGTCCGGATCAGCATAGTTTGGTTCAGGATAAAGTTTGCTTATAGCCTTATCTACCAGGCCACTGGGGGGAAGTATGAAAAAAGTTTTACGGAACTCGTTGAAGCTTTTATAAAATGGCATCGGCGTACCGTCGGCGTAATATTGCAAAGCACCGCAAGCCATAATGTCCTGTCGCTCGTTCATTCGTTCGAAACATCTTCCTATTACATTGTCTGTGACTAAGGTATCGGCATTGAGGAGTAGGAAATACTTGCCTTTTGCTACTGACATTCCCCGGTTATTGGCGATACCAAAGCCGGCATTAAATTCCATGTCGATCCATTGCACATCCGGATAAGCCTCCCTTACCTGGGCGGAACCGCCATTTTTGGGATCGTTGTCAACAACTATGACTTCAATAGTTACTCCTGAAGTATACTTATAGATTGAATTTAAGCAATTGATAATGAGCTGAGGAGTTCTGTAATTAATGATGACGATGGATACATCCATGAAAAAAGGCGTGCATGTTGGATGGGCAAAAATAAAGAATCTCCGTGGAAGATATGCAACTCTTCTACGGAGACTCTGAAATAAGTGATTTTGTTATCCTACGGCGTCAATTCAGCCTTTCGAAGATTCCGGCCACGCCCTGCCCGCCTCCTACACAGGCTGTCACCATGCCATATTTTTGATTTCGACGTTTCATTTCGTTAAAAAGCTGCACCGAAAGTCTCGCACCTGTGGATCCCAATGCATGCCCCAATGCAATAGCGCCACCATTTGGATTCACAATTTCCGGGTTAATGCCCAGTTCCTGAATAACAGCCAAGGATTGCGCCGCGAAAGCTTCATTCAATTCTATTTGTTCAATGTCATTGAGGTTCAATCCGGCCTGTTTCAAGGCGATCGGAATGGCGGCAACAGGGCCGATACCCATGATTCGCGGATCCACGCCGACTGTCGCGTAGGATAGCATTTTGGCTATGGGTTTAAGATTCAACTCATTGACCAGCTTTTCTGACATGACTACCACAAATGCAGCGCCGTCGGACGTCTGGGATGAATTTCCTGCTGTTACCGAGCCGCCTGCTGCAAACACGGGTTTCAATTTGTTTAATGCTTCGACTGTTGTGTCAGCCCTTGGCCCTTCGTCTTGACTAACCACGATTTCGCGGGTCTTTTTCTTGCCCGATGCAGCATCAAAGTATGTTTCTTTCACTGTTACCGGCACAATTCCATCGGAAAACCAGCCTTCTTTTTGCGCACGCAACGCTTTTTGGTGAGATTGAAACGAAAACTCATCTTGCTTTTCACGGCTGATATTAAAGTCCTTCGCTACCTGCTCGGCTGTGAGGCCCATGCTCAGGTAGTAATCGGGATTGGTATGGGCGATTTCGTAATTCAAAGCCGTTTTCCAGCCCATTGTCGGTACCATCGACATAGATTCGGTTCCTCCTGCAATGATACATTCAGCCATTCCGGCATGTATTTTCGCCGAAGCCATAGCGATCGCCTCCACTCCCGAGCCGCAATATCGGTTGATCGTAATACCCGATACATTCTTAGGAAGCGCCAGTAATGCCACGTAACGGCCCATTTGCATGCCTTGTTCTGCCTCGGGTACTGCATTCCCTACGATCACGTCGTCTACGCGGGTTGGGTCGAGACCGGGCAGTTTTTCCAGTAAATGTTTGATAACGGTAGCGCCGAGATCATCCGGGCGGGTAAACCGGAAACCACCTCTGGTAGCTTTTCCGACAGCAGTGCGGTAGCCGACTACAATGTATGCATTCATATTTCGAATCGTAATGTGTTCAATAAAAAGAAGCAGGCCACGAGGATAGTATGCCTGCATACCATTGGTAAAAATAGCAATTAATCATAAAACAACAAACCGCCGGAATCTGTTTCCCGGCGGTTTGCAATTACTAAGTCTTTGCTGATGGAGTTTTTAAAATCTAGGAAGAAAAGTGGCTTTCTTCCATGGAGTTGGAGCGTTTTGCGCCGTCTGGCATCACGACCCAAAATATGACGTATAATAATGTTACGGGGAAAGTGACAGGAATGAAGACTGCCAGTACCAAAATCACCCGGATGATCGATACATCAATTTGAAAGTAGTCTGCGAGGCCGGAGGCTACGCCACCAATCATTTTGTTACTTGTATTGCGAAATAATCTATTGTGGTTCATGGCTATATCTGTTTTGTTTTCCTTTGATGTGTTAAAGGTACTATGCATTACACAGTAGTTGTCTGAAATCTTTATAGACGGTTATTTTGCGTGAGAACGGGTTAAATTCAGTGCCCTGGGGTAAAGAAAAAAAGATTAGAACTGTATTAGGATTATGTAAGTTGTTGCGTATTACTATTGGCAATGAATTACCTTTGAGATTGAAAATGATAGCTTTGCTGACAATCTGACATCCGTTTGGAAGCAGGCTCAATATTTTTTGAACTAAATGATCGGTTAAAAAACATACATTAAATCATGTTTAAAATATTTTCTAAGCTATTTGGCACAAAATCAGAGCGGGATTTAAAAGAATTAACCCCGTACGTTGATAAAGTCAATGCCGAATATGTGCTATTGGCTTCCCTATCCAATGATGAACTTCGCGCTCAGTCCGAAGGCCTGAAACAACATATCAAAGATCAGCTTCAATCCATCGACGATCAGATCGCGTCTTTGCGGCAGCAGGCAAATGATGAGCCTAATGTGGATAGCAAAGAGGCAATCTTCAAGAGAATAGATGCGCTGGACCTGGACCGCAATAAGGAACTTGAAAAAGTACTCCTGGATATTCTGCCAAAAGCATTCGCCATTGTAAAAGATACGGCCCGCCGTTTTAAAGACAACGAGAAAATAGAGGTTACTGCATCGTTTTTTGACCGAGAAGTAGCATCCAGAAAGTCACATGTAGTCATTGAGGGCGATAAAGCGCATTGGAACACGACCTGGGATGTGATCGGGCAGCCTATCAAATGGAACATGCTACATTATGATGTACAGCTGATCGGTGGGGTTGTTTTGCACCAGGGAAAAATCTCTGAAATGGCAACGGGTGAAGGTAAAACGCTGGTAGCAACGCTTCCGGCTTTCCTGAATGCGCTCGCAGGATTGGGGGTACACATTGTAACCGTCAATGACTATCTGGCCAAGCGTGATGCCGAATGGAACGCGCCGCTTTTTGAGTTTCACGGTATGAGTGTCGATTGTATCGACCGTCACCAGCCGAATACCATTGCCCGCAGAAACGCATACAAGGCTGATCTTACGTACGGTACCAATAACGAGTTTGGTTTTGACTACCTGCGTGACAATATGTCACGGACGCCGGAAGAGCTGGTGCAGCGTAAACATCATTTTGCGATGGTGGATGAGGTTGACTCCGTGTTAATTGATGATGCTCGTACACCTTTGATCATCAGTGGTCCGGTTCCCCGCGGCGACGAACAGGAGTACCTCGAATTGAAGCCACGTGTATCCAGGATCGTAGAAGCGCAGAAAAAGCTGGCCATGGATTTTCTGAATGACGCGAAAAAGAAAATTGCGGCCGGTGATAAAAAAGAAGGGGCCCTTGCATTGTTCCGTGCGCACCGCGGTGTGCCCAAATACAAGCCGTTGATCAAGTACCTGAGTGAGTCGGGGATTAAACAGCTGATGCAGGAATCAGAATCGATATACCTGGCTGAAAACCAGAAGCTGATGCCGGTGGCAGACGCGCCATTGTATTTTACGATCGATGAGCGTCACAATAGCATTGAATTAACTGAAAAAGGAATTGACTTCCTGACCGGGGAATCGGACGAGACCAATTTCTTCATTCTTCCTGATATCGCCGTTGACCTGGATGTCATTGAAAAAGACGCCTCGTTAAATGAGCAGGAAAGGATTATTCAGAAGGAAGCGTTAATCCGCGACTATTCTATCAAAACAGCCCGTATCCACACTGTTAACCAGCTTTTGAAAGCATTCACACTTTTTGAAAAAGATGTGGAATATGTGATCATGGACGGAAAAGTGAAAATCGTGGATGAGCAGACAGGCCGTATCATGGATGGCCGTCGTTATTCAGACGGGTTGCACCAGGCCATTGAAGCAAAAGAAAATGTGCGTGTAGAAGACGCCACACAAACTTACGCGACCGTTACTTTGCAGAATTACTTCCGTATGTATCACAAGCTGGCTGGTATGACCGGTACGGCTGAGACAGAAGCAGGAGAGTTCTGGGAAATCTACAAACTGGACGTAGTTTCTATTCCAACGAATGTAAATGCCGTCCGTAAGGATCAGGAAGATAAAGTGTATCGTTCGGTACGTGAAAAATACAATGCGGTAACTGATGAAATTGTTGAGTTGGTAGAAGCAGGTCGACCAGTTTTGGTGGGTACTACTTCGGTTGAAAACTCAGAAATTATCAGCCGGATGCTTACCCTGCGTAAAATCCAGCACCAGGTATTGAATGCCAAGCAACACCAGCGTGAGGCAGAAGTAGTAGCCGAAGCCGGTAAGCCGGGAACCGTAACGATCGCCACCAACATGGCTGGTCGGGGAACCGACATTAAGCTAACGCCGGAGTCGAAAAAAGCGGGCGGATTGGCGATTATAGGAACTGAAAGACATGAAAGCCGCCGGGTTGACCGTCAGCTTCGTGGACGTTCCGGTCGTCAGGGTGATCCGGGTTCTTCTCAGTTCTTCGTTTCATTGGAAGATAGCCTCATGCGTTTGTTCGGTTCCGACCGTATGGCGAAGGTGATGGACAGAATGGGACTGGAAGAGGGAGAAGTGATCCAGAGCGGAATGATCACCAAGTCCATTGAAAGAGCTCAGAAAAAAGTAGAGGAAAATAACTTTGGCATGCGTAAGCGTCTTCTGGAATACGATGACGTGATGAATTATCAGCGCGATGCCATTTATACCCGTCGCCGCAACGCGCTCTTCGGAGACCGTCTGGCGGTGGATATTGCCAACACATTATATGATGTAAGCGATGAAATGGTAACTACGGCAGGTTCTTACGCCGAGCTGGAACTGGCAACCATTACGACATTAGGAATGGAATTGCCTTTTAGCGAAGCCGAGTATGGATCGCTGAAAATAGCAGAACGTTCTCAAAAACTGTATGACGCTGCCGAAAAGCAATATCAGGATAAAAATAACGCAATTTCGCAAAAAGCGCTTCCGGTACTGAGCTCCATTCATACGGATCGCGGCGCGACGATTTCTGAGATTATGATTCCTTTCAGCGATGGTATCCGTCAGGCTGGGGTAGTAGTAAATCTTAAAAAGGCACTGGATAATGACGGACGCGAAATCTCCCACGAAATGGAGAAAGCCATTGTACTGTCATTGATCGACCAGGAATGGAAAGAACATTTGCGTGAAATGGATGATTTGAAACAATCTGTTCAGAATGCGGTATTTGAACAAAAAGATCCATTGCTGATCTATAAGTTTGAATCCGTGGAATTGTTCAAACGCTTTTTGAGCAAAGTGAATTTTGATATGATATCCTTCCTGATGAAGGCAGATATTCCACAGGAAGATGCGGTGCCTGCAACGGCCGTTCAGCAGACGGTACGCAAGCCTGTACCGGCGCCCGCTTTGCACACCAATCGCGAAGAAGAATTTGATACCGAATTGGACGGACCTAATGAATATGCCCGCCAGATGGAATCAACCACTAAAACCCAGCCTGTCCGCACCATTAAAATCGCTGACAGAAATCAGAAAGTTTCGGTGCAATACCGCGACGGACGGATTTTACGGGATGTGAAATTCAAAAAAGTGGAGCAGGAAGTGAAGAATGGGGAATGTGTGGTCATTGAGTAAAAGTCATTTGTCGTCATGTTTAGTCATAACAATCAATGACAATAAGTGACCACGCATGACAAAGAATGACTATCCATTCATGAAGAGAAATATCCGGGCCCTGCCTTTCTAAATCAGATCGGCGGGGCTTTTTCATTGAAAGGAAATCAGTATTTATACGATATTTGTATTTCGGAGACAAACATTAACGAAACATTAACCTGCATGAAGCTGCATAGAGAAGGATATACCATCATGGTTGTAACGGCCATCATCTTGATTCTGATAAACTTAGGTATAAACTATCTCCTTCCGGAAGGATACTGGATTCCCAGGCTGGTACTGATTGGCAGCGTTATTGTGTTCCTGCTTATTGTTCAATTTTTTCGCGTTCCTACCAGAACGGTACATAAAAGTGACCGTCAGATCGTCGCGCCCTGTGATGGAAAGGTGGTTGTGATCGAAGAAGTAGTCGAAAGCGAATATTTTAAAGGCCCACGCAGGCAGATCAGTATTTTTATGTCGCCTATCAATGTACATATCAACTGGAACCCGGTCAGCGGCGTTATTCAATACTTTAAATACCACCCGGGCCTGTACCTGGTTGCCTGGCATCCCAAATCCAGTACCGACAATGAGCGCACGACTGTTGTGATCCGCACGGTAGAAGGTATTGATGTTTTATTCAGGCAAATTGCCGGTGCAGCCGCACGACGTATTCGCTGGTACGTGAAAGAAGGAGATCAGGTGGAGCAAAGCACCGAAATGGGTTTTATCAAATTCGGTTCACGGGTGGACATTTATCTCCCGCTTGATGCCGAGATCAAGGTTAATTTGCAAGACAAAACGGTAGGGAGCGTAACGGTTCTGGCGGAATTAAAATAACCGCCAGGACAAGATCTGCTCAAAAAAGCCCGGCACTGCGGGCGGGTACACCACGGCCATGAAGATCATTCCAAACAATGCACCGTACATGTGTGCGCTGTGATTGACATAGCTCGTGCCGCGTTTCGCTTCGTAAAGCGAATACCCCAGAAAAAGAAGACCGAAAATGAAACCGGGCATCTGAATGAAAAAGTAGAGCGATACGGTCATCAATGGCGCATAAAGTATCGCGGCGAAAAGCACCGCAGAAACTCCTCCCGACGCACCCAGAGAATTGTATTTGGAGTTATTGCGATGCTTTAAAAAGGTGGGAATATCTGAAACAATGATCCCGACGATATACAAAACCAGATAGTAAAATGTCCCGCTTGGCCCAAAGAGCATTGAAAACAGCCTTTCAATACCTTCACCGACAAACCATAAGCTGAGCATATTGAAGATCAGGTGACCAAAATCGGCGTGAACGAAGCCGGAAGTCACAAAGCGGTAGTACTCATTATATTTGGTGACCCGGTAAGGATTCAGGATCAGCTTATCCATCAGGCTGTAATTGTTAAAAGCGTAATAGCTGATCCCTGATGTGATAATGACTAGTATGAGGGTAATCGACATAGTATTTTGAATGTAATGTTTAAAATTATTTCTCCCGCTCCACAAGCTGCTGCACAAATTGCAGTAACGGTTCCTTGCGGGACTTTTCGATACCTAATTCATGGAGACTTGCCAGTCCCTTGGCAAAGTAAGCATTGATTTTTTGCTCGGTGAATGTACGTATGTCCAGTGTTTCGTAAATATTCCGGACCGCATTCACTTTTTCATCATTGTCAAAAGTTTTCATTTCAATCCATTTTTCCAGCTCTGCTTTCACCGAACCTTCCGCTTTGGACAATGCTTCAATGAGCAGGAAAGTTTTTTTATTGGCAATGATGTCTCCGCCCACCTGCTTTCCAAACTTGGTTGGATCTCCATAAACATCAAGCAAATCATCTTTCAGCTGAAATCCAATGCCCATGTTTTCACCGGCAGAATAAAGCAGTTGAATGGCATCCTCGTCTGCGCCTCCGATGATACCGCCGAGTTCCAATGCAAATCCCAGGAGTACGGAAGTTTTCAGCCTGATCATTCCAATGTACTCTTCTTCGGTAACATTCCACCTGGTTTCAAAATTCATATCCAGTTGCTGTCCTTCACACACTTCCGCAGCGGTTTGGTTAAAACGGGCCAACACCAGGCGTAATTTATCTTTTGGAATGTCCAGCAGCAGATCATAAGCCCGGATCAGCATCACGTCGCCGGACAATATTGCGGTATTCGCATTCCATTTTTCGTGAACCGTCGGTTTACCTCGTCTGAGCGGCGCACGGTCCATGATATCGTCATGCATTAATGTGAAATTGTGAAAAACTTCCACCGCCATGGCGGGCTTGATCGCTTTTTCCCAATCCTCCGTATAGATGGAAGCAGCAAGTAATGTCAATAACGGACGAAAACGCTTTCCGCCCAATGCCATAATGTATTGTATGGGATCGTACAATTCCGCAGGATTTTCTCCGTAAGAATGTTTGTCAAATTCAATTTGAAGTGTTTGAAGGAGTTGTTCGGGTTTGATCATTCGCAGTAAAATAGCAGCCTGCCTGTCGCAGGCCTCAGATTATATTGTAACGTTTTTGTTTGTCCGGAGATGTATGCAAAGTAGGGAAATATCACTGAATAAGCTACATTTCCCTACCTTTGGCACTCAATGAATCGTATTCCTTAAACACTTCAGCATGCCTTTTCACCAATATTTCAACGGAGACATTATTGATATTGAAAGCTCTGTTTTTAAAACCAATGACCTCGGATTGTTGCGGGGTTATGGCCTTTTTGACTATTTCAGAACCTATAACGGAGTTCCGTTCCGGTGGGATGATTATTGGCAGCGGTTCGAAAATTCAGCCAGATTGTTAAAATTAGAATTGCCGGTGTCAAAGCAGGATACAGAAAAAGCACTTGCCGATTTGCATGCGATGTCAGGCGAACAGGAAGTAGCATTCAGGTTTGTACTCACGGGCGGTTACGCGCCGGATAGCGTACACGTGGTGCAGCCCAATTTCCTGATCCGTACCGAACCGTTGCCGCAGGATAATCCTGCCGGGCGACTGAAAGGGATCAAAGTGTTACCGTACGAATATGTACGCGATCTGCCGGAGGTGAAAACCACGAACTATGTGCATATGGTGCTCATGGCCGACGAATTGAAGCGTCAGCAGGCAGCGGACTTACTTTTTCATAAAGACGGCGAAGTAAGCGAGCTTACGAGGAGCAATGTGTTTATTTTTATCGGAGATAAACTCATTACCTCAGACAGGAATATACTTAACGGGATAACCCGACGTGTGGTGATAGAGCTGGCCAAGCCCCATTTTGACATAGAAGTGAGGCAAGTTTCTTATAAAGAGGTCATTACCGCCGATGAGGCTTTTACAACCAGTACTACTAAATGGGTCATGCCGGTGGTGCAGATTGGTGATGTGCCGGTAGGTAACGGATTAGCTGGAAAACGTACCTTATTTTTGCAGGAACTATTTGAAAAACTGGTTGCTAAATGGGGTAAATAAACAAAAAGTGGCTTTCCAAACGGGAAGCCACTTTTGCAATACGTTGTAATAAGCCGATTTACTTTTTCGGTGCACTAGGTGAATCCTTGTTAACGATTGGCCATACGCCCGGTTTTGGAACGCTTACTCCTTTCGTAGCGCCTCTGGTAGTACCGTCCGGTCCGAAATAGTATAATGGCCATCCTTTGTAAGTCAATTGTTTTTTACCAAAAACATCGATCGTTGCAAATAACGATTTGTCGATTGCTGACGGAATATCGGTGATTTCAGCAGTATAGATCGGCCACGATGCGTCGTGTTTCTCATCGTTGGTAGTGAAGTTGTTATTGTTTGTGGAATCTTTCGCAAAAGCGTAAAGCGTGCGGCCCATTGCATCTACGAAGAACTGCGTATCGCCAGTTCCCTCCGTCAAATCCGATTTGTAAGACTTGCCGTCATTGCCCACCAGTTGGCCATTTGCCAACATAATGGAGTACGTTGGCTTCGCTACGAACCAAACTCCCCCCACATTTTCGCCCTTCGCATCGCCTGCGGCGGCATCGTCCTGGTAGTAGTACAAAGGCCATCCTTTGTATGTGGTTTGTGGTTTTCCGTCAGCTCTGGTGATTGTTCCGAAATCGGCTGCAGTTAAGCTTGCGTCTAATTTCATTTTGGCTAAATCAGTTACTGAAAATACAGGCCACTTTGTCGCGCAGCCTCCTGAGCACACAGAAGTGCCAGCAACGTCTTTTGTGAAAAAGTAAAGTGTCTTACCGTCTTTGTCAGTCAAAACCTTACCTGCTGTGGTGGTTTCTTTTAACTGAATATCGTTGGGGATAACCGGTGTGGGAGTAGGTTCGTCGTCATCGGAACAGGAGATCGAGACGGTCATCAAAAATCCCAGTGCAAATAGCATGCGGGAAACAGAAAAGATTTTCATGGATTTCAAAATTTTGTTAGAGATGAATTGATCTGTTGTGAATACGACCGAAACATTCTGATGGTTGCGCGCCAAACAAAAAAGCATAACCGGGTGGGTTATGCTTTCCAAAAACGAAGATGATGTAATTTTTAGCTCCAACCCTGGGCCGTGATCGGCACCCGGCTATCGCCTTTCGTATGTAGTACGATCTCCTCCTTATTGGCCGTGGTGTAGCCAATAAAACTGATCTTGGGATTGTTCTTAATGAGTTCGTAAGAGGCTTGTGACACTGTAAACAGTAACTCATAATCCTCTCCGCCATTCATCGCAGCAGTCACGGGGCCAATGTTCAGCTCAGAGGCCGCAAGATAAGTTTGCTCGTCGATCGGAAGTCTTTCTTCAAAAATCACTGCGCCCACGCCCGATTGTGCGCAAATGTGCATCAGATCCGAAGCCAGTCCGTCAGAGACATCGATCATGGCTGTTGGTACCACACCGGCCTCTGCCAGTTCATAAACAACATCCATTCTGGCTTCCGGACGCAATTGACGCTGTACGACGTAGTCTTTTCCGTCCAGTTCAGGCTGCATTTCAGGGTTTACCAAAAACACCTGTTTTTCTCTTTCCAACAATTGTAACCCAAGATAAGCCCCACCCAGGTCCCCGGTCACACAGATCAGATCATTAGGTTTGGCGGTATTGCGATAAGTAACTTTTTCTTTATTGACCTTACCAAAAACACTAACGGATATCAATAATCCGGATCTGGAAGAAGAAGTATCACCGCCTACCAGGTCCACATTAAAATCCTTGCAGGCCGCTTTCATGCCGTCATAAAGTTCATCAATGGCCTCGACAGAAAAACGGTTGCTCAATGCAAGATTGACAGTTACCTGGCGTGGAGTACCATTCATTGCAGCAATGTCGGACACATTAATGGCGATTGCCTTGTAACCCAGGTGTTTCAGAGGGAAAAATGCAAGGTCAAAATGAACGCCTTCCAGCAGCATATCCGACGTGAGCAATCCATATTCCTCACCGGTATCAATGACCGCCGCATCGTCGCCTATTCCCCTAATGGTATCAGGTAAAGAAATTTTTATTCCTTCATTTATTCTTTTAATCAGTCCGAATTCTCCGAGGCTGCTTATTTCAGTTCTTGTTTCCATGGTACAAAATTAGACAAAAAAGCGAAGCCACTTCCCGAAAGAAATGGCTTCGCTTTTTGAAATATATAAAGAGTTAGATTCTTCTTATGGATTGGTCAATGTATATTCATTGATAGTACCACCTGTTTTCGGGCTTGATTTGAGGCGCGTTAATACCAATTTGGCATCATCCAGTGAGGTAATGGTAAATTCAAGCGTACCTCCGCTCGCTGTGGGCGGTGGTGTCAAGTCTTTCAGGATCAATTTTGAATCGCCATCCAGGTCCCAGTTTCCGGTAAATGTAGTTCCGTCAACATCGGTAAACGATACGGTTTTAGCACCGGAAGCATTGGTTAATGTCAGTCTGAACCCTGAATAAGCAGGAAATTGATTCGCAGATCCTCCCCTGGTGTAAGCGACATCATTTCCATGTTTCACAGATTCTGCAGTCCAGGCCTTTGCTATGCGCTCGGATACCGGCTTTACTTTTTTCTTACATCCGCTTGCGACCAATGTGAGAACCAGTATCGTACACCAAAGAAGAGAGTAACTTTTTTTCATATCAATTTTTCATGAATGTCTTAACAAAACGCCAAGTTCCTACTTTTTAGTCTTATTATCAAAATATTCCCGGAAGTTCATTTTAATTTTCTGCTGAATGACCGTTATCATTAAATTGCGGGCTAAAAGTTTAAAATGAAGGAATACACAAGAGCACAACTGGCGCTTCGCAACGGACAGGACCGCGAGGAAATCTGGTGTGCATATAAAGGAATAATTTACGACGTTGGTACATCAAGATTGTGGCGCAACGGACACCATTATGAACATTGGGCCGGGCAGGACCTTACCAAAGAACTGGGAGATGCCCCGCATACCGAGCGCGTTTTCGAGCGTTTCAATGCCATCGGGAAGCTACAAAAGGAACATTGAAAATAACCAACTTATTTAATGGCCGAAAGCCGAGAGCTGACAGCCGAAAGCCATTTATGCTTGCAAATTCCTATTTAATCGCCGACAGCGGCTCTACCAAAACAGACTGGGTAATCATTAGTCCGGGAGCGGAAACGAAAAGTTTTCAATCGGCAGGGATCAATCCTTTTTACCAGACGGTCGAAGAAATCATTCCCGTGCTGGAAACACAGGTGATGCCTCACCTTGGAGGCGCAGTAGAAAAGGTGTTTTTTTATGGCGCTGGCTGTGCGGATGAAAAATCAAGCCGACCGGTAACAAATGCTTTGTCACATTGTCTCCCAGCTGCCAGTACCATTGAAGTGGCGTCGGATATGCTGGGTGCGGCGCGTGGGCTGTGCGGACATACGCCGGGGCTTGCGTGTATATTAGGTACGGGCGCGAACAATGCTTTTTATGATGGCAGGAACATAGTACGTTCTATCGGGTCGCTCGGTTTTTGGCTGGGCGATGAAGGCAGCGGGTCATATCTTGGGAAAACATTGGTGGTACATTACCTTCAAAATGAATTACCTGCTGACTTACACGCTGATTTTGCCGAAAGATATCCCGAGATCAACCGGTTGAATGTGCTGGATCATGCTTACAAAAAGCCTTACCCAAACCGCTATTTCGCTACATTCTCCCAGTTCATTGCGGAAAATATAAAACATCCCTTTATGCATAATCTGGTGGAGAATGCGTTTGGTTTGTTTATTGAAAAGTACATTCTGAAACATGAAAATGCTGTGGATTATCCGGTACATTTTACCGGGTCCATCGCATTCTATTATCAGGATATTCTTAAAAATATATTGAAAAAGAAAGGATTAAAAGCTGGCGGGATACTAAAATCTCCGTTGGAAGGTTTGGTACAATATTATTCCTGAAAGTATGAAGGATCAGAATTTTATCCCTGAATGGCTTTAACTTAGCTCTCAGATCAATTTGAAATGTCAAGACGTACCATTCAATCACTCACTGTTTTTTCGGCCCTGCTCATTATCGGGGTTGTGATCACGCAGATTTACTGGGTGAAACAAGCGCTTGACTTGCGGCACCGGCAGTTTAACCAGAATGCGCATGTTGCATTGCAGGACGTCGCGGGAAAACTGGCGTCCGTGAATGGGGTAATGCAGACTTCCAATCCGGTAGAACAATTGTCACCGCAGTATTTTCTGGTGAATACTAATTCCACCACCCAGCCTGACTTGCTGGAACATTTTATCAAAGACAGTTTTCAGAAACACAACCTGATTACAGATTTTGAAGTGGGGATTTATGATTGCACTACCAACAGAATGCGGTACGGCATGTCGCTGAGTACCAAAAACAATGATAAAATTCCTACCAAAACGACCAATTGGATCAAAACCGATAAGTACCCGTACTATTTCGGAGTAAGGTTTCCGCAGCAGGAAACCTATTTCGCTGGTAGCATCAATGGAGCCATTTGGTCGTCGATACTGGTGTTGGTGGCCGTTTCATTTTTTGCCTATGCCTTATTTGTCATTCTCCGGCAGAAGCAACTGTCAGAGGTACAGCGGGATTTTGTCAATAACATGACCCACGAGCTGCAAACGCCGATTTCAACGATCCGAATCGCAGCGGATGTACTGAATTCCGACAACATCGTTGCCCAGCCGGTGCGGCACAAAAGGTATGTACAGATCGTGCAGGACGAGATTCTGAGGTTGCAGGGACAGGTTGAAATGGTGCTATCCATGGCAAAGGCTGAACGGAATGCGCTGACCCTGGAAAAGAAAATGCTCAATGCAGAAGAAATGATCAGATCTATCCTGCTGCCTTTTGAAGACAAAATTCAGTTCAAATGCCGGGCTGAAAATAACATGATCTATGCCGACCCGTTCCATTTCAGATGTATGATCAATAATTTGATCGATAATGCCCTGAAATATTCCGACGACGTCCCTGACGTGGTGATTGAAGCTTATAGTAAGGGTAAATGCCTCGTAATAGCGGTCCGCGACCAGGGAATTGGCATTGCGCCGGAGTACCAGAAGAAAATTTTCAATCAGTTTTTCCGGATCCCTTATGGCGATGTACATAATGTGAAAGGATTCGGGATCGGGCTCAGCTATGTGAAGCAGATCGCGCGTGCACATCACTGGCGGCTGGACCTGGAAAGCTCATTGGGCAAAGGGAGTACATTCAAGATCACTATTCCACAGAAATAAGTAAATGAAAAAGAAGATTCTATATGTAGAGGATGATCCCAACCTGGCATTTGCTACGAAGGATAATCTGGAAGAATACGATTACGAAGTAGTACACGCCAAGGATGGGGCAGAAGCATTGAAGATTTTCGGGAAGGAACATTTCGATATCTGCGTGCTGGATGTGATGCTTCCCAAAATGGACGGCTTTTCGCTCGCAGAAAAAATCAGGGCATCTGATAGTCAGGTACCGATCCTGTTTCTCACTGCGCGGGCATTGCAGGAAGATAAGATCAAAGGTCTGAAACTGGGCGGGGACGACTACATTACCAAACCATTCAGTATTGAAGAATTAAAGCTTCGGATCGATGTCTTTTTGCGCAGGAGCAAATCCGACCAGTCGGCTCCTATTAAGGCCGATTCGAACAAAGTGGGCAGCTACACATTTGATTTTCAAAAACTTACATTGGCAATCAATGGTAGCATTCAGAATTTGACATTCCGGGAGGCAGAAGTGTTGAAATACCTCGCCGAACGAACCGATCAGGTGATCCGACGGGATGAATTGCTGAAAGCGATCTGGGGAGACGACGATTATTTTATGGGCCGCAGCCTCGATGTTTTCATTTCCAGACTGCGAAAATACTTGTCTGCCGACCCCGATATACGCATTGATAATGTGCACGGCGTAGGGTTCAGGATCAGGTGGTGAGCTTATTTTTTTAAAATTTGTTTTACTGTTACTTGCCTAAAAAAAAATAATTACGCATCTTTGCACCCTCATTTGGAAAAATTGCAAGTTTATGGCTAAGGTTTGTCAAATTACAGGTAAAAGAACTCGCGTTGGAAATAACGTTTCTCACGCTAACAATAAAACAAAACGTAAATTCTTCCCGAATTTGCAAAAGAAACGTTTCTTCCTTCCTTCGTCTGGAGAATGGGTTACGTTAAAAGTAGCAACTTCTGCGCTTCGCACCATCAACAAGAATGGTATTGAAGCAACCATACAAAAGGCTTACGACAAAGGAACGCTTACGTTCTAAAAAAGTTTACGAATTTATTGGAAAAGGGCTTCTCTCTATTCGGGAAGTCCTTTTTTTCGTGGATTTTACCAGTTTATTAACCATTCTTTATGGATTCTCCCGGCGGCATATATCTTCTATTAGGGTCCAATCTGGGAGATAGGTTACTGGTTATGCAATCCGCGCGTGAGCTCATTGCAGAAAAAGTGGGCGCGATACTTGCGCAATCTGCCATTTACGAAACCGAGCCCTGGGGGATTCTGGATCAGCCTGCTTTTCTGAATCAGGTCATTGAAATAGAAACAACATTAGCCCCGGAAGAAGTTTTACGCCACATTCTCGACATCGAGCACGAGTTGGGCCGCGTTCGTTATGTACGCTGGGGCGCGCGGGTGATCGACATCGACCTGCTTTTTTATCGGAGTATCATTCAGGATACCGCCCGACTTACCTTACCCCATCCCAGAATTCAGGACAGGCGATTTACCCTGGCCCCGCTCGTCGAAATCGCCCCGGATCTCATTCACCCATTGTTTGGAAAAACATCACTTCAACTGTTCGAAGAATGTACCGATGATAGCGAGGTGGCAAAAATTTCATAAAATAATACTATTCTGATAGAAGAACTTCATTTTAATGGTTTGGCCACTTATTCCCTTTTTTAGCTAGTTCATCATTTTTTTCTGTCATATTACCCTGATTAGCACCAGCTTTGTCGGCAGTTAAGTCACTGCGCCAATAATTTTATTTACAAATAAAAAGGGGAAGCTGCTTTTGAGTTGTCATATCAAAAAGGAAAAATTCAATTTTGATATTTTATCTGAAAACGTTCCCATCCACATCATTTGCTCCGGCGTTAAATTAGTAAGACATGAAAATTAAGCCCATGAAAAACAAACTACTTCACTATTGCTTTCTTCTGTTACTCTTTGGTACGGCTGTACCGGCACTGGCTCAAAACCGGCATACGGTCAGCGGTTTTGTAAAGGACCAGTCCAATGGAGAGGGATTGATCGGTGTTTCCGTGTATGTGCGGGAAGCTGAAACCGGCGTGGTAACCAATCCTTACGGTTTTTACTCCCTGACCCTTCCAAACGGTTCCTACACATTGGTATTCAGCTACATTGGCTATCAGAAAATTACGAAGGAATTTACGCTCGATGCTGACAAGACTATTAGCATTGAACTGGCTGACGAAAGTAACCAGCTTTCCGAAGTGACGATTTCAACACAAAAAGAAGATGAAAACGTGCGCGGTATTGAAATGTCTGTTAATAAAGTGGAGATGAAAACCATCCGAAAAATGCCTGCATTGCTCGGCGAGGTCGATTTGATCCGTAGTATCCAGTTATTACCGGGTGTGACTACGGTAGGAGAAGGTGCTTCCGGGTTCAATGTTCGTGGTGGTGATGTTTCTCAAAACCTGGTATTGCTCGATGAGGCGCCGGTTTACAATTCCTCTCACCTTTTCGGTTTCTTTTCGGTGTTCAATCCCGATGCTGTAAAGGATGTGAAACTGATCAAAGGTGGTATCCCTGCACAATATGGCGGAAGGATATCGTCGATCCTGGATGTTCGTATGAAAGAAGGTAATGCCAAGAAACGCGAGATCAATGGTGGGATTGGGTCTATTTTTTCAAGACTTACTTATGAGCAGCCATTTGCCAAAGGAAAAGGGTCTTTTATCGTGGCAGGTCGCAGGTCTTATATAGATGTACTCGCCAAGCCTTTTCTGAATTCAGATCTGAAAGATTCGAAGTTCTATTTCTATGACCTTACTGCCAAAGTGAACTACCGTTTGGGAGATAAGGATACATTTTATGCTTCCGGTTATTTTGGTAAAGACGTTTTCGGAGGCGGTGATTTTGGGTTTGGTTGGGGCAACGCTACGGCGACGGCTCGCTGGAACCACATTTTCTCCAACAAGCTGTTCATGAACCTGACGGGTTATTACAGTAACTATGATTATAACCTGGGACAGAACCAGAACAAGCCCGACGCCAAGGACAAGTTCGACTGGAAATCCAAGATCATCAGTACCAGTATCAAGCCTGATTTTACATTCTACATTACGCCCAACAATCAGCTGACGTTCGGTGGCCAGTATATCTATTATGATACACGCCCTGGCAAAGCGACCTTCGTTTCGGAAGGCGATATGCAAGACATCAGCCTCGAACCTCGCTATGCCGACGAATCTGCATTGTATGCGGGTAATGAGCTGAAATTTGGCGATCGCATTTCGCTGCAGTATGGCGTGAGGTATTCCTATTTCCGCAGCCTCGGACCGGGTACCGAATATCTGTATGCCGAAACCGAGAAAGGCAAACGCAAAGAGCCGATTTTTCCGGGTACAGAATATAAAAAAGGTGATGTGATCAAAAGCTATGGCAACCTGGAACCCCGCGCCGCGTTGAATATCGGTATTACTTCCAATGCTTCCATTAAAGCAAGCTATAACCGCACATCGCAATACCTGCATTTGCTTTCCAATACCGCAGCGAGCTCGCCCTTGGATGTGTGGACTTTGAGCGGGATTAATATCAAGCCCGAAAAAGCCGACCAGGTTGCATTAGGGTGGTTCCAGAACTTCTCGGACAATACTTATGAGGCTTCGGTTGAAGTGTATTACAAAAAAATGTATAATCAGATCGACTATGTGCCCGCTTCCGATCTGCTTTTGAATGAATATTTCGCCGGCGACTTGCTTTTTGGCAAAGGCCGGGCCTATGGAGCGGAGTTTTATTTAAAGAAAAACAAAGGCCGTCTGACGGGCTGGGTTAGCTACACGCTGTCAAGAACGGAGCGCTTGGTAGAGTCCGTCAGCAACAACGACTGGTTTCCCGCACGCTTCGATAAGCCCCACAACTTTACCGCCGTGGCGATTTATGATTTGACAAAAAGACTGACATTGTCATCAAACTTTACCATTCAAAGCGGTACTCCGGCGACATTCCCGACCAACCGCTACACCGTGGGGGGGATTGTGATCGGAAATAATTACAACGGCTTGCGGAACAACAGCCGCATCCCGTCCTACCATCGCCTGGACCTGGCTGCGACATTGAAAGCCAAAAAGAAGCTGTTCAAGGTGGGTGAAGGCGAATGGGTATTCTCGGTCTATAATGTTTACAACCGCCGTAACCCTTTCTCGGTCTACACAAGGATCAATGAGGATAATCCGCTTAAAGCAGAGGCTGTACGCTACTCGGTGATCGGGAACTTCATTCCTGCCATCACTTACAACTTCAAATTCTAAGAGCAATCCAACGGAAATCATTATTACGCCTGAAAACAGCAACAATGAAAAATCTTATCAATTTAAAATACCTCAAATTCCCCGCATTATTCGCACTTGCAGCGCTGGCGCTCACAAGCTGCGAGGATGTAATCGATCTCGAAACAGCTAACGGAACTCCCCAGCTCGTGGTAGACGGCTGGCTGAACAACCAGGCCGGACAACAAAGCATTACATTATCATGGTCGGGCGCCTACTTCGATAACAGTGCGCCGAAGCCTGTCACAGGTGCAACGGTGACGGTTACCGACGATCAGGGCAAAGTATATAACTTCGAAGACGCTGATGGCGACGGTAAATATGTGTGGGGCAAAACCAGTGCGGATACGCTTGGGCATGTGGGCCGTACCTATTCGCTTAAAATCAAGAGTGGTACAGACACATTCACTTCCAAATCGGAACTAAAACGCGTTCCTACTGTGGATTCGGTGGTGTACCGGCACGAGAAATTTCCTTTCGAGCCTGATAAAGGACCTCGCGAAGGATATGTAGCCCAATTTTACGCCCGTGACATCGAAGGTGTGGGTGATACTTACTGGATCAAACCGGTGATCCGTGGCAAAGCCGTAGTGGACAAAGGGGAAAACATTTCAATCGCTTATGATGCTGCATTCGGTGCGGGTGCCCCTACCGATGGGTTGATATTTATCCTGCCCCTGCGCGAATCGATCACGACGGATTCCCTGTATTCTGCGGGGGCCGAGGTGGGCGTCGAGCTGCATAGCATTACCTACGAGGCATTCGAATTCCTTAAACAAGTGAGCGAGCAGGCTGCAAACGGCGGATTGTTCGCAACACCCATCGCCAACGTCCGGTCCAACGTCATCAATGCCGATCCGAACGGCCCGAAAGCGCTTGGTTTTTTCAGCACATCGGCGGTAAGCCGCAAGGAAACGGTGATCGATCCTGAAAAAGCCCGTCCCGACGACGAATAAGATTACACTTCAACAGCAAATGTATCCACTGGAGCGCCCGCGTTCCCAGTGGATTTTTTGTTATATTTCATCCCGAATTGAACCGACCTATGAAGCATATACTGTCACTTTTGCTCTTGCTGCCACTCTCGCTCGCTGCCCAGAAACGCCCGCGCGAAATGGGTATCAAAATCGGCGTGCTCCCTACCGGTACCATGAATGCCATCACGGATGTAGCAGGCGTCAAAGTGGGGCAGGTTACGCTCGTCGAAGGCGCCGACATTCGTACGGGTGTTACGGCCATTATCCCGCACGATGGAAACCTGTTTCAACAAAAGGTACAGGCGGCCATGTATATCGGAAACGGATTCGGAAAACTGACCGGCTATTCCCAGGTCGAGGAGCTGGGCACTATGGAATCGCCCATTGTTTTGACCAATACTTTAAGCGTACCCACAGCGGCCGACGCGATCATTGACTGGACACTCGGGCAAAAAGGAAATGAAAATGTAAGATCGGTCAATCCCGTAGTCGGTGAAACCAATGACGGGTTCCTGAATGATATTCGTGGCCGGCATGTACGGAAAGACCATGTTCTGAATGCATTGGCCCAGGCCGAAAATGGCCCGGTTGCGGAAGGAAATGTAGGCGCCGGAACGGGCACGGTCGCTTTTAACTGGAAAGGTGGTATTGGCACATCATCCCGGAAGCTGCCTGAAAAACTGGGCGGCTACACAGTGGGAGTTTTGGTTCAGACTAATTTTGGTGGGGTACTCCAAGTCAATGGTGTTCCCGTGGGAGAGGAACTTGGCAAATACGCATTTAAAGAATCTATTGATAAATCCGCCGACGGCTCCTGCATGATGGTGATCGCTACAGACGCTCCGCTCGATGCGAGAAATCTGAAAAGACTTGCCAAAAGGGTCATGCTCGGCATGGCGCAGACGGGCGGGATCGCCTCCAATGGCAGTGGCGACTATGTCATTGCATTTTCAACAGCAAACAAAGTACTGCACGAAACAGCAGAAGCTACATTGAGTGCAACATTTCTGCATAATGACTACGTTTCTCCGCTTTTCCTCGCGGCGATAGAATCTACGGAAGAGGCAATCGTCAATTCACTTTTCATGGCCAAAACGTCCGACGGCACACAAGGTCATCAGGTAGAAGAACTTCCGGAAGAAAAGGTACTTGAAATCATGCGAAAATACGGAAGATTAAAAGAGTAACCGGTGGTCTCGGGTACATTAGGTTGTATTACCTGAGATAAGACGTGCTTTTACTTGAAAACTAAGGGATAACCTGACTTTTCTTGAAACGTATATAGCATAAAGTCAGTGTTAACCTCTAAGGGCTTCCCTTATAGTTGACCACTAAGGCTTTCAATTTGGGAAAAGTGGCCGAAATGTACTTCGTTATCAGGTAATTACGAAACCAAGTAATCCTACCTAGATTTTCCTGTAGTTTAACGTATTGACGGTAGCTATATCAAAAGCCTACCTTTGAAACCACAATTCAGATACTCATCCCCGGAAAAATTATGGAACATCCTACTACACACGCGTGCTTGGTTCATCCCCATCCGCTGGAATGCGAAGCGGTTGCGGAATGGCTCAGGAGAAGGTCCTATATAGAGTTGGTCGGAAAATGCAATAACCTGGATCAGATCACACAGTTACCCTACTTAAAAGAAGTCGACATAGCGGTAGTATTCGCTCATAACACCGAAAAGACGGCAGACCAGATACTTAAAATCAGAAAATTGTATCCCCGTCTCAAATTTTTACTCCTCGCGCCCAGTCCGTCAGTTGAGTCAGTTAGAGAGGTAGTGCGCTCTGGAGTGAGCGGTTACATTGTCTTTGAATCCGAACTGGATGAATGGGAAAGGGCGATCAGGGCGGTATCGGAAGGGAAAGTTTATTACGGCCAGGAAGTAATGATGAAACTGGCCGAAACTTCCGTGGATACATTCATTTCCGAGCCGACGCCTACCACCAGGGATTTTTTGAGCAAGCGTGAAGTGGAAATATTGCGGCTGGTGGCCAGTGAATATTCTACCAATAAAATTGCTAATGAGTTGTGTATCAGCGATAAAACGGTTGAGACACATCGTAGAAACCTGTTTCAAAAGCTGGGCGTAAAAAACGCTGTGGGACTTACCAAGATCGCGGTGAGAATGGGTGTTGTCTAACTTTCGAAATTCATGGAATACCCTTAAAAAACCTACAAAAAACCACATTGAATTTCAGGGTAAACAGCAGAGGATTTCAGGGTATTTGCCGATTGAAATAGCGCTTCCGAATGGGCAACTTTGTCTAAGTATTTTAATTATGGAACTGACGAAGCGCGAAAAAGAGATCCTGGATCTGATCATGGATGAGTTAAGCTCAAAAGAGATAGCCGAGCGGCTACAGGTGAGTATTTCCACCGTGGAAGCTTACCGCCGCAGCCTGTTCAGGAAGTTTGGGGTACGCTCAGTGATCGGCCTGGTGAAGGCAGCAATGAAAATGTAGCACATAGTAATTGAATCCAGTATGATGGCAGATATCCGCCGCATGGCAGTGAATTGGGTGGATGGGATGAAAATCTCACGACAGCATTTTGTTGAAACAGATGAGTACCACACTGATCAGGTTCGCAAGGCACAGGCAGTTTCTCAAACACCTCTGACCTACGGTTTGTTGATTCCAAAAGAGAGCGGCGATTCCCTGCAAATGCAGGTACTAGGAGATGCAAGTCAGCAGATCAGAGTTAAAATTGACCACTTTTCAGGCATTTGCCCGGACGGTAGCTTGCTGGAAATAACCGAAAAAGACGAACTCAAACTGGATACTTCGCTGGCAGAAATTGTAGAACAGTATCGTTTGCCGGCAGCTCAAAGTCTTGAAATATATATAGTAGTCAACGTTGGCTTATTCGAAAGACGGCAGGTAGGTACCCCGTTGGATTCAGAAATACCGGTCAGGCATCCGCACACACTACCTTTTTACAAAATCAAGCTCGTTCCCTCGGAACTGATCAATACAGAGCAATGGAGCGGGGCAGGATTAATTATTGGAAAAATAGAATACAATAACTCCGAGCTGCGGGTCCTGCATGATTTTATCCCGGCGTGCCGAGCGGTGAAAAGCCACAAAGGGTTACGGGAATGGTACAACAGATTTGGTGGCTATCTGAATGATATTGAAATGTATTCTTTTCGCATCATGCAGAAAATCAAGACGAAAAGCCAGAAAAGTACGCTATCCGACAGTGTCCAGATGCTGGTGGAAAGACTGGTCAATGTGTTTGCAACGGCCAATGTCTCCTACCAGAGACTGGTACCTTACGAGCCGCCGATCCACATGGTCGTGTGCCTGATCCAGGTCGCGCAGAGTATTCGAACCTCGCTGGAATGCCTGACTGACAGGGAAAAAGAAGAGTTGCTGGGTTACCTGGGCGAATGGGCTGATGATTCGCCGGGAAGTTTGGAAAAAAAGATATTGTCGGTTATCCAGGTTCCTTACAATCATAATGAAATGTTGCCTTGTCTCAGGATTGTGGATAGTTTTTACAGTATGTGGACCGCATTGTTCCTGAAACTAAGTCAGCTGGAATTCATCGGAAAGAGAAAAGGCCAGCAAGTTTTCATCATAGAAAGTCCAGTACACGAACCACCAGTACAACCCGAAAAAACAAAATCCCGATGGAGCCCCCTTTAACCCAGGGCTTAAGCCCTGGGCATATACCATGAGCGTATACCCAGGGACCGGACCCAGACACACGACCCAACCCAGGGCTTCAGCCCTGGGCAGCACAAAGCCACTAACCACCCCCAGCCAATGGAACCCGTCAACAAAAATCAGCGAAAAACAGCCATAGGAAGGTTCGTAGGCATGTATATGCTATCCCTGACATTCCCGATAGCCGCGGTATACCTCCTGCTGCGGGTGCCTGATTCAGTGTCAGCGGCCGAAGCCAAAAGGTATCGCCAGATTGTGGAGGAGCAGACGCCTATGTTGGTGGATACAGACACACTGAGCCTTATTTCAAGAAGATTGATCCAGCTGGACGGCGTATACAGCAGTGCCACCGATGAGATGGGCAAGGCGACCGCAAGGACCCAGCTGGTCGACATTGAAAGCCGGATCAATAGTATCATGAGTCATTTCAATACATTGTCAGCGACGGCGATCCATGAACAAAATAAGAGGCTTTCGACAGGAATAGCCAAACTCACCGAAGCGCTGGTAACGTACCGCGAAACCATTGGTGAATTACGCCGAACACTTGATAGCAAAGGGATTGACGTACAAGTTGTCAATGACCTAAGGAACCAGATCAATATGAAAGACCTGGAAATCAAGAGTATGGAACGCCAACTACTCGCTGGTGGTGGGGGTGGAGGAGGCGGAGGTGGTGGTGGGGCTGATCCGGCTGCGAAGGAACTTCAGACCAAGGTTACGACCTTGCAGCGTGATCTCGATAATTGCAAGGCAGCCAAACCGGGTGGTGGCGGCGGCGGGGATGCGGCAGCGATTCAAAGGCAGCTGGATGAATGTCTTGCCGCGAAAAACGGTACGGCAGTAACATACCGGGAATGGCTTCGATACTCAGAAGCGGAAGGATATTATCAGTTGCTTACCCAAGGAAATCTCAGGAAAAACGACAGAAAAGTGTATTACGATCAGGCCAAGCAGATTTTTGATGGCCTGCAGCTTTCGACTGCGAGTAAGGAAATGAAGTCAAAAGCAACGGAAAGGCTGATCAGCTTACAGAAGAATCAGCCTTAGATGAAGGATAGTGCTACCAGGCACACATGAACGGAAAATGTTTTCATATTTCTATTAATTCATTTCAATGCAGACCGAAGCTCTCAGATACGCAATCGATGTTGCGCGGTCACTCGCGCGGGAATACCGGCAGGAACGTTTTGGCCCGGCCCACTTATTAATGGGGTTGCTACATAACGATGTTGGGCTGGCTTCTGAACTGGTTATGGCAGGGAAAGATGTGCCCTACCTGCGAGACTGGGCGGAGGTAAGACTGGAAGAAAGTCCTAAATCAGTGAAAGTATCCGAAGCTCCGTTGCCCGACAGCCAGGCTGCGTCATGTCTGGAATTGGCCGAACTGATTGCCCTACAATTGAACACAGATACTGATCCGCTATGCACACTGGCAGCAGTTTTGAAACCTGGGGTCGGATTTTCAGCCGACCAGTTGAAATCTCTGCCGATTACTCAGAAGGAGGTACTTGCCATGAGCGGGCAGACATCGGGGACGCAGAGTCAAAACGGAGCTCCCGAGGAGAGTAAGAGCGCTCCTAAACAGACTGGTACAGCTAAAACAGGAACAAGTAACCTTGAAAAATATACTACTGACAAAACCCAGAGAGCTGCGGATGGCAAAACAGATTCAGTAATTGGCCGCGATCGGGAGATCCGTCAAATGGCGGAGATACTGGGCAGGAGAAGTAAGCCCAATGTCATTCTCACCGGCGAGCCGGGAGTCGGGAAATCTGCATTGGTTGAAGGTTTTGCCAAATTGATATCCGAAAAAAAAGTACCTCAGCTTCTTCAAAATGCAAGATTGCTGGAACTGGACACAGGCGCATTAGTAGCTGGTGCGTCCTACAAAGGTGAAATTGAGGAACGTTTGAAAGGAATCCTGAATGAAATAAAAGCTTTTGACAAAGCCATTTTGTTCATTGATGAAATACATGTTTTACTTGATCCGAAGGGTTCGGTAGGCGCTGGGGTAGCTCAGCTGCTGAAACCCGAACTGGCCAGAGGCGAGCTTACATTGATCGGTGCGACCACGCCGGAAGAATACCGGAAGTACATTGAAAAGGACGAAGCATTTTCCCGCAGGTTTGAAGTCCTGCACGTAGAAGAGCCGGATGAGGCTACGGCCACGCGGATGATCGAACATATCCTGCCGGTTTATGAAGCGCATCACGGATTGAAAGTTGCAGCCGGTACAGCAGCGGAAGCAGTTAAATTATCCAAAAGATATGTGAAGGAGCGCCGCTTGCCGGATGTTGCGCTGGATTTGCTGGACAGGACTATGGCAGCGATGCGCCTGATGGATGAAGTGTCAGAAAACGAGCTGACCTCATTACAAACTGACCTCGATGCATTGCTGGCAACCGATGAGGCTGAGCGAATGCATGAATTAAAATGGTTTGCCAGGCAGCTGCCGAACCGCCTGAGTCCATTGCTGATTGGCAAACTCGAACAGGATGGCGAAGAAGATTTCGAAACGGCGGAAGGTATTCACGGCCATTTGAGCAGTAAGCTGGCTGCTTTGCAACAACTGGCTACCCAACGCTCTGATAGTGTGGGTAAAAACGAAATAGCGGCGGTTATTTCCCATAAGACAGGGATTCCGCTGGGTAGGCTGCAAAGTTCTGAGCGGGATAAATTGCTCGGAATTGATGAAGTTTTAAAGAAAAGGGTAGTAGGCCAGGACCAAGCGGTGAAAGCATTAAGCGAGGCGATCCTGGAATCACGTTCGGGGCTGATCAAAGCCGGACAACCCACCGGATCATTCTTCCTGCTTGGGCCGACTGGTACCGGTAAGACTGAAATTGCGAAAGCGTTGGCAGATTTTCTGTTCAATGATGAGTCATTCCTGATCCGGTTTGATATGTCGGAATTCAAGGAAGAACATTCGGCCGCATTGTTGTACGGGGCACCTCCGGGATATGTCGGCTATGAGGAAGGAGGCTTGTTAGTGAACAAAATTCGCCAGAAACCCTACTCAGTGGTTTTGTTCGATGAAATTGAAAAAGCGCATCCATCAGTTTTTGATCTTTTTCTACAAATTCTGGACGAAGGTAAGTTGCACGACAGGCTGGGGAAAGAGGGTGATTTTTCTAATGCGGTGATTTTGTTTACTTCCAACATTGGTCAGGAACACATTGTTCAGGAATTCAATAAGGGAGGGATTCCTAAATCTTCGGATCTGATGGAGATCATGGCCAAGTATTTTCGTCCTGAATTTTTAGCAAGACTAACTGAGATCGTTCCATTTGCGCCGATATCTGAGGAAAATGTAGTGAAGATCTTCGACATTCATTTACGTGGGCTCACGGATCTGATGGAAAAGCAGGGTATCACTTTACAGCTGACCCCGGAGGCCCGAAAACACATTGCTATGCAGGGTTTTACGCCACGATATGGTGTGCGGCCATTGAAAGGAGTGATCCGAAATATACTACGAAGGCCTATCAGTAGAATGATCATTTCGGGTGAGATTGGTAAAGGATCGGTAATCAGCCTGAGCCTGGGAGATGGCGAAGAAGTGATTTGGAGTACTGAAAAGGCGGACGTGGAGACGATAGTTTCTTAAAGCAATAAAATTTCAAACATTATGCACATTCATTTATTCAGAAACGCAAGGCGCTGGGATTCGTGCCTTTTGCCAATCGACGATACCACCTTTGGCCTGATACTGCAATTCAAAGTCCATCTGGTACGCGTGGAACCTACGACCCGGTTTTTCAGGCCGGACACTCATGCTACCGGCAATGGAATTCTACACGACCTCTACGGTACGTTTAACCTCGATGCCTGGGTTGATCGTGATTGGGAAGAATATAAACGGAGGTTTGTACAGGTAGTGCAGCGGCATTGGAGTGACAAGTTTGTTTTAACTCCTAATAAAGATTGGTACACGCCAAGAGCAGGAAGTGCCCGTAATTCAGCCACGATCCAATGTGGCCTGTCCATCCAACTGGTGGACACCGCTGCCCAGGCACATCAGACCTTTCGCATCATCCATCCGCGAGAAACCGGTTTCCGCGCTTATGTGGAAGAAGCCAATCGCTCAGGCCTTTTCACACATCGGGACCTGGAATCACATTGGAATTTCACAACCACCAGAGTTGGTGCCGCCACGCATAGCATTGACTTTCTACAAACCACCATTAACCACGAATTCGGGCACACATTAGGCCTGGATCACGTGAACGGCGTTGGAAATGGCGATTCGCATTACGGTGTGACATTGGAACAGCGTGAAAATCAAATGGGTATGGGAGGATTTCTAACGGGAAGACACGCACAACCCTGGATCCGGCAAATGAGATTTCACGCGCTCCCGCGAACGCACTACGATACCACGGTTCAATTCACAGGACGGGTCGCTACTCCTCAGCTGATTGAATATTGGGATAATGACTGGCAGCCGACAACAACTGCTTCATAACACATTCAGGATTTCCATTGCTGCATATTAGCCAAATCAAAGGAATGCAAAAGTTAACCAGTATTATCGTTTTCGGGCTCGTGTTTCTGCTGGCGGCTTGCAATTTGTTTGCACCGGTAGATCCGCTGGTACCGCAAGTCTCGGAAGTTGCCATTCTGGCGGTGACTAACACCTCAGTGAAAGTGAGTGCACAGGTAGCCGATCCTGATGCCAAAAACAGCCGCCAGGAAAAGAAGAGTGGCAAGATCCAGGATTTCGGGTTCGTTTACGGCATTCTCGATCAGCCTACGATAGAAAACGGATACGTGGAACAGGGCGGGCAAACGATCACCGGTTCTCCTTACAACTGGGAAGACCAGATCACACGGCTTTCGTCCCAGGAAAAGTATTACATCCGTGTTTATGCCAAGAATGAGGGCGGAGGCATCATTTACGGGCCGGTTGCCAGCTTTACAACAGGAAATTTCGTACTTCCCACGCTCAAAACAGTCAGTGCCTCAGGCATCAAACAGACTTCTGCCGACATTAATTATACGATCTCCGTGGCCAACAGTAATGCAACGGTTTCCAACTACGGGGTCTGCTATTCCAGTACCAACCAGGCCCCCACGGTGAATGATCTGAAAGTGCAGGTTACGGGAACTGCCAAAACGGGCTCCTATGTGGCTAACCTGCCCAATCTTGCTCCGGGTACCGTTTATTTTGCCCGCGCTTATGTGACTACCAATGCCGGGATCTCCTATGCTAATGTGCTCACTTTTACGGCAGGGCAGCCAGCGGTACTGAAGGACACGACTTTCGTAATGAATTATTCGAATACCTACGATCTTGAAACCGGGGACATTCAATCACGAAATGGAACGGAAGATTTGTACTGGTACCCTTACGGGCAACCCGCAGGTATCTACCCGAAAAACGGTGCCAAATTCGTAGTCATGCCGTCCGGTACTGATTTCAAAAATCTGAAATATAGCGACCTGACAGGATTGAAATACTCCGTCGATTTTATAGATGGCAGTTACACAACCAAAAATAATAAGCTTTCGAATGGCACCGTCGTGGCCTATGTGACCAATGTGGGGCATTATGGCAAGATGCGCATCAATTCAAAAGGCGCCGACCGATCGGATACAGACGTGTATTCCGGAAATATGGAAGTGTCCATTACGACTTACAATAACGATTAAAATCAATTGCGTATATAGGTACGCGTCGGTTAAAAACCAGTAAGGGAAAACCCTGATGATATGAAGAAGATGAACATTCGTGCTGTGTTGTTTCTGCTGCCGGGAATGCTGCTTTCCTGCAATGTTTTCGGGCCGGTGGATCCGCTCGCGCCTGCGATTTCTAAACTGGAAATTGTAGCGATCCGGCGGACCGAGATCACGGTGAGCGGCAGCATCAATAAGCCTGATTTCGAAAACGACCGGCAGGAAAAGAAAAGTGGTGAAATCATAGAGTATGGGCTGGTTTATGGAACCAATCAGAACCTGAATATGGAGTCCGGTAGGGTGGTGAAGCTTGGGACGACAGGCACGTTGCCTATCACAATCCAAAATCAGAATATCAGCGGGCTGGTTGCCAATACCCAATACTATGTGGCGATTTATGCCAGAAATGAAGGTGGTGGAATGGCTTACAGCGAGATCGTGAATGTAAAAACGGTGGATCAGCCGGGTATTTTCACAAGTAAAGTGTCAGTCAAAGTGACCATGCCCGGGGGCTCCTACTATGATCTCGACGAAGGTAAACTGGTGCCCAAGGGCGATGCGCAGGCAGATATCAGTGTCGATATATTCACGATTTCCGGCAGAGGTACGGTACTGGCCATCGCCGCGACTGACGGTGCCATCTTTAAAAACCTGGGTATCATTGATTTTAATGCGATTACATATCTAGGCCTGCTCAATACAACGGGCTACTCACCTGACGGTGTTTCGGTGATCATGAACGCTAATGCCGCAAATACCGTGATCGCCTTCAAGACGAAAAGTGGCAGATATGGGAAATGGAGACTTGAATCACTGACTGGTAGTGAACTGACAATGAGCCTGGTCTCTTACGAAAACTAACCCTGGATTATGAAGAAGATTGTTCTACTTTGGTTTGTTCTGCTTTCGATGCCTTGCCTTGCGCAGGACCGCATCTGGCTGGATAATGGCAATCCGGTTCAGGCGAAATTGAGCCGGGCGATGGATAGCAAACTGGAATGGATTGCGGCCGACGGAATTCCCCGTGTTTACCATAGAAAACGGTTTTTGGTGGTTTTTGCAGCCAGCGGGCAGTTTATGGTGATTTCGGAATTAAATGAGAGTTCATCCAAAGCCCAAACCCAGATCGAGGCATTTTACAAGTCGCCGCCAAGAACGGTGAGTCAGGATATTATCGTGAAAAGCGTTCCACTGGCCGTCATTACAGGGACTATATCGTACGAAAGTGATGAAGTAATCAATTACATGACCACGGAGGGAAATCCGGCGTCCATTAACAAGGAAGAGGTAGCGACTGTCATTTACCGCGACGGGCGTCATGAGATACTGAGAGATGTGGTGGATGTGGCTCCATTGCTTGCATTGGCACACAAAGAAATTGAGAAAAAAGAAATGGAGATCGCCCGGCGCGATCAGGAGAAACCGAAAACACCGGAACCGGTTAAAAAAGAGCAACCGAAAATCGCCAAAGAGCCTGTAAAGCCATTTTTATCAGACACGGAATACAAGGAATACAGCGAAAAAGGTATCCGGCGCGTGGATGAATTTACTTCCTACCTGCGCATCATCGGCGATAAAAGCATGAAGTCGGAAGAGAAAAATAAGGCGGTATTGCAGGCGCTGAGCCTATTTGAGCCACAGGCAACTGTTGCTGTAAGTTCTGCGAAAGGAGTTAAAAAATATCCTGTAAAGGAATATCTGAACAGACTAAAACTGCTGCCTTACAGCAAGATCAATATTACCTGGAATGAGGTCAAATACGTGAGTGAACTGAAACAGGAGGCAGACGGAAATTACTACGGAATTATTGCCGGGCAGCAGGTTTTCGAAGGATTTGCGGCCAATGGAAAAGTAGCCTACGGGGATATTACCAAGAAAAATATCCGCGTAAAACTGGAATCGTATCAAAAAACCATTGATGGCAAGGATACGATAAATTGGGAAGTTTTGCTGGGAAATATTGGTGTTGAAACCAACGAGGGACAATGAAATACAAACGTTTTTTAATGACCCTGTTATTGTTTCCTGTAACAATGACATTGCTCCGCGCTCAATGTGGGTTCCTGGCCGGTAAAGTCACGGACATGTCCGGATCGACGTCGCTCATTGCAAGTCTGTCGGCCAAAACAGACCAGGGTAAGGTTCGTTTGGGAAAAACGGATAGTCTGGGTGTGTTCAATGTGGAAATGCCTTGTCACATTTCAGAGCTGACGGTTGAATCTCTGAAATACCAGACGTTACATATTCCGGTCAATGTCGATGGCAAAGCGGAAGGTACCTTTTTTGTGGCGATCGCGATGATGCCGCAGGGCAAGCAAACCAGCGACGAACCTTATGCACAGTCGGAGCAAACGCATTTTGAATTAAAAGACAGTACCAAAGTATTGACTTCCATTGTGAGGCGGTTCGAGGTAAAAGATGCATTGACAAATCAATCATTGCCTGCCGAAATATGCCTTTATTATACCCAAAAGCAGAAAAGGGACTGTTTTAGTCTGACAAATTCCAGGCCAACTGTCGAAGTGATTTTTACTGAAAAAGACATTGTCGCGCTGGAAGTGAAGGCTGCTGGTTACCAGGCTTACAACGGCAATCTGATCCTGGACAAAACAGACGACGAGCCCAGGACTTACATCATTAAACTGAACAGGCAGCATACCATCTTATCGGTCAACATTATCAATGCAAAAACAGGCATTCAATGTCAGCTGACGGAAGAAAACAAGGAAGCAGTAGTAATGAACCGCATTAATGACGGACATTATTACGCGGAACTGGTGTCGGGAAAATCGTACCGGTTTGCCATATCGGGCGGGCAGGACCAGAAAGAATTTGCGACAGCCATAGCGTCTTTGAAAGAAGGGTTGACATTGAAATCATTCCGCCTGCCGGACAGAGAATTACCAGCCGCGCCGGTTGAAAAAGTAAATAAAAGCACGATGACCGCCTCAGACAAGACATTATACTTTCCAAGAAGCGATTACAAGTTGCCATTGCAATCCAGGACTTATCTCGATTCAGTCGCCGTATTTATCCTGGAAAATAAAAACAAAAGTTTGCGTATAACAGGCCACACGGACAATGTTGGCAACCCGAATCTGAACCTCACGTTATCGGAGTACCGGGTGAGGGTGATATCCCGGTACCTGGTTGGCAAAGGCGTTCCCGAAAGGTTGATCGTGGCTTCCGGAGTTGGAAGCAAGCATCCGGTGAGGCCCAATGATACCGAAGAAAACAGACGGATGAACAGACGGGTGGAGGTTCAAATAGTTGATTTACAATGAAAAGTAATTTGAAATCATGATACAGGTGATGAGAAATTTTACAAATCTGAAATGGGGAATTATGCTAGGAATCTGGGCAGGATTGGCGATAACCAGCCAGTCGGATGCGCAGGTGATCAGCCGGAAAGATGCAGATGAAATCCGGGTGCTAGCCCGCGAAAAGGTGAAGGGGTTGAATGATCTTCTCAATGCCATCGCAAACGAAGATCTGAGCAACTACGAGCGCCGGTACCTGATGATGAACAGCTACATGCCGAGTAATGACCAGATTTTTGTCAATGACGGTGTGATTATTGAAGACGATATCGACCCAAAGCACAAAATGAGCGCGCCTGGCCTCGATACACCCATTGAAAAATATCTGAGCAATTTCGATCTCTTTTACACCAAGACGGAGACCAATACCATTGAATTCACAAACCTGGTGGTGTCTGACGTCAAGGTAGATAAGTATCCTTTTGTCAAAGTTTTTTATACCCAGCATTTTAAGGGTAAAAGCAACAAGGATAATGCTGTGTACCAGCCGATTGCACGTGTTGCCGAGCTTCGCGCTGACAAATCGGCAAGCAATGATTGGATCGTGTATCTGACGAGGGTAGCATTCAATTCATCCGATAATGCTAAGGCCGTGCCGGTTACGCCTAAGCCTTCCGCTACCTATGATTCTCTCCAGCGTAAAAAGGAGCCGGTCGTGGCCAAAGCAACGGATAAAAAGCCGGTTGCTACTCCGGAAGATACCAAGGAAGGAGAGCGGGTTTTCAAAGAATTGAACAAGCCGAATGAGGCTGCAATACAGAATGCGAGAAAGTGGGGCGCTATCAAACTGGGTGCCGGTGTTGCTGCGCTTGCGTTTGGGGCGGTCACTTACAGCATGCTGAACAAGGATTATAAGGATTACAAAAAGCGCATTGATAACCCGGAAGGGCTTATGAGCTATGCCAAGCCGGGAATCTACATTTCAGTAGGCGCGGCAGCAGTGGGTATAGGTGTATCGCTAAGTTCGCTCTTTGATTTTAAGGCGGCGAAGGGGAGGTAGCTAAAAGCCATTAGCTGTTAGCTATTAGCTTTTAGCTACGAAAGTTGCGAGTTGACTATACAGGTGAACATTAAGAAAAAAAAGGCTAATAGCTAAACGCTAAAAGCTAAAGGCCAACAGCTAAAAACCAAAGAAATGGGACAGCCAGCAGCAAGAGTCGGAGATATGCATGTATGCCCGATGGCGACACCAGGCACACCGCCAATCCCACACGTGGGCGGGCCGGTACTGCCGCCAGGAGCGCCGACAGTGCTCATTGGTGGGCAGCCAGCGGCGGGCGTGGGCGATATGTGCGTATGCGTGGGACCACCGGATGTCATTGCAGTGGGCTCGACGACGGTACTGATCGGGGGAAAGCCAGCGGCGAGAATGGGCGATAGCACCGCGCATGGCGGGACGATCGTATTAGGATGCCCCACGGTTTTAATCGGCTGATTAACAAATAGTAACCAACAACATTTATTCTTAACCATATACTACTATGTTCAATTACGGAATAGGCGGGAATGAGCGCAAGATCGACCAGTCCAGCGAGGGGATCGCAGATATCCCGCAAAACAGGACGCTATTTGCCACTACTTTGACCGGCGAACCGTCGCCGCGGCCCGAAATGGTTTACGATCTGAAAACAACCGAAGAGGTTTTTGCCCATTATCAACCGGAAGCAGAAGTAGAGTTTATCACATCCGACGGCAGCTTTATCAATGAAAATCTTCGCTTCAAAAACCTGGGAGATTTTGGTAAAAAAGGCGTTATCGCGCAGAGTGCGTTTTTACAGGATCTTGACGCAAGAAATGAAGCTTACCAACAGGTAGTGAGGCATTTGAAAGTAAACAAAATACTGAAAGCCGCATTGGAAAAACCAGAAGCCAAAGCCGCATTGCTTGGTGTATTTCAAACATTGATCAACGAGCTGGAGGAAGCGGGCTGAATCCAATGATTGAATCATTGAATGAGTGAATGATTGAATGAATGAATGAATGAATGAGTAGGCTTGTGAATTAGCTTTTTGCTTAGGATTCATTTTAACATTCAATCATCGCCCAGGCGACTAATTCAATCATTCAAAATTAGAATTTATTCAGTCATCGCCCCAGGCGACCCGGTCAATCATTCAAAATTAAAGTCCATTCAGTCATTCAGTCATTCACTAATTCAAAATTAAAATCATGGCAAACGAATCAAAATTAAGTGACGAAGCGTCTCCGGCCCAGGGCGCTTTGAAAGAACGCACAGCGGTACCATTGGAGGCAGGCCTTCCTCTTCTTGCCAAATACGGAAGTTACGATCTGGTGGAAACCATCATTGAGGGTGCCGCCAATATTAACCCTGAGAAAAAAGCGAGGAAGAAAATATTCCTTACCGAGGCTGATAAAAAGAAGGAGAGGCAGCAATTGAAAAAGCGCCTTGAACTTTGGTCGGAGCTGCTGAGTAGCGCTGATACTGTGCCCGAAATGATCGAAATTGGTCAGAAGCAGGCCGATACGGCATTTGCATCACTGAAAGAAAACCTGGGCAAAGCAATGGAGCAGATGCGTCCGCTCGAACAATCGTACCGGTCGGTTGCCATGTTTTTCAAAAATACAGAGCTGGATAAGGTAAAGAATGTCACGTTCCTGAATGCTACGCCTGATCAATTACAGGATTTGGACGTGACTACCTTTATTGACGCGGTCGGCGAAGAATTGGCGGCGAAATTTGACCGGCTTGACCTTCGTGAAAACTATTCGATCCTGAATGTACCGGGTTACCTGGGTTCTGGCAAAGTAGTGGACAAATGGGCGAAAATGGCTCATAAAAACAAAACGATGTTACTCACGGATTTCATGCACCTGGATGCTCCTGAGGACGTTATGGAGCTTTTCGAGTCGGCTAACCTGACCGGTGGAGCGGCGCATTTGAGTAATGTGATGATGACCTGTAACTGGCTCGTGGGCCGGGCAAAATATGACGACCTCGGTGAGGAAGACGATCTGTACATTCCGCCATCGACCGCTTTGGCCGGGAATGTTTACAAAACGCTCATGTCGCAGGTAGCGGCGGGCAAGAAACACGGAACGCTCAGCGAGGTGGATGGTGTTCGGTTTCCATTGAAAAAATCAGAGATCGCGGATCTTGAAAAAATGGGTTTGATCCCAATGGTGAACGAGTACAGCAAAGTGATGGCTTTTTCTGCCAAAACATTGTTCAATGGCGATAATGTGGGTTTGCAGACTTACTCGGTCGTTCGGGTTTTTGACTATATCACCAAAGTACTCATTGATTTTCTGAACCGACGGGCATTTGAAAATTTTGATTACAATACAAAAAATGACCTGAAAAAACAGATCATCAAATTTCTGGACAGTGTTACCGGGCCTGGAAAACTCATTGAAAAATTCAGTGTCATGCGTTTTGAACAGGATAAGAACCAAAAAGACAAGGTATACCTGGACATTCACATGGTACCGTATTTCCCAGCCAAGAACTTCATGATCGCACTTACCGGTCAGAAAGGCGATGACCTGGATGCGGCTGAATGGGCGGCTGAGTATGCGCAACAATGATTTCAATGAGTGAATGAATGAGTGAATGAATGAATGAGAGCCGGTCAAAGTTACATTCGCTCACCTACTTAGTAATTCCATCATTAAAAATATTCACTCATCGCTCCGGCGACCCATTCACTCATTAACTCGTTCAAAATTGAAAAAATGTCCTTCGCAAGTACCTTAAAAATAGACGGGGAGCATGAATATAGTGTCATGTTCATGCGGTTTGAGTTACATCAGACGGTGGACGATGCTATGTCCATCACGTCGCCCATTCAATGGTCGCATTTGTACTTGGAGCTGGAAATGGTACTGGATGATTTTCTGATCGAATGGGCGAACAAGCCCTCTCAAAAGTACGACCTGACGGTGGAGCAATTCGGAGAAAACGGTTCTTTCAAGACATTGAGTTTTAAAGAAGCGGTCTGCATTGAATTCGTGGAAATGTTCGACGATGGTCTGGATGATCTGGATAAGGCACTGGCGAACCGGCTGCAGAACTTTATCACGTGCCTCACGATCACGGCATCGAGTGTGGAGATTAACGAAGCCAAACTGGAGAATTTTTAACGATGGCAGATCAGGATGCTACAATTGGCGTGGAAGCGCATTTTACACTGGACGGCAAAGCATTTCTTGTCAAAAAGGTGTCGTATGGCTGTAACCGTAATGCGGATGAGCGCGGGAGCCCTACCGACGCCCCGAAAGTGCGGCTGATCAGAATGATGATTACGCCTACGCAAAACGATGACTTCGCATTGCTTTACGACTGGGCATTTAAAAACGACCGGAAATTGAGCGGACAGATTGAATTTAAGTACGACAACGATTCGCAGGTATTGCGAAAAATGGAGTTTGAAGACGCTTATTGTGTGGGTTTCAGAGAGTCATTTCTTCCCAAACAGTCCACCATAAGAGGTTACCAGCTGGCGCATGTACCGGACACGAAGGGTTATCTCCCGCAGCACAGGGGAAAAGATTATTTCCTGAGAGACAGCAGCATTGCACTGGTTTACGAGCTGGTACTATTACCGCAAAAAGTCAAAATAGGATCGGTTGAGATCACAAGCTAAATGGCACGACAGGTTAATACTTCCATTGAAATTGAAGGCGGGACTCAGATAACACGACATCTGGGCCTGGTGATCGAGCAAGATCTTTTTGCACATCATTGGTTTGAGCTGCTGGTACCGTTTGATCAGCTGGAAGATGAAGGCGAGCATTTTTTTAACCGGTCGCACCGGGCGGTCATGGGCAAGAAAATCACTTTCTCATTCAGTCCGAGGCTCGGGCAGGAATCATTCGATTTCACTTTCCAGGGGATTGTGACGGAGATACGGCTACGCAGCCTGAGTGATATGAGCAGCGCTTTTGTGTTGAAAGGATACAGCCCGACCATTGTTCTCGAAGACTCGGTACAGCGGCGGTCGTTTCTGAGAGGAACGGTGCAGGATATTTTTAACACAGTGTTGCAGCCCTATCCGCAAAACCTACTGAGGAAGCAGCTTAATCCTCAAAATGGCGGCAGGGCAGTGCCATTTACCCAATACAATGAGAGCAATTACAAATTTTTGAGCCGGGTAGCGGACCGCTGCTGTGAATGGTTTTATTACAATGGCCGCGAGCTGGTGCTGGGGCACGGGAATTCGCAGGAGGTAGATTTCCTGGTCGATGGCCTGCAAAATTTCGACGTAGCATTGACACTGCATCCATCGGTTTTTAGTCTGGCGGGATACAATTATACAGTTCCTGAAACTTACACGGGAGAATCTGCCCAGCAGAATGTGGACGGACTGACGTCATTAAGCGAGTTCGCATTGGACCAATCGGACACACTTTTTGCCCAGAGTTCATTGTTACCGTCGCCTGAAATCATTGGCGACCAAAGTGAAATCGATGAGCTGACAAAAATGGAACGCTCCGCCAGGGTTACTTCCATGGTCGATTTCAGAGGTACCGGCGAAACGCCTACGATCAGTGTCGGGACGGTGCTGGTGGTGAAAGGACAGCGGCTGAATGAGCGCGGGGAGCAGTATGAGGAAAATTTTGGAAAATACCGGGTGGTACACATTCGCCACGAGATCAATACTGCTGGGAGTTATCAGAATTCATTCAATGCAGTTCCCGAGTCCGCGCAGCATCCGCCTAATAATCCTTATGTCAAAAATCCATTGGGCGAAACGGAGCAGGCGGAAGTGATCGCGAATGACGATGATGCCAGTCTGGGAAGGGTAAGGGTCAAATTCTTCTGGAGCCAGGCGCGGCAGCAGGATCAGGAGTCAATATGGATGCGCGTAGGGACATTCCATAACTCACAGGGCAGGGGAGCCAATTTTGTGCCGGAGATTGGCTCGATGGTGATGGTAGGTTATGAGGCAAATTTGGCCGAAAATCCATTTGTGATGACGAGCCTTTATCCTAAACCAGAGGAAGATATCAGCTATACGAACGACGAAAACGATATCAAAGTCATTGCCACGAGGTCGGGAAATATGCTGGTTTTTATTGATAAAGACGGCGATGCCCAGATCCAGATCAGCAACCGCAATAAGACGGATACTAATTTGAAATTTAGCTTTAAGGACGACGGATTGATTGAAATGCAGGTGGAAAACGGGCTGATCCATCTCACGTCAAAGGATGTCAGTATTGAGGCGTCCAATAACATCTCGATGAAAGCGAGCTCGAGTTTTGAGGTGCAGGCAGGCAGCATTAGCATTAAGGCCGATCAGGACATTAAAATCGAAAGTGGTACATCCACCGACATTAAGGCTGGTACTGAAATCAATGCAGAAGGTACGGCAAGCGCCAAACTCAAAGGGGCGCAGGTTACCGTGGAAGGGGACGCCATGGCGGAACTCAAAGCCAGCGGGCCAACGACCATTAAGGGAGCACTTATCATGTTAAACTAAATATATCCATAATCTATTCTTTTCACTTTTAAACACTTACAACTATGCCAGCTTCAAGTTTTGACGCGTACTTTACCTGGGACGGAGGTCCCTCAGGAGACGGGATTGCCGTCATTTCATGCAACTATTCTTTGTCACAATCCATAGACGATAAAGGCCGCGTTTCTTCAAAAGTATATGGAGGTACTATTTTCATCCAGGTGGATTCATCCAGTGCTTCCGATAGCCAGGGGCTTTGGGAATGGATGGTGGACCCGGACGGAAAGAAAGCTTCGGCCAAAATTGTCTTTAAGAATGTGGATGAGGAACAAACGCAGAAGGAACTGGAACTCACTGACGTCTACTGCGTCCAGTACAGCGAAAGTTTCATCGAAACAGGATCTATGCCAATGACCACCAGCCTGACATTATCGGCCAGGGAAGTGAAGCTTTTTGGCACACCACATACCAATCGCTGGTAGGGCGGCCGACGGGGACCGGCCGTCGGCGCTCGGCAGGCGGCCTTTTTAATCATTAATCAATATTTTATGGCAGATGCAGTGGTGCATGTTTCAGCAAACATGCAGTTGGCGGCCGAGTATTACCAGCGTTGCGGACTGGATGTAATGGGCCCGGCACGTATCACAACAGGTCGTATCATTAATTTTTCTTCATTCGAAGAACTGATCGATCATATGATAAGCCGCGACGAGTACTACCAGATCATTGTTTCACACGGTTCCAGCACACACGGCTTATTAACACCATTTGTGAGGGGCGGAAGCCATAATGCAACCGGGGCGATGATGCAGGACCTGGCCAAGTTGGCGCATGACTCGGTATTTTTCCTTTTGGGCAGGGCTCATTTGCCGAACGATAACCCGTTGGTCAGAGACGCGGCACTCAAAATGGGCGTGCGAGCCGAAGTGGTGGTACGCATTGCTGAAAAACTGGTGAGCCTTCGTAAAAAGAAAATGGTCGTGCTGATCAGAGGCTGCAATATCGGAGCCAATGAAACGATGCTGAAAGCGTATAAGCTCGCTTTTGGAAGTATGATGATCTCCGCGCCGAAATGCAGAATGTTCTTTTTGAGGATCAGACCACACCTGCCTGCGCGAGGACAAAGTATGAGCGGACTTTCTTCTGGCAGGGCCACTACTGCCAATACGAGAAGGAGATTTTTCCAGCAGCCCAAAGTGGGTAACATTACCAGTCCGATTATTATCGATGTGAGGGATATTGACGGTCACACGAGGGTTGACGATGAATCTTTTGTAAGTGCCACGGGCGCGACCAATGCATGGGCGAAGGAATTTAACAAAGAATGGAATGGCGGTTTGCCCAACAATTTCATCCTGCCTGTGATGTGGGATAATGACGAGAGCAGCTATCATTGTCCCAATGAAATGGGCTATCGGATGAAACTGACGTTTGTTTGATGGTGCTGATTTTTACTTGTAAACCAGAAAGTTATGACCTCATTTCAATATGCACGGAACATCATTGTGGCCGGTGGTAACCAGTATTTACGCAATGAAGACTACGTGGCCTACGAGCAAGGCACATTGAATGCATTGCTTGAAATCATGAAAAATAACTGGACAGGTTATGGCATTATCCTGCTGATCTCCGAAATGAGGGGCAAAGAAGTGATCATTACGCCCAATTTCAGTCAAAGATGTAATGCGAGTGCAGGCTTGCCCTCATGGAAAAGTGCGAACCAAATCGAGATCGTTTACTCGCCATTGGTTTTTGGTAAAAGTACCTGTGCCAGTCCGGGCTTCACGCCGGATGAGGCATTGTTACACGAACTGATACACGCCTATCGGCAGCTTCGACACGGCCTGGTCAAAGAAGCGCCCATTTTTGCTCCTAAATTTAACTATGACAATTTTGAGGAATTTGTCGCGATACTGCTGACGAATATCTATGCTTCTGCAAAGAAGAAAACGGTACTGCGAAAAGATCACGGTGCTACTACACTTCCTCAGTCACTATCGCAAAGCGATACGTTTTTCAAAAATGAAAATAACCACGCCAAACCTATCCACGATCTGATCATTCAGGATTACTTCCTGATACAGAACTATGTGCGTAAGGATGACGGATTATTCAATCCGGTGAAATACTTCTTTTCACATTCGGACGAATGCGTTGCGATGATACCGGGCCCGCTGGTTCCTGATCCGTAAGGATGTAAGTTTAATGCTAGCCGCGAACCGCGACAATGGTTTCATTATCGACAATGTGATTGGCCTGGAAAGTCAGATCGGGATCCATATACTGGCGGCGTTTGTACCAGGGCGCTTTTTTGTAAAACAGCCAACCATAAGGCTCGCTAGTGACTGAAAGATATTCAATCGGGCTGGCAGGATTGCGGTCGTTATAGTCGTTGAGAAAAATAAAGAAGAGCTCGCCAAAGAGCATGGCGTTGGGAGCCTTGGCCCGAAAGTTTGTAAAATCACTTTCATTGGCCTTTTTGGTAAACTCAAACTGAATGACGAGCACCCGTGACAGATCCAGCAAATCCATATCAGGCAATGGCTGGCCGACGGGGTAGTACCATCTTTTATATTCTTTGAGCGGGATTTCCAGGTAATTCTGATATACTCTGGCCACAAAAATCGGGAACAGAAAACCTACCAGCGCAGTAGCCATACCGACTCCTTTAGTCAGTTCCTGAACAAGTTTGTGATAAAGGAATATAACCAGCAAAGCAGTAAGCAAGCTGATCAGCAATGTAAAACCGATGGCTTTGGCGGAACGGTTACTGAACAGGGAATCAAACCATTGGGATATCAGATAAACATGAAGAATGCCCAGGATCAGGTAACTGCTCATGGCCATCGGGTAAGCATCGCGATAATCGACAATCCAAAAACCGAGTGATCCCACAACCGACAGCACCGCTATTAATACAATCGCATAAAGTACCTGAAGTCGTTGCAGAGGGGTTTTTAGAAAAGGAATGTTCATGTAGTGCTATCAGACTGTTAATACCCGACAAAAATAAGATACACTTTCATTAATACAACCACAATTTATCAAACACGGGAATGGAAGATCAAAACTATGCATTGCCGCTCTCGCTCGACCGCATCGTGGCCGGGTTGCCTCACCCCAAATGTGCTGACAGAGAGGCCATACACCAGCATTTGTATCTTTTAATGGTTACCCATTTCGACGAGAGCCGGTTCGATAGCGGCTACGGATGCGCACTGTGGGAGCACGATTTTTCTGTATTATCTCAAATTAAATGGAAAGACCTGATCCGAGAATCGCTGGAAGAGGCCATCGTGCGCTATGAGCCGCGGCTCGGTAATCCCAAAATCCGTGTGGAAGTAGAGGAATTTGAAGTATTAACAAAAACCAATAACTACGTCCGAAAACGTGTGGGAATAGAAGTAAAGGCCACGATCCGGCGCACCAATGAACCATTCGTTTTCTTCGAACGCATTTTTATATCACCATTGTCGATTGAATAAGTACTGACATTTGCTTTGTCAACCTGAGCGGAGTCGAAGGTCGTTTCTCACTTGGAACTGCGCCTTTGCAGCGTGCATGTGCACTTCGACTCCGCTCAGTGTGACAAGCATTACACTTGACCAACTATGAACGCAACCGCACATTACACAAAAGAAACCATCTCCCGCAGGCTGTTGAAGCGCTCCGCGGAACTGTGGGGTTATGATGAATCGCAGCTGGACCAATTCGACCCGCTGGTGAGGTTACTGGTGGAAGCCTGTTCGGTTGAATTTGAAAAGGTAGGGCAGGAGATCCAGCAAACCGAGCTGCGTTTAATGACCCGTTTGGCTGAGATCTTATCCCCCGAAACGCACAATAATCCCAAACCCGCGAGTGCTGTCGCGCAGGCCCGGTCACTGGAACCGATGGCCTGGATCGAACCGGAAAATCAGCTGGTTTGTAAGCGTACCAATGTCAGAAAAGGAGAGGCGGCGGAGATCTTTTTTTCATCGGCAGCGCGATACCCGGTTGTTAATGCGGCTGTGGTGCAGTATGCTACGCCTTCGGCTCTATATGTCGTTGAAAAAGGGGTTAAAACTATGGTCGCTAACACCAGGCCGCAGCCGGGAGGAGCCCAAAACATGTGGATAGGCATGGAGGTTGACCCTGGGATAACTTCGTGGAATGGCTTTCGTTTCTATTTTGACTGGATCAATGACGCAGGGCAGTTCGGTTACCGCGCATTTCTCCCCGCCACCGTTTGGGAAGGAAACCGGCAGGATCTCGACTCCAAAATTGGTATTCAAGAAGAGGATAGTGATGACCAGGTGCTGATTTACAATGATAATTTTGTGAGAATAACCAGTACCGACCATTGGGAAAAGGGAAAACTTGCGACATCCGCCTACCCGCCAGATTTCGAAAACTTGTTCGACAACCGTACATTGCAAATGATGAAGCGGCCGCTAGTGTGGCTGAAAGTAAAATGGCCCGCAGCTTTTCCCGCATCGGGATTTGAAAATTTGACCGTAGCGCTCAATGCATTCCCGGTATTGAACAAGCAGCTACACAAGCTGACATACCGGCTACAATCCGGGCTGAATGGTGTCGCATTACCTTCTGGAGATGCTTTTTTGGGTGTACATGCTGTTGTGAATCAAAAAAATCAATCCTATACACCCACTGAAAAAAATCTGTATGCGGAAGAGGAAACTTCTGCGAGGATATATACGCTCCGGCAACAGGGTATTGGCCGATTTGATCAGCGGAATGCGAAATCGGTATTGTATCAGTTAATGGAATTGTTGCGGGACGAAGTAACAGCTTTCAATGCGATCGGGGAAGATTTTCTGGCCTCGATACTGCGGGAAATTGCGCAGAATATGGCCAGAGTTGAACAGAAATTGGGTGTGAAAAAAGCCAGTGAAACCACTGCGCAGCCTTTTTTGGTGATCAAAGGAGAGAAAAACCCCGACGTTCTTTTCATTTCCTACTGGACTACCGTTTCAGAGGCGGCGAACGGACTGGCGGGAGGATCCAGATTACAACCTTATTCAGCTTCCGCTATCAATGGCGCCGACGTGACATTGCTGACAAGGTCGCTCGACGGCAAGGCGAAACCCGACGAAATGGAGTATGTAGAGCAGCTGCGAAAGAACATCATTACCCGCAACCGACTGGTCACATTGGAAGATATCAAAGCATTTTGTGCAGCAGAACTGGGAGCAAGACTAAGGCGGGTGCAGGTGAAGCCGCATTTTATACAAAGCAATATGCCCGGGCAGGGTTTCGTGCGTTGCCTGCAGGTTGGGCTCACTCCGACGTCAAGTGCGGGAATTGACGCAGACTGGCAAAGAGCATGTGAGCTTCTTCAGGTGAAAATCGGGAAGTTATCCACAGGTATGTATCCGGTCCAGGTCATTACATTGAATTAAATCACAGATGATAGCCGAACAAAAAGCCGATCTCACCGCTGAATTCATAGCCAGCTCATGGCTGGAAGACGGCCTGCTTTCCGATCAGATCCTGTTTCGGTCATTGGGCGCATTCAAGCGACGTAGTCACCGGGATGTGGAAACGGTGGCGGAGTTGGAATTGGGTAATTTCAAAGGCCAGGTGATTGAGTCGAACCGGAGCGGGATCTATGATTATCTACCGGAGCAACTTTTTCATTTGCCTACGTCCAACTCCATTAATACATTAAAAAAGAAAGTAGACGAAATCCGCCTGCAGCGTGAAAAGGAACAACAATCTCGGTTGTTCTTTTTGCCGCTGGAACAGGAATTCTTTCTAAACCGGGTAAGCCTGGCTCAGCTTGAACAGCGCGCCTGCGAGCTGGATCCCGATTCTGAACTACTCAATGAGCTGAAAACATTCTGGCAGGCACCTGAATCAATCCCCAAGAAAACCTTTGTCAGATTGTTGCCAGTGTTACCATTCATTTCTGAAAACAGGGGAAATATGGAAATGGCGGCTGAAATATTATCGACAGTACTTCATTTGCCGGTCCGGATCAATGAGGTTTTTGGGACAAAACATATTCTGAACTCCAATGCAATGCTGACCGATGCACGCCTGGGAATGGACACGATGTTTGGGGGCGAGCTGGAAACTTACATGCCCGCACTTTCCGTCATAATAGAATTGCCGGACGAAGCTGCATTGGAAGAATGTATTAACAATGCAGACTTCGATACATTATTGAACTGGCTTTTGGGGTGGTTTATTCCGGTGGAATGCGATTATTCCGCGGAGCTGAAATTACAACCCGGCGCTTCCGTATTTCGCCTGGCGGATGAAGGATCGATTTCGAGTAGGCTGGGCTATTCGGAACTGGCGGTAGGCTAAGCTGCATTCAATTTCAGGAGTTGTCTTGCAAAGAATCCGAGTAGCACATTAATTTAGTTTTTGCACAAAAACAATATATGCAAATTATTATCAAAATAGTAACAAAGGATTGTTCGAAAAAATAGTTTGCGATTGTAATTTTTTAAAACAAAATTTGCGGTTTAATTGAAATCCCATTCCTCTAAGTGAAAACCGTAAGAGTTATCAACCAGACAATCAGCTTAATGTTAGCCGTCATGCTTTTGATGGTGGCAGGAGCGAGGTCATGGTCTGAACATTCGACTCAGGGGATTTACAATTCAAAGGCCAAAGAGATCAACAAGGATCTTTCTAAAAAGGCAGCTACTTCCAGATCAAATGAGGCAGAGCAGGCGAAAGTAAGCACGTTTTCGCTGGACGCGGTGATCACACCGGCCATTTCATTTGACTTCTCTCATTACTTCTATTTTTTACCACAACCCGTCTGGTATTTTCCATCCAGTCAGCTGGTTGTCCGCATTGCGTTCAAGGAATCGTTTTTCCTTTTCTCCTATTTCCACAGAATTTTCGGAAGGTTTATAGTCACCAACGCCCCGTAATGTCGCCTTCGCGGCTACCTTATGTTGGAACTTCGTATGGCCTGAATTCAGGGCAGTTTTCTCCAGTATTTTAAATTTCAGATTATCATTTAATTTTTTACAGTTAAAGAAATGACCAATAAAAATGGAATAATAGGGCTAACCATTGTGATTGCCCTTATTAGCGTCTATTACCTTTCCTTCACTTTTGTTTCCAGAAACATCAAAAGTAAGGCGGTAACCTACGCCACCGATGTAAAAGGTGAGGTAGATATGAAAAAGAAACAACGCTACATCGATTCGTTGTGGCGTGAGGATGTGTATCTGGGACATACATTGCAAGAGGTAATGGAGCGTGAATTGAACCTGGGGCTTGACCTTCAAGGCGGTATGCACGTAGTTTTGGAAGTAGCTCCTGCGGACATTCTGAAAGGAATGGCAGGCGGAAACGCACGCAGCGTAGCATTCCAGAAAGCATTGAAAACAGCTGCCGAAGACAAAGCTGCCAGCAACAGCGGCTTTATCAATCGCTTTGTTGCTGCTTATAAAGATGCAGCGCCGAATACAAGTCTCGCGTCTGTGTTTGCTACCAGTGCAAACCGCGGCAAGATTAGCGGCAATTCTTCCGAGAGTGATGTGATCAAGATGCTTAATACGGAGATGGATGGTTCTATCGATCGTGCATTTCAGATCACGCAAGCTCGTATTGATAAATTTGGGGTTACCAACCCTAGTATTCAACGTCTACCCGGCCAGAATCGGATATTAGTAGAGCTTCCGGGTGTTGATAATCCTGAGCGTGTACGTCGTTTGCTATCGGGTGCTGCGAAACTGGAATTTTCGGAAGTATACCTGACCAATGAACTGGCTGCCGGTTTGGACGGACTAGGCAAATACCTGACCAAACAAGCTGAAATCGAGAAGGCAAGCTCAAAACCTGCCGCAACTGTTGCTGCTACGGACACTACCAAGAAACCAGCTGCTGGTGGATTGGCTGCTCAGTTGGAACAAAAAGGCGATTCTACGAAAACTGATTCGGCTTCAATCGCGGCGCAAAGTGCAGCTTTGACAAGTCTATTTGTACCCATGCCACAAGGTCTTGGCGTATACTTGAAAGATACAGCGCGTGCAAGCGAAATCCTGCGCCGCCCGGAAGTACGGTCACTTTTCCCTGCTGACCTGGTTTTCATGTGGGACCGTAAGGGATCCGAAGCGGGAAACAACCAGCTGATCCTGCCATTGTATTTCATTAAGAAAGCAAATGGTGAAGCGGCAATGGAAGGAGACGTAATCGTGAATGCAAACCACGACTACGACGAACGTGGTCGTCCGGAGGTAACCATGCAAATGAATGGCGAAGGTGCCCGTAAATGGCGCTCATTGACTGCACGCAGCGTTGGACGCCCTGTTGCGATCATCATTGATAACCTGGTTTACACTGCACCAACCGTACAGGGTGAAATTCCTAACGGTAATTCAAGTATCACCGGTAACTTCACAGTAGAAGAGACTAAGGATATGTCTAACGTGTTGAAAGCGGGTAAGTTACCTGCTCCAACGCACATTGTTGAAGAAGCTGTTGTAGGATCTTCGCTGGGAGCTGAGGCTATCCAGGATGGTATCTGGTCATCTGCCGTAGGTTTGCTGATCGTTTTGGTCTTCATGTTTGCTTATTATAGCAAAGCTGGATGGATCGCTGACATCGCGTTGTTGATCAACTTGTTCTTCCTTTTGGGAGTTATGGCATCATTGGGAGCGGTACTGACCCTTTCTGGTATTGCGGGTATCGTACTTTCTATCGGTATGGCAGTGGATGCCAACGTACTGATCTACGAAGGTATCAAGGTAGAACTGGAAGCTGGCAAGCCATTTGGGCAGTCGGTTAGAGAGGGTTTTAAAAACTCATTAACAGCGATCATTGACTCCAACGTAACGACCCTGCTGACCGGTATTATCCTTTACACATTCGGAACAGGTTTGGTTTTGGGTTTTGCAACAACGCTGGTACTTGGTCTTTTGACTTCTCTATTCTGTGCGATCTTCATTACTCGTCTTTTGCTGGAACAGCAGATCAAGAATGGTAAGACATTCAATTTCTATTCCGGATTAACCAAAAACTGGTTTAAAGACAATCACTTCGATTTCGTTTCCCAACGTCGTCGTTTCTATATTATTTCTTCGATCATCATTGTAATCGGAGTAGGCTCGTTTATTTTCAAAGGCTTTGGTCTGGGTATAGATTTCAAAGGCGGACGTTCTTACGTAATTCGCTTTGAGAACTCGGTGGATGCTGATCAGCTTCGTACTAACATGGATGAAGTGCTTGGTTCTACTACCGAGGTGAAAACTTTCGGTGGCCAGGATCAGGTAAAAATCACAACTGCATACCTGATCGAGGAAACGACTCCCGAGGCAGATCAGAAGGCGGAAGCGAAGGTGATGGAGGCGGTTAAGAAAATTGCCGGTAATCCTGCTAAAATTGTAAGCTCAAATAAAGTAGGACCTACTATGGCGAAGGATACGTTATGGTCGGCTGTGTACGCGATCCTGCTTGCATTGGCAGCCAACTTTATCTACATCCTGATTCGTTTTAAAAGAGTGGCATTCAGTTATGGCGCTGTCGTTTCGTTGGGCCACGATGTTATCATTATCCTTGCGATTTTCTCATTGTTTAACGGCTGGTTGCCATGGTCGCTTGACATTGATCAGGCGTTCATCGGTGCGATCCTGACGATGATCGGATATTCAATGAACGATACCGTTGTAATTTATGACCGTATCCGTGATTACCTGGCAGACGATAAAGCACGTGGACAAAGCCTGTCCACAGTTATCAATAATGCATTGAACAGTACATTGAGCCGTACAGCGGTAACAGGTATCTCTGTTATCCTGGTACTGATCGTGCTGATGATCTTTGGTGGTGCGGTAATCCGTGGATTTACATTCTGTATGTTGCTGGGGGTTATTGTAGGAACTTATTCATCTCTGTTCGTAGCAGCACCGATCGTGGTTGACCTTCTGCAACGCGAGAAAAATAAGGAACCGCTAGCAGTAGCGGACGCGGCGGCACCTGCGGTAGCGACTAAGAAAGTAAAAGCATAATTTTAAAGAACAAAAAGGGGTTAGTATTATACTTTCCCCTTTTTTGTTTTGTGTATATACGTGAAAAGCAAATTTTCTTTCTAGTTTTATAACATGTTATTATAACTACAACAAAGAGCTTTATGGCAAATCAATTGTGGGTTAAAAAGCCTATTGAAAAATTATTACAAGAATCAACAGGAGAAGAAAACCAATTAAAACGATCTTTAAGCTCAACCAGTTTGGTGGCACTGGGAATCGGCGCGATCATTGGGGCGGGACTTTTCTCTTTAACCGGGATTGCTGCTGCGGAACATTCGGGACCGGCAGTAACCATTTCATTTATATTGGCAGCCCTTGGCTGCGGATTTGCCGGACTTTGTTACGCTGAATTTGCCTCCATGATTCCTATCGCTGGTAGCGCTTACACCTATTCTTATGCTACTATGGGTGAATTTGTCGCCTGGATCATTGGATGGGACCTTGTTTTAGAATATGCTTTAGGAGCTGCCACGGTTTCGGTGAGCTGGTCCCGCTATTTGCTCGAATTCCTGAGCAAATTTGATATACACCTTCCTACCCAGTTAGTATGCTCACCTTTTGAAGTAGTGAAGCTAAGTAACGGTACGGTCATTGACAATGGTATTGTTAACCTGCCTGCCATCTTCATCGTATGTATGCTATCGTTGCTGCTGATCCGCGGAACACAGGGATCTGCTTTTTTAAACAACTTTCTGGTTGTTTTGAAAGTAGCAGTAGTAATAACCTTCATTGCGCTGGGATGGAGCCACATCGATCCTCAGAACTATGTACCTTATATTCCTGAGAACACAGGAAATTATGAAAACTTCGGCTGGACTGGTATTGCGACCGGTGCGGCAGTAGTGTTCTTTGCATTTATCGGTTTCGATGCTGTTTCCACGGCTGCACAGGAAGCCAAGAACCCGCAGAAAGGAATGCCGATCGGTATCCTTGGTTCCCTTGTCGTTTGTACTATTCTTTATGTGCTATTTGCACACGTAATGACTGGTTTGGTGAAGTATACTGAATTTGCCAATGATGCCAAACCGGCTGCAACCGCATTCGCGAAAACGGGTTATGATTCTTTACAAACAGCATTGATCATTGCTATCCTTGCTGGTTACACCTCGGTAATGCTGGTGATGCTTTTGGGGCAAAGCCGCGTGTTTTATTCCATGAGCAGAGATGGTTTGCTGCCTAAGTTTTTCGGCGCGGTACATCCTAAATACAGCACGCCTTACAAAACGAACCTATTCTTCATGGGTTTTGTGAGTATTTTTGCAGGTCTTGTGCCGGTAAGTGACCTGGGGCACATGGTGAGTATCGGAACATTGTTTGCATTCTGTCTGGTATGCGTGGGTGTTTGGATGCTACGTGTGAAAAGACCCGACATTCCACGTTCGTTCCGTACACCGCTTGTGCCATTTGTTCCTATTATGGGGATTGTAGTATGTCTTTACCTGATGTACTCCCTGCCGATAGAAAGCTGGTACCGACTAGCGATATGGCTGGCGATCGGACTTGCAGTTTACTTCGGCTACGGGAAGAAGAATAGCAAATTAGGGAAGGAGCAGGAGTAGAGGAGACTTCGGCTGTCGGCGTTGAAATTATTTATAAAAAAGGTGCGGTATCTTTAAATAGGAAACCGCACCTTTTTGTTGTCGCTAGCAGCTAGCAGCTAGCAGCTAGCAGCTAACAGCTAACAGGCTTCATTTAGTTTTGAAAGCAACGTCACTACCCTAAGCTGATTCACAATGTCACCTTTCATCTCGGTAGTAACATTTTCCAGGTCTGCACTGAAAAGAAACGATTCGACCATTGCATTCATTGATCCTACAATTTCTGCGCAGCTGTCAGTAAGGAAAAAATTACGAACATCGCGCACAAGTATTTGTTCGCTTTGCGATAAATCTGTTTTCATACCGTTAGTTAATTGGTTTGTGGAATTTTGAAGTGTGTTCATACATTTACGAAAGTTTGATTGTTAGTTGATTAAACTGGCCCGGGTGATGAAGTTTCGCGACCGAATCATCCGGGTTTTTTCTTTCTATAATTTACGGAGTTTTACATAAATTTAGGTCAAATAAAAAGCCATTTAAGGCTTATATCTTACTATTGTTTCTATTTCAAAATGCCCATATTCCACTAGTATTTCCTTCATTCTTTTTTCCGAAATACCTCGCTCATATATATAATCTTGCATTGCCTGAACCGCCTTTCCTTTCTTCATTTCCGGGGTCAATGTAGGATATAAATTCTTCACCCACCAATCAAATGCCTCTTCTATCGAGCTGAACGTTTTCATTTCTCAAATGTTAAGAGTTTTATGTAAAACTCCACAAATTTAACTAGAATATTTATTTGCACTCGATCCGACATTCAAGAGAAGGCGGGTAACCCTTTGAAATCAAGTCGTCTTTAATTTCAATAGCAGTAATTTTTATTTGTTCGAGTTTAGAGCAGGTATTGGGTACGAGCAGCATCATATCGAACCTGTCAGCAGTCCACATACTTGCTCCGCTAATAGTGATTCTGGTAACCTCTTTGCTTACCAACTTACAAGCTTCATTATACCAGCGAGCAAATGTGATTTTTCTGTTCCTTTGTCTGCCATCCATTGTTTCGTACATAACAAACAATGATCTTTCTGGGTTTGCTTCAAAAGTCTGCGCCAGTATATGGATGACTGTCTCTTTGATTCTCGCGTCATGCTTGTCCACAAAAAAACCTTCGGATCGACTAATTCGCCTTAATCCAAAGGTTAAGATATCACCTTTTATTAGTGGATAATCATCAAAATACCCGGAACCATTTAAAAAGTAGCAGGAGTAGAAGGCACCTGAGTCAGTTTTAAAAAAATACTCTTCCTCCTCACCACGATATTCAACCGTATACTCATAAGACCTTAACGAACCTAACTCCTCTCGCATGTAATTCATCCCTTGTTATTTTTCCGTCGTAATACAAATTAACGGATTCCTGGTCCGCCCTTACTTTTTCAATGAATCGAGTCAATCGATCGTCTTTCTTTACACCATTGGCAGCTTCTGCCACAGGCGCGTTTGCTGTTTTGTTCATGGTTTTTTTGGTTTCGATTTTGACTTTTTTGAACGTAGTAATGGGCGACAAGTCTTTTCAGGGAGCTTATCAATGTGGATAAAAATAGGGAAAAGATTCTATTTTTTAAAATTTCACCAAATTTTCTGTCAAATCCTGGCCAAAACCCTTTCGGAAACAGTTTGTCCGATCGATAGAGAAGAGGTGGCAGCCGGTGACGGTGCATTACAGACATTAATGGCTGTTTTGTTTTCAATGATCGAAAAATCGTCCAGCAAGCCGCCGTCATAGTCGCATGCTTGTGCACGTACGCCTGAACCGCCGGGGATGAGGTCGTCGCTTTGAATTTCTGGAATGAGGCCCTGTAATGCTTTGGTGAATGCAGCTTTGGAGAATGAGCGGTAATATTCTCCCATACCTGTTTTCCAGTATTTGACAGCTACCTTTCGGAACCCTGGCCACGCCAGCGATTCCATGAGTTCCGGCACATTAATATCCAGCTTGTTGTAACCTTCACGTCGGAAAGCAAAAACTGCATTAGGTCCCGCTTCAACACCGCCTTCGATCATCCGCGTGAAATGTACGCCCAGGAACGGGAAATTAGGATCGGGGACAGGATATATCAGGTTTTTGACCAAATGATGCTTTTCAGGTTTGATCTTATAATATTCGCCGCGGAAAGGAATGATCCTTACTTTGATATTTTCAGGCTGTGTCAGTTGGGCCACTTTATCGGAATATAGACCAGCGCAGTTTACTACCAGTCGTGTTTCGAATACTTTACCAGTTGCAGAAACAACTTCCGAATGTGTATTACGGTTTTTAATATCAATGACCTTTTCTTCAAAATGAATTTCTCCACCCAATTTTTGAATGCATTCTGCGTATTTTTCAGAGACTGCTTTGTAATCAATAATGCCGGTGTATGGTACCCAAATACCCTCTAAACCCTTGACATGCGGTTCGATTTCGCGGATTTCCGACGCGGTGATCATCCGGTTTTGGGTCAAACCGTTTTGTAGTCCTCTTTCGTAAAGGTTGCTGAGCAATGGTTTTTGTTCCTCGGTCGTAGCCACTACTATTTTACCACATAGATCAAAAGGAACGTTTTCGCGCTTGCAAAAGTCCAGTAACATCTCGTATCCCCTGATGCAGTTGGTCGCTTTCAAACTTCCCGGCTTGTAGTACAGCCCGGAGTGGATTACGCCGCTGTTGTGGCCGGTTTGATGTTTTGCAACTTCGTTTTCTTTTTCAAGCAGCAGGACTTTGAGGGCAGGCTTTTGCTCTTTGATCCGCAGCGCCGTGGCAAGGCCTACAATGCCCCCGCCGATAATAGTAATGTCGTACATGTTATTCTTGATTATTTTTTATCGTTGGCGTTGTTGGAGACGAGACTTACCAAGTTTTCGAAACTTGGCAAGTCTTGTTCCCGCTGCCATCAACCCGGAAACGAAATTTTCCCCATACTAACGCCTGGAACGCCATCTTTTTCACCAAAAAAAGAGTCCGTCCCGGCAATCGCTTCATTTGCTAAAACTGCAAATAGTACCGCCTCTTTTGCATCCCCTGAAATGCCCAATTCATCGATCAATTTCACGGTTGCACCTAGATTTTCGCTAATTCGAGCCATCAAAACGGCATTATGTGCGCCGCCGCCGCTGGCGTAAATCGTGAATGCTTCACCAGCGTCCATGACATTCCGAATCGCATCCGAAATCGTGTCGGCGCTCAATGCGGTCAGCGTGGCAATGATGTCCTGGCGGGTGAGCGAAGTTAATTTGGATTTTTGAATCGCCGATTCAACGTAGGAGAAATTAAATACCTCCGGACCGGTGGTTTTGGGGTATGGTAATTTGAAAAAAGAAAGTGATTTAAGTTCTTCCAACAAAACGGCATTTACTTTGCCGCTGGCGGCGATTTCACCGTCTTTGTCATATGGTTTGTGGAAAAAACGGCGGGTGTAGGCATCTAATAATGTGTTTCCGGGACCTGTATCCGTCGTGAAAACAGCATCGGCATCTTGGTTAGCAGGTAAAAATGTAAAGTTTGCAATCCCGCCCATGTTCAGTAGTATCCTGTTTTCTCCTTTTTTGGAAAATAAAAAATAATCGCCGTAAACCGCCAGCGGGGCACCTTCGCCGCCTGCTGCAATGTGTTTCTGACGAAAATCGCTGAGCGTGATAATGTTTGTCTTAACTGCAATGTGATCGCCGTCACCAATCTGCAAGGTAGCATTGGGAAAGCCGGCCAGTTTGTGCTGCTTTTTGGGCGCATGAAAAACCGTTTGCCCGTGACTTGCAATCAGATCAATGTCTTCAGTCGGAATGTTCCAGCTGGCCAGGCAGTCGAGAATCATTTGTCCGTGACGTGTGCCAATGTAAGGATTCAGGAGGCAAAGTTGCTGAAAGTCAATTTCCCTTTTGGCAAAGATCTTCCGAATCTCTTCTCTGAAATCATCATCATAAGGTACAGTAGTGAATTTTTCGAGCGTCAATTTGGTGTCAGTTCCTCCTCCTTCTACCTGGCATACTGCTACGTCCAGCCCGTCCAGCGATGTGCCCGACATCAGCCCAATGATCCTTCTGGATCTGTGGTGAGCTATTTTATGAAGTTTGTCTATGTGCTTTTTCACGGGTGAAATTCGTAAAAAAAGAAGCCAAGCTTTTACAACTTGACTTCCATTTATATTGAACGACTTTTATTCGCTAGTTACTGTTGCGGTGAAGAAGTCGAAGCTTGGGGTTTGTTCTGATTATTCTTGTTTTTCCCCGATCTGCTTTTTTTCTTTTTCTTCTTCTTTTGTTCCTCGCTGTATTTCCTATCCAAGTTTTCCAGATCGCTGTTCAGCTTACCAGGAACCTTATCAAGAGTTCTATCAGCCTGAGGTGTAAGAATTTCCAATGACTCAGGAATGATATCCTTTTTATTCAATTCAATGATTTCCAAAACTTTGTCTATCGCGACGGGATACCAGTTGGTATCTTTATCAAACCCGAACCACATGATCTTCTTGAAAATGTCGGTCTTCTGCAAAGTGGCAACCCCTTTTTTGGTTTTCAAAGGCGCATCCACAGTCGGAATGTCCCGAAGCGCATCAATGTAGGTTTCCAATTCGTAGTTCAGACAGCACTTCAAGCGTCCGCATTGTCCCGAAAGCTTGGCAGGATTCAGCGACAGGTTCTGATAACGTGCTGCTGCCGTTGAAATATTCTTGAAATCGGTAAGCCAGGTAGAGCAGCAAAGTTCACGTCCGCAGGAACCCAGCCCGCCTAATCGGCTTGCCTCCTGGCGCAGACTGATCTGCCGCATTTCTATCCTCACCTTGAACTCCGAAGCCAGCATTTTGATCAACTCACGAAAATCGACGCGTTCCTCTGAAGAATAATAGAACGTCGTTTTGGTATTGTCAGACTGAAATTCAACATCTGACAATTTCATGTTGAGCTTCATTTCCCGGATAATTTCGCGGGTACGGTACAATGTCGGCATTTCTCGGGCCATGGCCTGGGTATGCTTATCGAGATCTTTCTCCGTCGCGACCCGGTAAATAACGTGCATGTCGTCACTAATGACTACGCTTTTCCGTTTCATTTGAAGCCTTACCAGCTCGCCTTGCAGGGACACAGTTCCTATATGCTGGCCAGAGGCCATTTCACAAACGACATAGTCGCCTGTTACAAATTCCAGCTGATTTATATTGCGGAAATATTCTTTTCTGCCTCCTTTAAATTTGACTTCTGCAACATCAAAACGCTGTCCGGTAGGCACATCCATGTGACTCAACCAGTCAAAGACATTCATTTTATTGCATCCGCCCGTACTACAGCCTCCGCTACTTCCACATCCGGCAGTCGATCCACTAGTACTGCATCCGCCGGATGAACATGATCCACATCCCATAATTACTCCCCTTCATCAATCGTTATAACGAATTAAATCCACACCAATGTCGTGACGGAAGTACTTGCCCTCGAACTGTACCGCCTGAGCGGCACGCTGCGACTTATGTACCGCATTTTCAAGGGAATTGGCAAGACCTGTAAGGGCCATTACCCTTCCTCCGTTCGTCACAACTTCTGTGTTTCCATTAAAAGTAGTGCCAGCATGGTATAAATACACGTCTTCTACTTTATCACTACCTGTAATAACCTTACCTTTTTCATAGTCTCCGGGATAACCTCCTGAAACAACAACAGTGGTAACGGCTACCTGAGGCGAAATCTGCATATCGAAATCATTCAGCGTTCCTTTTGCGGTAGAAGCCATTAACATGGCGAAATCCGACTGGATGCGCGGAATAACCACTTCTGTTTCGGGGTCGCCCATTCTCACATTGTATTCAATGACAAACGGCTCTCCCTTAATATTCATTAAACCTATAAAAATGAAACCGACGTATTTGATGCCTTCGCTTTTCAGGCCATTCAATGTGGGTTTGACCACTTTTTCATCAACTTTCCTCAAAAAATTAGCATCGGCAAATGCTACGGGGGATACTGCGCCCATACCTCCGGTATTAAGGCCGGTATCATTTTCGCCGATACGTTTGTAATCTTTCGCTTCCGGCAGGATCTTATAGTGCTCTCCGTCAGTAAGTACAAAAACGGACAATTCTATTCCTTTCAGAAACTGTTCTACTACGACTTTGTTGCCTGCGCTTCCGAATTTTCCATCCAAAAGCATTTCTTTAAATGCTATTTCTGCCTCTGCATGCTTTTCCGCGATGATCACTCCTTTGCCTGCTGCAAGGCCGTCTGCTTTCAGAACGATGGGTAGCGGATGACTTTCAAGGTATTCCAGCCCGATGGCGAGGGTTTCTGCTGTAAACGTTTGTGAAGAAGCAGTTGGAATGGCATATTTCTGCATGAATTTTTTAGAAAAATCCTTGCTTCCTTCCAGCTGCGCACCTGCTTTGTTAGGCCCGATCAGCTTCACTTTTGCCAGGTCTTCCCTTGATTCAAAATAATCAACAACGCCGTTAACCAGCGGTTCTTCCGGCCCTACGATCACCAGTTCGATATTATTTTCTAAAACTGCATTCGCAATCGCATCAAAATCATTAAAAGAAATAGATAGGTTGGTTGCTACACTTGCCGTCCCGGCGTTTCCGGGAGCTACAAACAAGCTGTCACAAAGAGGGCTTTGGGCAATCTTCCAGGCGAATGCATGTTCTCTTCCGCCTGATCCCAATATAAGTATGTTCATAATTGGTTTTAAAAATTCACTAAATACTGATACGGATAATTAAGTCTGGCAATGTTAGTTGGCCAATTCGGATAAAAACTTAATACGCACCAGCCGCAATTCTTCTTCACTGATTTCATCATTTGAAAATTCATCCAATGCTGCGGCAATATTATCCGTTTCTGCCGTCATGAAATAGTCGTAAATATCCTGTTGTCTTTCACGGTCAATCACCTGATTGATATAATAATCGAGGTTAAGCTTGGTTCCGGAGTAACAAATGTGCTCCACTTCTTCAATGACGTCCGCCAGGGCCAGGTCCTTAACCTCCGCGATTTCGTCCAGGCTCACTTTGCGGTCAACCTGTTGAATGATGAAAATCTTAATTTTTGATTTATTAACCGTGGACTTGATGACCACGTCTTTGGCAGTTTCGATCTCGTTTTCCTCCACATAGCGTGTGATGAGTTCAATAAACTGTCGGCCGAACTTCTGCACCTTACCCATGCCGACACCATTAATTTGTGCCATTTCCTGCTGGGTAGTAGGATAGGTTGTGGCCATTTCTTCCATGGATGGATCCTGGAAAATCACATACGGAGGGAGGTTTTTCTCTTTCGCTACTTTTTTACGAAGCGCTTTGAGCAGTCCTAGCAAAGCCTCGTCGTAAGCATGTGCGCTACCGCTTCCGTTGGCTGAGTCCTTGTCATCATCTTCTGCTTTGATCTCCTCCTCTTCAAAATTATGGTCCTTATGAAGGGTAACCACGTAGGGGTCGTTCAGGTAGTTGGCGCCTTTGTCTCCCAGTTTGATGATACCGTAGTTTTCAATGTCCTTTTCGAGGTAGTTGAAAATCACAAGCTGACGGATGGCAGAAACCCAGTAATCGCGGGATTCATTCAGTTCGGTACCCTTGCCGTAAACGTCCAGCTGGTCATGCTCGTAACTCTTCACGTACTGGTTCTCAGTGGCGGTTACCACATCTGCAATGTGGTCAGCATCAAAGCGCTGTTCTGTCAGCTGCACAGCTCTCAGTATCAGGATTACATCCTCCTGCACTTTGATTTTTTCTGTGTGTTTGATACAGTTATCGCAAAAGCCGCAATCCTTATCCAGGTATTCACCGAAATAGCTCAGCAACTGTCTTCTGCGGCAAACGCCCAGGGTTGAATAGGCGACCATTTCGTTTAGTAAATGCCGCGCATTGTCTCGTTCTGTAACGGTTTTATCCTTATTGAATTTTTCCAGCTTCTGAATATCGTCGTAGCTGTAAAACATCAGGCAGTTTCCTTCCAGTCCATCGCGGCCCGCCCGGCCAGTTTCCTGGTAGTAGCCTTCCAGTGATTTCGGAACGTCGTAATGTATTACAAACCGCACGTCCGGCTTATCAATCCCCATTCCGAATGCAATGGTGGCTACGATCACCTCAGCCTCTTCGTTCAGGAAAGCATCCTGATTGGCCATACGCGTGTTGCTATCGAGGCCAGCGTGGTATGGTAAAGCGCGAACGTCATTCACTTTCAGTAATTCAGCTACTTCTTCCACCGTCTTTCTGCTCAGGCAATATACAATTCCGGACTTGCCTTTATTGTTTCGCACATAGCGGATCAGCTGTTTTTTAACATCCTTTTTGGGACGGATCTCGTAATACAGGTTCTTTCTGTTAAAAGAGGATTTGAATGTCTCAGCCTCCTCCATTTGAAGGTTCTTACGGATATCCTGCTGAACTTTTGGGGTAGCAGTAGCGGTGAGCGCGATAATGGGTAGCCTTCCTATATTCTCAATGATACCATAAATGCGACGGTATTCAGGCCTGAAATCGTGGCCCCATTCAGAAATACAGTGGGCTTCGTCAATTGCTACAAAGGATATTTTTACTTTTTTAAGGAAATCCAGATTGTCTTCTTTCGTAAGCGACTCAGGGGCGATATAGAGTAGTTTAAGGCTGCCGTCCAAGGCGTCGCTTTTAACCCGGGTCATTTCAGCCTTGGTAAGCGTGGAGTTCAGGAATTGAGCGTTGATGCCGAATGCTGTTAACTGGTCAACCTGATTCTTCATCAAGGCGATAAGCGGTGAAATCACAATCGTCAGGCCGTCACTGACCAGGGCAGGTAACTGGTAGCAAAGTGATTTGCCAGCCCCCGTCGGCATAATTACAAAAGTATTTTTACCAAGAAGGATGTTTTGAATAATTACTTCTTGTTCACCTCGGAATTGACTATATCCAAATATTTCTTTAAGTCTGTCTTTTAACGTGTCTAATACGACTGTATCTACCTGCTTTACCATACTCTGTTAACAAAATGGTTATCCCAAACTTCTATATCTTTGCTTTTTGAAATGAAAATCGACAATAGTGTCCCCTTAAACTGTGTTTCAGATTTGAAATTAATAAAAAATATTCAGTCAATAGCAAAAGAAGTATTACAGCAGGAGGCAGAAGCAGTGCGTAATCTGATTGAATTGATTGATGATGAATTTGAAAACTGCGTATATGCTATACTCAACTCCGGCGGGCGTGTTGTGATTTCCGGTGTGGGTAAAAGTGCGATCGTAGGCCAGAAGATTGTGGCGACATTGAACTCGACGGGTACCCCAGCATTGTTTATGCATGCAGCAGACGCTATACATGGCGATTTGGGCATGATTCAGGATAATGATGTCGTAATAGTTATATCAAAAAGCGGGGATACAGCTGAAATAAAAGTGCTCGTCCCACTGCTCAAACGCACCGGTGTGACGATGATCGCGATGGTGAGCAACAGGGATTCCTACCTCGCAAAAAACAGTAATTTTATTCTTCACGCATTTGCCCCTTTAGAGGCTGATCCATTGAATCTGGCACCTACAACCAGTACCTCAGTGACCATGGCGCTGGGCGATGCGCTGGCGGTATGCCTGCTGGAGGCCCGCGGATTTACGCATGATGATTTTGCAAAATTTCATCCGGGAGGATCATTAGGCAAGCGGCTTTACCTGAAAGTATGTGACATTTACCCGAACAATGCCCTGCCGGTTGTATCGTCGCATGCCACTTTACATGAGGTGATCCTAGAAATGACTTCCAAGCGGCTTGGAGCCACTGCGGTACAGCATGATGACGGCCAAATGGCCGGTATTATCACAGACGGCGACTTACGGAGAATGCTAAATGAGCATGAAGGGACGGGTATTTTGCATCTGAAAGCTTGCGATATCATGACCACTTCACCCATCGCGGTCGGGCCTGATGATTACGCAGTCAATGCGCTGGAAATTATGCAGTCACGGAGTATTACGCAGGTCGTTGTGGTGGAAGAGGGCAAAGTACTCGGTTTTGTACATTTGCACGACCTGCTTCGGGAAGGCTTGGTGTAATTGGAAAGTAGTTGTCTATTGCCAAGCATTGTCTATTGTCACATCGGACCTAGTCTACTTGTCAAGTTGAGCGCATCCTATTTGTCACGTTGAGCGGAGCGCCCGCCGCTGCGGTCGAAACGGCGCTCAACGTGACAAGATAATCATCTGAATCTTTTGGATTGCTGAACGGCACGCTCATCCTTGCGGATAAAACGATTTGCGAAAACGTTCGCAAGCATCGCGCCAACCATGCCGTAAAAACCAATGTCATATTTGCCAGGAAGTTCAGGATCAAATAGTTTGGCTGTTTTGTAAAAGGTAAAATAAATAACCAACCCCATCAGAACCGTCATGATGATGGAATTGACAGCGCACAAAGCGGATTGTAGAACCCGGTTACGAAATTGAAAAATGGCGTAACCTGCTACCCCTGCAACCAGGAGCGCCAGAATCGTCAGGTAGTACACCGGCTGGACATTAGATTGCACAGCATTGATCTGGTGGGTCAGTTTAATGGCTGTGAGATCAGCTCTCTGCTCACCACTAACAGACACTTTGGTCCATATAGGAAAAGTAAGGAAAATGCCCATTCCGATGATTGCAATGGCTAAAAAAATGGATTGAATTCGTTGTAACATGCGTTTTTAAATATTATTCCTGGTCAATAAAAAGTGCAAATTTAACAAAGCAGCGGTGAGCTGTGAAAGCAAATTAAGAAATCACTTCCCCGTAAAGGTCAAATTCCTCTGCCGAAGTGATTTTTACATGCGCGTAATCCCCTAACCTCACAAACTGACTAGCCGGTACAAGTACTTCGTTATCAACTTCCGGGGAATCAAATTCAGTCCTGCCGATAAAATGTCCGCCTTCCTTGCGGTCAAATAAAACTTTGTAAGTCTGACCAATTTTGTTCTGGTTCAGTTCATACGAAATGCCCTGCTGCAATTCCATGATTGCGTCTGCACGTTCCTGCTTGATTTCGGTCGGGATATCGTCCGGCATGGTGTAGGAATGTGTATTGTCCTCATGAGAATACTGGAATGCACCGAGACGGTCAAAACGCATTTTCTCTACAAACTCAAAAGTTTCGTCGAACAACGCTTCTGTTTCTCCCGGATGGCCCACGATCAATGTAGTACGTAACGCGATACCAGGTACTTTTTCACGGATCGTGTTGATCAATGCTTCCGTTTTTTCGCGAGTAATACCTCTCCGCATCGATTTCAACATTTCTGTCGATCCTGATTGAAGCGGCATATCGAGATACTTGCAGATATTGCTCCGCTCATTCATAACGTCCAACACATCCATAGGGAAGCCAGCCGGGTAGGCGTACTGTAACCTGATCCATTCAATGCCTTCAACGTCAGAAAGTTGCGCAAGCAGGTCGGATAGGTTTCTTTTTTTATAAATATCCAGACCGTAGTAGGTAAGGTCCTGGGCAATAAGGATCAATTCTTTTGTTCCGCGTTTCGCCAAGGATTTTGCTTCTTTTACCAACTCTTCGATCGGACGTGAAATGTGTCCGCCGCGCATGAGCGGTATGGCGCAGAAACTGCACGGGCGGTCGCAACCTTCCGCGATTTTGACGTAAGCATAATGTGTGGGGGTGGTAAGTAAGCGCTCGCCAACCAATTCATGCTTATAGTCAGCTTTCAATGTTTTGAGCAGGCGCGGAAGCTCATTCGTTCCAAACCATGCATCAACGGTGGGTATCTCTATGGAAAGCTCATCTTTGTAACGATGAGACAGACAGCCCGTTACGTATACTTTATCGACCATTCCGGCTGCCTTTGCGTCGGCATAACGCAGAATGGTATTGATCGATTCTTCCTTGGCATTGTCGATGAATCCGCAGGTATTGATCACAACGATCTGAGCATCATCTTTTTTGGATTCGTGGTCCACTTTAAACCCGTTTCCTTTGAGCTGCGTGTAAAGTACTTCCGAATCCACCAGGTTTTTGGAGCAACCCAGCGTCACTATATTGACTTTGTTTTTGACTATTCCTTTGGTTTTCATTGAAGATAAGCTGCCAGCGATCTGCTGTTAGCTATTAGCGATGATTGATATTAAAAAATTACCATTTGTATCAGGCAAAGTGATTGATACTGACGGGAAAATGGGCTGCAAAGTTCGGGAAAAATTGTCAGGAAGTCTACTTTATATAGGGAAATCGTTCTTTGCGATATTCGATGAGAATTTTCTTAAAATACTCGTGAATTACCTCAATTCCCGGCGTTCTGTCGGAAAGGATAAATTGTTCTCCGTTTTTGAGGAAGTAAGTTAGATAGCTAATTCTCATTTTCGCCTCATTGGATGTGATTATAACTCTTTCAATGTCTCCATCACGAAGGGTTAGCGTGTAATCCGGAAAGTGCAAATACAGCTCGTGTGCGGTAGGATTTGTTTCGAGTGTTACATTGCGGACGTATTTCCAATGGTTGATATCTAAAATGAGATACAGTGCGCATGCTGAAAATACCATTGAACTAAGTCCAAAAAGCAGGAGCCGCGTCAGTGGCAGAGAGATATCTGACGAAACCACAGTAAATGCTGCCTTAATGAACATGAAACCGAGCGGAAGAATGTAATAAATGATCAGGTTCTCAAGTTTCAAAAAATAGCCTAATTCTGATATCTGATAAACCCTTACGACTTTCAGGGGAGAGTTGTCACCGATTGTATTTTTGGTGTAATTCAGCAGCTTCCATATGCACCACCCGAAGATTCCGAAGACAAAAACGAAGATCAAAAATGTATCCATAATAGGGAACTGTTTGATACGCAGTTCCCAAAGTTAGGATATATCCATTCCTGGCAGCAATTAAATGAAGATCGGTGACTTAGTCGGATAAATGTGCTTTTTACCCGATTTTTTTGAACAGGGAATCCACAAATTCGCTTCTATCAAACACCTGCAGATCGTCCATTTTTTCACCGACGCCAATGTATTTGACAGGGATTTTAAATTCATCTGAAATCCCGATCACGACGCCACCTTTGGCAGTTCCGTCGAGTTTCGTGATAGCAAGAGCTGTAATTTCAGTAACCTTGGTGAATTCTCTTGCCTGAATGACGGCGTTCTGGCCTGTGCTTCCGTCGAGTACCAGCAGTACTTCATGGGGAGAGTCAGGAATGATCTTTTGCATAACACGCTTGATTTTGGAAAGCTCGTTCATCAGATTGACTTTCGTATGCAAACGCCCAGCCGTGTCTATAATGATCACATCAGCACCGGTTTCTATTCCTTTTTTCAACGCATCATATGCCACAGCCGAGGGATCGGTGTTCATACCGTGATCGATTACAGGTACGTCAACCCGTTTTCCCCAAAGTTTCAGCTGCTCTACAGCCGCAGCCCTGAATGTATCAGCAGCACCCAACACTACTTTATGCCCGCGCTGATGAAACTGATGTGCCAGTTTTCCGATCGTGGTAGTTTTGCCGACACCATTCACGCCAACAACCATGATCACAAATGGCTTTGGTAAATGTTCAGTTTCAAAACTATCCTGAATGTCAACGGATTTGTTTTCGGTAAGCAGTGCGGCGATTTCTTCTCTTAATATGCTGTCCAGCTCGGCAGTAGTGGCGTATTTATCTCTTGCTACCCGCTCCTCGATACGTTTGATCACCTTTACGGTAGTTTCCACGCCGACATCGGAACTAACCAGAATGTCTTCCAATTCATCCAGAACGTCCTCGTCGATAGTCGTTTTACCGACTATGGCTCGGGAAAGCTTTCCAAAGAAACTGTCTTTGGTTTTTTCAAGGCCTTTATCTAATGTTTCTTTTTTCTCTTTTGAAAAAAAACCAAATAAACTCATAATGCTAGCATGTTTATGGCCCAAAAATAAAACAAAAAAAGTCCCGAAAAGGGACTTTTTAATAACTCAATATCAAAAGCTTGAATAACCTTAGTTTTTCAAGGCACCTTGAACACCGTCAAGAGGTACGATTTCTTCTTTGAAGGTATAAGCTCCTGTTTTAGGAGATCTTACGGCCTTAATCACTTTGGCAAATGATTTACCGCCTTCTTTTTTCAGGGTAGCAACTACTTTCTTTGCCATGTCTGTATATTTTTAAGTTTATATGTTAATAATTAACTGTTACGAGACTACCGTCGAACCATTGATGTTCTAAACCACATAACAGTTAACGGATAACATCGAACTTATTTAATTTCTTTGTGGACTGTATAGCGTCTCAGGAAAGAATTGAATTTTTTCAGCTCCATACGGCCAGGCGTATTCTTCCGATTTTTTGTAGTCACATAACGTGACATTCCTGGAACACCGCTGTCTTTCTGTTCTGTGCATTCCAATATGACCTGTACTCTATTACCTTTCTTAGCCATTACTTTACATCGTTTTACAAATAGGACTGCAAAAGTAATAACATTTAATATTAATCACAATATTATCTTTTAAATAAAGAAGAAATTTTATTGATTTTCTTCCGGGTAATGGACGGCTAATGAATTGGTGAACAACCTGCTATGCGCTATTTATATTGAATTTAAAGGTAATTTGTATTCCCGATATGCAGGAAATCTAGTGCAAACTTGCTTTCTTCGTGTGATGATTTTGTATCAAAACCTTAATCTGGCGGAAATTCTTAAAAATTGAAAACAATGACACTTAACAAAAGTACTTCTTTGGCTTTTATTGCCCTGGCAGTTTCCTTCTGCATCGGTTGTTCTTCCAAGGAAGATCGTGACAAATATGACCATTACTACGGATCGGGAAGCAAAGTAAGGGAAGAAACGGCTCTCGTGAAACTTCAAAACGATAGAAAAAATGCACCAGCTGCACCGGTAGCACCAGCGGCTACGACGCCTGCACCTGCTGCGCCGGATTCTGGAAAAGCGGCTGACAGCTCGGCAGTAGCAGTTGCACCGGAAGCACCAGCAGCTCCGGTTGCACCGAAACGTAAACCAGTACCAGCAGACGTTTCTGCGTTGCTTAACAAGCACGCTTGTTTCGCATGCCACCAGGCTTATGACAAGGTAATCGGGCCTGCTTATTCAGAAGTAGCTAAGAAAAAATATACGCCAGATCAGATCGTGGAGCTGGTACACAACCCGAAACCTGAGCACTGGCCAGGTTATCCTCCGATGGCTCCTCTGGCCCACGTTCCAAAGGCTGACATTATCGTGATAGCAAATTGGATTAACGCCTTATAGGTAGCCAAAGTTACTTACACCCAGAAAATACGGGCCGTTCATGCTATGGACGGCCCGTATTCGTATCTTTGCGAAAGCATTTGTAATAAATATGACTCAAAACGCGCTTCACCCCTCTGACATCACAGACGAACTTTTGGCCAGTTATGAAACTGTAATAGGCCTGGAAGTACACTGTCAACTCTTAACGGAATCAAAATTATTCGCACAGGACCGTAATCTCTTTGGTACCGAACCGAATACTAATATCGGTCCGCTTACACTCGCATTACCCGGTACTTTACCGAAAATCAATCATAAAGCGGTGGAATTTGCAATCCGTTTGGGACTCGCTTGTGGGTGCTCGATCAGTCGCAGGACGATCTTTGACCGGAAAAATTATTTTTACCCGGATCTTCCAAAAGGGTACCAGATATCTCAGGATAAAAAACCGATCTGCCTGGATGGCGGGGTTAATATCTCTGTCAAAAATGCAGAAGGTAAAACGGTTGAAAAAACAATTCGTTTCCACCACATTCACCTGGAAGAGGATGCCGGAAAATCTGTTCACGACGGAAGCCATAGCGAAACATTACTGGATTACAACCGCGCCGGAACGCCTCTTGTTGAAATGGTGTCCGAACCCGATTTGCGTTCTGCGGAAGAAACAGGTGCATTTGTTACCGAGATACGTCGGCTTGTCAGGTACCTACACATTAGTGATGGTAATATGGAAGAAGGTTCACTCCGTTGCGATGTGAATGTGTCTTTGCGTAAAAAAGGTGAAAGCAAACTGGGCACCAAAGTAGAGATCAAAAACATGAATTCGATCAGGAATATGATGCGTGCCATCAGTTTTGAAGAGAGAAGGCAGATTGCAATGATCGAAAATGAGGAGCCCATTCAGCAGGAAACCAGGATGTTCGACGTGGAAAGTGGACAGACTTACGGAATGCGGGTGAAAGAAACGATGAATGATTACCGGTATTTCCCTGATCCTGATCTAAGTCCGGTCGTGGTTTCGGAGGAATGGCTGGAAGATATTAAAAGCAAAATGCCTGCATTACCGCAGGAGCTTCGCGATAAATTTGTGAATCAATATGGCATTCCTGCTTATGACGCCATGGTACTGACGGATACCAGGGAAATTGCGGAATATTTCGAGGCAGTTTGTGCTAATACGTCAGCCTACAAAGCTGCCTCCAACTGGCTGATGGGCCCAGTGAAGTCCTACCTCAATGACCACGAAGGAAATATAGAACACTTCCCGATCAGTGCAAAAGCGCTGGCGGATCTGATCGAGCTAAATGAATCAGGCGTGGTGAGCCATTCTGTGGCTTCTCAGAAAATTTTCCCGGTTCTTTTGTCAGATCCACACCGTACGTCTTCCGAGATTGCTTCCTCAAATAACTGGCTTCAAAATAGCAATACAAACGAGCTTGAATCGTTGGTAGATGAGGTAATTAGCTCCATGCCGGACAAGGTAGCAGCTTATAAAAAGGGTAAAAAAGGTTTGATTGGGTTGTTTGTGGGTGAAATCATGAAAAAATCGAATAACACCGCCGACCCCAAGCTAGTCAACCAGTTACTTGCGAAAAAGCTTCAATAGTCACACATTTAGAGATAACAATAAGCAGAAATTATGAAGGGATCATTGAAACGAAGTGTTTTAGTTTTGAGCATGACATGTCTAGGCGTTTCGACAATGGCCCAGCAAATAGCACCCAAAGACTTTACGGTTACTGGTAAGGTGAAAAATGGTGCAAAGGGAGAAAAAGTGATCCTATTGAAATCGTCGGCCAATGGATCTTCTATAAAGCTGGATTCTACAGTAATCGCGGCCGATGGCAGTTTTTCGATAAAGGGTACAGAATTGGACAGAGGAAGCTTTTTTTCTCTGAATCTTGCTGACAGACAAAAAGTGATTTTACTCGTTGAAGGGGGCGAACAATTTAATGTACTCGCCGACGGAACGGGAAAAGACAGCAAAGGCAATGGCGGAAAAGCGCAGGTGACCGGATCCAAAAACATGGAATACTATGCGCAGGTGGATGAGCTAATGAAGGCTTTCGCAGCCAAAGTGACCGTCTGGAATGAAGAGTATGTCAAGGCTGAGGAGAAAAAAGATACCAAGAAAATTGAGGAGATACAGCAGAATTTTGCAAAAGCAGAGCAGGAAAGACTGGGCACCATTAAAAAATGGATACCGGAAATGGGTACATCATTAGTGGCACTGTTCACAGCTAACAATTTTCTTACCCCTGAAAATGATCTCGACGTGCTGAAAAAGCTGGCAGAACAGTATGATCAGGTACAGCCTACTCCGACATTAGCCAAGGGTTTTATTGGTCAAATCAAAAGGATCGCAGGCCTGGCTGTGGGTGAAGTAGCTCCGGATTTTACATTGAATAGCCCCGAAGGCAAGCCGGTAGCATTGTCATCATTGCGCGGTAAATTTGTTTTAATAGATTTCTGGGCATCCTGGTGCGGCCCATGCCGGATGGAAAATCCGAATGTGGTACGGATGTATGACAAGTTTAAAGACAAAGGATTCGATATTTTCGGAGTGTCACTGGATGACAATGAAAAGGCTTGGAAAACGGCCATTGAGCGAGATAAACTGAAATGGCAGCACGGCTCGGAATTGAAAAAATGGAATTCAGGAGTCGCTCAGACTTATGGTGTCAATGCAATTCCGGCGACGTATTTACTGGATAAAGACGGTAAAATTATCGCTAAAAACCTGCGGGGAGCTGCTTTGGAAACCAAGCTGACGGAGTTGTTAGGAGCTCAATAATTCTTTTTGGTTTAAATAATCATATAAATCCGCGGGACTGATCCGGCGGATTTTTTTATGCCCAAATGCTCACATTTCGTTTTCCAGACTGTAATAAAACTGCATTGGATCAGGGAAAATGAAATGGTAAGAATAGGTACTACTGAATTTCTCGCCTGAAATCACTTTAAAATCAGGACTTACTTCGGGTTCGGTAAACGTGGGAGCTTCCCAGCCGAACCTCGAACAAGAATCTATATAAATGTCTCGGCGGACCGGATGAATGGGTGAAACAATGTTGAAAGTCTCATTTACCAAGCCCTGTTCCAATATTCCGATAATGATCCTGACGGCATCGTCCCGGTGAATGTAATTAACGGGAATAGCACCCGTAATCATGTTTTTTTGCCCTTTTACATATTTGCCGGGGATTCTGTTATAGCCCATCAGTCCGCCGAGTCGGAGAATAGTGACCGTAATTTCAGGACTTAATGATTGCAAAAGATTCTCGGCAGTGACCATTTCTGACGAAGCAGATTGCTCCGGCACATTGACGTCTTCTTCTGTCACAATCCTGTTCAATTCAGGATAAATGCCTGTTGAACTGATGAAAATGACTTCTTTAATCGGAGATTTTCTGATCTCGGCTACTACCGACTGAATTTGTTTGACATAGAAACCGGGCTCATTTTTCCCCTGCCGTGGCGGCAAGGATACAATGAGGGAATCAGAATCGAAGAACGAAGGCACCAAGGCGGCATCGTCTGAAAAACCAGGAGTCAAATCCAGCAGATAACCCTTGATTCCATGCTTCTCGAAACTTTCCAGTTTGTCGGGAGAAGTGGTACTGCCTTTCGTTTCCGATGTAATATGATCACGCTGCAGACGTTGAGCTAGTGGAAATCCCAGCCAGCCACATCCCAGGATGCTTATGTTTTTTTTTTTTAATTTTGACTCTCTGTCTAACATGTTACTCCTTTTTTCAAGAATGCATTATTCAAGAATATTTGTACTCATTTTCTTCATTACGACCATTTCCTGGTCTTGTAAAACCGATAAAAAGCAGGAAGCAGATACCAGTTCAATGCAGTTTAATATCGTTGCCGAGAACCTGGATCAGGAGCTTTTTGCCTGTAAATCGGTAGCAGAAATACAAAATTTTCTTGATAAACATGCTTACCTGACCAAGGTTTACTTCACGAATGCCCCGGTGGAACCAAGCCAATTGGCTGGGCATCTGTTTAATATTTTGCAAAACAATGCTTTCCAGACGTTCAAAAACCAGCTGGATACATTGATAGGCGATCGGCAGACTGGAATTATTGATTCGCTGACGAAAGCTTTTAAGCAGATCAAGTATCATTACCCTGCATTCAATGCGCCGAAAGTACAGTTTATGATCACGGGTTTCACGGGTGACGATCTCTACATTTCAGATTCTCTGATCATTATCGGGCTGGATTATTTCGGAGGGCCTGAGGCGCAATTTCGCCCGAATGTGTTTGATTATCAGCTGCGTCGCTATCAAAAGGAGTACATTGTTCCATCCATTGTATTTTTTGAATCAAACCGTTTTAACCGCATGGGGGCAGGCGATCAGACGTTACTCGCCGACATGATCGGCTATGGAAAAGGCTACGAATTCGTGAAAACAGTCATGCCTTCAACACCCGACAGTTTGATTTTTGGTTATTCGGAAGCAAATCTGAAACGGACCAATGTTAGCCAGCACGCGATATGGGCGTACTTTATCGCGGGTAAACTGCTTTATGAAAAAAGTGATCTTAAAAAGAAGAAATATATTGACGAAAGGCCTTTTACTACGGAAATTGGAGAAAAGGTGCCAGGCGCTATCGCCAGGTGGGTAGGCTGGCGAATTGTTGACCGTTTTATGGCCGAGAATCCCGATGTTACTTTGCCGCAATTGATGGAGATCGATAATGCTGCGAGGATTTTGCAGGAATCAGGATATAAAGGCGAGCCTGACGAAGAGGAGTGAGTTTTTTACTTACTTTTGTGGCATCTAGCGTACTTCAAAGAGCTGTTAATGCCGTTTACACTGATCATTTTTTTACTTCTCGTTCCCGGTTTTGTGGTCATTGGCGTGTATCTGGAACGTAAGGTTTCAGCTTTCATCCAGGATCGCTTGGGGCCGATGGAAGTGGGGAAATGGGGTTTATTACAGCTTTTTGCCGATTTACTCAAATTACTTCAAAAAGAGGATATCGTTCCTAAGGCAGCTGATCGAAAACTTTTCCTGATCGCACCATTCATTATTTTCATTTCGGTTTTCGCGGGTTTTGCAGTAGTACCGTTAGCGCCGGATCTGGCGGGTTCCGGGGCGGCAGTTGGCGTTTTTTTCTTGCTCACCATTATTTCTGTCGACGTGATCGGTTTGCTAATGGCTGGCTGGGGTTCCAATAACAAGTTTGCATTGTTTGGCGCGATGCGGGCTGTAGCGCAGATTATTTCCTACGAAATTCCGCTGGGGTTATCCATACTTTGTGTAGTAATGCTTACCCAAACACTTGATCTTCAAATAATAAGCTTTCAACAGGGCATATACGCTCCCGAAACAGTTTACCTGTTTGGGATTAAAAAGCTGGGTGTGGATGTGACTCATATCGGCGGATTTTTGTCCTGGAATATCGTGCGCAATCCATTTCTCTTGCTAGCTTATGTAGTGTTTTTTATCGCTTCGCTAGCCGAATGTAATCGTGCTCCGTTTGATTTACCAGAAGGTGAATCGGAACTGGTTGCTGGTTTTCACACAGAATATTCCGGTATGCGCTGGGCACTTTTTATGCTTTCCGAATATGGAATGATGTTGCTGGTATGTTTGCTGGGTGCTATCCTTTTTCTCGGAAGCTGGAACACACCTTTTCCAAACATCGGGCCAGTAAGGCTTGCTGATTGGACGAGTGGGGAGCCGGGAACATGGTTTGGATACCTGAGCGGCGCTTTCTGGCTTTTGAGTAAAGCAATGTTCGGGATTCTTGTGCAAATGTGGGCACGCTGGACATTGCCCCGTCTGCGTGTGGATCAGCTCATGTACCTCGGCTGGAAGGTTTTGACACCTGTCGGGCTGGTACTCTTCTTTATTTCAGGAGTTTGGCGGCTGATTGGGATCTGATTTTTTCGAGGGAAAAAGCAGTTCTTAGTCTGTAATTTCTGCGCCGTCAAGGATGTAATTCATCTGGTAAATGTCATCTGCATTGAGTTTTAATGTACCTGTAAAAGTCAGGCGCTCATCCGTTTTGAACTTCTTACCATCCTTTTTCTTAAAATTCAATGTCATAACCGTCTCTGGACCAGCACCTCCGCAGAAAAAGCAGGCGCTAAAAGGGAATGCAGACAGTACATATAAGTTTGCATCCAGATCGACCGGGAGAATGTAGCCCGTGATTGAAACCTGCTGGTTTTTCAGCTTCTGAACGCTCGGCCCGAAAGTAGGGTGGAGCATGTAAATCGATTCCTCTGCATACCATTTCTTTTTGAATGTAACGTCCCGCAAAATCTCCCAGGTTAGTTTGACAGGGTTATTGCTCGGTGTAAACGCAAACAGGGAGGTGACACAAATTAATAGTACAAGCGCTTTTGCAGATTTCATCAGAACCTCAAATTTTGACTGAATAAGGATTTAACCAGATTAACAAATTTACACAGAATATCATTCCTCTGCCAATGTCCGGGATATATTCAGTTTATAAATGCCTAGTGAAGGAAGCGCGGCTGCAATGAGCCCGATCGCCAGTGAGCCGAAAAACAAGAGGATTTCTTCTGGTAAGATGGTGAATTGTTTGAGCGAATAATGGAAATCCTCTTCCGCAGCCCGAGAAAAAAGCCACAAACCGACACGACTTAAAATTACTCCCGAAAAGAAGCCGATCACGGCCAGCATTAACCCCTCGATCAGTAGCATCAGGAAAAGTCTCGAACGGGTAGCACCCATGGATAACATCAATGCCATTTCGTATTTTCTTTCCTTCAATGAGTTATATAGTGAGATAAAAACGCTCACGCCGGCAATGCTGATAATGATCAATGCAAGGGTTCGAAGGGTTTCAATCCCTACGCCAAGTAGTGAAAACAGGCGGTTTATTTCAATGCTCGGCAGCGCAGCCTGCATGGAAGTATTGGTATTGATTTGTCTTGGAATGGTGATCAGGCCCATAGGGTTTCTGAACTGAATGAGCGCACTGGTAACGTCCTTACCCTCCTCGTCCGGCTCAGGATCTGTTCCTGCGGGACCGATTTTGTGCACACTTTCATCATGTGCTTCGTGATCACCTCCCGAATGATCGTGCACATCCCATACACTAGACAGGCGCGTGAGAATGAGCTGGTCTACCACAGTTCCGCTGGTCTCGAAAATACCGGTAACCTTGTATTTTTTGTCTCCGTGGACTTCACCTTTTGAATCCAGCCCGTGAGCACTGGAAAATGTATCCCCGATTTTTAACTGCGTATTGCGCGCAACTTTGCTGCCGATTGTAACTTCCATGGAAGCATTATATACCTGTCCCTGAGCTAGTTTAGCCTGGAAATGTTCAATGTATTTGGGAGTAGTGCCAACAATCCGGAATCCCTGGTAGCTGTCGCCCATGGAAAGCGGAATGACCGTTTTGACAAAAGGATTTTTACGCAATGCATTCACCTCCGCCAGCGGTACATTGCCCGTCGGCGCGTCGATCTGGTAAATGCTGGACAAGATAAGTTGCAGCGGGCTTCCTTTGGCTCCTACCACCATATCAATGCCCCTGATATTTCTCCGAAATTGCTCGTCCAGCTGTTTGTTAAGCAATAGCAGCAAGGAGATCATGCCAATTCCCAGTGTAAGAAGCAATGCACTTAAAAAACTGTTGAGTTTTTTCTCTTTCAGATTAGCGAGACTTATGTTGAAAAGATTCATTCTATTAGTCATTTTACAAAAAAACCTGATTGGAGAACTCGTCTTTCAGCCGCTGGTCGTGTGTGACCACCACCAGGCTAGCCCCAATGGATGCCGATTGTTTTTTCAAAAGCTCTATCACTTTCTGGCAGTTATTATCGTCGAGATTGGAAGTAGGTTCATCGGCAAGGATCACATTCGGGTTGTTCATCAAGGATCTCGCAATGCTTACTCTTTGCTGCTCTCCCTGACTCAGCTGTGATGTTTTTTTGGATAAATGCTCCGCAAATCCGAGTTGCTCGGCCAATTGTTTTGCCTTGAACCGATCCTGCTTTTCATTCGCCAAGTAATTGGATAAGAGAATATTATCCATCACTGAGAGTGAACTTACAAAATGCGGCCGCTGATAAATGATGCCGATACTTTTAGCCCGTGTTTCGGTCACTTGAATGGGAGATAGGCTAGTAGCAGGTTTGTTGGCGATCACGATCTCACCTGAATCCGGGGTAAGGAGTAAGGCGAGTAAGTGCAGCAGTGTAGTTTTTCCTTTTCCCGACTGGCCCAGAATAAGTAATGTTTCCTTATCCTTGCAGGTAATATCCGGGAAACTGAATTTTTTGAGGGGAGAGTACGCAAAGCGAAGATTCTTGCTCGTAATCATTTTAAAGTGCTTTTTCGGAACACAATGATAGTAAAGTTATTTCCTATCTAGTCCCTAAAAAATATCCATGGTACAAATAAATCATTGGGAAATACGTTGAAAAGGTGATACATCCTGAAGAAAACCAACAACTATTCTATTTTTGCAAAAAAATCGATCTAAAAATGCGTAGAAATTTTGAATTGAAAAGAGTATCGGGAGCGCTGACGTTGATCTTAAGTTTTGGGCTTTTATTGACGGGCGGAGACAGCCAGGCACAGAGCCGGGGCATCTTTGTTCCTTATTCTACGGCAGGTTTTGGAATTGGAACTTCCAGTTATTTCGGAGATTTTGCTCCTTACAGACGCCCGCTTGCATCCATGTTTAAAATGATGAGATGGAGCATCGGAGGTAATTACACACGCCACTTTACACCACGCCTGGGAGCCAGGGCCAGCTTTACTTACGCCAGAATCGCAGGGGATGATTACATTATGAACAGGGATTCAAAGCATGAAACGAACGTTTTTTATGCCCGAAACCTGCATTTTCGCAATGACCTGAAAGAGTTTTCTGTTCAGGGTATTTACAAGTTGATCCCCGACAATCGCAGCTACGACAGACGACCACAATTTGGAGCCTATCTTTTTGCCGGCGTTGCCCTAACCGCGCACAATCCAAAAGCATTGGATTCATTAAAAGGTGACTGGGTTAAATTGCAGCCACTAGGTACTGAGGGTCAGGGGAATGAGGGTTACGAAAAACCTTATTCACTGGTACAATTTGCGATACCGCTTGGTGTAGGGGTTAGGTACAAAATCAATGATAAATTTGACATTTCCGCAGAAATCGGTTTCAGGAAAACCTTTACCGATTACCTGGATGATGCGCACGGAAACTATGCTGATCCTGCACTTTTTGCCGACAATCCCACAGCACTGGCACTGGCAAACAGAACCACGAACCAGTTAGCAGTTCGTAAAGGAGCAGATAGAACGGAAGCGTTGAAAAAATTCCTTCAGGTCAATTATTCTCTCGATACTAATGACCCGCTGGCAGCATTGCCAACCACTGGCTTTGGGGCTCCCGGCACAGCAAGGGGGAATAGCCCGACTTACACGGATAACTATTGGTTTGGTATGATTCATATCAACTATATGCTTCCTTCGCAGATCAAATGTCCTCCACTAAGATAATTGACGGTTACGTTGAAGTATTTTATAAAAAATTTGAATCATAGATACTTGCTGCCCACTTTGGCGGCAGGTATCTGTTTTTTTGTAACGTCTGGTACTGCGCTTTTTGCTCAAAAAATTGAGATTGGAGCCGGGTTAGGCGGATTTAATTACAAAGGGGACATTGCACCGTCGGTACGGGCCAGGTTTTTCAAACCAGCGGGGAGCTTGTTTTTCAGATACAATCCCAGCCAGGCATTGTCCCTTCGTGCGGAGGTTGCCGGTGGGGTAATCGGAGCGGCTGATAAGCATAGTAAAGATCCATTTCAGCAACAAAGAAACCTGTCCTTCACCACAAGGATCATTGAAGGAAGTGCGGTTGCTGAATATAATTTCCTTAATTTTCAGGAGCGAAGATTTGCAGTGAATTGGAGCCCGTATGTGTTTGGCGGTATCGGTTATTCCAAGTTCAACCCGAATGTTCAGACGAGCGCCTATAAAACGAGCTCATTTACATTGCCTTATGGTGTAGGGATCAAATATCAGATCCGTCGTCCTTGGAATATCGGAATAGAATATGGCGCTAGAAAAACGTTTACGGACTATCTCGACAATCTGGGCGGAGAACCGACTTCAACCGATAAGCTGCAACAAGGCGATCCGTCACTGAAAGATAATTATTATTATTTGCGGCTCTCGGTAAGCTATACCTTTTACAAAATTGTTTGTCCGTAAAATTTATGAAAAGAATTCTCCTCATTGTTTCAGTTATCATATTAGTTGCGCTTGCGGGTTTTTTTGGATTCAGAAAATATACCAAATCATTCAGCCCGGAATCTGTTGCGGAGAGTTCTGCCAACGGCATCAACGTTAAGGTTATTTACAGTAGACCCAATAAAAAAGGCAGGCTGATCTTTGGACGCGAGCAGGATAATGCATTGCTGCCTTATGGAAAAGTTTGGCGAACCGGAGCCAATGAGGCCACGCTAGTTGAATTAGAGAAGGATGTTTACCTAGGGGGAAAACTGGTCAAAGCAGGCACATACTCGCTGTATTCCGTGCCGGGACAAAGCAGCTGGAAGATCATCCTTAATTCAGAAACGGGGCAGTGGGGCACCGAATACAATGATGGAAAAGACATTTTAAGCGTTGAAGTTTCCATTCGCATCAGGCCTTCCGTTCAGGAATTGTTCCTGATTTATTTTGAAGAAATTCCCAATGGTGCCAATATGGTGCTGAGCTGGGACCAGACTGAAGCGCTGGTGCCTTTCACCAATCAATAGCCTTCTCAGAATAATTCCAGCCTTCTTTTTATGTTCGTTGAAGCTATTGAAAAAGTAGATCAGTACACTCGTCCCGTCCATTTTATATTGCGATACTACACCGGCAGCGACATTGTGCCCGGTACAGCCACATTATTTTTTGTAAATGAAGATGGTTTTGCAATCACCTGCCGACATGTAGCCCGGCAAATTTTATACGCCAATTCGATCTACGAGAACTATCTGAAATTTAAGGGTGAACTCAGAATATTCGAAAAAGATCCCGCTTTTGAGACTCAAAAGGCATTTTTGGAATCCAAATACAAAATCAATGCAGATAATCCGATCAGGATACTTTTCAACTTCATTCAATGTGTTACTGCGTACAAAAGCCTGACCATTCATTTGCACCCTACGCAGGACCTTGCCATCATACAATTCCGTGATTTTGAAACAAAGCAGTATCAGAGGTATGCAAAGTTTCTGAAAGATACGAGGCTCGTTAAGCAAGGCAGGTACTTGTGCAGGCTTGGCTATCCTTTTCCTGAATTCTCTAATTATCAGTATAATAAAAACACCGGCGATATCGAATGGACAAAAGGTGGACGCATTAACACGCCCAGTTTCCCCATCGACGGGATCATTACCCGGCACATTGGAGGTAGTAATGAGGTGGTAGGGATTGAAATGAGCACGCCGGGCTTGAGAGGCCAGAGTGGCGGACCATTATTCGATACAAATGGGGTTATTTATGGTATGCAAAGCGCGACCAGGCACCTGCATTTAGGTTTCGATCAGATCAACCGGGAAGTGATTACGGAAGGACACCGGAAAAGAGTTTCCAATTACCCGTTCCTCAATGTGGGGCAATGTGTGCATGTGGATGTGATCAAGCAATTTCTCCGCGAAAAGAAAATTGCTTTTTATGAGAGTGAATAAGTTGGGTAGTTTTTGGTTGTTGAAATCTTTTTTTTCTGAAAAGAGAAAGCTTATGACCGACCCACAGACTGACCTGACTAAGAAGGAGCTATCCGAGCCCTACCAACTTTCCGACGCTGCGATTGAACATTTCAATGTTTACGGATATGTAAAGCTCAAAGATGTGTTGAGCGAATCCATTCTCGCACATTACGATTCATTGATAACTGATCTGGTTTTCAAACTCAACAAGCTTACCAAACCGATGGAAGAGCGGACGACCTACGAGCGGGCGTTTCTTCAGGTGATGAATCTCTGGCGGGAAAGTGAGGAAGTGAAAGAATTTGTATTCTCAAAAAGAATTGCCAAAATAGCGACCGATCTGCTGCAAGTGAAAGGAGTGAGATTATACCATGATCAGGCCCTGTACAAAGAGTCGGCGGGAGGTATAACTCCCTGGCATGCAGACCAGTTTTACTGGCCTCTGTCTTCTCCAAAGACGGTTACAGTTTGGATTCCCTTGCAAAAAACCTTGATGGAAATGGGGCCACTGGCATTTGCAGAAAAGAGCCACCACGTTGAAATTGGCCGCGATCTGGAAATCAGTGACGAAAGCGAGGTGCTGATGAACGAGCAGCTGAAGCAATTCGACCTGAACGAAACGCCATTCGAACTGGGCGAGGTGAGCTTTCATGCAGGCTGGTTGTTTCACCGCGCAGGTGCGAATGTATCCGGACATCCGCGGAAGGTTATGACCATGATTTATATGGACGAAGCTCAGAAAATAGTGCAGCCCCGAAATGAATATCAGCAGGCGGACTGGGAAACCTGGCTGCTATCCAAACCCATCGGAGGTGCAGCCGACAGCGACCTTAACCCACTGCTTTTTTCTTATTAGATGTAGCAAACTGGCCCTATAAGATCAGCATTAGCTCTTCCAGTCGACGGATATCATAAGTAGGTGACTCGTCGAACTGCAATCCGGCGGGGTTATAGTAAACCGTATCCATACCGGCCTGTTTCGCTCCCATTACATCCGCAATCCAGTTATCGCCTATCATCAGACTATCCTGCGGTGTGGCGTTAGCAGTTTCCAATGCGAATTCAAAAATCCTGCGGTCCGGTTTTTTAGCATTCGCATTTTCAAATGTGATAATGTGCTCAAAAAAATGGCCGATCTCTGAACTGGCAATTTTCTTGGCTTGGATTTCATTGAAACCATTGGTGATAATGTGCATGCCGTAGCCAGCAGAAGAAGTATGATTGAGAAGATTCAATGCTCCTGCCAGTAAATGTTTTTTGGTAGGTAATGAATTCAGGTAAAATTCTCCTATTTCGGTGTGATTGGGCGGACATTCGGTTCCCAGCTCTTCGAAAACCATTTTGAATCTGTTCTCACGTATATAGGTATGGTGCAATTTTCCACGGTCGAATGCATCCCATAGAGCGGTATTGATTTTTAAAAAGGATTGTACAAATGCGTCCAGAGACGACACTCCGTGATCACTCAGGGCCATTTGATGAAATACTTCTGTCAAAGATTCCGAAGAATTTCGTTCGAAATCCCACAGTGTATGGTCCAGATCAAAGAAAAGATGTTTATATTTCATATCTGGTAAAAGTTCAATTTTTATTAAAAAAGTGAAATTACTACATGGCGACAAAAATTTCACACGCCCGGGAGGGAAAAATGATCCATTTGGTACAGATCCATCGTATGTTATTTGATAAGTTCTATTATTTGTTACAATAGGGATAGAGAAGTTGCTCAACGTTAGAATATTGCAAAAAACGTTGCGGAGTTGTTAACATGTGTTAACGAAAAATAAATTGCTGAAAAAAGAAACGCAAACATTTGCAAATCATTTTGCAAATCCATTTCTTTGATTCGTATAATTCAAAATACAGAAAAGACACTTCATTTTTTTCACCAAACAGAAAGGAGAAACAATATCGACGAACCGCTCTACGTTAACTAAATCGAATAGTAAAAATGGAGAAAGTCCAAGTTAGCGACAGTGAGTTGGTAACATTGTATATCCGCGGTAATGAAAAAGCATTCGAAAAGCTTGTTCAGCGCCATAAATCAAGAATATACACCACTATTTATCTGATTGTCAAGGACCAATATGTAGCCGAAGATTTATTGCAGGATACATTTATTAAGTCAGTCGACACGATAAAGGGAGGTAGATACAATGATGAGGGCAAGTTCCTGCCGTGGATCATACGTATTGCACACAACTTAGCCATTGATTATTTCAGACGCGATAAACGCTACCCCAATGTAGTGTTCGAAGATGGAAGCAGTGTTTTTAATACGCTGGATTTTGCGGAGGATTCCGTTGAGTCGATCCAGATTCGTCAGGAAACACATGAGCAACTGCGGGAGATGATCCAGCGGTTACCGGATGTGCAAAAGCAAGTACTGATCATGCGCCACTATGAGGACATGAGCTTTCAGGAAATTGCTGATGCTACCGGCGTGAGTATTAATACGGCATTGGGAAGAATGCGTTACGCGTTGATAAACCTGCGTAAGCAATTTAACCAACGTGCCCCACAGTATGACAAAAACTTTTACTTACGATGACGTTGTAAGGTACTTATATGCCGAGACAACAGAAAATGAAAATGTGCTGATTGTTGAGGCCCTAGCGCTTGACGATAATTTGATGAACTTTTATCTCGACTCTTTAGAGATTCAGAGCCAGATGGACAAAATTGTACGTATCCCCTCGGAACGGACAGTGGCGGAGGTTTTCAAATATTCCCGGCAATTCTCTTCTAAAAGACCTGCTGCTCTTTCTTATTAAGAGCGGCAGGTCTTTTTATGCCAGCTATTTTTAAAATAGCTGGGTATTTTTGTTATAAGAAAATTGAAAATCCCTCTTTAAGTCAGATAAAATTGCCGTGAGGAATAATCCCTTCATGCGCAAAATGAGTATATGTATCTATGCAAAGACAACAGCGTTTTAACTTATTTATGGATTATTTTACCAAAAACTTTCCCGAGCCCGAAACTGAACTACATTATTCCAGTCCCTATGAACTACTAGTGGCGGTTATACTTTCGGCACAATGTACCGACAAGAGGGTAAACATAGTCACGCCGCCGCTATTTGAACGCTTCCCTGATGCCGAGTCGCTGGCAGCATCAAATGCCGAGGAGGTTTTTACTTACATTCGCTCTATTTCCTATCCCAATAACAAGAGTAAGCATCTGGTGGGAATGGCAAGAATGCTCACTGAGCAGTTCAATTCGGAAATCCCTACGTCTGTCGATGATCTGCAAAAACTTCCGGGAGTAGGTCGCAAGACAGCTAATGTGATTGCATCTGTGATTTTTAACCAACCGGCGATGGCAGTTGACACACATGTTTTTCGTGTTTCGCGGCGCATTGGGCTGGTGCCTTTAACAGCCAAAACACCTCTGGCAGTTGAGAAGGGTTTGTTACGATACATACCTAAATTGCTGGTGCACAAGGCTCATCACTGGTTGATATTACACGGACGTTACGTTTGTATGGCCAGGAATCCGCAATGCTTCCAATGCCCTTTGTCACCATTTTGCAGGTATTTTGAGACAAATGTGAAAATCGATGTTTTTCATTCCTGATTGCAACCATTATACATTTCGTTGAGTCTATTAGAAAAAGTGTAAATCCCATTAATTAGAAAGGAAAAATCAAAATGAAGCGTATTAGTTTAGCATTGTGCTTTTTGTTGTCATTGGCTGTTGGAATGTCAGGTTGTATGAATGACGATAACCAGGATGAGCAGAAAATTGTTGAAAATGAGGCGGCCATTGAGGCGTATATTAAAGCAGATAGCCTTGCGAGCAAGGCAATCAGAGACAGTATCGGGCTGTATTATATTACCAGAAAGGCAAACCCGAATGGCTTGCGCCCCAAACTTGGGGATGCCGCGACTGTGAAGTTTACAGGATATCTTTTGGCCAACAACACCAAAGTTTTGTCTATCCCGGGAGATTCTTCTTTCAGCTTTCCTGTGGGTGGTGGTGCGACAGGTTTGCCCGGATTTGAGCGTACGGCATTCTTGATGAAAACGGGCGAAAAGGCAACCTTTTTATTGCCGTTTTATCTTGCTTTCGGACAGATCGAAAGAGTTAATATTCCTGCCTACTCAGCGATCAGACTGGAAATTGAGTTGATAAAAACTCGTACAGAAATTCAGCAGATCGATGATTTCATTGCTAAAAAAGGCTTTAAGGTCTCGGAAAGAACGGCGGAAAATCTGGTCATTATCCGCACAAATACTGTGACCGGGGACACAACTGGTGTGGGGAAATCAGTTAACGTGAAATATACAGGCAAGTTTTTGAGCGATACAAAATTTGACGAAGGCACAATCCCCTTGACAACAGGTGCCGGAAGTGTAATCCCAGGATTCGACAAGGCAGTTAGAAAAATGAGGAAAGGTGAAAAAGCGATTGTTGTATTCCCTTCGCCGCTTGGCTACAAAACGACGGGTTACAAGACAATACCACCATATACAGTACTTCAATTTGAACTTGAAATTCTTTAAAACTTCGGCTGAAAATTAAAAAGCGGCAGCGTATGACAATCATGTGCTGCCGTTTATCTTTTTTACAGGTTTACGATTTTCTGGCATACACAATCAATTGATTCAGGAGGTAAATTCGATCCGGAAGGCAGACATAAACCATTCAAAAAAAGGCGTTCAGCTACATTACTCCCAAAATAAGGAGTATTTTCAAAAGCTGGTTGCATATGCAAAGGCTTCCATAGTGGTCGAGACTCGATATGATTTTCTTCAAGGACAAGCCGGATTTTTTTCGACGACTTCTGTCCATTTGATTCAAATAACGCCACAGTAAGCCATCTGTTAGAGAATGATCCGAGGAGTTCGGGTTGAAATGCTAAACCTGGCAATGACCCCAAATGCTGCTGGTATAGCCGGAAGTTTTCTCTCCGTTGCGCAACTCTTTCACGAATAACTTCCATTTGCCCTAGTCCTATCCCAGCACAAATGTTGCTCAGTTTGTAATTGTATCCGATTTCTGAATGCTGGTAATGTGATGCGGGATCTCTGGCCTGGGTTGCGAGAAACCTTGCTTTTTCTGCGTATCCTTTAATGGCGGACAAAAAAGCACCTCCGCCCGATGTGGTAATGATTTTGTTTCCGTTAAAGGAAAGAATACCAACGTCCCCAAATGTGCCTACTTTCTTGCCGTTATATTCTGAACCTAGTGCTTCCGCCGCATCTTCGATCAGTCGAATGTCATATTTCTTACACAGATACATAATTTCATCCAGCATGGCCGGCATTCCATATAGATGAACAATGATAACTGCTTTGGGCTTCTTCCCGATTCTGACGTAATATTTAATTGCACGTTCAAGCGCATCCGGACAAATGTTCCAGGTAACGGGCTCACTGTCAATAAAAACCGGCGTCGCGCCGAGATAGACAATGGGATTGGCACTGGCTACAAACGTAAGAGACTGACATAAAACAATATCTCCTTGCTGAATGCCGAGAATGATTAGAGCCAGATGTAACGCAGCCGTGCCTGATGAAAGTGCCACAGCATATTTACTTCCGGTATAGGCGCATAACTCATTTTCAAAGGCATCAACATTAGGCCCGACGGGCGCGATCCAGTTGCCGTCAAATGCCTCCTGAATGTACTTCATCTCCCGCCCGCTCATGTGCGGGGGAGAAAGCCAGATTTTTTCTTTCATAGTGTGTTTAAGGTTTTATTATTCTGCCGGGATTGCCCCAAACGGTCGTGCCGTCCGGAATATTTTTGGTAATGATGCTTCCAGCTCCAATGATACAGTTCTTCCCAATTTCCAGGTTTGGTAAAACCGTACTACCGGCTCCTATCAATGTATTTTCTCCAATCCGCACATTTCCGCAAACTACCACTCCGGGTGCTATGTGAACGAAGTCGCCCACTATACAGTCGTGGTCAACGATAGCGCCGGTATTGACAATAATGTGGCTTCCAAGAATGGTACCAGCTTGAATTACTGTACGATGCGTGATTACCAACCCAATTCCAAGTATAACACTAGGATCGATGATAACACTTGGATGAACTGCATTACCGAATTGATGAATTACGTTTTGTGCAATCAAACGTCTGTTTGCATTGTCTCCAATTGCAATAATGATCGGTTCTTCTGCCGATAATCCTGGCTGGTAGCTTCCGGCAGTCGGCATTCCATTGAATGTCACTTTAGATGCATCATCATCAAAAATAATGGTCGCTCGTTTACCGCAATCTGCCAAAATGCTATAAACCACTTTCGCATGACCACCCGCACCATAAATGATCATAACAGAATGGATTGCAGTCCTTTGAATTTTTTAAGTGGGATAGAAGTTCCCCCAGCACCAATCACTATTCTGAAAGTATGCAGGAGAATTTTAATGTCCATTCTCAAAGATTGATTTTGCGCGTATAAGATGTCAAACTCAAATTTTTCTTCCCAATTCAAAAGATTCCGGCCATTTATCTGCGCCAGGCCCGTCAATCCGGGCAGTACGTTGTGCCGTAGATTTTGTCTTGCATTGTACAATGCAAGATACTCCACGAGCAATGGTCTGGGGCCTACAATGCTCATTTCACCGCGTACTACATTCCATAGCTGTGGGATTTCATCCAGTGAAGTTTTGCGCAAAAACTTACCTATGACCGATATTTCCTGGGGTTGTGAAAAGTGAGATGAAGAATCCGGAACATTGAAGGTCCGGAATTTGAACAGTGTAAATATCTGGCAATTCAGGCCTGGCCGCGGTTGGCAGAAGAAAGGCTTGCCACGATGCTGAAATAGCAATACGATTGAAATAACAACAAAAAGCGGTGACAGGACAATTAAGCCCGTCACCGCAACAATAAGATCAAAAATTCTTTTACCTCTTGGTTTGTACATGGAATCAATACATTAAAACAGCTCCGGATAACGATCTGGGTCCGCTTCATGCATGATTTTGTAAACTGCTTCAAATATATCGTCCATATTGGGCTTCGAAAAATAATCGCCGTCCGATCCGTAAGGCGGGCGGTGATCCTTGGCAGAGATCGTTACCGGCGGCGAATCAAGCCAGCGGTATGCATTTTGCTTTTCTACCACCTGTTGCATCATATAAGCCGATGCGCTGCCAGGCATGTCTTCATCGGCGAAAATGACCCTGCTCGTTTTCTTAATGGACTCTACAATGCTGCTGTTGATATCAAACGGCAAAAGTGTTTGCACATCGATCACTTCGACGTCTATGCCTGAACTTTGCAATTGAGAAGCGGCCTCCATTACTATACGGCACATGGAGCCATAAGTAACGATAGTAAGGTCATTTCCTTCACGAATTATTTCAGGCTGACCCAAAGGGATGCAAATTTCGCCCACATTGTCTGGCAAAACTTCCTTTTGGCGGTAAGAATTAAGGGGTTCAACGATCAGCGCAGGATCGTCACCTTTCAATAATGTATTGTAAAATCCTGCTGCCTGTGTAAAGTTTCTCGGCACGATCACGTGCATACCGCGCAAGCTGCTGAGCATGGTTCCCATCGGCGATCCGGAGTGCCAGATCCCTTCGAGCCTGTGCCCGCGTGTACGGACGATCAGGGGCGCCTTCTGCCCACCCGCAGTCCTGTAACGCAATGATGCGAGATCATCGGTCAGCGTCGAAAGCGCGTAATAGATATAATCAAAGTATTGAATTTCAACGATAGGCCTCAGTCCGCGCATGGCCAGACCAATTCCCTGGCCAACGATCGTGGTCTCCCGTATTCCGGTATCAGTGATCCTGAGTTCACCGTACTTCTCCTGCAAGCCTGCAAATCCCTGATTCACATCTCCGATCAGGCCAATGTCTTCACCGATCGCAACCACCCTTGGCTCTCTTTCGAAAAGCGCATTGAAATACGAACGTATCACTTCTCTTCCGTCCACAGTCGGGCTGCTTTCTGAAAAAACCGGATCTACTGCTTTCACATGCAATGGAGAATCGGCGGTTTCGCTGTAAAGGTGGGAGTTGAAGCGTTCTTTATTTTCTTCCAGACTTTTGCGTAAAAAGTCCTGCAGAGTAATTTTGAACGAGTTATTTTCTTTTCCGAGAATTCGGAGCGCTTTGCGAACGCTGGAAATCATATCTCTGCGAACAGGCAGATAGGTTTTGGAAAGCTCTAAAACAACATTGCTCAACTCTGTGGAGAAACTACTTTCCTTACCGGCGTTTTGAAGCAATTGAATGGTTTCCAGATATTCCCGATCGAGGTCCACGCGGTAAGCCTGCCAAGCCTGGTTACGGGAAGTACTGGCGGTTTCCTTCGCTTCGGCTTCAATCTGTTCGAGTTCTTCATCCGTGGCATATCCGTTTTTGAGTATCCAGTCCCGAAACCGCAGATTGCAGTCGTGTTCCATTTCCCATTTCAGGCGCTGCTTGGCTTTATAGCGTTCGTGTGATCCGGAGGTCGAGTGGCCCTGCGGCTGGGTCATTTCGGTCACGTGCACCAGCACAGGTACTTGTTCTTCCCGACAAATTTTTGCCGCTTTTTGATAAGTTTCCAAAAGAGCGGGATAATCCCAGCCATTTACTACAAATATCTCTATTCCAGGCTCATCCTCATTGCGCTGCAAGCCAGCTAATGCTTTTGAAATGCTGCCTTTGGTAGTCTGATACTCAATAGGGACTGATATCCCGTAACCATCATCCCAGACAGAAACGAGCATTGGAACCTGCAGTACGCCCGAAGCATTCATGGCTTCCCAAAACATGCCCTGAGACGTAGATGCGTCGCCTATGGTCGCAAACACGATCTCGTTTCCGTGATTTGAAAACTGGGTCAGGTATTGCAGGTCTTTGTTTTCACGGTATAATTTGGAGGCATAAGCCAATCCTAACGCCCGGGGAACCTGACCGGCCGTGGATGAAATGTCACAGACAGAATTGAAAAGCTTGGTCTGATCGAGCCATTGCCCGTCATCGTCAAGCCAGCGGGTCGAAAAGTGTCCATTCATGGACCTTCCGCCGGTGCTTGGCTCGTGCGCGAGATCGGCGTGCGCATACATTTGTGCAAAAAACTGTTGCCAGGTAAGGTTACCCAACGCAGCTTCAATAGTCTGGTCCCTGTAATATCCCGAACGAAAATCTCCTTGCCGGAAAGTCCTGGACAGCGCTATCTGAGCCACTTCTTTACCGTCTCCGAAAATGCCAAATTTAGAACGACCTCCCATGGTATCCTTCCTTCCCAGCAAACTTACCTGCCGACTTTCGCACGCGAGACGATAATCATTGGTAATGTTTTCTTTACTCAAAACACCGGAACCGGTCAAACTATCATTTGGAAGCATAAGCAAAATTTACGGGGTTGAATCCGTAGTTAAATTACGTTTTTTTGAATGCACGCCAAAATTATGCAGGAAAATAATAATCATCCTACTTCCGACAGCAACTTTATACTGCATTGTTAATATTGGTTAACGATTATTAAATTTGACTTTAATACGTTAATCTTGTTTTCTAAAATGTTTTTTCACCACTTAATGTATAGTCACATTATGAAAGTATTCTTTTCAGCGTTGGTTTTACTGGTAGGCCTGACCACCGTTAGTTTTGCACAAAAAGGTGTTTTGAAATTCAAAGAAGAAGCACACAAATTTGGTAAAGTACCACAAGGCACTCCTGTTACGCACGAATTTGCGTTTACGAACACAGGTACTGATCCTATTGTTCTTTCAAACGTTACTGTTTCTTGCGGCTGCACCACTCCGGTTTGGTCAAAAGATCCTGTGTTACCAGGCAAAACGGGTTCGGTAAAAGCTACTTTTAATGCTGCTGCTGCCGGTCCGTTCAACAAGCCTGTTACTGTTTTCAGCAACACAGAAGGCGGTTCTATTACTTTATACCTGAATGGTGAAGTAGTTCCTAAAACTGTGGCTTCTAAGCCTTCGTCAAAATAATTAATATCGGCATGATATTGGAATGGCTGTTCTTCGGGACAGCCATTTTTTTGTTTTAATGCAGATCAATAAGCGGCCCTGTCGTAGAACGAGCGGCGGCGTGTTACTTTCAGATCCTGCAGAATCGCTGATTTTACTTTTAATGTGAAGCTGTAATTACTCACCCGGGCGGCGTTACCAGCAAAAGGCGTCCAGCTGAAACTCATATCCCAGCAATGAAGATCGCGGTACAATGTGAGTGAAGTAATGGTCGGGCTGAAAGCTGTGAAATCAAAACCGGTATTGATACTGATTTTAAAATTCTTCGATAAGCTCAGGTCGCCCGTTGCCTGCACTGCCTGGATCAGTTGTGCTTTTGAAAGACCTGGTTTGGTTAAGCCAAAGTTGTAATTCAGGGACACATTCCAGGGAATGTTGAAATCCACATACATTTCAGGGTTTTGCGCGATAAATTCACGTTGTTCCTGTGTTACCGTTGAGGTCGTTGTCGTACCTGGCGTCGGTGCCGTTTTCGTTTTATCCGCCGTCTTGGGAGCAAAACTGGTACCTATTGTAAAACCCAGATTTTGCAGATTAGCAATGCCCTGTCCCGCGGCAATAGCGTATCTGTTGATCTTAGTCCCTACCTGGTTGCTTAGAATATTCGGATTTGCCTGGTAAGCATACGGATCCAGGTTCATGTTGAAATTAAGGTTCAGGTTTTTACCAATCCTTGCATTCGCATTAACCGTAATGTTGGATAGGTTCAGCGAATCGGCCATCAGGTTATAGCTTCCTCCCAAACTCAAATTGTCCAATAACGAAACCTTTTCAAACTGTGTCGCTGCGGTATCGCTTTTGGTTTTCAGTTTCATTTCAAATGAGTTGTTCAAACTAAATGAAACGACACTGGATGCACGCCCATTGGTTACGCCCGATCCCACGCCCCGGAACCTGGATAATGAGAGCTCCTTATTTTCGCCTTTCCGGTCTACTACCGTGAGTTTCTGGTAAAAACCAAAAGCATCTCCTGTAAAATCCGGTGTGTATGTGAATGATAATGAAGGGATAACTGTGTGCCGGATCGCTTCCAGTCTTTTTCCTCGCACGAAGAAAGTGCCGTAGAAACGCGTGTTCATGCCGGCTCCGAAATTGTACGAATACTCGGTACCGGCCTGCTTTAATGTATCAATGCGAACTTTGTTTTCCTTGTCGACCGTGTAATTATATTGTTTGGTAAAGACCTCACCCTGCAAGGACAAGCTGGGCGTAATGTTCACGAAACGTAAAACCTTAAAGTTAGGAAGCGAAATCGGCAAGCTGTACCGGCCCGTGAATTGGGCGTCTTTCAACATATCAGGCAGGTTACCCACATTGAATGGCACCACTTTTACTGTATTGAGCCTTGTAGTATCAATAGCATTTGAAATTTCAAAACCAAGGCTGCTATATGATGTGTCAATAGCGTTCAGTGAGTTGGTCAACGTGTAATTACCACTGAAATCAAGGCCGAGACGGAAGCTTTCATACCAGCGTCCACGACCACCTTTTAGTGCGAATGGCGCGATCTGATTGACTCCGAAACTAAAATCAGAAGATACATTGGTCTTACCGCCCTCACGTTTTTGAGTAGTCGGACTAATTTGCCCGAAGTTCTGGTTTACACGCAAGCTGGCCGCCGCGCGCATATATTGTCCAAAAGTACGGTTATACTGTACCGAAGAACTCGCGACATTGGAAATGTATCTTTGGTTATTCGTTTCTTGTTGTTGATTGTAGCTGTTGCTGCTTACATTAACATTGGCGGAAAAAGTAGAATTTCCTCTCGCCCGCGGCGCATGTGACCACACAAGGCTGAAATCGTTGGTAATCCCACGGCCCACCAATTTATCGATCTCATCCGCAGATTTATTCCGGTTGAATCTGAATGCAAAATTACCGCTGTACTGATACCTCTTAATGTAAGCAGAGGAAAGCCCCACTCCCCAGCTGCCCGTCGAATAGATCTGCCCGGTTACCTTCGCATTCACATATTCACTGATCGCAAAGTAATAGCCTCCGTCACGCAGATAAAATCCACGTCCATTCGGTTCTTCTCCATAGGTTGGGAAAATTACTCCTGAGGTGCCGCTTTCTTTTTTCTTAGGGAAAGGAAAGAAGCCGAATGGTAAAGCAATTGGTAAGGGAACATCGCTGATCACGAGATTGAATGGTCCCGAAATGACCTGCTTTTTATTCACCATCTTGATCTTCGGGGCATTGATAAAGTAGTGCGGGTGAGTCAGGTTACAAGTTGTGTAAATAGAATGGCGGATGTAGAAATTCCCGTCCGCATCTTTTTTGACTTTTTCACCCCGGATGTTACCATCGCCCTCCTGAGTCACGATTCCCTGGATCAATGCCTTCCTTGATTTGAAATTGTACCGGATTTCTTTGGTATTATAAGTTTCCCCGCCATCTTGAAAAATAGGCTCGCCTGCCATTTTTTTTGCCGTTGAATCATATGTGCCAATCGCATAAACTTCGTTGGTAACCCAGTTCAGCCGAATGTAACTGGCTTTGAGATTAATGGTACCATAGTTCACTTCGGCATTGCCATATAAATGGACCTGTTTGAGCACGGCATCCATAATGGTGGAATCTTCCGCTGTATATTGAACTGTATTTTGAAGATCGTCGGGATTGGATAGTGAATCAACCGCAGTGGAATCTGATGTTAATCCATTGTTAGTGAGTGTGGTATCACCTTTTACTCCCGGTTTTAATTGGGACGTACGAGACTTGCCTGTACCCGACGTATCGGTACGGGATTGTTGTTTAGCTGTAAGAAGAGAGTCCGCTGATTGCTTTGCAGAAGTTGATACTTTCTGCTTACTCTTATTTTTCCCGGATCCCTTGGAGCGTTGCTGCACACATGCTACAGTGCTGAACAGGAGAAACGCCACAACTACTGACGATATAATAATCGCCTTTCTTTTCAGTTCTAACAAATAGAGTATTTTTGCATAACGAAGTTCAAAATTAGCAGAGAAACATCTAACGAGTAACGCCCCAATTAAAAAATAATGTTAAAAGTTCTTAAATTGGTATTTGTAGCCAGTTCCCTGCTAGTAAGCCTAGCGTTTGTTTTTAAGCAGGAGCCGGTTGCCTATAAGTCAAGTAGTAAAGTTAATACAGTTGTCATTGACGCAGGTCACGGAGGCAAAGACCCAGGTACCAGGGGGCGCAATACCAAAGAAAAAGACGTGGCATTAAGTGTCGCGCTTGAACTCGGCCGCAAGATCAAAGAAGAGACGCCCGACGTCAAAGTTTTATTCACCAGGTCCACTGATGTTTTTATAGAATTGGGTGAGCGCTCGGCTTTTGCCAATCGTAATAACGCCGATCTTTTTATCTCGATACATTGCAATGCCACTCCGAGATCAAAATCAGTTCACGGTACCGAAACCTTTGTAATGGGTTTGCATAAAACAGAAGGTAACCTCGAAGTTGCGAAACGGGAGAACTCCGTAATCTTGCAAGAAACCAACTATAAGCAAAAATATAAGGGCTTCGACCCCAACTCTCCGCTGGCCCACATTATGCTCGCGAATTACCAGAGTGCATTTATTTCCAGTAGTTTGCGCCTGGCAGATTTGATCGAAAAGAAATTTCAATCCGTATCAGACCGGGAGAGCAGAGGCGTGAAACAGGCCGGATTTCTGGTGTTATGGCGCTGTGCGATGCCCAGTGTGCTGATCGAGACCGGATTTTTATCGTCTCCTGATGAAGAAGATTATTTAAGCTCCGAGGACGGGCAAAAAGAAGTGGCAGAATCAATCCATCAGGCATTTATGGCCTACAAAAAAGATATAGACCGTTAAATAAGGTCATATCCGATGTTTTGATTTGTCAAAACAATTTTTGATAATTTGATGTTAGGCATAAAAACCAGTTGATCAAGGCCGTTTGTAAAGAAATCTATTACAGCTTTAAGCCTGCTGCCTATCTTGCAGGGAAATTATTTAGTCCATGAAATTATCAAGAGAAGCAAAAGTCGGAATAATGGCCCTTTTCGCCATCGTCATGCTGTATTTCGGCTTTCACATCCTCAAAGGCTCCGACGTTTTTTCAAGAACCTATAAGTATTACGTGGTTTATGACAATATTGACGGCCTCACAGCCTCTAATCCTGTACTGCTCAATGGTTTAAATGTTGGCAGGGTGCAGGAAATCCGGTTACTTCAAAATCAGGGAAACCGTCTTTTGGTTGCGCTGGATGTTCAAAAAGGCATAGTGATACCTACCGGAACCGCTGCGGTACTAGCCGATGGAGGTTTGCTGGGAGGCAAAGTAATCCATTTGGCAATGGGTACCGGTGCCGCGATGCTGGACGGAGATACGCTTTTAGGAAAAAAAGAGTCGGGAATTACGGCCGTTTTACAAGAAAAAGCATTACCTCTTGTCGCTCACGCCGATTCGCTGATCAAAAATCTGGATCAGGTAGTAGCGGGTTTTCAGGAAACGGGTTTGATTTTAAATCAGGTACTTAAAAACTACAACCAAACCGGAACAAGTTTGCAAGGATTGTTGAGCGAAAACCGGGGTAACCTGGTTGCACTTACCACTAATTTGAATAAACTTTCCACATCGCTCGTCGAAACTGAAAAGGAACTGAAACCGCTTCTTGCCAAAACAGGTACATTGGCAGATTCACTAAGCGCCTTGAGGCTTGGAGAAACCATGCAGAATGCGAACCGTACCATTACAGAGCTGCATACATTGCTGGCAAGTGTCGAAGCCGGCAAAGGAACGGCGGGAAAATTGGTGAAGGACGAAACGCTATATAATAACATTGACCGCACCATTGTCAGCATGAACAAGCTGCTGACCAATCTGCGCGAACATCCGAAACGGTACATTAATATTTCTGTTTTTGGTAAAAAAGATAAAGGCCCGGCTGAATCTCCGCTGGATACCGCCACGAAAATCAACTAACGGTACAATTGTACTTTCGCCAAATTATTAAAGTCGTTTGCTTACCGGTAAACGACTTTTTATTTTTGAAAATAAACCAGTCATTCGCATCCGGTTTAGTAAATTATCATTTCATCTTCATTACTGATCAATGACCAACCAGGACAGTCTTCCGCAATTGATCCAAGCCCTCAATCAAAAATATGAGCAGGTAAAACTGGGAGGAGGATTGAACAAAATGGAGGCCCAGCACAAAAAGGGTAAACTGACTGCCCGGGAAAGAATCGCCTATCTGATCGATCCAGACTCCTATTTTCTTGAAATTGGCGCTTTCGTCGCCGACGGAATGTACGGGGAAGAAGGCGGCTGCCCATCGGGCGGAGTAGTGGCGGGTCTCGGCTATGTGGCCGGAAAGCAATGTATGATCGTCGCGAATGATGCTACCGTAAAGGCTGGCGCCTGGTTTCCGATTGCAGCTAAGAAGAACCTGCGTGCCCAGGAAATAGCGATGGAAAACCGTTTGCCGGTTATTTATCTAGTTGATAGTGCGGGCGTGTACTTGCCAATGCAGGCAGAAGTGTTTGCCGATAAAGAGCATTTCGGCCGTATTTTCAGGAATAATGCGCAAATGTCGGCGATGGGGATTGTGCAGCTGTCCGCCATTATGGGGAGCTGCGTGGCAGGCGGAGCGTACCTGCCGATCATGTCAGATGAAGCATTCATTGTGGAGGGTACCGGCTCCGTGTTTCTGGCTGGCCCGTTTCTTGTTAAATCGTCGATCGGCGAGGATATTGATGCCGAATCACTGGGAGGCGCGGCCATGCACTGTGAAATCTCAGGTGTGACTGATAACAAATTTCCGGATGACAAATCCTGCCTGGATGCAATCAAAAGGCATATTGATAAAATCGGGAAACCATTATCCGCGGGGTTTGACAGAAAAATAGCTATAACTCCCAAAAGAAACCCGGAAGAAATCTACACATTGTTGCCCACCGATCGGCTGAAACCTTATGATGTCAAGCCGATTCTGGAATGCATTGTGGATGCTTCGGAACTCGACGAATACAAGCCGGATTACGGAAAAACCATCATATGCGCTTACGCAAGAGTCGATGGCTGGGCTGTGGGAATTGTAGCTAACCAACGGAAAATGGTCAAATCCGGGAAAGGTGAAATGCAAATGGGTGGCGTGATTTATGGAGAATCAGCGGACAAAGCAGCCCGGTTTATTATGAATTGCAACCAGAAGAAAATTCCGTTACTGTTTTTTCATGACGTGACAGGTTTTATGGTCGGAAGCCGAGCAGAGCAGGGTGGGATTATTAAAGACGGCGCCAAGATGGTCAATGCCGTGGCGAATTCGGTAGTGCCGAAATTCACATTCATTGTAGGTAACTCTTACGGTGCCGGTAATTATGCCATGTGCGGCAAAGCGTATGATCCAAGACTGATATTTGCCTGGCCGACCGCCCAAATGGCCGTTATGAGTGGGGCTACTGCGGCTAAGACCCTTTTGCAGGTGCAAACTGCTACATTGAAAGCCAAAGGAGAAACCATCACGCCGGAAGCCGAAAAGGAATTATTGAGCCAAATTACAGATCGGTACAACCAGGAACTATCGCCGTACTATGCCGCGGCACGTCTTTGGGTAGACGGTATCATTGATCCTGCGGAGACACGCAGGATTATTTCAACGGGTATTGAAGCCGCAGATCAGTCACCTATTGAAAAAACTTTCAATGTGGGTGTGATGCAGGTTTAATGTTTTTAAAAATTAAAAATCTTAACTATGTCTGAAAAAATAGCATTTCTGGGTCTTGGAAACCTGGGATTACCGATTGCTGAAAGTCTGATCAACGCGGGATATGAACTTACCGTTTGGAACAGAACAAGTTCAAAAGCAGAGCCGCTGGTGAAACTGGGTGCAACTGTTGTTGAAGACGCATTGGAGGCAATCACTCCCGGCGGTATCGTATTTTCAGTACTCGCGGACGACGCTGCGGTCGAGGAAATTTTTTCCATGGAACTGGTAGAAAAGCTAGGTAAGGGAGGTATTCACGTTTCTATGAGTACCATTTCACCCGAAACTTCGCGCCAGCTAAGCCAAATTCACGAATGGTACGGAGCATCTTATGTTGCGGCCCCGATCTTTGCCCGGCCAGAAGCGGTAAAAGCAGGAGTAGGTAATATTTGTTTGTCGGGCAAGGCGGAAGCGAGGGAAATTGTAAAACCCATTGTTCAAACTTTCGTCAAAGGTGTATATGATTTCGGGGACGATCCAGGTGCGGCGAATGTGGTGAAACTGGCCGGAAACTTTATGATCGCAGCCAGCCTGGAAATGATGGGAGAAGCCTTTACGATGGCCGAAAAGAATGGAATTTCGCGCCAGAGTATCTACGAAATGCTGACGCAGACATTATTCGCCGCTCCAATATTCCAGAACTATGGAAGGATAGTAGCGCAACATGCATACGAACCAGTGGCATTCCGGTTAGCATTGGGACTGAAAGACATTAAACTGACATTACAAACCGCGTCGGACGTCAATGTGCCGATGCCGATGGCTGATCTGATTAAAAACAGATTTGTCAGCGCATTAGCCAAAGGACGGGATAATCTGGACTGGGGAGCGCTGGCAATGGGCGCATCGGATGATGCGGGGTTGTAAAAAATAGTTGTCACATTGAGCGGAGTCGAAGTGCACATGCACTTCGACTCCGCTCAATGTGACAATAAAGGCAATAAATTACGACTCATGTATTTCAAGCAACATTTCATCAGTAATATTATTTTTTGACTTAAAGTCAGCTACTGTTTCGGTGAAGGAGGTTTGAAGGTCTTCAACGACTTGAAGGTTTTTGTAAACACCATCATAAATCTCACCTAATGTTTTGTCGAGACCCTGGACATTCACATTCATATTTTCTGTTTCGATCTGACCTATCTTTTTGATCACCGCAGTTTCACTGTTTTTCAAATCTTCAATTTCGCGGAGAATCTTCTCCATGGTCTTAAACTTTTCGATCTTATCCATAGGATTTTATTTCTAGTTTGACCATTAACCTTAAAATATCATACCAAAGTAGCTGTGCCTTACCGGTAAATTCCGCCTTGATTGTTCTTTATCAGCTATGAGAAAGAAAAACTTTCAGGGGCTGTTAGTGGCCTTTTTAATGCTTTCAGGGTCATTTATTTCTGCACAAACTGCCGAGAAAGTCACTTCCTGGAAAGGATTTGAAAAGGTTGAATTCACCTTTGAAAACAGAAATGCCTGGTATATAAAGCCCCAAAAAGCGATTGCGGGAAACCCGTGGATATGGCGCGCACATTTCCCAACCTGGCATACGGATATGGACAGTATTTTGCTCGCCAGGGGATTTCACGTCGCGTATGTCAACACCAATGATATGTTTGCGCACCCCAAAGCGATGCAGGTGTGGGACGCTTTTTACGATTATCTGGTCAAGCAAAAACAGTTTGCACTCAAAGTCGCATTGGAAGGAGTGAGCAGGGGCGGGCTGTATGTATACGGCTGGGCGAAAAGAAATCCGGACAAAGTCAGTTGCATTTACGCCGAAGCGCCGGTTTGTGATCCCAAAAGCTGGCCTGGTGGAAAAGGGAAAGGATTAGGATCCGCGAAAGACTGGGAAGCCTGGCTGAAAATATTCAATGTTACCGAAGAGGAGGCATTGAAATTCACAGACATTCCACTCAATGATCTTGCAGGACTAGCCTCATTCAAGGTGCCGATTGTGCACGTCATCGGGTTACAGGATAAGCATGCGCCTGTGGCCGAGAACAACGATTTACTCGTTCAGAATTATCTGAAACTGGGCGGGCCGATCAGTGTTTACCCCATGACGCGCGGCGAACAGACTTTGGAAGGACATCATTTTCCGATCGAGCATCCCGAATTCTTTGCCAATTTCGTCGAAGAGAATAGTGTACCCGTCACAAAACTACTTTCTCACCAGCCTTACATTGAACTGAATCAGGGATTGGGGAATGCATTTGAAAAGTTTCGGACAACAAAAAAAGGGATAGTGGCTTTCCTGGGAGGCTCGATTACGCATAATCCCGGATGGCGAAACAAAACGTCGCAGTACCTACAGGAGCATTTTCCGGATACGGAATTTACGTTCATTGCGGCTGGTATTCCTTCATTGGGAAGTACGCCGCATGCTTTTCGGTTTAGCCGCGATGTGTTAGCACATGGAACACCGGATCTGCTTTTTGTAGAGGCGGCTGTGAATGATAGAGGTAATGGTTTTAGTGAAAAAGCGCAGATCAAAGCATTGGAAGGTATTTTGCGTCAGATGTATTACAAGAACCCGAAGGCTAATGTAGTATTGATGGCTTTTGCGGAACCCTTGAAGAATGCAGATTATGATGCCGGAAAAGAACCTTTGGAAGTAGCTGTACACCAAAGAATAGCGAAATATTATGGGGCTGCTTACATTAACCTCGCACGTGAAGTGTATGACCGCATGAAGGCTGGCGAATTCAGCTGGAAGTACGATTTCAAAGATCTCCATCCGTCACCGTATGGCCAGGAAGTGTATTTTCAGACGATTAAGGAGTTGTTGAAAATTGAAACCTTACCAACCGCAGAGACTAAAATTCCCGCGGCTATCAATAAATTCTCCTACGAAAAGGCAAGCTACCGCGCATTGGAAGAAGCCAGAAATCTGAAAGGCTTTGCACTAGTACCGGAATGGAAACCGACCGACAAAGTTTCGACGAGACCGGGTTTTGTAAATGTACCAATGGTCGTTGGCGAAGAGGCAAATGCATCGCTGGATTTTGAATTTAAAGGACGAGGAGTTGGTGTAGCAATCATTTCCGGGCCGGATGCAGGAAAAATAACCTATACCATCGACGGGAAAAAACCTCAGACGCTGGATCTTTTCACGCCATGGAGCACGCAACTGCATTTGCCCTGGTACCTCATGTTAGGAGACGAGCTTTCTTCTGGTAAGCATAAAGTACACCTGACCATTTCGTTGGATAAAAATGAAAAGAGCATTGGCAATGCATGCCGAATTGTTCATTTTCTTGTGAATGAGTGATGTTGGTTTTTATTCAGGGAAGAATTACATAATTTAGTATAACAATCTTTTCAGGATATGAGTAAAAATGATTTAAAATCCAGTCTTCACGCACTGATCGAAGGCATTGAAGATACTGCTGTTTTACAGGCATACCTTATTTTATTGTCTCGTGAAGTGAAATCGCAGGAAGACTTTTGGGAAACCATTGATAGTAAAACCAAATTGGCGATCGAAGAAGGTCTCGCGGACTTTACACAAGGCCGTGATCAGGATTTTTTTCAATATATGAAGACAGCTCATGGCGTTGAACGTTAGGCTGTCTGACAGAGCACGAGGCGATATCGAAGAAATTTCAAGCTACCTGGCAGAAAACTGGTCTGAAAAGATAAAATTGGATTTTCTGATCAGATTGACGGATCAATTGAAATTGATTAGTGAGATGCCTTATATTTTTAGAGCTTCTGCTACGAAAAATGGAGTTAGGGAATGCCTTCTAAATAAGCACACAATCATTTACTATCAGGTAGTGAATGATCAAACGATCCAAGTTCTTACTATTCGAAACACCAGCCGCGATAATGCATGAGCTTTGGTAAAGCCACTAGAATAATAAATCCGAGAGTAAGAGAGATAGTAGCTGTCAAACCTTTCATTATCAAAGCGCTTTGGAGCGACGGTAAGGTTAGGATGACGGACTTTGGCATTTTTCTCTTTGAATATTTCCAAAAGGAAGAGAGTATATATTTTAAAATTTTAAATGAGAATACGTTCTCTCTTGCCAAAACCGACGGAAGAACGATTTACTGGGAGGACATGACCCAAGTCAGGGATTATGATGGGAGCTTCATTCCAGCTCCTCTGGATTTTGACCCCGATGTTCTGTTCGAGCAGTCAGTTTTAGAGTAATCACTTCAAAGTCTGCGTAGTGTAAGTACTCTCAAAAATCTTATCAGCATTAGCAGCTTCGAACCCGTCGCGGCGGTGTTTTCTTTTGATTTCGGAAGCAGGAAGATCTTTGAACGCTGGCAGAACTTTTCTCTCGGCGAATTCAACATACGAGCCGGAGATGCGCAATTTTTCCCCTTCTGCAAATTCAGCATCCAGCATTTCGGCGACCGTAGCGCTTTGCAGCAAGCCACCATCCGGGCTTGTCTTTATTTTCCCACCGGAAGTATTCAGCCGGATATCGATTTTTTCTAAAAAAGTATTGAAATCTGCGACTGTATTGTAGCCTTCCGGAAGGTTATGCAGGCTGATCGTGAAATGATTGAGATAGTACCGATTGTAAATCACCCAGGCTGCGTACTCACTTTCCTTCAACAGAGTCTGATAGTCGGACACCGTTGGCGTTCTCCACAGTGGTTTGTGAAGAAAAGCATCTACTTCCGCGCCATTGTCCAGGTCGAGCGTATCGGCAGGATCATTGGGTACCTCATCAGTGTAACTTTTGATAATGCGCTGGCTTTCCTCAGACAGATCTCCAACCCGTAACTCGCTCACAAAAATGCGGGGATCGGTTTCTCTTGGCGGGCTGTACCACCAGGCATCCAGCTTTTTTCCTTCAAAGAAATAATGGTCGCGCTTTTCGTAGCCGTAATGCAAAAATATTTTTTCAAATGACTGAACCCCGAGTTGAGGAACGCCTATGGTTCGGAATGCAATGTGATCGTTTTCAATGTCTTTTATATTATCAACAATACCTTCCTGCACCATCGCATTCAAAATAATTCCCACATCGGGAACACGCTCTTTGTAGCGGCGCATGAGTCCGTCCATAACCACGTCCAACGTTGCCAATCTGCCTGATATATCGCTCATAATCTGAAAGTTTGAAAGGGAAAAACATTAAATTAACGCTATATGAATAGAAACGACCAAATAGCTTGCTTTAATGACTGCGTTGATGATATTTGTCAGCGACTAACTTTGTTATAACAATAATAAGAAATTTTATAAGTAACAAGAGTCAGATCAAAGGTATTATTGCTTAAATGTATTCAAAATTTAAACCCTCCCCAAGATTGACTTCTGACTGGAAAAGGTTGGTTTACAACCTTGCCTTCTTTTTGAATGGGCTGCTCGTTTTTCTGCTATTTTTTGAAGAGCGTTTCAATGTTCCGGGTTGGATGCTGCCGATTGGCCGGATGCACCCGCTGGTACTGCACTTTCCGCTGGTAGTGCTACTGCTTTTTTCATTCTGGACCATCATTGTTGAAAAGCCCGAATCGACGCGCTGGAATGCGGAGTTGGCGGATACATTATTGCTGATAGGCACATTGACGGCGACTCTGGCTGCATTTTCGGGGTTTATTTTATCAAAAGAAGAAGGCTATGAGGCCGATACGCTTTTCTGGCATAAATGGCTGGGCGTAAGTATTTCACTTGGCAGCGCCGTTTGGTATAGTGTAAACAAGTACCTGGATCCGTGGAAATTACCTTCGAAGCTGGTAGCAGCCGCATTCACAATAATGCTGTTGATAGGGGGGCATTTGGGCGGGAATCTCACACACGGAGAAGATTTCCTGATTTCTTCTCTCAAAGTTTCGGATGAGCCCGTCAATAAAGTCGCATTTGAAGAAGCCAAAGTATATGCTGATCTGGTACAGCCGGTATTGCAGCAAAAATGTTATTCCTGCCACAATGCGGAGAAATCGAAAGGCAACCTCCAAATGCAGACCAAGGAATTATTGGTAAAAGGTGGAAAAAATGGTGTGCTCTGGGATACTACCAAAGCGGATCTGGGCCTTTTGCTGACCCGGGTACATTTACCAGTACATGACAAAAAGCATATGCCACCTCGTGGAAAAGTACAGTTGACGGACGAGGAAGTGGTTTTAATGGCAGAATGGATCAAAACTGGTTCGAGTTTCGACATGAAGGTAAGTTCGCTTTCGCCTCAAAGCCCGGTTTACAGTTATGCACAAAATATTTTCGGCGGCGATCGTAGCGGGGAGCAATATGAATTCAGTGCTGCTGACGCTGACAAAATAAAGGAACTGAACACTACCTACCGCCTCGTTAAATCCTACTCTGCCGAATCTCCTGCATTATTTGTGAATTTTTACAATCGTGCAGCATTCAAAGGCAGTGATATCAGTGAGCTTGCGCCGCTGAAAGAGCAGATCGTTGCGATGGATCTTAGCAAGATGCCTGTGAAGGATGAAGACCTGAAAGCCATTGCTCAGTTCCCTGAACTACGAAAACTGCTGCTCAATTTTACAGACATTCAGGGTAGCTCGTTGTCAGAACTGAAAAAATTGACCCGATTGAGAGAACTGTCGCTAAGCGGAACAGCCGTAAAAATGGCCCAGTTAAAAGTATTGGAAGAAATGCCTTCCCTCAAAAAAGTGTACGTGTGGAGTACCGGACTTTCGACGGAGGAATTAGCTAATTTGAAAAAAATAAAAAAGATCAGCTTTGAAACCGGTTTCCGCAGTGATACCGTCATCCTTGCGCTCAATCCACCGATCATTGAAAACGAGGAGCAGATTATTTCGGGCAATGCCAGCATCAAAATGAAACATCAGATACCGGGTACGATCATTCGTTACACAGTGGATGGTACGGTGCCTGACAGCATTACTTCGCCGGTTTACAGTAAGCCACTATCCATTGTTAAAAGTACCAAACTTACGGCAAAAGCATTCAAAATGGGTTGGTATGGCAGCAAACAGGTCGATCGGTTTTTCCTGAAATCAACCTATCATATTGACAGTGTAAGGTTAATCTCGCAGCCAGACATCAAGTATAAAGGTAAAGGCGACATTACATTGGCCGACGGGATAAAAAGTGCAAGAGAGCAGGGGAGCGGTAAGTGGCTGGGGTATCGGGACACCGATTTCCAATCGTATTTTTTCTTCAAAAAGCCGGTGAATGCCAGTAGCGTGACGATCAGTATGTGGCGTAATGTGGGCGGATATATATTTCCACCAGTTCACATGGAAGTGTGGGGCGGTGCAAATGAAAAGTCAATGAAGCTTTTGAAGGTGATCAACCCTACCATGCCGGATAAAACGACTACTAATAATGAAGACCTGGTGTTCGAGGCGGATTTCCCGCAGCAGCCACTGAGTTGCATCAAGATCATTGCAAAACCGTTGGGCAAACTTCCCGCCTGGCATCCGGGAAAAGGAGAAAAAGCCTGGGTTTTTATAGACGAAGTATTGGTAAACTAGCGCGTCGGTCGCGCGCTAGTTTTATATTTTTTATCCTTTTGAAAGTTCAGAAGACCGTTTTTGTGCTGCGAGAATGCCTTGTTTTAAAGTTTCATCCAGCTTACCTGCTTCAAATTCCCGCAATGCAGCCTCGGTAGTCCCGCCTTTGGAAGCGACGGCTTTAATGAGTTCATCGAGCGATTTATCAGCCGTATTGATCAAATGAAAAGAGCCCAGCATGGTTTGCTTCACCAGTAATGCTGCTACCGACTCTTCAAAACCCATTTGTTTGCCGGCTTCGATCATCGCTTTTACCACATAGAAAAAGTAAGCCGGCCCGCTGCCGCTCAATGCAGTCACCGCATTCAACTGTTCTTCATCTTCCAAAAATACAGAGCGTCCGGTTGCATTAATGAGGTTTTCCACCTTGCGCAATTGATTAATTTCCACCTCAGGGGACGCAGAATAAGCTGTAATGCCCATTCCCAGCATGGCAGGGGTGTTAGGCATCGCACGGATCACCGCTTTGTGGTCTAGTGCATTCTGAATGATCTGGATCGTGACGCCGGCCATGATCGACAATACTACCTGGTTCGGTTTGACCACTTCGCGCAACGCCTCCGACACGGATATGAAATCCTGCGGCTTCACCGAAAGAATGATCAGGTCGTATTCACTTACCTGAGGGCCAATGATGCCGGTAATGACGCCGGGCTGGAAACTGTTGAGGCTATCCATCCGGTCGGCACTCTTTTCGACCATCAGAAAATCTTCTTTTCGTACCAGGTCAAATTTCAGAAAGGCGCGTGCAAAGGCCATTCCCATGTTGCCGCAGCCAATTATTGCAATTTTCATTTTACATCAAGATAGTGAAAAGGAGACGGCGAATTACGCAACTTTCGCGGAATATTGGTTCCTGAACTGGCAGGATTATTCAGCTTTCATTAGTCGATTTGATTTTTGGTAATGCTATTCGTCTTTGCAAAAGTGGAAACCGGCTCATTAAGAGGCACATTAGGAGGAGAAATTTCATCACAGCTCTCCGGAAAGTATATTCGATATTCATAAGTGTGAAGTGGTGCAACATGACGAAAAAGCACAGGTAAAATAGTGCAATCCACGCCAAATTTGACATTACTTTCTTGCTGCGACTGAATATCATATTGATCAGCCATAATGTGAGAAAGATATGAATGGAATAACCCCAATAATTCGCGTTAAAAAAGAATGCATTCATTCCATTCAAAATTTCACTTGATTTTTCCCACGAATACACGCCCTTCCAATTGATCTGATCTTTTACTTCTGGCACTACCGGGAAATAAAGCTTGAAGAAAATCACGTTCCACAAAACGTTGAAAAGAGCGCAAAACCCGAAGTAGAAAAATGCCGGTAAAATCAATTTGAAAGAGCGTCCCGAAGAGAGCCGTACCAGAATAATGGAGGCAACCGGGATCACTAAAATAATAGTTTCTGTTCTTGACCAGCAAGCCGCAGCCATAAATACTGCGGCAGGGAATAGGTAGCGGATATTTTTTGATTCCAGAAATTCTATTGTGAAAATCATTCCGACAGAAAAGAATACTGCATTGGAAAAGTCCGTTTGCAGCAAGAAGGTATAGGCATACATTTCAGGAACAGTAATGAAAAGCAGCACAAAAAAACCAGCAATGACCGGATGGATTTTTTCGCAAAGTTTACTGTAAGCGAACACAAAAAATGAGACAGTCAGTATTCCCAGCCAAAGCTGGCCGAAAGGCAACCCTGCAAATCGATAAATAACCTGCATAAGCATTGTAAACGGAGCATAGTAAGGTTGGGTCGATAGGTATGGCCGAAATTCGGGGCGGTAGAAGATAGAGGAAACGATGTGGCCTTCCTTAATCGCTTGCTTTGCAACCAAATCTATTCCTACAATGGAATCGTAGGGCGTCACTGGAATTGAATAGGATCGCCATACGCTGTAAAAAAGTAGATAGCCTGCGGCCAAAAAAAATACGAGTTCGTAAACTTGGACGGTATCACGATTTTCCGTAAATGCCCCAAGGAGGCGATTAAGCAGATGTGGCAGGTTGAAATTAATGATCAGCGCAGCTAATGCAAGTACTGATAAAATGGAAAATGTGGTCAGCTTAATGTGGAGTAACTCTAGTGCAAAAACGGCTACGGACGAAACAAAGAATCCGAGCAATATTGACAGGGAGATCTTTTGACCAAGCTTATTAATAACTCCGAACCGATCAACTAATCCAAAACCAATCAGGAATTGAAGCAGGAATATGGTGGTGAAAATCATTGGATGGAAAGTAAGGTGAACAACTATTTGGACGGAGCGTATGCTTTTCCGCTTTTAAACAACTGTATAACCGATTCGAGCTCTTGTCCCGTAGTTATTTTCATCGGATAACATTGGCCCTGCTGATCGATTAAAATGGTGCAGTTGGCTTTGTTATAATCATGAGAATCAGAGTGGACGATCCTGATTTCAGTGTTCATGTAGAACATGTAGATAGGGTTAGTCAGCGAGAATGTTGAAGTGTGTTTAACATACTTAGTAATGTAATCCTTGGGAGGCACTAGTAGTACAGCTTTTTTGGGCTTCATAAATCCCACTATGTATTTTGGTAGGATATAGTCCAGCCCAAACCTGCTGGCCATGAGTGAGTCATAAGCAATCGGATAGGCACGATATTCCTGTTTGTATCCCTTGACCCGCTCGAAAACGACCTTACCGAAATAGCCTTGCACGAGAAGGAACAACGCGAATGAAGCGATGGTTAGGAGTGCTTTCGTAGTATACGTCTCCGATAGTTGATTAGTTTGGGTAGTTTTTTCGTCTCTTTGCATGTGATTCACCAACTGTTTTTGGCAAACCAAGTCAAACTAACAAACGAGGAAGAAAATAATGAGTGATCGTTATGTGGGAATTAGCAGAAGGTTTTCCATCACTATCATAGTCGTGATTTTAGCGGATGATATCTCATGGAAATTAGGAATGAACGATTTGGCAAATGAACATGTAGTCTCAGCGGAGAGGTACTTTTACATCGGCACAATAGTAATAAGCGTGAGTTGAAATTATATTTCGTGTAAATTATTTATTGCAATGATATATTTTGAAAAATAAGTATAATACATTTTTTTAGGCCCAGACACTCCCACTACTACCAAATTATTTAATATTATTGTAATACTCCAACTATGGCTATAAAAGTTGCTATTTCGCATAAAACAAGATATCAGTTTGACAGGAGTGTTTCACTTTCGCCTCATATTTTTCGTCTTCGCCCTGCCCCTCATTCGAGAACTGCTATCGAAGGATATTCTTTAAAGATTTTACCTGAAAACCATTTTATAAACTGGCAGCAGGATCCGTTTGGCAACTACCAGGCCAGGGTTGTATTTCCTGAAAAAACTACTGAGCTAAGTGTTGAAGTGGAAGTGATCGCTAAAATGCAGGTTATTAATCCATTCGATTTCTTCGTGGAAGAGTATGCGGAAATGTATCCATTTGCTTACGACGCTACATTGAAAAAGGAACTTGGACCGTATCTGGAACCACGGGAATTTGGTCCCCGGCTCATGCAGTTGGTGGAAGAGGCGAAGTTGGATAACAAGATTAAGATTGTCGATTTTCTGGTCCATCTCAATCAGAAAATATACAATGCGATCCATTATAACATCAGAATGGAGGCCGGGGTGCAAACCTGCGAGGATACATTAAACATCAAAAGTGGCTCCTGCCGTGATTCTGCATGGCTTTTTGTTCAAGTTTTGAGGCACTTAGGTATTGCATCGCGGTTTGTGTCGGGCTACCTCGTGCAGCTTACTTCCGACATCAAATCACTGGACGGTCCTTCGGGCCCCGAAGAAGATTTTACCGATCTGCACGCCTGGACGGAGGCTTATGTGCCTGGCGCGGGCTGGATCGGTCTCGATGCCACTTCGGGGCTTTTCGCAAGTGAGGGACACATTCCGCTTTGCTGTACGCCGGATTATGAAAGTGCGTCGCCGGTTTCGGGTGCGACGGACGTTTGTGAGGTAACATTTGAATTTGACAACAAAGTTTTCCGTATCCACGAAGATCCCCGCGTCACCAAGCCTTATACAGAGGAGCAATGGGCAGCGGTAATGCAGGTCGGCTACGATGTTGAAAAAGATTTACAAGACGGTGACGTCCGGCTCACCATGGGCGGCGAACCTACATTTATATCCATTGATGATTTCGAATCGCCGGAATGGAACACTGCCGCTGACGGTGCGCTGAAAAGGCAACTTGCTTATGATCTCGCGTTGAGGCTGAAGAAGAGGTTTGCCCATGGAGGTCTGCTACATTTCGGGCAAGGCAAATGGTACCCGGGCGAACCATTTCCGCGCTGGCAATATGCGCTGTATTGGAGAAATGACGGCGTACCGATGTGGCGCAATGATGATCTCGTGACCAAAGAGGGGCAAACCAAATATACTTTCCGCGAAGCCGAGCAATTCACTACCGAATTGGCCAAATACCTCGGTATTGATATTAATAACATTACTCCTGCCTATGAAGACCCGATTTATTGGGCATTGGAAGAGGGAAAAGTACCAGTCAATGTGGATCCTTTGAAAGTCAATCTCAAAGATTCCATTGAGAGAAGGACGCTGGCTAAGCTTCTTGAAAAAGGGCTTAATAATCCCGCGGGCTTTGTTTTGCCAATTAAATGGGAAGAAAAAGGAAAACATTGGGCGAGTACAGCCTGGCAATTCCGTCGTAACCATTGCTTCCTGGTGCCGGGTAATTCGGCCATAGGTTTCCGTTTACCATTGAAATCGCTACCGGAAGTTGCCAAAGAGAACCGTGAGCAACCAGTAGATCGCAGTCCATTTGAAGATCTGCCGCAATTGATTGACTATAAACCAGTCGTTGAATCGCGATATGGGAGCGTTGCGCCTGCGTATCAGGTACCTGTAACTCCCAAGATTGAGGAAGAAGAAGACGATAAAAAGGTGCTGGAAAAAGAGGAGGAAGATCCATTGCTTTTCAAGGTACCCATTATCAAAACAGCGATTTGCGTAGAAGAACGGGACGGTATTATTTACATTTACCTGCCTCCTACCGATTACCTGGAACATTACCTGGATTTGATGGCTTCCATTGAGGCCACGGCTGAGAAACTAAAAATGCCTGTCCGTATCGAAGGTTATCCGGCGCCATCCGATCACCGCGTGCAAAAGCTGATCGTTACGCCGGATCCGGGGGTGATTGAAGTAAATATTCACCCTGCTAAAAACTGGCAGGAACTGGTCGATAATATCAGTGCATTGTACGAGGAGGCATTCTTTTCAAGATTAGGTACTGATAAATTTATGGTTGATGGCCGCCATACCGGAACGGGTGGCGGTAACCACGTGACCATCGGCGGTGCAAAACCTGCTGATAGCCCAATCCTGCGACGTCCCGATCTGCTACGAAGTCTGATTACTTACTGGCAGCATCACCCAGCATTGAGTTACCTGTTTGCTGGGCCATTTATCGGCCCTACGAGTCAGGCACCGCGCATTGATGAGGGTCGTGACGAACGGCTTTACGAAGTGGAGATAGCTTTTGACCAGATTCCGGAAGACGGCGAAGTGCCATTCTGGATGGTGGACCGTATTTTCAGGAATTTATTGGTCGACATTACCGGTAATACCCACCGCTCGGAGTTTTGTATGGACAAACTGTATTCGCCGGATTCCTCAACGGGAAGACTGGGAATATTAGAGTTCCGTGCATTCGATATGCCGCCGCACAAGCACATGAACCTGGTTCAAACGCTGCTGGTTCGCGCACTGATCGCCAAATTTTGGAAGGAACCTTACAAACACAAACTGATCCGCTGGGGTACCGAGCTGCACGACCGCTTCCTGTTGCCGCATTTTGCATATCTGGATATGGTGGACGTGGTGAATGACCTGAAAGAATCAGGTTATAACTTCGACATTTCATGGTTCGACCCATTCTTTGAGTTCCGTTTTCCACATTATGGAGGCATTAAAGTGGATAACATTCAGCTCGATTTGCGACTGGGTATTGAGCCCTGGCACGTACTCGGGGAGGAATTATCGAACTCGGGTACCGCCCGCTTTGTAGATTCTTCATTGGAAAGGTTGCAGGTAAAAATAAGCGGGTTTGTAGAGGGAAGGCACATTCTGGTTTGTAATGGATGTCGTGTACCGCTTCGCAGCTCGGGTATTAAAGCCGAGTTTGTGGCTGGAATACGGTACAAAGCCTGGAATCCGCCATCGGCATTGCACCCGACGATCGGGGCGGACGCACCATTGGTTTTCGATATTGTAGATACATGGAATAACCGTATATTGGGAGGTTGTACCTATTTCGTTTCGCACCCGGGAGGACGGAGTTTTGATACTTATCCTGTCAATAGTTTTGAAGCAGAATCGCGGAAAATTAGCCTGTTCCAGGGATTTGGGCACACGCCTTCTGCTAAGCAGGAAGTACCGATTTTGGAAAAAAATTCGGGTAGCGTTTCCAGGTTTGTAGCAGAAACGAAAAAAGAAATGAAAAGCGACACACCCATTGAATTAATCAATCCAGAGTACCCAAATACGCTGGATTTGCGTAAATACTGGAAATCAAAATAGATTGACAGCGTAACCCTACTTTTGAATTATGCTTACCGAGGCTTCCGTGAATCTATTACAATCCTACCAAAGTGGACTTAGTTCCTATGATGAAGTGCTGGATATGAGCGGAAATATAAAGCCGCATTGGAAAGCACTTTTTTCGACACTGGAAAAACTCGGTATTGACGAACTCAAAAACAGGAATCAGGAGATCATTAATAAGCTGCGCGAAAATGGCGTGACTTACAATGTTTATGGTACCCCCGACGGCCTCAACAGGCCCTGGCAGCTGGACCCCATTCCTTTTTTGATTGAACAAAAAGAATGGAATGGCATTGCAAAGGGATTACAGCAGCGCGCTACGTTGCTGGACATGATCCTGAGAGACCTTTACGGCCCGAGGAAGCTGGTGAAGGACGGCATTATTCCCGCGGAGCTTGTTTATGATAACACTGGCTTTTTTCGGCCCTGTGTTGATTTGAAGCTTCCAGCCAGCAGGCAGCTCACATTGTTCGCTGCCGATATGGCCCGTGGCCCGGACGGGCAAATGTGGATTGTGGATAACCGCACCCAGGCACCGTCTGGCTCTGGTTATACATTGGAGAACAGGGTCGTGATGAGCAAGCTGCTGCCGGAACTGGCCGACGGAATGTATGTCAGCAAACTGTCGCCTTACTTTAACAGCGTCCAGAATACTGTTTTGCGGCTTTCGGATAAAAGTAAAGACGCTCCAAATATTGTTTACCTTACGCCAGGACCCAACAACGAAGCATACTTCGAGCATGCTTACCTGGCTTCCTACCTGGGTTACACGCTCGCACAAGGTGATGATCTGCTGGTCAGAAATGGCTGTGTATGGCTCAAATCCATTGACGGACTTCAAAAAGTGGATGTGATCATTCGGCGCATTGATGACGATTGGTCCGATCCGCTGGAACTCCATGAGGGATCCAGATTGGGCGTACCCGGTCTTTTGCAGGCAATCCGCATGGGTAATGTACAGGTACTGAACCCTCCGGGCACCGGTGTACTGGAAAATCATGCTTTTCTGGCCTTTATGGAGAACATTAGCATGTATTTTCTGGGTGAAAAGCTGCGGATGCCTTCTGTGGCCACCTGGTGGTGCGGGCACGCCAAAGAGTTGAATTATGTAATGGAACATATCGACGAGCTGATCATCAAGAAAGCGAATCGTAAGACCAGGTTCAGGTCGATATATGGGCGGCTTCTTTCGTTTAATGAAAAGGAAGAGTTGAAACGCATGATCACCCAGCGTCCTCATGAGTTTATCGCCCAACAGGAGGTCAGTTTATCGACGACACCTTCACTCATTGATGGCAACATTGTGCCGCGTTATGCAGCGCTTCGTGCGTTCATGGTTGCCGATGAAAATGGCTACCACGTCATGCAAGGCGGCCTGACGAGAAGCTCGCCGGTGAAAGACCGATTTGTAATCTCTAATCAGCACGGGGGCTTGTCGAAGGATACTTGGATTGTTTCGGATAAAACCGAGGAGCTGCAGGAGAAAATCACGCTGCCGAACCTGGCTGCTGTCAATAAACACATATCCCTGCCGAGCAGGAGCGCTGAGAACTTGTTTTGGGTGGGCCGATATTGCGAAAGAGCCATGTCAATCATCAAATTCATGAACACGACCATTAATGTCCTGAACCTTGACCGCAATTTTGGCGGCCCGGCCAAGCAGGAACACATTAAGGTTTTGCTGCAATCGCTGACGCACCTTTCAGCAACCTATCCCGGATTTTTGGAAGAAGAAGACCCACTTGCAGATCCTTACAAAGAAATCATCGACCTCATCTCGAACACAGCGCGGCCCGGTACCGTATCGGCGAACATTGGATTGTTCCTGAATGCTGTGGGAGCTGTTCGTAACCAATGGGACCTGGAAATATGGCGCATCGTGGATCTGGTCGACAATGGTTTCCATGAGATACGGAATGCGTCGACGATGAACAGCAACAATATTCAGAAAACGCTGGACGGGCTGTTCAACAACATGTTTACTTTCCTGGGCGTAATCGCCGAAAGCATGCCGCGCGACAACAGCTTTTTATTGCTTGAAACAGGGAAGCTGATCGAACGTATTTTGTCCAGAATCAGTGTAATACAATCTAATTTTGGTGTTAAAAATGCACAAGCTGTTGAGAATGAGTTGATAGAGGCAACATTAATTAACCATCATTTGCTGGTTAATTACAGGCAGATATACAAGTCACATTTGAGTGTGGAAGCGATGCTGGACATGGTTTTGTTGGAAAAAACTTTGCCGTATTCATTAGTGTATATGGTGGACGAGCTTAAAAAGAACCTGACAAAACTTCCTACCACCACCCGGGGTAAGCGATTGAATGATGCTCAAAAATTTGTTTTGCAAGCGTCCACATTGATTAAGCTGGCCGATATTTCGGATTTGAGTAAATGCAACGCAGACTCGGAGCGGGTGGAGCTTTTTAATCTACTTTCCGAAGTTTCCAGGCTGATCAGCTCGGTTTCTACGAACCTGACGAATATGTATTTCAGTCATACGCTGATGCATCATTCATTTTTTGAACCTGCGGATTACGATACGGATGAAATATAAACTGATCCATAAAACGGAATATAAGTACGCGGAGGCCGTAAATAATTATCACAGCCTGCTATGCCTTGCTCCACGGACATTGCCAAACCAGTTGTGCCAGGGTTTCACGATACAAGTGACGCCAGAGCCGTCACAACTCATAGAAAGAACTGATTTTTACGGTAATACCACGCATTATTTTTCACTGCATTCGCCTCACAAAAACCTCACGGTACTCACCACGGGCATCGTAGAAATACTGACGGAGTCGACCGGCTCTCTTTTTATTCCATCCGAAGTAACCTGCCGCGCGGCGCGTGAACGTTTGAAGAGTGACAGGGCAATGAAAATCAATGTGCTGGAATACGTACTTCCGAGTCCACTAGTCAAATGGGACGCTGAAATCAAGGCCTATGCGCAGGATTGTTTTCGGGATGATATGCCCCTTTACGAATGTGTGAAAGCGCTTTGCAGGAAGATCTATACCGAATTCGACTTTGTTCCCGATTTTACGACGGTCAATACGCCGATCAAGGAAGTACTTGCTGCGAAAAAAGGGGTCTGCCAGGATTTTTCACATTTGGCGATTGCCTGTATCCGTAGTTTTGGGTTCGCTGCACGCTATGTCAGTGGCTACCTGGAAACACTTCCTCCGCCCGGACGGCCGAAGCTGCAGGGTTCGGATGCTTCCCATGCCTGGATCTCCGTTTTTATTCCTGATTATGGCTGGTGTGATTTTGACCCTACCAACAATATTGTACCCGGTGAAAGGCACATTGTGACGGCGTGGGGGAGGGATTACAGCGATGTGCCGCCGCTGAAAGGAATTATATTCAGCTACGGAAAACATACGCTTAAGGTGGAAGTAGATGTGATCCCATTATAATCGCATCATTACGCGTATTTTTAACGCAATGGTTCTTTGAAAGAATTTGAGAATTGACCTTGTTTCTCTAATTTTACCAGATCATTTTGAAATAAGTATACAAAACGTCTTTTTATGTAACCGCGCAGGTCAAATCCAAGAAAGATTTCAAGATTCTGCGATGGTTTCTTCTAAGAATTAAATAATTATAAAATTACGAATGAAAGAATTAGCATTTAGAGATGCCATTCGCGACGCTATGTCGGAAGAGATGCGCCTTGACAAGAGTATATTTCTGATGGGTGAGGAAGTTGCGGAATACAACGGCGCCTATAAAGCCAGTCAGGGAATGCTGGACGAATTCGGGCCTGAGCGCGTAATTGATACACCTATTGCAGAGCTTGGTTTTGCAGGGATAGCAGTAGGAGCTGCCGGAAACGGTCTTCGCCCGATTGTTGAATTCATGACATTCAACTTCTCTCTGGTTGCGATCGATCAGATCATCAACAGTGCTGCCAAGATTCTTTCAATGTCCGCAGGACAGTATGGCTGCCCGATCGTATTCCGTGGCCCAACAGGAAATGCGGGACAACTAGGAGCACAGCATTCACAAAATTTTGAAAACTGGTTTGCCAATACACCGGGCCTGAAAGTTGTGGTTCCTTCGAACCCCTACGATGCAAAAGGACTTTTGAAATCATCCATCCGTGATAACAATCCTGTTATTTTCATGGAATCGGAAGTCATGTACGGCGACAAAATGCAGGTTCCTGAAGAGGAGTATCTGATACCGCTGGGCAAAGCAGACGTAAAACGTCAGGGAAAAGATGTTACCATTGTTTCTTTTGGTAAAATGATCCCGCGTGTGGTGATGCCGGCAGTTTTGCAATTGGAAAAAGAAGGCATTGACGTTGAAGTGGTCGACCTCAGAACTGTTCGTCCGATCGACTACCCTGCTATCATCGAATCTGTGAAGAAAACAAACCGTTGTGTGGTAGTAGAAGAAGCATGGCCTTTGGCGTCTATTTCAACAGAAATCACTTACCATATCCAGCGCCATGCATTCGACTTTATGGATGCGCCGGTGATACGGGTTACTAACCGTGATGTGCCACTGCCTTATGCTCCGACATTGATCGAAGAAATTTTGCCAAGCGTGAAACGGGTAGTTGAGGCAGTTAAGTCGGTTCTTTATAAGTAACCCGAAACCCATGCAAAAACCCAAGCAAAGCCATTTCCTGTTAAAGGTTGTGGCTTTGTTACGTTATACGCTCTGATATCGTTGATAATTGAATTCTTTTAGAAAATAGTATTTATATCATAATTCCGAAATAGGCAGAATACTAGTACTTTTGTACTTTGAAACGCTCCTTCATACTAGATTAACAAAATCAACTAAGATTATGCAAGAAGAACGCACAAGATATTCAGAGGAAGAATTGAGGGAATTTGAAGAGCTCATCCGCGGAAAATTGGAGGCGACCATGAGCGAGCTTAATTATATTAAAGGAGGATTGAGCAAAAAAAACGATAGTGGGACAGACATTACCGCCGGTTCGGCCAAATTAGTTGAAGACGGCGCTGATGCCAGTGAGCGTGAAAACCTAAGCCAGCTTGCTGCCCGTTTGCAAAAATATTCTATCCAGCTTGAAAATGCATTGGTTCGCATTAAAAACGGAACATATGGCGTTTGCATTGACACAGGCAAATTGATCCCTAAGGAAAGACTAAGGATCGTACCGCACACTCAGCAGACCATTGAAGCGAAATTGAGACGCGCTAGCTAACAAATCATAGTTTATTCAAATATTGAGCGACAAATGGTCTGAGGATTGTTTGTCGCTTTTGTTTTACCTCCGGTTTTTTGACTGTGAGTAGTTAGGATGTAAATTGATTACTCTAAGCGCTTTCCTCTTCAGTCCCAAGCACTTCCCGAAAAACCTCCATTAACCCATCTGATGGCTCCTGGCCTTTGTTTTTGGTTTTGAAATATTCGCCGAAGAGTTTTTCAATGCTGAGCGAAAGATCAATTTCTGACGCGGCTTCCGACTCTTCACTTCTTTTGATTTGTGGAATGATTTGGATAATACCTGAATGCGCTTCTGTCAGCCGCTTTTTGTCGGCTGCTTCCAGGTAATTGTCTGAAATAATGGTCAGTTCAATGAGGTCGTCGCTGTGTTCGCCCAGCCAGATTATGGCCTCATCAATGTTGTGAAAGCTTTTACGGCGCAGTTTTTTCCCTTTCGTCAGTTCGATCGGGCGGTAACTGACTAGTTTCCCCGCCTCGGCCTCAATCAAAACCACATATTTGGTCTGATTGGCTTCGGAAAAGCTGTACGCCAGCGGACTGCTGGAATAGATGGCCGGGGCTGGATATTTATCAACCACCTGATAGCGATGTAAATGGCCGAGCGCAATGTAATGCACTTGCTTAGGGAAATTCTCAGTGTAAATAGCCTGAGCGCCTCCAATATGCAGGATAGGGCGCTCGTCGTCCGGCTCTTCGGGCATTGGGCCGCCTTTTTGCATGACAAACAAATGCGTGGCTAGTAAATTGAAACCCTTGTCATCCAAATACAGATCAGCCAGCTCTTGCCAATGGTTCTGCAAATGAACCCTTAACGCTTCTTCCGATTCTTCTATACCCAGAAATGTTCTTAGTCGCTGTTCATTGGCATAAGGTGTATGCAAAATGCGCAGTGGAAAGTCGGCATTGGGCAATGTAAGTTCAATAAAACCTTTGGCTGTCCGTACGATTTCCACTTGACCCTGTGTGCAGAAAGGCTTGATCTCTGTATTGGGAAAGCCCACAAATAGTATCCCGCAAACTTTCGCGAGCGCGTCCGGTACCTGTATGCGCTCGGGGGAGTCGTGGTTGCCAGCGATAGCGACCACTGCGCGCGTTCCATTCGCGGAAAGGCGATGCAATGTGCTGTATAGTAGCTCCGTAGCCTCTGATGATGGATTGAAATTGTCAAACAGATCGCCTGCAACGATAATAGCATCTACATTTTCCCGCTCGGCTATCCCGCATATCTCTTCCAGCACCAGCCGCTGTTCTTCCAGACGGGAGTAGTTATCAAGCCTTTTGCCAATATGCCAGTCAGCGGTATGGAGAATTTTCATCTGCAGTGATTAATTTAGCGAAAATAACATTTCATCCCGGAAGTATTGAAATATTCAACCGTAAGACCCACATTCCGTCCAGGCATTGCGATTGCCTTTCTACTGTTGATCATTTTCATGTCAGCTTGCTCGAATACAGCTGAAAACAACCAAAAAGCCGGGATAGCGATTTCCTTTGACGATCACTTTATCAACGACTGGTATGCGTTACGGCCATTATTCCGGAAATACAATGCAAAGGTTACATTCTTCATTACCTGCGGTGATACTTTGACCGCAGATGAAATTGCGAAGCTCAAACAATTGGAAAGCGACGGGCATGAAATAGGGTTTCACGGGACGGTACATGGTAAGGCCACGGAAACAATAGCAGCTCTCGGGCCGGCCAAATATGCGGAAACCGAATTAACGCCTGGCTTACATTATATGAAACTGGCAGGTTTTGTGCCGGAATCCTATGCTCATCCCGGTGGCGATCATAATGACCAAGTCGATTCGGTATTGTTGGCGAGTGGTTTTAAAATCCTTCGTGACGTGGCCATTTCAAGACGGAGGATGTTCGGAGTGCAGCTTTATGCATTGGCACCCAGGCTTATGAGCCACATTTTTTATCCATTTGATAAAGAAAAAATAGTAGACGCACTTCTGATCGATACCGACGCAGGATTGACTATTGGCGAAATGCAGGATGCAATTGGCAAAGCAAAAGAGACTGGTACTGCATTGATGTTGTTTGGTCACCAACCATTGCATGTAGCACCTGAAAACGGGGCATATGGTTTCAATGTGGCGTTTTTGGAACAAGTATTGAAGGAGGCCCAGCGCCAGAAGTTGAGATTCTACACGATGGCAGAACTGCCCAAAAATTAAGCATTGAAATGACTACCGCCCGAAACGTCTGTCTTTGAAAGCGAGCAAGGGTTTTTCAAAATAAGAATAAGAGAGAGACGCTACCGCCACTGATCCAATAAATGACAAAATGTAAAGACCGATCTGGTAGCTGGTACCATTCCATTCAGGCAGATATTTGTTCAAAATATTGACGATCAATACAATTACAAACACGTGATACACGTAAAGACCGTATGAAATCCTGCCCATATAGTCCATAAAAGGATTTTGCAGACTGATAATGGTGTCCTTATTGCAGGATACATTCAACACAAAAAAGGCAAAGAAGACTGCGTATACCTCCAAAAATCCGGTGAAATGAACGCCGGATAGAAACAAAACCATCAGAATCGTATAGGCAGCGATCTGCAAGTCTTTTCTAAACACGACTTTGAGAACATTCTCTTTTTCCTTGTAAACCAGCCACGCGCAAAATCCTCCGAGCGCCATGGTCTGAATGCGGAACTGCCCCAGGAAAGTAGTGATCATTTCATCCTTGACTTCTTCGGATGGGTTGACCATTTGTAAACCAAGATATAAAATCCCCGCTGTGATCGCGAGAAAGAAAATAATGATAGGGATACGCCTTTTTGGGTATTTGATCAGCCAGGGCCAGAGGTAGTAAAATTGCTCTTCTACACCAATGGACCAGGTTTGGGCGCACCAGTAAGGCAGATCATAAAGTACAAATGCAAAATTGGGAAGTACCAGCAAAAGAAGTCCTAAACGTTCAGGCAGATCGACGGTCAGCTTTTCTTCAACGCCAGGGTAGCTTAGCAACTCTAAATGTGGAAAGACAAAAAAAGACAAACCAATGATGAGAAAATAGATCGGCCATATCCTGAAAACCCGGCGCAAATAGAATTTTTTGGCATCGACATTCCCAAACCGGCCTCTTTCTTCCAATAATAAATAGGTAATGAGAAAGCCGCTCAATACGAAGAATAAGCCTACACCGAGCCTTCCCGCATGCTGGATAATGGGCCATTCATATATATTGGAAATTCCCAGTGCATGCTTGGCTTGCTCCAAATGGTGAAAAACTACCAAAAGTGCCGCAATGCAGCGAATGCCATTCAGGTTAGGGAAGTAACGCTTTTTTTCCACAGATTTCTGCTCCGTATTTCTTTCGTCAGTCGTTTATTCAAACCAGGTCATCCACTTTCCCTGCGCCTTCATCACCTGTTCAATCAGGTCGCGTACTGCGCCCCGGCCACCATTTTTTGGTGATATATAATCGGCAATGGCAAGGATTTCATCGGCAGAATCGGCCGGGCATGCTCCTAAAACATGGGTACGCATTACTTCATAATCGGGCAGATCGTCTCCCATGAAGACAATTTCATCTTCAGTAAGATTTGCTTCTGAAATGTATTTTTTGAAAACAGGCAGTTTGCCGTCTGGTGATGTGCCAATAAAAATGTCTGTTACACCCAAATATTCTAGCCTTTTACGAACACCTACCTGGTTTTGTGCAGATAAAATTGCGACCCGATAACCCATTTTGACCGCCCGGTTGATGCCGTAGCCGTCCCTTACATTAAAAATCCTGGGTTGCTCGCCGGTTTCGAGAGCGATCACACTTCCGTCGGTCATGACACCGTCAATATCAAAAATAAAGGTGGTAATGCGCTTGAAACGGTCCGTTAATGTAGAATTCATGAAAAGATCTATTGTGAATCCTGCAAATATAGCCTAACTTTTTTCCGGACGGCACGGGTTCTTATTATTTTGAAATATAGAAGTTCCTGATTTTGTCTGTCATCAGCCGGTAAATTTCAGTCCAGTCTTCATCTGTTTCCTGCAAGTATTCCAAATGACGGCCTGTTGTTTTCCAGTCCCCGCGACGTGCCGGGCCGGTTTGGGCTACGGCCGGATTGTTAGATACCAATGCTTTTTCAATAGTGGTTTGGATCAATGGTTTGAGCAGTTCGAAATCCAGCTGTTCCCGATCCAGCATATCGTGGGAAATAGTAAGAAGGTAATTGGTAAAATTGCTTGCAAACACGGCTGCAACATGTAGTATAAACCGCTCGTCCGAGTCCATCCGGCTCACATTATCGCTAATGCTCTGGGCCAGTAGAATCAGTTTGTTCTCAATCAGTTCGTTTTTGGATTCAATGCAGAAGGGTAGGGACTTATAATCCATTTCAATTCCCTTGGTAAAAGTCTGAAGTGGATAAAAAACACCGGTATGGACATATACGTCACTGTAAATCTCGATCAGGTTTTGAAATTCTGCCAGCGAGCGGGTACCTGAGGTGTGCACCAATATCACACCTTCGGGCAGTACAATGCGTTGAATGATACTCTCGATGGCATCGTCAGAAACCGCAATAATAATCACATTGGCTTCACTTTCCGAGAAGTTAAGGTCGGGCTGGATGTTGGTATCATATAAAGAGGAAGCCAGCTGACGTGCCTTTTGGGTGTCGCGGCTATACACTTCACAAATCCAGTGACCAGCATCTTCAAAAGCCTGAGCGAGATGCCAGGCCACATTCCCAGAGCCAACGAAGGAGATTTTCATGCGGAGTAGAATTAATATCTGTCCCTAAGTTATAGTAGAAAGTTTACTTCACCAATCAATTGACCAAAGGGGCAGTTTGTGCGGTTGAGGTAATTCCTGAGGGTAATTCGAGAATTCTGAAATTGCGGAAATGGATCTCGGCACCTTCTGCTTCCAGGCAGATATAGCCTTTTTTGCGCTCCGAATTGCGCAGTCCGTTTACAAACTTGCCATTCACAGACAGCTTGACGGTTCCATCGACGCATACCACCACATACTTGTTCCATTCTCCCTTGCCTTTGCACCTTTTTTCAAGCGACTTGCTTCTTGGGCCTCTGGGATTGTCGGGAATCGCCGTCATACCCATGGTCGGGAACAATTCGCCGTGGACGTAGTCTTCGGTTGCATTGTGTTGCCTGGCGTAGTCAAGTTCCAGCATTTGTACTTCAATGGCTTTGGTGAGGGGATCATTTTCCTGGGGAGTACCTTCGCTCCATATGAAAATGCCCGAGTTGCCGCCGGCTTCCATATGTTTCCACTCCACTTCCAGGATAAAGTTTTCATATTGCCTGTCGGACCGCATCACGCCGATGGGTTTTCCGGAACAAATGAGCGTGCCGTTTTTTACTTTCCAGGTCTCTTTTGAAGTGTTCACATCGACCCATCCGTCCAGGTTTTTACCATTGAACAATGGCGCGAAGGATAATTGATCGGTACCCTGGGCTAATGCCTGGTTACTAAATATGCATAATAAGTAGCATATTGTCATAGATTGTAGCAAAGGGAATATCTTGTTAAAAATATCGGATGCTATATTTAGGACAGCATGATCCGAAGCATCGGATTTTACATTTCTCATCGAACTGAATTTTATCATGAAAGTATTAAAAGTATTATTTTTTGTTTTATTACTGAAAGCTGGCAATGGATGGGCGCAGAATACCTCTCCCATCAGTGCCGGAGTAGACGTGGGAACAGGGGTAGGTAGCATCTCATGGGCACCTTCCATTTTATATCATGAAGAATTAGGATCTCGAAAACTACCTTGGCTGCGGGCAGGGCTGGGGTTCAGGGCGTGGGGGTACTACGCGGGCAGAACAAACCTGGAATCTGCGGTGATTAGGAATTCAACAGAGATTTTAGAATACCGGGATGTGTCGGTAAACGGACTGAGCGTCATTGCTGGACTCAACATTGTATTCTGGAAAATTGACCTTGGCATTGATACTGACTTACTTGGATTGGCTTTCGGTTCGGAAAGAAATGCTTTTTATGAAAAAAGTACGCAGGTCCCGGGCAGCGGGCAGGCCAATTATAACAGATGGCTGCCTACACACCCTACTATATTCAATGCACTTCCTTTGGTATTAAATAAAAACAGTGGACAATCCGAAGCTTTTGTACGTTTCAGGTTCAGTCCGAAAGTGGGAATAAAGCTTGGGTATCTGTATGGAAGAACGACTTATACAACCCGTAAGTCAAAGGACTTCAATGTTTATCTGGACAACAAGCAGCGCCATGTTTCAGTGGTTTATGGCTTACCATATGCTGCTTTGTCATTTTCAATCAATGATTGATAAAGGAATTTCCCAAACATACTTGTAATTCAATTTGTTAAACTCTATATTTGCACTCCCATTTTGCGATGGGACTGTCTTGTTACAGTGTAATTTATTGAAAATCAATTAAATTTTTGTTAATCGTGGATACGTTAAGCTACAAAACCATCTCGGCGAACAAAAACACAGTGAACAAGGAGTGGGTTGTTGTGGATGCTCAGAATGCAATTTTAGGTCGTTTGGCCAGTGAAGTTGCAAAAATTATCAGAGGCAAGCACAAGGCAAGTTACACTCCTCACGTGGACTGTGGTGATAATGTTATCATTATCAACGCCGATAAAATCAAGTTGACAGGTAAGAAGATGACCGACAAAGTTTATGTTCGTCACACTGGCTACCCAGGAGGTCAACGTTTTCAAACTCCCCGTGAGTTGCTCGAAAAACACCCAGAACGTGTAATCGAGAAAGCCGTAAGAGGTATGCTTCCAAAAAATCGTTTGGGACGTCGTTTGTTTACTAATCTGTTTGTTTACGCTAAGCCGGAACATCCGCACAGCGCACAGCAACCAAAAGAAATCCAGTTGTAATTCATGGAAGTTATCAACACAATAGGTAGAAGAAAAACAGCCGTGGCTCGTATCTATATGACGCCAGGTAAAGGAGACATCAAAGTAAACGGACGCGATTACAAAGAATACTTTCCATTTGAAGTTCACCAAATTGTTCTTCAGCAGCCTTTCGCAGTGATCAGCGGTGGCAATGGTTACGATCTTAAAGTGAATGTAAGAGGTGGTGGTATTTCAGGACAAGCGGAAGCAATCCGTATGGCTGTTTCCCGAGCGCTTTGCGAGTACAACGGAGAATTCCGTGGTGCGTTGAAAAAAGAAGGATTCCTTACCCGTGACCCTCGTATGGTTGAACGTAAGAAATACGGTCGCGCTAAGGCTCGTAAGAGATTCCAGTTCTCGAAACGTTAATATTACACTGTCATGTGTGGTCAGAAATGGTCATGCAATTGTCAAGTGTAGTCATGAACGGTCATTTATTGTTCTTTTTTAATTCAAAACAATACCTGACTAGAAATGACAAAAAAATTGTCCAGACATTGCTTATCGTGCCCGATGCTTTGTGCTGCGTAATTTCAAAAACATTTTAAATTTAAATTGGCAATGGCACAATTAGAATATAAAGAACTATTGGATGCAGGTGTCCACTTTGGTCACCTTACCCGCAAGTGGGATCCACGTATGGCTCCATATATCTTCATGGAGAAGAACGGGATCCACATCATTGACCTGAACAAGACTTTGAGCTGCATCGATTCGGCTGAAGCCGCTTTGAAGCAGATCGTTCGTTCAGGACGTAAGATCATGTTTGTTGCTACTAAAAAACAAGCTCAGGAAATCGTAACGGAAGAGGCGAAACGTCTTAAAATGCCTTACGTAACTGATCGTTGGTTAGGTGGTATGCTTACAAACTTCGGTACGATTCGCAAGTCTTTGAAAAAAATGCAGACTCTTGAGAAGATGCTAAAAGACGAAACCACGGTTAGCAATATTGCGAAAAGAGAACGCCTGATGCTTACACGTGAAAAGGATAAATTGGAAAGAGTGTTGGGTGGTGTAGCTGACCTGACCCGCCTTCCTGCTGCCCTTTTCATCGTTGATGTAAAACGCGAGCACATTGCGGTTTCAGAAGCAAAAAGATTGAACATACCCATCTTTGCTATCTGCGACACAAACTCTAACCCCGAATTAGTTGATTTCCCGATCCCAAGTAATGACGATGCTTACAAAGCTATCTCGTTGATCACTTTGGCCATTGGAAAAGCAATCGAAGAAGGTTTGATGGAACGCAAACAAGATAAAGACGATCAGCGTCTGGTAGAGGAGGAAGAAGCGAAACGTCAGGTTGACAAAGGCAATGAAGAGGCTGCCGCAGCTGCTGCACCTCGTGCTGAAGTAGCCGCAGAAACAGCTGTCGCTGAAAGTGATGAAGAGTAATCAGGGCGATATGGACCGGGCTTGAACCCGACTCCTGTCTGAACAGATAAAGTAGCCCATAGCCTAATTGCTATGGGCTACAGTTTTTTTAAATTCAATCTGAAACGGATTTCTTAACCATTTGATCATTCAAGGGTAACAGGTCAGTTTCTTTCAAAACAGTAATAAAAATTTATTAAATAAGATCATGGCAATTACCGCACAAGATGTAAATAAACTCCGCCAAATGACTGGCGCGGGCATGATGGATTGTAAAAAAGCACTTCAGGAAGCTGATGGTGATTTTGACAAAGCTGTTGATATTCTTCGTAAACAAGGACAGAAAGTAGCAGCAAAACGCGCTGACAATGCAGTTTCCGAAGGAACAGTAGTAGTACAGATCAGTGCTGACGGAACAAACGGAAAGCTTGTTGCACTTGCTTGCGAAACTGAACCGGTTTCCAACGTTGAAGATTTCAAAAATCTGGCGAAAAGCATTTTGGACAAAGCAGTAGCAGATGATATTGCTGATAAAGAAGCTTTGCTTTCAGCTACATTGGCGGATGGTCGTCCGGTAAGTGAGCACATCATTGACCTGGTTGGTAAATTGGGAGAAAAACTTGAAATCACTGCTTACGAAAATGTAACTGCTGATCAGGTTGTTCCTTATATTCACTCCAATGGTAAATTGGGCGTACTGGTTGCATTCAATGGTGTAAACGGAACGGACGTGAACGAGCTTGGTAAAGACGTGGCCATGCAGATCGCTGCCATGAAACCTATCGCATTGGATAAGGATGAAGTTGATTCCGCGACTGTGGAGCGTGAAATCGAAGTGGGTAAGGAGCAGGCACGTGCGGAAGGCAAGCCAGAAGCAATGCTTGAAAAAATTGCTC